>NZ_PUDR01000013.1 GCF_003012935.1 Pannonibacter carbonis | reverse complement strand
TGGTTGTGCATCACCCATTTTAATCTACTATTATATTGAATATGCTATATATTAATACTTTTTGAGAGTAGGTGGGGACGTCGTTCGGGGTATGTAGGTCGTGCTCTAGTATGATCATCACGCTTGATCCTCTACCTGCACGTCGGTTCGAGCCAAAACACGGCAGTTCACTTTGTTCTTTTCGTCCCAGGCATCGAGCTCGCTCTCAGGATAGAGTACCGCTTTGCCAATCTTGACGAACGATGGACCAATCTTCATGGATCTCCAGTTCCGCAGGGTTCCGGGCGAAACTGTTCCGCGATAGCGCTGAGAAACCTCCTCGGGTGTAAGAAATCTGTTGTCTGCCATGATGGTCTCCTCGCGTTGGGTACCACGCGGTGACTGGGTGACTAGATGCGGCAGCGTTCTTCAGTCACGGTCAGCGAGCGTCTAGGCTGTTCGTTCATTTGCGGTCACGGATGAACATGCGCCCTCTTAAAAAGCGGAGAAAGCAGAAAACTACTATCGTAGGGTTGCCGGTTAGTCCCGGCTAAACATCGGTGGGTTTGCTGATCGGCGTCGATCTATGATTTGTCAGAGGAGGATGCTCTGAAACGAGCTTCCCATCTGGCCCCCAGTGTCGTGACAATCAATACATGCAGAAAGTGACGCCCGATAATTGACGCATCGCGTGAGTCCGCTTAAATTTGTTTGTGATCGCTTACTAACCAAAGAGGCGCCCCGTGCGCAAGTCAGCAAAACTCCGCAAGGCCGAGATCGTGGCCACCGTGCTCGATCTGACCGACCGGATCGGGCCGGACCGGGTGACGACAGGCGCCGTCGCGTCGCAGATCGGCGTCACGCAGGCGGCGCTGTTTCGGCATTTTCCGACCAAGGCGGCGCTGTGGCAGGCCGTGGCCGAGCATGTCGCCGAGCGGATGACAACGGCCTGGGACGAAGCTCTCAACCTCGGCAACGCGCCGGTTATCCGGTTGCGCGCACTGATTGCCGCGCAATTCGCGCAGATCGCTGCGACCCCCGCCCTGCCGATGCTGCTGTTCTCACGTGAACTGAACGTCACCAATGCGGAACTGCGCGCCACGTTTCACGGCAGGCTCACGGCCTTTCGTGGCCTGCTTGCGCGGGAGGTCGGCGCCGGGCAGCAGGCGGGCGTGCTTTGGGACGACGTCGCCGCAAACGATGTGGCGGTGCTGCTGACCGCACTCGTGCAGGGGGTGGCAATCCGCTGGGCGCTCGGCGCGCGCGATTTCAACCTTCGCGAGGAGGGATTGCGGCTGTTCGACGTGCAATGCCGGCTTCTGGCTGTGCGAGGAGAATAGACGATGCGGCGCATCTCGTTGTTGGGCGTGGTGCTGGCGGCCGCCGTTGGGGTCGGCTTCCTGTTCTTCACGGAGCGCCCGCTGACGGTGACGGTCGTTCAGCCCGTACACGATGTGACCCTTCGCATCTACGGGCTCGGCACCGTCGAGGCGCGCATCCTCAGCCGTGTCGGCTTCGAGGTGGGCGCCGCGCTGACCCGGCTTTCCGCCGATGCTGGGGACAGCGTGACTAAAGGGCAAGAGCTTGCCGTACTTCATTCCACAGAGCAGGAAGCGCGCGTGGCGCGCGCCCGCGCGGCGGTGGCGGCGAACGAGGCCAATCTTGCCAAGGCCGGCGCGGCGGTGGTGCGCGCCCGCGCCGTGCTGGCCGAGCGCGAGGCGGCGAACCGGCGCCAGCAAGGGTTGGTGCAGCGGGATGTCGCCTCGGCGCAGCGCGCGGAGGAAACGCAGCGCGACGAGGACGTGGCCCGCGCCGATCTGGCGGTGGCCGAGGCGGATGTCGCAGTGATCCAGGCGCAAGGCGCGGATGCGGCGGCGGCCCTGCGGCAGGAGGAAGCCTTGCTCGCCCACCACCGGCTGGTCGCGCCCTTTGATGCACAGGTCGTGACCCGCCATGCCGAGGCGGGCACGGTGGTGAAGGCCGGCGATCCGATCTTCACCCTGATCGACCCGGCCACCATCTGGATCCAGGCTTATGTCGACGAGGAGCGCGCCGGCCAGCTTGCCATAGGCCAGCCGGGCACGATCCGGCTACGGTCCCAGCCTTCGGCCGAGTTCCACGGTTCCATCGCCCGCATCGGCATCGAAAGCGACCGGGTGAACGAGGAGCGCCGCGTCTGGCTGACCTGCTCCGACTGCCCCGCCGAGATGTTCCTCGGCGAACAGGCCGAGGTGCGCATCACCACCGGCAACAGGGACAGCGCGCTGATGGTTCCCGAAGTCGCCATCACCGGCTTCGACGGCCATCGCGGCATGGTCTGGACGGTGCAGGACGGCCGCCTTGCGCGGGTGGGGCTGACCTTCGGCGCCCGCGATGACCGCGGCCGGGTCGAGGTCACCGGCGGCCTGCCCGAAGGTGCCACCATCGTCGCCGGCCCGCCCAAAGGCGCGGCCGAGGGCCGGCGCGCCCGTACCAGCGAGGCGCCATGAACCTCGCGCTCAAGGACATCCGCCATGGCCTGTTCCGGTTCGTGCTGACCTGTTTCGGGCTGGGGCTGCTGATGACGGTCGTGCTGGCGATGATCGGTATCTATAACGGCCTCGTCTCGGACGCGCTGGCGGTGGTAAAGGCACCTGCCGCAGATGTCTGGGTGGTGGAGGCCGGCACCAAGGGACCGTTCGCGGAAGCCTCCAGCATCCCCGCCGACACGCGCGACGCGGTGGCGCGGATGCCCGGCGTGGCCGAGGCCGGCGCGGTCAACTATCAGAACCTCGAAGCGCCTCATGCCGGGCGCACGCTGCGACTCTATGTCGTCGGCTACGAGCCGGGCCGCCCCGGCGGGCCGCAGGCGATCGCCGAGGGGCGCGGCATCGGCGCCGGTCATTTCGAACTGGTGGCCGACCGCAAGACCGGCCTGCTGCCCGGCGAGACGATCCGGCTCGGGCGCAACCGCTTTACCGTGGTCGGGCTGGTCGAAGGGGCGATGAACTCGGGCGGGGATCCGGCGGTCTATGTGACGCTGGCCGACGCGATGGCGCTTCAGACTGAACTCGACCCCGCCGCCCAGCGGGTGCAGGCCGCGCGCGGGGCTGTCTCCGTCAAGTCCGCATCGGTCGCCGCCATAATTGCCCGCATGGCACCGGGCGCCGATGTCGATCTGCTGACCGCGACCGTGCGCCAATGGAAGCACCTCGCCGCCATGACCCAGGCCGAACAGGAGGAACTGCTGCTGGCCTCGGTCGTCGACAAGGCGCGCCGCCAGATCGGGCTGTTCCTCGGCATTCTGCTGTCCGTCAGCGCCGTGGTGATCGCCCTCATCATCTACACCATGACCATGGAAAAGCTGAAGCAGATCGCCACGCTGAAGCTGATCGGCGCGCCCGACCGCACCATCATCGGGCTGATCGTGCAGCAGGCGATGATCCTTGGCGCTTCGGGCTGGGGGATCGGGCTGCTGCTGATCCTGACGGTCAAGGACTATTTCCCCCGCCGCGTCGTGCTGGAGCCGTTCAACGCCATGGTCCTAGCCGGGATCATCGCCGCCGTCTGCCTCTTGTCCTCGGCGCTTGGCGTGCGGGCGGCGATGAAGGTCGATCCGGCCACCGCGCTGGGGGGCTGAGATGGCGCTTGGCGACACCCTGATCGAAGTCACAGGCGTGGCCAAGCATTTCGGCGAGGGCGAAACCCGCGTCGATGCCCTGCGCGCGGTCGATCTGACGGTGCGCGCCGGCGAGGTGATCGCCCTGCTGGGGCCATCGGGGTCGGGCAAGACGACGCTGCTCAACGTCATCGGCTGCATCCTTGCCCCCTCGGCGGGCCGCGTGGTGCTGGATGGCGAGCCGGTGTTCGACGGCAAATGGCTGCGGCGTGATCTGCGCCGGCTGCGGCTGGACAAGATCGGCTTCATCTTCCAGTCGCATAACCTGCTGCCCTTCCTGACCGCGCAGGAAAACGTCTCGGTGGTGCTGGACCTTGCCGGCTGGCCCCCTGACGAAGGCCGGGCACGGGCGCGTGAATTGCTGGATTATCTGGAGGTCGGCCATCGCGCGATGGTCAAGCCCGCGCTGCTGTCGGGGGGCGAGGCGCAGCGCGTGGCGATTGCCCGCGCGCTGGCCAACCGCCCCCGCATCATCCTTGCCGACGAGCCCACTGCCGCGCTGGACGGCGCGCGCGCCGGGCTGGTGATGGACCTCATGCGCCGACTGGCCGTCGAGCAGGAGGCCTGCATCGTCACCGTCACCCATGACGAAAAGATCTTCGACCGCTTCGACCGCCTGATCCACCTGCGCGACGGCCATCTGGTCAGCGCGTGACGGGCTTGCGGGGAGGCAGACATGACCACAAGACCCTGCACCCCGATCCTGCAACTTCACCCGTCCTTGAAAAGGCACAACCAAGATGCAACCGACATCCTATTCCAGACCCCAGATCATCCTGCATTGGGTCATTGCAACCCTCGTCTTTTTCCAGATCTTCATGCATGACGGCATCGTCGGGGCATGGGACGGGCGGATGGACGGCACGCTGCCGAACCAGCCGACGATCAATCCCCATGCCGTTGCCGGCGCGCTGATCCTGGTTCTCGTCCTGTGGCGGCTGGTGCTGCGCCGTCGGCGCGGCGTTCCGGGCCTGCCGGAAGGCGAGCACCCGGCCCTGAAGGCTCTGGCAACGGGCACGCATGCGGCCCTCAACCTCCTGCTGATCCTGATGGTGCTTTCCGGCGCGGCCGCCTGGATGACCGGCATCGAGGCAATCGGCGATGCCCATTCCATCGCGCGGTTGGTCCTGGTTCCGCTGGTCATCCTGCATATCCTCGCGGCGCTTTACCATCATTTCTGGCTCAAGACCGATGTGCTGCGGCGCATGCTTGGCCGGCCCTGAGGCGCGGTCCGTTCCGCGTATCGCACCCCATGACCCATGGCGGGCCGGGTCACACCCACCCGGCCGATCCCCAAACCCCGGAGGAAGACATGACGACAAGATCGCGCACCCTGACCATTACCGCCGCCGTGGCGACGGTCTTTGGCCTCCTGACCATCGTTTCGGGCGGCAGGGCGCTGTTCGGCGGCGTCGATATGGGTGCAGCGGTGCCCTTCGTTCTGTGGTTCAACTTCCTTGCCGGGTTCGCCTATGTTCTGGCTGGAATCGGCCTGTGGCGCGGCGCGGGCTGGGCACCGATGCTGTCGCTGGGCATCGCGCTGGCGACAGTGGCGGTCTTTACCGCCTTTCTGTGGCATGTGGTCTCGGGGGGCGCATGGGAGGCGCGCACCATGGGCGCGATGATCCTGCGCAGCAGCATCTGGATCACGATTGCCGCACTTGCCTTTCGCGGCCGCCGCCCCCACTGATCAAGGCATAAACCCAAGCCAGCCAGCGACTGCGGCCCCATGCCGCAGTCGTGCCAGCCAGGACCCTGACATGACCAAATCCTCTTCCATCGACCTGTCCATGGCCCTTTCGCTGGCCACCGTGCTGGGCCTCGCAATGGCGGCTGCCGGGCGGTGGCTGCCGGGCGAGGCATGGGCACCCATCGAGCTTCCGGGTCTGGTGCTTGCCTATCTGGCTGGTGGCCTGCCGACCGGCTGGCGCGCGCTTTCGACCCTGTGGCGCGAGCGGGTGCTGGACATCGACCTGCTGATGATCGCCGCCGCCATTGCCGCCGCAATCGTCGGTGCCCCGTTCGAGGGCGCGGTGCTGCTGACGCTGTTCAGCATCTCGACCACGCTGGAGGAGCGCGCGCTTGGCCGGGCGCGCCGCGCCATCGAGGCGCTGATGGCGCTGCGCCCCGAGACCGCCTTGCGCAAGACCGCCAACGGCACCGTCGAGGAGGTGCCCGCCGAGGTGCTGGCCGTCGGCGATGTGGTGGTGCTGCGCCCCGGTGCGCGGGTGCCCAGCGATGGCGTGGTCGTCACCGGGCGCGGTGGCATCGACGAGGCCAATATCACCGGCGAATCCATGCCCGTGTCGAAAGAGGCCGGCGCGCAAGTGTTCGAGGCCACGATCAATCTGGATGGCGTGCTGGATGTCGAGGTCACGCGTAGCGTCAGCGACAGCACCATCGCCCGCATGATCCGGCTGGTGACCGAGGCGCAGGCCGCCCGCGCCCCGTCCGAGCGGTTCAGCGAATGGTTCGGGCAACGCTACACGGTCGCCGTCATGGCGGGCGCGATGCTCGCCTTCGCCGCCTTCTATTTCCTGGGACACGACTGGGAACAGGCGCTTTACCGGGCTGCGACATTGCTGGTCGCGGCCAGCCCCTGCGCCATCGTCATCTCGGTTCCCGCCGCCATCCTGTCAGCGCTGTCGGCGGCGGCGCGGGGCGGTGTTCTGTTCAAGGGCGGCGGCGCGCTGGAGACGCTGGCCGAGGTCGATATCTTCGCCTTCGACAAGACCGGCACCCTGACCACCGGCCGCGCTGCGGTGACGCGGCTGGTCGCGCTGGACGGCGATCAGGCCGGCTTCCTGTCGCTGCTTTCCGGGCTGGAGGCGCATTCCGAACACCACATCGCCGCCGCCATCCACCGCGAGGCCCTGGCCCGCGACTTGCAGCCGGTCGCGGTGACGGATGTGAACGCAAGGCCCGGCATCGGCATCGAAGGCCGCGATGCCTCTGGCCCGGTCTGGGCCGGCAACCCCTATCTTGCGCAGGCGATGGGCGCCCCGCTGGATCACCCCGCCCTGCAATCCTTGGCCGAAGGCGCGGACACCGTGGTATATCTGGGCCGTGGCGCGCAGGTGCTGGGCGCGGTCACCGTCGCCGATGCGCCGCGCGGCAGTTCGGCCCCGGCGCTGGCGGCTTTACGCAAGGGGGGCGTGCGCCGCATCGTGATGATGACCGGCGACCGCCGCCCGGTCGCACTGCGCATCGGCACGCAGCTTGGCCTTGCCCCCGACGAGATCCACGCCGAAATGCTGCCCGAGGACAAGGTTCGCGCGGTCGGTGCGCTGACCGACAGCGGCAAGGTCGCCTTTGTCGGCGACGGGGTGAACGACGCCGCGGCGCTGGCCCGCGCCGATATCGGCATCGCCATGGGCGCGGCGGGGTCCGAGGTGGCGCTTCAGGCCGCCGATGTGGCGCTGCTCTCCGAGGATATGGAGCGGCTGGCCGATGCGCAGCGCCTGTCGCGCCGAACCTCAAGGGTGATCCGGCAGAACCTGACCTTTGCCATCGGCGCCATGGTGGTTCTGGTCATCGGCGGGCTGTTCTTCGACCTGCCCTTGCCGCTGGTGGTGATCGGCCATGAAGGCGGCACGGTGCTGGTGGTGCTGAACGGGCTGCGGCTGCTGTCGGACCCGATCCGCCGGCCCAAGGCACCGGCGGGCGGACAGGCATTGCCGGGCGCGGCGCTGCCGGCCTGACCGGCGGGGCATTAGTCCCGAAAGGCGCGCAGATGGGGGAAATCGCCCCTTTGCAGATACGCCTCCTCCTCGGGCGTCGAGTTGCGGCCAAGGGTGGCGTTGCGATGCGGGTGGCGGCCAAAGCTGGCGATGACGCGGCGCACCTTGCCGGCCTGATCGACCAGCGAGGCATAGAGCGGGCGCAAGGCCGACGGCACGCGGGCGGCAATGTCGCGCCGCAGGGCAATCAGCCGGTCGATCCGGGCCAGATGGTCCGGCCCCTCGGCATGGCCCAGAGGCTGGGTGAAGGCGATCTGGAACCACGGCAGGCCAAGTGCCGCCCAGTCTCCGTTTTCCAGCCCCGCCAGCGCCTGCGCCAGTGCTGCCGGGTCTTGCGCATATGCAAGCGCGCTGCCCCGCCACAGCGAGCGCGGGAACTGGTCCAGCACCACGATCAGCGCCAGCCTGCCCCCGGGCGTTGCCGCCCAATGATCCAGCGCCCCCGCCGCGCCGCGTTCGGTCAGCGGGCCGAACCGCGCCGCAATCTCACCGTCCGCGCCGCCATGCATCCGCCAGCGCCACAGCTTGGCATGGCGGTCGGGGTCGATGTCCAGCGCGCGGCCCTCGGGGAACCAGAAATCCAGAACCTCGCGGATGTCCCGAACATCATTGCTATCGGTCATGTCATCCCCCATGAAAACGCCCCCGCGCCATGGACACGGGAGCGGAATTGTCGATGAGGCACAAGCGCCTAGGCGGTCGCGGGCACCGCTGCCTGCGCAGGCCGGCGTCCGCCGGGACCGCGCGGGACGCGCAGCAGGCGCATGGCGTTGGCGATCACCACCAGTACCGAAAGCTGATGGATCAGCATGCCCTCGGCCATATGCACATCGCCGTTGAACACGCCCGCCAGCAGCCCGGCCACAGTCAGCAGCGCGATGGCCAAGTTCTGGCGCATATTGCGCAGCGTCGCGCGGGAAATCGCCATGGCCTCGGGCAGTTTCTCCAGATCGTCGGCCATCAGCGCAATGTCGGCGGTCTCGATCGCCACGTCCGAGCCCACGGCCCCCATGGCGATGCTGGTGTCGGCGGCAGCCAGCGCCGGGGCGTCGTTGATGCCGTCGCCGATCATGGCGACATGGCGGCCCTCGGCCTGAAAGTGGCGGATCAACTCCAGCTTGTCCTCGGGCAGCAGCCCGGCATGAACCTCGTCGATGCCGATTTCGGCGGCGATGGCGTGGGCGGCCTGCGGCTGGTCGCCGGTCAGCATGGCGATGCGCCCCACCCCGATATCGCGCAGCCGGGCGATGGCGCTTTGGGCCGAAAGCCGGGGCTGGTCGGACAGCCCGAAGATGCCCGCGATGCGCCCGTCCAGCGCCACGATGATCGGCGTGCGCCCGCGGCCCAGAACCCCGGCCAGCGCGGCCTCGGCCTCGGCGTCGAAACCGATGCCCAGCCGGTCGAACAGCCGCCGGTTGCCGGCCGCGACCTGCCGCCCGTCGTGGTGGACCACCAGACCCATGCCAGCCACTTCCTCGACCGTCTCGGGCGCGGGAATCTCGCCCTCGGCACGGCCGGCCTCGATAATCGGGCGGCCCAGCGGGTGGTCCGAGCCGGATTCGGCGATCGCCGTCCAGTGCAGCAATTCGGCACGATCGATGCCGCCAAGAGGCACGATCTCGACCAGGCTGGGGCGGCCCTCGGTCAGGGTGCCGGTCTTGTCCAGCGCCAGCATGTCGATGCGGCCGGCGCTTTCCAGATGCTGCCCGCCCTTGATGAGGATGCCCGAGCGCGCCGCCCGCCCGATGCCGGCGACGATGGAGACCGGCGTCGAGATCACCAGGGCGCCCGGACAGGCCACCACCAGAAGGGTCAGCGCGAGGCGAATATCCTGCGTCACCGCCCAGGCACCCAGCGCCAGCACCATGATGCCGGGCGTATACCATTGGGCGAAACGCTCGATCATGCGCTGGCTGGGGGCGCGTTCCTCCTGCGCCTCTTCGACGCGGCGGATGATCCGGGCCAGCGTGGTATCGGCGCCGATGCCGGTGGCGCGGATGCGCAGCACGCCATTTTCCGCGATGGTGCCGGCATGGACGTGGGAGCCGGGGGCTTTCTCGGCCGGGATCGGCTCGCCGGTGATGGCGGCCTCGGACACGGCGGCGTTACCGTCGATCACCTCGCCATCGACGGGGATGCGGTTTCCGGCGCGCACGAGCACGACCTCATTCGGCTGGACGGCACTGGCGGCAATCTCGACCGGCTGGCCGTCGCGGATCACGGTGGCGACCTCGGGCGCGGCCTTCAGCAGATCGGCCAGCGCGCCACGGGTCTGGCGCAGGGTGCGGGCTTCAAGCCAGGCGCCGAAGCTGAACAGGAAAGTAACGGCGGCCGATTCCCAATATTCGCCGATGAACAGCGCGCCAATAGCCGCAACGGTCACCAGCAACTCGATCGAGAAATGGCGAATTCGCAGCGCGTGGAACGCCCGCCAGGCGATGTCAGAGCCGGCGATAAAGGCCGCCGCCAGCATAGATGCCGCCCAGAGCCCGCGCAGGCCGAACCCGTAAAGGGCGATCAGGCCCAGCACGATCAGGCTGCCGCTGATGATGGTCAGCCACTTCCTGCGGCTGGCCGACTGGTGAAGAATTGTCAGGATAGGGGTCAACATGCGGGGCCTCGTGATGTGAAGGCCCGGCCGCGCGGGCAGGCACGGCCGGGCTGGAAGGGATGGGTCAGAATGCGGCGGGGCGGGCCTCGTAGCCGGTGGATTTCACCACCGAGACAAGGGCCTCGACCGGGGCGGATGCGGGGTCATGCTCGACCTCGATGCGGCCGGTGTTGAAATGCACCTTGGCGGCGGTCACGCCGGGAGTTGCCGCCAGCGCCTTCTCGATCTTGGTGACGCAGGAGGGGCAGGAAAATTCGTCGCTGCGCAGGATGGTCTTGGTCATGGCTGGTTCCTTTCATGTCGCCGCCCGGTGGGGCGGTCATTGCTTGTGAACTCAAGATATGCTGTCCTTTCAGGATCAGGAGTGGCAATTTCGACAAGGGATCATTGCATGAATGCACAGGCGCAGGATTGGGACGATCTGCGGTTGTTTCTGGCCGTGGCGCGGGCGGGGTCGCTTTCAGGGGCGGCGCGCAGCCTTGGCGTTACCCATTCCACCGTCTTTCGCCGCATCGGCGCGTTCGAGGCGCGGTTGCGGGTGCGGCTGTTCGACCGGCTGCCCGGCGGCTATGCTCTGACCCAGGCGGGCAAGGAGATGCGCGATTCCGTCATCCGCATCGAGGAAGAAATCACCGCGCTGGGGCTGAAGGTTACCGGACAGGACCAGCGGCCCACTGGGACGATCCGCATCACCACGACCGACCTGCTGGCGGTGGGTGTGCTGCCCCGCCACGTCGCCGCCTTCCGCGCCGAATGGCCCGAGATCGAGATCGAGGTGGTGGTGGCGGATACGGTGCTGGACCTGACCCGGCGTGAGGCCGATGTCGCGTTGCGGCTGGGCAATCCGGGGCAGGAAACGCTGGTCGGGCGGCGTGTCGGGCGGCTTGCCTTCGCTGTCTATGGTGCGGCGGGCCTTCATGCGCGGGGGGCGGACGATCCGGCCGATGGCGACTGGATCGGCTACGGCTCGGCCCATGGTCCGCTCAGCCGCCGCCTGGCCCGCTGGTGGCCGGATGCGCGACAGGTTTACCGGACAAACTCGATCATCGCCGCCCATGCCGGTGCGAAGGCGGGGATCGGACTTGCCGCCTTGCCTTGCGTGATCGCCGATTGCGACCCCAGCCTGATCCGCGCCGCCGCGCTGCCCGAGGACTTCATGCTGGACCTGTGGTTGCTGATTCACGAGGATCTGCGCCAAACCGCGCGCATCCGCCTGTTTCTGGACTTCATGGCGACGGCCCTGGCGGCCGATGCCGACCTGCTGGAGGGGCGCTGCCCGTGCAAGACAAGGCCGGCGCAGGCGTGACGCCCGCGCCGGCCCATGCCTGCGCCCGTGGCGTCAGTCGATCATCTGCCAGCCGGGATGCTCGAAATGCTCGCCATAGGCGTTCAACGCCTGAACAATCGTCACCGCGCCAGTCTCGACCTCGCCGGCCTCCAATGCCGAGATGCCGGTCATCACCTCACCAAGGACGATATGGAACTGCTCGTCTACCTCGGGTTCCAGCACACAGTTCTCGACCATGAAATCGACCTGCTTCTGGACATCGGCAGCGACCCCATTCGCGGCATCGGCAGGCAGGGTGCCGTTGTGGATCGCGTCCAGGTTCGCGGCCATGGTTCCGTGAATCGCGGTCATGCCGGTGATCATGTTCTGATCGCCCTGCCATTTGGCGCCATCGTTCAGCGTGATCTCGATAGCCCCCGAGCCATGGCTGTCATGATCATGGGATTGCGCGGCGACAATGCCAGCTGACCCCAGCGCGAGGGCGAGAGCGACAGCAACGGTGGTGAAAGATTTTACAGTCCGCATAGTGATCTCCTGTATCTGCCAAGTGGTTCTGGCCGCGGCGGGCATCGACAGACGCCGCCGGGCTTGGGATAGACATAGGCTGTCCGTTTTCGCACGAGAATTGACGAAACCTGCAAAGACCCATTGCACGAATGGACAGACCTCAGGCACGAACCAGACCCTCGCGGCCTGCCGACGATACCATGGGGTCTGCTGCCGGACGGTGCTAAATCCTACGCTAAGCCGATAAAACGCGCCTTCCGTGGTCCCTGAGGTTTCCGTTGGCATCGACGTAGCGATAGAGGGTCACCGGTTTGACGCCCAGCTCGGCCGCGAGGGCGGCGACTGAGGTGTCCCTGTTTGACATGGCCGCTTGGGCCAGGCGGACCTGAGCCTTGGTCAGTGCGAACTTTCGCCCGCCTTTTCGACCGCGCGCCCGGGCGGCTGCGAGACCTGCCATGGTGCGTTCCCGGATCAGGTCGCGCTCGAACTCCGCCAGGGTCGCGAAGATGCCGAAGATCATGCGACCGGCCGAGGTGGTGGTGTCGATTTCAGCGCCTTGACCAGTCAGCACGCGCAAGCCGATGCCGCGATCCGACAGGTCGCGCACGGTGTTGACCAAGTGGGTCAGCGTGCGCCCGAGCCTGTCCAGCTTCCAGACCACGAGAACATCCCCTTCCCGCAATGACCGCAGGCAGGCCTCCAGTCCTGGGCGATCATCGCGTGCGCCGGATGCCTGATCTTCGTAAATGCGTTCCGCGGGCACTCCTGCGGCGATCAGGGCGTCGCGCTGGAGATCCAGAGACTGCGACCCGTCAGCCTTGGAGATGCGTGCGTAGCCGATCAACATGTTTCACAAACGTTCGTTTGAGGTGCTTTCGTGCGGCCGGTGCTTTTCGGCATCAACCCTGTTCCTTATCCCATATCTTAAACAGAATATCACAAACTATTCGCGGAAAGAAAAAGATATATGGCACATCGCACAGTTCTGACCGACCGGCAGCGCGCAGCATTGTTCGATCTGCCGACCGTTGAGGCCGAGATGCTGCATCATTACACGCTGTCGGACGATGACCTGGAAATCATCCGCGCCCGACGCCGTCCACACAACCGTTTCGGCTTTGCTCTGCAACTGTGCGCCTTGCGATATCCCGGTCGTCTGCTGACACCCGGTGAAGTCATTCCCTTGGCAGTTACGCGCTTTCTGGCCGCGCAGGTTGGCCTGAAGCCTGATGATCTGGCCGGTTACGCGACCCGTGAAGAGACCCGCCATGAACATCTGGCGACGCTCAGAGAGCAGTATGGCTACAGGATGTTTTCTGGGAGAGGGGCGCGCGACCTGAAGGGCTGGCTGCAGGATGCGGCCGAGGGTGCCCGTTCCAATGACGATCTGGCACGGCGCTTTGTCGAGCAGTGCCGGGCGACCCGAACCATACTGCCTGGCGTCACGATCATCGAGCGCCTATGCGCGGACGCGCTTGTGGCTGCGGAGCGGCGGATCGAGTCCCGGATCGCGGAGCGGCTGGACGATGCCATGAGGACCCGCCTCGATGCCTTGCTGACGGAAGACGCTGGCGGATCGGTCACGCGGTTTGTCTGGCTGCGTCAATTCGAGGCCGGGCAGAACTCGGCCGACATGAACCGTCTTCTGGATCGGCTGGAATTCCTGCAACGCCTTGGGCTGACCGAGACGGTTCTGGCTGGGGTGCCGCCGCACCGGATTGCCCGACTTCGCAGGCAGGGAGAGCGATACTTCGCGGGCGATTTGCGAGACATCTCCGGTGATCGCCGTCTCGCCATCCTTGCCGTCTGCGTACTGGAATGGCGCAGCGCCCTTGCCGACGCCATTGTGGAGACCCATGACCGGATCGTCGGCAAGACCTGGCGCGAGGCGAAGTCCCGACGTGACGCTCGTGCGGAAGATGCCAAGGCAGCGCTAAAGGACACCTTGCAGTCCTTCGCCACCCTCGGTTCGGCGCTGCTGGAAGCCCATGAAGATCGCGCATCGCTCGAGGAGGCTGTCGACAATGCCGGTGGCTGGTTATCCCTCAAGGGGCTGGTCGCGACAGCGGCCCAGTTGACAGACACCTTGGCCGCCGACCCTCTGGCGCATGTCGGACATGGGTATCATCGCTTCCGCCGCTACGCACCGCGCATGCTGCGGACGCTCGACATTCGCGCCGCGCCCGTGGCGGAACCGCTGCTGGCGGCGAGCACAATCATCGCGGGCACGGAGACGACGGAGATCCTGCCGCTGACGTTTCTGCGCCGGGGGTCGAAGTGGTTGCGGCACCTGAACGCGGATGGCGGCGATGCAGGCCGTCTGTGGGAAGTCGCGGTTCTGTTCCATCTGCGGGAATCCTTCCGCTCGGGCGATGTGTGGCTCGCCCATTCACGGCGGTTTGGCGACCTGAAGGAGGCGCTTGTTCCGGCATAGGTTGCCCGCGCCACGCCGAAGCTAGCCATGCCGTTTGAGCCCGATATCTGGCTCGCCGACCGCAAGGCACGAATGTCCGACGCCCTGCGTCGCTTGGCGCGGGCTGCAAAGGCCGGGGCCATTCCGGGCGGGTCGATCGAAGATGGTGTGCTGAAGATCGACCGCCTGACCGCCGCTGTTCCCGAAGAAGCCGAAGCCATGGTCCTCGACCTCTACAAGCGCCTGCCGGAAATCAGGGTCACGGATCTCTTGCTGGAAGTGGATGACGAGGTCGGGTTCACCGAAGCCTTCACGCATCTGCATACGGGTGTGCCTTGCAAGGACAGGATCGGCCTCTTGAACGTGCTGCTTGCCGAGGGACTGAACCTCGGCCTCAGCAAGATGGCAGGGGCTACCAACACCCATGACTACTTCCAGCTCTCCCGCCTGTCGCGATGGCATGTCGAAGGCGAGGCCATGTCGCGCGCACTGGCAAAGGTGATCGAGGCGCAGTCCGCGCTGCCGATGGCACGGTTCTGGGGTGCCGGACAAACGGCATCGAGTGATGGGCAATTCTTCCCGACGACACGACAAGGCGAGGCGATGAACCTCATCAACGCCAAATACGGCCAAGAGCCCGGGCTGAAGGCCTACACCCATGTGTCCGACCAGTTCGGCCCCTTCGCCACCCAGACCATCCCGGCCACGGTGAACGAAGCTCCCTACATTCTGGATGGCTTGCTGATGACGGGCGCGGGCCAGAATATCCGCGAGCAGTATGCCGACACGGGCGGCTTCACCGACCATGTCTTCGCGGTAACAGCCCTCTTGGGCTTCCAGTTCATCCCCCGCATCAGGGACCTGCCATTGAAGCGCCTCTATCTCTTCGACCCGGCAGCCTGCCCCAAAGAGCTGAAGGGGCTGATCGGCGGCAAGATCAAGGAACCCCTCGTCACGGCAAACTGGCCCGACATCCTGCGCAGCGCTGCCACCATGGTCGCGGGCGTCATGCCCCCGAGCCAATTGTTGCGGAAGTTCGCTGCCTATCCCCGACAGCACGAGCTGGCCTTGGCCTTGCGCGAAATCGGACGTGTCGAGCGCACGCTCTTTATCATCGACTGGCTGCTCGATGCCGACATGCAGCGCCGCGCACAGATCGGGCTGAACAAAGGCGAGGCTCATCACGCTCTGAAAAACGCCCTACGCATCGGCCGCCAAGGGGAAATCCGCGACCGGTCCGCCGAAGGGCAGCACTTCCGCATGGCAGGCCTCAATCTGCTCGCCGCCATCATCATCTACTGGAACACCAAACATCTCGGGGAGGCAGTCACAAGCCGCCACCGCGCCGGTCTCGACTGTTCGCCCGGCCTTCTGGCTCACATCTCGCCCCTCGGATGGGCGCACATCTTACTCACAGGGGAGTACAGGTGGCCGAAAAGAGCTTAGCGTAGGATTTAGCACCGTCCGGCAGCAGACCCCCATTTGTTCGATGCAGTCATCCAGCGGTCGAGATGATCCCTGAATCTCAGATCATCCCGCCTCATGTGAAACGTGAACAGGCGATTGACGATGTCCCGCATCAAGTCCGCCATCTGCGCATCATCGATATGCGACACCGTGCGCCACGGGATGGTCTGACCTGTGGCGTCGATCACGTTCACGTCCGAATAATCGCCGGTCAGCGTCACCGGCTGCACCCCGGCGTGCAAATCCTCCAGCCGCGTGTTGCGGATGCAGATCATGGCCATGATCTTCGCGAGATCGGCGGCAATGCGTTCTTCGTCTTCGACCTTCATGCTCAAATCCTCTCGCAGCACCTCGCTTCGCCGCGAAGGGCTGCGAGAGCGTCAGATCACTCGTTGAGATAGGCGACCCAATTCTGTCGCGCATGCACGATGCGCAACACCTGCAGCCACTCCTCCTCGATGCGGTAGATGATCAGATGCGATCCCGAGCGGTAAAGGCGCACGGGCGGGCGGATTTCAGTGCGTTCGCGCGCGATCCCCGGGTGCTGGACCAGCAGGTCCATGTCCACGGCGAGCCCGCGGATATAGGTTTCTGCCTGACCAACTGACCAGGTACGCGCGGTATAATCCCAGATCGCGTCCAGATCATTCAGCGCAGCAGGTGATAGGCGATATTCAACGACCGTCGGTTCTGGCATTCTGATCCCGCTTGCGGGCAAGAAATGCCTCAACATCCAGACGTCCTGCCGGACCGCTTGCGAGACCCTCATCGACAAGCTGCTGCAACTCGACGATGGCCTGCTGGCGATCCTGGTCCCGGCGGATCAGATCGCGCACATAATCGCTGGCGTTGCTGTAGCGCCCATCTTGTGTCTGGGCCTCGACCCAGGCCTTCATCGGGTCCGGCAAAGAAACATTCATCGTGGCCATGGTCGCGATCTCCTTTGCAAGGACGATGACATAAATTGGCAAAGATTGTCAAACTGTGCCGATGTCCTGCTACACGGCTTGCCGTGCGCATGCCACGAACCCGGCGGGTTTCCCCGCCGGGCCTGAGGGGGAGGCCCCGTTCTTTTCAGAACGGGATCTCGTCGTCGCGGTCGACCAGCTCGGGGTTTTCGGTCTCGGCCGACTTCGGGCGGCTCAGGAAGTCGACCTTTTCGGCGATGATCTCGCAGCCGTAGCGGTCGTTGCCCATGCTGTCGATCCACTTGGTGTAGTGGATGCGGCCGTGGACGAGGACCTTCATGCCCTTTTCGCAGTGCTCTGCGACCGTCTTGCCGAGACCGTTGAAGCAGGTGATGCGGTGCCATTCCGTGTCCATGACCCGGTAGCCGTTCTCGTCGCGCAGGACGCGACCTTCCGAGATGCGGGGGCGGGAGGTGGCGAGGCTGAAGTTGGTGATCTTGGTGCCGCCCTGGGTGGTGCGGACTTCGGGGGTCTGACCGATGTTGCCGGCGAGGATAACGATGTTCTGCATGGTAAGCTTCCTTCTGTGTCCTGTCTTCGGGACCGTCCCTTCGACAAGACCCGGAAAAAGCCCGTCGGGTGACGCGTGCACGGTGGACGGAACGGACGCCGGAAACCCCCAGAGGACCGGGGTGGAGCGGGCAGGTGACGCGTTTCCAAAGAAACGCTAGCCAACACGGCCCGGACTGACGCGGGGTTGCGCGCAGGCAACCGAACGGGATTAGGGGATTGTCAGTCGAAGGGATGGCCGAGGAGACAGAGATGCGCGGGGAGCCCATGCCAGGACCTGTCACCTTGCCCATCGGGACTGCCTTACCCCCAGTCCAGCACCTCCCCGGCGGCGAAAACTGCGATCACCAGCCTTTGCCACCCCTGCCCTTGCCTTCCGGGAGTTGCGGTGCCCTGCATCGACGGGCTATCGATACCGGGATATTCAGGACACGGACCGCATCAATGGCTGATTACGAACTCGAGGCACTGTCGCTTGGCGAGCTGAAGAAAATGCAGAAGGACGTCGCCAAGGCGATCTCCACATTCGAGGATCGGCAGAAGGCGGAAGCCCGCGCCAAGGTGGAAGCTCTCGCCCGGGATCTGGGCTACTCTCTGGCCGAACTTGACGGAACCGAGACGAAAGCCTCCCGTGCGCCTGTCGCGGCGAAATACCGGCACCCTGAGAACCCGGCACTCACCTGGTCCGGTCGCGGGCGCAAACCGCAGTGGTTCGTGGAGGCGTTGGCTGCTGGGAAAACGGCGACCGATTTGGCTATCAACTGATCCAGCCCAAATGCGTTCGCCACTCGGTCGATACGCAACCAGCCGAGTACTGCGCGCGAGAAATGCCTTCGAATCAAGGCGTAAAGCCTGATCCATTCTCGCTAGGAATTCAGAACGCGTGTTCCGGTCGGTGATAGTCGTGCCTCGAACCCTGAAGCCCGGCCTTCGCGAGGCGATCTGAGTTCGAATTGACTGCCAGACCTCTCGGCAATCGTCGCGACAATTGCCAGCCCAAGACCGCTGCCCTCGCGATCGGACCGGGCGCGCTCGAACCGGTGCGTCAGGCGTGCGAGATCCTCGGCGGGCACGACCGGGCCGTCGTTGGCGACGATCAGCGTTCCGTCAGTTGCAAGCGAGACCTCCACAGGAGCTTCGGCTTGGCCATGGCGCAAGGCATTCTCGATCAGATTGCGCAAGACGATCGCGAAGGCGTCGGGGTCCAGATCCGACATGATAGCGCTGTCCGGAAGCGCGAGGTGGATGCGCCCGGGCTCGCCACCGCGCGCAAGGTCGTCGACGATCAGTCGGGCCACGGGGCGAAGATCGGCAGCGACGTCACGGCGAAGGCGACCACCTTCAGCGCGCGCCAGTTGCAACAGGCGTTCGGAGAGGCGGGTCAGGCGTTTCAGCGTGGCCTCGATTTCGGCCGCACGGGCCTTGGCGTCAGCGTCGCGCGTCTCTGTCTGCAGCCGTTGTGCCTGTGCGATGGCACCTGCCAGCGGGGTGCGGAGTTCATGCGCGGCGTTCGCTGCAAAGCTTCGCTCCGCCTCGAAGGCCGCTTCCAGCCGCCCCAGAAGTCCGTTCATCGTATCGGCGAGGGGCGCGATTTCGGTGGGCAGATCGGCGCTGGCGACGGGGCTCAGGTCGCGCGCGCCCCGCGCCGACAGGCGGTCGCGGAACTGGCGCAGGGGCGCAAGGCTGGCGCGGACGGCCAGCACGATGGCCAGAAGCGCCACGGGCAGCAAGATCAGAAGTGGCAGGCCAAGCCCCATCTGAATCTCGCGCGCGACGCTTGCGCGATGGTCCAGCGGCTCGGCCACAGTGATGCGGATCGTGCCCTGCACAGCCTCGTCGCTATAGAGCCGATGCGTTGCAGTCTGGTGGAACCCGATCCCTTCCCAGGCGGGGAACACGCCCGGGTCGGCGGCATGGGATTGCAGCAGGATGCGCCCCTGATCATCCCGCACGATGTAAGTGAAGAACTCGTCATGTTCGCGGATGGCGGCAAGACGCTGGCTGATCCCTGCTTCCTCGCGGTTCAGGATATCAACGACGGCGAGTGGCAGGATGCGCTGTGCGGTTTCCTGCAGGGCGGAATCGAACACCTCTTCGATCTCGCTCCGCGCGATCAGCGCCGTCACGCTGGCCGCGAGCACCCAAAGAACCGTCAGCGCCACGCCCAGCCAGAGCCCAAGGCGACCCTGAAGACTGCGCGGCGCCCTCATGCCCGGCCCAGACGGTAGCCGAGGCCGCGTTCCGTCTCGATCACCTCCGCCCCCAACTTCTTCCGCAGTCGGCTGAGATGGACCTCGATCGTGTTGCTCTCGATCTCGGCCCCAAAGGCGTAAAGCTTGTCCTCAAGCTGCGCCTTGGACAGAAGCTGCCCAGGCCGGGACAGAAAGGCCTCGAACAGCGCCCATTCGCGTGCCGTCAGGGCGACTGGGCGGCCGTCGCGGTGGATGCTGCGCGCAGCAAGGTCGATCTCCAGCGGCCCGTGGGTGACAATTGGGTTGGGGTTCCCCGCATAGCGGCGCGCCACCGAGCCGATCCGGGCGGACAGTTCCGCCAGATCGAAGGGCTTGACCAGGTAGTCGTCGGCCCCTGCGTTCAACCCCTCGATCCGGTCGCTGATCTGGTCAAGCGCGGTCAGGATGATGACGGGCGTCACATCGCCCTTGGCCCGCAGACGGCGCAGAAACGGAATGCCCCGGCCATCGGGCAGCATCAGGTCCAGCAGCACAAGATCGAAGCTCGCCCCGGCCATCGCGTCCCCGGCCGCATCCAGCCGCTGGACCCAGTCGACCGAATGGCCATCGGCGGCTATCTGGTCCCGCACGGCAGCTCCCAGAACTGTATCATCCTCGATCAGCAAGATGCGCATGGTCTTCTGCCGTCCCTTTGGCCCCGGGTTGGTTTGCTTCTGACCCTCTCTCCTGACAGCAGGCTGAAGCCCTGGATCAGCCGTCTTCAGGCTGCCGTCAGCTTCGGCGCGCATCACATCATCCAGACTGGCCGTAACCCGGAGTGTGGCCCATGCGAAAGACGCTGACAATTCTTGCTTTTCTGGCAGCCCTGCCTGCCGGTGCCGCACTGGCTGATGATGATTGCTTCGTTCCGATGGCCGACTGGCAACCGCGCGAGGCGGTGGCTGAGTTCGCCACCCGGCAAGGCTGGGAGGTGCGCCGCATCAAGATCGACGACGGCTGCTACGAGATCGACGGCCGCGACGCGACGGGCCGCGCGATCGAGGTCAAGCTGCATCCCGGCACGCTGCAGATCGTCGAATTCGAATTCGAGGATGACGACCACGGTCGCGACCGCGAAGGACAGGAAGATGACTGACCATGTTTCCGTGCATGAAAAGGCCACGGTGACAGGGCGAGATCCACAGCGCCGGGCCCACGACCAGTCCCCTGTGACGCCGGGTACCATTCCTCAAGTCGGCCCGAACGGAAGGTTTTCTGACATGTTGTATTCCGGTCCGGCATTTGCCGCCATCGCCGTTCTGTTAGGCGCCGCCCTTGGCGCGCAAACCTATGCCCCGTTCGGCATCGAGTCCGCCATGAGCATCGCGGTCGGGTCCGCCGCGATTGTGGCCATGGGCATAGCCCTGGTGCTGTCGGCGCGCCCGGCTGTGATCGAACCGTTCTTCGGCGGGCTGGATCGCATGTATGCCGTCCACAAGTGGCTGGGGATCGCGGCCTTGGGGCTGATGGTCCTGCATGACCAGCTTGAACCGGAGATCGAGGATTTTGTGGCAGAAACCAACCTTGGCGAATTCGCCGCCGAGGTCGGAGAAATTGCCTTCTACGGGTTCATCGCGCTGATCGCGATCAGCTGGATCAAGCGGGTTCCCTTCACCAATCTGGAATTGCCCTGGCCCTTGTGGCGTTTCACGCACCGGTTCATGGGGCTGTTGTTCGCGATTGCCGCGTTTCACCAACTGGCCATCGACAAGCCCGAAGGGGTGGACCCGATGCTGGCGCTCTACCTCAACACGTTCAGCCTTGCGGGGCTGGTGGCCTGGGTGTTCACGCAGTTCATCAACCCTTTTCTGCGCCCGCGCGACTATGCGCTCGACTCCGTCACGCGACACGGTGCTGCGACCGAGATTGCCTTGCGGCCCACAGGGCGCGGAATGCGCTGGCGTCCTGGCCAGTTCGCCTTTGTCTCGGTTCCCGGCTCGGGCCCCGGCGCTGGCCTTGACGAGGCGCATCCTTTTACCATCGCTTCGGCCCCGCGCGCCGATGGCAGTCTGCATTTCGGGATCAAGGCGCTGGGGGATTGGACGCGCAGCCTGCCGGACAAGCTGGTGCCGGGCCAGCGGCTGCGCGTTGAGGGGCCCTATGGCCGGTTCCTGTTCCGACGCCGGGTGCCGCGTCAGGTCTGGCTGGCGGGAGGCATCGGCATCACACCCTTCCTGGCATGGGCCGAGGCGCTGACCGAGGCAGACCGCCAGCAGATCGCGCTGATCTGGGCCGTGAACACCCAGGACGAAGCCTTTGCCGCCGACCGTCTGCAAGCCATCGCCGCAGGTCATCCGGGCTTGAGCGTGCAGGTCGTGGCCAGCCGCACCGAGGGGCGACTGACGGCCGAACGCCTGGTCGCGATGGTGCCCTTCGAGATCGCCGGGTCGGAGCTGTTCTTCTGCGGGCCCTGCGGGTTGCGCGACGGCATCCAGAACGGGCTCAAGGCGATGGGCCATGCGCCGCGCCGCGTTTACTCCGAAGCGTTCGAACTGCGCTGACACGCAGCCGTGCCGGAACCGGGTGTACAATCGGTTCCGGCCTGTGCCCGGCATGAGGTTAGGGCGCGTGTTTTCTGACACCAGGCTGAAGCAGAAACCGGCGTCCCATCAGCAAGGCTTCAGCGGCACACGACAGAATCGGTTCATCCAATCAAGGAGCTACCGCCATGAAATCCACAATTCTCGTGTTGCTCGCAACTGCCGCCGTTATCGCGGTCCTTGCCGCGCCCACATTGACAGCCCTTGGTCGCGGACCCGGCACTGCGCCAGCCACCGTCACGGCACCGGCGCAGCCCGGCGACACTGCGGCCACGCCTGCGGGTGCCGATCTGGCGACGCAACAGACATCGGATCAGGGCGACGACGATGACGATTGAGATGCCCCGCAAGTCCGCATCAACCCATCCCTCCATGCCCGGCAACATCGCCTGACCCCGTTCTCCGACCACGCCTGTCCCTCGTGGTCTGACTGGCCCCGCCCTGTCCCGGCGGGGCCTTTTTCTTCCTGACGCCAAGCTGAAGCAGAAAGTGGGGCGGCGTCAGGAACAGCTCAGGTCCGAGGCACAGATTGGCAGCATCAGATCCAAGGAGACCACGCCATGACATTCCGACTTTCCCTTCTTTTCGCGTCGACGGCGCTGACCGTGGCACTCGGCCTGCCTGCCCTTGCCGCGTTGCAGGACCAGGGCAACGCTCAAGGCGCGTGCAGCGGCGTTTGCGCCGCCGTGGTCAGTGCCGACGACCAGCCCATGCCCCTCATTCGTGTGAGCGGAGATGATGACGACGGCGGATGGGTCCGTCGCGGGCACGACGATGACGAGGACGACGAGGACTGCGACGATGATGATGATGATGATGATGATGATGACGACGATGGCTGCATCGGCGCTCTCGGCAACCCTGCTCCTGCGGGCACCGTCGCACCTCCGGCAAACGGGCTCTTCGGCAACGGCGCGCCGCCCGTGGCTGTGACCAACTGATCCCGGCCATCGCGCGCCCTGCCCCGTGCGGGGCGCAGACCATCACCGAAAGGAAACCCGATGAAATCCCTTCTCGCCACCCTTGCCCTGACCACCGCACTGACCCTTCCTGGGCTCGCGATGGCCCGGCCCGTGACGCTGACGACCACCATGAACAGCTATGGCGGCGATGGCGCCTACCTGGCGCTCTACGTCACCGATGCCTCGGGCGCCTATGTCGGCAGCCTCTGGATGGCGGGCGGCAAGTCGAAATACTACGAACACCTGAGCGACTGGTATACCGCCACCGGGGCCGACCCTGCCCAGATCAACGGCATCACGGGCGCCAGTGTCGGGGCAGGCCGGACCCTGGAGATCACGCTCGATCTGGCCGATGCCCTGTTCGATGCGGGCTATACGCTCCACATCGACGCGGCGGTCGAGGATATGCGCGACAGCCCGAACGAGATTGCGGTGCCGCTGACCAGTGCTGGCGCGGGCACGCCCGTGCAGGGCCGTCGCTACATCGCCAGCTTCGTCTATCAGTAAGGGAACGGACTGATGATCCGCGCGCTTCACCGCTGGCCGGGGCTTCTGGCCCTTGTCCTTGTGACCGTCCTTGCGCTCAGCGGTGCGGCGCTGTCGGTCTTTCCCATGGCCGAGCGGCTGGTCGCGCCGCAGGCGGTGGCGGGGCAGAGCGTGGCCGATATGGCTGCCCGTGTGGCCGCGACGCATCCGGGGCTGGAAGAGATCCGGCGGTCCCCCTCGGGCACCATCACCGCCTGGTGGTTCGACGGCGGCACGCCAGGTTCCGCCGTGATCGACCCGGCGACAGGCGCGGATGTCGGCTCGGCCGACCCCAACCCGGTCGAACGCTGGCTGACGAACCTGCACCGGTCGCTGTTTCTGGACGATGCCGGGCGGCTGGTGATGGCCGCAGGCGCCGCCGCCATGCTGGTGCTGGCCCTGTCGGGGGCGGCGCTGGTGGCGCGGCGCACGGGCGGCTGGCGGCGCGGGTTCGCGCGGCTGCGCGGGCCGCTGGTGGGGCGGCTGCATGTGGAACTGGCGCGCGTTGCGGTCATGGGCCTTGCCCTGTCGGCGGCGACGGCGCTGTGGATGACGGCTTCGACCTTTGACCTGCTGCCCGATGGCGCGGTGCGCCCCGCCGACCCTGCGGCAGTCAGCGGGCAGATGGCCTTCCCGCTGGGGCAGATGGCCGCGCTGCAGGATGTTCCGGTCAGCGCCTTGCGCAAGCTGAGTTTTCCCTATGCGGGCGATGCGCAGGATGTGTTCACTCTCTCCACCGATGCAGGCACCGGCCTGATCGATCAGGGGACCGGCGAGCTCCTGTCCTGGGCAGACCTGACGCCATGGCAGCAGGTCTCGGAAACCATCTACATGCTTCACACCGGTCAGGGTGCGGCGGTCCTGGGGCTGGTCCTCGGCCTGATCGCGCTGAGCGTCCCGGTGATGGGTGTGACCGGCGCGCTGATCTGGGTTGCAGGGCGGCGGGGTCGGCCCCACCTGCGCGACAACGCCCGGGCGAGCCGGGCGCAGACGGTGATCCTTGTGGGTTCCGAAGGCGGTAGCACCTGGGGCTTTGCCGCAACGCTGGCGCGGGCCCTGCGGGATGCGGGCCAAGCGGTGCATGTGGGACCCATGTCAGCCTTCGACCCGGCCCGTTGCCCCCGCGCGGACCGCTTCCTGATCCTCGCCGCCACCTATGGCGAAGGCGACGCACCCGCTTCGGCCCGCGGGTTCCTCGATCGGCTGGCGCGGATGGCCCCGACCGCCCCGCTGGCCGTGCTGGGCTTTGGCGACCGCAGCTTTCCGGCCTACTGCGCCTTTGCGGCAGAGGTGGACGCCGCCGCCCGCGCCATGGGCTGGACCACCCTCTTGCCCATGGACACGGTCGACCGCCAGTCGCCGCAGGATTTCGCGCGCTGGGGCCGGGCACTGGGGCAGGCCAATGGGCTGACGCTCGACCTTGACCACCAGCCCGCCCGCCCCGAGGCGCAGGGCCTGACGCTCATCTCGCGCCGCGACTATGGCGAGGCGGTGCAGGCCCCGACCGCGATCCTGCGCTTTGCCTTGCCAAAAGCGACCCTCTGGGCACGGCTGACAGGCCGGGGTTTCGCACGGTTTCAGGCGGGCGACCTTCTCGGCATCCTGCCCGAAGGCTCCACAGTCCCGCGCTTCTACTCGCTGGCCTCGGGCAGCCGGGACGGGTTTGTCGAGATCGTGGTGAAGAAACACCCGGGGGGCCTGTGTTCCGGCCAGTTGCTGGCACTGGAACCGGGTGACGCCGTGCAGGCCTTCCTGCGGCGCAATCCGGGCTTTCATGCCGGGCGGGGTCGGGCGCCCCTGATCCTGATCGGGGCAGGCACCGGGATCGGACCCTTGGCCGGGATCATCCGCGCCAATGCCCGCCACCGTCCGGTGCATCTGTTCTTTGGGATGCGCCACCCGGACAGCGACTTCCTGTATGGTGACGATCTGACCGCGTGGCAGGCCGAGGGGCGTCTGACGCAGCTCTCCACCGCCGTCTCGCGCGGGGCGCGGCCGCATTATGTGCAGGACGCCCTGCGCGCCGAGGCCGCGCAGGTGGCCGAGGCGATCCGGCAGGGTGCAAAGGTGATGGTCTGCGGGGGGCGTGACATGGGCCGCGGCGTGGGTCGCGCGCTGGAGGATATCCTGGCGCCCATGGGCCTGACGCCCGCGATGCTCAAGGCCGGGGGGCGTTATGTCGAAGATGTCTATTGACCCTGTTCGCCACGCGCCGAACGGCCCCACCATGGGCACAAGGTGGAGCGCGCTGTTCTTTGCGCCGCCAGAATTCGACCCCGCCACCGTGCAGGCAGACCTGCAAGCGGCGGTGGATGCGGTCGATGCGCAAATGTCGACGTGGAGACCCGACAGCGATCTGATGTGCCTGAACGCCGCGCCGGTGGGGGCATGGCAGGACATCCCCTCCGATCTGGCGCGGGTGCTGACCGTCGGGCTGGCAATCGGCCGCGCCTCGGGCGGGGCCTTTGACATCGGGCAGGGTGAGGCGGTGCGCGCCTGGGGCTTTGGCCCCGCCACCGCCGATCCGCAGGCCATTCGCGCCGCGATGCAGGCCCCACATCGCCCGGCGCATGCGGTGCTGGAGCTGGACGGCGGCCGGGTGCGCAAGATTGCCCCGATCTCTCTGGACCTGAACGGCATCGCCAAAGGCCATGGGGTGGATCGTCTGGCCGAAGTCCTGTCAGCCAACGGCATCCTTGACGCCCTCGTCGGCATCGACGGCGAGATGCGCGCCATGGGCCTCGGCCCGGGCGGCAGGCCCTGGACCGTTGCGGTTGAGGCCCCCGATCATCACCGCCGCGCGCCCCATTCCATCCTGACGCTTCAGGATGCTGCTGTCGCCACCTCGGGCGATTATCGACACTGGGTCACGGTGCAGGGGCGTGATCTGTCCCACACGATGGACCCCGCGCGCGGTGCGCCACTTCTCGCGCCCCCCGCATCTGTCACCGTGATCGCCCCCACCTGCGCCGAGGCCGATGCATGGGCGACGGCACTGATGGTGAAGGGTGTCGATGCGGGCGCAGACCTTGCGCGACAGGCAGGGATCGACGCGCTGTTCCTGACGCGCGATGATACGGGTGTCGTTCAAGGCATTGGCGTTGGCAAACTATTTTCGAGCAAGTCCGCGGCGACGGCCCCGGCCGTTGGAGATTGACACCTTTGGATCATACTCAAACAGATCGGCTAAAGACACTGCTCCTGGTCATCGCCCTTGCAGGTCTGGTGACAGGGCTCGGGCTGCACTTCAGCGGGCGCACGGACCTTGCACAAACGGCGTGGTTTGCGGGGGTTGTCCCCGTGCTGGCGGCGCTTGTGGTCGAGATCATCCGCAGCCTTACCCGCGGCGAGGTGGGGCTCGACATCGTGGCCGCCCTGTCCATGTCGGCGGCCCTGACCTTTGACGAGACGCTGGCGGCCGCCGTGGTCGCCGTCATGTATTCGGGCGGCACCTTCCTCGAAAGCTTTGCCGAGGGTCGCGCGCGGCGCGAGATGCGCGATCTTCTGTCGCGCGTGCCCCGCACCGCCACGCGCCACCGCAATGGCGGGCTGGAGGAGGTGGCACTGGAAGACATCGCGCCTGGCGACCGGCTGCTGATCCGGCAAGGCGATGTCGTGCCGGTGGACGGGCGCATCGCATCCGCCGCGGCTTTCGTCGACACATCGGCGCTGACGGGCGAATCCTTGCCGGTGCGGCTCGACCGCGGGTCTGAGGCGATGAGCGGATCGACCAATGCCGGTGATGCTTTTGATCTGGAGGCGACGCGCGAGGCGAAGGACAGCACCTATGCCGGGATCGTCCGGCTGGTCGAGGCGGCGCAGGCGTCGAAAGCACCCATGGCGCGGCTGGCTGATCGCTGGTCGCTGGGGTTTTTGGCCGTCACCGTTGCCATCGCCTTTGCCGCATGGTGGTTTACCGGCGATCCGATCCGCGCGGTGGCGGTGCTGGTCGTGGCGACGCCCTGCCCCCTGATCCTGGCCGTGCCGGTGGCGCTGGTGGCCGGGCTGAGCCGGGCGGCGCATTTCGGGGTGCTGGTGAAGGGGGCCAAACCCCTCGAGGCGATGGCCCGCATCCGCACCCTGATCCTCGACAAGACCGGCACGCTGACCGACGGGCGCCCGCAGATCGTCAGTATCGACAGCCATGACGGGATGGGGGCTGACGACATCCTGCGCTATGCTGCGGCGCTGGATCAGGCATCAAAACACCCCGTCGCGCAGGCCATCGTGGCTGCAGCAAGGGACCGGGGGCTCACCCTACCCATCCCCGAAGATGTGGCTGAAATCCCGGGCGAAGGCGTCATCGGTTTCATCGACGGACGGCAGGTCATCGTCGGGGGCGATGGTTTCGTCGCGGAGCGTGTGGGCCGTTTGTCGGGTGATCACCCGGAACTGGCGGCAGGGTCGGTCATGGTGGCCGTGGCCTTCGATGGCCGTTTGGCGGGGCATCTGGTCATGTCCGACCCCCTCCGCGAAGGGGCAGCCGAGATGCTGGCCAGCCTGAGGCGGCAAGGGGTTGCGCGCATCCTCTTGGCCACCGGAGACCGGGCCGAGGTTGCGGCGCGGGTAACGGAAGGGCTTGGCCTTGACGGCATCCGCGCGGGGCTGACGCCAGATGAAAAGGTGCTCTTGGTCCTGACCGAGCACAAGAACGGTCCGGTGATGATGGTGGGCGACGGCGTCAACGACGCGCCCGCACTGGCTGCCGCCGATGTGGGCGTCGCCATGGGCGCACGCGGGGCGGCGGCAAGTGCCGAGGCGGCCGATGTGGTCTTGCTGGTGGACCGGGTGGACCGCATCGCGCCGGGAATCGAGATCGCCCGCCGGTCGCGCCGGATCGCGCTTGAAAGCGTGGTCGCAGGCATCGGCCTGTCGGTTCTGGGCATGATCGCTGCGGCCTTCGGCTACCTGACCCCCGTTCAGGGCGCGCTGCTGCAGGAAGCCATCGACGTCGCCGTTATCCTGAACGCGCTGCGCGCCCTGCGCATTTCACCCGCGGGCCTCACAGCACCGCAAACCCGTTTTGAAGGAATTCCCGCATGAGCCGCCTGTCCCATTCCGAAATCCACATGGTGCACCGCATCGGCTGGTTGCGCGCGGCGGTGCTCGGCGCGAATGATGGCCTTGTCTCAACCTCCAGCCTCGTCGTGGGCGTCGCCGCAGCCGGCACAGGGCGGACGGAGGTGCTGATCGCGGGCCTCGCCGGGCTGGTCGCTGGAGCGATGTCGATGGCGGCGGGCGAATACGTCTCGGTCAGTTCGCAGACCGATGCCGAGCAGGCCGACCTTGCCCGCGAGAAGAAGGAGCTTGCAGAGACGCCTGATGCCGAACTCGAGGAACTGACCCGAATCTACGAGGCGCGCGGGCTGACCCGCGATTTGGCCGAACAGGTGGCCGTCCAGCTCACCGACCGCGATGCCCTTGGCAGCCACGCCCGCGACGAGCTGGGCATATCCGAGACGGTGACCGCTCATCCGATCCAAGCGGCCCTTGTCTCCGCCATGACCTTTGCCGTGGGTGCTGTGGTCCCGCTTCTGGTGGCCATGCTTGCTCCGCCAGCGCAAATTGTGCCGTTCGTAGCCATCGCGACACTCCTGTCGCTCGCCATCCTGGGCGGTCTTGGCGCGACCGCTGGCGGCGCCGGCATCCTGCGAGGCGCTGTCCGAGTGACGTTCTGGGGTGCCCTTGCCATGGCCGCGACCGCGCTGGTCGGATCAATCTTTGGGGTCACAGTCGGATAAGAAGAACCGCCTGGAGTGATGACACTACAGGCAAAGGCAGCTCGCAGCGCTGCGTTCCTCGGATCGGCATCGCCGATTACGCGGCCAAAGGTAGACCTGGCGGCGCGACTGCGCCGCGCCCGAGCCGCCGGGAAGTGAGGCCGAAGCCTCACCCAAAGGGATTGTGCTCTCTCCATTGGGGTAATTTCCTGCCCGTTTTCGGCAACATCTTCCGTTTTCTCCGCAGTTAGACTGGTTTCATTGCGGAGTCGCGGCACAGGCCCGTCATGCGCTGCGGCGGTAGGTCGCCCGGACCGCCGCAGCCGATTTCAGGAGGGCGTCATGTGATGAGCCGGAGAGTTTACGATGATGACCGGTCAGGGCAGCCTGAACGTCCACTTCGGGCTGCCGAATACGTCCGCATGTCGACGGATCATCAGAAGTATTCGACCGAAAACCAATCCGACGCGATCAAGCAATATGCTGAGGCGCGTGGAATCGAGATCGTGCGAACCTATGAAGACGCTGGAAAAAGCGGGCTAAAGATCGAGGGGCGCGACGCGCTCAGGCAACTCATCGAGGACGTGCAATCGGGCAGCACCGATTTCACTTTGGTGCTCGTTTATGATGTCAGCCGCTGGGGGCGCTTCCAGGACGCCGACGAAAGCGCCTACTACGAGTATATTTGTCGGCGCGCCGGCATCGCCGTCGAATATTGCGCCGAGCAATTCGACAATGACGGCAGCCCGATTTCGACTATCGTCAAGGGCGTCAAACGAGCGATGGCTGGCGAATACAGCCGCGAGCTTTCAACCAAGGTGTTCGCCGGCCAGGGCCGGCTGATCGAGAAGGGCTACCGCCAGGGCGGGCCCGCCGGCTTCGGCCTGCGCCGGACGTTGATTGACGAGCATGGCGTCATCAAGGGGCTTCTCGAACGGGGCGAGCACAAGAGCATTCAGACAGATCGGGTGATCCTGACGCTTGGCCCTGCCGAAGAGGTCGATCTGGTTCGCAGCATCTACCGGGCTTTCGTCCATCGAGGATACAGCGAGCGGGAAATTGCGGACGATCTCAATCAACGCGGCGTTCCGACCGATCTTGGGCGTCCTTGGACCCGGGGCACGGTCCATCAGATTCTGATCAACGAGAAATATGTCGGCGACAACGTCTGGAATCGTCGCTCCTTCAAGCTCAAGAAGAAGCGCGTCGCCAATGAGCCCGAGATGTGGATCAGGGCGCAGGATGTGTTTCAGGCCGTCGTCGAGCGCGAGCTGTTCGAGGCGGCGAGAACCATCATCAACGCGCGCTCGTTTCGTTTGAGCGACGAGGAGATGCTGCGATCCCTGCACAAGCTCTACCAGCAGAAGGGCCTGCTATCGGGCATCGTGATCGACGAATGCGACGGCCTCCCATCGAGCAGCGCCTATAGCTCTCGCTTTGGCAGTCTGCTGCGCGCCTATCGCCTCATCGGTTTTACGCCGGATCGCGACTATCGCTACGTTCAGGTCAATCGCGAGCTGCGAAAGCTCCATCCCGAAATTGTGCGCCAGGTGCTCGACGGGTTGCAAGTCACGGGGAGCGATGCCTGGCAGGATCTCCAGACCGATCGTGTGATCGTCAACAACGAGTTCAGCCTCTGCGTGGTGGTGGCGCGATGCGTCGAGACGCCGACCGGACTTCTGCGCTGGCAGTTGCGCTTCGACACCTCGCTTGCCCCCGACATCACGATCGTGGTGCGCATGGACAGCGCCAATCGGGCGCCGCTCGACTACTATCTGCTCCCGCGGATCGACATGTTTTCCGAGAAACTGCGCCTAGCGGAGGACAATGCCTTGGGGCTCGACGCCTACCGTTTTGATGGCCTCGATCTTCTTTATGACATCGCAAAGCCCGTTCCTCTCGCGGAGGAAATCTGATGCCAGTCGTCCGTCCCAACCAGATCCAGATGATCCCCATCTCCCGGATCACCGTCCTCAATCCCCGCGCCCGCAACAAGCGGCAGCATCGGGAGATCGTGAACAATATTGAGGCCATTGGTCTCAAGCGCCCTATCACGGTAAGCCGCCGCGACGGGGCCGGCGGTCCCCGATATGATCTGGTTTGCGGGGAAGGCCGGCTGGAGGCCTTCCAGATGCTGGGGCAGACCGAGATCCCGGCCGTGGTTATCGAGGCCAGCGAGAGCGAATGCCTCGTGATGAGCCTGGTTGAAAATATCGCGCGGCGCACCCCGCGTCCCATCGACCTGATGCGCGAGATCGGGGCCCTTCGCTCGCGCGGCTATAGCGATGCGACCATCGGAGAAAAGATCGGCGTCGGGGCGTCCTGGGTCAACATGATCGGCTCGCTCCTCGATCGCGGCGAGGAGCGGTTGGTCTCCGCGGTCGAAACGGGGCTCATTCCGATCACCCTGGCGATGGAAATCTCCAAAGCCGAGACGGAGGAGGCGCAGAATCTGCTCCTCGACGCCTACGAGACCGGCAAGCTCAGGGGCAAGCGGCTGGCCGCTGTTCGTCGCCTGCTCGAAATGCGGTTGCAGAGCCAGCGCAAGGGCGGATTGCCGACCGGGCGCTTGGGGCGCAAAGCCAGTAGCCGGCGGATGACGGCGGCCGATCTGATGCAGGTCTACCAGCGCGAGGCGGAACGCCAGCGCCTGCTCGTCAAGAAATCGGATTTCACCCAGGTTCGTCTGTTGTTCGTGGTCGAGGCGCTGAAGGACCTGCTCGCCAATGACGGCTTCATCAATCTGCTGCGCGCCGAAGGGCTGGCGACCATGCCGCGGGCGCTCAAGGCTCGCATATCGGGGGACGATCATGGCTGATGAACCGAAAGACCGGGAGGATGGCCATATCCATCTCGCTTTTGACCGAGACTTCCTGACGATCCCTGTGGCGGGAATCGTGCCGCTCAAGACGCTGCCGGACGGCGCCAGGGCGAGCCGCTCCTATGCGCAGGTTCTGAGTTCCATCAGGGCGATCGGCTTGATTGAAGCGCCCGTCGTGATGGCCGACACAAAGAATCCCGGAACCTGGTTTCTCCTCGATGGCCATCTTCGGCTGGAGGCGTTGAAGGAACTCGGCGTCGTCGAGGTCGAATGCCTGCTCGCCACCGATGACGACACCTATACTTACAACAAGCGCGTCAATCGCATACCGCCGATCCAGGAACACCGAATGATCGCGCGTGCAATGGACCGGAGTGTGTCGTCGGCGGACATCGCCGCCGCCTTGAACCTTCAGGTCGAGTCGGTGCTGCGGCGTTTTCGGTTGCTGGAAGGGATCAGCCCCGAGGCGGCCGAGATGCTGAAGGACACGCCCTGTTCGATGAAGGTGTTCGACATTCTGCGCCAGATGACGTCGGTCAGGCAAATCGAAGCCGCCGACCTAATGATCGGTCAGAACAATTTCACCGTCATGTTTGCGCGCGCGTTGCGTGCGGCGACCTCTGAAAACCAGCTTGCCACTGCCCGCAAGGGGAAGGGCGGCGGCAAGCCGACGCCTTCAGGCCAGCAGATCGCCCGGATGGAGCGCGAATTGGCGGCGCTCCAGACCCAGGTGAAGTCGGTTGAGGAGACTTACGGTATCGACAATCTTCATCTGACCGTCGCGCGCGGATACATCGCCAAGCTGTTGGCGAACAATCGGGTGGTTCGTTGGTTAGCGACTCATCAGCAGGACTATCTCAGCGAGTTTCAGAAGATCGCCGAGATCGACACGCTCGGCCCGATCGCGGAAACGCCGAGCGCCTGAGGCAGGTATATGGGGACCCGGACCCGATAAGCGCGGGGACCATGGGAGAAGCCGCACCGTGGGGCGGATCAATCATGGTGGTGGGAATGGCGGCGAACCCGCATGAGGCCCACTAGGTTGGCCGTCATATGGTCCAGCCGCATGAGGGGTGGTTTGCCTCGCATGAACTGAAGGTGGGCGGGTGCGTCGGAAGCGCCGACCGGCGCGCCCGCCATTTGTGCTGAGCGATCAAGCACTATCCATGGCGCTTTGTTCAACTCGCTTTGGGGCGCAGCACTGCACACGATTCCTGTCGTCCCACGCCTCAAGCTCATCGACCCGGTAGAGGACCGCTTTACCGATTTTTACGAACGACGGCCCGATCTTCATCGCACGCCAGTTCCGAAGGGTGCCAACGGAAACGCAGCCACGATAGCGTTCGGCTACCTCTTCCGGCGTGAGAAATGTGGTCTCTGGCATAATCCCTCCTTCGGCAGAAGACCTGCCGTTGATGGTCGAGCGCGATGCGCATTTCGGGATGTGTCGGTCATTCAGAGGCACCGGCACGCTGGCCGTGCTTTGATGGTGCACGCTCCTGCATGACCAAACATGAGCGCGCGGAAGTGGTCAGGGAAGTATCAATCGTCAGGCGTAGGGAACGCGGATAGTCGAGGATACAAATAGGCGGGGATGCGTAGTGGTCTTCCCGTTTGCAAAGGCTTTTGATGCCAGATGCAGTGAGGTCATCACGCTGACCTGTCGAACGACTCTGGCTCGAGCCGAATTTGCAGGTCTACGAGCAGGTTGGAGTCCATGCCGTCACCGGCCAGGGTTTGCAGGTAGTCGAGCAGATCGTCCTGCCGCGGTTGACCGAAGGCCAAGCGATAAACTGTGAGGCTGCGTTTGAGCCAGGCGAGCCGCGTGACTTCGCGGCTGAACGGCAACATCGGCACGCGCCGTTCGACCCGCACGGAGCCCTCGTAGATCCAGTAGGGGATGAGGTCGGTATCGACCGTGGCCTCGGATCGCGCCTGTTCGAACATCAGCCGCCACGGGTCATCGGGAACCTGCCCGCGCGCCCTGACGACAGCGGCCTGGCGTTCCGCCAGGTTGAGGCGCACGGCGTGGCCCTTGAAGCGATGAACCCGGCCTTCGCGCTGTTCAAGGTCCACCGGGTTGCCCGGCAGGTTCCAGTGGTAGACGCGATAGCAATAGGGATGAAAATCCAGCCCCTCCTGACCGACGGACGTCGTGGCGAGAACGAACGGCCTAAACGGCGAATTGAAGGCGTCGCGCACCCCTCCAAGCCGCGCGACGGCGCCGTCCTCGTCCTTGTAGTCGGCGAGCCGCATCGCAAAGCGCCCGCGCATCTGGAATTTGCCGATCGTGAGGGCGTCGCCATCGACATGGACGTCATCGACGTCGATCTGCGAGGGGCGGACGGCCAAGGCCAAGGCCATGGCCCGGGCCACGCCGATCGCGCGCTCTGCGGCGGGACGCGCTCCCAGACCCTCGGCGTCGACGAGGTAGTGGGCGTATTCGTCCAGGACGGCCTGTAGATTGTGATCCGCACAATAGGTCAGCACACGATGCCAGTATCGATCGTCGGCGTTGCGCCTGAGCAGGGCCACGGCGTCGTGCTGGTTGAACAGCGTCCGGAAGGACCAAGCGACATCGGCTGCTGCGCTGAGCAAGCGCGGGTCATCCCACGCTAGTTCTGGCGCGATCCGCTTGAGGGCGCGAAGCGCGCAGACCGCCGGACTGCCGAGCGCCACATCAACCAGCAGGTCCGGGAGATCGGCGGAAGCGGCGCTGATCGTGCGCGTCTTTACGGCGTCCGCGAGTTCGGCGACGTGATCCTGGAAGGCGTCTTCGCTAGCCAAGGCGCGCATGCCGTGGGACGATTCCAGCCAGGCGCGGACGTGCTTGCCGAGCGCATCGTCGATCACGGCGGGCGCGGCCCATTCCGCGCCTGCCGTATCGCCGTCTGATCCTGTGGCGTGCGGGATCGCGTCCAGCGCGGGCTTGAGCCGATCCCTGATCGCGGCGCGCATCGCTTCGTGCGAAACGGCGGCGTCCTGCTCGGCGAACACCGCGAGCGGATCAGCCAGTTCCGCCAGCGCCGGCGATGGATAGATGAGCAGCAGGGCGCGAAGGCCCGCGAGACGTCCCTGATCCTGACGGAACTGCAAGGGGCGCAGACGATGCTGCTCGAAATAGCGGCGGCCGGAGTCCCCAACCCCCATACGCCGTTCGGCTTCGTAGGACAGCAGGGCCGCGACCGCGTCGGGCACCATGGACCACGATGAGAAGATCAGCGCCTTGGTCAGCGGCGGGCCAGACGGCGTCGCGCCATAATAGGGCATGGCGGCGGGGATCCAGAGATTTTGCTCGAGATGCTGGCCGAACATGTCATCCATGATCGCCCGCATACGGCCGTTGGCTGGCTCCAGCGGTGCGTAGGCGTCGATGGACTCCCGATCGAGCATGGTTGGACGCGCCGTCCGGATGGCGTAGCACAGGCTCGCCGTAGGCGCCTGCGCCTGGGCCGCCAGAAGCTGCTTCAAGCTGTAATGGCGCATGAAGTTGAGCAGGTAGGGCGCTGATTTCCAATATTCGATGATTTCCGGGGCGTCGAGCGCGCGCGCCACCTGCGACAGGGCCGACGCCTGGGCGAGGTCGGCGGGCGCGACCGAGACGGCGATAGCGGGCTCGCTCATCATGGAATCGCGTTCGACCGTGGAAGCGATCCGTTCGGTGCGGGCGATCACGCGGCGCAGGCGCTGTTCGATCGTCTTGCGGGCCTCGACGGCTGAAGCGTGCGATTGCGGGAGGGCGTGCAGGAGGCCGCGGAAGGCGCGCATTTCGTGCGCCAGGGTGGCGGCCACCTCCGGGCCTTTCTCCCGGCCATAGAGGAAGCTCAAGGTTTCGAGGAAGTCCTGATAGTGGTCGCCTTCGTCCGGCTCATCGCCGGCGAGTGTGAGCATCCGGTACGGCGTGGCGGACAGCAGCAGGGTGCGGGCAGCGTGTCCGTCGGCCCCGGAATAGTCGAACAGTTCGCGTGCGAGGATCGCCGCATCGCTATCGCCATGCAGGAGGTCCCGGAACCGCTGGAACTCGTCCATGATGATCAGGTCGGGCTGGAGGGCGTCGACGCATGCGTGGGACAGTTTGGCGCGGAGCCGGGCGACCAGAGCGTTGCGCGGCTGGGTCATCTCCGGGGGATAGGCGTCCCGTCGGCGCGGGAAGAGGTCGCAGACCCGTTCGAGCTCCTCGAAGAGGTCGCGGTCCGCCTGCACGTCGCGGTGGAAGCGCGCGATGATGCGTTTGTCGACGCCTTCAAGGGTGAGGCTTTCCACGGCGCGGTTCCAGCCATCGACGCCGGCCGTCACCTGCAACAGGTTGTGGAGGCCGCGCGGGCGCGAAACGAGATCGCGCAGGAGGTGGCACAACAGGGCGCGTTCCTGCGTCACGCCCGTCGCGGAGCGCAAATCGAAGGTCGTGCCCGGCGTCAGGCTGATGAAGTTCACCTTGTTGGCGTCGAGGCCCGTCTGGTCCCGCAGCTGCAAGGGAATGAGGGTCATGCGGGTCGGCAGGGCCAGTTCGCGCCGGCCGAGCACATTCAGCCGGTTGAGGTTCTGGGCGGCGATCGCCTGGTTCGAGCAGATATAGAGGATGTCGATGCGTTTGGTGCTGTCCCACAGGTGCTCGATCATCCGGGCGATGACCCCGCGCGCCACCATCGTCTTGCCCAGACCGACCTCGTCGGCGACCAGGAATTGGCGGACGGGATCGTCCTGGCCGTAGAGCCGGTCGAACACATAGTCGACGGTCCGCCGCTGGAAGACCTTGAGAGGGGCGAGCGCCGTTTCGGCGCGGAACCGTTCATTGCCCATGCGCGGCGTCCTCGGCTGCGAGCGCGCCCCGGAATGCGTTCCACAGGGCGCGGAATTCGGGCGGGATCGGATCGGTATCGGCGCCGTCTCCGGTTTCCAGGCGCGCGATCAGCCTTTCGATGGCGCGCAGCTGGTCGCCGCCGCGGCAGAAGGCGCGGACCATCTCCTCCAGGATCGGCGCATCGTCGCTTGCCGCGCGCCATGCGCCCTGGCCCGAACCGTCTTGAGCCGCCAGCGCCGCGGCGAACGGATCGCCCAATTCGGAAAGCAGCAGCCGCAGATAGCGAAAGAAGGCGTCCTTGCTGTCGATCACCCAGCGCAGGATGGCGGCGTGGCGCTCGGCAGGCAGCCCTTCCATGATGAGCCCGGTGCTGAACAGGATGGAGACGTCCTTCTGCTCGTCCGTCAGCTGGCAGGCCAGGAAACGGGTGAGGTCGACCAGCGGCATCGCGCCCAAGTCCGCGGGCTGTCCCTGCCGAAGCCGCTCCAACCCATCGCGCGCGTGACCCTCGCCCCGCGTGATCGGCCAGACATGCAAGCTACCGATCCCGGCAAGGGAGAGCGGCTCGGACGGGACCAGCCAGACCCGCCAGAGCGGCGCGCCGTCATCTGCGGGTTCGGCGCGTTCGCAACGTAGCCTGAGGCCGCTGCGGCAAATCTCGCGCCGGGCCTGATCCAATCGCGCCTCGGCGGCGCGTTGCGCGGCGTCTCCAGGGTTCAATTCGTCGCGGACAAATGGTCGCGTCAACCGGCCGAACCCTTTGTCGCCAAGGATTTCCTCGACGCTGCCGACCCGCGATCGCTTGCCGGTCAAGGTCGCGAAGAGCTCGACATTGCGGCCGGTCACCAGCGCCGGCCGTGTGGCGTTGCCGGATCCGACCGTGATGGCGGTGTCCCAGCCGCGCTCGGCGATAAAGGCTTTGGCGTGAAGGCCCTGCAAGGTCGTCGCATCGGCCTCTTCGCCGTCTTCGGCGACTGCCATTTCGTCGAGCACGGTGACGCGGGCGAAACGGTCGAGTGTCGCGCCCGACACCTGCACGAGTTCGTCGGACCGTCCGATGAAGACGGGCTTGTCGGCGCTGGCCAGGCCGGCGAGCATCTCCAAGGTCTGGTCGTCGCAAAAAGGCGAGACGACGCCGAGCCGCGCGCAGGGGTCGGGACGCCATGGCTTGCCGCCGAGGCCATTGACCGCGAAGGTGACGCTCTGGAACGGCTCTGGCAGGCTCCATTCGGCGCGTCGCAGGTCTTCGGCGATTTCACCGACAAGGGTGCTGGTTCCGTCCGGCGCGCCCGCGGTCGCCAGATCGGGGAGCCGACGAAGGAAATCGGCGAGCCCACGGTTGGCGGCCTTTGGCTGCTTCGTGATCACGCCGTCGAAGGAAGCGGCGATATCCCAGGAGCGGTCGCGCGTCAGGTTGCGCGACAGGATGATCAGGCGCAGCCGCGCCGGATCTTCGGGCCTCAGCGGCGTGAAGCGAAGCGCCCACATCTTGGGATGGAAGGCGCCGCCCTGCGGCGCGGCGACCTCGACCACGATGCGTTCCAGCAAGGAGCACAGGCGGGAATGCGGACGCGCGCTGGCCTGGATGTGGCCGGCGTCGGTGAAGACGACGAGCCGACTGGCGATCCGCTCCGCGCCTTCCAGCAGGGCCAGGGGATGGGAGAGGATATCGTCGCGATTTTCGGCGGCGAAGAGGGCCAGGCTGACCGGCACGGCGAGCGCGGTCTCGAAGTCGAGGGAGTAGGTCGTGGCGACCGCCGCGTCGAAGACATAGCCGGCGGGCGGCTGAAGATTGGCGCCGTAGAGCATGCGCTGCTCGGGATCGAGGCTGCGTCTATTCAGCATGGGCAAGATCCCGCAGGTGAGACTTGGCCTGCGCCCAGCGGAAGCTGAGGCGATCGGCGCCCGATGCGCCGGTCCAGCGGTCGCGCACGGCGTGATTGCCGAAGCGGGACTGACTGGTCTTGAGGCGGCGTTCGCGTTGTTCGACAAGCTGGCGGGCCCCTGGCGCCGAGATCACCTGGCCGACCCCGCCAAGAACCAGCTCGCGCCACTCGGTCACGAAGCGTTTGGCTGCGGGGCGGACGGCGTGCGCCGGATGCTCCACGACGGACCAGAACTCATCGAGCGACCAGGCGCGGACGGCGCCGGGGTCGAGGTCGTCGCGCCAGGCGGCAAGCCGCTCGCGATACGCCTCGATCCAGTCGTCGCGCTGGCGCAGCTCGCTGAGTGCGAGGTTATAGAGCAACGCCGCGCCGTGCATGACGTGGGAGAAGATTTCGCCGTGCTGGACGAGACGGCGGGCGGCGGCAGGAAAGGCCGACAGATGGGGATGCATCCAGATATGGTCGCAGTCCGCGTCGATGCCTTCGCGCGCCAGCATGGTGAGCAGAGCGGTCGGCTGACTGGCGACCAGGCGGTCGATGAGGAACTGCGCCTCGTCGGCGGTCAGGCGGAAGTTGGCCTGATCGAGCAGGTCGTCTGGCATCCGCGGCAGGGCCGGATTCCAGACGGCGGGCGCCGGGGCGCTGGCCAGGGCGTCCTCGCTTCCGGATGCGCCGCGCGAGCGGCCACGGCCGCGCAGGGCGACGAACAGGCTGTCGAGCGAGCCGGGAAAAGCCCGAATGCCCCACGCGCCCAGCCCCGCCCAATAGACCGAGCTGGGCAGCCGCTGGAGCCGTGGGCCCGCATCGCGGCCAATGACGCCATTGGACTCGCCGCCGGCTTTCAAGGCGTCGGCAAGCCGGATCTCGGTGTCGCGCGCCTCGGCGCGGAGCTGGGCCTCGGGGATTTCTCGCTTCTCCAGCGCCCGATAGAGCCAGGGAATGAAGAGCATGTACCGCAGGCGCGTCTGGATCGTGCTGGTGCCTGGAAAGAGGTGGTCGGCGATGGAATCTCGGATCGCCCCCAATCCCAACTCGTCGCGGGTCTCGCGCTCCTGAAAGAGCGCCATGATGCGTTGGGCGCGCTGGCGCTCGGCTTCATCGAAATCGATCCATCCAAGAGATGACATGGGTTCAGCCGGCCCCATGCTCAGAAAGGGACGATGGCGGGTTCGTCGGTTGGACGGGAATGACGTTGCCGGACGTCATCAGCACGATCAGGCCGCGTTCGGCGCCGGTCATGTCAAGATAGGCCCGAACCTGCGCCCGATAGTGATCGAGCGTTCCAGGCGCCGGCGTCACATCGCCTTTCCAGTCCACGACGACGGCGGGCCGGCCTGCGTCGGTCAGGGTCAGGGCGTCCGCGATCCCGGCCGTCGCCGTCTCCGCCCCGTCGGCCTGATGCACGGCATAGACAGGAAACTCGGCCTGGAGCTTCGGCAGCAGGGCTGCGATGTCGGGCAGCGCCAGGGTCCGGGCGACGCAGCTCGCCAGTTCTGCGCTCGACAGGCCCGTCGCCGGATCGGCGACCGGGGTTCGTCCGAGGGCGCGGATCAGCACGCCGGCCCGTTCGGCGAGGGCCGCCACTGTCCGCTCGGTTTCGCCGGTCAGCACCTCTTCCATGAGCTTGTGCAGGATCAGGCCCCGTTCACGGCCGCCCTGGACCAAGGCGGCGGCGTCCAGCTCGGGAGACGCGTCGTCGGCCGTCCCGGTCCAGATCGCCGTCTCTTCTTCCCTAAGGACGGCACCGGCGGCGTTTTCGTCGCGGCTGGGTGCAAGCCAGGTCAGCCGCGTCTGTCCGGCGGCGATGGTTTCGGCTTCCGCGGCGAAGCTTGCGCGCGTCTGGTCATTGACCGCTCCGGCGCCGGCGGTCGTGATCCCGGCAGGCAGATGCGCGGCATCCAGGCCGGGAAGCTCGGCAAGCGAGAGATCGACCAGACCGATCCAGGCCGATTTCGATGGCGTCGTATCGAGCCGCGGCAGAACGAGAAGTTCGCGGGCCCGCGTGGCGGCGACATACCAAAGCCGGATGCGTTCGCGATCCAGCTCGTCCTTTTCCGCCTGGCGCGCGGTCTCGTAGCCATCGGGCGCGACGCCGAGGACCGGGCAATAGAAGGTGTCTGTCTGGCGGTCGATGACGGCGCTGTCCGGCGCCATGACGCCGGTCATGGTGTTGATGGGGATGACGATCGGCCATTCCAGCCCCTTGGCCGCGTGCATGGTGAAGAGCGCGACGGCTTCTTCCTGGGCGTCCGGCCGGCCTTCGACCGCCCGCGCTTCGTCGGACCAGGCCGCTGTCATCGCCTCGGCGAAGGCGCGCAGGCCACGCACGGCGTAGCCGGTCGACAGGCTGAGATAGAGATCGACATTGGCCAGCGCGCGCTCGGCCTGACCACGATGGCGATCAAGGAGGATCGGGCGAACCCGCATGACGTCCACGGCCTGCGAGAGCAGAGCGTGCGGGGTCGTGCTGTTGCCGCGCCGGAGAATCGATTGCAGCCGCTCGATAACCTCGCGCACGAGCGGATGGGCGATGACCGCCGGGTCGACGCCGAGGTCGAGGCGCGGGATTCGAGCGGGTTCGTCCTCGGCGCGCGGAAGCCCCCAGACGACGTCCAGCAATTCTTCCTCGGTGAGGCCGACCAGAGGTCCGCGCAGCAGAGCGCCGAGCGCCAGGGTATCGCGGCGATCGGCGACGACGCGGGTCAGCGCGATCAGGTCCTGGATCTCCTGACGGCGGAACAGGCCCTTGCCGGCCTGGGTCGCCACGGGAATGCCCCGGCGCTCCAGGGCCTCTTCATAGCGCCACAGCTCCGCACCGGTCGGCGCCAGCAGGGCGATGTCGCCCGGCTGGCAGGGGCGTTCGGTCCCGCTGCGCCGGTCGATGACGGGCTGGCTGTCGATCAGCCGCGCGCACAGCTCGGCGATGGCGTCAGCCTCGGCGTCGCGCTGCTGCTCGGCGCTCGCCTTGCCGTTCTCGTCCGCGACGGCGATGTCGATGGCGGCTACGCACAGACCGCCTCGGTCGTCGTGGAACGGGTCCAGAGCGGTGAAGCCCGGCTGTCCATCGGCCGAGAGCACGGCCTCGAAGCGCTCATTGACGAAGGTGAGGATCGAGGCGCAGGAGCGGAAATTGGTGGAGATCGACAGGAGGCTGTCGGGGTCCTGGGCGCGAAAGGCGTCGCGGGCCTGCACATAGGCGCCGACGTCGGCGCCGCGGAAGCGATAGATCGCCTGCTTGGGGTCGCCGACCAGGAAGAGCGCCCCCGGCCGGATGTGGAACTGGGTCCAGTCGTCATCGCTGTCGACCGGCTCGCCGCACAGACGCCAGAAAATCTCGGTCTGCAGCGGGTCGGTGTCCTGGAATTCATCGACGAGGACGTGGGCGAAACGCCGCCCGAGCGCGCGGCGAACGTCGTCATGGTCGCGCAGCAGATCGCGCGCGGCGAAAATCAGATCGTCGAAATCGAGTTGAGCGCTGGCGCGCTTGTGGGCGCGGTAGCGGTCCAGGATCGGACGCGCTTCCTCGATCAGGGCCGCGAGGGTCCGGCTCGCCGCGGCCTGGAGAAGCAGGGCCCAGGCGTCGCAGCAGGCCGTGTAGTGGGCGTCGGCGGCGTCGTTCAGCCGCTCGCCATCGGCCTTGGAGAGACCGGCCTGCTTCGCCGCGGCCGCCCATTTGCCCTTCTTGCGGTAAGAGGTGAAGGTGCCGGCCTTGGTGCAAAGGTCCGGGTGGGGCCGCGAGGTGAGGAGCCCGACGAGCCCAGCGGGCGTCGCCAGATCAGGTCCGCCGGCCAAGGCGGTCGCCATCTCGATGAGCCGTTCGACGATCGTCACGGTTTCAGGTTCGGTCGCCGTCGCCGCGTCCATGAACCCCGCGAAATCCGCCGTCGCCTGCCGGAACGCCGTCAGGTGGCCGTCGAGCGGGGAGATGGGCGGCGCTGCGAGCGTGCGACGGCGGCGCAGATTTTCGGCGATCTTGTGGACCAGCGCCACGGTTTCGCCGGGGCTGTGCAGCACCATCTCGGCGAGGATACCGCCCTGGTTGCCGGACAGGCGCTCGCGCAGCCAGTCATCGACCATTTCGAGGAAGGTGAGATCGGCTTGGTTGCGATCCATGACGCCGGCGCCGGGATCGATGTCGGCCTCCGCCGGATAGGGTTTGATCAGGCGCTGGCAGAAGCCGTGAATGGTCGAACAGGTGATTTCGTCGATCGCGGCGCTGGCGGCGGCGAGATTGTCGCAATGGGTCTGGGTGAGGCCGTCGGGCAGCGCAATGCGCAGTTCGGTCGCGATCTTGCCGATCGAGAGGTCAGCGACGAATTCACGGACACGGGACAGCAATTCGCTCGCCGCAAGTTCGGTGAAGGTGACAGCGGCGATGGCGCGCGGCGAGACGCCTTCGGCCAGCATGGCGGCGATACGTCCCGCCATGACGGCGGTCTTGCCCGATCCCGCCCCGGCCTCCACCAGGATCGACCGGTCGTGGACGCTGATCGCGGCGCGGCGCGCGCCATCGTCCTTCAGCCCTGTGGACACGCTGCTCATCATTCCACCTCCCAGATCCGAGCGACTTCGCCCAGCCGCTCAGTCGCGGCCGGGAGTTTGCGTTTGCAATAGGTTGCGCCGGCGTTGGCCGGCAGGGCGAAGGCGAGATCGTCATAGTCGCCGCCGGTATCGGGGCCAGGTAGGGCCGCGCCGCCGGCGAGGCTGGTCCTGGCCGCCCGGAGATAGCCCGTGATCTCGGTAAGCACCGCCTCGGGATCGTCGAGTTGGAGATCGACCGGTTCACGCGGGTAGAGCAGCGAGGCGCTGATGGCGACGTCGTCGCCGAGGAGCGCCTTCACCGCGAAGGCATAGAGGCAGCGCTGAAGCTCGCGTCCACCGTTCAGGCGAATGTCGCCGCGCGGCGGCCTGCCGGTCTTGTAGTCGCGAACGAGCGCACGCTTGCCGTCGCCCGAAATATCGAGCCGGTCGATATAGCCGGCGATGTTGAAGCCGGTGTCGGGAATCGTGACCGGCGCGTTCGTGTCCCATGGCGTCGCCGCGTCCGACTTTGGCTGCGAGCCGCCGAACGGCACCTCGCCGAAAGCGCGTGCGCCGGGCAGGACTTCGTCGCCGTAGGCCAGGGCGCGGCCGGCCATCAGGCGCGCGTCGTCGAGAGTGCGGCCCCAGATGACGGAGGGGGGAACGGGGCGCTCGCTTTCCCAATCGGCGGCGACGGCATGCGCGGCCCGGGCGACCGCTGTTTCGATGGTCTCCATGTCGGCGGAGGCGAGCCCGCCGCCGGTTTCGAGATCGCGCAAGGCGCTGTCGAGAACCATATGGACGAGATCGCCGATCCCGAGTGCGTCGAGCACCAGCGGTTCAGCGCTGCTCTGCGGCTCGCGCCATCCGAACGCATAGATCCACACGAAACTGAGCGGGTTGCGCAGCAGGCGGCGCAGCGAGCTGGCCGACTGGGTGCGATCGAGGATGGCGAGCACAAGGGGATGGTCGGCGCGCATCAGCCCGTCATGGGACGTGATCTCGGTCTGTCGCCAGTCACGCCAGCAGCCCTGCGCGCCGATCGCTTGCGGATCGACGGCGAAGTCCTGCGGCCGGGCCATGAGACGGTCGGTTTCGCTGAAGGCGTGGGCCGGCGTCGCGTTGCGGCGCAGGTAGGTTTCATCGCCATGCCCGGCGAGCAGCGGGCTGCGTCCGAGCAGGCGTCCGTCGGCATCGCGCCGGGCGCGTGACAGAACGACCGCGCCGGCGGTCGTGGCGAGGATCGTCTCGAAGTCGCGGCGGTCAGCGAGATTGACCGGCAGCGGATCAAGCACCGGGGTCGGGATGATATGGTCCGGGATCAGCCGGTCTTCGGCGATCCCCCGTGGCCAGCGCGAGGAGTTGAGGCCCAGGAGCCGCACGAAGCGGCGCGGCGACGCCGCAAGCGCGCTGGCCGGCATCCAGGCGACGCAGACGCACGCTTCCAGACCGTCGTCCTGCTTCAGGGTTTCCAGCGTCGCGTCGATCGAGGCGGCGGGTCCGGCGAGCAGCGCCTTGCGCCAGATCGCGAGCGCCCGGCCCTTGAGGAAGGCGTCGCCGATCTTGGCGGCGGCGACGGGGCCTTGAGCCAGAAGCTCGACGCCTGCGCGCAGCGCCGGGGCGTGATCGGCGCCATCGGGCCAGTCTTTAGGCGTCAGGCGGGCGAGCAGACGGTTCCAGGCGCTCGACGTCGAAAGCGGGGCATCGGTCGGCAGGACGCGCAGCCAGCCTTCAGGGAGAGTTTCGAAAGGTCCGCTGTCCCGGCACAGCGTCGCCAGGCGGCGCAGCCGCGACTGCGACAGGCCGCGCACGACGATGTCGGCCAGCGCGGCGGCGGCCTGGCCTTCGCGCGTGGCGACGGTCCGGACTCCGTGAACGAAGTGCAGGTCGATATTGGCGTCCGCGCGCAGGGCCAGGAAGTGATCGTCATAGTCTGCGGGTGAAGCGGTCGCGAGGGCGATTTGTGAGGGCGATACGCCTGCGGCCAGGAGGCTTCGCACCCAGCGCATCGCCTCGATGGCCTCGTGATAGGCCGTCGCCGCGCTCATGGCGCTGACTTCGGGCGTTTGCGCCGACGCGCGCGAAACGGCGACGTCCATGCCTTCCAGCCATGCCGGCGCGTTCCTTGGGCCGGCGGTCCACTGCACGGGAATATGGGCGGTGAGCGCCTGAAGCAGCGGGCGCCAGCAGGGCGAGAGTTCGGTCAGGCCGGTGATTTCCATCGGACCGAGTACCGCCGGCGCATGCGCGAGGCGGGTGGTTGCGGCGGCGACGATGTCCAGGGGGCGCATCATGCCGGCCGGGAGATGGTCGAGGACGGCGGCCTCTAGGCGCGCGATTGCGCCGAGACGAGGATGATCGGCGGCGCGCGCGGCAAGGTCGATGCCGGCGCGCCAGGCTTTATGCAGGGTGTCAGCCGCCGCATCGATCATGCCTGGCAGGGCCTTGATGCTTTCCAGCTCGGCCATCGGCGTCAAAGGCAGGGCGGCCTGGATGGCCGCGCGCAGACTCTCGTCGTCGATCGGACGAACGAAACCGCCGGCCAGCCGCACCGCGGCCTGCTCGAACGACATGATCTGGAGACCGTGACGGCCGTCACGCCCTGCCGCCAGGCGGCCTTCCCGCATGGCGAGGCGGCCGTGAACGACCAGGGTGGATCGATAGGCGATGGTCATGACCGCTCTCCTTCCGGGCGCCTCTTGACGTTGGGGTGCCGCGTCAGCGGCGGCGAACGCCGCCTGACGGCCGGTGTATTGTCCCGAGCGCTGCCGTACATGCTCCCTCCCGCCTGCATCCGATCGTCCATTGACGAAAGCCCCTAATGGGAATAATAATTACACGGACGGACATTGGTTGTCCATATAGTTTTTACGCTCATTAAACCGAGACGGAAGCGATGGCAGAGGCAGCGACGACGTTGAAGTGGGGGGTGGAGCGCCGGCTCGAATTCATTGAGTTCCGGCTGTTTTGGGAGGGCTCGATCAATCGCGCCGGCCTGGTGGAGGCGTTTGGCGTATCGGTTCCTCAGGCGTCGAAGGATCTGACGCTCTATCAGGAGCGGGCGCCTGGAAACATGGAATATGACACGCGCGCCAAGCGCTATGTCGCCGCCGAGAAGTTCATGTTGCGCTTCCTCGATCCTGATCCTTACTTCTATCTCGCGCAGCTTCGCTCGGTCGCCGAAGGGGCTGTGCCGTCACATGATTCCTGGATTGCGGCCCTGCCCAGCGCTGATGTCGCGCTGACGCCGAGGCGGGACATCGACATAGAGGTTTTGCGCAAGATCCTCGACGCCAGCCGTGAGGGTGTCTCCATCGAGGTCTTCTATCAGTCGATGAACACGGCGCGACCGGACCCGCTCTGGCGGCGCATCACACCCCACGCCTTCGGCTATGACGGCTTTCGCTGGCACACCCGGGCCTATTGCCACCTTGAGCACAAGTTCAAGGATTTCCTGCTGCCGCGCATTCTGGATGTGGGGGCGAAGGGCGAGCCGGGAGAGACTGGCGATCAGGACTGGCTGTGGAACAATTATTTCGACGTCATGATCGGCCCGCACCCCGCGCTGACGGCGAGCCAGAAGAAGGTCGTGGCCAAAGATTACGGGCTCGATCAGGGTAACGGCGTGCTCACGGTGCGTTATGCGATGCTTTTCTATGTTTTGAAGCGCCTGGGGTTGCTGGGCGATGCTGCGAAACAGAGCGCCCATACCCAGCATATCGTGACAATAAACCGCAAAGAAACTGAGGCCGCGCTCGAGCGGGCGGAGCTTCAGCTATGAACGAAACGGGGGGCGCGCGGACTGATGGCGGCAAGGCTTGAGGACATAAAGAACGGCGCATCCGTGCGGGGCGTGGCCTCGGCGCAGGCTGTGCATGTCATTTCGGTCGACTGGATCGGCGATCAGGCGGTCAATGTCGTTTTCCGCGATCACAATGGCGCGGTCGCCGAGGCGGTTCTTTATAGGGACGACGAGCACCGTCTTGAGGTCGAGCAGAACGGGCGGCCGTGGTCGTTCGACGCCGATGGCGCCTTGCTGCGACTGGTGACAGAGGCCAACCGCATCAAGCTCGCGCACTATTTCGATCCGTATCTGGCGATTCACACCAGCCTGGTCGATCCGCTGCCGCACCAGATCTCCGCCGTTTATGGCGAAATGCTGCCGCGTCAGCCGTTGCGTTTCCTCCTCGCCGACGATCCCGGCGCCGGCAAGACGATCATGGCCGGGCTGCTGATGAAGGAGCTGATCGCCCGCAGCGATCTTGAGCGCTGTCTCGTCGTCGCGCCGGGCAGCCTGGTCGAGCAGTGGCAGGACGAACTCGGCCAGAAGTTCAATCTCGAATTCGACATTCTCTCTCGCGACATGATCGAGAACTCGCGGTCGGGCAATCCGTTCAGCGACCGAGATCGGCTGATCGTTCGTCTCGATGTGCTGGCGCGCAACGAGGAGCTTCAGGAGAAGCTCATGAGCGCGCGCGAATGGGACCTGATCATCTGCGACGAAGCCCATCGCATGTCGGCCACCTATTTCGGTGGCGAGGTCAAATATACGCGCCGCTATCAGGTCGGTCAGAAGCTCGGCCAGGTCTGCCGGCATCTGCTGCTCATGTCGGCGACGCCGCATAACGGCAAGGAAGAGGACTTCCAGCTTTTCATGGCGCTGCTCGACGGCGACCGGTTCGAAGGCCGGTTCCGCGACGGCGTCCACTATGCCGATACCGAAGACATGATGCGGCGACTGACCAAGGAGGAGCTGCTCAAGTTCGATGGCCGACCGCTCTTCCCCGAGCGGCGGGCGCGCACGGTCAAGTATCAACTCTCGGAAGGGGAGGCCGCGCTCTACACCGCCGTCACCGAATATGTCCGCACCGAGATGAACCGGGTGCAGCGCTTCGCCGAGGGCGACGGGAAGAAGCGCAACAATGTCGGCTTCGCCTTGCAGATTCTCCAGCGGCGTCTCGCCTCGTCGCCGGCGGCCATCTACCAGTCGCTCAAGCGCCGGCGCGAACGGCTCGAGAACGAACTGGGCGAGGCGCGCCTTGCCGCCAAGGGGCGCCGGTCGGGCATGGGCGAACCGGCGGTCAACGCTGACATGCTGCGCAATATCGAGGAATATGGCCAGGAGGAGATCGACGAGCTTGAGGATCTGATCTCGACGGGCGCGACGACGGCCGAGACGGTCGAGCAACTCGCCCTGGAAGTCGAGACGCTGAAGGGTCTCGAAAGCATGGCGCTGGGCGTGCTGCGCTCGGGCGTGGACACAAAGTGGAGCCAGCTCAATCGTATCCTCGACGACGATCTCATGATCGATGCGGCAGGCCATCGCCGCAAGCTGATCATCTTTACCGAGCCCAAGGACACGCTCCACTACCTGCTCGACAAGGTGCGGGCGCGGCTTGGTAATCCCGAGGCCGTCGAAGTGATCCATGGCGGGGTGTCGCGCGAAGAGCGACGCAAGGTCGTCGAGCGCTTCATGCAGGACAAGGACATGCTCGTCCTCATCGCCAACGATGCGGCGGGCGAAGGCGTGAACCTTCAGCGTGGCCACCTTATGGTCAACTATGACCTGCCGTGGAACCCGAACAAGATCGAACAGCGCTTCGGCCGTATCCATCGCATCGGCCAGGCCGAGGTGTGTCATCTGTGGAATCTCGTCGCCGCCGATACGCGCGAAGGCGAGGTCTATGCGCGGCTGCTGGAAAAGCTTGAGGCGGCGCGCGAGGCCTTGGGCGGCCGTGTCTATGACGTGCTCGGCGAATTGTTCGACGGCGTGGCGCTCAAGGATCTGCTGTTCGAGGCGATCCAGTACGGCGAGCAGGAGGACGTCAAAGCGCGCCTCTTCCAGCAGGTCGATGGCGCCGTCGATCAGGGACATCTGCTGGAACTGCTGCGCCGCCGGGCGCTGACCAACGACACCATGCCGGAGGCCAGGGTCGAGGAACTGCGCCTCGAAATGGAGCGGGCCGAAGCGCTGCGCCTGCAGCCGCACCATATCCAGAGCTTCTTTGTCGAGGCGTTCCAGCATCTGGGCGGCCGGATCAAGCGCCGAGAGGAAGGGCGTTGGGAAATCAGCCATGTGCCGGTACGCATTCGCGAGCGCGATCGCCAGATCGGGACCGGCGCGCCGATCCAGACGCAATATGAGCGGATCTGCTTCGAGAAGGACAAGATCAACCAGCAGCCGGTCGCCGCCTTCGTCTGCCCCGGCCATCCGTTGCTCGAAGCCGTGATCAGCCTGATCCGCGAGCAATATGAGCAGATCATGCGCCAGGGGGCGATCCTGGTGGACGACACCGATGCCGGTGACGCGCTGTCGGCGATCTTCCTGCTGGAGCACAGCGTCCAGGACGGGCGTGTGACCAGCGCCGGCAAGCCGCATGTGATTTCGCAGCGATTGCAGTTCGCCGCCATCGACAAGGCCGGCAATACTGTCAATGCGGGCATCGCGCCGCATTTGAATCTGCGGCCAGCGACGCCGGAGGAGGTCGAAAGCGTCCGCGAGCTTCTGCATGAGAGTTGGTTGACCACGGATCTGGAAAAGGCTGCGATCCGGTTTGCGACGGTCGAGCTGGCCCAGGGGCATGTCGGCGAGGTCAAGGCGCGGCGTTTGCCCGAGATCGAAAAGGTCGAGCAGGAAGTTCGCGCGCGGCTCAAGAAGGAGATCAACTACTGGGACGCGCGCGCCTTCGAGCTGAAGGAGGAAGAGCGCGCCGGCAAGAAGACGCGAGTGAACTGGCAGAACGCCCAACGCCGGGCGGAAGATCTGGCGGAACGGCAGAAGCGCCGAATGGACCAGCTTGAGCGCGAGCGGTTCATCTCATCGCAGCCGCCGCGCGTGCGGGGCGGCATGGTCGTCATTCCGCGGGGCCTGCTCGAAGCGCGTCAGGCGCCAGGCAGCCCGAACCACTTCGCCGAAGATCCCACCGCGCGCCGACGGATCGAGCTTGCGGCGATGGAAGCGGTCATGGCCGCGGAGCGGGCGCTGGGCAATGTGCCGGCCGATGTTTCGGCCCAGAAGATCGGCTACGACATCGCTTCTCACGATCCGAGGTCGGGGCATCTGCGCTTCATCGAGGTCAAGGGTCGCATCGACGGCGCGGACAGCGTGATGGTTACGCGGCAGGAGGTCATCACCTCCCTGCATGAGCCGGAGAAGTTCATCCTGGCGATCGTCTCCGTCAACGCCGACGTCGCTCAGGCGCCTCGTTACGTGCGCGGTCCGCTTGTGGAGCGGGAACCGTCGTTCCTCGAAACGGCGATCCAGTTCGATCTGCGGCGCTTGCTGGAGCGCGCAGAGGCGCCGTTATGACCGCGACCTCCCAGATGGCGACGGCGCCGGTCGCGTGGCCCGACTATTTCCAGCCGATCCAGGACCGCGCCACCAAGCGATGGGATCAGCTTGAGGCTGATCCTGAACTTGCAGGGCCTTGGCACCAGCTTTTCAAGCAGGTCCAGAGCCCTCGCCATATCCTCTCTGAGTTGCTCCAGAACGCCGACGATGCCGGCGCCAGCGAAGCCTGTGTGTCGATCGAGAATGAGCGCTTCGTGTTCGAGCACAATGGCGATGATTTCATCGAGGCCCACTTCGCCTCGATCTGCCGCTTCGGTTATTCCAACAAGCGGGCCCTTCACACGATCGGGTTTCGAGGGATCGGGTTCAAGAGCACCTTCAGCCTGGGCGATCGTGTCGAGCTTGTCACGCCGACTCTGGCGGTCGCCTTCGAGCGCGCACGGTTCACCCAGCCGCATTGGATCGACGGCCGCAATCTGACGTCGGGCGTCACGCGCGTTGAAGTGGCGATCGCCGATGCGCGGTTGCGGCGGGAGGTCGAAAAGAACCTCGATGAATGGTTGAAGAGCCCGGTTTCACTGCTCTTCTTCAAGACAATCCGACGCTTGCGGATCGGCGAGAGCGAGGTGCATTGGCAGAGCCTTGGACCCGGCCCCATCGCAGGGAGCGAATGGATGGCCCTCGATGAGAAGGCGGACGATCCCTTCCTGTTGGTGCGATCGGGCGAGGAAGCCTTTCCGGACGAGGCGCTCGACGAGATCCGTAAGGAGCGGATGCTGGGCGCTGAAGACAGTAGTGATTTCCCGCCCTGCCGGGTCGAGATCGTGCTGGGCGCGAAGGGCAGACTCTATGTCGTGCTGCCGACCGGGGTTGAAACGGCGCTTCCCTTCGCTTGTAATGCGCCCTTCATCCAGGACCCGGCGCGTCTCAAGATCAAGGATCCGGAAACCTCGCCGACCAATCGCTGGCTTCTGAACCGGGCCGGCGAACTCGCCGCAAGCGCGATGATGGAGTGGCTGGAGAAGGCCGGCGCCAGCGCGCAGGATCGGGCGGACGCCTATGGCCTGCTTCCCGAGGTTGACCGGGAAGCGACGACGCTCGAGGGGGCGTGTGGTGCGATCGTCGAGCTGGCGTTTGACGCGGCGATCGATGGTCGCTCGCTGTTGCTGACCGAAGAGGGACAGCTTGTCGCCGCCAGGGGCGCCGTCACCGTTCCGCAGCCGATATTCGACATCTGGCCGGCTGACCAAGCAATGGCGTTGCTCGACGCCACGGCCCGTCCCGCCCTGTGCCAGCATGTCTCGTCCAGGGATCGGACCAAGCTGGTCCATTGGGGGCTGGTCGAGGAGTTCTCGAAGTCCGATCTGCTGACACGCCTGCGGAGCCACCACCTCCCTCGGCCCTCGACCTGGCGGCATCTATTGAACCTGTGGGCCTATATCGCGCCCGAGGTGACGGGCTGGCAGTGCCATGACACCGACAGCCTGCGGATTGTGCCGGTTCAGGGCAAGGACGTGCTCTACGCGGCCTCGGAGATCGTTCGGCTTGGCGAGAAGAAGCTGCTTCAATCTGAGGAAGACTGGGAGTTCCTCGCCAGCCATCTGATCGTGCTTAACCAGAACTGGACCCGGTTCCTCGCCGAACAGCGCCGTGACAAGGCGGAGGGAGAAGGTCGCAACGACCCGATCGAGGCGGCTTTCGCGGTGCTGGAAGAGATCGGTCTCGACGGCACGAGTGACGTCAATGCCGTGATCGAACGCGTCGCCGCCGACTATTTCGGCTCGGGGCAGCCGAAGCTGGCCGAGTGCGTCCAGCTCGCTCAGATCGCGGCCAAGCTCGGCGTCACCGTTGGGGAATCCTTCCGCTATGCCTGCGCCGATCGGACGCTTCGGCCGATCGGCAAGGGCGTTCTGTTTGATGAGAATGGCGCGCTGGAAGAGCTGCTGCCCGAGACGGTGCGGGCGGCGCAGCTTTTGCACGGCGACTATGTAGCAAGCTTCAAATCCTGCTCGCGCGAAGATTGGCTCCGCTGGGTGTCGTCCGGTCGTGCGGGGCTTTTGACATTCGCGCCGCTCGTTCAGAAGCGCCAGAGCGCCTATGGTCGGCAGCAACTTACCGCGGAGGCGCAGGCGCGCGGTGCGCGCGGCGCGCTCTACTATCCCTATGTCACCAACCAGTTCGTCATTGAGGACTGGGACTTCTCGTCCGATTATTGGCGGCATTGGGAGGCGTTGTCGAAGGCGGACGCCGGCATCTGGGCCAAGATCGCCGGCAAGATCCTGGATCAGCGCGACGCCTATTGGTCGCGCGCCGTCAGCGCTCGCATGTCGCAGGTCGCGACCACGGGCTCAACGCGATCGGTCACATCAGAACGCCTGCTGGCGGACTGGTTGATGAAGCTGCGCGCAAAACCCTGCCTTCCCGACACGCGCAACATGATCCAGCTTCCGGCCGACCTGGTGCGCCGGACGCCTGAGACAGAAGCCTTGATCGACGTCGAGCCCTTTGTGAATGGGCTGCTCGACCGGGAGACGACGCGCCCCTTGCTCGATCTTCTCGGGGTCCGCAGCACGCCGAGCGGCCCCGGACGTTTGCTCGACCGGCTGCGCGCCCTGGCGAAATCCGACAAGGCTCCGGCCCATGAGGTTGAGAAATGGTATCGTCGGCTCGACCAGCTGCTCGACGGCTGCTCGACTGCCGACGCGCAGAACATCAGAACCGCCTTCAAGGCGGAGAAACTGATCCTCGCCCAGGACGGCACGTGGGTGACGTCAGTCGGCGTCTTCCTGGCGGGGGACGAGGGGGATGTTCCTGGCGCAGCGGTCGTGCGCGGGTCCGTGCTCGATCTCAGTCTGTGGCATCGTATCGGCGTCGCCGATCGCCCATCGGCGGACCTGGCGTTGCAATGGCTCGGGACGCTGGCCTCGGGCAAGGTGCTGTCGACCGACGACGCCCGGCGGGTTCGCACCCTGTTGGTCCGATACCCGACCCGCATCTGGGAAGAGTGCGCGCACTGGCTGAACCTCGTGGGCGAGTGGGCGCCGATCGAGACGCTCGGCTATGGGCTGAGCATGCAGACCCTGTTCCGGTGGAGCCATCTGCACGAATGGATCAAGCGCAAGACCGCTGATTTTCAGCGACTGTCGGGCGAGATTCTGCAGGCGCCGCCGTTCTCGGCGTTGCCGGCCTTGTCGGACCTTGTCGAAGAACGCTTCCACCAGCCGTCGCTGTTGGCCGGCATGGACGATCACCGCGCCTGGCTCACGGCCTTCGGAACCCAGCTCGGGCGGATTGAGCTTGCCGATGCGGTCGAGACCGAGCGTGTGCGGGCGTTGGCGGAAGCGATCGCGGCGACGATCTGGGTCCAGACACCCAAGCTGGAGGTTGTACCCTATCTCGATGGCGTCCCGGCGGGGACCGCGCGTCTCACCGATATTCTGTGGCTCGAGCGCAAACTGTTTGTCAGCCCGTTATCCAAGGCCAAGCTTGCCAAGCGGGTGCCGGAAGAGATCGGCAGGCCTCTGAGCGCGGACATTCGCGCAGCGCTCGCCTATGCGTTCGAGCGCTCGCCTGAGGATATCAAAGAATATCTCGAGGAGAATTTCACGCTCGGTCCCCAGCACATCGCCGCCGCTCCGATCGTCGAAGTCCAACTCCCTGCCAAGCCTGGCGATGATGATGGCGTCGACCAGGTCGCGGAAGACGAACGCGGTGATGCCGAGCCCGCGGATGCGGATGATCTCCTCCTGGCGGACGAAGATGAGCCGGCGTCGCAGCCTGAGCCCGTCTCGCCAACCGTGGAACCGGATCGAGAGCTGATCGAGACGGAGATGGCGAGCAGGCCCCGCGTCGCGCCGAAGCCGCCACGCCCCAGTGTCATGGCGCGGTTTGCGTTGGCTGAAGGCTACAAGGCTGACGGCGAGGACCGTTTTTTCCATGCGGACGGGAGCTGGATCGGTCGCGCCAACGGGACACGTTTTCCGTGGGAGCGCCGCTCGGCAGGCGGCGAGGTTCTGCGGCATTATTATCCCAAGGACCATTGTCTGGAGCACGAACCGCTCCAGCTCGAGGCCGATCTCTGGGGGCTGCTCGACCAGAAGCCGGACCTCTATTCCTTCATTCTTATCAACCCGGAGGGTGGTCCCGTCGAGATGACGGGCGCCCGCCTGCGCGCCCTGCGCGACGGCGGCGAACTGACCATCCATCCCGCAACCTACAGGCTGGTTTATGACCTCGACGACTAACACCAAGAAGAAATTGATTGAGGTTGCGATCCCGCTTGAAGCGATCAACGCCGCCTCCGCACGCGAAAAGTCCATCCGGCATGGGCATCCGTCCACGCTGCATATGTGGTGGGCGCGGCGGCCACTGGCGGCGTGCCGCGCGGTGCTGTTCGCCCAGCTTGTCGATGATCCGTCGAGCGACCCCGGGAAATTCCCCACGCCCGAAGCGCAGGAGGCCGAACGCAAGCGCCTGTTCGGCATCATTGAGGAACTTGTGGTGTGGGAGAACTCGACCAACGAGGAAGTGCTGGAACGCGCCCGCGCCGAGATCCGCAAGAGCTGCGGCGGCGAGCTGCCGCCGGTCTATGATCCGTTCTCGGGCGGCGGTTCGATCCCGCTGGAGGCGCAACGCCTCGGTCTGCCCGCTTATGGGTCCGACCTGAACCCGGTCGCGGTGATGATCGGCAAGGCGATGATCGAGATCCCACCGAGGTTCAAGGACAAGCAGCCCATCCATCCGGGCGCGAAGGACCGGCAATTCTACCGCAACGCCGAGGGGCTCGCCGAGGACGTCAAATATTATGGCGAGTGGATGCGCGAGAAGGCGTGGGAGCGCATCGGGAATCTATATCCGCAGGTGGAGCTGTCCAAGGAATATGGTGGCGGCCAAGCGACAGTAGTTGCCTGGATCTGGGCGCGAACGGTGCCTAGTCCCGATCCTGCGTTTGCCAACGTCCAGGTGCCGATCGCTTCAAGCTTCCTGCTCAGCACCAAGACCGGCAAGGAGGCTTGGGTCGAGCCTATGGTCGATAAGCAGGCCAAGACCATTTCCTATCGGATTAGGCATGGCGGAACCAAAGCCGAGATCGCCGCGGCTAAGGAAGGGACCAAGGCGGGTCGTGGCGCGAATTTCCGATGCCTTATGTCGGATACCGCCATCACCCCTGACTATGTGAAGAGCAACGGACGCGCTGGTAAAATGGGCCAGACACTGATCGCGATCGTCGCCGAAGGCCATCGCACCCGTGCTTATGTTGCACCTACGGATATGCACAGAACGCTGGCCTTGTCGGCAAAGCCTGCGTGGAAGCCCGAGGCCAGCCTGCCGAACGATCCTCGCAATTTCTGGACGGTAGACTACGGACTCACGACCTTCGGTGATCTATTCACTGATCGTCAGTTGGTGGCCCTGAATACCTTTAGCAGCCTAGTGCATGAGGTGCGTGCGCAGGTCGAGGTTGATGCGTCGGCTGCAAGCAAATCCTCCAACACGGCCCCGCTGCGTGATGGTGGTGATGGTGCAAAGGCATATGCGGAGGCGGTGAGTGTATATTTGGCTTTCGCGATCTCGAAATTAACAAACCTCGGCTCAACCGTGACAAGCTGGATGAGCGATCGAGGAGCCCTGCGCGAAACCTTTGCTCGCCAAGCGATTCCGATGGTCTGGGATTATGCTGAAGTCAACTTCTTCTCGAACTCAGGGGGGAATTGGTCGACGCCGGTCGATAAGATCAGCAGGGCAATTGCAGATTTCCCCGCGTCAGGAATTGGATCTGTTAAACAAGTTAATGCTGGGGAAGTGATTTATGAGGCTGGAACAGTAATTTCATCCGATCCGCCCTATTATGACAACATCGGATACGCAGACCTTTCAGATTTTTTCTTTTGCTGGCTCAAGCCTAGTCTAAAAGAAATCTATCCATCGATTTTCGGTGTTTTGGCGACGCCGAAAACTGAAGAATTGGTTGCGACCCCTTATCGGCACGGCGGTGCGGATGCAGCGGAGAAGTTTTTCCTTGAAGGAATGACGGCGGCAATTGGAAGAATGGCTGACGGAACGGCCGCAGATTTTCCCGCCACGATCTACTATGCTTTCAAGCAAAGTGAAGTTGAGCAGGAAGGAATCAGCTCAACGGGCTGGTCCACCTTTCTGCAAGCGGTTATTTCCGCTGGTTTTTCTGTGCTCGGCACATGGCCCATTCGTACCGAAAGCCCCGGGCGGCTGATCGCCAAGGGCACCAACGCCCTCGCCAATTCGGTCGTTCTCGTGTGCCGAAAGAAGGAAGCCACGGCCGAAATCATCTCACGTGCCGAATTCATCCGTGCTTTGAAACGCGAGCTGCCGCCGGCGATCGCCGAGCTTCAGGCTGCCAATATTGCGCCGGCAGACATGCCGCAGTCGGCCATCGGCCCCGGGATGGGTGTGTTCTCGCGCTACAAGGCCGTGCTGGAATCCGACGACAGCCCGATGAGCGTGAAAACTGCACTTCAGCTCATCAACCGGGAACTGGATGAATATCTCGGCGGCATCCAGGGCGAGTTCGACGCGGACACGCGGTTCGCCATCACCTGGTTTGAGCAGAATGGCATGGGCAAGGGCGAATACGGTACGGCCAACAGCATCGCCACCGCGCGCGGTATCTCTGTCGATAGCGTCAAGCACGCCGGTATCGTCGAAAGCGCCGCCGGCAAGGTCCGTATTCTCTCTCGCGACGAACTCGCCGGGGATTGGGAGCCGGAAAGTGATGGCCACCTGACGGTGTGGGAATGCCTCCAGCACCTGGTCCGCCTGCACGAGAAGGACGGCATCTCCCACGACACCGCCGTCCTGATGAAGAAGATCAACACCCAGGCCGAGGCCGTGAAGGATCTCGCCTACTGCCTTTACGACATCAGCGCTAACAAGCGGAAGGATGCCAAGGAGGCCACGGCTTACAACGCCCTGATCGCCGACTGGACCGAGCTGACAAAGGCCGCGGCGGCCATTCACGACACAAGCGGCGATCGTCAGATCCGGTTGGATATTTAAGGGGGAACGGGACGTGGCAAAAAGTACGCGCCAATATGTGTTTGAGGGGATGGAGCTGCTGCCGTCGGCGCTGATCCCCTTCGTCGAAAAGAGGCTGGAGACCTCCCTCAAGGGGCACTGGCAGGTCCAGGTTCTGGAGAAGCTGCCGAACCTGCGCCCGAACAGCAACGGCGAGGTCGGCTGGGATCAGGCCGCGCTGTTCAACGCGATGGATCGGTTCTGGGCTGAGGCGTTCAAGACCGTTCTTGGCCGTGCGGAGCGCTCGCTGGTCAACGAACTGGGCGACGTGCGCAACAAGCTGTCGCACAATGAGACTTTCACCTATGACGACGCCGAGCGCGCGCTCGATTCCATGCGTCGGCTGATGGAGGCGATCAGCGCGGGGGAAACGGCCGAGCAGCTCGGCAAGATGCGCGACACCATCCTGCGCACCAAGTTCACCGAGCTGGCGCGCAATGAGGAACGCCGGAAGACCCAGCGCCTCGAAATTTCGGTCGATACCGTGGCCGGCCTCTTGCCGTGGCGCGAGGTGGTCGAGCCGCACCAGGATGTCGCCACCGGTGAGTTCCAGCAGGCAGAGTTCGCGGCCGACCTCGCCAAGGTGCATTCGGGAAGCGCGCCGCCGGAATATCGCGATCCGCGCCAGTTCTTCAGCCGCACCTATCTGACGGAAGGGTTGAGCACGCTGCTGATCGGCGCGGCCAAGCGGCTGTCCGGCAGCGGGGGCGATCCGGTCGTCGAGCTGCAGACCAACTTCGGCGGCGGCAAGACCCACTCGATGCTGGCCCTCTATCACATGGCCGGGCCGACGCCGGTGCAGGACCTGTCGGGCCTCGATCAGTTGCTGGACAAGCTCGGCCTGACCGTGCCGAAGGCCGTCAATCGGGCGGTCCTGGTCGGCACGTCGCGAGGACCGCAGGACGTGCTCCACGCGGAAGGCGACCTGAAGATCCGCACGACCTGGGGCGAACTCGCCTGGCAGCTCGGCGGCGCAGACGCCTTCGCCATGGTGGCGGAAAATGACGCCAGCGGCATTGCGCCAGGCTCCAACCTTCTGGAGGCGCTCTTCAAGAAATATGCGCCGTGCCTGATCCTGATCGATGAATGGGTCGCCTATCTGCGCCAGATATACAAGGTCGAGGGCCTGCCGTCCGGCTCGTTCGATGCGAACCTGTCGTTCGTTCAGTCGCTGACCGAGGCGGTTAAGGCCAGCCCCGGCACGCTGCTGGTCGCCTCCTTGCCGGCGTCTCAGATCGAGGTGGGCGGCGAAGGCGGCCAGGAGGCGCTCGCGCGCCTCAAGCAGACCTTCAGCCGCGTGGAATCCTCGTGGCGGCCGGCGAGCCAGGAAGAGAGCTATGAGATCGTCCGGCGGCGGCTGTTCAAGGAAATCCCCGGCGACAAGTTCCATCATCGCGACAACACGCTGAAGCAGTTCGCCAAGCTGTACCGGGAAAACGCCAACGATTTCCCGCAAGGCTGCGCGGATGAGGATTATCGGCGCAAGCTGGAGAAGGCCTATCCGATCCATCCCGAGCTGTTCGACCAGCTCTATACGAGCTGGGGTTCGCTTGAGAAGTTCCAGCGCACGCGCGGCGTCCTGCGCCTGATGGCGCAGGCGATCCACGAACTTTGGATGAACGCAGACCCGTCAGTGATGATCATGCCGGGCAGCGTGGCGGTGAGTTCGCCGCGCGTGGAGCCGGAACTGCTCCATTATCTCGACGTGACCTGGCAGTCGATTATCGCCGGCGACGTCGATGGCACGGCCTCCACCCCGTACAAGGTCGATCAATCGGCGCCCAACCTTAACCGCTATTCGGCGACGCGCCGCGTCGCCCGCGCGATCTTCATGGGTACGGCGCCGACGCATCAGCAGCAGAACACCGGACTCGACGACAAACAGATCAATCTCGGTGTCGTGCAGCCGGGCGAGCGTCCGGCGATCTTCGGCGATGCGCTGCGCCGGCTGACCAATCAGGCCAAGTTCATGCACGCCGATCTGGGCCGCTATTGGTACTCGATGTCGGCGAGCCTTAACCGTATCGCAGCGGACAAGGCGGCGCAGATCGAGGCGGCACTGGTCGATGTGATGATCGACAGCGAACTCGGAAAATACGTGAACGGGCTTGCCGATCGCGGGCATTTCGACGCGGTTCAGGTCGCGCCGGCCTCGTCAGCCGAAGTCCCCGATGAGGCGGGCGGCGTGCGTGTCGTTGTGCTGGGGGTCCAGCATTCGCATAACGGGCGCGACGGTTCGGACGCGCTGGTCGAGGCGAAGGACATCCTCACTCAGCGCGGCAGCACGCCGCGCGTCTACCGCAACATGCTGGTGTTCATCGCTGCGGAGGCCCGCCAGCTCGATCATCTGAAAGACGCCGTGCGCGCGTCCCTGGCGTGGGGCGAGATCGTGCGCGACACCGAGCGGCTGAACCTCACCCAGAGCGACAGTGCGCTGGCCAAGGCGAAGCTGGTCGAGGCGAACGAGACGATGAAGACGCGCCTGAAAGAGGCGTGGTGCTATCTGCACTATCCCGCCCAGGAAAGCGCACAGGCGGATTGGGAATGGGTGTCGGGCAAGATTCCGGCGCAGGACGGGCTGCTGGCCCGGGCGAGCAAGAAGCTGGTGGCCGAGGAGGGCCTGCTGACGGAATTGGGGCCGTCGCGCCTCGACCGAGACCTGCAGAAATACATCTGGAACGACAAGCCGCATTTGTCGCTCAAGGACCTGCGGGAATATCTCAACCGCTACATCTACCTGCCGCGTCTCAAGGGCCAGGACGTACTGGTCAAGGCGGTGCAGGCGGCGGTGAGTGGCATGCTGCCCGGTCCGTTCGCCTATGCCGAGCGATGGGAGGAGGGGGCCGGCACCTATCTGGGGCTGGCGATCGAGCGGGCGGCCAGCGCCGCGGTCGTGATCGACAGCGACAGCGTCATCGTGACACCGGAGGTGGCCGAAGCCCACCGCCCGGCGCCGGTGCAGCCTGGATCGGGCGACACAGCCTCGGGGCCGGGTGGTGGCACGCCGGGGCCCGATGGGCCGCCAATGGACGACGCGCCGACCACGCCTGCGCCGGAAAAGAAGCCGACGCGGTTTTCCGGCACCGTGATGATCTCGCCGGATCGTCCGGCCCGGGACATCCACCAGATTGTAGAGGCGATCGTCGAACAGCTCACCACGCTTCCGGGCAGTCAGGTGAAACTCAGGCTCGAGATCGAGGCGGAAGTGCCTGAAGGACTCGAGCGCTCCAAGGTGCGAACCTTGGTCGAGAACGCCAATACGCTCGGCTTCATCGAAAAGTCGCTGGAATAGCCGATGGGCGCAACTTGGGGTAGCCTTACACGTCGGCACAATCGCATGTGCCGACAAATCCTACTTTCTCCCGGCCGGTCCCGCCATCGACCGGGCCAAGCTTAATAACCGCCGACATGCTGGATTGTCGTTTTGCGCGGACCAGACCATGCTGAACGGCAGCACCTCACCGGCAAGCTTCCGATAAACGACCCCCGGAAACTGCGCGACGGTCGTCGCTTCACTCGTCAGAGTGAGGCCCCGACCGAGAGCGACCAGAGATAGGATATTGTCGCGGCCGACCTGCTGAGACTGAATATCGAGGTGGCGGCCGAGACCAGCAAGGTGAGCGACCAAATAGTCGTGGATCTCTTGTCCCGGCGCGACATCGCTCACGATGAACCGCTCGGAAGCCAAATCGGCCCATCCAAGTTCGGGCTTGCCCGCCAAAGGATGTTCATCAGGCAGCACCACGTAAACCTTTTCGCACCACATATGCTCCGTCTCGCATCCGTCCCATGCTGTCGTTCCCGTGATGAATGCGACGTCCAGATAAAGCTTGCGGACAGCGGCGACATGCTCGGGCGAATTTCCATCAATAATGTCGACCTGCACCTTCGGATGGCGTGACCCAAAATCTCGAAGCAAATCGAACAGAAAACCGGATGCGAGGGACGAGAATATCCCGACCTTGATCAGCCCTTGCTCCGCCCGGCCAACCGCTGCCACCTTTGTCACCCCGATATCGATCTGGCGAAGAGCATGGCGAGCGTTGCGCAGGAATTCCCGCCCGGCAACGGTCAACCGCACCCCGCCAGCATTTCGCATAAAAAGCGACGCCCCGAGTTCATCTTCGAGATCACGGATTCGTCGGCTGATGGAGGATTCCTGCACCGAAAGCGCGGCAGCAGCCTTGCGAAAACTCCCATAATCGACGGCGGCAACAAAATATCGCAACTGGTTCAGCCGGACCGCAGATGTGCCAGGTTTCCCCTCAACGACCTTCGTGAGGCTATCATCAGGCGAGGTCTGATTGTTCCCGATCACAGCCATGGTGCATCATCCGAAACAGCGTTCGGTTTCTGACGGGCACCCCGCCATCATCAACGCGAAAATCGATCTATGTGCGTTCATCGGCTCTCCGCACATCCTCAAACTAAACGACGTTCAGTTACCGAATGCTGCTTCTTGACTTCCGGCCCGTCAACGAAAAAAGTAAATGTCGTTTAGTTTTCACGACAAGTTGCAACAGGCATCGGAATGGCCCGTCCCCGGAAAGAGCAAGAACTTGATATTGCTCGTCGTACAATCGACGCAACGATCCGGCTGCTGTCGGAGCGTGGCGACCTCGACGTACCGCTGACTGCGGTCGCGCATGCCATCGGATGCACAGCGCCAGCGCTTTACGGCCATTTCCGCAACAAAAGCGCCTTATTGCGCGCCGTTCGGGACGAAGGTTTCAACCAGCTCTACAGAGAAAAGCTGGCCGTCTTCCAGCAGATGCGCGGCAATCCATTCGGCTATTTGCGTGATGGCAGCTATGCCTATGTCCGCTTTGCCCTGGAAAACCCCACGCTGTACCGGCTGATGTTCACACCGCCGCCACGGCTCGGAGTCAGCGATGATCCATGGTCGGGCGAAGCTGGAAGACAGATACTAAATCTATTGCTGACGGGACTTCGCTGCTCTCAGGGCCAAGGCTTTTTGCCCGGCATGGATCTGAGGCGCTACAGCTTCATGTTCTGGTCAACGGTACACGGCGCGGTGAGCCTCACCCTTCAGAACCGGGAAATGGACCAGTCCGCCAAATGGGATGCGACACGAAAGGCCGTCGATACGTTGATGGAAATCATCGCCGCGACGCGCCATGACTCGCGCGGCACCTCATGAGCGAGATCTTCTGGCGCTGGCAAAGCCCCGATCTGTCGCAATGAACCGTTCCAGCATCGGCACAATCAGCCTGACAGGATCGGCAGCGGGCTGGCCGGTTTCGCGAGCCAGCACTTCGGCATAGGCGGCAAGATCGCGGTGCAGCGGCCCCGGCAGTTCCACCGTCACCTTCACGGGCTTGTCTTCGATGAGGGGGCCGAGTTTCAGCTTCGTCATGGTCAGTTCCTGTAAGGTTCGAGTACGAGATCGCGGGTAACGATGACCCTGACCGGGTAGCCCGGCCGGATCGTCAGGGTCGGCGCGACCTGCAACTGGCGCTGGACGATCTGTTGCCCGGCCTGATTGATGGTATCCTGCGCTCCGTCGCGGATGGCGCGGATCAGGCGATCCTCGTCGTCGGTCGCCAGTTCCGTGCCGATGCCGAGCAGCGTGGACAGCCCCGCCGCTTTCATCAGATCCCACCAGTGGTAATCAACGCCATCTTCCAGCCCGGCATTGCCGGAAGCGTCCGCACCGGGCTGGCGCTCCAGCACGATGGAGCGGCCGTTGGGCAGGATCAGGCGGTTCCAGACCAGCAGCACGCGGCGCTGACCGAATTGCACGCCCGCATCATACTGGCCGATGATGCGGGTTCCTTGCGGGATCAGCAGCAGACTGCCGGTCGGACTGTCATAGACATTCTCCGTCACCTGCGCGGTGATCTGCCCCGGCAGATCAGAGCGGATGCCGGTAATCATCGCCGCCGGAATCACTGCCCCGGCCTGCAGGATGTAGGGCGAGGCAGGCGCCATGATCCGATCCATGGCAACGGTCTGCCGATCCACAGGACCATTGAGGAAAGCTGTGTGCCGGTCCTGCGTTTCAGGTTGGGCACCAAGGTCCGGCCCCACAAGCCCCGGAATCGTTGAGCCAGCTGTCGTCGCCACTCTTGGCCCGGACTGGAAGAACACGGTGCTAAGACGTGCGGCTTCTTCCTCGGCAAGCCGGCGCTCTTCGGCAGGATCGCGGGCAGGCGTCGCCATGGCGGGCGGCGTGACGGGCTGACCCCGGTTCTGGGCATCCAGGATCGGGCCACCGAGATCGCCCGGCAATGCCGGCCCCAGGACCGGCCCGGTATAATCCTTCGGCAGACCTGCCAGTCCATCTGCCGTGGCGCGGTTCTCGGTCGAATAGAGTTCTTCACCGTTTCCGCTCATATCGCGCGTCTGGAGCGCATAGATCAGCGCCCCGCCGATGCCGAGGAGCGCAACAGCTCCGGCACCGGCCAGCATCTTGCGCGACAGGCGCGTGACGCGCGGCGGCTCGGCACGCAGACGCATCGGCGTTGGGTTGGTGGTAGCCTCTTCACTCATGACGGTTGCTCTCCGGCTTTAGCGGGCTGGGCAGCTTGTCTTTGCTCGATGCGAACGATCCTGACCGTCTGCTGCTGCTTGCCGCTACCAAGACGCAGCTCAGCCGCTCCGAACAGCCGATCGACGATCAAGATGTTCTGGTGAACACGGGAATTGACGATCTGGGTCTCGCCCTCGGAACCGATGACGAAAATCGGTGGCATCTCTCCCTGCACGATGCCGCGCGGGAAAACGACATAGACACGGCGGCCATCATCGAAGACGGAAATCGGCCGCCATGGCGGCGTATCTCCAGTCAGGCTGTAACGATAGTTGCGTGCCGCCTCGACCGGGATGATGGGTGCTGCCGGAACGGTCTGGCGCTGACCGGCAGGCAGCGCCGGATAAGACCAGGATACGGACGGCATGTAGAGCGCCTCACGGGCGCGCAGCTCGATCATGTAGGTGCGCCGATCGGTCGTCACCACGAGATTGGTTGAGATGTCGGATCGGGATGGTTTGACGAGAATATGGACCCGGCGCGACGTACCGCTCCCGCTCTCGGTATCGCCAATGATCCAGCGGGCGGTGTCTCCCGCCGCGATTGGTCCCGCGCCGGTCAGGCTTTCGCCCGGCTCCAGCGCTACATTGGTGATCTGTCCTGGTGCTGCATAGACCTGATAGAGCGCGCCTTCCGACCAGGGATAGATCTGGATGGCGTTATAGTAACCCTCGCGGCGCGGCTCGACGCGGGCGGCGGCATTGGCGTTCTCGACGCGGCCTGCCGGTGTTCCGGCAGCAGTGCCGCCGCGTGCGACCGTCCAGGCCGGCGGCGTGTGAAGCGGCCGAGGCCGGTCATCCGTGACAGCGGTCGGCACGACGGGCAACGCCGGCACATCGGCATCATAGCTGAACTGCGGCGCTTTGTTGGTGGCGCAGCCGGCGAGCATGGTGGCCGAAAGCAACAAAGCCGCGAAGGCGGGTTTACGGAAAACCGGCAAGGCGGAATTGCGGGAAGACGCGATGGTCATTGGCTCATCTCCCGCGACCATGAAATTGCATTGACGTAGATGCCGAGCGGATTGGCGCGCAGACGCTCGGCATCGCGCGGGGTCTGGATCACGATGGTCAGGATCGCGGTCCAGCGCTCGGTCGTGGAAAGCTGCCCGTTCTCGTAATGGCGCTCGGTCCAGGCGACGCGGAAACTGTCGTTCGAGGCGCGGATGACGCTGGAAACTTCGACTGCGATCTGCTGGCGGCCGACACGGGTGAACGGATCGTTGGCGCGGGCATAGTCGTTGAGCGCGGCCGCTCCCCTATCTGTGGTGAACTCATAGGCGCGCAGCCAGTTCTGGCGCACGATGATGGCATCCGCCGGGATCGAGCGCGTCTGCTCGATGAAACGGCCAAGATGGAAGGCGATCTGCGGATCGGTCGGGCGGTAATCGGCCGTGGCTGCGGTGATGGCCTGGGCCTGGCCGAGATTATCGACCTGCACCACCCAGGGCACGACCGTCCCGCGCGCCGATTGCCAGACCAGAGCAGAGGCGAAACCGGCCGAGAGGATCAGTGAGCCGAAGGCCATGATGCGCCAGTTCTTAGCCTGCACGCGAGCCGAACCGATACGCTCGTCCCAGGCCTGGGCAGCTTTCTGATAGGGCGTCTCGGGTTCGGGCGATTTGCCGTAATGGGCCGATGGACGTTTGAAGATGTTCATGAGCGGTCACTTTCAGAAAGATTGATGGAGGAGCCGCCGCCATGGCTGTCGCCAGCGCGCACGGCATGGGCGGCCATCGACGTGCCGTGACTGAGTGTCTGCTTGCGCTGCATCTGCTTTGCCCATGCCGGAGAGCCGCCAGCCTGCGCGGCGGGCGATGGGCCAGCACTCGCGGCCTCGCTGGCACCTCCGACAGTTCCAGCCGTGGAAGAGCCACCAGTGACGCCGAAGCCGGCACGCGCTCCATCGGAAAAGCTGGACGTGACGCTTTCCGATGCCTTCGAGGCGGCGCGCTTCAGGGGCGATGCGGCAGCAGAGCCTGCGGCACGGGCAACACCGCCCAGACCGGAGGCAACACCGGCAGCGCCGGACTGGCCAAGCGAGCCGACACTGTAGGCGGCGCTCGCCGCACCTGCGGCGGCAGCACCACCACGGACAGCCGCAGCTCCACCCGACAGCGCCGCTGTCCCTCCCTTCGCGGCCATGCCTGCGGCAGCGCCGCCGGCAAGCATCATGCCGCCAGCGGCAAGGCCGGTTCCAACAGCCGCACCTGCGCCAAGCTGCGGGCCGCCAGAAACCAGACCGGACGCGATGCCAGGACCGAAGATGCCGAGGCCGAGAAGGGAAAGGGCGGCCAGCACGATCGCCATGGCGTCGTCGATGGTCGGCGTCACGCCGCCGAAGCCTGCCGTGAATTGGCTAAATAGGGTTGATCCGATGCCGATGATGACGGCCAGGACCAGCACCTTGATGCCGGAGGAAACGACATTGCCAAGAACGCGCTCGGCAATGAAGGCAGTCTTGCCGAAGAGACCAAAGGGGATCAGCACAAAACCGGCCAGCGTGGTCAGCTTGAACTCAATCAGGGTGACAAAGAGCTGCACGGCGAGAATGAAGAAGGCGAGCAGCACCAGCGCCCAGGCGAACATCAGGCAGGCGATCTGGATGAAGTTCTCGAAGAAGGACCAGTAGCCCATCATATCCGAGATGGATTCGAGCAGCGGGCGACCGGCATCGAGGCCGGTCTGCGCCACCTTGCCGGGCCGCAGTAGATCGGCGGCGGAAAAGCTGGTGCCCGAACCTTTCAGGCCAAGACCAGCGAAGCTGTCGAAGATGATCTGGGCGAGATTGTTCCAGTTGCCGATCAGGTATGCGAAGACACCGACAAAAAGCGTCTTCTTGACGAGGCGTGCGATGATGTCGTCATCCGCACCCCAGGACCAGAAGAGTGCGGCCAGCGTCACGTCGATGACGATTAGCGTGGTGGCGATGAAGGCGACCTCGCCGCCAAGCAGGCCGAAGCCGCTGTCGATATAGCTGGTGAAGACGCCCAGGAAATTGTCGATGACGCCGGTGCCGCCCATGGTTCACTGACCCCCGTTCTGATGCGGGGCGGCGGGCACCGGCGTCCGGCCGAGGAACCGGTCGCGGTTCTCGGCCCAGATGGCGAGGCAGTCGGGATCGTTCACGGCTGCCTCGCCAAGTTGCTGGCAGTGGCGCAGGCTCTGGCGCAGTGGATCGGCAGGCGCCTGAAGCGCCGGGGCCGGACGGGGCTGGGCTGGTTCGTCCTCGCGTGTCATTTCGATCACCGTCGCGGTGATGGCGATGGCCACGAATATGATCGCGCCCGGCCGCGCCAGCATCTTGCCGTCCATGTCGCGCCCCTCCTGTCCGGTCAGTTGTTGCCGTTGCCGAACATCCGGGCATTGCCAGGCTGATAGCCCGATCCCGGCGTCAGAAAGCGCTCGCGCAGGATGCGGCCCTGTTCGGCGGCGGTGGCACGCTCGGCCTCGATCAGGGCTTCGGAGCGACCATTGGCGGACATCAGCGCGATCAGGTCGGAAAGCTGCTGCGACTGGAGCGCGAGAAGCTGATTGCCCGCCTGTGTCGCCTGCAACGCGCCGGTCGCGTTCTGGCTCTGCCCGACAAGGGCGGACATTTCAGCGCGGTTGGTGTCAATATTTCCGACGACACCGGCCTGCACGCGCATGGCGTCCTGCAAGCCGCCGACCGTATTCTGCCAGCGGGACCGCGCATCGGCGACGAGCTGGGCGTCGGTCGCGGACAGCGAAACCTTGCCGTATTTCTGTTGGAACACCTGGTCGACGTTCTGCACGTCGAAGGCAATGTTCTGCGCCTGAGCCAGAAGCTGCTGCGTGCGCTGGACGTTCTGCTGCAAAGTCTGGAGCGAGGAATACGGCAGATTGGCAAGATTCTTCGCCTGATTGATGAGCATCTGCGCTTCATTCTGAAGCGAGGTGATCTGGTGGTTGATCTGCTCCAGCGTACGGGCGGCGGTTAGAAGGTTCTGGGCATAGTTGGTCGGATCATAGACGATGCGGCCGAAGCCAAAAGCGTGAGCGGGGCTTGTCAGCATGGGCGACAGTGCAACAGGCATGGCGAGCGTCAGCGCCAGCACGGATGCACTGACATATCGGGAAACGGGGATACGGATCATGGCAGGGTCTCCTTTTCTTGGCTGTCATCTGGATGGATTTGATCCGGCGCGACCGGCCGAGCAGGCTCTGTCCGTTCGACAAGATTGGTAAGGTTCGGGATCAGATCGACGGCCCATTCGACGCCGCGATCGCGCAGCCAGGCCGCGAGAAAACCGTCCTGCCCATGCTCGGCGACGAGTTCGGCGATACGGGTCTGATCGGATTTGGATGATGCGGCGCAGAGCGCGAGACCGACTTCGCTGAGGCCAAGCTCGAACAGGCGATTGCCGCGCCGCGATTGGCAGTAGTAGTCCCGCTTGGGCGTGGCCCGCGCGAGGATCTCGATTTGCCGGTCATTGAGGCCGAAGCGGCGGTAGATTGCCGTGATCTGCGGCTCGATGGCGCGTTCATTCGGGAGAAGCAGCCGCGTCGGGCAGCTTTCGATGATGGCGGGCGCGATATTGCTGCCGTCAATGTCCGAGAGCGACTGCGTGGCGAAGATGACGGAAGCGTTCTTCTTCCTGAGTGTCTTCAGCCATTCGCGGAGCTGATTGGCGAACCCCTCATCATCGAGCGCCAGCCAGCCTTCGTCGATGATGAGCAGGGTTGGCCGACCGTCGAGCCGGTCGCCGATCCGATGAAACAGATAGGACAGGACGGCAGGCGCAGCCCCAGTGCCGACCAGCCCCTCGATCTCGAAGGCCTGTACATCGGCTGATCCGAGATGTTCGGCCTCGGCGTCGAGCAACCGGCCATAGGCGCCGCCAATGCAGTATGGGCGCAACGCCTGTTTCAGATCGTTGGATTGCAGCAGCACGGCAAGGCCGGTGATGGTCCGTTCCCCCGCCGGGGCGGATGCCAGCGATGTCAGTGCCGTCCAGATGTGCTCCTTCACCTCCGGCGTGATGGTCATGCCTTCACGCATCAGGATCGCGGCGATCCAGTCAGCGGCCCATGACCGCTCATAGGCATCATCGATCTGCGCCAGCGGTTGCAGGGAAACGGAAACCTCCGATCCCTCGGTCAACCCACCGCCGAGATCATGCCAGTCGCCCCCCATGGCGAGCGCGGATGCCCGGATCGATCCCCCGAAATCGAAAGCGAAAATCTGGCTGCGATCATAGCGGCGAAATTGCAACGCCATCAGCGCCAGCAGCACGGACTTGCCCGCGCCGGTCGGGCCGACGACGAGGGTATGGCCCACGTCGCCGACATGAAGGGAAAGCCGGAACGGAGTCGAACCTTCGGTCTTGCCGTACAGCAAGGGGGGCGCTCCGAGATGTTCGTTCCGTTCCGGCCCCGCCCACACGGCCGATAGAGGGATCATGTGGGCGAGGTTGAGCGTCGAGATCGGCGGCTGCCGGACATTGGCGTAGGCATGTCCGGGGATCGAGCCTAGCCAGGCATCGACGGCATTGACAGTTTCCGGCATGGCCGTGAAGTCACGGCCCTGAATGATCTTCTCGACCAGACGCAGCTTCTCGTCGGCGATACGGGGGTCGGCGTCCCAGACGGTGACGGTTGCTGTGACATAGGCCATGCCGGCGACGTCAGCGCCCAGTTCCTGCAAGGCCATGTCGGCATCGAGCGCCTTGTTGGACGCATCGGTGTCCACCAGCGCCGATTGCTCGTTGGTCATCACCTCCTTGAGGATCGCGGCGATGGATTTTCTCTTGGCGAACCATTGACGGCGGATTTTGGTGAGGAGTTTCGTCGCGTCCGTCTTGTCCATCAGGATGGCGCGGGTGGACCAGCGATACGGGAACGCGAGCCGGTTCATCTCGTCGAGCAGGCCGGGCGTGGTCGCTGTCGGAAAGCCGATAATGGTCAGGACGCGCAGATGCTTGTCACCAAGGCGCGGTTCCAGACCGCCAGTCAGCGGCTGATCGGCCAGCAGCGCATCGAGGTGCATGGGCACTTCGGGTACGCGGACACGATGGCGGTTCGTGGAAATCGTGGAATGGAGATAGGTCAGCGTGCCCGCGTCATCGATCCAGTGGCATTCGGGCATGAAGCCGTCGAGCAGCGCCAGCACGCGGTCGGTGCGGTCGATGAAGCCGCGCATCAGCTCCCATGGATTGACGCCGGATTGCTCACGGCCCTCGTAGAGCCAGGTCTCGGCGCGAGCTGCATCTTCGGCGGGTGGCAGCCAGAGGAAGGTCAGGAAGTAACCTGACACGAAATGCGTGCCCGCTTCCTCAAAGGCAGCCTTGCGCTCGGCATCGACCAGAGCGGAAGCCGGATCAGGAAATTGGCTGCCGGGATAGATCGCGGCTTCGCTTCGTTGAGCCTCAACAAAGATCGACCAGCCGGAGCCGAGGCGGCGCACGGCGTTGTTGATGCGCCCGGCGACCGCGACCAGCTCGGCGGCGACAGCGGAATCCAGATCCGGCCCGCGAAACTTCGCTGTCCTCTGGAAACTGCCGTCCTTGTTCAGCACGACGCCCGAGCCAACGAGCGCGGCCCAGGGCAGGAAATCCGCGAGGCGGGTGGCGGTACGGCGATATTCGGTGAGGTTCATCATGGGCGCGCCTTCACACCGACAGATGACCGGGGATGCGCAGATGCCTGCGGCCCACCTCGACAAAAAGCGGATCGCGTTTGGCAGCCCATACCGCGAGGAAATGTCCGACCGCCCAGATGGCGATGCCAACCAGCCAGAGACGAAGGCCGAGGCCGACGGCGCCGGCCAGCGTGCCGTTGACGATGGCAATCGAACGCGGTGCGCCGCCGAGCAGGATATGCTCGGTCAGCGCCCGGTGAACCGGGATGGAGAAGCCCGGCACCGCATCGAGCTGTTCAAACCCGCCCGCCATCAGATGAGCGCCCCGCCGCCGAACGAGAAGAACGACAGGAAGAAGCTCGACGCAGCGAAGGCGATGGACAGGCCGAAGACGATCTGGATCAGGCGGCGGAAGCCGCCGGAGGTATCGCCAAAGGCCAACGCCAGGCCGGTGGCGATGATGACGATGACGGCGATGATCTTGGCGACAGGACCTTCTATCGACTGGAGGATCGACTGAAGCGGGGCCTCCCAGGGCATGGAGGAGCCGGAGGCGTGTGCGGCAGGCGCCAGCATCAGACTGATGGAAACAGTGGCAGCGGCGGTTGCCATGATGCGGCAGCCGCGTGAAATCGTGCGGATCATGAAGGGTTTCCTTTCGGGGTGGTTGCCAAAGTAATGGGATGCGTGATGGCGTAGTCGCCGTCCGCTCCCAGCCCATCGACGCGGGCGAGTTCGACCAGGCGGCGGGACGATCCACGTCCGGCAAGAACGGCGACAAGGTCGATGGTCTCGGCGATCAGGGCGCGCGGGACGGTGACGACGGCTTCCTGGATGAGCTGCTCGAGGCGTCGCAGCGCGCCAATGCCGGAACCGGCATGGATGGTGCCGATCCCGCCCGGATGGCCGGTGCCCCAGGCTTTAAGGAGGTCGAGAGCTTCGGACCCGCGCACCTCGCCGACCGGGATGCGATCCGGGCGCAGGCGTAGCGACGAACGCACCAGATCGGAGAGCGTCGCCACGCCATCTTTGGTGCGCATCGCGACCAGATTGGGCGCGGCGCATTGCAGTTCGCGCGTGTCTTCAATGATCACGACGCGATCCGAAGTCTTGGCGACTTCTGCCAGCAGCGCGTTGGTCAGCGTGGTCTTGCCAGTGGAGGTGCCGCCCGCGACGAGGATATTGGCCCGCGTGGCGACGTTCAGGCGCAACACCTCGGCCTGATGGCTGGTCATGATCCCGGCGTTTACATAGTCGTCGAGCGTGAACACCGCGACGGCGGGCTTGCGGATGGCAAAGGTCGGCGCCGTGACGACAGGCGGCAGCAACCCTTCGAAGCGCTCTCCGGTCTCAGGCAGTTCGGCCGATACACGCGGACTTCGGGTATGAACTTCGACGCCAACATGATGGGCGACCAGCCTGACGATCCGCTCGCCATCAGCCGCAGACAGCCTCTCTCCCGTATCGGCCAGACCTTCGGAGAGCCGATCCACCCAGATGCGGCCATCGGGATTCAGCATCACCTCGACCACACCGGGATCTTCCAGAAACCGGGCAATCGATGCCCCGAGCGCGGTGCGCAGCATCCGCGCACCACGCGCAATCGTCTCGGGTTTCTGATGTGATGCGGTCATGGCGGCCCCGTTCATGGCGGGACGCGCAAAAGACGGACCCCGGATTGGGGTCGATTAAAAGAACCTGATTTAGGGCCGTTTCAACAGATGTTTGTGCGCGTGCGGGCATCGGCGGCTGACGGCGGCAAATCGGATGGATCGAACGTTCAGGGCTGGTTTCCATCGGCTTCAGACTGGCCTTGCGACGAAAGATCGGGAAGCGAATCCATATCCCGCGACAACTCTTTCAGGAACCTGTCGCCGGAAGCCAGGCGCTTGCCCAGCGTCTGCATGAAGCCTTCGAAGCGCTCGTTGCCCTTGATGCGCGCCGATTGTTTCGCGCTATCTGACAGCGGCGGCGTCATGGTGAGCCAGAATTGTACGAACAGCGAAAGCGTCTCGCCGAGGATGGCGACATCTTCGTCCAGCATATCGAACTGGCGGCCAAGCTTATCCAGGCGTCGCGACATTGCGGCTTCTAGCCGTTCGGTCGTGTCACCGGACAGGAAGGATGCGACCGCAGCCTCGATCACTGCGGATTTTGAAACATTGCGACGCAGCGCCAGACCCTCGACCTGCTTCAGCAGATCCGAGGAGAAGTAGACATTCATGCGGGTGCGACTCGTCATGCCTGTCTTCCTTCTCAAAGCTCGATGCCGTCATTTGGGTCGAGTGACGCCTGCCGCGCGACCATGCGCATCCGCTGACGCATGGCGCGGGCTTTGGCGGCATCGACGTCGGGCTCATCATCGAGAAAATCAAACTCCTGCGATGGCGGCGGTGGTGGCGGGATGATTTCCTCATGCTCGGGAAGCTCCGGCTCACGACGGATACCGGCATTGGCAGGATCGTCGTCGGACGTGTTCGACGTGGGGCCGTGGCCGGCCGCGGCCGCAACAACACGGCTCGTCCAGTCGTCTGGCGCCGATGTTACCATCTTCACCGACGGCTTGCGCAGATCGGGCGGCGGCAACACCCGTTCCTGAAACCGCGTATCGGCGTAATAGCGCGCCTTAGCCGCGCGGATCGGCGGCACGCCCGCCACCATGACGATCTCGTCGGTTGGCGGAAGCTGCATGATTTCGCCGGGCGTCAGGAGTGGCCGCGCCGTTTCCTGCCGTGAAACCATGAGATGCCCGAGCCATGGCGCGAGGCGATGACCGGCATAGTTGGTGGAATCGCGCATTTCTGTCGCCGTGCCGAGCGCATCACTGATCCGTTTGGCGGTGCGTTCATCATTGGCAGCAAAGGCGACACGCACATGGCAGTTGTCGAGAATGGCGTTGTTCTGTCCATAGGCCCGCTCGATCTGGTTGAGCGACTGCGCGATCAGGAACGCTTTGAGGCCGTAGCCGGCCATGAAGGCGAGCGCCGATTCAAAGAAATCAAGCCGCCCGAGCGCGGGGAACTCGTCCAGCATCAACAGGAGACGGTGGCGTTTTTCGGTGGTTTCCAGCTCCTCGGTCAGCCGCCGCCCGACCTGATTGAGGATGAGGCGGATCAGCGGTTTTGTGCGATTGATGTCCGAGGGCGGTACGACGAGGTAGAGGCTGACGGGTTCTTTTGCTCCGACCAAATCGGCAATGCGCCAGTCGCAGCGGGCCGTCACGCGGGCCACGACCGGATCTCGGTAAAGGCCGAGAAAGGACATCGCCGTGGACAGCACGCCGGAGCGTTCGTTTTCGGACTTATTCAGCAGCTCGCGTGCCGACGAAGCAATGACCGGATGCACACCCGCTTCGCCCAGATGCGGCGTGTCCATCATGGCGCGCAAGGTTGCCTCGACCGGACGGCGGGGATCGGACAGAAAACTCGCAACGCCGGCGAGCGTCTTTTCCTTCTCGGCGTAAAGGACATGCAGGATCGCGCCGACCAGCAGCGAATGGCTGGTCTTTTCCCAATGGTTACGCTTGTCGAGGCTGCCTTCGGGATCGACCAGAATGTCCGCGATGTTCTGGACATCGCGGACTTCCCATTCCCCCTGACGGACTTCCAGCAGCGGGTTGTAAGCTGCGGAATGCACATTGGTCGGATCGAACCGTAGGACGCGGCCGTGATGGGACCGGAAGCCGGCCGTCAGATTCCAGTTCTCACCCTTGATGTCATGCACGATGCAACTTCCCGGCCAGGTCAGCAGCGTCGGCACAACGAGGCCGACGCCTTTGCCTGATCGGGTGGGCGCGAAACAAAGGACATGCTCGGGGCCGTCGTGTCGGAGATAGTCCTTGCTGTGCCTTCCCAGGACCACGCCATCGGGACCGAGCAATCCGGCAGCATGGATTTCCTTGTCTTCGGCCCATCGCGCCGAACCGTAGGTGGCGACGTTGCGCGCCTCGCGCGCCCGGATGATCGACATGAAAAAAGCGGCGGCGATAGCGAACAACGCCCCGGACGTGGCGATGAACGCGCCCTCGGTGAAAATACCGGGCGCATAGGCGTCATAGGAAAACCACCACCAGAAGAAGGCCGGAGGATAATAGACCGGCCATCCCGCAACATCGAACCATGGATTGCCGAGCTGGGGCTGAAAGCCAAGGCGGAAGGCCACCCATTGTGTCGAAGTCCAGACCATCACCAGGACAATGGTGAATACGACAATGATCTGGCCCCAGAGTATTCGGCCACCACGCATACAGGCTCCAATCGGCAAGAGAGTCGGAGCCGATCAAAGAATAGACGTTTTCGAAAGCGGCAATAGGAAAAGCAGGGGTGCCGTGTTGCCGGATACTATCGGCGGCACATCGGACAGGCCCTTTCAGATGCCGATGTCGACAGAACAATTTGCGAGGTGCCAGATCGGCAAAGGCTCAAATCCCGAGCCCTCGTGTTCGCCCCATTTGCCACGATACCGATCCACCCTGCACGATGCCCGCAATCTCGCGGCCGAGCTGGCGGTCGATCACTGGCCGCCATGGGACAAGAGTGAACTCGTGGCTCTTTTCGACAATGGCGAACTTGCCGCTCGATAGATGTGCGGTCCCGGTGAACTTGCCGCTGATATTTTCGCCATCGGCAGCCGCCCGGAACGGCAAGCCTTTGCTGCTGGCCATTTCCGCACCGACGCGGGCCACTTCCCTTTCTCGCAGATTGGCGAGCAGGTTGCGCCGATAGAGGATGCGTCCATTCTGCTGCCGCGTGGCATCGCCCTGTGCGATATGGTGTTCACGCCGCTGGTCCATAGCCTCGCGCACCTGCTGGCCGAACCCTGCCGGGGTAAGGTCCGAGGCGTCCGGTGTGACCAATCGCCGGTCGAGCCAGGTCGCGCCATCGGACCCAATCTGCTTTTCCAGATCGAAGGTCGAGACGACACGGATGCTGGCCTGCCGGTTGCGACCGGCATCATAGGCGGTGGCGCGGCTCTCGAAGTCTTCGGGGATGTGCCACTGGTCGGCGTCGATCCGCTCGGCAATCCCGGCCCGGCGTAGCGATTCCAATCGCCGGACATGGGCATCGACATAGCCCTCATAATCGCCACCCGGCACACGTCCCTCGAACTTCGCCTGTTCGAGGTGGCGGCTCGGTCGGTAGATACCATTTTCCGAGATCGCAGCGATGGTGCGATCAGAGGGACGTTGTGCTGTATCGGCGGGACCGACTTCCACGATGCTGCCGATCCGGGCATCTTCGACGCGGGCCGGATCAATGCCGGGAAGATGGTGTGTTCGCCCGTCGATGCCGTCCACCACGAGCGTCAGGTTCTCGCCCATCTCGTCGGTGGGATATTTGTCCACGACGCGGCCGGTGATGGGCGCCGCGGGTGCGGCATCGTGAAGCTGGAAGGTCATCGGATCACGTTCCTGCCCATCGGCCTTCAGCGCCTTGTGCATGTTGCGGATGATGTCACCGCGCTCACCGAGTTCACGCAGCGCCGGTTCCATCTTCGCGCCAAGCTCCCAGACGCCGGGTGCATGTTCCGTAGCCAGCCCCATCTTTTCCAGCTTGGCGAGACGGCGCAGGCGAAGTGTGCGGTTGAACTGGCGGCGTGCATCTGCCGGTTCGTGGCGCAGATCGAGGAACCTTTCTTCGGCTTCCTCGGTCATGGCGCGGTCGATGCGCGTGAAGCGGTCCTGATCGATTTCGGCAGACAGCTTGCGGCTCTGCTCGATCTCGGTCACGGGGCCGAGTTCCAGCGTGGTCAGTTCGCTCGCCCGCTCACGAATACCATTGGCGAGATAGTCGCCATTGATAACCAGGTTCTCGCCCAGATCGTCCTTCCCCCGAACAATGACATGGACATGGGGATGGCCGGTATTGTGGTGATTGACCGCCACCCAATCGAGTTTCGTGCCAAGGTCGGCCTCGATGCGGCTCATCAGATCGCGGGTGTGGTCGGTGAGATCGGAAAGATCGGCGGCATCCTCGGGCGAGACGATGAAGCGGAACTGGTGGCGATCATCCTTGCCGCGATCAAGGAAGGCATCTCCATCAGCGCGGTCCTCGGTCGCCGAATAGAGCTGGCCACGTTCGCCATCGCGCGAGGTGCCGTCGCGCTGGATGTAGCGCAGATGGGCAGCCCCTTTGCCATTCTTCCACGCGCTCTGGGCATAACGGGTCTTGACGACGACGCGGCGCACGCCGGCCGCACTGTGCCGCCAGCCGCCCGACAGCGTTCGGACGCGGACAAAGGCCGCACCACGGCCACGCTTGACGCCCGGACCTTTGCCGGCCCGCGATGCCTTCCCACTCTTTCCAGCCGAACCAGATGAAGGCGACGAGTAGGTCCGTGATGCGAATGATGATGATCTGCCGGGGCGGTTGCTATGCTGACGCGCCAGCTTCTTTGCCTGCGTCAGAAAGCTCTTCGCCTTGCCCGCCTTCGGCACGTCCGACCTGATGCGGCCAGGCTTCGGGAGAAAGCGGTTCTCGTCGTCGCCACTCATCATCGTATCCGAAGCCGTGACGGCGGAAAATCGGCCGATATTCGGTTAGAGTGCCGGTCAAAACCCAGCAACGCCATGGCTTTGCGCCATATCGCGGCACGCGAGGCCCAAAAGCATGGTGCCGTGCGCCGCGTCCCAAAACAGTGTGCAGACAAGGGCTTGCCCAGAAACCGCCCCGACAGGGTGCCGGTTTCCTTTATCTTGCCCTCCGCCTTTCCTTCCCTTTTTGCCCTTCCTGCCGGGAATGCTGCCAGGCGCACCCAAGCCTGACTGCACACCGGAAATGGACCGAACGAGCGCGTAAACGCCATGCTCATGGCTTGTCGCCATCGCTCGCAAGGGCCACGAATATGCCGCTGTCCTGCGGCTCCTGAACGGCGGGATCGCGCAGAGAAGCGGTTGCGTGGATGTCGCTCGATGGCTGATTAACCGCCGCTGAAATGCCGCCGGATTGCGCAACGAAGAGCGGGGCTTCGCGCCAATCCGGTGGCGGCGGCGGCACGATCGTCGGCACATCAGGCGCAGTCGCACTGCCGAGAACAGGTGCGAGCGTGGCGACATAGGCGCGTGTTTCTGCGGGCAAAGTGCGACCTGTCGCCAGATGCTCGTCATAGCGACCGGGACCGGCATTGTAGGCGGCAAGCATGGCCGCGACATTGCCATAGCGGTCCCACATCTCCCGCAGATACGCCGTACCTGCGAGGATGTTGTCACGCGGATCGTAAGGATCGCGCCCGAGGCCATGGCGGCTGCGCAGGCCCGCCCAGGTATCGGGCATGACCTGCATCAGTCCCATCGCGCCTGCCGATGAAATGGCGCGCACATCGCCCGCGCTTTCCACACGCAGCACGGCCCGAATCCACTGCTCTGGAATGCTGAAACGCTGTGACGCCTCTGCAATGAAAGCAGCATGGGGATGCGCGGTAACAGGCGCGGGTTGCGGCGTGACCTGCGCCATGGCCGGCATCGAGCCGCTGCCAGCCGACAGAAGGGCCGTGAAGAGAAGAAGGGCGAGGGATCGCATGATCTCAGTCCCGATCTTCGCGGGGCCGCGGGCGGCTCCAGTGCAGTGACCATGACGAGCCGGTGTCGTCATCGCGGAACAGATTGGCGCGGATCGGCTGCGGCAAGGCGGGATCGTCGAGCAGCACCGAGAGATATTCGCCAGCCTTTTCGCCGGTGCGTTTCCATGCAGCGCCGACCTCCGGCCCGTCATGTTCAATGTAATGGACGCGATAGTCCGGCGCATTCTCCGCATCGGAATGTTCAGCGGGCACGATGACGAGATCACGCTTCATGGTGAGCGTGACGAGCTGACCGGCGAAGCCGGATGCGTCACGCGCGAATTGACCGATCTGTGGCATGGTGTGTCTCCTGTGTTGGTGGATTTGGCGTGGGTTCAATGCGTGGCCGCCCGCCATTCGTAGCGGCCATCGCCTTCCTCATCGGTCCAGAGCGGGAGCGCCCGGCCGATGACGGAACTGGCGGGAACAGGTCCGAAGTAACGGCCGTCGAGGCTGTCCCGGATGTCCCAATTCATGAGGAAGAGTTCGCCGTCGCGGATGATGCGGCAGCCCTGCCAGACCGGCAGATCGCGGCCCATGCGGTCGTGCTCCAGCGCATCGCCCATCTCGACGTTATCGACGGTGATCGTCGCACCGCTGCGGCAGACGCGCTGTCCCGGCAAGCCGAGGACGCGCTTCAGCAGCGGCACGCCCCGCCCGATATAGCCGCGCTCGACCATGAACCGCTGCAGCGGTTCGGGCGGCGCGATGACGACGAGTTCGGGAACTTCGAGCGCATCGGCGGGAGCAACTATGTAGAAGCCGATGGGCGCGCTGGCGGTTGCATTCCAGATCAGCCGGGTTGGCTGATCGGCAACCGCCGTGGCGACAAGCGTACCGACGGCCAGCATGGACACGGCGAGTATATGACGGCGGCTCATGGCGCGATTCTCTCGCGGCTGACCCATGCGGCATGGCGCTCCGGGGTGTAGGGATTGGGTTCCTGACCGGCACTCAAATGGTTGTGGACGTGCCGCCAATGGTCCGGCGCAACATCCGCCGGATCGACGCCAAGCGCGTCCACGGCATCAATCAGGGCCAGCACCCGCTGGACCTTCGGCCAGCCATCGATACGCAGCAAAATCGCGCCGCCGGGACGAACGAAGGGCACGGTCTGGTACGGTTCGCCACGCCCGGCGGCGCGCAGGATGTCGAGCCGCGAAACGATGGTGCCGTAATCGTTGGAGGCCCAGCGGACGAAGGCGAAGATGCTTTCGGGCGCAAAACCGATCAGACTGCGGCGGCGGTCGATGATCTGCTCAAAGCTCTTGCGGCCGAAGCGTATCCAGCGCTCGACCTTCTTCTTCTGGAAGGTCAGTTCGACCATTGTGGTGAACGGGGCAGGCCCGTTCGCCAGCGGGTGTTCATGCGCAGCGCGCGCGGTTTTGCCGGTCATGGCTGATCTCCTTCGGTGGGTGGAAACTCGCGAGCCAGCAGCTCGCGCAGCATCACGGCGACGGTGACGCCGCGCCGGAAAGCGGTAACCTTGATGCGCCCGCGCAGTTCGGGCGTGATGTCGATGGTCAGACGGGCGGTGAACGCCTCCGCCGCCGTCTTGTGTGTTGCCGGCGCATCGGCGGCTCTGACCCAGCTATCGGGATTGCCCGGACGCGATGCGAAGCCGGATTTGACGGGCAGACGTGTCATGGCACGATCTTCCTGATACCGAGGCCATCGATCTCGGCCACCAGCGCTGTGACCTCCTGTGCGGCCCGTTCGCCGCCATCGGTTTCGGAGACCAGCCGTCCGGTCTGTGCGGCGTCTGCAAAGGCGACACGCTGGCCGACCGTTGTGGCCAGCAACGGCGGATCTTGGTCCGCCAGTGTTTGGGCCGTTTCGCGGGCGATGACTGTGCGCGCCCCACATCGGTTCAGCAGAAAGCGGGCGGCAAGCTCGGGACGATAGATGCGTGCTTCGCTCAGAAGCGCCAGCATTTCGGCTGATGCCCAGCCGTCAAAGGGGGATGGCTGCACCGGGATCAGCACCAGATCAGCTGCAAGCAGCGCAGAGCGCATCAGACCAGCGACACGGGGCGGACCATCAATGACGACATGATCCGCGTCACGCGCCAGTTCCGGCGCCTCCCTGTGCAGGGTATCGCGGGCAAGTCCGATGACGGTGAACAGCCTTGGCAGCCCTTCATGGCTGCGCCGCTCCGACCAGTCGAGTGCGGAGCCTTGCGGGTCGGCATCGATCAGGATGACGCGCTTGCCTTCCGCGGCCCAAGCTCCGGCGAGATGCAGCGCCAGCGTCGTCTTGCCCACGCCGCCTTTCTGATTGAGGAGCGCGACAATCATCGCCGTCCTCCCGGTTTGCCGAGAGGAAGTTCAGGCGTGCTTGTTGACGCGGGCGATCCTTGCTTTGGGGGTGTCAGCTTGCCTTTATGGGCACCCGATCTGAGGGCCGCACCAGCCTTCGCGATGAGCTTTTCCACATCGCGCCGCCGCTCTTCAAAGTTAGATTCTGTGTTAGACTCTAAGTTAAGGGCGCGATTTTCGCTTTTGTTACCGAAGGATAGGAGGTGTTTGGGTTCCCGATAGCACGAGCCTCCGGTTCCTGATGGCACGATAGTCCGGGTTCCCGATAGCACGAGACTATCCACAGGTTTTCCACAGGCCGGGACAGGCTCGAAAGCGAGCAGCATCCGGCCGCCGGTTTCGACCTCGGCGAACAGGGTGTAGCCGGGCAGTGGCTGGCGGCGGATAATGTCGCGCAGCTCGAAGGCGAAGCGCTTGAACGGCGACAGACTGCCCGATTTCTGGTGCAGGTGACGGAAGTCGAACCGCCAACCGTTTTTCTGCCGCCCACCATGCTTGCGCACCAGGCGATAGAGCCAGCGATCCAACCCGCCGGTCAGATTGAAATAGGCCCGGTCGATGGTGAGGATCAGGGCGTCATCCAGAACCGCACTGTAGAACCAGTCAGGCACGATCATCTCGATGCCGTCCGGGCGGCCATTGGCATCGGTCAGCTCGTGCCATTCGTTGATCCACGAAAAACGATGTCGCCGTCCATTCGCGCGCTGGCGGATCGAGGTTGCAACCGTGGTCGATTGCAGCCGGTCCAGCGCCGCCTTCAGACGCTGATAGTCCCTCAGGGAGGTTCCGCGCCCTGTGAATGTCAGGATTTCATAAGGCGTTGCCGCCATCAGGCGCGACGTGCGCAGACCGGCGTCCCGCGCTTCCACGATCTGGCTGGCCGCCCAGATCAGTATATCGGCGTCCCAGATCGTCGCCATACCGTGATCGGGAACAGCTTCGACACGGATCGAGACGTTGCCCAAGGCAAAGTCAATCGGGCGGATACGGTGCGATTTGGAAAGGGAAAAGAAAGGATAGGCCATGAGATCCTGCGCGTCTCGTGGCGCGAGTTCACCGGGAAGCGCCCGAAACAGATCGAGTTGCCCGCGTTCCGAGGCGGATGGGTGCTGCGCTGCCATAGAGGGCTGACCGCCGTGTTCAGCGCGTAATGCGCTTGGGCGAGGTGAATGCGGTCGGCGGTAGAGGTTTCGCCGGGAGAACCTGTCCGCGTGGGTCCGACGTGGAGGTAACCGATCCGCGCGCAACCCAGGCTGCGAGATCCTCGACCGAATAGACAACGCGGCCGCCGAGCTTGTGATAGGCAGGTCCCGTTCCGTAGGTTCTGTGCTTTTCCAGCGTGCGCGCGGACAGACTGAGGAAATCGGCGGCTTCCTTGGTGCGCAGGTAGCGTGGCGGCAAGGCGGCGAGATCAGGTCGCATGGGGTGGCCTCCGTGGTTGTGCAGGATGCCGCTGACGATCAACGGCATGACATGCGCACGGTGGCGAAGGCGCGGCGGCATGGGGGATGAGGAAGATCGAAGGGGTAAAATCCTCACCCTCGATCAGACGTCAGTGTCAGGGTTTGCGACGATGGCGCAAAAGGTCCTGATAACCGCCGTCGATCAGCGCGGCGGCAGATCGAACAAGGGCGATGACAGAGGCGCGCAAAGCCGATGTCTTCCACGGCTCGGCCCGAACGCGCGCCTCTCCGTAGATGGCGATGGCAATCTCGCGATAGGTCGCGTGGTTGGCGTTTCCGTCGGCAGCTTGCATCATCAGGCGAAACCGCCGGCGCTGATACGGCGTCATCCTGGGGTCGCGGCGCGCGGGTTTCCCGGCCAGCATGTGCCAGAGCCTGAGAATGGCTTCGAGCCGATCCGGCAGATTTTCGTCAAGTGGCAGAATGATCGCCGGCTGCGAATTGGCATCGGTGTCGGCGAGGATCAGATATTGAACGCCGTCTCTGGCGTCGCAGACACCATATGTCCCCTCTGGTCCGCAGATGGCATCAGCAAGATCTACCGATAAGGCGGACGGAGAAGGCGGAAGAAAATCGGGCGCTGCTCCGAGCATCAGCATGTCCGGATTGGCAACAGGCGACCAGATGACCGGTTGGTCGAGCGCGGAAAAGCCGGGGTCTGCCGGGAAATCGCAACCCCCAGCGATGTTGGACGTGATCCGCAAGGGGAAGATGCCCGGCGCCTTGCGCTACAAGGTCATCGAAACTGGCCTGATAGGACGCGTTACGGCGCAGGCATTCCCAGGCGACGCCCTCAACGGGCAGCGCATCGTAGAATTCATACTGGTCCTGGTCTCGCCAGCGGGATGTATCCGGCTTCATTGCTCCGCTCCTGGTTGAAACTGCACAGGTGGAGCGTGAAAGAATTGCGGTGCCTCTACCGAGATGGAAGCCAGAACAAAGACATGGGGTGATGCTCTGAAGGCATCACTGGTGCGACGGCGGCGAGGTCAGGTCCGATCTGTCGGATGACGCAGCAGCTGACGATAGCCGCTCTGTGTCATCCAGCGCGCCCGTCCCAGATGGCTGTCATGGACCTGCCGGGCGCGTTCCGGTTCCCGAACAGGATCAATTCCGAACAGCACATTGACGGCTTCGGCCCATTCCGCCCCATCATCGGCGGCATCGAGCAGCCGCATATAGAGCTTGATATGCGCGCGGTCATATTCGGTCAGCTCGTCGCTAACAGGTGCAATATCGTCGAAGGGGGGAAGCGGAGATGTCATGTCGCGGGTCGCCACAGAGCACAGGCCGCCGCAGCGGATCGATGATTCCGCCCGCGCCCGTCAGGCGTCATGGATCTGTCGGTGTCTCTTCTCGTCTTGGCCATGTACCAGCAACACTCCTTGCCCGCGATCCGTGGACAGGAGAACAATCCCTGCTGCTTCAAGCGCCCGGCGCACCTGATCCCGCGTTGTCTCATACACCTCGAGCCGGTTCTCGGACTCAAGGCGTTTCAGGGCAGTCAGCGATATTCGGGCCTTGTCAGCGAGCGTCTCCTGCGTCCAACCCAGCAACGCGCGTGCGGCCCGCGACTGTCGAGCGGTGATCATGCATGATCACCTCCCATCGCGACCGGCGCGCATTCCAGAACTACGGCTATTTTAGTCGTCTTCGCCCGATACGCCATACGAAATCGTCGAATCTGGTCAGGGCGTTATCTGCACGGCTGAGCATGCAGCCCGACTGATTCGCCTGTATGCCGCAATTGCAGCACTTGTGCTGGCCGTAACGCCGACCAGCGCAGAATGATCCCTAAACGCTCCATGGGAAATGATAGCGATATGTTTGGAGATCATTTTCTTTGCGTTTTGCGCTGGATATGGTACCCATCCAGATCAGTGCAGCAAAAATGATCCGTAAAGGCATCACATGAAGGCGGAAGAAGAAACACTGAGGCTGATCGGCGACCATTTTCGCCGCGCGCGTCTTGCAGCGGGGTTGACGCAGGAGCAGGTGGCCGATCTTGCGGGCATTTCGCGCCCGCGCTACCGCGACATCGAGACGGGGGCGGCGGCTGCGCGCACCACGACATTGATCAACATTGCCAGGGCGCTTGGGCTGGAAATGATGCTGGTCCCGCAGGCAATGGTGCCCGCCATCGAGGCGCTTTTGCGCCCCGAGGCCGAGGATGATCATCCGGCCTTCAGCCCGCAACCGGAGAGCGACGATGACAGCCGTCCGTACCGCTGAGACCATCACCGCGCTGGACGTGTTCCTGAACAGTGCGAAGGTTGGCACGATCGTCAGGACGCCGGGTGATTTCAACGCCTTCAGCCTTGATCCGGCCTATCGCGCGACTGGAGGCCATCCGGTTCTGAGCCTATCCCTTCGCGCGGCATCAGGGGGCTTGCGCAAGGATCCGCGACCCGTCGCAGGCAGCCTGCCGCCCTTCTTTGCCAACCTGCTGCCCGAAGACCGGCTGCGCGAGGCGATGGAAAAGCACCATGCGGGTAATGTGCGGTCGGGGAATGATTTCGATCTCCTGGCCACCCTTGGTGCGGATTTGCCGGGGGCCGTTCGGGTGCTGCCCAGTGACGGTCAACCCGGCATCGGGGCGGCGCCAACCCAAGGACGGCCCAAGGCCCGCTTCTCGCTGGCAGGCGTGCAGATGAAGCTCTCGGTGATGAAGAACACCGGCAAGGGCGGCGGGCTGACCTTGCCGCTCGGGGATGACGAGGGCCAATATATTGCGAAATTCCCCTCGACCGCCTTTCCGGGCGTGTCGGAGAACGAGTTCGCGAACCTCGCGCTTGCCGAAGCCATCGGCATGAATGTGCCCGAGCGGGAACTGGTCAGCCGAGACCAGTTCGAGGGCATTCCCGAAGAGTTTGAAACACTTGCCGAGGGGCTTGTCCTGCTCGTGCGGCGTTTTGATCGCGGGGCAGACGGGCAGCGCATCCATATCGAGGATTTCGCGCAGGTTTTCGGCCTGTACCCGGCGCGCAAATATGATGGCGCCGCCTCCCACGACATCGCCTCTGTGCTGAATGTTGCGATCTCGCCGTTCGCCGCGCTGGAGTTTGTCCGGCGGCTGACCTTCTCGGTGGTCATGGGCAATGGCGACATGCACCTCAAGAACTGGTCGCTGATCTATCCGGGCGACGGCGACACGCCCGCTCTAGCACCGATCTACGACATGCTTTCGACCGTGCCCTATATTCCGGCAGATGGGCTGGCGCTGTCTCTGGGCGGCGAGCGGGCCTTCAAGGGCTTGGCCCCGGCCCGCTGGAAGACGTTTGCCAATCGGGCAAGGCTTCCCGAGCCAGCCGTGCTCAAGGCCGTTGTCGAGACGGTGAAACGCATTGATACGAAATGGTGGACACTGCCGGAGCGCGAAGTGGTCCCGCCGCCCGTGCTGGAGCGCATCGACGCCCATGTCAAAACCATCATCCCGATCCTAAGCGCCTGATCCGTGCCAGACACGACAGGGCGCGGTGGCGTGACGACTTTCCCGCGGACATGAGAAAGGCCCCGACCTTGCGGTCGGGGCCTTTGTGCCGCGCCTTAGTCGCCGCGGCGACCGTTGGGGCGGGACCAGATGAGGGAGAAGGTTTCGCCTTCTTCGTCATCGAAGAGGTTGGCGTAGATCGGAGCGTTGAAGCTCGGATCGTCCAGCTTGAGGCCGAGATAGTCGCGGCCCTCGTTGGAGCGCTTGGACCAGGCGGCGCCGATCTCGGCGCGGCCGACCAGAACCCGGTGGCTGGGGGCGTTTTCGCCGGTAGCGCGCAGGTCGGGGATGATGCGCACGCCCTTGGCCTGGACGCTGAGGGTGACGATGTCGCCGGTGAATTCGTTCGAGCCGGTCTTCTTGAAGGTGCCGATGGTTGCCATTTTAAGTCTCCGTTTTCCGTTTCCGAGCCCGCACCATTGCGGCCTCTATGGCGATCGACCGGCCGGAGACGAACGCTGGCGCACCCCCTCGGGGGCTGGACAGCACAGGAGGAACTTTCTTGTTCCGCGCGGAATGGCGGCTCTGCCGTCAGGGGAAGAAAGTTGTGACGACGCTGTTGCGCTAAAGCGGTCGAAGCGCATCGCGCTGCTCTTCGGCCAGATCAGGCCATTGAAGAGGCCGTTTGGAGTGGTCGAGACACGGGGGCTGAACGGAGATGTGGCAACCTTGAGGCTCCATCAGGATGACCTGACCGGCAACACCGGCCTTTCCTGTCACCCTGCGTCTCAGATCATGCGCATCTCTGCTTCCGGCCTGTTCCACCGGCATGCCACCACCCGCGGGTTCCCGTCAGTCTGCACGCGCTGGTGCCGACCGTCCTGCGCTCCTATGGGCCGCGTCTGTGCCCCAGGTTGATCCGGTGATTGGCCGCTGTCTGTCACCATTTTCCTGACGAAGACGGAAGACGATCAGCATCCGCTTCTGGTCGCCATCAACGGATCATTGCGGTTCAGGTTCGTGCAAAGCCGCCGTCCGCGTGGTCGGTTGCCGCCATGCCCGCAACGCGCAGGAACGCCGTCACGCCCACCGCAACCGCTCCGATCACCGAGAAGATGAGTTGCCATATCTCCGAGGGCATCATGTGCTTGACAATACCGAGCGTGGCGTAAAATCCGGCCATTCCCGCCGGAGCGACGAAGGCCAGAGCAATCAGCAGACGCGCCCACATCGGGCGGATCAGCATGAGCAGGCCCTGACCAACAGCCAGCGTCAGACCGGCGGCGAGAAGACCAACGACGATGCCGCCGAGCCAGCCAGCCCCAGTATCATAGGCCAAGGCGCCTGCATTCAGGCCAATAAAGAACGGCAAAGCGAATACGGCGAGATTGAACAGCAGCCAGCACATGGTGCCGATGGCTGCGATGGAAACGAGGATTCCGAGAACGATCATGGTGGTGTCTCCGTGCAAAAGGTTGGACGGTTGCGCCTTCCACCACCACCATGGCGCAATCACAGCATAGCAGCATTCCTCTCACCGCGCGAGAAGCGATGGCTTTCGAGGCCAGGCCTGTCCGAAAACTCGCAGTTTGAATGAGAAAGCTTATGCGTCTGGTGGACCAGTATCTGCTGCACCTCTACGATGACCATATCGTTGGGCGGAAGGATGCGGGTTAAAGCTATGGCAGAAGTCGATTGGTCAGATCGGGCATTTTATGATGACGGCGAATGGGTGACATGGTCAGACATTGACGAACAGCTTCGTCACAAGGAATGGGGAGCGAAGTATCCAAACGCCATCCGATCAATGATCCCGTATTTTGAGGACCTGATCTCACTCGCCGAGAGCTACCATCTGGAGACGGGCCTGCATTTATCGGTGTATGGCGACATCGGTGAGCTGTTCGGTGCCATCACCTACGGCATCAAGTTGAACAAGACCTACGCGCAAGGTTCGGACGGCAAGCTCGAAAATGATCATGTCGAGATCAAAACCATCACTCCTTTCAAGAGCAAAGACGTGGTGATGGTGGATACATCAAGGCATTTCAGCAAGCTGCTCGTGGTCAAAATTAATGCGGAATTCCAGGTCTCCGGGCGAATGGTCAGCCGCAAGCAATTGCCAAAGCGCTCAGGCCGTTATGTCCGAATTCGTTGGGACGACCTGGCGCTATTGCAGTAGTGCTTATGCTGAACAGGCAGCGCTCACGCGCTGCCGGTCCCGAAGCGATAAACCGGGATACCCATCTTGCGAGCCTTGTCGGCCAGATTGTCCTGAATGCCCGTGCCGGGGAAGATGATGACCCCGATCGGCATGATGCCGAGCATCTGGTCGTTGCGCTTGAACGGCGCCGCCTTGGCATGTTTAGCCCAGTCAGGTTTGAAGGCGACCTGCGCGACTTTGCGATTGCTGGCCCAGGTGGCCGCGATGCATTCCGCGCCCTTGGGCGATCCACCGTGCATCAGAACCATGTCCGGGTGCTTGGCATGGACCTGATCGAGCTTGGCCCAGATCGTCCGGTGATCAGTCGTGTCTCCGCCCGAGAAGGCGATCTTTGGCCCGGCGGGCAACAGCACCTCGTTGTCGGCCCGGCGTTTGGCGGCGATGAAGTCGCGGCTGTCGATCATGGCCGAGGTCATCTGGCGATGGTTGACCCGTGAACCGGAGCGTTGCGACCAGGGCGTTCCGGTGGTGCGCAGATAGATGTCCGCGGCAGTCTCGCGGAAGATTTCCATGCTGTCACGGCGCTCGATCAGGCTTTGTCCCGCGCCGATCAGGGTTTCCAACTGGACGGATTTAACCTCGCTGCCGTCCTGTTCGCGTTGAAGGCGTTTCTGCGTCTGCTCGTTATCGTCAAGCTTGCGCTCGATCCGTTCGACAGCGCGGTGGAAGGTGTTGACGGTGGACCAGAGGATTTCGTCGAGGTCGAAATCGAGGCTGGTGTCGGCCATGGTGGAAATCAGGGCGTCGAAGATGTCGGAGACTGCCCCCTGGATGACGTGATCTTCGGGTGTGATCCGGGGATCGGCCTCGTCTTCGGAGGGGCGGTAGCCGTAGAGTTCGAGTTCTTCGATGGCATGGCCGGTCGGGGACGTGCTGTGATCGGGTTCGAAATCGTCGTGTGCGTACATGGGATGCTTCCGTCAGTTGGACCGCGACCGTCGCGGCCTTCATGGCGAGACACGCCCACGGGCACTCCGGTCTGGCAGCACGAGCCTCTGGCGAGGGCCTTGATGGCAAAGCCCGACTGATTTGTTTCGCGCTGTAAAGGCGGGCTTGCCCGCCGACGGAAATCAGTCGGGCGCCGCCATTGCCTGACCGGAGCGTTTGTGGGCCGATCGCCCTCTCGGAAGGCCAAGGCGCGGTCCTCTTCTGATGACAGGCAGCCTGCGCGCATGACCGGATCGGAACGTCCCCGATCACGGCCCCATACCGGCTATGCTATTGAAGCCATGAAGCGGCTGACGTCCTCGGGGGCGATTTGCACCCGGATCTCTGCTCGAACGGCATCCAGCCCATGAGTTACGAGATCTTCGTTGAAGTCCCCCATCATGGGCGAGAGCGTGATGGTCTCGATTCCGACCTCGTGCGCCCGGTCCACCAGGCTATCGCGGGCGCTGTTCCCTGCCGGATCGTTATCACGGACGATATAGAGCCTGCGCAGTTGTGGCGGGAACAGAATAGCGGCGAGATGTCCGGCCGAGAGTGCGGAAACCATCGGCATGGTGGGCAGAGCCTGACGCAGTGACAGGATGGTTTCGATACCTTCCCCTGCTGCCATGACATCGTGCGCATCACCGAAACGAACCGCATGTCCGAGCAGGTCGCCCATTGCCTTCCTTGGCGGATCGACAGGTGCCTTGCCGGAACCGTCCGGGGCCAGCCAGGTGCGGTGCGCGCCGGTGATCCTGCCATCGAAGTCGGTGACGGCGGCGATCATGGCGGGCCAGGCTTGCGTCGGGGCATCGTCCTCGGGCCGCCAGTAGCAGTTGGGATGGAAACGCAGATTTGCGGTTTGGCGTATATCCGTCATCCCGCGTCCGCGTAAATACGCTTCTGCGGTACTGCCGATCAGCGGCTGTGTCATGCGCCAGAGTCGGCGTGCGGCCTCCGATGATCCCGATGGTGCTGGCGGGCGGGACTGACGGGATGGCGGCTGCGGTTCAGGATGCGGCAGGCTGAGGAAGCGCCGGGCTTCTTCGGCAACGTCTGTGAAATCGATCAGACCGAGCGAGTCCCGGATCACGTCCAGCAGATCGCCATATTCCCCCGTGGCCGAGTCCTGCCATTTACCGGCAATGCCTTTCACGCTGTCGTGCAACCGGACGAACATGGAGCGGCCAGCCGTGTTTCGGACATCGCCAACCTGCCAGTAATTGCCCTGTTTGCGGCCATTGGAGAGATAGTGGCGGCACACCGCCTCGGCCTGTCGGCCGAGACGCTGCGCCAGTTCGGAAGCGTTGAGACGCGCCATTATGCGGCCTCCCGCTCACCGATGCGCTCAACCGGGAAGCGGTCAAGCAGTTTGCCGATGATCTCCGGCCCCGTTGCATCCACGGGCACGAAGAAGCGCAGTTTCCACGAGATGATCTCACTGAAGAGGCCATAGGCTCGCAGCCGGTCACGCATCGCATCAGTAAAGCCGGTCAGTTCGATCCGGTTGGCGCCCATGACGCGGACGCGGCGCAGTTTCAGCCCTTCGGCGAGATCAAGGATCGTGCGACCTTCGATCAGCGCGGCATAGGCGGCATCCGGTGTCAGGTTGTTGGTGACGCCACTGGTCGAAGCATTGGCGGCCCAGGCCGGCGATACCCGGCGACCGATGATGCGTTCGCCCTCGTCGGTCTGGAGCCGATAGACGCGGGCGGAGTCCTGCGGCAGGCGTTTCCAGATCGGCAGAAGCAGCCCTGACACCATATGCAGGATGCTGTCGGTGAACTCCGGCACCTGGGCCAGTTCCGCCTTCCAGGCTGTGGTGAAGGCGGCACGGTCAGCCTCGATCCAATGGGTCTCGCCCATCGCCCGCACCGGAATGTTCATCGCTTCCATCGGCCGGATCAGCCGCACGCGCCTTTCGATCTCACCATCATCCAGCATGACGCTGGTGGTCGGGACCTGAACGGCAGCGCGACCGGATCGCTCGTTGATGAGCAATCTTGCGCGGGGATCATCCAGTTCCGCCAGGGCGGCATTGAGCGTAACCGGCTGATTGCGTTTGCGCTCGGTGAGCGTCAGGAGCCGGGTTTCCGCGCCGGTGCCCGGATGGGTGTGGATGACCTGCCGGTCTGTGACGATGAAGCTTTCGGCCTTCAGCGTCTCCAGCCCCATGTCATAGGTGCCGGATGCGATTGCTCCGTCGATCCGTGCCTGCAGAAGCTGCTCGAAGGCCGAGAACAGGATGCCCTGCAATTCGATGGTCAGCGCCAGCAGGCGGTTGAGGAAGGTGGTGATCGGCGGCAGTTCGTCCTTCACACCGGTGCTGTCCATCAGCTTCAGGCCGGTGGCGGATTCAAACCGTTCGAGCGAGCAGCCCTCGACCTTGCCGCGCACGATCAGCAGATAGAGCTGGCGCAGCGCGTCGCGGGCATAGGCGGATTCCAGATTATCCTCCGGACGGAACAGCCCCTGACCGCCGGTCTGGCGCTGGCCGCGCGTGATCGCGCCCAGCGTGTCGAGACGGCGGGCGATGGTCGAGAGGAAGCGCTTCTCGGCTTTGACATCCGTAGCGATGGGGCGGAAGAGCGGCGGCTGCGCCTGATTGGTCCGGTTGGTGCGGCCCAGCCCCTGAATGGCGGCATCTGCCTTCCAGCCTGGCTCCAGCAGGTAATGCACGCGCAGCCGCTGGTTTCGCGCCGAGAGTTCGGCGTGATAGCTGCGCCCCGTGCCACCGGCATCCGAGAAGACCAGAATGCGCTTCTGATCATCCATGAAGGCCGAAGTCTCGGCAAGATTGGCAGAAGGCGCACGGTTCTCGACGGCTAGGTGGGCCGCTGCTCCAATACCCTTGCGCACGATCCGGCGTGAGCGGCCCGTGACCTCCGCCACAATATCCGTGCCGAAGCGCTGCACGATCTGGTCGAGCGCACCGGGGACAGGCGGAAGCGAACCCAGCTGCTCCAGCATCTCGTCGCGCCGCGCCACCGCTTCGCGGCATTCCACCGGCTGACCATCGCGGAAGACGGGGCGTGACGACAGGTTGCCCTCGCCATCGCTGAAAGGTTCATAGAGCTGCACCGGAAAGGAATGCTGCAAATACGAGCCGACATATTCCCTCGGAGTGACATCGACGGAAATATCATTCCATTCCTCGGTGGGGATCTCGGATAGCCGCCGTTCCATCAGCGCTTCGCCGGTCGAGACGATCTGGATGACGGCCGCATGGCCCGCTTCAAGATCGGCATCAATGGACCGGATCAGGGTCGGGGTTTTCATGGAGGTCAGCAGATGGCCAAAGAAGCGCTGCTTGGTGCTTTCAAAGGCCGAACGGGCGGCGGATTTGGCCTGCCGGTTCAGCGTCCCCTCGCTGCCGGTGATGTTGGCGGCTTCCATCGCCGCGTCCAGGTTCCCATGAATGACAGCGAAGGCGGCAGCATATGAGTCGTAGATGTGCCGCTGTTCGTCCGTGAGCTGATGCTCGATCAGTTCATATTCGACGCCATCATAGGAGAGTGAGCGGGCGGTATAGAGGCCGAGAGATCGCAGGTCGCGGGCCAGGACCTCCATGGCCGCAACGCCACCGGATTCGATCGCCTCGACGAACTCGGCGCGGGTCTGGAACGGAAAGTCCTCACCGCCCCAGAGGCCGAGGCGCTGAGCATAGGCGAGATTGTGGACGGTGGTGGCGCCAGTCGCCGAGACATAGACGACGCGGGCGTCGGGCAGCGCGTGCTGAAGCCGCAGGCCCGCACGTCCCTGCTGCGAGGCGGCGACATCACCGCGTTCACCTTTTCCGCCACCGGCATTCTGCATGGAATGGCTCTCGTCGAAGATAATGGCTCCATCGAAATCGGACCCCAACCATTCGACGATCTGCTTGACGCGGGAAACCTTCTCGCCCCGGTCATCGGAGCGCAGCGTGGCATAGGTGGTAAACAGGATGCCTTCCGATAGCGTGATCGGCTTGCCCTGCGGGAAGCGTGACAGAGGTGTGACAAGCAGCCGCTCCATGCCGAGCGCCGACCAGTCGCGTTGCGCGTCCTCGATCAGCTTGTCGGATTTGGAGATCCAGATCGCCTTGCGGCGCCCTCGCAGCCAGTTGTCGAGAATGATGGCGGCGGACTGGCGACCCTTGCCAGCGCCGGTTCCATCACCGAGCATGAAGCCCCGGCGAAAGCGGATCGATCCGGCAGCATCCTCGGGCGCGGCGCTCACATTGTCGAAATGCTCGTCCACGGTCCAGGCGCCGGCGAGATGATCGGCGTGGGCTTCACCGGCATAGATCACCGTTTCAAGCTGGGCGTCCGACAGACGCGCGCAGATGTCGGGCGGCAGCATGGGCTGGTAGGAAGGCTTGGGCGGTGCGACCGAGGCCATGGCGGCGGATTGCACCAGCTTGGTCGGATGCGGCTGTGCACCAGCGATACGCAGCGATTGCAGCGCATATTCCTCATAGATCGCGTCGGACAGGCGAGCGCCTTCCGGTGGCGTCCAGTCCACGGTCTCATAGGCGAGTTCGACGCCATCAGGATCATTGGCCGAAGCAGCGACAGATCGCGTAGCCGCCGAGCGAGCGAGATAGCCCCGCACGGTCTTCGGCGCGGTGGCCGAAGCGGAAACCACGATCTTCGGCAATGACACTGGCAGGCGCGGCGGAACCTGTTCCTCGATCCATCCGATCAGCGTGGCAACATCAGGCGCGATCCCCGGCGAAGCCGGCAAACTGGCGGGATCGTCGGCGGGCAGTTTGTCGATAACGGTCAGCCGCGTGTCGATCGTGGTGCCGTGCTTTGCATAGACCGCACCATCGACGGCAGCGCTGAACACCACGCGGCCACGGGCCTGCAAGCGGATGAAGGCGTCCCGCCATGCCGGAGCTTCGGGGCCAAAGCCAGCGCCGGTGATCGTCACCAACCGACCGCCGGGAGCAAGACGGGCCAGTGCCGCGGCAACATGGCGATAGGCCGCATCCGCGACACGCCCGCTGACATTGGCCATGACCGAGAATGGCGGGTTCATCAGCACCACGGAGGGGACAGCATCCGGAGCCAGATGATCATCGATCTGGGCGGCGTCGAAGCGGGTGACGGCAAAAGCCGGAAAGATCTGGGCAAGCAGATCGGCCCGGGTCTCGGCCAGTTCGTTGAGGATCAGCGAGCCGCCGATGGTCTGCGCCAAGATCGCCAGAAGGCCGGTGCCCGCCGATGGTTCCAGCACCCTGTCATCGGGCGTAATCGCGGCAGCCGTCAGAGCGGTAAGGCCGAGCGGGATCGGCGTCGAAAATTGCTGGAAGTTCTGGCTTTCCTCGGAACGTCGGGTCTGCGTGGGCAGCAGCCCCGCGACCTTTGCCAGCACGGAAATCCGTGCAGCCGGAGACGCGGCTTTACGGAAAAGCGCCTTTCCGTATTTGCGCAGGAAGAGGACCGTGGCGACCTCGCAGGCCTCATAGGCAAGCTTCCAGTCCCAGACGCCGGTAGCGTCAGATGCGCCGAAGGCCGTTTCCATCACACCGCGCAGGATGGCAGCATCGACGCGCTGACCGCGTTCGAGATGGGGGAGCAGATGATTGGCCGCAGCCAGAATGGCGGGCGCAGCCGCCATTGGCGTGACCGGATCGGTCACGGGGAACACCATGTTCATGTCTGGAACCTCAGGAGAGCGAAAAGGACAGGTCCGAACAGCGCTCTCTCTCGACCGCCCGGACTTAACCCCTTCCGGCCCGCCTCTGACTCTCAAAGCGCAGCTAAAAAAAAGCGCCCCGACCGGACGGTGGGGCGCTTGTCAGTGTCTTCTCGGGATCATCCGAAGCGGCGACCAGCTGCGGTGAAGGTGTATTCATTGGCGGCAATGGTTTCATCGACAGCCTCGTCCGAGGACAGATAATCATACTCGCGCTCAAGCTGGCGGTAGAGCCAGCGGGCCAGATCGCGCAGCGCCTCGATGACCGCCTCCTCGGCATCAGCGGTCATGTCCTGCCAGGTCGGGCTGTCGCGCTCGACCGTGATCGACATGCAGTATTCGTGATAATAATGGCCGCGATGGCTGGCATCGGCGCGAAGCTGATAGAAATTGCGGCGCTGGATCGCCTGAAGGGCATCGGCGATGCGGTGCAGTTCGGTGTCCTGCGGGGCGTATTCTCTGATCCGGCGCGGCCCATGTTTCTGGTAGGAGTACCAGGATTCAAAGCAGGCACCGTCACCTTGTGAACAGAAGCCGCGGAACCAGATGCAGGGTTCCTGCCGTGTGCCGCCGCCCATCAACCGGACGGCACGGGTCTTGAGCTTCAATCCGAGGATTTCCGTGATGCGCTGGAAATCCTCGTAGACGGCATCGTACCAGTCATAATCGAAGCCGCCTTCGCGATACCAGGCGCGGGCCTTGTCCTTCGCTGCATCGGACAGCTCATCGAGACGATAGACGGTGGTTTCGATGATCTCAGGCATAGGGATCGCCTCCCTCCAGCACGGTGGAAAGCCAGCCGTCGGTATAGATCCAGTCCACCGTTTCGCCGGTGGCAAGATCGAGGACATGCGCCCCGCCACCAAATCCGTCGATACGCGGTTTCGAGCAGCTGTTTGCGTACTGGAAACCCCATAATCCGCTGAGGCCAAATTCGGCAGCGCAGCGTTTGACAAACTGAACGACATGCTCGGGATCGCCGGTGACATCATCGCGCATCCAGAGTTGCGTGCTGCCATGTTCTGGCTGGATGGAAAGCAGGAAGCCATCTGAAGGCGGATCCTCAACGGCATTGTCATCCGCCAGAGCGTTGTAGAGATCAAGCGCGCGGGCGGCGTTTTCGGGGGTGCCCACGTCAAGCAGGCAGGAAAAGTGCGTGTAATAATCGGCCATGACGGTCTCCGGACATGACATGGCCCGGCGTATGGCCGAGCCGAATGGGATGGAATGGGTGAAGCTCAGGCGGCCTGCGGCAGGCGGAGCAGATCGGCCGAGGTTTCGCGCCAGAAGGGATCGACCAATCGGGCCTCCAGCGCAGCGGCGCGGTAACGCAGCCGTCTCGCATCGCCGGGGTCCGAAGCCCGGAACGCCATACCGCGCAGGCGGCTGGCCTCGGTCACGATCCTGCGTGCCTCGGCATCGGACGCGACTGGCTGTTGCCAGAGGATAATGCCGGCGCGGATTTCGCCGGCGAGGACCAGGCGCTGATCTCGGTCCTGAATGAGCATGATGCGCGGCTGAAAAAACGGGAAGCTGTCCGGCCCCGTGCAAATATTACCGCGCGCCACGCGCAAGGCTGCGGTCTGTATGGCCTCGTCCAGTGATGGGCATTCCCCAAGCGGGATCACGCGGTCAAAGCTGTTCGCCGCGTCACTGGCGTCATAGCTGGCCGCGCCGAGGCATGAGATGCGCAACGGCAGCTTTTGCGACCGATAAAGCGCGGGCAGAACATCGGCAGCCAGAATCTGACCGATGGAACGGAAGGTTTCGGAACGGGCAAAGGTCATCGGCATCACTCCATGACGGGCGCCGAAAAGCCTCTCTCTCCAGCCATCAACCCGTCACGGCCGAACGGCCCGCACTCTTCCTCTCTGACCGGGCTTGTTCCCGGTTCCGCTGCCGACGATGGGGGGCCATCTTGAGGCAATGAAGGCCCGAAGCGCGGGTCTCCGCGCTCGGGCCGTCGGGGATGAGGCGCTTTCGCGCCTTACTCCCACGGGTCCAGCTCCAGCTTCACCATGTCGTCGTCGCCGTCGAACTCGGCGGCGGGGCAAGCGGCGTGGGTGCCGTCTCCGGCCTGAAACACGACAATCGAAACCATCAGCGTGGCGGCAAGGCTGGCGGCGAAGGCGGTGGCATCTGCATAGGACATGGGTTCCGGCTCCTGTCTTTGGAGGCGGGGGACCATCCCCCGCGCGACAGGCGCCCGAAGTGTCTGACCGGATCTGCAATCACCCTCGGGCGTTCGGACTTTTTCCGAATCCCCGAGGGCGGCACGCGCGCGTAAGCCGACCCCTTCGGGGTTGAATGTCAAAGAGACGGATCGGACCAAGGTTTGCGAATGGAAGCGGGGGTGGTTTTTCGCATCTGACAGGATGCCGGATACCCGTCGCAGATGCTCTGCCGCGCCAGCCTTGCCACCATGCTGGCATCAGGATCGTGTTCCGTTCAGGCCAGAGATGGCTGCCGCTTGCCCTGATGGGGACGGCGGATTGTATGGTGAAGCCGGATTGGACCCGTCCGGTGCAGACCTCCCACCTTCACGGCCCAACACCCTGCGATCGGGTCTTCAGCTCCAAAGCCCATCGGCAATCTCGCGGGCAATCATCGCGCGCGCCTTCATCATCAGATCATCGCCTGAGGTGTCGATATGACCGAAGAAACGGGCACGAGCGCCATGAGCTGTCCATTCGGCGTAGCGGCAATATTCACGGGCATCGAGCCGGAAGACGCGCATGTCTTCGGCCCAATGGGGCTTTGGCTCCACAACAACGGTCATGCCGTCGCGGCTTTCCTCCCAGGGCAGGGTGCGCTCCGATAGGGAATGTTCGCGATCCTCAAGAAAGATTTGATCGACGTCGATGATGGCGGGCATGGAAGCGCTCCAATGAAAAAGCCCGATCACAAGGACCGGGCGAGTTGCGGAAACGGAGGGTGCAAACGGGACAGCCGAAGCCACCCCGCCTGAGAACTATTCAGCAGCGACCATGTGCTGTTCTTCCTCGTCGTCAGCCGGGTCGTCCTCGCCATCGCCGGAGAGGAAATCGGGCAGATCGTCGGCTTCTGCCGCAGCGCCCGATGCCGGATCGACTTCGACACCATCATCCACCATGCGCAGCGGCTCAGGCAGCCAGCCGGATTCCGCCAGGAGGCGTTCGGCTTCCTTGGCCATGTCTCCCTTCTTGAGGTGCCCGATCAGTTCAGCGGCTCGATCTCCAGCGCCTTCACGTACAGCTTCAAGGATGCGCGGCTTGGTCACGCGGCCGAGATAATTGCCAACCGTCGGCCGCCAGCCCACGGCCACCATGTCGAGGCCGGTTGAACGCGCCAGCCGATCAGCCTGCGACAGGCGAACGTCCAGCCCGTGCTGGCTGACGCCCGTTCCGCTGTAAGGATTCGGCTTCTCATAGAGCGCGTTGACACCGAAGCTGACGCAATGGGCGAGCAGATCCATGCGCGATCCATCGTCCAGATCGGTCAGCCAATCCCAGAGGGCGGCATCGTCTGCCGGGACATGATCGCCCCAGCGTTCGTGGCGGTCAGCGATGGCCTTGGCTGACGCGCTATCGCGCAGATCCTCGGCCTGTGCGGGCAGATGAACCTCCCGGACCTGTGCTTCCAGGCATCCGCGGCTGGAACGCGGCATGAAGCAATCCATGACCAGCCGGTGCAACAGTGCCGTCATGGCGACATGCGGGTTCACCGCCACCGCATCCCGCAGCGCCAGGGTGCGATGTGCAGTCAACTCGCTGACCAGACGATCAGGCAGCGGCTTGATGGTCTCGGTCTCGTCATCCTCCTCCGGTTCGACCGGCTGACCGCCCAGCGTGATAACCGCACGCATGCGGCTCACCTCCGGTTCTGCCCGCTGGATCACCTCGCCGGTTTCCGGGTCAACGATCTCAGCCTCCGGTTCCGCAGGCGTTTCATCCTCGGCGCGAACATAGCCGCGCTCGACCAGCAATGCGCCATCGGCGTCGATGCTGATGAAGACGCCTGCCGTGCCGATCTGGACGGGGTCGAAGGTCATCGGGCGGCGCTCGAAGGTTTCCAGCGCCTGTTCGATTTCACCCAGCCGGGCGTCGATCTCGTCTGGCAGTTCATCAGCCTCGCCATATTCGGCTTCAAGCCGGTCATATTCGTCGCGCAATGCCTCGCGGGTGGCGCGTTCCTCTTCGGTCAGATCGACTGTGGTGCCGACAATCTGGCGAAGGCCATGATCGTGACCATAGGGAAAGGTGATGGCGACCTCGATCCACTTCCAGCCCTCGGCGGCGATGGCCTCGGCCTCGGCCTTGAGTTTTTCGCCCACCAACCGGTCGAGCAGCACCGGGTCTTGCAACCAGCCACCATCGTCCTGCTGGAAGAGATCGCGCAGCACGCAGCCGCCAGCCTCCTCATAGGCGGTAATGCCGACAAACACTGCCCGCTTGTCGGCGGCGCGGACCGTGGTTTCGGTCAGCAGGCGTCGGATGAGGTAAGGTTCCTTCTGCCAGCCGTCCTTGATCGCTTCCCAGACCTGCTCCTGACGGGCATGGTCAGAACTGACGCTGAAGGCCATGAGCTGTTCCAGCGTCATGCCATCCTCGGCATAGACGTCGAGCAATGTCGGTGAGACGGAAACCAGACGCAGGCGCTGTTTCACCACCTTCGCATCCACGAAGAAGGCGGCGGCGATGGCTTCCTCGGTCATGCCCTTTTCGCGCATGGTCTGGAAGGCGCGGAACTGATCGAGCGGATGCAGCGGTGCGCGCTCGATATTCTCGGCGAGCGATACCTCGTCGATCAGCACATCGGCGCTGGCCTCCGAAACAACACACGGGACCGGCGCGACCTTGGCGAGGCGCTTCTGCTTGACCAGCAGTTCCAGCGCGCTGAAGCGGCGACCGCCGGCGGGCACTTCGAACATGCCGGTTTCCTTGCCCTCGGCATCCACGACCGGGCGGACATGCAGGGACTGGATCAGGCCGCGACGGGCGATAGACTCGGCCAGTTCCTCGACCGAGATCCCGGCCTTGACGCGCCGGACGTTGGACTGGCTGAGCACCAGCTTGTTGAAGGGAATGTCGCGCGAGGACGACAGGGTGATCTTCTGAACGGCAGTGGCCATGTCAGTTGCTCCATGACGGACGCCGGTGAGCCTCTCTCTCCGGCTATCAGCCCGTCACGAAGCGAAGCGCCGCCCTCTTCCTCTGAAGAGAGCGACGCCAGCCGTAGAACCTGAAACCCGGAAATCAGGCACTCCGGCTTTCTGTATCGGCGGATGTACGGGAATAGCTCGCCCCGACGCGGTAGAGCAGGCGCTCAGCGGCGCGGATACTGCCGCTCTCACGGGCGGCCTCGGCCCAGACCGAGATCGGGAAATCCCCGGTGAACAGCAGATCGCGCTCGATGCCCATTCCGAAGGGCAGCCGGACTGACTGCATTTCGGTAAGGCTCCACGACCCCAGTTCGGGATAGCCGAGATCAGCCAGGCCGAACATGATGTCGCCGTCCTCGTCCAGTTCGGTGGCGAGCCAGACGCCCTCGCCAAGGGGGTTGAAGAACTTCACGACCGGGATGTGATCCTGATCGCGCTGGCGGCCATTTGCCAGCAGGCGGTCGCGCTGTGTGCCGGTGAGGAGGATCATGCCGCGGCCCTCCGGTCGGTTACGCTCGCATCCGGCTCCTCGATCTCCTCGACAGGCAGATGCGACAGCAGCCAGTCCGCCGCCTTGCTGGCCTGCGAGGCTGCGCGGACAATGGCGCGGGAATCCTCGCGCATGACCTCCAGCCACGACCCGATGTAATCGGCATGGCGGACGGTCGGCACGATCCCGAGCGCAGCGCAACTGAAAGCTGCGGCCTGTTCGGCAATCATCTCCTCGAAAGCGTATTTCTTCGAGCCGAACGAGCCGGTCAGATCGCGGCTGAGGCGGCTGTGATGGCCGCTGGCGTGACCCAGCTCGTGCAGGGCCGTCCGGTGCCAGTTGATAGGCTCGAAATAGGCTTGCGGAGGCGGCACCTGCACATAGTCGAGCGAGGGCATGTAGAAGGCGCGATCGCCGCCAATTCGGAAGTCGATGCCGGTGGCCCGGATCAGCGCCTCGACCTGAGGTTCGATCAGGCCCGGCGGCGGTTGCGGCGTGACTGCCGTGATGTCATCGGGCAAGCCATCGCATTGTGCGGCATTGAAGACCGTGAACCGCTTCAGGAACGGTATGGCATGCGCATCCTCGCCAGTCTCGCGGGCACGGCGTTTCTCGTCCTCGGGAGTGAAACGGTCGGCATAGACAACAGTGGTGCCACGCTCGCCCTTTCTGACATTGCCGCCAAGCGAAAGGGCTTGGCGGAAAGTCAGCCACGCCTGACCGGGGAAGCCGTGCTGGATGACAGCGCCCCAAAGGATCAGAATATTGATGCCGGAATAGCTACGGCCGGTTGAAGCATTTCTCGGCAGGCCCAGAGGGGCGGTATTGGGTGACGCGCCCCAGGGCTGGACCCAGGGCAGCCGCCCTTGCTCCAACTCGGCGATGATCTTGTTGGTGATGTCGTCGTAAAGGTTGCTGCGCGCGCCACCTTCTGCGGGGCTGCGATCGTGTCTGGCCATCGGGATGATCTCCGCGACGGGCGCCGGAAGCCTCTCTTCCAGCCCTCAACCCGTCACGGAAAACCCGTCCGCACTCTCACTCTGAAGGGGGCGTTGCGGGGATTCCCCGCAGAAGGGGTAGGCCGAGACCAAGGCTCGGCCTCAGGGGAAGGCTTTCCCCTATCCGGACTTCCTTGAAAACTGTCAGAAACTCGCATATATTTCCGACAGGAGAAAGACGATGACACGGCTGACCGAACAGATTTTGTCGCATGCGACGGGCCTGCCCGAAGGCGCTCCTGTGTCCGCCAAGAGCCTGCTGCACCTCGGAAACCGGGCCGCCGTGGATCAGGCGTTGTCGCGCCTGACGGAGCGCGGGCAACTCATCCGCGCCGGTCGTGGCGTCTATCTGCGTCCCATCGCCAGCCGGTTCGGCACGCGCACGCCTTCGGTCGAGCAGGCTGTCGAGGCTCTTGCAACCCAAAAGGGGGAGGTCATCGTCTCGAACGGCGCTGCCGCGGCGAACGCCCTTGGCTTGACGACGCAGGTGCCCGTCCGCTCGGTCTATCTGACCTCCGGGCGCAGCCGAAAGGTGCACCTCGGCAAGCAGATCGTGGAATTGCGGCATGCACCGCGCTGGCAACTGGCCCTGGCCAACCGGCCGGCGGGGGAGGCCGTGCGGGCGCTGGCCTGGCTCGGCCCGGAAAAGGCAGAGGCCGCGCTCACGACATTGAAGCGGAAGATGCCGCCCGGCGTGTTCGGCGAACTGGTCGCCGCCGCGCCGCAGCTTCCGACATGGCTCGCGCAGAGCGTCGGAAAGGCGGCGTATGGCTGATGTCTTTCTCCAGCTTTCGGCCGAGGACCGGCGCGACGCGCTGGGTGTCGCGGCCGACCGTTCGGGTCGTCCCACCCATCTTCTCGAAAAGGATGTGTGGGTGGTGTGGGCGCTGGCGACCCTCTACGCTGCGCCGCTCGGCGAACATCTAGTGTTCAAGGGCGGCACGTCGCTGTCGAAAGCTTATCACGTCATTCGCCGGTTTTCGGAGGATGTGGATCTGACCTATGACATTCGGGCGATCGCGCCCGATCTGGTCGGGGACAATGGCGAGGGCTTGCCGAAAACGCGAAGCGAGGAAAAGCGCTGGTCCAGCGAGGTCCGTCGGCGGTTGCCGGCATGGGTCGCGGAAACCGTGCAGCCCGTGATCGCGAACGCACTCGCCGCCGAAGGTCTGGCTGCGGCCATCCGCGTCGAGGATGACAAGCTCTTCATCGACTACGAGGCGACCGCGGCCGGGTCCGGCTATGTCGCGCCCAGCGTCATGCTGGAGTTCGGCGCGCGCTCGACGGGCGAACCGGCGAGCCTGCGCGATGTCTCCTGCGACGCCGCCGGCCTGATCGACGGGCTGGTATTCCCGACGGCGCGTCCGCGCGTCATGCACGCGGAGCGGACCTTCTGGGAGAAGGCGACCGCCATCCACGTCTTTTGCCTTCAGGAGCGGCTTCGCGGCGACCGCTTCGCACGACACTGGCACGATGTTGTCCGGCTGGATGAAGCCGGCTTTGCGGAAGCTGCTTTCGCCGATCGCGAGCTGGCCAACGCTGTCGCCCGGCACAAGTCGATGTTCTTCGCGGAGAAAGCCGCCGACCGCACGCCGATCGACTATGCAGCGGCTGTCAGCGGCGGCTTGCAACTCGTGCCGGTCGGCGATGGCGCGAAGGCGTTGGAGGACGACTATGCCCGCATGGTTGAGGATGGGCTGCTCTTCGATGACGCTGAGCCGTTCGAGGCGCTTATGGCGCAGTGCGCCGATATAGTCGCGCGCGCGAACGGCGCAGCCAAATAAGAAACGGGGGCGGGGGAATATGCGCGACGTCGAAGAGGTGCGAAAATCTCGGTTTGTAGGGAGTGACGATGCCGATTCATCGGAACCCGACTGGAACAAGGAGATCGAGAGCGCCCACCAGACGATTTGCGAGATCATGAACAAGAACGTCGCAGGCGCAGACCGGGCGGCTCGATGAAACTGCCAATGCTTGGACGATCCCGCATATACCGGCCCAGCCTTTGGGCGCGCATTTTCTTGTCGGAGAAGTGGAAACTGGCTCTCAGCCCATCTTCGCAGGACCGAGTTAGCCTGACATCGACAGGCGAGGATGAAATTCAGTGCCTTGATATCTCGTCGGTTTCGTCAACCAAGGCCCTGCTTTGGCACACGGTCGAGATCCGGTCGAAGGGCCGTATCGATGCTCTTTCCGGCCTGACCGCCAAGGCGTCTCAGACTTTACGCGACGATTTGCTGGCTTTCGTGAACCAGCATCTCGCGAATCTCATCGATTCCGACAAGGAACGCTTGCGCGAGGTCGATAGCAAGATTCGCGCGATGACCGACAGCAACAGGCAATATCTTGCTCATGCCGACGTCGGCCGGGCGATCGCGAGTGTCCCGGGAAATGCGTCACTGGCATTGGCGCACCCGTTGTTTGATGCCTCTCTGATCCCCGACACCCTAAGAGGCTATCTGCCAACCTCTTTTGCGATGCTCACTGACCCCGGCGTCCGCAGTCGCTACAATGAAAATTTCGTTTTTCACGAGATGCAGAAGTTCGAGGAATTCTTCGCCGACCTTGGGGGATTTTCGCTTTCCCAGGAGCAGCGCGAGGCTTGCATCCGCCTCGAAGACAACAACCTGCTCGTCGCATCCGCTGGATCGGGCAAGTCCGCGACCATGGTCGGGAAAGTTGCCTATGTCCTCGAGAAGGGACTTTACCATCCGAGCGAGATCCTCGTCCTGGCATTTAACAAGAGTGCAGCCGACGAATTAAAGGAACGGATCGCCAGGCAGCTGAACGTCGATGAAGATGCTCTGGAGACCCGGGTGACGACGTTTCATGCACTCGGTCGGGGGATCATCGAAGAGACGGAAGGTCGCCCACCTCAACTCGCAAACTGGGTCGAGCATCCCGCCGGCGAAGCCCGTGTGATCGACAAGATCATACGCGAGTTGATGGAGGTAAATGAAGAGTTTCGCCGTCTGTGGATCGACCTCCTCTCGATTTTGCCGAAGGCCGACATCCCCGCAGAGGTCTTTGACTCGGAGGCAGACTACAATCGCTACATCGCCGATCGCAACGATAAGGGCGGCAGCACCATCGGTACGCTTGCAAACGTGTATGTGAAATCCCTTCAGGAGCAGCGGATCGCGAACTGGTTGTGGGTCCACTCTGTCGAGTTCGAATATGAAAAGCAGATCTCATTCGAAGAGGAGGACGGGAGCGAACGTTTTGTCCAGCCGGACTTTCATTACCCTCTCACCGACACGTTCCACGAGCATTTCGCGATCAACGCGGATGGCTCCTCGCCCTTTGCGAACTATGCTGAGCATACCAAGGGTAAACGCGCTGGGTACAAGCGCAAAGAGTTGGATTTCTTCGAGACAACCTCCGCACAGGCGCACGAGGGAACGTTGTTGCCACATCTCGAGGCTGAGCTGATCAAACGCAAAATTCCCCTGACTGAGAAAAGTGTCGACGAGATCCTCAAAGCGGTCGAACCAGTGGTGATCACGCATTACCAGAAGCTGATCGGCGTGTGCATCAAACACATTCGAGCGAGCCAGCTTACGCTGGAGATGCTGCTGGAACGTGCAAAGTCCCTGCATGACAAACCGCGCGCGCAGTATTTCGCGCGTGCTGTCTGGCTGATCACCGAAGCCTATTCGCGCAAGCTCGACGAGGCAAAGCGTATCGACTTCGATTCAATGATCGGCGACGCAGTGCGCCTCGTTGAGACGGGGCGCTATCAGAGCCCTTATTCGCTGATCTTGGTGGATGAATTTCAGGATATTTCGGACCCGAGGGCCAATCTGATCAAGGCGCTAAAACACCAGAAGGCTTTCACAAAAGTCTTTGCTGTCGGAGACGATTGGCAGTCGATCTACCGCTTTGCCGGGTCGGACATTACGATCTTCACCCAGTTCGAAGCGAACTTTGGTGCCTGCTGGCAAGGTCGGCTGGAACAGACGTACCGCTGTAACCAGCTTCTCGCTGACACCGCGGCACGCTTTGTCCAGCGCAATCCCGAGCAGATCACGAAGACGGTGCGATCGACGCGCGCCGCCATACCGCGATCAATCCGGATCATTCCGGTCAGCGTGGAGTGGCGCAAGCCAAGCTTCCCGAAAGCCTGCTTCCAACTACTCGATCGCCTGAACACCTTTCTTGAAGGAATTTCAGGACAGTGGCGCCGTGAGGCGGGGCAAAAGCTGAAGGTACTGGTCTTGTGGCGTTACAACTTGTTAGATGTAGCGGCTTGCCAACATAAGCGCCTCTGCTCGCAAACATCGGCATTTTCTGCTCGAATTATCTGACAATGGAGCGGGCGTCGTGCTCACGCTCTTTGCCAATGTGCTCGCAAACATCCGGGTCTGCTTGCAAACATCCCCCACGTGCTCAGATTAATTGCCAGCGACGGCATGGTCAAACCGGGACGCCTGCCTGTCGTAGTTGCTCGGTCAGCTGACGGGAATATTCGGGATCAAGGGTGCCCGCCAGGAAGGCGCGGATATCCGACGGCCGAGCATTGAGGTGCGTGACCAGAGCCGTCGCATCGTAACCATTTCGGGTCAACGTCGGTTCGAGATCGTCGATGGCGCGGGACAGGACCTGCTCGACGATTTCGGCGGTAACCGGCTTGGCGCCGAGGCGAAAGCCCTGCTCGAATGCGAGGGTGAGATGCATCTCGATCTGAAGCGGCGTGCGCAAACGTTCGGCGATGAGGTCGATGGCTTCTTCCTCGAGGAGTTCGCCAACCTTTACGCCTTCGGCCGCACAGGCGCCAAGCAGCCAGGCAACATAGTCGCGGCGCGCGGAGCCGATCCCCTCGTAGTGAAAAATGGTCGTGCGGTAGCCAATCTCCTCCATTTGCGGCCGGCGCAGATCATTGCGCAACCGGGGATGCCCGACAAGAAGTACGGAAAGGAGCACGCCGGCGTCGGCGACCACCTCCATCAGTCGCTTCAGGCCGGTTAAGGTCTTGTGGTGCAGGTCATGGGCCTCGTCGACCACGAGGACGATCGGCCGTTTGCCTTTTTTCATGATGTCGCGCAGGTCGCGCTCCCGGCGCTCGGCCTGCTTGGGGATCTTGACCTGCGCACGATCGCCGGGAGACAAGTCGTAGAACAGGGCTTCAATGAGCGATGGCAGCGAAGTGCGCCGCTTGTCGACCGCCAGCGATTTGGCGAGTGCGACCTTGCCGGCTTTGGTGAGTTCGGCCTCGATGCGGCGCAAAAGGTGGGTTTTCCCCGAACCGACCAGGCCGGAGACCACGACAAGCCGACCGGTCTGGACGGCCGCACACACCTCGCGGATGATCGTGCGCTGATGCTCGGTCTCAAAGTTGCCGGCCCCTTGGAAAGGCCGGTCGAGGCCGTAACTGGATTGAACGTCAGCGAGCATCATTCTTCCTTTCTTCGCGCCTGGAAGCGTTCGCGGATACGGGCCGCGATCATCTTTTTGTCGAGTGTTTCTCCAAGCAGTTCATTGATGAAGGCGCGGTCACCGGCATTCATCGCGCCGATCGGCCGGCCGAGCTGGTCGGCGATGGCCCCACGGGCTGCGAGACCATTTGGATAAGCGGTCTCTATTGCGGGTTCCGGAAACGGTGTCCGCCGTACACTCAGCCCAGCCGTGGTCGGGGGCAGCGAAGGCAATGGACGATCCCCGCCGGTGACCGCGGCGCGGGGGAGCCCAAGTTGGTCTGCCAGGCGCACCACCTTGTCGAGCCGCTCTTCGAGCTTGCTCTTCTGGTATTTGCGATAGCGAAAGAGGGGAACCGCCCCGCGCGAAGGTTGGAATGGACCGAAGCGCTTGCCCTCATGCTCGACGAACAGTTCCTGATCGAACAGGCCCCAGAGCAAGGTCACCGTTTCGCCGGCAAGTTCGGGCTCGACCTCATAGGATGCGCCTTCGACCGATACGGTCGCGTCTCCAGCAACCGTCCGTCGTTCCGGTTCGCGCGCAAAGGCGCAGAACCGCTCCCAGGAGCACATCGCCCGCACCCCGTCAGGAGGAAGATGCCGCAGCCAATCCTCGATGCGTGCATGAGACTCTGTGCGATGGTCGCCGTTATTGTAGGTGACCAAGGCGCGCCTGAGCCAAAGGTTGGCTTCCTCTTCGTCCTTCGGCTTGTGGAAATGATAGAGGGTCTCGTGCACTTCCTTGATCGTGCGAAACGGCCGCTCGACCTTGCCTTTCGCTCGCGCCGGCGTGCGCCGCTCGCTGTCCGACGGGGGCATATGCGTGAGAACCCGGACACCAAGGCTACCCATGACGGACTGGAAAACGCGCGAGCGGCTCACCGGCCCGTTATCCATATGGATGGTCGTTGGAATCCCCTGAAGCGGCAGTTCCGGTTCAGGCTTGGCGGCGAAGGCATTGTAGAGAAAGCGCAAGGCGGACTCCGCGTCCTCGCCGTAGACGGAGCGGTATTCCTGATAGCTCGCGCCGGAGCGATCATCGACCACGGAGAACAGCATCAGCGTCGGCCGGCCGCGCCCTTCCTCGACCCAAAGCGGCGCTTCCACCTGCTTCAGGTCGGACGGGCTCATGTCGAAGTGCCAGAGTTCGTTGGAACGCCGCGCCTGGAATCGGACGGCAGCCACCGGGCGGGTGACGCGCGCATAATCCAGGCCGGAAACACGCAGCAGCCGATCGACCGTTGCGCGTTTCAAGATGCCGGGCGGTGCACGGACCAGGCCATCGGGCGTCACCACGCCGTCTTCCTCAAGCAGCTTGATGGCGCGCGCCGTGGAGATATGCCGCCCCTTCCGGTTCGCCGTTCTGATCTTCAGGGCCGCGATGATTTCGGCATAGGTTTCCATCTCCGGCTGCGGGGCGATCCGGGAGGTTCCGTGATCGGCGCGCCGTACGGATTTCGGGCGGTTCAACTCCCGCAGCGCCCGATACAGGGTCCAGATCGAGATGCCGTAGGCATCGGCGGCACGAGCAACAATCTCGGTACGGCCTGGATCACGGGGAGAAAGCAGCGACAATCGGCGTCGAAGATCGACAAGAGCCTCTCCGGGCGGCCGCTTTCTCCGCTCAGCCATGGACGTCCTCGGATTCCACTGTTTTGGGAGAGCCACCCTTCTTGCCGATATGACGATAGAGGGTTGCAACAGAAACCCCCATGCGCTGCGCAATATTGCGTACCGGTATGCTGCCTTCCTTCATCAGGGCGCGCGCCGCGGCAATATCGCCCGGGCGCATCGCGGGCGGGCGGCCACCCTTGCGGCCACGTTGCCGCGCCTCGACCAGTCCAGCCGTCGTGCGTTCGCGGATCAGAGCACGTTCGAACTGGGCGATCGCACCGAAGACATGGAAGGTCAGCATGCCGCCCGGCGTCGTCGTATCAATGCTCTCGGTCAAGGACACGAGCCCGATCTTCGCGCGCTCCAACTCTTCCGCCGTCGCGATGAGCTTCTTTAGCGATCGCGCCAACCGATCGAGTTTCCAGACAACGAGCGTGTCACCAGTGCGAAGCACGTCGGAGAGAATTCGGCCCAATTCCGGGCGGTCATCGCGAGCGCCTGACCCGCGCTCGGTAAACACCTTCTCGCAACCGGCGCGTCTCAGCGCCTCAAGCTGAAGCTCCGGATTTTGATCGATCGTGCTGACCCTGGCGTACCCGACCCGCATAGCCATCCAAATGTTCTTGAAAGTCGTTGGACACATAGCATTTTGCGACAACCGTTTCTATAACAGTTTTGAGAAGATTCCATCGCGCCATTCAAGGGGCGTGACGGCATGCGCTATGGCATGCTCAAAAACCCTCGTTTATGACAAACGATCCATGGAAACCAACTATGTGTCTGACGGCCGAATATTCGCGACATGGAGCAGGGAACCTTACGCATCGAAAATCGGGCGGTCCCCGATCTTGTCCCCCTTGTATGGGATACTCCGGGAATTGAGGCGGCGATACCAAAGGATGCGGTCGGCCAGGCCGTTACCATGTTCGAGCCGCAGGAATGCGCCAACTACTTCAAATCTTGCGGATATGACCCCGAGTAATGTGGACGTGCTCTAGGTCACCCAGAGGGGCGCTCGCATCGAGTATAACCTTAAGCGCGATTGCTTCCGGTGAACCATCCTCCATATGTACGGGATGTACAGCCCACACAGACTTTTCGAGAACCACATTCTCAACAGAAACCTCATAAAGCCTACCCGACGCGAGCTCATCGAGGACAGTGCTCCTCATCACGATCGAAATGCCGAGACCAGCTCGAACTGCATGCTTCACAGCCTCAGTGCTCCCGACATTGAATGAGATTGGGAATTGCTCTGCCGCTTGGCCGAAGGCCTCGCGGAGCACGGATCCGGTACCGGTTCCACGTTCTCCGCCAATGAGGGACTCTTGAAATAACTCTGCCGCTTCAATTGTTTTTCGCGTCCTCCAATTATGCTGTGGGGATACGATTATTACCAGCTTTTCCTTCCGCCAAAGGCGGGCTTGATATCCTTTTCGATCGTCCCACCATTCGGTAAAGGCTAGATCAATCTCCTTCCTCAAGAGCTTTTCGATGATTTCAGGATTTGAGGCAACGGCCACCTCAGGTGGCCGGCCTTGAGCATCCTGTAAACGCTTCAAGTGGACTGGCAAAATATAGGTACCGATGTTAGTACTGGCACCCAACGTAATCCGGCCGCTGTGCAGGCGGTCCAGAGATCTCTTCGTGACGGTCAAAAGGCTGCGTGCGAATGGCAAGAATACGAGCCCTTGCCGAGTCGGCACACACTTGTCCTTCCTCCTCTCGACCAGCCGCACCCCTAGTATATCCTCCAATCGTTTCACATTATGTGAGACAGTCGGTTGGGATATCTGAAGCCGTCGCGACGCCTCGTGAAAGCTGCCAGTTTCGATTACCTCTATGAATGCTGCGACATGCGAAAGGCTAAACATTACTTTCTCTAATCAAGGAATTAGTTGAACCTCGTTAATTGCCGCACGAGGTCTTCGGCCTTGGACAAAATCTATAATGTTGTCAGCAGCCTCGTGCTCGATAGCCAAACGCGACTTCGCCACTGCTGAGCCTATGTGGGGTGTCAAGATCGAATCATGTTCGCGATTGAGGAGACCCCCGTGGACCTTGTCAGGCCGGTCGGGTCTGGCCCAGTCCTCCATCTCATAAACATCAGCGGCGTAGCCTCCCAAGCGCCCCGCCTGCAATGCAGCGACAACAGCCTCTTCATCAACCACGCTTCCGCGTGCAGGATTAATAAGAAGTGCTCCTTTGGGCATTTTGGCGAGTTGTTCAGCGCCGAGGAGATGCTTCGTTTCGGCCGAAAGCGGGAGTGCACACACAAGAAAGGTAGACGACGAGATCAACTGGTCAAATTCAAGAGGCTTTACGTTCAGTCTGATCTCATCGGCTTTGTCCAGGGATTGACGATCCCAGTACGACACAATGGCGCCGAAGGTAGTTAGGCGCTGTGCTATAGCTTTTCCGATCGCTCCCATCCCTAAAATGCCGATTGCTGTGCCCTGCAGCCCAAGGCCGTAAAACCGAGGGCGCCAACCTTTGTAATCCCTCCTGACGCTCTTGTCGCCTGGCAGAATGTGCCGCCCAAGAGCAATCATCAGACCGATTGTAAGTTCGGCTGTCGGATCAGTGAGAAGATCGGACACTATCGTGACGTGGACTCCACGCTGCGTGCAGGCTTCGATGTCGAAGTTATCGAAGCCTTTCAGCGCACATGCCACAAGTTGAAGATCGGGAGCGTGCGCGAGTACAGACGCGTCGATCATGTCCGGCATGAACGCCATCATCGCCTTGGCGTCGCTCAATTCTGCGAGCAGTTTCTCGCGGGGCCATGTATCATCAGTATCGTTGCAAACTAAACGAGCGTGGGGAGATAGCTTTGAGATAATCTCCTCGTGGACGCGATGGGTGATTACTACCTTTGGGAGCATTTAATTTATCCTTCTATTGCAGCTGGCGGCGGAGGAGAGCGCCGACCTGGTCAACGATGGTGACCATCAGAAGGACAACGAGCATGATCGCAAGAACCTCCTGATAATTCATGATCCGGAGGGATGTCATCAACTCGAAACCGATACCACCAGCTCCCACAGTGCCCAGGATTGTCGAGGCGCGGAAGTTGTACTCCCACCGATAGATGGTCACATCGGCCAATTGCGGTAGAACTTGTGGCAAGATCGCCCGCGTCACGATCTGGAACGGCGACGCACCAGCTGCGCGTGCGGCTTCTATAGGCGCATTATCGCAATGCTCGATCGCCTCCGCAAAGAACTTGCCCACCATGCCAACCGAGTGAAGACCAAGAGCCAGCACGCCTGGGAGCGCTCCAAATCCCACTGCCGCCACGAAGACGATGCCCATAATCAGCTCCGGGATCGACCGTAGACCATTCAACAATCCACGCGAGATCATATAGATGACAGCGTTGGGTGCTGTTTTCCCTGAGGCGAAAAAGCCAACTGGAAGTGATATCAGTACCGCGATCGCAGTCCCAGCTATACTCATCGCCAGAGTGTCGATGAGAGGGCTGATCCACTCCAAGCCTCGGTTGAAATCCGGGGGAAACATTTCCGTACCGAGCTGCCAGAGCGCAGGAAACCCAGATCCCAGACGCTCCAGATCAAGAAGACCGGAGTGATAACTGCTAACAATGATCACACACGCAATTGCCAACGCGATCACGCCAGCTCTGGTCCAAGCTTTGTTTTGATGTTGAAGGATAGAGTCGTAGTCGGCCGACGGCTGTGTCATCACATATCCTGGAAGAAAGGACGCAGGCCAGCGCCTGCGTCGAAAGGTGAGAAACTGTCTCGAACGCGCCTTACTGACTCAGGTCCAAGTTCAGCACTTTACCGAGCTCACGGACGACGTCGTAGGCTTTGTCATCGATCGGAGCGAACCCATCGGCTTTGAAGGATGCCAATACCTTTTCGTCTTTAAGGTCGATGAAGGCTTTGGTGATCGCCTCTTTCAACGAAGTGTCAAGATCCGACCGCATGGTCCAGGGGTACTGCGGGAACGGATCGGACTCGGCGAGGGCGATAACTTTCTTAGGATCAATGGTGCCACGAGCGACCATTGAATTGTAGATGGGCAACGAAAGTCCGCCAATCTGAGCATTGCCATTCTGCACTGCAATAGCCACGGCATCATGCGACCCTACGAAGTTCTCGCTATAGTCTTTTCCAGCCTCAACTCCGGCCTTAAGCAGCATAGATTTCGGGATAAGGTGGCTTGAGGTGGAAGCCACGTCCCCAAACGCGACCTTTTTCCCTTTTGCATCTTCAAGGCTTTCGATGCCAGCCTCTGCATTGGCGACAACTACAGCGCGATAGGTAGTTTCGCCATCCTTCATAAGTGCTGCGAAAGGCTCGATATCAGCCTTGGTTTTCGCGAGCGTGTAAGAGAGCGGCCCGAAATAAGCCAACTCAAGCCGGCCGAAACGCATCGCTTCGATCATTGACGAGTAGTCGGTCGTTACGATCAGTTCAATCTCCCGACCGAGTGTCTTCTCAAGATACTCCTCGAGAGGACGATTGTTTTTGATGACAGTGGCGGCGTTCTCGTCCGGTAGCAACGCGACGCGCAATGTCTCTGGATTTGAGCCAGCATGCGCCAACGAACTCCAGCCAAGAACGGCGAGGAATGCGAGGGACAGAAGCTTCTTCATAATGCGGCCTCCATGGCAGCTAAAGGTTGATCATACTCGTAGTTGGACAAATCTTGTGTTGTGGTCGGATTTCTTGGGGCGCTGCGGTAGATCGACGCACACATTTGATCGGTCAGTTCGTCGACAGCGGCGTCCGCAACCACTTCCCCGTCGCGCATAGCAATGACCCGGTCGCCGAACCGGCGAGCTAGATCGATCTGATGAAGGCTGATCACAGCAGTGATGCCGTCGGCTGTGCATATTTCGCGAAGCTGCGACAGGACCTCGACAGCCGTTTCAGGGTCCAGACTTGCAACGGGCTCATCTGCAAGGACCAGTTGGGGCTTCTGGACCAGCGCGCGCGCAATGCCCACCCGTTGCTGCTGACCGCCGGATAGTTGATCCGCCCTGACGAGAGCCTTATCAAGAAGGCCTACGCGTTCAAGGCATTCCAACCCCAGCCTTCGATCCGAACGCGGCATAGGGAACAACGTACGCCAGCCAGAGTGGTAGCCCAGGCGGCCCGTCATGACGTTGTCGAGCGCGCTCAAGCGCCCTATGAGTTGGTGCTGCTGGAATATCATCCCAGTTCGCCTTCGGTGAATGCGAAGCTTAGTTTCCGCATCCAGAGCACCAATATCGTTAGAAGTGATCGAACCAGACGTCGGCGCAACCAAGCCGTTGAGTGTCCGGATGAGGGTAGATTTGCCTGCGCCGGATCTACCGAGGAGCACGACGAACTGACCCTGGTTGAACGTCAATGTCGTTGTCTTCAAAGCTTGGGTGCCGTTGGCATAGGTCACGGCAACTCCGTTCAGAGCCAGCATCACAATAATCCTGATCGTTAGTGGTGCATCGATTGAATATTTGCATCACTATGGGCGACATATGACGTCCGTTTATCAGGCTCGTGAAACTTCAATGACAGCACTTAAACTCAGCTCTACCTCCTCGCGTAGCTGCGATGGAGAAATTTCACCCAGAGCCGCCTGATCATGACGGCCCGGTCCCAATTCTACACCACCTTGACGGATGCTATCCCATATTCGGCCAGATAAACCGGCCCTTCTCCAGCCGCCGGGTAAAAAGGCAGGCGCCCAGACCATCATGCCAGATGATCTTCAAAATATCCGATCTGCGGCCCCTGAAGACGAAGAGATGCCCTGACAACGGATCATGCTGCAGAACCTCCTGCACCCGAAGCGCCAAGGAGGGAAAGCCACAGCGCATGTCCGTATATCCGCGCCTTCCTGGCGGGCACCCTTGATCCCGAATATTCCCGTCAGCTGACCGAGCAACTACGACAGGCAGGCGTCCCGGTTTGACCATGCCGTCGCTGGCAATTAATCTGAGCACGTGGGGGATGTTTGCAAGCAGACCCGGATGTTTGCGAGCACATTGGCAAAGAGCGTGAGCACGACGCCCGCTCCATTGTCAGATAATTCGAGCAGAAAATGCCGATGTTTGCGAGCAGAGGCGCTTATGTTGGCAAGCCGCTACACATAGACATCCTGAAAGAGATGATGGTGAAGTGACTTGTAGTGCTCCAGATCCAGAGCGCCTTCCGGCCACGGCTCTTCAAAACGGGTGATGAAAACGGCGAGTTCGAATTCATCCAGCTCGTCCTGGACACGAAGCCCGATCCTGTTGCGCAGGACGGTTGTTCCTTCGTAACAGAGAGGATCTTCCTCGGCGTCGTAGATCAATGTCAGGCAGATTTCTGCTTGGTGAACTGAGCGCGAATTGCCGCGCGGCGCTCATCACCTGACTTGCCTGATGTGGCATCCAGCACCGTGCGCATGCGCTTGGATAGGAAAAGCCCTTCTACCGCGCTGATTTTCTCGGCGCGATAACGCCCGTGTTTAACGACGCCAGAGGCGCTGACGGTCGCTTTTGTCGGAACCTTTTTCATGGATTGAGCCTATCACGGTCTTATGGGGTCGACAAAAAAATTCTGCTGGCAGGGGGGCTTGCCCCCCTGCACCCCCCGTCCGCTCCGGGAAAGCATCAAGCCGTCCGTGGTGGGGGCCTCATTGCCGGCCCCCACACCCCCGCTAGGATATTTGTGGAACAATGATGGAGCGATGTTTCACGACGTGCGCGATTCACGACGTGAAATTGTCGTGATAGAGTACCTTCACGGTACAGCCGGGGACGGCAATGACCGTGAACGGTGATGGAGACCCGGCCTGTGAGAAACATGGTCGGGTCACCGCATATTCTTCTCTTCAATTGAATTCAGATTTAGAAAATAGGGCGTAGCCCGTTTTATATATGTTTTAATAGTTTTAATAATGTTTTAGAGAGAAAAACACCAGTTAACACAATGAAAAATATAGGTAAATTCTGAAGCTGCGTCGGCGATAGACGGCTTGTCGTCGGTGATAGACGGGATGTCGTCGGCGATAGACGGTTTTGTGTCGGTGATAGACGGTTGCGACAAAAACTTATCCACACCCTGTGGATTAGTCTTTTCCCGGAAAACCGGATTTTTGTCGTCGGCGATAGACGGGTTCCGACAAAAAATTTGTCGTCGGCGATAGACAGAACACTGACAAAATCAGCCGTGGTTAGCTTGGGCGTCAAGGACGGGCGACAGTGTGTCTTCGCGCTTGCGCATTTCAAGGATGAGATCATCCTTGCCCTCTATCAGCATCAGGTCAAATTCCGGCATTGGAAACGCCTGTGTCCGTGCCACCAGCTGCTTGAGGTCATAGCTGAACTTGCGTATCTCTTGCGGTGACCCGCTGCGCTTGTGGATCTCGCGCACGCTATAGCGTGCGGTTCCGCCCTTCCCTGCTGCCTTGCGTGCGAGGCGGTAGATAAACCGGCCAAGACCGGAGCTGATCAGAAAATAGTCCTGGTGCAGGGTCAGCAGCGGAAGGCTTTTTTCGTTCTTAACCACGCTGGTGTAAACCCAGTCAGGAATGGTGATTTCCACCTCGTCCACTTTCCCCGTGTTGGTCTTGCTGACCACTCGAAATTCACCGATGAGCGGGCGCGTGTCCACCTGGCGGCGTTTGCCGCTGGACAGGTTGGTGACGGTGATGGTGGTTTTGGCAAGCCGCAACAGGGCCTGTTCCACTTCCTCATACTGTCGACCGCCATTGGAACGGCGGCAGAACTTCAGAATATGCGCAACACTCGGGCGGTAGACCTTGGCGGGCAAGGTCGGGCGAAGCCCCTTTCCTTCCTCGCTGCGGTAGCGCCGCACTTCGTCGGCCAGTGCAGACACCATGTTGATGAAGATGTCGTAGTCAAACACGGTGGCCAAACCGCTTTCGGCGCCACCTTCCACGGTGATGAGGCTGTCTTTAAGTTCGTACTTGATAACGCCGTTGCGGGCATTCTTGCCCAGCGAGAACGGCGCGACGTCCATCAGGTTCACGTCATCTTTGATGGGGGCATCATAGATTGATGGCACAAAGAACATCAGCTGGGCATCGTCCACCGGCGGCGCCCGCATTATGTGCCGTGCGCGGGTTTCCTGCATAAGTACGGCCGAGACGTCAGCCTCGATGCTGTCGGTGCGGATGGCCTCTCCGAGCGCACGCAGCTGCCGGTTCAGCGGGTCATCGGGCAGGGTGTCCAGCTTGAGGTCCGACCAGACGCGGCGGCTGTAATAGCGCCGCAGGCGGCTGAGCGTGGCCTTGTCCAGTTCAACGGTTTCCCGGTCATGACGCTCGGCAAACTGGTCGGCCAGCTCTTGCAGGTAAGCGTTTTTCTCGTGAAGAGACAGCGCGCTGAACGCCTCGCGGGTCATGAGGTCTAGCTTCTTGCGTGCCATACTATCGAGTATCCACTCTTGTCATTATAGTGGTATAGTGGTGAGCCACTATACCGTCGTGCCGTTATTTCTGCCGTAGTTCATCCACCGACGGATGTCCGTGCTCCACGAGAATACGGGTCACCCCTTCCATCAGGAGGTCATGGATCTTACAATCCTTGGCGAAAGCAATTTCCTTGAGCTTCCGGTGAACCAACGGCGGCAGATAGACGGTGGATTTCACCACTTCCGTCTTCGGTGGTGTCGGGGCCTGCTGGGTCATCGGCACCACCGCGCCGGATATTTGTGCGCCGCCGGTGGAGGCCATGTCGGCCTGAATGCTACCCAACAAGCTTGGTCTTGACGGTTTCGCCATGGTTCTTTCCCTTCATTGACTTTTTCAGCCACACCCAGAGGTGGCGAACTTCTTCGGCGGCCTTGCCGTCCGAGGCGTACTCGGTGACGCCAAGCCCGCTGGCGAAGGCGTCCTGATGGTCGGCGCGTTGCATGATCAGCGGCTCGGCGATCAGGCCAAGCATGGACAGCGCTTGCGCAGCCTCGGTGGCGCGCGGGTTGTTCGGCTGCGGCGGGCACTGGTTCAGGGCGAACAGGAACGGTCGCTGCATGCGGATTGCCGCTTCATAGGTCGCCCGGGTGGCTCGCAGGTCCATCTTGGTAGGGCGGCTCGGGATCAGACACAGGTCGGCCGCCTGCATGGCGATGTGCGTACCCGTACTGTCAATCCCTGCTGTGTCCAGGATCACCAGCGTATACCCCCTCCCCTCAAGCGCCTTGAGAATGGACGGCAGCTGCGGAATGGCCCCCGGTTCAAGATAATCCACTGCCGGGGTCTCGGCGGTGCGGTCGGCGGCCCAGTTGGTCAGGGACTGTTGAGGATCAAGGTCAAGCACGGCGACGGATTCACCGGCGTCCTGAGCGGCCACGGCCAGCGATGCGGCAAGGGTGGTTTTCCCGGCGCCGCCCTTCTGGGTAACAAAGGCAATGGTTTTCATGGGAATCGCTCCTGTCATGCCCCACAGTGGCACACCTTTCTGCCACTACACCAGTAGACCTTTAAACCTTCATGAAGGGATAGTGGCAAAAAGGCACGCCACTATAGCGGCATGCCGCTAGCCACCAGTGTTCAATTGGCGGAAAACGGTTCAGAATCCTGCACCGCCGCCACCGTGAATACCCTGCGTATCAACCCAGCCACCGGTCACATTCAGATCTGCCGCATGCCGCAATAGGTCAACATACCACTGTAGTGGTGCAGTGGTATCCCCGTCGCTCCTTTTGTATGGCCAAGGCCTCCTGCGCTGCCAGGGCGCGGGACTCTGAAGGATAGGGGGTCACGCGCACCTGCCCGCCGCTGCCGATACGTCCCCATTCTCGCACCAGTGACCACTGGCCGAACAGGTCGGGCTGGACGTCCAGCCGGTAGAATCGGGCCATGTTCCGGTTGGCATCCGTGCGGGTGAGGTAGACCGCGCTCACGGCTTGAGCCTCGATATGGTGGAATGGCTGACCGCATACGAACGGGCAATCTCCCGCACCGGCTCTCCGGCGGCCTTGCGCGCCAGCGCCTCGCGCTTCTGGTGCGGGGTCAGCTTGCCGGGCCTCCCGAAGGCCACGCCGCGTTCCCGCGCCCGTGTGCGGCCTTCCCGCGTCCGCGCCTGGATAAGCTCGCGCTCGAACTCGGCAATGCCACCCAGCACGGTCACCATCAGCCGCCCGTGGGCGGTGGTGGTGTCGGCCCACACCTCGGCCAGCGAGCGGAACCCGGCTCCGGCCGACGAGATGCGGTCCAGTGCGTTGAGCAAGTCACGGGTGGAGCGGGCGAGGCGGTCAAGCCGGGTGATCAGCACCAGGTCGCCGGGCTGCAACGTGGCCAGCAGCTTCACCAGCTGCGGCCGGTTGGTGACGGCACCGCTGACCTTTTCCTGAAAGATCTTCTCCGCACCGGCCGCCCGCAGGGCGTCCAGCTGCGCTTCCAGTGTCTGGCCTTCGGTGCTGACGCGGGCATAGCCATAAATCATGGCCTATTATGCACCGGACTAATGCACCAGAAAAGCCCTGCTGCATCAATCGTGGGCAGGGTGGTGCATAAATGCTGAATTTTGCACAGCGCAAGCAGGCTACCCAGAACTGTGGCTCAGGGCGGCATCATAAGGCATTTACCCTCAAATAGTTCTCTGCATTGTGCTAGACTAATTTTGCTACTTTAGGAGGTGACATGACGGTTGATCGTTTTCAATTATTGCAAAATGTCGGGCAATTTGACTCCGTAACCGCCGGTGCCCAGTTACCACTCACAAAGCTGAGCTTGATCTATGCAGAAAACGGCCGTGGGAAAACGACCCTTGCCACGATATTGCGCGCTCTGAGCGCTGGAGATGCCCGGCTTATTCAAGAGCGGCATAGATTGGGTGCGGCACACTTACCGCATATCGTGTTGGCAACATCCGGCGGTGGTTCACACATATTTAAGGGCGGAGCTTGGAACGCCAACCTTCCCGAAATCGTTGTCTTTGATGATACGTTTGTCGCCCAAAACGTCTGTTCCGGCATCGCAATCGATACAGCCCACCGGCAGAATTTGCATGAGTTGATCTTAGGTGCCCAAGGCGTGCAATTATACGGTAACTTGCAGCAGCAGATTGCCGTTGTCGAGCAGCATAACCGGGACCTGCGACAGAAGGCAGATGCAATCCCGGCAGCGGCCAGGGGGTCTCTCACGGTTGACGCATTTTGTTCTGTTCAGGCTGACGTGCAAATTGATGCCAAAATCCAAAATGCTGAGCGCCTTCTGGCAGCAGCCAGGTCGGCCGACGCGATCCAACGTCGCCAGGATTTCCAGCCGTTATCTTTACCTGCCTTTGACATCGATGCCATCAGCGCATTGCTGGCCAAGGATATTAGCGATCTGGAGCGATCAGCGGCCGAGCATGTTCAAAACCATGTTGTGAAGCTCGGACACGGCGGGGAGGCCTGGGTAAGTCAGGGAATGGCACGAATAGAGCCAGCGTCCGCAGATCGGGAAGGTGAGATATGCCCTTTCTGTTCTCAAAATCTCAATGGATCTCCCATCATTCAACACTATCAGGCTTATTTCGGGGCAGAATACCAAGCCTTGAAAACTGCCATTACGGATGCACTGGAAGCTGTCGAACAAACCCACGGTGGGGAAATACCGGCCGCGTTTGAACGGGCCGTGCGCTTCGCTATCGAGTCTGCCACGTTCTGGAGACCGTTCGTTGCTGAGATTCCAGAGTTGGAGGTGGACACCGTAGAGATTGCTCGCAAATGGGCCGCAGCTAAAGCCGTAGTTTTGGAAGCGATCAGGGTTAAACAGGCAGCTCCGTTGGAATCGCTTTGCCTGACCGAGGAGAACATTGCGACAATTGAGGGCTTTAATGCCTCGCATGCTGAAATCGCAGACGTTTCGGAACGGCTTAGCGGTTTCAATGAAGCGATTGCCGCCGTGAAAAAGGGTGCTGCGACAGCGAACATCAATACACTGACCACAGACTTGCAATCGCTGGTGATGCACCGCACTAGGCATTCAGATCCCGTTGCAAGGCTATGTGCCGATTACCTCGCTGAAAAAGCTGCAAAGACAGCAACGGAAGGGCTACGTGACCAAGCGCGAGCAGCCTTGGACCAGTATCGACAACAGGTGTTTCCGGCTTATGAAGCTGTCATCAACCAATATCTGCAGAGATTCAATGCAGGATTCCGCATCGGGGCGGTAACGTCCACGAATAGCCGCACTGGCTCATCAGCAAGTTATAATGTGGTCATTAACGACACCTCGGTTGCGTTGACAGCCGCAAACGGTCCTTCGTTCCGCAACACTTTGAGCGCGGGTGATCGGAATACCCTCGCTTTGGCGTTTTTCTTTGCATCTCTGGAACAAGATGCGCAGCTCGCGCAGAAAATTGTTGTCATCGACGATCCGATGACAAGCCTTGATGAACACCGTTCACTTGCGACCATCCTCGAAATGCGGCGACTTCTACTGCGTGTCAGCCAAATGATAGTTCTGTCCCATTCGAAACCCTTCCTATGCGCTTTGTGGGAAGGAGCGGATGTTTTGACCCGCTGTGCGCTCAGGGTTAGCAGACTTGGGACCGGTTCGACATTGGCTGTTTGGGATGTGAATCAGGACAGCATAACAGAACATGACCGGAGGCACGCGCTAGTTCGAGATTACATCAACGCTGCTGATCCAGCCAAAGAACGCGCTGTAGCTGCAGCTCTTCGCCCAATACTAGAGGCATTCGTGCGGGTCGCTTATCCGGGAAACTTCCCACCTGGATCGCTGCTCGGACCTTTTCTCCGCACCTGCAAGCAGCTGGTTGGAGGCCCTAGCGAAATCCTCGCACAGGCGGACATTGATGAATTGGAAATTTTAAAGGATTACGGCAATCGGTTCCATCACGACAGTAACCCTGCTTGGCAAACCGCACTGATTAATGACCAGGAGCTTACAGATTTCTGCAATCGAACACTGCGCTTTTCTAAGCGTTAAACGGGGCTCATTCGGCTTATTTAAGCTGTTGGGATACCAGTCATGGCTACTACTAGATCACGGAACTCCTGGTATTCATCGCCTTCGGCCTGGGCCAAACTGGAAATGCGATAGAACCGGTTCGTAGAGGGAGATTCCTTCGCTGCCATGTCCATGTCGATGCGGTCAACATTCACGACAGTCCAGCATTCCACATACTTGTTCGCTTTAGCCTTTTGGTGGCTCTTTTCAGCCTCGCCAATACGGTTGTGGATGTTAGAAAAATCCTCGCCAGCCTTCACTTCAATGGCGACAATATTGCGATAACTGTCTGCACGCATTTCTTCGCGAATGACGATATCTGGGTCTGAGGCGAACTCAATCAGGACGGTTCGACCCGCTGCATTCTTCACGGTCATCTGACGCGGATCAGCCGTTACTAAGTGCTTGCCGACAATATCACGGATGGCATTGAACACCTTGATGATGCCAGCCGTACCTTTACGATTGTTGGCGCCGCCCCGCCATTGCGGGCCGAGCGTCAATAAGGTGAGGTCATCAAGGAACCCCTGCGTTACAGGATGCGCCAGAATACCGGTTAGCAGTTGGGCACCGGCATCGCACATCTCTTCGCAGAAGGCTTCCAGGTCGGGATCGATGGCAGGACGCACCACGCCATTGGTTTCCAGACCAGCAAACCGTCCGGCTACCTCTGAGGTGTAGAACGCTTTTTGGCTGTAGCCATATAAAAGGCGGTAGTAACCCAGCAGGCGGGGATTGGCGCGCAACACCGTCGGTAACGGGAACATTAGCTCTCCGCGAAGGCCAAAACCTGCCAACTGTTGCAAACTATGCTTGGGCACGTATTTCGCCAGCTCGCCGTCCAGCGTCGGAATGTCAAGGTCTCCGATTGTTTTCTTAAGAGCTTCCTGAAGCATTTGATGGCGGATTTCGACCAGATTGGCCGCGAATTCAATTTGCAGGTCTGGTGCGGGAATCATGCGGCCACTCGTACAATCGTTTCCTTGGATGCTTTCAGCCGGTCAGCTGCCAGGGCAACATATTCCGGGTTCAATTCAATGCCTACATAGCTACGTCCCATCTCCTCGGCGGCTAGGCCAACGGTGCCAGACCCGAAAAACGGATCCAACACGAAGTCACCCGGGCGGGAAGAGGCTTTCAGGCACGGCTCTATGAGCTTTTGCGGGAACGTGGCGAAGTGTGCCCCGGGAAATGGGGTGGTGTTGATGTTCCAGACGGAACGCAGGTTCCGACCATTTTCTTCTTTCACAGCGTCGCGGTCGTAGAAGTATTTCTCTTGCTTGGAGAACATAAACACATATTCGTGCGCCCGGGTCGGCCGGTCGCGCACGCTCTCAGGCATGGCGTTCGGTTTGTTCCAAATAAGGTCGGCCCGAAGATACCAACCGTCATCTTGGAGCGCGAAGGCAAGGCGCCAAGGAATGCCCATCAGGTCTTTTGGCTTGAGCCCTTCTGGGGTGTTGGGGCGCACGGACATGGCTCGAGCTGGGTTTTTCTTATCCGGCGCTCGCCAGCCTCGGTTGCCGCTAGTGAACCCATCCCCGATGTTCAGCCAAAGCACACCGTCATCCCGAAGCACGCGGCGAGCTTCACGGAACACGGAGACCAAGCTATTGATGAACTGGGGCAGGGTAGGTTCAAGCCCAATCTGGTCGTCAATATTGTAATCCCGGAGTCCCCAATAGGGCGGAGAAGTCACAATGCACTGCGCGTGCTCGCTGGGCATGCGTTGCAGCACAGTGAGGGCGTCCCCTTCGAAAATCATGCTGTCACGGATATCGAGCGGCGCCTGGCGGACGACTTTCGTGGTCTTCATATGCCCCCCAATCATACGACTCTGATTCGTTAATGCACTTTCCCTTCTCTGCCTTGAAGCATCAAGGCTCACAACATGCGGCGTTTTCATTCAAACAACTTTCTTAGGGGATCATCCCTAGCACTGAAAGGAACATAACAGGAACGTTTATTCATAGGCAAGGGGTGCCCTGCACCCCTGCCACGTGGCGAACGTGGGGGTAGCAAGGGCAAGGAAGAGGGCGGCGGGCGCACAAGCGCAGCGCGGAGCCTCGGGAGACCGCCCCCTTGCCCGCGCGAGGGGCAACGCCCCTTAGAAATCCGAAAGAAAATTCTCAATCCGATATTGAACAAAGCATGAACAGCCACCACCTTTGCTTGGCCGGATCAGCAGAAGGGCAGCACCATGGCAAAGAACAGCAAGCAGACCTCCCCCAAGATGGCAGCGAAAGCCGCCAAAACGCTCCAGAACCCCAGCGCCTCGGCGACGGCCAAAAGCCTTGCGGCTTCTGTCCTGTCGCAAAGCGGCACGGGCAAACAGACGGGCGCGAAAATGGAAGACAAGGCCGCCCGCGTCCTTGCGAGCAATAAATACTCCGCAGAGACCCGCCAGCTCGCGGGCTCCGTGGTCTCGCAGTCCAACAAGGACCGCTGAGACAGAATAACCGGGAAGGGCCGGTTCAGCCCGAGGCTGAACCGGCTTTCACGATACGAAACCCGGCTTCGGAGTACCCGCCGTCCGGCTCCATGTATCCCGCTGCAACCGCGTCGGCGATGTCGGCGAGGAACTCGGCCAGCGCGGCTTCCGCCTCGGCGCGGGTTGCGAAGGTTTCCGGGACACTGGAGCCGTCCTCGAGGAGGACGGTCCAGGTGTTGGTCCACCCGTCGCACAGGGTGAACTGTTGCACCTCGTAGCTCATGCGACGATCCTCCCGGCTGCACGGGCAGCTTCCCAGTAGGCAGAGAGGGGCTTGTCGGCGGTGAAGTGCAGGTCGCGCTCCACCGGCAGACCTAAACGGCCACGCACGGATGCCAGCTCGGGAAGGTAGACGCGGCCGAGTTCGGGATAGCCGAGGCCAAGGTCACAGAGCCCGAAGGCAACGTCCGGATCTTCCGGGTCCAGTTCGGTCAGCAGCCATGTGGCGTTGGCGTCCGGGGTGAACAGCTTCACCACCGGCAGCGGGTCTGTGGGGGCTTCCGCGCTCCGGCGTCCATTGGCCAGCATCTGTTGGCGATGATGGGCGAGGATGAGTTTCATGGGGTTGGCTTTCGTTGGTTGCGTTGTGCCCTGTGGGGCGCGCATGCCAACGGCCGCAGGCTTCAGGCCAGCAGACCAGGCTCAACACGGGAGCGGAACGCGAATGGAGCGGGCAGGGCCTTGGCGGCGGGCCGCCTGCGGCCTGTCCTGCGCAGCCTCTCCACAGGCCAGGCATCCACGATGCCAACCCGTGAACTGTTGACCCTCATTATGCTGACCGCTTGCCTAAAATGACCAGATTGTTCCGGAGAAATAACATTCCGACCAGAATAGCAAAATCACCCTGCACAGGATCGGTCAATAAGTATAAATTCGTTAATTTTCTGTTAAATGAAAATGGTTCAAAGTTAAAATTTCAAGTCACTCAATCCGGCACTCGCCGCCACCGCTCGTGTCAACGATACCTCCTTGAGTTTACAGCAGTTTCGTGCAAAATGGGTAATATTGGAGAGGCTGCGTCCTGTCAGGATCGGGGGAAGATTCCGGCTGGACATCCAAAGGACAAGGGGTGCCGATATGCGGGCGGCGCTTTCAGGCATTTATGCAAGCCGGGCCAGACAGTCATCCGGCAGTCAAGCGCTTGCGCTGCAAAGTCATGAAGTGTGGCTTGCTCGCTTCGAGGCGGATATTTTTTGTCAAAAGTTCGCCGATTCAACCCCTGTTGACTCGCTTTCTGTCAAGCACTATTGTGCCCCTGAAAGCAAAAGGCGGGATTTTAATCCCGCCTTCGCAGCAACTTCTGTTTTTTTACCTGAGTTTGCTCAGGATGAACTTGGCGACACGCCAAACGAGCGCGCTGATACATTTGATGGCTTGTGCCGCCAAGACCCTTGCGGGTTTGAGGTCGTGCAGGAAATGACGGCAGACAACAAAAGCTGTGACTGCCTTCCACGCAAGCAAATCGGAGCCATCCGCTCCAACCTGTCCGGTCGCAACAGAAGCGGCGACCGGAACGACATCGCTGATAAGCCTGTAAGCCCCGTAAACCGGGAGCAACAGGTCAACCAATGTCTGGGCGGCCTTCGTACCAATCATGCGAACGCGTTCCCAGAACGACTTCGGGGACATGTCATTAGTCATCGTCAAATTCTCCTTTGAGCGGGTGAATTGTCTGACTTTCATGGACCCGGCCGGTGAAGGTGCGCGAACACCTTCACCAATCGAGCCACTGACGCACTTCCAGTGTTGTTGGTGGCGCCGACGTTGCAGGCTCCTTCCTTCGGGAAGGGGCCTGTTGCGTTTTGGCTACCTGCGTTCTTCACCTCCTTTGTCGTTATATTCCGCGCCCGCTACAGGCCGGGAAGGTTACAAAAAAACCGCCGAACCCCAAGGCTGGCGGCAAAATCGAACCGTTCTCCAACAGGCGCCGGAGCAGAATACGAAGTTCGCGTTATTGAGATCCATGCACTCCATGATACCTCCACTCCGGATTCATGTTCACATGACTGTGGAAAACGCGGTAACGCACTAGCGAAATAAACGCCGTCATGGCTCTATCCTTCGAAGAGAATTTCCGTCAGAGCTTGTCAAAGTTTCAGCTCCCGAGCGGAGGCCTCATGCCCCATCCCTACCTAGCGAAGGGATGTAATGTACAAGGTGCACGATGCCGATTGCCCCGTCAATGGGGGTTATCCGGACGCCGTTGAAATTCTTTTAGCATTGAAATTTAAACTACACTCTTGTATGTTGATTGCCTCGCTAGTCTTGCCGCCTGCCAAACGCAGCTGACTGGATCGCAGTCAATCTGATGCCTCAGGACTCGCTGGGAAGCCTTCCGGCAGAAATATCGGCACGGTACACCCCGCATCGGAACCCAGCTCAGGCAAGCCAGTTTTCGGCGTCACGGGCGCCATAGACGATGGCCACCACGAACACGCCGTAGTCTCTGGGCTCATAGATCACGATGTAGCGCCCCTCGACCAGAACGCGGGCAGTCGGGCTCAGTTCCGGCCGGGCTATCCCCATGTGCGGCTGTGTGGCTGCCAGTTCGGCACGCGCGATGATCCGGAGCAGCAGGGCATCCGCCGCAGGTTCGTTGTCCGGAGCAATGGTCCGCCAGATGTCCCGCAGGTCTGCCTCTGCGCGCGGACTGAAAACCGCTTTAGCCACGCTCGCGGGCTTCCGCCTTCAGCTCACCCAGCAGCGTCTTGCCGTCCAGCTCCCGACCTGCACCGCTGGCCATGCCCTCGTCATAGGCCTGTCTGAGGCGTGCCAGTTCAAGCTGGCGCACTTCCTCGCGCTGCTCCCAAAGCCGGAGCGCGTCGCGGACGATTTCACTGTTGGAGGCATAGCCGCCATTCTCGACGGCAGCCTGCATCATCGCCGCCTGATGTGGCGTGAGGGAGACGGTAAGGGTGCGCATGGTCGTAGCTTTCATTGCCATCTCTTATAGCACGCCCCACAAGAACTAACAAATATTGTTAGCTTTTTGGGGGCGTGCCCGTTTCCGGGATCATTTCAGAAATGACAAAGACCCGACATGACCTCTCTTCGGTCTATTGCGGCAACGGCTGCACCAGTTCACCTGCAGTAAAGTCACGGGGCGCCCTGTCGCCAGGCGTGATTACCTGAAGCCCGACCTCTACCGCCTGCCATGCCTCCAGCTCGCCCCGCTCGATGCGCACATCGGGTTTGCGGCCGGGATGGCAGCCGACGGTCAGTTCCAGATCGTAAACACCGGCCACAGGCACCGTTACCCCCCGCTGAAAGACACGTCGTTCGCCGGGTGCCATGACGATGCGCGGCGGAACCTTGCGGCGGATGGTTCTGTCATGGTCAGGGAAGAGCTCGGCGCCACCAAAAACAAGGAATGCGTAACAGCTTGTCTCGCGCGGTGATCGGAAAGTGAGGTTGAAGGTGTAGGAGCCTGATTGCAATGCCTTGAACCGCCCCCGTCCCGCATAGGCGACCCACTGGTCCAGCACCGCCGCGCGACCGGCTTCCGCCCTTATCCGCGCATTGTGCAGACCAAAAGTGAGCGGCCACCTCTCCACCGAAAATGCCACGACAGGAACGGGAACGTCTCCCCCTCGCAGCTTCTGGGGAAGCAAGGCTTCAAAAGCCATCCCGCTTGCGGACACCTGCTCCGTCGGGGCGGCGGCACCTCCCGGCCGTGCCCCCACCATGGCAAAGGGCGGGATGCCGCCGTCACGCGGCCCCCGCAGGGTATCGGCATAGTCAGCCGGATTGAGAGGGGCCAGCGTCCAGCGGAACAACTCGGCCAGAAAGGCGAGGGTAGCCGGGCTCACGTCACCAGCTGATCCATTGCAGCGGCGGGCCAAGCGGCACGTCACGCCGATCCGGCACCAGCAGTTCGTCCGGAGCAAAATCCCGGAAGTTCATGTCGCGCTCGGTACGGATGCGCGGGGTCATGGTCACGATGCCGGGGTTGTATTTGATGAAGCTGTTCTGGGCGATGCTCCATACCAGCTCGATGCGATAGTCCCCCGGCTCCAGATGACGGCTGCCGTAGATCAGCTGGTTGGTCACATTCTCGCGGCGAAGCTGGGCAATCTCGACGCCATCGACGCGTACGGAAAAATGGCATGGATGGTTGAAACCGCAGGTCAGCTCCGCACCCAGCTGGTAGGTGCCTGCCTCGGTCACACGTAGCCAGCCCTCATGCCGGAAAATGTAAAGCTCGTCCCAATCACCTGCCCAGTTAACCTCACGAAATCCGGTCGCGGCATGGAATGGCTGCACCGGATAACGGTAGGTCTTGAGCGCCTGCGGACTGTTCAGCTTGCCGTCCTTGTTCCAGTTGTGCAGATGCACCCACCAGCCGCTGGTGACCTGCATGGGGAGCTTGCTGCCCGGCAAGCCCTGACGCGGCGCATTTCCGGAAGTCTGCTGGTCGGCACGAAGGCGCCGGTTTTCTTCTTCCAGCTTCTCGAGACGACGCAAAAGCTCTTCATTGGACACCTGTGCCGTCTGCACCTCGTCCAGCCTCGGCATGTCACGGCTGTTCAGGTTTTCAAGGAACGGCGCCGGAAGCTCGCCGGGATTGACGGGAACATTGCCGTTCAACGAGGGCAGTTCGCGCAAGACGGGGGGCGGCGGCGGGCCACTTTCGCTGCCAGCTCCTGCAAGCAACAGGAAAATAAAGGCATGGCCCGGCGTCGTTCCAACGACCAGAAAAAGCACAGCCAGAATGGCAGAAATCCGCATGACCCACCCCGAACGTAACCGCAATTCCCAAAAAGATATTCATTCCACTGCGACAGAATCATGACGAGTATTTTCAAGGAACTGCCACATCTGCGTGCAAGGTTGTTTTCCTTTGGAACGGTCAGGCTCAGGGTGAGGGGATGAACATATTCGTCTGGCTGTGGTGGGTTGCGAAAGCCTGCTGGTGGGTGTTGTGCAAGCTGGCACAGATGCTGGCCTGGACAACACGCCAGCTGCGCCAGCGCGGCCACCGTGCGGAAGGTGCGCTCGGAACAGCACGCTGGGCCAGTGGCTGGGAACTGTTCCGGGCAGGCGTTTTCCGGGGCTCCGGCCCGGTCATGGGCCGCAGCCCTTTCGGTCGCCTGATGCGGTTCAACAGTGACGGCATCGTGCAGGTGTTTGCCTCCACCGGCTCGGGCAAGGGTCTCGGTATCGTCATACCAACCTTGCTGGACTATCCGGGCTCCATCGTTGTTACCGATGTGAAGGGCGAGAACTACGCCATCACGGCCCGTCACCGGCGAAGCCTCGGGCCTGTGGTGATGCTCAATCCTTCCGACCTGTCCCGCTCCGCCCGGTTCAATCCCCTGGATATGATCCGCGTCGGCACCGACCATGAGCAGGACGACGCCATGATGCTCGCCGATCTGATGGTCATCCGGGATTCTGCCGAAGGTCACTGGGCCAGCAAAAGCGTTTCGCTGCTGGCCGCGCTGATCCTGCACACAGTACATGATCCCGACCCCGTAAACCGCACGCTGGCGAATGTCCGCAAGCTTTCCGTAGGCGAGCCGCTGGTGATGCGCCAGCGCATTACGGACATTGCCACCGGCTCTCCGGCCTCACTGGCGCAAAGCATTGCGCACGGTTTCCTCGGCACCATGGGCAATGATGACAAGCCTCCCAACGAGTTCCTGTCGATCCTCTCTGACCTGCACAAGGCCACGGAACCGTGGACGGAAGGTACGCCTGCGGGGCGCTTGTCGGCCAGCAGCACCTTCCAGCTGTCCGAGTTGACCGGTGACGTGCCGGTGACAGTGTATTTCTGCGTGGATGAAGAAAAGCTGCGCTCCTACGCGCGTTGGCTGCGCGTCATGACCGGCTGCGTGCTCGCTGCGCTCATGCGGGCAAAATACGTCCGGCGGCCGCGCCACAAGGTGCTTCTGCTGCTTGACGAGGTGCGGGTACTCGGACGCCTTGACGTTCTGGCCGAGAACGCCGGGCTGCTTCGCGCCTATTGCACACCCGTCCTGGTCTGGCAGAACATGCCGCAGGTGCGTGCCGTTTACGGCAGGGAAGCCGACGCCTTCCTGGCCAATGCCAGCTGCCGCGTGTTCTTCGGTATTGTGGACAACGACACAGCGCATCAGGTCAGCATGTCCTGCGGCCAGACGCCGGTTCAGGTGCGCTCGCAGGGAACATCACAGCAATCCGACGCATGGTTGCGCGAGAACCACTCGCGCGGTGAAAGTGAAGGCGGTTACTGGCTGATTGACCCGTCCGAGGTACAACGCCTGCCGACCACGCGCGCCATCATCAAGATGCGTCACGTCGCCTTCCCCATTTTCACCAGACGGGCCGATTATCGCCATGTCCTCCGCTGGCTCCTCCGGTGGGACCGCTGGGATCCGGGCGCTTCCGGCCGCGTCCCTCCGGACGCCCCCGAGCCGCCTCCCGGCCCCCCGCGCGCGCCCAGCCCTCCACCTGGAGCACACGTTTCAACCCGGCCTCTTCACGGCCAGACAGGATGGCAACAAGCGCCCGCAGCTCACTGGTGAGTGCCTTCAGCTGAGCCGCGCGCCTCCTCGCGTGCTCGGCCTTTCGGGCCAGCTCCGCCTGGCGGGCCTTGTCCGCCTGTGCCTTCAGCCAGCGTTGGCGATGGAAGGCGGCCCCCTTCATCTGCCCCTCCAGATACCACGTGGCTTTGCGGTCGTAATAATCCAGCCACTGGGTAAACCGTGCCGATGCCCGCTGGATGCGGGCAATGTCAGCTTTGGCCTTCATGTTGTTGCCCGTGAGGATGTCCCACAGTCGGCCGATGCGTGGCCCGCTGTCGGTGCGCGGATAGTCACGAATGCGGCGTCGTGCTTCGTGCTCCCGGCGCTCGGACTCACTGAAGACCCGCACCACCTGTCCCCGAACCCTGGCGGCTCCAACTTCGCTCGGACGGCTGCGCGGCACGACCTGCCGCCGGTGCATGGCCTTGGGACGCGGCCCGACGTGGATTTCAGGGGTACGGTCCAGCACCCGCGCTGCCTTGTGGTCACCGCGCGCCACGGCTTCTGTGCGCTGCGCGGCAAGCGTCCGGTGGTCGATCCGTTCCGGACGATCATGCCTGTACAGCGCGCGATTGGCATGTTGTTGCCATGCCTCTCGCCAGGCGCGGAGATTGTCGCGGGCATTCCACTCCCGTGTCTTGACACTGTGCAGCCCGTTCCGCGTCGCCTTGCGCATGGTCAGCATAACGTGGGCATGCACGTTGCGCGGATCGTCACCTTTCTCCGGAACCGGGTCATGCAGGGCAATGTCTGCCACCATGCCCTGACTGACAAACTGTTCGCGCACAAAGTCCCGCACCAGCGTCATACGCTGCTCGTGACCAAGCTCGTGCGGCAGCGCGATGTTGATTTCACGAGCCAGCTGGCTGTCCCGCCTGCCTTCCAGGCGCTCCACCTCGTTCCACAACCGCTCACGGTCGGTCAGCCAGACGGCACAGCCATCCGGCGCCATGATTTCCGCATGGGCGATGCCCCGGCGATTGCTGTAGTCGTGGGTGGTCCCGGTGCGTTCATCCCGGAGCCTGGCACCGGCCCGGTAGGCGGCGGCCTTGACGGCATTGTCACCTGTCTTGCGCGGCGTACCGTCAAGATTGCGACGGACTTTTCCGCGCCCGAGCACCTGCACACTGAAATGATAAATCGCCACTTCGGGGCACCTTTCCCCGCTGGCCGCCAGATTTTGGTGTGGCGGCGGGGCACCTATTGTCGCATCGCGATGTATAAGTGCGCTATTAAACAATCTTTACCCTATCGAAGCCCTTCCCTGTTGTCTAGATTTCACAGGTGCTCACAGTTGACCGGCAGGCTCGATGTCCCCTTCCCTACCCCTCGCCTCGCGTGCACCATGGTGGGCCAACTGGCTGCTGCAAACAGCCATAGCCATCGGCGTGATATTCTCCATAGCAGCCGGTCTGGACTGGATCTGGCTTGATATGCTCGGGCGGCCTGCGTGGGCCGTGTGTGGTCTTCTGGGCCTTCTGCCTCTCGGCCTCACAGTGCCGCTTGGAGGCCTGTTTGCTGCCGTTGGCATAGTCACGGCCATTGTTGGTCGGAAAACTGCAGGAATTGCCCTTCTGTGCCTTGGCGCGGTGCTCTACTCAACCACGGATCTTCTGGAGGCCCTTGGCGTTACAAATTCATGCCCCTGGCTTGGGGTGGTCTGAGATAATGTCCAGGATCAGGGCGGCAAGCGGCTCTTCCGCCCCGGAAAAGCTGTCAATCATCGCCCTGAGCACACGATTTCTGGTGAGAACGTCCGCATCAAAAGAAAATCCTGCCTGCTCAACCAGCAGCATCAGAAAGACCAGCTGGGTTCGACCATTCCCTTCCCTAAAGGGATGCACGGCATTGATTTCGGCAAGAATATGCGCGGCCTTCCGGGAAAATGCCTGCCTGTTCAGCCCCTTGAGGTGGTTCAGCTGTTTCAGCCTGGCAAACATTTTTTCAAGGTGTGGCTGGATGTATTCCGGATAGCAGAACCAGTTTCCGCCCTTTCCAATCCTGATGGTGCGCAGCTGTCCCGCCCACTCATAGATGTAGCGGCTTGCCAACATAAGCGCCTCTGCTCGCAAACATCGGCATTTTCTGCTCGAATTATCTGACAATGGAGCGGGCGTCGTGCTCACGCTCTTTGCCAATGTGCTCGCAAACATCCGGG
>NZ_PUDR01000012.1 GCF_003012935.1 Pannonibacter carbonis | reverse complement strand
CGGCTGTCAAGCCGCATTTTTCAGAATTTTCAGGAAGCAACTTCCCGTCGCCGGCGACGTTGCCGCCGTCGTTGAGCCAGCTTATAGGGGGCCAAACACCCAACCGTCAATCAACAATTTTGAAAAAAGTCGCGCAGTGCAAAAATTTCTGCAGCCGATCTGTGGATAAGACGGTAACGGCAGGATCATCAAGCCTTTGAAATAAATGGTGAAAAACCAACACCGACTTATCAACAAACTGAGCAAAAGAAAATGTGCGGCGCAGCACGCCTGCAGCCATATTGATGGAAATGCCGAGGTTTCGGCTGCCCTGCTCGCGCATATTGGCCCGAAAATCCGGCCGTTTTTGAAAGAACCGCCTGGATCAGGCCGTTTCCAGCGCCATGGCGGTTGCAAGACCGCCAACGGCGGCAATCGCCGCAAGCCCCCGGCTGCCCGTCGGCAACGCCCGCAGCTCCTGAACAAGGCGCACGGCAAGAATGGCCCCGGACGCGCCGATGGGGTGACCCCGGCTTAATGCGCCACCGCCGGCATTCACAGCTGCACTGTCAAAGCCGAACCCGGACAGACAGGCCAGCGCCTGGACAGCGAAGGCTTCCATCAGTTCCACCCGGCCCAGGGAAGCCGCTTGCCAGCCGAGCCGCTGCAACACGCGCGCCATCGCCTGCCTTGGCACCAGCGCCGGATCAACGGGATCCCCTCCCGCCAGCGCTGCCCCGCGGAACCGGCACAGGATCGGCCAGCCATGTGCCCGGGCCAGAGCCTCGTCAGCCAGAACCAGCATCGCCGCAGCATCCGCCTCGACAGCAACCGTCGCGGAGGTAAGTCCATGATCGGCATCGCCAGCGAGAACGGCGGCACGCTGCATCACCTCCGGCCGCAAAACACGGGTAAAGGCGTCGCGGTCCAGCCCGGGGAACGGAACCAGCTCGTTGGCAAGACGCCCGTCTGCGCGAGCTGCAAGCGCCCGTACATGACTGGCGCGGGCAAACTGCTCCTGGACGACCCGGCTGTGGCCTTGCCGGGCCGCCAGCCGGGCCGCGGCCTGAAGCGGATCGGGATCGCGCGCAGGATCGGCGACAAAGGCCGGACGATCATAGGCGACGGCTTCGTCACCTTTCTGCAGCGGTCGATGCATGCGGATCGGTGCCCGGCTGAAACTCTCGATACCGCCGGCGACAACGACAGTTGCTTCCCCGGCGGCGATGGACCGCGCTGCCATGACCACCGCGTCCAGACCGCTGCAGCATTGCCGGTCGAGGGTCAGGGCGCTCACTCTATCAGGAAGACCGGCGGCAAGAGCCACGAGACGGGCAGGATTTCCACCGGCCCCCAGCGCATTGCCAAGAATGACTTCGGTAACCTCAGCTGCGGCGGGACCGGCATCTTGAAGCACTGCCTTGAGGACCGGAACGCCCAGGCCTGTGAGATCGAGCCGGGACAGGGCCCCGCCGCGCGGGGCCACCGGCGAACGCCGCGCCGCCACGATGACCACGGACCGGCTCATGCGCCGGGCTCTGCCACAGCGGAGCATCGGTTCAGGGGCACTGCGCTGCACTGGTCTTGAGCTGTTTCTTTTGCCAGCTCTCTTCCCTCTTCCCGGGCCTCTTCCCGGGTCAACACCAGCGCCTCGAGCGCTGGCAAGTCGATCTTGCCGCCGGAGGTCAGGGGAAAGCTCTTGAACAGATGGAACCGGCGCGGGCATCTGGCCCGACCGAGCGCAGCAAGGCAAAGCCGGCGAAGATATCCCGGATCGATGACGCCGTTCGCCTCAAGCTGGATCGCCGCCACGGGAACCCGGCCGCGGAGCCGGTCGGGCGCGCCGAAGACGGCAGCCAGGGCGACACCGTCTGCTTCCCGCAGCACCTGCTCGGCTTCCTCGGGAAACAGATTGAGCCCGGCGCTGACAAACATGCGTTTGTCGCGCCCCGCCAGATAGAGATTGCCGTCAGCATCACGCCAGCCCCGGTCACCGATGGTGAGAAACTCGCCATCCCAGCGCACCTCCGAGCCGCCGCCACAAATATAGCCGGTAAACAGCAGCGGGCTGCGCACGAAGATGGTCCCGGTCGCGGTGCGGCCCGTGTTGTCGAGAACCGCCGTGCCGCACTCACGGCCGGTCTCATCGCGCAGGGACATCTCGACGCCGGGAAAGGGTTTGCCGACGGAGCCAACCGGAGCGGGCTGCGGATCAGCGGACAGGGTGAGGAAACTCATTTCCGAGGCGCCGTAGAATTCGGCCATATGGGTGTGCGGCAGCGCGGCACGCAAGGCGGCTTTCTCGCCAGCGCCCCAGGCTGCCCCGCTGACCAGGCACAGCCGCAGGCCGGGCAGATCCAGTCCGAGCCGCGTGATCTCGCGCTGCATCAGCACCAGCTGGGTCGGCGTAGCGTAAAGCACCGTGATGCCGGATGATGCAAGGCTGCGCGCCAGCCGCCCCGGCAGAAAGCTCTCGGCGAGGGTCACGCAGGCCCCGCAGTGCAGCGCCTCGACGGCCCCGTAAAGATGCAGCGAATGGGCGAGACTGCCTGGCACCAGCACATGATCCGCCGCGTCGATGGCGAAGATCTCACGGCTAAGGGCGAAGCTGTCGGTCCATGACCGGTGGCTTCGGGCATAGCCCTTGGGCTCGCCGGTCGAGCCGGAGGTGAAGCCGGCATAAAAGAGATGGTCGCGGGCAGGCTCTGGCCAGTCTGCCCCGGTGACCGCCTCCCGCCGAAGCTCCGAAAGCCGGGCGGCGTCCAGGTACACTGCGGGCGCTGTGGCGGCGCGGATCGCCGCCCTGCGCGGCGCAGGCCAGGCTGGATCCAGCACCAGCGCGACTGCCCCGGCGCGGACAATGGCGAAAAAGGCAACAAGCAGGTCCAGCGGATCGGCAAGATCCAGCGCAACACGGGGCTGACGCGTCAATGCATTCTGGCCATCAAACGGCAAGACAGCGCCCGATACGCCAAGGGCGCTGGCCAGCGTGCCGGCAAGCGCCCTGATTTCAGCGCCCAGCGCCGAATAGGTCAGTTGCCGCGACCCACAGGACAGCGCGACCGCGTCGGGACGGGCTGCCGCATGTCCGGCAAGTGCCGCCCCGACGAAGCTCATCCGCGCGACACCAGGGCGCGCGGGAAGCCGCGCGAGACGGTCTCGGCCACGACAGCCGCGATCGCCACCTTGATCAGGTCGCCCGGAATATAGACGGCGCTGCCAATCAGCGCCTTGTCGAGCGACAGGCCCGCCATCAGGGCGAGGCCCGGCACGCCGAAAAGATAGACAACTCCGATGCCGCCGACGGCCGCCGCGACGGCGGCAGCCGGCAAAACGGCCAGCTTGCGGCTGCGCTGCATGATCAGGCCAGCAACAAAGGCACCAACCGGAAAGCCGATCAGGAAGCCGACCGAGGGACCGGCGAAAACGGCAAGCCCACCCCGGCCACCGGCCAGGAGCGGCGCGCCCAGCGCCACCAGGAACAGGAAGAGGCAGACGGCGAGCGCACTGCGCACCGGCCCAAGCATGACGCCGGCCAGCATGACGCCGAGCGACTGGGCGGTGATTGGCACGCCGCCAAGGAAGGGAATGGCAAAGGGTGGCAGAAGCCCCAGCACCGCGATCAGCGCGGCGTAGAAAGCGATCTGCACAAGGCTGTGGTCCCGTGAAACGGACATCGGTTTCTCCATGTCAGCCGCCAGCACCGCAAGAAGCGGAACCTGGACGGCAGGGCCACTGGCATCAGGCGCGTGGCTGGACCCGCTTCTCATACCGGCAGTCAGGAGTTCAGGCAAATCGGCAAAGCAGCGGAGGGAGCAGCATGCTGCCTCAGGACAGGCGGCGCGGCGGACGCGCCGCGGCGGGACGGCCAAGACCATCGGCCCCGCCACGGGCAATCAGGGCTTCGGCGACATGATCGGACAGTTTCAGCGCCTGCAAGGCCAGCGGGGCAATCAGGCGCCAGCTGGCCGGGCGTCCGGTGCGCGCCCGCCAGGCCTCGGACAAGGCGCCATAGACCGCCAGCAGAACCGGCACGAAGCGCAGCACCAGGGTAACCGCCAGAGCCGGCCGGCGGGGCGATATGCCGACAAGGGCAAGCGGGCGGAACATTGGTGCGACTGCCGCCATCATGTCGTCCATCCGCGTCGTCAGCGTCACGAGATTGGCGAGCAGCACCATGGTGAGAAGCCGCAAGACAACGCTGACGCCCTCCATGACGAAGCCGGTGACCGCATGCAGCAGCAGCAGGATCACAAGGATTGGCAGCAGCGGGCGGACCAGCTGGACTTGCCGTATCCCCTCTTTGCCCAGCAGGGCATAGAGCCCAAGGGCAAGGCCGAGCGCTCCGGCCAGCACCAGTGGCTCAGTCACCGGCATGAGGACAGCGCTGAGAAATGCAAGCAGGATCAGTTTTATCCCGGCTGGCATCCGGTGAAGAAAGCTGCTGCCGGGAATATAGAGCGAAAGCATCCGTTCCCCCGCTCAGGCAGGTTCGGCGGCAGCGCGCCGGTCGATGTCGTCGACGTAGGCCGGCAGCACGGTGCCCGGCTCCCCGTCCATGCGCAGCAGACCATCCTCGATCCACAGCACCCGGTCAAAACCCTGGATAAGCTGAAGGTCATGGCTGACCATGACCAGTTTCTGCGGCAGGCCCACGAGACGGCGCATCAACTGCCGCGTGGCCAAGCCATCAAGACTGGCGAAGGGCTCATCCAGGACAACCAGATCCGGCCGCATGACCAGAACCGACAGGATACAGATCAGCTGCTTCTGACCTTCGGAAAGATCATGAAACGGTCGCTCTGCGAGCGCCGCGCAGCCGTGCTGGCCAAGAAATTTCAGGGCCCCCGCCCGCGCCACTGTCCGATCTTCACCCAGTTGGGTGAGACCGAAGGCGACTTCCTCCGCCACAGTCGGAAAGATCGCCTGGTGGTCCGGGTTCTGGAAGACAAAGCCGACGTGGCGCGGCAGTTCCGCCCGGACAAGCCGCGTGTCTGCGCCATAGACCTGGACTTCACCGTTGTCAGGCAGCAGCAGGCCGTTGAGCAGGCGCACGAAGCTGGATTTTCCGGAGCCGTTGAGACCGATGACGGCAACGCGCCGCTCGCTGAGCGTCAGGGATAAGTTGGAGAGAACCGTCTTGCCGGACCGCAGCAGCGTGACATTGGAAAAGACGGCGTAATCCGCCCGGCGCGGATCGCAGGCAGCTGTCGTCTCCCCATGCACGTTTCTTGACCAGAATGCCATGTCCTGTCCGTATCCTCGCCATCGCCGCCCGCTTATTGCCGCCCAGTCCGGGCATGTCAAAGGCCGGCTTCCGGTCGCCGCCAGGCCGGGGGTCTCAGATCTGGACCGGCAGGCTATCCTTGCCGCCCCGTGTTGCGGCGTAATAGGCCCAGAACAGGCGCGCTGCAACGCCACGCCAGGGCGACCAACTGGCGGCAATCACATCCAGTGTTTTGGGATCGGGCCGCGCATCGAGACCAAACGCATCGCGGACCGCATTCTGCAACGCGATATCACCACTGGGGAAGATGTCCGGATGGCCAGCACAAAAGAGCAGGAAGATATCAGACGTCCAGCGCCCGATGCCCTTGATGGCGCACAGCTGGGCTTCGGCGTCGGCGGCCGGCACAGTCGCAAGATGGCCAAGGTCGAGGCCAGCGGCGACAGCATCGGTCATGGCTCGCATCGTGCGGATCTTAGGGCGGGACAGTCCGGCCCCGGCGAGATCCTCGTCCGTGAACCGGGTGAGGTTCTCCGCCTCCAGCGGCGAGACAAGGGTCTCGAGCCGGGCAAAGATCGCCCGGGCACTGGCAACAGACACTTGCTGCGAGACGACAATCCCGACCAGAGCGGCAAAATTCGCCTCGCGCCGGCGCAGGGGCACATCTCCGGCAATGGCCAGGACCTCCGCCAGACGAGGGTCGAGCACCGGCAGTGCGGCAAGACCGGCGGCAATGTCGTCCAACGATTCGATCGGCTGCATTCCGTGCTCCTGTCAGATTCGGCGCAGCTTCCGCTATCTGCGCAAGGGGAGCAATGGTGCCGGCAGGCCTGAGGCAGGCGCTGACATAACCACAGCAGGGCTTGCAAAGCGCTGCCGGACAGAAACAATGCCGGCATGACTGCGACCTTCCGCTTTGCCCCCTCCCCCAATGGACCGCTGCACCTTGGCCACGCGCTGTCGGCCTTGCTCAATCTCGACATGGCCCGGAGCGTGAATGGCCGCGTGTTGCTGCGCATCGAGGACATCGATACGGTTCGCTGCACGCCGGATCTCGTATCCGCGATGCTGGACGATCTCCACTGGATCGGGTTCGATGCCGACCCGCCGCACCGGCGGCAATCCGAGCACTTTGCCGACTACGCGGACGCCCTGCAGCGGCTCGGTGCGATGGGATTGATCTACAAGGCCGTTCTGACCCGGGCGGAAATCCGCCATGTGGTAGCGCAAAGGGATGCGGCTGGGCTGTCATGGCCGCGCGACCCGGACGGGGCGCCACTCTATCCTGGCGATGCCGCATTGCTGTCAGAAGCGGAGGTCACGACACGGCTGGCGCAAGGGGAGCCTTATGCCCTGCGGCTTGACATGACCCGAGCGCTGCAGATGGCGGGGACACCGCTCGACTGGCTGGAAACCGGCACCGGGCCGGCTGGCGAAAGCGGCCAGGTCACCGCTGATCCATCGGCCTGGGGCGATGTCATCCTGGCGCGAAAGGACACCCCGACCTCCTATCACCTGTCCGTCGTAGTGGACGACGCGCGGCAGGGCATTACCCATGTGGTGCGGGGGCATGACCTGTTTCACGCCACCTCGGTGCACCGGTTGCTGCAACATCTGCTGGACCTGCCCGCCCCGGTCTACCAGCACCACCGCCTGATCACCGGACCAGATGGGCGCAAACTGTCGAAATCGGCGGGCGACACCGGCTTGCGCGATTTGCGGGAAGCCGGATGGACGCCGGCAGACATCCGGGCCCGGATCGGGCTCTGAAGCGGGGCCGGCACCTTCGCTCAGCCGGCGGATGCACCAATCAATCCCATCGCGTCCAGCACCATGACCCACAAGCCGCAAGTGAGAACTGCTGCGGCAGTGGTCAGAGTAATCGAATTGGCCGACATCGCATGGCCGGTGCCATAGCGGTTGGCGAAGATAAAGGCATTGACCCCAGTCGGACAGGCTGCCGTCAAGGTCATCACCGCGACCCAGAGCGGCGGCAAGTTGAAGACATGAAGACCCAGTCCCAAAACAACGGCAGGCATCAGCGCAACCTTGACCAGACTGAGCAACAGGCCGGGCAGAAGATTGCCGCGAATGCCGTAAAGCACCATGCTCATTCCAAGCGACAACAGGGCGATTGGCAGTGACGTGGATGAAATACGGGTGAGGACATCCTCGAAAATGCCGGTCAGCGGCAGGCCGGACAGTCGCCACAGCACGGAACAGAGAATGGCGATCACGATCGGGTTTTGCGCCAGGCTGATGACAATGGTCCTGACAACCGCGAAGGGAGAACGCGCTTCGGCCATGCCATCTAGGGCTGCCGCCCGTTCCATCAGAATCGCAGTGACGATGGTCATCACCGGCAGATGCACGGAAATCAGCAGGATCAGCGGCACGAGGCCGTCCTTGCCGAAGACGGCCGACACCAGCGGTATGCCGACCATCACCGTATTGGCAAAGCCAGCCGAGATGCCGCCGATGACCCCGGCCCGGGCTTCGCGGGCAAACAGCCGGCGGATGACCAGGGTGCCGGTGGTCCAGGCAATCGCAACACCGCCAAAATAGGTCAGCCACATGGCCCAGGGCGAGGCATCGCCAATGGAAACAACGGCCAGTGTCTTGAAGATCAGGACCGGGATCGCAATGACATAGACAAACTGGCCCAGCGCCTCACCGACGGCCGCCGACAGGATCCCGGTTCGGGCCGTGGCATAGCCGATGCCGACCAGCAGGAACACGGGCAAGACGATGGTGAAGACCTGTACAAACATCGGCACCCGCAGTTGGCAGAACCTGTGAGGAGTTATTGGTCCCACGATCAGGCAGCGTGGACCAGACAGGCAGCCCGTGCGACACTCCAACCATAAGAACTGAAAGGTGTGCAGCACACCGCAAAACCTTAGTCACGCCCTTCATGCCGGTCAACCGGACAGGTCAGGGCATCCAGACTGGATCAACCACCGCATGACAGACGAGGGCAGCGACACGGATGCGGCCGGCCACAGCGCCGAGGCCGAACTGGCTCTCGTGGCCCATGATCTGCGCACACCGCTCAATGCCATGCGCCTGACGGCGGAACTCATCGCACAGGGGCCACTGCAGCCGCAGCAACAGGAACGGCTTGGCATCCTGCTCGATGCCATCGATGCGCTAAGCGCCATGACAGGCGATCTGATCCAGCGCGGCCGCTCCAAGCAAGCAACCGGACCCCAGAAGCCAAATGAAGATGCGCGGCTGATCCTGCAAAGCGTGCATGACCTGTTTGCCGCCGTTGCCGAGCGCAAGCGTCTCGATCTCATTGTCACACTGACCGAGCAACCCTTGCTGCTGACACAGCAGGTGGCCATCGCCTTTCGCCGCATAGTCACGACGCTCCTCGACAATGCCCTGAAATACACCCAACGCGGCAGCATCCGGCTTGACCTGGCTCCCGCCACCGAACCCGGGCAATTGCAGCTTGTCGTCACCGACACGGGTCCGGGCATCGATGTGCTGGAACGCTCCAGGCTGTTCCGGCCTTTCACCCGGGGCACAGCCGGACGCGCGGGCGGCAGCGGGTCGGGGCTCGGGCTGTGGGGCGCACGGGCACTGGTTGAACAGGCCGGCGGGCACCTCGACCTGACCACCGCGCCGGGCGGTGGCTGCCGCTTTGCCATCGAGCTGCCACTGGCCGATCGCCCAGGTGAAGGAACGGCCGCGTCGCGCGAAGCCAATGTCGAGGCACATGTCCTGATCGTGGATGACAATGACACCAACCGGCGGCTTCTCTCGGCCCTGCTGGAATCCTTCGCGATGACCAGCGACCAGGCCGGCAGCGGCGCTGCAGCTGTCGCGATGGCAGCACGAACCCCCTATGACGCGGTGCTCATGGACCTGCACATGCCGGGCATGACCGGAATGGAGGCGGCGGAAGCCCTGCGGCATGGCCCGGATGGTGCAAGACTGCCGCTGATCGCCGTGACTGCGGCCCTCGAGGCCGTTGGCGACCGGCGTCTGCGGCAGGCAGGATTCCAAGAAGTTCTGGCCAAGCCTTTGTCTCCCTCGCATCTGTATCAGGCCCTTGAGCTTGCCCGCCAAAGACGCAAACTGAGAATGGCGGAACAGGTTGTCGATGCCTGAACCTGGACCTCAGGTGACGATCCGAAGCGCCCATTCGACAGCATCTTCCAGCCGATCATTGCCCCAATAGAGTTCACCGTCTTCGGTGACGAAACTCGGCGCCCCGAAAATGCCAAGGGTTTCGGCTTCTGCAACAGCGGCCCGAAGGCCGATCTTGACCTCTATGCTCTCGGCCGCCGCCATTACCGCACGGGCATCGGCGCCAAGGTCCAACAGCAGGGCGGCGATCAGGGCCCGATCGGAAATGTCGCGCCCTTCGCCGAATTCAGCCATGAAAACAGCGCGAATGAAGCTGCCGGCCCAGTCCGCCTTGCGATTGGCATGGGCAATCCGCGCGGCGATCAGGCCGTTCTGCGGAAACGGCTGCGGCTGAACCAGCGGCAGGCCGGCTTCTTCCGTCATCCGCTCCATCTCGCGCCACATGTAGCGGCCCTTGGCGGGAAAGAGGTTAAACGGCGAAGTGGACCAGCCCTGCCGGCTGAAGATGGGCCCGAGCAGGAACGGCCGCCACTCCAGTTCAAGGCCGCGATCCTTGGCCACCGTTTCGATGCGCATGGCCGTCAAGTAACTGTATGTGGAGCCAAAATCGAACCAGAAGGAGAGTTTTGGCCGTTGCGCAGTCATGCATTCTCTCCCACATGCGGGCGGAAAAGACGGTATCGCCGTCGATGAAGAATTCAGATATTGAAGCCAGATGTCAGACAGGATCCGGATGTACCGCGAAAACGTTGGACGCGGAATGACCCGCTTCGGTGGATGGGTCACCCGCCATCCCTTTCGTGCGACCTTTCTCTACATCGCACTTGTGTCAGGCATATTCCTTGTTTTTCCGGGACTTGACCTTGCTGCGAGCGGAGCTTTTCATGATCCCGTGCTCGGCTTTTTCGCGCAAGGCGAACCCATCCTGCGCAAGCTCCGCTACCTTGGACCGCATATTGTCCAGATAATCGCGATTGTCAGCATCGGTGTCCTCTTGCTGAAGCTGCTCCTGCCGGGACGGGCACCGGTCATACCCTTGAGAACACCGGTGTTTCTGCTGACAACGCTGATCCTGGGGCCGGGACTGGTGGTCAATGCGCTGCTGAAGAACACCTGGGGCCGACCGCGGCCGGTGATGGTGGAACAGTTCGGCGGCGACATGCCGTATGTTCCGGTCTGGCTGCCGAGCAACTGGTGCGACACCAACTGTTCCTTCGTCTCTGGCGAAGGGTCCGCGAGTGTCTGGCTGCTGACATTGGTGTTCATCGCACCGAAGGCCTGGCGACCCGTGATACTGGCCGCACTCGTCCCGTTGATCCTGGCCCTGTCCGCCAACAGGGTTGCGTTCGGCGGTCATTTCCTCTCCGACACATTGCTGTCCTGGGGCGTGACCTTCCTTGTTGTTCTGAGCGTTTATCACATCCTCTACCGCCGCCCCGGCCGCTGGTTGACCGATCAGGGACTTGACGAGGCGCTGACGAAGGCCGGCCGTGCGCTGCAACGCGCCGTTGCCATGGTCACCACAACGGCATCGATCCGGGCCCGGTCCTTCCTGACAAAGTTCCGCTGAACCGGTCAGCCGTCAGACGCGAATGCCGATCTCTTCGGCCACCCGGCGCGCACCGTCCTCCACCATCCGGAACACCGTCTCGAAGCCGGTCGGACCACCATAATAGGGATCCGGCACGTCGCATGGCGGAGCATCAAGGAACAGGCGAACAGTTGCTGTCGCCTGGGCCGGCATCATGCGTTTGAGATCCGACAAATTGCTGCCATCCATCGCCAAGATCAGGTCAAAGCGGGAGAAATCCGCGCCAATGACCTGCCGCGCCTTCTGGCCCGAAATATCGATGCCATGGCGGGCCGCAACCGCAATCGACCGGGGGTCCGGCGCCTCGCCCTGATGCCAGGCTCCGGTGCCAGCCGAATCGATCAGCAACGGTTCTCCGCCAGCATGATGATGGGTGAGGTGACGAAACACGCCTTCTGCCAGAGGCGAGCGACAGATGTTGCCGAGGCAGACGAAGAGGACGGCAGGCATGGGCAGGTCCCGGCTGGCAGCTGAAGCGGTCGGTGCCTATATTCAGCGGCAACGGATGCCGAGGCAAGCCGCAAGGCGAACGATGGAGGCAGGATATGGCGGAACGGCTGAGTGCAGATGCGCGCAACCATGAACTGGCAAACCTGCCGCACTGGACAGTGGTCGAAGGACGGGAGGCCATTCACCGGCGCCTGGTCTTCGCCGACTTCACGGCAGCATTCGCCTTCATGACCAAGGTGGCGCTGATGGCGGAGAAGATGGATCATCACCCCGACTGGTCGAATGTCTACCGCACGGTGGACATCACCCTGACCACCCATGATGCAGGCGGATTGACGGAGCTGGATGTGAAACTTGCCCGCAAGATCGACAAGGCCGCAGCCGGGACTGCCGCCGCCTGACCGTCAGGGGCGATTGCCTTTCTCGATCGTGAACCGGATGATGTCGTCGTGACGATCCTGGGCAATCAGGCGGTGGCCATCCTCGTTACACATGTGCGGGATATCGAGAACGGACATCGGATCTGTCGCCTCGACAACAAGCCGCGCGCCAGCCTCAAGGCGGATAAGTGCCTGGCGCGTGCGCAGAACCGGAAGCGGGCACTTGAGGCCCTTCAGATCGAGAAAATCGCTGGACGTCATGCGTCCCTTCTGGGCGAGCCGCCCTGCCCCGTCAAGCATCCAGCAGAAAAGGAAACAGGCATGAGCGTGAATTCTATCGACCTCGACCCCCTGAGTGTATTGGAGTTCTGGTGGCAGGCCGGTCCGAACAAATGGTTTGCCCGCGATGATGCCTTCGACCATCAGATCCGTGACCGGTTTCTGTCGCACATGGATGCGGCAAAGGCGGGCGATCTCGACACATGGCTCGACACGCCGCATGGCGCCCTGGCGCTGATCATTCTCACGGACCAGTTCCCGCGCAACGTCTACCGCAACGATCCGCGCGCCTTTGCAGCCGACCCCAAGGCCTGCGACGTCGCCGACATCGCCCTGTCGCGCAGCTTTGACCTCGCCTTCCCCAAGTCGGTGCGTGTGTTTTTCTATCTTCCCTATGAACACGCCGAAGACATCGACCTGCAGGAAAAGGCCGTCGACCTGTGCCGGCGCACCGGCGAACAGACCTATTACCACTACGCCCTGCTGCATATGGATGTAATCCGCAGGTTCGGCCGCTTTCCCCATCGCAACACGGTGCTTGGCCGGGAAACCACTGCAGCAGAAGCAGCCTATCTGGCCGATCGCGGCTTTTCAGCCTGACATCAGCGGCGCGCCCAAATCTTGGGCACGCCCAAAGATGATTCAGGAAATGACCGTTAAATAGGCAAATTTAGATACTCGCCTAAAAAACAGGCAAATACCCTGCGATATTCTTTTGCAACGCAGCACGATCCACATCCCCCGGCTTGAAGTACCCAGCCTGACCCCGCAGAAAGCCTCGACTTTTTCCTATCTCCGGCAAAGTGGCACGGTCCTTGTTTAAGAGATCATGAAGCCGGCCCGACCCAGGGCGGCTGTCAGGGCGCGAAAGCCCGTGACAGCCCCCATCCAGGGCCCGGTGGCCAAGCCGCGCAACGGGCGCGGCGAACGAGGGGAAACGGGAAACGAGCATGAAAATCGTGATGGCCATCATCAAGCCGTTCAAGCTCGACGAGGTGCGCGACGCCCTCACGAGCATCGGCGTTCACGGACTGACAGTCACTGAAGTCAAAGGCTACGGCCGCCAGAAAGGTCACACCGAGATCTATCGCGGCGCCGAATATGCCGTGAACTTCCTGCCCAAGCTGAAGGTCGAGGTTGCCGTATCGAGCGAAACCGCAGACCGGGTCGTGGAAGCAATCACCACCGCTGCCAAGACCGGCCAGATCGGCGACGGCAAGATCTTTGTCTATTCCATCGAACAGGCGGTCCGCATTCGCACCGGCGAGTCGGACACGGATGCGCTCTGACGTATGAGGGGTTGAGTATCATGAAGAAAATTCTCGCATACGGCGCCTGCGCGCTGGCTGTCCTCGGAGCGACCATCGATCCGTCCCTGGCGCAGGACCAGGCTGCCGTTGTCACGGAAGCCGTCGTTGAAGCGGCGCCGGAATTCGCCAAGGCAGCAGACGTCGCCTATATTTTCAATACGCTGCTGTTCCTCATCGGCGGCTTCCTCGTGATGTTCATGGCGGCCGGCTTTGCCATGCTCGAAGCGGGCCTTGTCCGCTCGAAGAACGTGTCGATGCAGTGCCTGAAGAACATCGCCCTCTACTCGGTGGCGGGCCTGATGTTCTGGATCACCGGCTACAGCCTGATGTATTCGGGTGTCGACGGCGGCTTCATGGGCTCCTTCGGTCCCTATGCCTTCGATCCGGTCGGCGGCAACAATCTCGACACCGGCTACTCGACCGCGTCGGACTGGTTCTTCCAGATGGTGTTCTGCGCCACGACCGCCTCGATCGTTTCCGGCACCCTGGCTGAACGCATCAAGCTCTGGCCGTTCATGCTGTTCACGGTTCTCCTCACCGGCATCCTGTATCCGATTGCCGGCTCCTGGGTCTGGGGCGGCGGCTGGCTCAAGGGCATGGGCTTCTCGGACTTCGCCGGCTCGACCCTGGTTCACTCGGTCGGCGGCTGGGCCGCACTTGCAGGTGCCCTGATCCTGGGCGCACGCAAGGGCAAGTACACGGCAACCGGGCAGGTTGTCCCGATGCCGGGCTCGTCGATCCCGCTCGCAACGCTTGGCACCTTCATCCTGTGGCTCGGCTGGTTCGGCTTCAACGGCGCATCGCAGCTTGCCATGGGCACGATCGGTGACGTCTCCGACATCTCCCGCATCTTCGCCAACACCAACATGGCGGCGGCAGCCGGCGTTGTTGTCGCGATGGGCCTGACGCAGGTCCTCTACAAGAAGGTCGACGTGACCATGGCCCTGAACGGCGCCCTTGCCGGTCTGGTCTCCATCACGGCTGAACCGCTGGCTCCCAGCGTCTGGCAGGCCGTGTTCATCGGCGGCGTTGGCGGTGCACTTGTTGTCTTCGCTGTCCCGCTGCTCGACAAGCTGAAGATCGACGACGTGGTCGGTGCGATCCCGGTTCACCTGCTCTGCGGCATCTGGGGCACGCTCATCGTTCCGCTGTCGAACGGCGATACATCCTACGGCACCCAGGTCATCGGCATCCTTGCCTATGGCGTCTTCATCTTCGTTGCCTCGGCAATCCTGTGGACCATCCTGAAGTCCACGATCGGTATCCGCGTCAGCCCCGAAGAAGAAGCCCTCGGCCTCGACAAGGTGGAAATCGGCGTCGAAGCCTATCCGGAGTTCGGACAGGGTTCCGCCCGGATGTAAATCCAGACCTCCCAAGCGAAAGGCCGCAAATCGGCCACGCCTTGAAGCCCGGGGTTCGCCCCGGGCTTTTTTTGCGGGTCGCAAACCTCGGCCTCACCCTCGGCATCCGGCCAAGCGAAGCGCCGAGCCTGGGCCACTCTGAAGCATACGTTCAGAGCACCACGATCCCCGAGTGCTTGGCCTTGTGCTCCGGTTCAACATGGATGGTGACGCGGGCCCCGGGAAGAGCTTCCGCAATGGCCTGCTCGATCCGGTCGCAGATGTCATGCGCCGCAACGACGGTCATCTCGCCGGGAACCACCAGATGGAAATCGACAAAGGTGAGCTTTCCGGCAAGGCGTGTGCGCATGTCATGCGCTTCGATTGCACCGGCACCATGTTCGGAAATCAGCCCGCGCAGCTTTTCCTGAACATCGGTCGAAGCCGCTTCATCCATCAGCCCGCTGACCGATTCCTTCATCAGGATCCATCCGGACCACAGAACGTTCAGACCGACGAGACCCGCCAGCAGGGCATCGAACTGCTGCCATCCGGTCAGCCAGACCAACCCGACGCCAACGAGGACTGCAACCGAGGTCGCGACATCGGTGAAAAGATGGCGGCCATCCGCAGCCAGAGCCGGGGAGCCATGAGCGCGGCCGAAACGGACAAGATAGAATGCCCAGCCCGCATTGATCACGCTTGCCAACGCGTTCATGCCCAGGCCCTGCCAGGTGTAGTCCGCAGGAACCGGGGTCTGCAGCCCGCGCCAGGCCGCCTCGAAAATCGACAGCGCGGCGAGCACGATCATCACGCCCACCAGAACGGCAGCGAAATACTCGGCCTTGTCATGGCCATAAGGGTGATTGGAATCCGCCGGCTTGGAGGCAAACCACACCGCAACCAGCGCCGCGATGGACGAGGCGACATTGACGATCGATTCCAGCGCATCCGAATAAAGGGCGATGGATCCTGTCAGGGCGTAGGCGAGATATTTCAACGCCAGCACGCCGAGACCGATCAGGACACTGCCCAGGGCAATGCGCACACGCAGGCTCATGGGTCCCCCTTGCAAGGCTCGCGAACAGGCCGGTGGGGACGGATACGTCCCAACCGGATTGCCTTCTGGCGGGGACAGGCCTAGCAGCTTTCAATGAAGAAACAAGAACCGGATCGCCGAGCGGAGGCCTACATCCCGTTATCCCACAGCATACCGGCCGCGCCGATGATCCGGCCGGGGCCATCTTCGCCGGTGAGCTGAATAAGGACGACGCATTTCTCGCCGCCGGTTTTCTTCAACTCGACGCGCGGCATACGGAAGGTCTCGTTGCCACCGGACCACATGCCCACCGTCTGCTGGCGCCGCACGACATTCGCATAGGTGATGGTGCGGCCGCTGTTCTCGCCGCGCTCGACCGTGATGTCCTCGCGCGGGCTGACCTGCAGGATCGAGACGGATGCCATGCGGGCGCCTTGCGGCAAAGTCCCGGCCACGGAGACTTCAAGAGCATCGGCCGTGTAGCTGAGGGTGACGACTGCCGTCAGCGGATCGGCACGCTCGAGCGCATCGGCGAGAGCCTTGCTATTCGAGCCCACCACATGCTGCTCCCCGTTGACGACGATCTGCGGGGTGTAAACCGACCGGTCGCCACGCCGGGCGGCGTAGGCCCGCTGGCGCTCGGAATTCTCCGGCGAGGCCAGCGTATCCTTCCAGCCGAGATAGTCCCAGTAATCGACCGGCAGGGTCAGCGCGAGCACATCGGGATCTGACGCAAGGCCAGCGACGATCTCGTCGGCTGGCGGACAGGACGAGCAGCCCTGACTGGTGAACAGCTCGATGACCCGGGAGGGGCCAGCAAGGGCTGATCCGGATGCAAGCATCACCGCCATCACGCCCAAAACGAGCCTGCGGGGCCACACGTGAACCAACTGGCTGGCCCGCCGGCGCACCGAGGCGTCGCGGGCATCAGGGCGTTGCCAGAACCCCTGCCGAGAGGCTGATTTCATGTCCACATCACCCACTGAAACACCCTGTCCCTGGTGGCACGATACGCCGACCTGACCTCCTGTCCAGTCACGAGCGGGTGAGACTTTTTGCCGGTTTGCGTGAACTGGAACCCGCAGCAGCGCAGCGGATCAGCCCTTGGGCAGGCTCAGTACCTGCTCAAGCTGCGGCAGGAAGACATCCCGGTAACTCTCCGGCGTCAGCGGGCCGATATACTTGAAGCGGATGATGCCGGCCGCATCGATGATGTAGGTTTCCGGAACTCCGTAGACGCCCCACTCGATGGCCGCGCGGCCGGTGTCGTCAGCGCCGATCCGGTCGAAGGGATTGCCGAGGCTGCCGAGAAAGCGCCGGGCGTTTTCCGGCTTGTCCTTGTAGTTGATCGCAAACAGGCGGACGCGGTCGTCCTTGCCGAGCTGTTCGAGCATCGGATGCTCCTGCCGGCAGGGCACGCACCAGGACGCGAAGACATTGACCACGGTGACGCCACCGGTCAGGTCCGCACCGGAAAAGCCGGGGATCTGCTGGCCATCGCGCATCAGGCCCTCGACCGGGCCGAGCGCCATCATGGGGGCCGGCTTGTCGAGCAGGGCCGAGGGGATGGTCGAGGGATCGCGGCCAAGGACGAGCTGGAACAGGAACAACCCAGCGAGCGCCAGGAACACGACCAGTGGCAACAGGGCGAACAGCGGCAGGCGGCGGCGCGGGGCGACCGGCTGCGGCGTCTCTGCATCCGGGGCTGGAACGCTCATGCCTGTGTCCTTGCGCCAGAACGCCGGCCAATGCCCTGGGCTTCCAGATCGCGCAGGGCCGCTTCCTGACGGGCGCGGTCGATGCGGACCCAGGCAATGAGACCGATCACGACGGCCAGACAGATGCCGTAGGACCACAGGATGAAGGCCGCATGCGGACCAAGATCGAGAAATTCGAAAAGGGCCATGAGTTTACTCCGCAGCAGCAGATCGGACAGACGCCGTCGCCGTCGCCGGCCGGATGGCGGCGGCACGCTGGCGCAGGGCCGTCACCCGGCGGCGCAGGATCTCGTTCTGCATGGCCATCAGGTGCAAGACGAAGAACAGCAGCGTGAAGGCGAGGGCCATGACGAGCAGCGGCCACAGGATATCCGGGTGAATGGTCGGGCCGTCCATGCGCATGACGCTGGCAGGCTGATGCAGCGTGTTCCACCAGTCGACGGAAAACTTGATGATCGGCAGGTTCAGCGCGCCCACCAGGGTCAGGACAGCTGCGGCCTTGCCCGCCTTGATCGGGTCTTCCATCGTGCGCCACAGGGCCATCAGGCCCAGATACATGATGAACAGCACCAGCACCGAGGTCAGGCGCGCATCCCAGACCCAGTACGTGCCCCACATCGGCTTGCCCCACAGGGAGCCGGTGATCAGCGACATGAAGGTGAAGGCAGCCCCCAGCGGCGCAGCAGCCTTGGCGGAGACATCGGCCAGCGGGTGCTTCCACACCAGCGTTCCGAGCGAGGACAAGGCCATGATCGAGTAACACATCATCGCCAGCCAGGCCGCAGGCACATGGATGTACATGATCCGCACCGTGTCGCCCTGCTGGTAATCCTCCGGCGCCACGAAAAAGGCCATGTAGAGCCCGACGGCAAAGGCAAGCACACAAAGCCCCGTCAGCCAGGGCAGAAGCGCGCGGCTGAGAGACAGGAAACGGGTCGGGTTCGCCAGATCGATGAGTGCCATGTAACCGTTCTAAACCGGAAGCCAGCTTGCGTCCATTGGCGCAAGCGTCACTTCATTGCGCAGGCGATGTAGGCGCGCCTTGTCCTGAATCAATCGCAAGCCTTCGTCAATCGGCGGAAAAACGCAGTGCGGCGGCTGCGGCAACCGGTCCCACCACAGCGGAAATCAGGCTGAGGGCGCAAAGGATCAGGAACGGCGTCAGGAACGGCATCGGCTCGCTGACAGCGGCATCGGCCGCGCTCACCCCGAAAATCAGCACCGGAATGGCCAGAGGCACGACGAGGACGGCCAGCAGCAACCCGCCGCGCCGCAGCGACACGGTCAGGGCGGCACCGATCGCGCCGATCAGCGTCAGCGCCGGCGTGCCGACGAGAAGCGTCAGCGTCACGGCGCCGATGGCCACAGGTTCAAGGTTCAGGAACACGGCGAGCACGGGAGCGGCCAGCACCAGCGGCACGCCGGTCGCCACCCAGTGGGCAAGGCACTTGGCCAGCACGATGAGTTCCATCGGCCGCCCGGCCATCAGGACAAGATCGAGCGAGCCGTCGTCCCGGTCTGCCTGGAACAGCCGGTCGAGACCCAGGAGCGTCGACAGCAAGGCGCCGATCCACAGGATCGCCGGGCCGACGCGGGACAGGAGATTGAGATCCGGCCCCATGCCGAACGGCACGACAGTGACCACCGCGAGGAAGAACAGGACCCCGATGAGGGCGCCGCCGCCGACCCGAAGCGCCAGCCTCAGTTCACGGGCGACGAGGGCCGAAAACCAGCCACTCATGCCGGTTCCTCCTCTGTGTCCTCATGTGCATCCGGGGCCACTGCGGCCGAAAGGTGCAACGCCGCTGCGGGAGACAGCGCCAGCCTTGAATGCGTGGCGGTGATGATCAGCCCGCCTTCGGCAAGGTGTCCGTTCATGAAGCCGAGCAACTGCGCTTCCGACGCCGTGTCGAGCGCTGACGTCGGCTCATCCATCAGCCAGATCGGGCGCGGCGAGACGAACAGCCGGGCCAGCGCCAGCCGCCGTGTCTGTCCGGCGGAGAGATAGGCGGCCGGAAGGTTCACCGTGTGGCCGATCCCGAGGCGGTCCAGGATCTCGCGTGAGGCCAGCGCCTTGCCCGCAAAGCCCTGAGGCCGTGCCGGAGCGGTGAACTCGCGCAAGAATTCGAGGTTTTCCAGCACGGTCAGCGCGCGTTTGACCGCGCTGTCATGGCCGAAATAGTGGGCATGCTCGGCAACACTGCGCTCGGGCTCACCGCCCTCCAGCGTCAGACGGCCTTCGCCCGCCGGGACAAGCCCTGCCAAAGTGCGCAGCAGCGTCGACTTGCCAACGCCATTGGCTCCCGTGATCACCAGCGCATGGCCTGCGGTCAGGGTAAAGCCCAGCCCGGCAAAAACCCGTCGTCCGCCCCGGTCGACGGCAAGATGTTCGGCGATCAGCTTCAGGGGAGCGCTCCGCTGGTTGGTTCCATCCTTGTTAGGGTGGGCTCCGGACGATGGCAAGCAGCGAGTATTGCGTAGAGGGGAGGGGCGGCCCGAGTTCATCGCCCATTGTTTCGCAGGCTGCATTTGCGCTGGATCATCTGTCCGGCCCTAACTCCTCTCCCCCCTTGAGGGGGAGATGCCCCCGGCAGGGGGCAGAGGGGGGTATGAGCCTTTCCCAAGTTACAAAGGTGGCGTTGCGTTGAAACGCTGACACCCCCCTCTGTCTGCTGGCGCAGACATCTCCCCCTCAAGGGGGAGAGGGGACTGCGGCCTCGTTCAGCTGCCTTTAAGCCCCTGGCCAGTCAGGCAAGCTGCTGTCCGTTTCTTGAACAAGGCGTCGCCGCCCCCCTCCCCTTGGTGGGGAGGGGTAAGGGGTGGGGGGCTCTGCACCAAAGCGATCTTATGTTCTCGTCTCTTGGTACGGAGCAGTACCATCGGCAGGAGGGCGGCGGGAGAGGTTGTCCCCCCACCCCCGTCCCCTCCCCACCAGGGGGAGGGGAGCTGAGAAGCAGAGCCGAAAACCAGCCATATGCATCCCCAAAACACTTGCGGCCGCCCGGGTGGGCGGCCGCAGTCAGGATCAGACTGTCAGTCCGGTCAGAACTGGATCGACCGGGCCGTCGCCATCTTTTCAAGCGGCGGAGAGAACTTGGTCAGGTCGATTCCTTCCACGGCCGCCTTGTACTCGTCGATGCTCGGGGTGCGGCCCAGCACGGCGGACAGCACGACGACCGGGGTCGAGGCGAGCAGCGACTCGCCCTTCTTCTCGGCGGTGTCTTCGACGACGCGGCCCTGGAACAGGCGGGTCGAGGTGGCCAGAACGGTGTCACCCTTCTCGGCCTTTTCCTGGTTGCCCATGCAGAGATTGCAGCCCGGACGCTCGAGATACAGGATGTTCTCGTATTCGGTGCGGGCCTTGTTCTTCGGCGCGTTGTCGTCGAACTCGAAGCCGGAGTACTTCTGCAGCACGTCCCAGTCGCCTTCGGCCTTCAGCTCATCGATGATGTTGTAAGTCGGCGCGGCCACGACGAGCGGAGCCTTGAACTCGACCTTGCCATTGGCCTTCTCGAGGTTCTTCAGCATCTGCGCGACGATCTTCATGTCGCCCTTGTGCACCATGCAGGAGCCGACGAAGCCGAGATCGACCTTCTTCTCGCCACCGTAGTAGGACACCGGACGGATCGTGTCGTGGGTGTAGCGCTTGGACACATCCGGGTTGTTGACGTCCGGGTCGGCGATCATCGGCTCATCGATCTGGTCGAGGTCGACAACGACTTCGGCGAAGTACTTGGCATTCTCGTCCGGAGCCAGGGCCGGCTTTTCGCCGGAGCGGATCTCGGCGATGCGCTTGTCGGCCTTGTCGATCAGGCCCTGAAGCACCTTCGCGTCGTTGTCCATGCCCTTGTCGATCATCACCTGGATGCGCGACTTGGCCAGCTCCAGCGAGCCGACCAGGGTCGCGTCATCGGAGATGCAGATGGAGGCCTTGGCCTTCATCTCGGCGGACCAGTCGGTGAAGGTGAAGGCTTGGTCGGCCAGCAGCGTGCCGATGTGCACTTCGATGACGCGGCCCTGGAAGACGTTGTCGCCGAACTGCTTCAGCATCTGGGCCTGGGTGGCGTGAACCACGTCGCGGAAGTCGACATGGTCCTTCATGGTGCCCTTGAACACCACCTTGACCGAATCCGGGATCGGCATGGTCGCCTCGCCGGTCGCCAGGGCCAGGGCCACGGTGCCGGAGTCGGCACCAAAGGCCACGCCCTTGGACATGCGGGTGTGCGAATCGCCGCCGATGATGATGTCCCAGTCATCCACGGTGATGTCGTTGAGCACCTTGTGGATCACGTCCGTCATGGAGTGATAGGCACCCTTCGGGTCACGCGCGGTGATCAGGCCGAACTTGTGCATGAAGCTCATCAATTTCGGGATGTTGGCCTGCGCCTTCAGATCCCAGACCGATGCGGTGTGGCAGCCGGACTGATAGGCACCATCCACCAGCGGGGAGATGACCGTGGCGGCCATCGCTTCCAGCTCCTGCGCTGTCATCAGGCCGGTGGTGTCCTGCGAACCGACGATGTTGACGCGCACGCGCACGTCGGAGCCGGCATGCAGCACCTTGCCCGGCGCAACGCCGACGGCATTGCGGTTGAAGATCTTCTCGACAGCCGTCAGGCCCTGGCCCGCATGCGAGACTTCCTTCGCCGGGGAGAACACGACCGGTGCCTCGATGCCGAGGGTCTGGGCGGCAAAGGTCTGCAGCTTCTTGCCGAAGACGATGGCGTATGAGCCGCCAGCGCGCATCGATTCGACCTTCTGCGGACGGAACGAGGCGGCGACATCGGCCAGCTCTTCGCTGCCGTCTTCGCTCAGCAGCTTCTTCGTCTTGGTGTTGATCTTCAGCACGGTGCCGGTGTCGACCGAGTACTTCTGCACCAGGATCGGGTTGCCGGCGTTGTCGATGATCGGATTGCCGTTCTCGTCCAGCTTCTTGACCCAGTTCTTCAGGTCAATGCCGATGCCGCCGGTCACGTCGACCGTGGTCAGGAAGATCGGCGAAATGCCGTTGGTGCCGGCGACGACCGGAGCGATGTTGACGAAGGGAACATAGGGGCTGGCCTGCTTGCCGGTCCACAGCGCCACGTTGTTGACGCCGGACATGCGCGAGGAGCCGACGCCCATCGTGCCCTTTTCGGCGATCATCATGACGCGCTTGTCGGGGTGCTGCGCCTGCAGGGCGCGGATTTCAGCCTGCGCTGCCTCGGTCATCATGCACTTGCCGTGCAGCTCGCGGTCAGAGCGGGAATGCGCCTGGTTGCCCGGCGACAGGAGGTCGGTGGAGATATCGCCCTCAGCGGCGATATAGGTCACGACCTTGATCTCGTCCTCGACTTCCGGAAGCTTGGTGAAGAATTCGGCCTTGGCGTAGCTCTCCAGAATGTCGCGGACGATCGGGTTACCGGCCTCGAAAGCGACCTTCAGACGATCAGTATCGGCGGCATAGAGGAAGACCTGCGTCTTCAGCACTTCGGCCGCGTCGCGGGCGATCGAGGCATCGTCACCCAGCGCCAGATCCAGCAGCACCTTGATCGACGGGCCGCCCTTCATGTGCGACAGCAGCTCGAAGGCGAAGGCGCGGGAGATTTCGGCGACCTTTTCGCTGCCGAGGATGATCTGCTTCAGGAACTCCGCCTTCTCACCAGCCGCGGTCGTGGTGCCGGGAATGGTGTTGTAGATGAAGAACTTGAGGCAATCGGCGCGGTGCTCGCTGCCGAGATCCTTGATGTGGCCGATCACTTCGCTGAGCAGCGCGGCGTCCTCGATGGGCTTGGGATGCAGGCCCTGGGTCTTCCGCGCTTCGATCTCTTTCAGGTAGTCGTTGTACAAGCTCATGATGGTCCTGGAGTTTTGATTATTGTTGGGATCTGCCCTCGTTGGCGAGCCAGCCGGGGCAGGTAGTGTTGGTGCGATTTTAAGGCCGTATACAATCGTATGCAATATCGTTTCGACCGTTTGCCGCCGATGTCGCCTGATTGCACTCCTTCTGAAGGAATCGGGTTTGTTCAGAAAAATTCAGCCCTAAATATCTGAAAAAAGCATGACATGGGTGCGTCGTCCCGGCAGGGCTGGGCGGCGCAGTCAAATGCCAGCTGCTGGCCGCTCCAGCGGAAATTCGCTATAGGGACAGGGTGGCATTCACCTTGTTGCGCGCGCAAGATGCGCCCAGATATGTCCGCAGCGCAAAAGCGCGCAAGGCCCGACAAGAGGCCAGATCAACCCGGCAAGGACCGGGGAACCAGAGATCTTTGTTCGCCGGGCAGGCTCACTCCCGATCCTGTTCCGGACTTGAGAGGAGAGCGCACGTCGTGACCCAGTCCCTCGACAGCTTCAAGTGCAAGAAGACCCTTGAGGTCAATGGCAAGACCTACACTTATTTCTCGATCCCCGAGGCCGAGAAGAACGGCCTTGCCGGCGTCTCGCGCCTGCCAGCCTCGCTCAAGGTGGTGCTGGAAAACCTGCTGCGCTTCGAAGACGGCCGGACGGTGAAAAGGCAAGACATTCTGGCCTGTGCCGAATGGCTGAAGACCCGCACGTCGGAGCACGAGATTTCCTATCGTCCGGCCCGCGTCCTGATGCAGGACTTCACCGGCGTTCCGGCCGTTGTGGATCTCGCTGCCATGCGCGATGCGGCCGTGAAGCTCGGCGGCGACCCGAAGAAGGTGAACCCGCTGGTGCCCGTCGATCTCGTCATCGACCACTCGGTGATGATCGACTATTTCGGCACGCGTGACGCCTTCACACGCAACGTCGAGCTGGAATACCAGCGCAACGGCGAGCGCTATGAGTTCCTGCGCTGGGGCCAGTCCGCCTTCGACAATTTCCGCGCCGTTCCGCCCGGCACCGGCATCTGCCATCAGGTCAATTTGGAATACCTGGCCCAGACCGTCTGGACCAAGGACGAGGGCGGCGAAACCGTCGCCTATCCCGACACGCTCGTCGGCACCGATTCGCACACCACGATGGTCAACGGCCTCGCCGTTCTTGGCTGGGGCGTCGGCGGGATCGAGGCGGAAGCCGCCATGCTTGGCCAGCCCATCTCCATGCTCATTCCGGAAGTCGTCGGCTTCAAGCTCACGGGCAAGCTGAACGAGGGCATCACCGCCACGGACCTGGTGCTGCGCGTGACCGAGATGCTGCGCAAGAAGGGCGTGGTCGGCAAGTTCGTGGAATTCTTCGGTCCCGGCCTCGACAATCTCAGCCTCGAAGACGCGGCCACCATCGCCAACATGGCGCCGGAATACGGCGCGACCTGCGGCTTCTTCCCCGTGGACCGTGAGACGCTTGGCTATCTGAAGGCGACCGGCCGTGACCCGCTGCGCGTCGCCCTGGTTGAAGCCTATGCGAAGGCGCAGGGCATGTTCCGTGACGCCTCGACGCCGGAGCCGGTATTCACCGATACGCTGGAACTGGACATCTCCACCGTCGTCCCGGCGCTCTCCGGTCCGAAACGGCCGCAGGACCGGGTCAATCTGGATGCTGTTGCCGCCGGTTTTGCCAAGACCATGGCGGACGAGTTCAAGAAGGCCGAGGAAATGGGCCGGCGCGTCGCCGTCGAGGGCCGGACGCATGACCTTGGCCATGGCGACGTCGTCATCGCCGCCATCACCTCCTGCACCAACACCTCCAACCCGAGCGTGCTGATCGGCGCGGGGCTGGTCGCGCGCAACGCCCGCCGCAAGGGCCTCACCGTGAAGCCCTGGGTCAAGACCTCGCTGGCACCGGGCTCGCAGGTGGTGACGGATTACCTCGCCAAGGCCGGCCTGCAGGAGGATCTCGATGCGCTCGGCTTCAACCTCGCCGGCTATGGCTGCACCACATGTATCGGCAACTCGGGACCGCTGGCGCCGGAACTGTCTAAGGCCGTCTCCGACAATGACCTCGTCGTCGCTGCCGTTCTCTCCGGCAACCGCAACTTCGAGGGCCGCGTGAACCCGGACGTGCGCGCCAACTACCTGGCCTCGCCGCCGCTGGTGGTGGCCTATGCCATTGCCGGCAGCATGACCATCAACGTCGCCACCGATCCGCTAGGTACGGACCAGGACGGCAACCCGGTCTATCTGAAGGACATCTGGCCAACGACCGAGGAGATCACCCAGCTGATCCGGACCTCGATCACCGATGACATGTTCCGCGCCCGCTATTCGGACGTGTTCAAGGGTGATGCCCACTGGCAGGCGATCAAGGTCGAAGGCGGCATGACCTACAAGTGGCCGGTCTCCTCCACCTACGTGGCCAATCCGCCCTATTTCGAGGGCATGACCATGGAGCCCAAGCCGCTGACCGACATCGAGAATGCAGCCGTCATGGGCCTGTTCCTCGATTCGATCACCACCGACCACATCTCGCCGGCCGGAAACATCAAGGCGAGCAGCCCGGCCGGCAAGTACCTGGCCGAACATCAGGTGGCGGTGGCCGACTTCAACAGCTACGGCGCCCGCCGCGGCAACCATGAAGTCATGATGCGCGGCACCTTCGCCAACATCCGCATCAAGAACCAGATGGTGCCGGGCGTCGAAGGCGGCGTCACCATGAAGGACGGCCAGCAGAAGTGGATCTATGACGCCTGCATGGAATACCAGGCCGAGGGCACGCCGCTTGTGATCTTCGCCGGCAAGGAATATGGCACCGGCTCCTCGCGCGACTGGGCGGCCAAGGGCACCAACCTTCTTGGTGTCCGCGCGGTCATCGCCCAGTCCTTCGAGCGCATCCACCGCTCCAACCTTGTCGGCATGGGCGTCATCCCGCTGACCTTCAAGGAGGGCGAGAGCTGGCAGTCGCACGGCATCACCGGCACGGAGCGCGTGACCATCAGGGGCATCGCCGACATCACGCCGCGCCAGATGATGGCCGTCGACGTCACCCGCGCCGATGGCACGTCCTTCGTCATCGAATGCCTCTGCCGGGTCGATACGCTGGACGAGCTGGAGTACATCCGCGCCGGCGGCATCCTGCACTACGTCCTGCGCAACCTCGTCCGCAGCTGAGCGCAAGCCGGGCAACAACAACAAAGGCCGCTCCGTATGGAGCGGCCTCTTTCACAGTCTGCGGGCTTGCCGGAGCAACAGTCGTGGTCAGGCCCAGGGGCGGGATTGGGCGGCCTTGGCTTCGAAGCTGTCGATCGAGGCGGCCTTTTCCATGGTGAGGCCAATGTCGTCGAGGCCGTTCATCAGGCAGTGCTTGCGGAACGGGTCGATCTCGAAGCGGATCACGCCACCGTCCGGGCCCTTGATTTCCTGGGTTTCCAGGTCAACGGTCAGGGTCGAGTTCGCGCCGCGCGAGGCGTCGTCGAGCAGCTTGTCGTGCTCTTCCTTGCTGACGACAACCGGCAGGATGCCGTTCTTGAAGCAGTTGTTGTAGAAAATGTCGGCGAAGGACGTGGAGATCACGCAGCGGATGCCGAAATCGAGCAGTGCCCACGGGGCATGCTCACGCGAGGAGCCGCAGCCGAAGTTGTCGCCGGCGACGAGGATCGATGCACCCTTGTAGGCCGGCTTGTTCAGGATGAAGTCGCCATTGTCCGAGCCATCCTCGTTGTAGCGCATCTCGGAGAACAGCGCGGTGCCGAGGCCGGTGCGCTTGATCGTCTTCAGATACTGCTTCGGGATGATCATGTCGGTGTCGATGTTGATGATCGGCAGCGGTGCCGCGACACCCGTGAGCGTGGTGAACTTCTGCAAGGCGTTACTCCAAGGTCTCTGGTCTTTTGTTCTTGTGGCCCCGCCGTCAGGCGGCGAGGCTTGTTGCCGGGGCGACGCCCAGCAGGATGTTGAGGTTCTGCACGGCGGCACCCGAGGCGCCCTTGCCGAGGTTGTCATAGACGGCAATGATTGCGGCCTGGGCGCGCGCATCATTGGCGAAGACATAGAGCCGCATCGCATTGGTGCCGTTCAGCGCCTGCGGGTTCAGCTCCGACGCACGGTCGAGCGGGGACAACGGGGCGACCTCGACAAAGCCGTCTGTCTGTGCGGCGAAATGATCGGCGATGGCGGCGTGGATCTCTGCGCCGGACGGAATCTTCGGCAGGAGGGCGAGGTTCAGCGGCACGCTGGTGATCATGCCCTTGTAGTAGTTGCCGACGGAAGGCACGAACAGCGGCGCAGAGGACAGGCCGCTGTAGCACTGCATTTCCGGCAGGTGCTTGTGATTGAAGGCAAGGCCATAGGGCAGGAACACGTTGGCCGCATCGCCCTTTGCCTCGTAGTCCTCGATCATCGACTTGCCACCGCCGGAATAGCCGGAGATGCCATTGACGGCGACGGGGAAGTCGGCAGGAACAAGTCCGCCTGCAATCAACGGCCGAAGCGCCGCGATCACGCCCTGCGGCCAGCAGCCCGGGTTGGACACGCGCTTGGAGGCCGCGATGGCCGCGGACTGTGACTTGTCCATTTCGGCAAAGCCATAGGTCCAGCCTTCGGCCACGCGGTAGGCAGTCGATGCGTCGATGACGGCGGTGGTGTCGTTGGTGATCAGCGACACGCTTTCCTTGGCTGCCTCGTCGGGCAGGCAGAGAATGGCCACATCGGCGGCGTTGAGCAGTTCGGCGCGGGCGGAGAGGTCCTTGCGGCGCTCCTGGGAAATGGAGAGAAGCTCGATGTCGCGGCGTTCAGCAAGGCGCTCGCGGATCTGCAGACCCGTCGTTCCAGCCTCACCATCAATGAATACCCGCGCCACCATGGGCCTGTTCCTTTCCCTCATGTCGAATGTCGAACCTGCGATACGCGCATCGCAACGTGCCGGGTTTTACACGCAAACGGCCACCCTGTCACGGCACGCGCATCCCTTCAGTCCGGGCAGAAACTCAACGGGCCATTGAGTGATACTCATCATTCGGCCGCATGTCGGTGGCAGCCGCAACCCGGTTCGACATGTTGAAGAAGGCGGTGACCGATGCGATGTCCCAGATGTCGCGGTCGCTGAAGCCGACGTCGCGCAGTGCCTGGCGGTCATGCTCCTCGATCTCGGCCGGGCGCTCGGTCAGTTTGTGTGCGAAGTCCAGCATGGCCTTCTGGCGCGGCGGCAGGTCGGCGGCGCGGTAGTTCATGACCATCATCTCGCCCAGCTTCGGATCGCCGGAGAGCTGACGCACGGCGGCGCCATGGGCCGTCAGGCAATAGAAGCAGCGGTTCACGGATGACACCACAACTGCAATCATCTCGCGCTCAAGCTTGCTGAGGGCCGAGGCACCGAGCATCAGGTCATTGTACATGTCGGTGAAGGCGCGCAATTTCGTATCATCGAAGGCATAGGCAATCAGAACATTCGGAACAAGACCGAGCTTCTCCTGACATTTTTCAAAATACCGCTGCGTCGTCTCGCTGATTTCAGCCGACCCCTGAAGTTTCAGCGCAATGACGGGTACGTTCGACATTTTGTAATCCCTCCCTGATATCGTCATTTTTTAGGCGATTTCGCCATTCTAGCATGCAGGCGACTGAGTCGCGGGCCAGGAGGAACATGATGCCGCACGCAAGGGAACACCGGAAAGCCGAACTGATTGCGGAGGTGCGGCAGGCACTTGCAAACGGGCAGCCGGGACTGGCGGATTTCGCCGGCGAGCTTTACCTGCGTGGCGCGGCGGAAGATCTTGTCGCTTACACGGCCGACGAACTGGCGGCCTTTGCCAAGGCCGCCTTCGATGACTTCGCGGTCCATACACCTGGCACCCATCGGGTGACAGTGAGCAACCCCTCGTTCAAGGCCAAGGGCAAGATGGCCAACGAGGTGACGGTCGTCGAGCTGGTCAACGACAACATGCCGTTCCTGGTCGATTCGGTCATGGCCGAGCTGCAGGACAGCCGCCTGGACGTGCATCTGGTGCTGCATCCGATCTACTCGGTTGCGCGCGATGCCGAAGGCCGGCTGATCTCGGCCGCAGGCCGCAAGAAGGCCGGCACCCGTGAGGACAATGAGGAAAGCCTCATTCACATTCATGTCGGACGCATCGGCACGGAAGAGGGGCGCAAGGCCCTGGCTGACCGGCTGAACACAATCATGAATGACGCTCGCGCCGCCGTCACCGACTGGAAGCCGATGCGCAAGCGGCTGACCGCCGCGATCAATACCTACAAGACGGCCGTGGTGAACGGGCGCGACGAGCTGTGGGAAGCGATCCATTTCCTCGAGTGGATGGCAAACGACAATTTCATCTTCCTCGGCATGCGCGAATACACGTTCAACGGCAGCGTTGAGGATGGCGAACTTACGCCGATTGATGGCAGTGGCCTTGGCACGCTGGCCGACCCTGATGTGCGCGTGCTGCGCCGGGGCAATGAGTTCGTCCAGATCACACCGGAAATCCGGGAATTCCTGAAGCGTCCGGATCCGCTGATCATTGCCAAGGCCAATGTGAAGAGCCGGGTGCATCGCCGCGTCTACATGGATTATATCGGCACCAAGCTGTTCGATGAGACCGGCACGATGGTCGGCGAACTGCGGGTCGTCGGCCTGTTTGCCTCCACTGCCTATAACGAGCCGACGGGCAAGATCCCGTTCCTGCGCCGCAAGGTCGCGAGCGTGCTTGCCAAGGCGGGCCTGGATCCGGACAGCCATTCCGGTCGCGCCCTGACCAACGTCATGGAAACCTTCCCGCGCGACGAGCTGTTCCAGATCGACCAGGAAACCCTGTTCGACTTCTCAATGTCGATCCTGCAGCTCGACGAACGGCCGCGCATCCGCGTGCTGGCCCGCGCCGAGAAGTTCGACCGTTATGTGTCGATCCTCTGCTACGTGCCGCGCGACCGCTACACCACCGAGGTGCGGCTGAACATCGGTACCTATCTGGCCAATACCTTCGACGGCCGCCTGTCGGCCTGGTACGTGACCTATCCGGAAGGCCCGCTGGCCCGCGTGCATTTCATCATCGGCCGCGACAAGGGCAAGACCCCGGTGGTGGCACAGGAAGACCTGGAACGGGCTGTTGCCTCGATCGTGCGCACCTGGCCAGACGGATTGCGCGACGCCTTCAAGGAACAGTTTGACGTCGATACGGCGCATCGCCTGTCCGAACGCTATGCCCTCGCCTTCCATGGTGGCTACAAGGAAGTCTACTCCGCCGAGATGGCGATGGCCGATGTGCTCAAGATCGAGACCCTGTCCGAGGAGCGCAAGACAACCATCACCTTCGCCCGGGCCTCGGCCAGCCAGGCCGAGCGGCTGTCGCTGAAGGTCTACAATCTCGGAGCCCCGATCCCGCTGTCGGCCCGCGTGCCGCTGCTGGAAAACATGGGTTTCCGCGTCATCAACGAACGCACCTACCGCATCACGCCAACGGACATGTCCATGTCCTACCTGCACGAGATGACGCTGGAGGCAAACCGCAACGGCGCGTTTGACCTGACGGCCAATCTCAAGGACCGGTTGGAAGCCCTGTTCATGGCGGTCTGGCTGGGACAGGCGGAAAACGACGGCTACAACGCCCTGGTGCTGAATGCCGGGCTCGGCTGGCGCGATATCGCCATGCTGCGGGCTCTGTCGAAATACCTGCGCCAGGTCGGTATCCGCTATTCCGAAGACTACATGTGGACGACACTGAACAATTACCCGGTGATCGCAGCCAACCTGGTCGAGCTGTTCCACATCCGCTTCAACCCGGCCCTGTCGGACAGCGATCGCACCCTGAAGACAGCCAAGCTGGAAGACGAACTGAGCAGCGCATTTGACGCCGTTGTCAGCCTGGATGATGACCGCATCCTGCGCCGGTTCCAGAATGTCATCGACGCGACACTGCGGACCAACTTCTTCCAGCTCGGCCAGGACGGCAAGCCGAAGCCGACCTTTGCCTTCAAGATCAACTCCCGCGCCATCGAGGATCTGCCGCAGCCGCGCCCGTTCCGCGAAATCTCGGTGTACAGCCCGCGCGTCGAAGGCATCCATCTGCGGTTCGGCAAGGTGGCGCGTGGCGGCCTCCGCTGGTCCGACCGGCCGCAGGATTTCCGCACCGAAGTGCTGGGCCTGGTGAAGGCACAGCAGGTGAAGAACGCCGTGATCGTTCCGGTCGGTTCCAAGGGCGGCTTCGTGCCCAAGCGCCTGCCGGTGGGCGGGGATCGTGAAGCCGTGTTTGCCGAAGGCACCGAGGCTTACAAGATCTTCGTCGGCTCGCTGCTCGATGTGACGGACAATCTCAAGGGTGATCATGTCATCCCGCCGCTGGAAGTGGTGCGGCATGACGAGGATGATCCCTATCTGGTGGTCGCCGCCGACAAGGGCACGGCAACCTTCTCCGATACGGCCAACGGCATCTCGACGAGCCGCGACTTCTGGCTTGGTGACGCCTTCGCCTCGGGCGGTTCGGCCGGCTATGACCACAAGAAGATGGCCATCACCGCGCGCGGTGCCTGGGAAGCGGTGAAGCGCCACTTCCGGGAAATGAACCGCGATATCCAGCGGGAACCCTTCACGGTTGCCGGTGTGGGCGACATGTCGGGCGACGTGTTCGGCAACGGCATGCTGCTGTCAACCGAGATCCGCCTGGTCGCAGCTTTCGATCACCGGGACATCTTTCTTGACCCGACGCCGGATGCAGCCGTCAGCTTTGCCGAGCGTCAGCGGCTGTTCGGTCTCGGCCGGTCGTCCTGGGCGGACTACAACGGCGAACTGATCTCCTCTGGTGGCGGCGTGTTCTCGCGCCAGCTCAAGTCGATCCCGCTCAGTGATGAGATTCAGGCGCTGCTCGGTCTCGCCAAGGCCAAGGCAACGCCGCAGGAGGTGATGACCGCGATCCTGAAGCTCGACGTTGACCTGCTGTGGTTTGGCGGCATCGGCACCTACATCCGTGCCTCCAGCGAAACCGATGCGGATGCCGGCGACCGCGCCAACGACGCAATCCGCGTGACGGCGAAGGATGTCCGCGCCAAGGTCATCGGCGAGGGCGCAAACCTCGGCATGACCCAGCGGGCGCGCATCGAGTTCGGCCGCAAGGGTGGACGCTCCAACTCCGACGCCATCGACAACAGCGCTGGCGTGAACTCCTCCGACATGGAGGTGAACATCAAGATCGCCTTCGGCGCCGCGGTGCAGGCGGGCAAGCTGGATATCCCGGCCCGCAACGTGATCCTGGCCGAAATGACCGATGAGGTGGCCGGTCTCGTGCTGCGGAACAACTACCTGCAGACGCTGGCCATCTCCATGACGGAACGGCGCGGGCTCGAGGATTTCGGCTATCAGGTGCGCATGATGCGCCAGCTGGAGCAGGCCGGGCATCTCGACCGGCAGGTTGAGTACCTGCCTGACGACCTGGCGATTTCCGAACTGGAAAAGGCCGGTCTTGGCCTCAGCCGCGCGGAACTTGGCGTGCTGCTCGCCTATGCCAAGATCACACTCTATGACGCGCTGCTGGACAGCGATGTTCCGGATGATGACTACCTGTCGCTGGAGCTGTTCCGCTACTTCCCCGACCGTATGGATGTGGAATTTGCGGATGAAATCCGTGGCCACCGGCTGCGGCGTGAGATCATCGCCACGATGTTGGCGAACTCCATGGTCAACCGGGGCGGGCCGACCTTCGTGACCCGCATCGCCGACCAGACGGGTGCCAGCGAGGCGGATATCGCCCGGTGCTTTGTCGCCGTGCGGAACTCTTTCGGTTTGACCGCCTTGAATGAGGCCATCGATGCGCTGGATGCGCGCATCGACGGCGAACTGCAGCTCGAACTCTATGCCGAGGTGCAGGACCTGTTCCTGGAGCAGGTGCTCTGGTTCAAGCGTCATGTGTCCTTCCGCGATGGCATTGCCGCCGTAGTCGAGCGCTTCTCCGATGGTATCGCAGCGTTGGGTAGCCGCCTCGTTGATGCGGTGACGCCGGCGCAGGCCGAAGTGCTGCTCGGCCGCGTGGCCAGCTACGCTGCCCGTGGCATCCCGGAAGAGCTGGCCCGGCGCATCGCCTTCCTGCCGGTCGAGGCAACCATTCCAGACATTGTCCTGGTCGCCGGAGAGGTCGGTGCCCCGCTCGACACGGTGGCCAAGACCTTCTTCGAAGTGGCACAGCATTTCCGCATCGGCGCCATGGACGCACTCGCCCGGGATCTCACCATCTCCGACTATTACGACGGACTGGCTCTGGACCGCGCCCGCGCAACCCTGGCCAATGCCCACCGCGACCTGACCGCTGCGGCTGTAAAAGCCGGTGGCTTCAGCAACTGGCTGGGCGCGCATGAGGCAGAAGTGACGCGCACGACCCGCGCCGTTGGCGAGATCCTGGAAGGCGCGATCAGCGTGTCCAAGTTCTCCGTCGCGGCCAGCCTTCTGGCGGAAGTCGCCCGCTAGACCGGACTGACCCGTTCGCATCTGCTTGCCCCGCCCCTCCACCATAGGGGGCGGGGTTTTTGCTGGCTTTGCCTGACCATCCGCCTCTTGCGGTCGCAGCTGCAATCGGCACACTGCCCGGATCGAACCAGCCGCGCGGAGACAGATGTGTTGACATCAAGCATGAGACAGACGGACCCAACGACACGGCGCGGACTTGTCGGCTGGGTGCTGTTCGACTGCGCCGCGCAGCCGTTCTTTACCCTGGTGACGACCTTCGTCTTTGCCCCGTTCTTTGCCGCCAGCCTAGCGGCAACACCGGCGGAGGGACAGACGCTGTGGGGCTATGCAACGGCGACAGCAGGCCTGGTGACCGCGCTCCTGGCACCCTTGATGGGCTCGATTGCCGATGCAAGCGGCGCCCGCAAACCCTGGATCGCGGCCTTTGCCCTGCCCTATCTGGCGGCCTGCCTTGCCCTGTGGTTCACCGCTCCGGGCGAGCCCTGGTCCATTGCCATTGCCCTTTCCGCCTTCGCCATCGGCACCATCGCCATCGAATTCGCAACGCTGTTCAACAATGCCATGATGGGAGATCTGGTTTCAAAGGACCGGCTTGGGCGCCTGTCCGGCACCGGCTGGGCGATGGGCTATGCCGGCGGCCTCGCCAGCCTGATCCTGACGCTCGGATTTCTGGCGGCAAGTCCGGAAACCGGCCGCACGCTGCTGGGATTTGACCCGCTGTTCGGACTGGACCCGACGACACGCGCCGGCGACCGGGCCTCTGGGCCGCTGTCCGCGCTGTGGTTCGTCGTCTTCGTGCTGCCGCTGTTCCTGTTCACACCGGACGCGCCGCGCCGGATGGGCTATGCCGCCGCGATCCGGCAGGGCCGCGCCCGGTTGTGGCAAGCGCTGATGGAGGTGCGGCGGGCGCCTAATGTCGGCCGCTTTCTCATTGCCAACATGATCTTCGCTGACGGGCTCGTCGCGCTGTTTGCCTTTGGCGGCATCTATGCCGCCGGGGTGCTGGGCTGGGGAACGATCCAGATTGGCAGTTTCGGCATCCTGCTGACCATCACCGGTACGGCGGGCGCGCTGATAGGCGGCTGGCTCGACGACAGGATCGGGGCGAAACCCGTGATTCTCGGCGCCCTCGGCGGTCTCATCGTCTGCGGCCTCGGCATAGTCTCGATTGACCGGGACACAATCCTGTTTGTCCTGGATGTGACACCTGCACCCGCTGGCGCTCTGTTTGCCTCGGCTGCGAACCTGATGTTCCTGGGGCTTGGCGCGGTGATCGGAGCCATGGCCGGCCCGCTGCAGGCGTCCGCGCGCAGCCTGCTGGTGCATCTCAGCCCCCCGGGACGCGGCGGGGCCTATTTTGGTCTCTTCGCCCTGTCCGGCAAGGTGACGAGTTTCCTGGCGCCGCTGTCTGTCGCTCTGGTGACCGCTGCCACCGGCAGCCAGGCTGCAGGCATGGCGGTGATCCTGGTGTTCTTCACCGCCGGCGCACTCGTGTTGAGCGGAGTCAGGGTCAACCCCTGAAACAGCGAAAGCCGGCGGAGACCGCCAGCTTTCGAAGTCAATTGCAAGGGGCCAGTGCCGCGGTCAGGCGCTCTGGCGGACGTTGGCGAGGAACACCTGAACTTCGTTGCGCAGCTGTTCGGCCTCCTTCTGCAGGACCGCTGCGGAGGAGCTGACCTTGCGGGCTGTCTCGCCCGTGTCATTCGCCGCCGCCGAAACCGCGACGATGTTGCGCGCGACTTCCTGGGTGCCATTCGAGGCTTCCTGGATATTGCGGGCGATCTCGCGGGTGGCAATGCCCTGCTGGTCGACGGAAGTCTGAATGCCGCTGGAGATCTCGTTCATCCGCTCGATGGTGGCCGAGATGCCCTTGATGGCCATCACCGCGCCATCGGTCTCCGACTGAACCGACTGGATCTGCGTCGAGATTTCTTCCGTCGCCTTGGCGGTCTGGTTGGCGAGTTCCTTCACTTCCGCCGCCACGACCGCAAAGCCGCGACCGGCCTCACCGGCGCGGGCCGCCTCGATGGTCGCATTCAGCGCCAGGAGATTGGTCTGCTCGGCAATCGCCTGGATCAGGCTGACCACCTCGTTGATGCGGCTGGCCGCACCGGCGAGCGCCTCGATCTTGCTGTTGGTCTGGTGCGCCTGGGCAACAGCCTGCTGCGCAATCTGGCTCGACTGATCCATCTGGCGGCCGATCTCACCGACCGAGGCCAGCAGTTCTTCCGCTGCCGAGGCAACAGCCTCAACGTTGGACGAGGCTTCTTCGGAGGCAGCGGCCACAGTGGTGCTCTTGGAGCTGGTGTCGTCCGCACCGCGCGTGAGGGTAACGGACGCGGCATTCAGGTCGCCGACCAGAGTCGATACGGTTTCGGTCAGGCGGGAGATCTTGGCATCGAAGTCCTGCGACACGCCGCGAATGGTCTCGGCCCGGGCGACGCGCTGCCGCTGCTGCTCGTCCTGTTCTGCGGCCAGAAGCTCGGCCTGCTGCGCCTTGTCGCGGAAGACCTCAAGCGCCTTGCTGATCTGGCCGATCTCGTCACCGCGCTCCGTATCCGCGATACGGGTGTCATAGCGGCGCTCGATCAAGGCGTTGATCGTGCTGACGGCACGTTCGAGCGGACGGCGGACGATGGCATTGCCGACCAACTGAATGGACAGGGCAACCACAAGCAGCAGGACAACGCCGACCCCGATGATTGTGTACATGATCTCGGTCGAGGCAGCGTTCAGCGTTGCGGTCGGCACGCTGACGACCACGGACAGGCTCGATCCGGTCTCGCCGATCTTCACCGGGACGACAATGTTCATGACCTCTTCGCCGGCGGCAGACGAAAACGCGGTGTAGGAATGGGGCTGCGCGGCCTTCACGGCAGCGAGCACCTTGCTGACAACATCTGCGGGCTGGCCGTCGGCCGCCTCGGACATCGACTTGCCACGCGCTTCCGGATCTGCGTTGGAGACCCACACCCCTCCCTGGGAGAGCAAAGAGACGTTGCCAGTGCCCAGCGGACGCTGTTGTGCCAAAGTGTCTGCAAGAGCTGTCAGAATGATGTCCGTTCCGACAACGCCGATGACCTTGTTGCCGTCACGCAACGGCACACTGAAGGAAACACCGGTGATCTTCTTGCCTTCGACGTCCCAGCTGTAAGGCTCCGTTACACGGTCCTTGCCGGAATTAAAGGCATCAAAAAACCAGGCGTCGTCGGGATTTGTAGCCGAGACAGCGGCGATCGGACGGTAGCCGATCTTGCCATCTGGCAAGCGGTAAAAGTAAGGACGCCAGGCGCCGCCCTCGTCATGCTTGTCAGCATTGGCGAAATCAGCGTCGCGGCCATCCAGCTGGTTGTCTGTCACCATGCCCCAGGCGCCCGATAGCTCCGTGTTGCGGGTCGCAACGTCCTCGACCACATTGGTCCAGGCGATGCGGTCAGGCGAGCCAGTGCGCTTCAATGCATTCAGGCTGTTGGCAAGCCCCTGGGCGACATAGAGACCGTTTTCCATTGTACGGCGGACATATTCCGCCTGTTCGCGTGCGACGGCTTCAGCCTGTTCGATGGCCAGCGTCTGGGTGGCATCAGAGGCCTTCCAGCCAATGAAGCCGATGCCGACCACGAGAACCGCAGCCAGCGCGGAAACGCTGACACTGACCAGCTTGGTGGTCACTTTGGCATTTTTGAACATTCCGCGTCTCCAGCTCGCCCTGCACAAGACCCTGTCACTTTTCTGGTGGCAGGCTTGCAAGTTGAGAGAAGTAAACGCTGATACTGTTAAAAAAAGCTTCCGAAGTCGCAAGGAACTGCAACTTCGGAAGCTTCAAGGTAAACAACTTAGGATTGCTTTATCTAAAGAAATACACGCTAGTGGCGGAAATGCCGCATCCCGGTCAGCACCATGGCAAGCCCGGCCGCATCTGCGGCAGCGATGACTTCATCATCGCGCATCGAACCACCCGGCTGGATCACCGCCGTCGCACCCGCTTCAGCTGCCGATAGCAGGCCATCGGCAAAGGGGAAGAATGCGTCGGAAGCAACAACGCAGCCTTCGGTCAGCGGCTTGGAGAGACCAGCGGCCTCGGTCGCATCGAGCGCCTTGCGGGCAGCAATGCGGGCGCTGTCGACCCGGCTCATCTGGCCGGCACCAACGCCGACGGTGGCCCCGTCTCTGGCGTAGACGATGGCATTGGACTTCACGTGTTTGGCAACGCGGAAGGCGAACTTCAGGTCAGCCAGTTCCTGGGCACTGGGGGCACGCTTGGTCACGACTTTCAGGTCGAGGTCGTCGACCACGCCGTTGTCGCGGGACTGAACCAGCAGGCCGCCGGCGACCGACTTCACAGCGAGGCCCGGAGCGCGCGGATCAGCCAGACCGCCGGTGACCAGCAGACGCAGGTTCTTCTTCTTTGCCACGATCTCCACGGCCTCGTCGGTCGCGGCCGGGGCGATGATCACCTCGGTGAAGATCTTGACGATCTCTTCGGCAGCTTCTGCATCCAGAATGTCGTTCAGCGCGACAATGCCGCCGAAAGCCGAGACCGGATCACAGCGCAGCGCCAGCTCGTAAGCCGCCTTGATCGACGCGCCTTCGGCAACGCCGCAGGGGTTGGCGTGCTTGATGATGGCGACGGCCTTGGTCCGCGCCGGATCAAATTCACTGACCAGCTCGAAGGCTGCATCGGTGTCGTTGATGTTGTTGTAGGACAGGGTCTTGCCCTGCAGCTGACGCGCGGTTGCCACACCGAAGCGGCGTTCGCCATTGGTGTAGAAGCCGGCCGACTGATGCGGGTTTTCACCGTAGCGCATCACTTCGGCGAGCTTGCCGCCCATGGCACGGTAGTCCGGAGCCTCGTTGCCGATCTGGGCAGCGAGCCAGTTCGACACGGCGGCATCATAAGCGGCGGTGCGGGCGAAGGCCTTCTGCGCCAGGCGCTTGCGCAGGTCGATTGGCGACTGGCCGTTGTTCTCGTCCAGGGCCGCAATGACGGCCGCATAGTCAACCGGATCGACCACCACTGTGACGTAAGCGTGGTTCTTGGCGGCAGCGCGGGTCATGGCCGGGCCGCCGATGTCGATGTTCTCGACGCCGGTGGCGTAGTCGGCGCCGGAGGCGACCGTGTCCTCGAAGGGATAGAGATTGACGCAGAGCAGGTCGATGCCGCCGATGCCGTGTGCCTGCATCGCAGCGGTGTGGTCCGCATCATCGCGGATGGCAAGAAGGCCGCCATGCACCATCGGATGCAGCGTCTTCACGCGACCATCCATGATTTCCGGGAAGCCGGTGACTTCGGAAATGTCCTTCACCGGCAGGCCGGCATCGGCCAGTGTCTTGCGGGTGCCGCCGGTGGAGATCAGCTCCACGCCGCGATCGGCAAGGTCCTTGGCGAATTGCAGCAGTCCGGTCTTGTCGGAGACGGAAAGAAGCGCGCGCTTGACGGAAACGAGCGGGGGAACGGGAACCCCCTTGGACACCACGGCCATGGCCTTGCCTCGCGGAACTGAGGTTGAAAAGTGGCCGAGCCCCTAACACGAATGCGGACGGAACGGAAGGACGCAAGGGCTGTGCCCGACGCATCACTCCTCTGCGACCGCAGCTGTCCCCTCGTCAGACCAGCGAACCCGCCGCTGTGGCCGGGGCAGGACGGTGCGGCGGAATTGCCAGGCGACCTGGCTGGCCTGGCTGATACGGCCATAAATGACCAGTTGCTGCGTCCGCCGGTGTCCATGGACATCCGAAAGATAGACGGATTCCTCAAGCGCCAGTTCGCCGCCGCTGGCATCGAATTCCCAGGTCTCTCCGTCAGCGCAGACAAGCGCCACACCGGAGCCGCCACGCAAGAGCTCGGCCTTGACCAGCGGGTGCAGATGGAAGCGAACCGTGTAGTGATCGTGCTCGCTCAGGGCACCGGACGTCGAGAAAAGGTCAAGTCCATCGAGTACAGAGCCATCCGACGCAAGCCGGATATCTCGCTCATGCAAGACATGAAACCGCGCGGCGTAACCGTTGTGGGAGGCAGTCACGCGGGTGCCCATGGCGTCTTCCATCCGCTCAACCGGGACACTGGTCGGGCCGGAGATCACCGGCGCCCCGAGCCAGCGGCCAAACGGCTTGTCGGTCAGGAAACGGCAGGAGGACGTGTCTTCGAAACCGGCGGTCGAATGAGCCGCCGTTGATCGGGCAACCTGTCTCCAGCCGTCGTCGGCGCGGCCGGACACACCGCAATTGACAACGATCCGGTTCCGGCCAGAGGACATTTCCAGCGACAGGCACCCAGCATGCGCAGCCTCGCTCAGATGGACGGGCGGCGGCAGGCCAGTATCCATCAGCACGACAGTCTCACCGCCGGCCAGCCGCTGGTAGCCGGCATGAGGCGCATTGCCGGGGGGCGCGCCGCGTGCATCGTCATAGGCAAGGATCGTGGCCACAAGATCATTCGGCGTCGAGCCCATGCCATTGAAATGGGCGAAGGCCCCGTCCGCATGGCGGAAGAAGCGGACCATCGGCATCATCCGGTCGACCGCCTGCATCATGGCTGGCGGCGTTTCGAGGCCTTGCGTAACAAAGGCCTGCCGGATCGGCAGAAGGTCCGTGAGGATTTCAAGGATAGCGCCCGGATTGCGCGAGACATGGCCGCCATCCGGCAGGATCTGGCGTTGCAACTCATACTCGAGGCGGCGCAGGCTCTGGCGCACGAAGCGCCCCTGCCCGGCCATCGAAACGCTGGCAGCCGCCACCGCCAACACCGCCTGCAAGCGCGGGACACCGTCCGGGGTTTCATTCAGCGTATGGCGCAGGAAACGAACCTGCCTGCCAAGCGAGCGCAGGAACCGGCGATAGAACTCGGCGTCGCCCTCTTCCAGCACCAGCGGCGACTGCGCCAGCCAGGACAGGACACGCCGCGCAACAACAGGCTGTTCCCAGCCGATTTCATGCCAGCGGCCGCAATGCTTGATCCAGTCATCGACCAGCGCGCGGGCGTTCTGCCGGGCAACACGGCTTTCGGCGGCCCGCAGGTCACGCAGCCAGCCGAAACTGTGCAGATCGCGCTGCCAGCCCGGATCCTCACCCTTCAGTTCGAAGGGAGACCGACCGCGCGCCTCCACGACCTGGCCGCCGAACAGGAACCGGCCACCATAGATATCCATGGCGTTGGTCTGGTCCGCCGTGCGCAGATCCTGGGGTGCGATGAGCAAACGCGTGGGCGCTCCCGCGAAGGGCTGCAGGCGGAACAAAGGTCCACCGTGCAGCCATCGCAGGCTGGTCTGCCAGAGATGGTGCGCCAGCAGGCGCCAGATGCGCCCCTGTTCGCCGACCGTCTTCAGGGCCATGCCGGGCTCCTGCCCTTGATGCGCCGTTGCCGACTGGAAATGGGTATGTCCTCGTGATGTTCTGGGACGTAACGTTTTGTTAGGGTTAGCGCCGTGTTTTCCAATTGCGCGGATGAACGGTTACGGGGCCGTTAAAGGCGCCGCAAACGGGCGGCAAAAAAGCCGTCCAGACCGCCATCCGGCGCCTCGCCACCGCCAAAATGACAAGGTAGCGTGCGAAGATAGCCCACCGGTGTAATGCATTCGGCCAGGCCGCCGATTTCCTCTGGCAGGACCGGCACCAGTTCATAGCCGGGCACCTCGGCGAGGAATGAAGCGATCTGCAGTTCGCCTTCCTCCGGTTCCATAGAGCAGGTGCAGAAGACGATTACCCCGCCCGGCTTCAGCCAGCCGGCGGACCGGCGCAGCAGCTCGGCCTGGAGAGCAGCCAGGGTGACAATGTCGGAGGGACGCTTGGTCCAGGCCACATCGGGATGACGGCGCATAGTGCCGGTGGCGCTGCAGGGAGCGTCGAGCAGGATCGCGTCGAAAGGCATCTCGGGCGTGTAGGCACGAATGTCCGCCGCCACGACCTCCGCCGACAGGCCAAGACGGGTGAGGTTCTCGCGCACCCGGCCAAGCCGCTTCTCGGAAATGTCGAGAGCCGTCACATCAGCCCCGGCAGCTGCCAGCTGGGCCGTCTTGCCGCCCGGCGCTGCACACAGGTCAATGACACGCTTGCCCGCCAGGTCACCAAGGAGCCGCGCCGGCAAGGCGGCGGCGGCGTCCTGAACCCACCAGCCACCTTCATCAAAGCCGTCGAACTCGTCGACAGCGCCCTTGCGCTGCAGACGCACCGAGCCGGCGGCGACAACCCGGCCGCCCAGCCGCTCGGCCCAGCCGGCAGCATCGGCCTTGACGCTGAGATCCAGCGCCGGTTCGCTCGCCTGGGCAGCGAGGATCTGGCCGAGACGAGCCTCGCCATAGGTCTCGGTCCAGCGGGTGGCGAGCCACAGCGGCAGGCCGGCGGCACCGGCCACGGGCTCAGCCAGCAGCGTGTCCTTTTCGCGCCCGAGCCGGCGCAGGACGCCGTTGACGAGCCCCTTGTAGAGCCGGGCGCGCTTGTCGGCAGAGGCCATGTCAACGGCCAGCGAGACAGCGGCGCGATCGGGAATATCAAGGAACAGCATTTGCGCAGCGGCCACATGCAGGATGTCCATCACGCGGCCGGACTTTTCGGGAACAGGACGGTCGAGCAGTTTCTGCAGGATCGATTCGATCTGGCTGCGCCGGCGCAATGCCGCGCCAAGAATAGCACGGACGAGGCTCCGGTCCTTTGGCTCCAGCGCCCGGAAGCCGGGATGGCCGCCGGACGGGTCCAGCTCCAGATCAAGGGGACGGTGCTTGTGAACGATATTACCGAGCACATCGACAGCCGTGCGGCGCGCCGCCATGCCAGGAACAGGGGCACCTGGCCCCGGGCCCTTGGCAGCACCTTTCGCAGGGCCTCGAACCGGCGTGCGTGTTGCCCCCATATCGGATGACGGGCGGCGGCGCGGCGGTTTCTGCGGAGTGTCGGTCAAGGCGCGGTCTCATTCTTTGGCGGCTGAACGAGTCAGAACGCCGCGAACCGTCTCCAGTTCGCGGCGTCGTCACTCAAGTGTTAACCGTCATTTACCTTTGACGGAAGATCAATCAAGCCCCTTGATGACAGCACAATCGGTGACCCACAAGGGCCTGCGTGCTGCAGCCGGGGTTTTTGATGGTGCGCTCAGCCTGAGCTTCTGGCCCCGTCTCAGCCCCACCTTAACCCCAGGGACCCTTGCGCGGCGGCGTGCCGGAGCCACTGCCCCGCGACCCGGAGCCGCCCCAGGGACCGGTGGCACGGGCGGCGGGGCGAGCGGATGACGGACCGGCCGTATACCCGCCGACACGAGCCGGAGCCCCTGAATCCAGGGAAGCCGAACCCGTCTGTCCCATCTCCTGCTGCAGCTTGCGCAAGGCGGCGATGCGGTTGCCGGTATCCGGATGGGTGGAGAAAAGATTGTCCATCCGTTCGCCCGACAGGGGATTGATAATGAACATATGCGCCGTGGCCGGGCTGCGTTCAGCGTCCGGATTGTGGATATGTTCGACGCCGCCGGCGATTTTGGCCAGAGCGGAGGCCAGCCACATCGGCTGGCCGCAGATCTCCGCGCCAAGCCGGTCAGCGGAATATTCCCGGGTGCGGGAAATCGCCATTTGCACCAGCATCGCCGCAAGCGGTGCGACAATCATGGCGACCAGCACACCGATAAAGCCGAGCGGATTGTTATTCTCCCGGTTGCCACCGAAGAAAAAGGCGAAGTTGCCGAGCATCGAGATGGCGCCGGCAATCGTCGCCGTGATCGTCATGATCAGCGTGTCGTGGTTCTTGATATGCGCCAGTTCATGCGCCATCACGCCGGCAACTTCCTCGCGCGTCAGTGTCTCGAGCAGGCCGGTGGTTGCCGCGACGGCGGCATTCTGCGGGTTGCGCCCGGTGGCAAAGGCGTTCGGCTGCGGATTGTTGATGATGTAAACCTTCGGCATCGGCAGCTGGGCATTGGCGGCCAGCTGGCGAACCATATGGAACAGCTCCGGCGCCGAGCGCTCGTCGACTTCCTGAGCGTGGTGCATGGACAGCACCATCTTGTCGGAGTTCCAGTAGCTGAAGAGGTTCATGCCCGCAGCAATCACCAGGGCAATCATCATGCCGCTCTGGCCGCCGATGAGAAAACCGACGCCCATGAAGAGCGCCGTCAGCGCGGCCAGGAGCATGGCTGTGCGGAAATAGTTCATCGACGCAAGCTCCCTTGACAGGCGTCCGCAGGTTTTCAGGAGGGCGGACCTGCCTATATGATGGGGAGACGGATCCGCCACCGCAAGTGGACAGCCATTTCCCGTCGGCGGCGACCCTACCGCCGCCGCAGGACAGTTCGGGAGTAAAGACGATGCACGAAGAGGACCATCACCACGGCGAAGAGACCGCTGCCGGCACGGCGGTGGCACAGGAGGGCGCGGTGGTCCTGGCGTTTCCGGAGCGCACTTTGCGGGTGCCGGCCGCCGAGGCGGAAGCGGAGCCAGAGCCGCGCCGGCGATTCGAGGACCTGCCGCCAGCCGCCCAGCGCGCCCTGAAGGAAGCCGAAGCCCGCCGTGCCGAGATCGATGCCCGCCAGAAGGCCCTGGAGGCTGAGGTTTCCGGGCGCGGCGGCCTTGAGCCGACACGCTACGCAGATTGGGAAATCAAGGGATTGACCGTGGATTTCTGAGCCGAAGCCGGACTGCCCGCCGTTGGTTAATGAGAGCTTTACCAACGGCGGGCTAGGGTCGGGCGATTGACTCATGATTTGTCCGGAACGCGCGATGACGTCCAATGAAGCTGCCGGGGCCAACAGCCAGGCCAAGGTCCAGGCCCTGCCCGACGCCAATCCTTTTCAGCGTCTTGCCGCGCTGCTCGGCGACACACGCCCGGGTGCAGACCCTATCATCCTGACCATCGGCGAGCCGCAGCATGCGCTGCCGCTGTTCACCGCCGAGGTCCTGATGGAAAATCTCGGTGACTTCCGCCGCTATCCGCCCATCGAAGGCACGCCGGTGTTCCGCGCGGCCATCGCCAGCTGGCTCGACCGGCGCTACGGCCTTGGCAACACGATCGACAAGGACAAGGGCGTGCTGCCACTGAACGGCTCGCGCGAGGGATTGTCTTTCGGTGCCATTGCCGCACGGGATCAACTGGCCAAGGACGTCGCCCGCCCGGCCGTCATCCTGCCAAACCCATTCTACCAGACCTATGCAGCAGCAGCCCATATCGCCGGCGCCGAGGCGGTGCTGCTCGACAGCGACGCAGCAACCGGGTTCCTGCCGGATCTGGACAAGCTGTCGCCAGAGCTTCTGGACCGGACCATTGCGTTTTATGTCGCCTCGCCGGCCAATCCGCAGGGCGCGGTCGCAAGCCTTGCCTACTGGCAGCAGCTCATTCGCCTGGCGCGCAAACACGCCTTCTTCATTTTTGCCGACGAGTGCTATTCGGAAATCTACCGCGAAACGCCGCCCCCCGGCGTGCTGGAGGCCGCCCATGCGATGGGTGAGGGATACGGGCGGGTGATCGCCCTCAACTCCCTGTCGAAGCGGTCGAACCTCGCCGGCCTGCGCTGCGGCTTTGCCGCTGGCGATCCGGACTTCCTCAGCCGCTGGGTGAAGTTCCGCGGCCTTGCCGCGCCGCAAGTGCCGATGCCGGCCCAGGCAGTGGCCGTGCGCGCCTATGCGGACGAAGCGCATGTGATCGAGAACCGGCGGCTTTACAACGAGAAATATGCCATTGCCGAAGCGCTGCTGAACCCGGTCCTGGGTCCGGTCACGCCGGAGGGCGGTTTTTTCCTCTGGCTGGACGTCTCCCGCTGGGGCTCCGGCATCGCCGTCACCCAACGCTTGTGGAGCGAGGCGGGCCTGAAAGTCATTCCGGGCGCCTATCTGGCCATGTCGGGACCCGACGGCAGCAACCCGGGTGACCGCTATATCCGCATCAGCTTGTGCGCGCCGGTTGGCCTGACACGCGAGGCGATGGAAAGGCTTGCCAAGTGGCTGGGAGACAACGCATGAGACGCGCCACTGCAACGCGCGGCTCCGGACGCGGCGCCGCCCATATGCTTGATACTGAGAGCCCGCTGAAGCGCTTCATCCGGCGCAATCTGGTGGGCCTTGCCGGCCTGTGTGTGATTGGCCTGGCCGCAGCCCTTGCTGCCGCACTCGCCACCTGGTCAGTGACGGATCCAAGCCTCAACCATGCGACCAGCGAGCCGGTGCGCAATGCCCTGGGCACACCAGGTGCAATCCTGTCGGACCTGCTGATGCAGTCCATCGGGCTGGCCACCGCTGTCTTCCTGGTGCCGGTCGTCCTGTGGGGCTGGCGTCTCCTGGCCGGCAAACCGATGCGGATTGCCGGGCGGCGCATCCTGTTCTGGTTCACCGGGACACTGCTGGCAGCCGGTGCGGTTGCTGCCCTGCCGGTGCCGGAGACCTGGCCGCTGCCGACCGGTCTTGGCGGATTCCTGGGTGATGCCATGCATTATCTGCCGCAGAAGCTGACCCAGAACATGGCCCCCGGCACGGCGATGATCATCGGCTCCATCGGGCTTGGCCTGCCGGCAGTGTTCCTGCTGATTGCCGCTGGCGGCTGGTTCGGCAAGGCCAAGGTCGAGGATGACCCACTGCCGATTCCGGCCAAGGGCAAGCGCATGCCGGTGCAGCAGCAGCTGTTCGACGATGAGGACGAGGACGACGAGCACGATACATCGCGCTTCTCGGCCCTGATGGGCGCGGCAGGCCACTGGCGCTTGCAGATCCAGTCGACATGGCAGCGTATGACCGGCCGGGGCCGGCCAGCCAGCCGCAGCCATCGCGACATGACTGACAGGTACGATGAAGACGACGACATCGAGGCCTATGATGACGCTCCGCGCCGGCGCGGGATCAGCGGGCTTGGACGTGGCCTCGTCGGACGGCTGCTGCCCGGCGACGAGGATGACGGCCTGGACGAGCTTTATCCGGCCGAGACCGGCCGGCGCAAGACCGAGTACAATCTCGATCGGGCATCTGTCACCGGGCTACGCATCGGTGGCACTGGCCGCAACGCACCGGCCCTGGACGACGAAGACGCCTATGAAGCCGATGCTTTTGCAGAGGATGGGTTTGACGCGGACGACGACCGCGACGCCGGATATGACGACGTGCCGTTTGACCTCGATGATGAAGACGAGGCGGATGCACGGCTGGCGCATGGCCGTGACATCCGCGCGCAGAATGACCGCGCGCCGCTCGACCGGGCTCCCCTGCCCCGTCCGGTTGGCATCGCCGGTCCCGCTGCCCCGGCCTCGCGCGGGCCGGCTGCCCGTGTCGTGCCGCCGGCGGCAAAACCGCAGCCCGGACGCCGGCTGCAGCAGGAATCGCAAGCTTCCCTGCTCAGCGCCCCGGAAGTCTACGAGCTTCCCCCACTGCGGCTCCTGGCCGAACCCAAGCCGACCGGCAAGACGCCGGGCCTGTCCGCCGATGCGCTGGAACAGAATGCCCGTATTCTCGAAGGCGTTCTGGAGGATTTCGGCGTGCGCGGCGAGATCATCGAGGTGCGCCCAGGCCCGGTCGTGACGCTCTATGAGCTGGAGCCGGCTCCGGGCATCAAGTCATCCCGTGTCATTGGCCTCGCCGACGACATTGCGCGCTCGATGAGTGCCATTTCCGCACGTGTCGCCGTCATTCCCGGCAAGAACGCCATCGGTATCGAACTGCCGAACCAGAAGCGCGAGACGGTGTATCTGCGTGAACTTCTGGCCGCGCAGGACTTCGAGAAGTCGAAGGCCAAGCTGGCGCTGGCGCTCGGCAAGACGATCAATGGCGAGAGCGTCATTGCCGACCTTGCCCGCATGCCGCATCTGCTCGTGGCCGGTACCACCGGCTCGGGCAAGTCGGTGTCGATCAACACCATGATCCTGTCGCTGCTGTACCGGCTGACGCCGGACCAGTGCAAGATGATCATGATCGACCCGAAAATGCTGGAACTCTCCATCTATGACGGCATTCCGCATCTGCTGACACCTGTGGTGACAGACCCGAAGAAGGCCGTCGTCGCGCTCAAATGGACCGTGCGCGAGATGGAGGAACGCTACAAGAAAATGTCGAAGATGGGCGTTCGCAACATCGACGGCTACAACATGCGCGTGAAGCAGGCGCTGGAAAAGGGCGAGAGCTTCTCCCGCACCGTCCAGACCGGATTCGACCGTGAGACCGGCCAGCCGATCTACGAGGAAGAGGATCTGCCGCTGGAGCCGATGCCCTTCATCGTGGTCATCGTCGACGAAATGGCCGACCTGATGATGGTCGCCGGCAAGGACATCGAAGGCGCGATCCAGCGCCTGGCCCAGATGGCCCGCGCCGCCGGCATCCACATCATCATGGCAACGCAGCGTCCCTCGGTGGACGTGATCACCGGCACGATCAAGGCGAACTTCCCGACGCGTATCTCGTTCCAGGTGACGTCGAAGATCGACAGCCGCACCATCCTTGGCGAGCAGGGGGCCGAACAACTCCTTGGCATGGGCGACATGCTCTACATGGCCGGCGGTGGCCGCATCCAGCGTGTGCACGGCCCCTTCGTCGCCGACGAGGAAGTCGAGCATATCGTGGCGCACCTGAAGCTTCAGGGCTCGCCGCAGTATCTTGAGGCAGTGACCGAGGAAGAGGACCTGTCCGAGAGCCCCTATGACGCCGTGTCGAGCGGGGACGAGAGCAACGACCTCTATGACAAGGCGGTGGCTGTCGTCCTGCGCGACAAGAAAGTCTCGACGTCCTATGTCCAGCGCCGGCTTGGCATTGGCTACAACCGGGCTGCCTCGCTGATCGAGCGCATGGAGAAGGAAGGCCTGATCAGCGCCGCCAACCACGCCGGCAAGCGCGAACTGCTGGTCAAGAACGGCGTGGATGAGGATTATTGAGCGGGCCAGGGGCTTGACCCCTGCCGCAACCTTGCCACAAGCAGGTTCTACATGAGATGCGATGGAGCACGAGGGCATGGCAACTGAAGCCCATGTCACCGACCCCGAAATGGAGCCGCGCCAGACCATGACGTTTTCCCGTTCGCCCCGCCTGCGCTGCCGCCCGACTGGCCGCATCGCCAGCTTCGTCGCCGGCCTGACCCTCATGCTTGCAACCGGTCTGGCCCCACTGCCGCTCAGCGCCTCGGGCACCCCCGCTGGCCGGCTTTCGCCGGCCGAACAGGAGACGCTCAGCGAGATCAACACTTATTTCAACTCGGTGAAGACGATGCACGGCGACTTCGTGCAGTTCGGCCCCGAAGGTGACCAGGTGGAAGGCAAGTTCTACCTCGAGCGTCCGGGCAAGATCCGGTTCTACTATAACCCGCCGGCCCAGCTCGACATCATCGCCGACGGCAAGTCCGTTTCGGTGAAGGACCGCAAGCTCAACACCCAGGACATCTGGCCGCTCAGCGAAACACCGCTGCGCTTCCTGCTGGCAGAAAAGACGGACCTCACCAAGGACACCAGCGTCGTCGGCGTGGTGGTTGAAAGCGACCTCGTGACCGTGGTGGTCGAGGATCGCACAACCTTCAACTCCGGCAAGCTGACGCTGATCTTCGACGCACAGACCTTCGACCTGAAGCAGTGGACCGTGACCGACGCACAAGGTCAGGACACCTCCGTGGCAATCTACAACATCACCGCCAACGGTCCGTCGAACCCGAAGCTGTTCGTCATCGACTATCTGGCCAATGCGCGCCAGAACAGCGCCCACTAAGTTCACGGGCCGTACCGTCCGCCATGACCGACGAGCCCGCCACGAGCCGCCGCGAACCGCTGGCGCTAAAACTGCTGCGCCGCTTCTGCGCCGTTGAGGGCCTGCATCTCGTGGCCGAGCCCGAGTATGGCTATGCCGGCTATGTCGAAGCGCGGAGCGGCCGCCGGCATTTCTTCAAGGGAGCCGGCTTCGACCTGAACAGCGCAGGCGCTGCAGCCATTGCCCGTGACAAGGGCTACAGCGCCGACTTTCTGGCCCGGGCAGGCCTGAGCGTGCCGGCGACACTGCTGATCGCCAGCCCGCGGTTCGTTGCAGACATCCGCATGAAGAACCCGGGCGTGGCCGAGCGGCTCGCTGGGGAAGACGCCGCGCTTGCCTTTGCCGGGCGCGTGGGCTTTCCCGTCTTCGTCAAACCCAATGAGGAATCCGAGGGACGCGGTGTGCTGCGTGCGGCGACACAAGACCAGTTCGTCGACGCGCTCAGGCATCTCGGCGATGCCTATGACCGGCTGCTGGTGCAGGAAGAGGCAAAGGGGCGTGACTACCGGATCCTGATGCTCGACGGCGAGTGCCTCGCCGTCTTCGAGCGCTGGCCTTTCCGTGTCACCGGGGACGGCACAAGGACCCTTGCGACCCTGATCAATGACGCGACCCATGACTTTGCGTCTGACGGCAAGGGCCGCAAGATCAGCGCCGAGGATCCCCGCATCCTGGCCCATCTGGCCGCCTGCGGACTGGCGCTGGACCATGTTCCGGCGACGGGGCAAATCGTGCCATTGCTGCCGAATTCAAACCTCTCGTCCGGCGGGACGGCTGTCGATGTGAGTGACAGGATCGCGCCGGAGCTGACGTCGATTGCTGCGCAGGCGGGACGGGCCATCGGCCTGCGCTTCTATGGCCTCGACCTGATTGCCCCGGATATTGCCTCACCCGAAGGCTACCGCATTCTCGAACTGAATGCGGCACCGGGTCTCAGCCATTTTCACCGGATCGGCACTGCGGAGGCCGCAAAGGTGGAGACAATCTACGAGAAGGTATTCCAGGCGATTGCCCGTGACCTGCAAAACGGAATGTGAAAGCCCCGGCAAAGAGCCACTTTGACCCTGCAGCGCCGGGGCACTCGTGTCAGTAGTCGCCGAGCTTGATGTCGGGGGAATAGTCGCCCGGGACTTCCTTGGTGACGGCCTGGCCGCAGATGGTGAGGCCGCGCGTGGCGTCATAGGTCAGCTGCGGTGCACCGGCGAGTTCCCAGCCCTTGTTCAGCGCCTGGGTGACGCGGTGGCAGAACTGGCTGTCATCGGGGCCGGTGATGAAGCGGTAAAGTTTCATGTCTTGCGGTTCCTCATGAGGCGTTAACGCCGGTTATCCTCGGTCAGCGATCGCCTCGGCAATCGCCAGCACACGCCGGCCCATGTCGGCATGTAACCGCTCCACCATCTTCCCGTCGATCTGGATTGCACCCTTGTCCGCGTTTTCCGGCAAGGCGAAGGCATCGTTGATGCGCCGCGCCCAGGCAATCTCGGTCTCCGACGGGCTGAAGGCGGCATGGCAGGCGTCCACCTGCTTGGGATGGACCAGCGTCTTGCCGTCCATGCCCATCTCCGCGCCCTGCGCGCATTCGGCTGCGAACCCGTCCAGATCGTTGAAGTCGTTGTAGACGCCGTCGAGGATATCGATGCCCCCTGTGCGGGCGGCGGCAACGCAGGTCATCAGCCAGGGCAGCATCACGCTCCGGCCCTTGACGAGGCGGGCGCGGGTTTCCTTGGCCAGATCATTGGTGCCCATGACGAAGCAGGACAGCCGCACGTTCGGATCGCGTCCGGCGGAGGCAATCGAGGCTGCATCGAGCATGGCCTGCGGCGTCTCCATCATCGCCCAGAGCTTCAGCGACTGCGGCGCTCCGGCCAGCGCCAGCCTGTGCGCGACGCGTTCCAGATCGGCGAGGCTGTTGACCTTCGGGATCAGGATGGCATCCGGTCTTGCGGTCACGGCTGCTGCAATGTCGGCCTCGCCCCAGGGCGTATCGAGCCCATTGACCCGGATCACCACCTCGCGCGAGCCATAGCCACCGGCCGTCACAGCCTCGACGATCTGCTGCCGGGCGATGTCCTTGGCATCGGGGGCAACGGCATCCTCCAGATCGAGAATCAGGCAGTCGACGTCGAGCGTCCGGGCCTTTTCCAACGCACGGGCATTGGAGCCGGGCATGTAAAGGGCAGAGCGGCGCGGGCGGAATGTCTGGCTCATCACAGGATCCTTGCAGGCGTTGGGTGCAGTGCGGCAAGGCTAGTGGCCGCCGCCCTGATTTTCCACTCGTCTTTAGGATCAGGCCAAAGGGCCAACGTGAGTGATCAGGCCGCCTTGCGCAGGATCATGTCCTTGGCCGCAATCACCGCGCCAATGGTGATCAGCAGGCAGGCCAGCGCGACAGTGATGGTGAAGGCCCCGAAGCCGAAAGCGATCAGCAGCAGGGTGGACAGGAGCGGGGCCGAATAGGCGGCTGCCCCCAGCACCTGGATGTCCCCCTTCTTCACCCCGACATCCCAGGTGAAAAAGGCAAGGCCCACCGGAAACAGGCCGAGAGCGACGACGCTGCCCCACTGGATCACGCCGGACGGCCAGACAGTCTCCTCCAGCGCCAGATGGCAGGCGAGCGACAGAACCGCCGTCATCAGGCAGAAACCTGCCACCGCGCCGGTCGGAACCTCACCGAGCCTGCGTGACAGCACGGAATAGGTTGACCAGAACAGGGCGGAGGCGACCGCGGCGGCATAGCCAAGCGCATAGGCCGGATCGAAGGACACAGCACCGCCGCGCGTGACAAGTAGCGCGGCTCCGGCCAGCCCGAGAACTGTCCCGGCAACATGATGCGCCTTCAGCCTCTCCCCCGGCAGCAGCGCGGAGAACACGACGATCAGCAGTGGCCAGGTGTAGTTGATCAGATTGGCATCGACCGGCGGCGCGTTGCGGATGGCCGTGAAATAGAAGAAGTGGAAGCCGAACAGGCCGATGGTGCCAAAGGCCCAGACGCGCAGCGGCTGTGCCAGCACCGGGAGTTCGCCCCGGGTGGCGAGCCAGGCGAGCGCCAGCAGCCCGGACAGGCCGAAGCAGAGCGCATTGAGCAGGAACGGCGGCACCGCGCCCGAGCCCGCGCCGAAGACGCCAAGCGTCGCCCACATGAGGATGGCCGTCATCCCGATCAGCGTGGCACGGGTGCGGGTGGCGTTGGGGGACTGGCCAGACATCAGCTCGTGATCCGGGATGAGGCCGCAGCGCCGGCTGGCAGAACTGCCGGCGACAATGCGGTAAGGAAATGCTCCCGTCTTTGTGCCGCAACGGCTGCTGGCCGGCAAGCCGTGATGCGGCATCGCCTTGCGGTCCCTTAGGAGCACAATCCGGCCTGCACTCCCCCGGTCGGTTTGCCGCGCAAGGATGTGCTTGTCGGACGCCGGTTTTTTGGACATGGTGCATCCCGTGTAACGGACTGATTGCTTCGCGGAGATCCAATTGAGCAAGCTCGACATCAAGGCGCTTGGCCCTGACGACGCCCTTCATCTCGCCCCGCTGATCGCGGAAAACGCGCAGGCTCTGAAGCGCGGCGCGCCGCGCCGTCCTGACCAGTTCTATGCGGAAAAGATCCTGGGCGACCGCAGCGCCGAAGTGATCGGTGCCTTCGAGGACGGGGAACTGGTCGGCTTTGCCGTGTTCTTCGATCTGCCCGAGCTGATCACCGGTCTGCGCGCAGGTCAGATGGACCACATCTATGTCCGGCCCCAGTCGCGCCAGAAGGGCATTGCCCGCAAGATGATCGAGACCCTGGTGACCGAGGGCCAGAGCCGCGGCTGGCTGCAGCTGCGCTGGATGGTCCCGGGCAAGAACGCACCGGCGCTGGCCCTCTATGAGCGCATCGCCGAGCCGGACGACTACAAGAGCTACATCATTCGCATCGACCGCGTCGGCGGCTGACCGGAAACGGCCCCACGGTCTGGACGGCAACAGCGTCCGGGCCGTGATCACAGTCACAGTTTCGGCATTGAATTCCCACTACCGTCCCCGACAGGCTGCAGGCTTTGTTGGGCGGGAGTTATTTTGATGTGGGATTTCAGTTTTGGAACGGCACTTGGCCTGATGGTGCGCACGGCGCCCTATGTTCTCTTCCGCGTTGTCGTGTATTTCGCCATCGCCGTCGCCTACGTACTGGTCACGGGCACAGGGGCGGGCATCGGCTATGGCGTAGGTGCTTTCGCGGGGCCGGATGAACAGGCGGGATATGCGGCCTGGGGCGGCATTATCGGCTTTGGCGCCACTGCCGGCGTGATTTACCTGCTGCGCGAATACCTGCTTTATACGGTGAAGGCCGGTCATATCGCCGTGCTTGTCGAATTGATGGATGGCCGGCCCTTGCCGAATGGACAGGGCCAGATTGCCTATGGCGCAAGCGTCGTCCGCGAACGCTTTGTCGAGGCAAGCGTACTGTTTGGCATCGACCAGCTGATCAAGGGCGTTATCGGTGCCATCACCGGACTGATGCAGGGCGTCCTTTCCCTGCTGCCCATTCCCGGACTGGACACGATCACGCGGCTGTTGCGCGCCTTTCTCAATGTCGCCGTCGGCTTCATCGACGAGGTGATCCTTGCGCATGCGATCCGCACCCGCTCGGACAATCCCTATGCCTCTGCCCGCGACGCTCTGGTGCTCTATGGCCAGAACGCCAAGGTAATGATGAAAAACGCCGCCTTTGTCGCAGTGCTGGTCTATCTGTTTGCCTTTGTCATCTTCCTCGTCATGCTGGCCCCCGCTGCAGCCGTTGCCTATCTGTTGCCCGGTGGGTGGAGCGCCGGCGGAATCGTCTTCGCCCTCCTGTTCGCCTGGGCCGTCAAGGCAGCCGTGCTCGAACCGCTGGCAATCACCTGCATGATGCAGGTCTATTTCAAGGTGACCGCCGGCCAGACACCGGATCCGGTCTGGGAAGCCAAGCTGGACGGCCTGTCCAGCCGCTTCGGCGACCTGAAAGTCAAGGCCATGTCCTGGTCCGGACTTGGCGGAACAACGCGTGAGCGAACAGCGATGTGAGCGGGTCAGAACGGAACGCGGCCAGACAAAGCGCCTTTACGCAACGTAAAGATTTGTTAATGCTTTGTTGACATGATTCGGTCGTGCATCGACGGATCGCCCGGATACCCGGCAGACCGCCGGCGCAAGCCGGGCCAGAAGGCCCGGTGAAACCGCAAGGGATCGAACAGGGCCAGGAGGCCACAATGGCAACAGGTCTGGACCGGGTACTGGCGTCACAGGGCATCGCCCCGACGACAGAATACAGCGAGCAGAACCGCCGCGACCGGGAACAACCCGGCGGTCAGGGCTCCGGCTCGCGCGGCCATGACCAGCCGGCACCGGGCTTCGTGGTTGAACTCGAGGAACCGGCAGTGGTTCTCGACACCCATCACATCGAACATCACGAACTGGACGGGGTAGCCGCCTACAAGGCCACGGCAGACGCGGCACTTGGACAAGCCATCACCCGAAATGCCCTTGTGACCGCGCGTATCCCTACCGACAAGCGCCCGGCAGACGTGGTGCGCCATGCCTATGAAGACCATGGCGGCCGCATCGAGTCCCACGCCATCAATCTGGCGACATAAGAACGACACGCCCCGCCCCTGATACCGGACAGCGAGCTTTCAGCAAACACTGGCCGCTGGTGCGGGCCACTTTAACCGCCTTGCCTTTTGTTTTCCCAACTCGGGACGCTGGCGACGCCCCTTTCCGACGAAACGTCAATGCAAAACTTGCAAGCATTCAAGCAGCAGGAGAAGGCAATTTGATTCAAATTTGACTCAATTACCTTAAGTAAATTTTGGAATTTAAAACCATACAGTTTGGAATAATCTCAGCGTTTACACATTTTCATCTGGCTTCACCTATCTAATAGGGAACCTTTCCAAAACATCTGGAGAGAAGGAGGCCAGAATGGCGGAAATCACAACCTATCGCACCGGCGCTCCTGCAGCGCTTGATGCCGATCGAAGTCTCGTCGAGCGGCGCAATGCCCGGCTCGAACAAATCAACCAGAACCGGTCAGCCGCCCAGGCGGATGCCGTGCGCCAGCAGGCAGAGATCAAGGCCAACAGGGCCGAAGAACTGCAGCTGAACGCTGAACGCATTGACAACAAAGCCAGAGCCAACGGGCTCGGCGGACGTGTCGATATCTCTATCTGACGACTGCTGACTGGCAGGCGCAGTCCCGCGCCTGCATCAGCCGGTGATGAAAGGACCAGGCCATGACCGCAATTTCAGGCACAGCATCTGCGGATCTGTCGGCTCCCAGCCGTCGCAACGATCAGATTGCTCAGGCGGCCCAGGCTCGCGAGACCCAGGCCCAGGAGCGTAAGGAGCGGACAGAGACCGAACGGACGGCCGTGCCGCAGGAGGCAGAGCGCCGCGAAGCCCGCAAGATCCCGGGCCTTGGCAATGCCGTCGACATCACGGCCTGATCCGGTCGCCTGACCGAACATAGCATTGCCGCGCTCAACCTTTCGGCTGGGCGGCGGTAATCAGAGCCTTTGCGTCGGGCGAGGCCCATTCAGCTGGCCCGTACAGTGTTCCCAACTCGCAGCCCTCCGGGCTGACGAGCAGGGTGGTCGGCAAGCCCGTCGCGCGGGCCTTGGTCCGCAGGTCGTTGAAGACCTTGTTCGTGGCGTCGGAATAATAGGCAAGGTTGGTCACGCCGATTTCTTCCAGGAAGGCTTTCGGCTTGTCCGGACCGCCGCGATCCAGATTGACCGCCACAACCTCGAAATCGGCACCACCCATTTCTTTCTGCAGTTCATCGAGCGCCGGCATTTCCTTGCGGCACGGGGCGCACCATGTCGCCCACAGGTTGACCAGCAGCGTCTTGCCCTTCATGTCGCCAATCGAGATCTTCGATCCGTCCGGCGCAGCAAAACTCAGATCGACGAGCGACAGCGGCTTCTGCGCCGTCAGGAAAGCAGCGACTTCCCCCTTAGCCAGTTCCTTGAGCCCTGCCGCCGTTTCAAGGCTCGCCTTGCAGCTTTCCCCGGCTGGCGAGTTGCCACCGGGCAGGCCAATCACGTATACCGCCCCGATGACGGCCAGAATGCCGGCAACACCGGCAAGCACGATGGGCCTGGCGGACCTTGCCCGCAGTTCATTCGGCGTCGTCATGTTGTTTTCACCTGCCAACAGCACCTCGTCCGGGGGCGTCTACCAAGGGACAATCCAATGAGCAACCGCATGTGGGGCGGCCGGTTCGCCGAAGGCCCGGACGCGATCATGGAAGAGATCAACGCGTCCATCGGCTTCGACCAGAAGCTATATAGACAGGACATCGAGGGTTCCAAAGCCCATGTCCGCATGTTGGCAGCGCAACAGATCGTCGCTGGCGAGGATGCCGAGAAAATTGCTCACGGTCTCGACACGATCCTGTCAGAGATCGAAGCTGGCAAGTTCACCTTCTCCCGCGCCCTCGAAGACATTCACATGAACATCGAGGCGCGGCTGGCGGAGCTGATCGGCGCGCCCGCCGGACGCCTGCACACGGCCCGTTCGCGTAATGACCAGGTCGCGACCGATTTCCGGCTCTGGGTGCGTGACACGCTGGACACGCTGGATGGCCAGATCGCCGACCTGCTGGTGGCGCTCGCCGAAAAGGCTGAGCAGCATGCAGGCGACGTCATGCCGGGCTTTACCCACCTGCAATCGGCCCAGCCAGTGACCTTCGGCCATCACATGATGGCCTATGTCGAGATGTTTGCCCGCGATCGCAGCCGCTTTGCGGATGCGCGCAAGCGCATGAACGAATGCCCGCTCGGCTCGGCCGCGCTGGCCGGCACTTCGTTTCCGATCGACCGGATGATGACAGCCAAGGCGCTCGGTTTTGACCGCCCGATGGCCAATTCGCTCGATGGCGTCTCCGATCGTGATTTCGTGATCGAGGCACTGGCCGCCGCGTCGATCTGCTCGATGCACCTGTCGCGCTTTGCCGAAGAAATCGTGCTGTGGTGCTCGGCCCAGTTCGGTTTCATCAAGCTGTCTGACAAGTTCTCGACCGGCTCGTCGATCATGCCGCAGAAGAAAAACCCGGACGCCGCCGAACTGGTGCGCGCCAAGACGGGCCGTATCTATGGCGGCATGGTTGCGCTGCTCGTCATGATGAAGGGCCTGCCGCTGGCCTATTCCAAGGACATGCAGGAAGACAAGGAACAGGCCTTCGACGCCCTGCCCTCCCTGTCGCTGGCGCTGGCCGCCATGACCGGCATGGTGCGGGACATGGAACCTCAGGTGAAGCGCTTGAAAAAGTCGGCAGGTGCCGGCTATGCGACGGCGACCGATCTGGCGGACTGGCTGGTCCGGGTGCTCGGCATGCCGTTCCGCGATGCCCATCATGTCACGGGCAAGATCGTCGGCTACGCGGTGACCGAGGGCATCGACCTCGACAAGGTGCCGCTTGCCGTGATGCAGGAGATCGAGCCGCGCATCACGCGGGAGGTCTATGCCGTGCTCACCGTCGACAAGTCGGTGAAGAGCCGCACCAGCTACGGCGGCACCGCACCGGCCAATGTGCGCAAGCAGGCCCGCCGCTGGCTGAAGAGCCTCGGCAAGGCCTGATGTAAATGCACCGCCCGGCTTGCGCCGGGCGATCAACCTTGCGCGGGTCGCAAGGCAAGGCGCATCCGCCCTTGCCCGAAGCCGTGGGTCATGCGAGGAGTGAGCGGCATGTTGAGGCATCGCCGTGCCGCGAACAGGGGTTCAGCCGGAATGAAGTTCACTTCCCGTCATCGGGCCGTGCTGGCCCTTGGTCTTTGCGTGGCTCTCGGGATTGCCGGATGCGGCCGCCGCGGGCCACTTGAACCGCCCGGCGCAGCAACAGCTCCGGCGCCACAACAGGTCAACAGCGTATCGACGGCCATGCCGTCCGCAAGTGCGGCGACCGAGGCAAAGCCGATGAACGAACGGTTTATTCTCGACGCACTCATCCAGTAATCGCGCTTATCCGGGCGCCTCAGGTCAGGGTTTTCCGCCGTGCATCATTTCGCCTACAAAAACGGCATGCTTCATGCCGAGGACGTCGATGTGACCGAGATCGCCCGTGCGGTCGGCACGCCGTTCTATTGCTATTCCACCGCGACCCTTACCCGTCACTACAACGTCTTCTCGTCGGCCTTTGGCGATATTCCCGCGCTGGTCTGCTACGCGATGAAGGCCAACTCGAACCAGGCCGTGCTGACCACGCTGGCGCAGCTTGGCGCCGGCATGGATGTCGTGTCCGAGGGTGAGCTGCGCCGCGCGCGCGCCGCCGGGGTCCCGGGTGAGCGGATCATGTTCTCGGGCGTCGGCAAGACCCGGTCCGAACAGGCTCTCGGCCTGTCTGAAGACATCCTCTGCTTCAATGTCGAATCGGAGCCGGAACTCTGGCAGCTGTCCGCTGTCGCCCAGTCGATGGGCAAGACGGCCCGCGTCTCCATCCGCATCAACCCGGATGTCGACGCCAAGACCCACGCCAAGATCTCCACGGGCAAGTCCGAAAACAAGTTCGGCATCCCGTGGAAGCGCGCCCGGGAAGTCTATGCCGAAGCTGCCAAGCTGCCGAACATCGAGGTGTCCGGCATCGACATGCATATCGGCTCGCAGATCACCGAGCTTGCCCCGTTTGATGCAGCTTTCTCGCGTCTGGGGGACCTGATCCGCGACCTGCGCGCCGACGGGCACCACATCGAGCATGTCGATCTGGGTGGTGGGCTTGGCATTCCCTATATCACCAACAACACCCCGCCGCCGCATCCAGATGCCTATGCCGAGGTGGTCAAGCATCATGTGCGCGAACTGGACTGCCGCATCATCTTCGAACCGGGCCGCCTGATTGCCGGCAACGCCGGGATCCTCGTCACCGAAGTGGTCTACGTGAAGGAAGGCGAGGGCAAGACCTTCGTCATTGTCGATGCGGCGATGAATGACCTGATCCGCCCGACGCTTTACGAAGCGTATCACGAGGTCGGACCGGTGGTTGAAGCCCCGTTGGACGCGCAGCGAATCATCGCCGATGTAGTCGGACCGGTTTGCGAGACCGGTGATTACTTGGCTCTGTCCCGTGATATCCCGTCGGTAGCCGCCGGTGACCTGATGGCCGTCTACTCTGCCGGCGCCTATGGCGCGGTGCAGGCCTCGACCTACAACACCCGCCGCCTGATCCCGGAAGTGCTTGTAAACGGCTCTGATTATGCCGTTGTCCGGGCACGTCCCAGCTATCAGGACATGATCGACCTTGACCATGTGCCGGAGTGGCTCTCCAAAGCGTGACCGCCTGCCCCCGTATTTGGTGGTTTCGACAGCTTGCCGGAACCGGTCTCTTGCCTCACCTTGAGATCAGGGCTGGACTGGCGGTTCGCGGAGGCTTGGAGCTTGGCGCAGACAGACAGGGCGGCATCGGCCGCTGATCAGGTGCCCGGCAAGGCCGAGGCGGAACGTCGCTTGAGAACTGTTCTCGGGCGCAGTCGTCTCGCGCTGTTGTGGGAGCGGCTTTGGCCTGAGCTGTATCAGCCGCTGATTGTCGCGACTCTCTTCGTGGGCGTGTCCTGGCTCGGCCTCTGGTTGCTGCTGCCGGGCTGGGCTCGGGTCGTTGGCGTTATTGCTTTCGCGATCTTGTTTCTGGTCAGCCTGCGCGGCCTTGCGAGAGTGCGCCTGCCGTCCGCAGCTGAAACCCTCCACCGCGTGGAGCTCTCCAGCGGTCACGATCATCGCCCCCTGACCGCGCTGATTGATGATCTTCCGGCCCCATCCTCGGATCCGGTGACACTGGCCCTGTGGCAGCTGCACAAGCAGCGCATGGCCGAGGCGCTACGCAACCTGCGCGCCGGCTTTGCCCATCCCGAGGCTTTTCGCCGCGATCCTTATGCGCTGCGCGTCGTTGCCTTCCTCAGCCTGATCGTCGGTGCGGCCGTCGCCTCGGGTGACCGGATGGATCGGCTTGCCTCGGCGTTTCGGGCACCGCTCCAGACCATTGAAATCGCCACCCGGCTCGATGTCTGGGTGACGCCGCCGGTCTATACCGGCCGGCCTCCCGTCTATCTCACCGGTGAAACAGCGGTCCTGCGCGATCCCCTGGCCCCGATCCGCGTGCCGGCGGGCAGCGAACTGATCATCAGGGCCCAGGGCCATACAGGGTTCACCGTGACCGCGCCGGTTGCCAAGCCAGCGACAGACAAGACCTCTGGTGACACGGCAGCGACTACAGCCACGCCCGACGGGATTTTCGAGACGCGTCTGGTCCTCACAGAGACCGGCCCCGTCGATCTGGCCACAGACGGCGGCAAAATCGCAGGCTGGCTGTTCGAAGTGGAGCCGGATGCGCCCCCCACCATTCGCCTGCTGGATGATCCCGAGACCCAGCTCAGCGGCGCGCTGAAACTCAGCTACCTGGCCATGGACGACTACCGCGTCCTGTCGGCGGAGGCAGCCATTGCCCCGGCCCCGAAACCAGAGGGCGAAAGCTCAGCCAATCCGCGCCCGCTGGTCGAGGCGCCGCAATTCCCCCTTGCACTGCCGCCACGCAGCGCGGCGACGCAGAACGCCGAGACCATCCGCGACCTGACCTCGCATCCCTGGGCTGGCTCGGAGGTGGACCTGACCCTGATTGCGCGCGATGAAGCCGCGCAAACCGGACAGTCCACGCCGCATCGCTTCAAACTGCCGCAACGGAATTTTTCCAAGCCGCTCGCCCGGGCTGTGGTTGAACAGCGCCGCGAACTTGCGCTCGACGCCAATTCCCATTCCCGCGTCATCATTGCCTTCGATGTGCTGCTGCTGGCACCGGAAGTGTTCGAGGTACGGCCGAAGGCGCATCTCGGACTGACGTTTGCCTATCGAAATCTGGTCGCGGCCCGGACGGACGAGGATCTTCTCGCGGTGCTGCCGCTGCTCTGGGATCTGGCGCTGACCATTGAGGACGGGGATCTGTCCCTGGCCGAACGGGCCTTGCGCGAGGCGCAGGAGAACCTGCGCAAGGCGCTGGAAGAGGGAGCGTCCGACGAGGAAATCGCCCGTCTCACGGATGAACTGCGCAAGGCGCTGCAGGACTATATGCAGGCGTTGGCCGAGCAGCTGCGCCAGAATCCGCAGGCGATGCAGCCCTTCAATCCCAACCAGCAGACCATGCGGCCGCAGGATCTGGAAGAGATGCTGAAGCGCATAGAGGAACTGGCAAAGACCGGATCCCGGGATGCCGCGCGTGAACTGCTGGCCCAGATGCAGCGCATGCTGGAAAATCTCCAGACCGGCCGGCCGCAGATGGCACCGGATGGCCTCACCAGCGAAATGATGGAGATGCTCAACCAACTCGGCGAAATGATCCAGCGGCAGCAGGAATTGATGGATCAGACCAATCGCCTCAACCGGGATCAACGCCAGCAGCAACAGGGCCAACAGGGTCAGCCTGGTCAACCCGGAGAACAAGGGCAGCCGGGCGAAGGCGGCCAGCAGCCGATGACCGCCGAACAGCTGCGCGAATTGCTCGATCAGCTGGCGCAGGGACAGGGCGATCTGGCGCAGCGTCTGCAGCAGCTGATGGACCAGATGGGCCGCAACGGTCTTGGTGATAATGACGGTCTCGGAGAGGCCGGCGATGCCATGGGCCAGGCGCAGCAGTCGCTAGGCCAGGGAGAAGGCGAACAGGCAGCCGGCCAGCAGGGCAATGCGCTTGATGCCTTGCGCCGCGGCGCACAGCAGCTCGGCGAACAGATGATGGGTCAGGGCGAGGGCCCGGGCATGGCCCAGCGCTCACCGCTGAACGAGGATCCACTCGGCCGGCCGCGCCGCACCGAAGGGCCGGACCTGGGTAGCCAGGTGAAGGTTCCCGACGAGATCGACGTCCAGCGGGCCCGCCGGATCATCGAGGAACTCCGCCGCCGCTTCTCTGATCCGGGACGACCGCGCCTCGAACTGGATTATCTCGAACGGCTCCTGAAGAACTACTGAACCCGCAATGGCCCCATCGAAAACGAAAAAGGCGCGGAACACCGCGCCTTTTTCTTCGTTCAGATCGATGTCTGTCTCAGGCGGACAGGCGCTTCGGTTCACGGACGGTGCCGGTCAGGGCATCGCGGACGGCCTGGCGGATATCGGCCAGCGAGAACGGTTTGGTCACGACATCATGCACCAGCGCATCTAGGCCATTGGCCCGTTCTCGCTGGTCGGCAAAGCCGGTCATCAGCAGGATCGGCAGGCTCGGCCAGTCGCGCGCCGTGGCGAGCGCCAGGGCAATGCCATCCATCACCGGCATCTTGATGTCGGAGAGCAGGAGATCAAAACGGCCATTTTCACGGGTCAGCACCTCAAGTGCCTCGCCGCCATCTTCTGCCGCCTGAACCTCGTGTCCGTCGAGCTCAAGTGCCCGTTTCACGAATGTGCGGACGGCTTCGTCATCCTCGGTCAGAAGAATGCGGGCCATGCTCACCCTCCCGTAGCCTTGTCCGGCCGTGGCACATCGTCCACGACCACATAACCGATATAGGGCAACTGCCGCCAGGCGTGGCCCATGTCCATGCCGAATCCCACAACGAACTTGTCCGGACAGACGAAACCAACGTAGTCGGCTTCGATCGTGGCCTTTCTGTGCTCCGGCTTGTCGAGCAGGGCAGCAATCTTCACCGACCTGGCCCCCCGCGACAGCAGCCGTTCCTTGGCAAAGGACAGCGTGCGGCCGGATTCAAGAATATCGTCGACCAGGATGATGTCGCGTCCGCTGACGTCGCTTTCCACATCACGCAGCACCTTGAGCTCAGTGCTCGTCGTGCCCGCGCCATAGCTGGACAGGTGCATGAACTCCATCTCGAGCTGTTGCCCCACGCGGTGCAGGGCACGCACGAGGTCGGCTGCAAAGATGAAGCTGCCCTTCAGGACCGCGACGACGAGCAGGCGATGCGGCGCATCCGCCGCGATCTCCTGCGCCAGGGTGCTGACGCGGTCCGCGATCTGCGCTTCGTCGAAAAGGGTGTTGATCTGTGGCGTCATTGGGTCTGAAGCGTTGCCTGTCTTCTGGTCCGGTCGATGAACCGGACCTGGATGTCGGCTGCGGTCTCCGGAGGATCCGCCAGCCGGGTGCGAAACCGGGTGCTGGCCAGGGGCTCGAGCGCGATCGCCCTTGGCTCCAGGGTCCAGGCGTAAATCTCCTGCTGGTCCTCACCGCGCAGCGCAAGGCGCACGGCGGGCACGGCAACAGGGCTGCTGCTGATGTTCTGGATGGTGCCCTCCACCACCAGGACGGCAGCGCCCCCTTCAATTTCCCGGAAGGTTCTCAAATCACGGAACTCGAGCCCGCGCAAGTTCACCTTGTATCCGATGAACTCAAAAAGACTGGCAAGATCCGGCGCCTGCCGCACCACCGCCGTGCGGTTGAGGAACAGCCAGGCGCCGATCCCCAGCGACAGAAGCAGGATCATCAGGCCACCAGCGCGGCGCAGTGTCTGGGCATTGATATAGCGGCGGAGCTTCGACCAGTCGCGCCGCTTCTTCATTTTGTTCGGGTTGACCTTGATCTTCTTCCGCTTGGCGAGGGACTCGATGTCCACGGTACGTTTGCCGTCGTCCGTGTCATCGTCCGCGTTTTCCGCTGCAGCATTTTCAGAGCCGGGTCCACCAGAGCCGTTGAAGCGGCCGGACGGCCCGTCTTCCTCTGATGCTGCGTCGGCTGCGAAAGGATCGTCTCCGTCCTCGATGGCGTCTTCAGCCATCGCTGCGGCCTCGGCCTCTTCCCTGGCACGGGCTGCAGCCCTGGCGCGTTCGTCCGTCTCCTTTTCCTGGTCAGACCACGCATCGGGATCCTCAGCGTCCTCGTCCATGGCGCTGGCCCAGTCATCATCCTTCGGCTTCTCGGCCTTCTTGGGGTCAAGGCCCCAGTCGTCCTCGTCGATATCCTCCTCATCCGATGCCTTCGCGACCTCGGCGGCCTTGGCATCCGCCTTTGCGCGGGCGGCGGCGGCTTTGGGATCTACAGCGGGCTTGGCCTCGACGAGGGTTTCCTTGCGGGGACTGATGAACCAGCGGTTGCCGCAGCGGGCGCATTTGACGCTCCGCCCTTCGGTGCCAACCAGCTCCGCCTTGATTTCATAGGAGGTATCGCAGTCCGGACAGGTGATCTTCATGGGACGATTGCTCTCGCTCCACGGTCTGTGCACCGCTTCGGGCGCGGATGATACCAGTCCGGCGTTGTTTTGCGGGGATCAAAGGTCGCGCGCAAATCCCCAGTCTGGTTAAGAGGACATTCATATGTTTAATGAAGCGTTAACAAGGTGGGGGTAGGGTAACCGCCGTCCACGGAGGTTTTGCGTGATCCGTTTCGAGAATGTCGGGCTGCGATACGGCATGGGACCGGAAATCCTGCGCGATGTCACCTTCAACATCGAGCGGCAATCGTTCCAGTTCCTCACCGGCCCGTCCGGGGCCGGCAAGACCAGCCTGATCCGCCTTCTTTTCATGTCGCTGCGCCCGACGCGCGGGCTGATCCATGTCTTCAACCGCGACATGGCCACGATCAACAAGAAGGAACTGCCGGAACTGCGCCGCCGGGTTGGCGTCGTGTTCCAGGACTTCCGCCTGCTTGATCATCTGACAACCTATGAGAACGTTGCCTTGCCCTTGCGGGTGCTCGGCAAGGACGAAAGCGAGTACCGGGCCGACGTGGTCGAACTGCTGAAATGGGTCGGGCTTGGCGAGCGCATGCACGTGCTGCCACCAGTCCTGTCGGGCGGAGAAAAGCAACGTGCCGCAATCGCGCGGGCCCTGATCACCCGGCCGGACCTGTTGCTGGCGGATGAACCGACCGGCAACGTCGATCCGCCGCTGGCACGGAGGCTGCTGCGTCTGTTCATCGAGCTGAACCGGCTCGGGACCTCGGTGGTGATTGCGACCCACGACATCACTTTGCTGGAACAGGTCGAGGCCCGGCGGATGGTGCTGGCGGACGGCCGCCTCAGCGTGTTTGACTGAAGCCGGTGAAAGCGGACCGAGAGCCCATGGCCCCGAAGACCCCGAAGCGACCACCAGACGACGGGATGGAGACTGGACCTGAGAGCCAGAACGCATCCGCGCGCGCGCCGGCTGTCGAGTTGGGCAGTGACCGGGCTTCCGGAAAGACGGTGAGGTCGAAACCGAAAGCCCCGACCAGGACACCGGCATCGCCTGGCAAATCCGCAGGATCCGGCAAGATGGCCGGAGCGGCCCGGACCGCCGGTGACCTTGCCGCGCGGATGAGCATTCCCAAACCGCGTCTGCCGCAGCGCCTGAAGCGGACGGCACATGCCTCCGGCGCGGAGCGCCTGCGCCCCAACGCACCCATTGTTCCGCCGCAATCGGTGGCCGGCCGCGCGCTGACGCTGGTGGTGGCGATCATGAGTTTTCTTGCGTGCCTGACGGTTGGCTCGGTGTCGGTGGTGTGGGACGCGGCGCAGGACTGGAGCAATGATCTTGTCCGCGAGGTGACCATTCAGATCCGCCCTGCCGATGGCGTCGACATGTTGCGCCAGATCGACAGTGCTGTGACCATCACGCAGCGATTCCAGGGCGTCGGCACCGTCCGCGCCCTCTCGGATGACGAAACCAAGGCCCTGCTGCAGCCCTGGCTGGGGTCCGGACTGAACCTCGACACCCTGCCCGTGCCGCGCCTCGTCCAGGTGATGGTGGATGATCCCTCAGTGCTTGACCTGCCTGGTTTGAAGCAGCGCATCGAACAGGAGGTAACCGGCGCCAGCCTTGATGACCACTCGGTCTGGACCAGGCGCCTCGCCGCCATGGCCGGGGCCGTTGTCGCCGGCGGCTTCGGCATTCTGGCACTGGTGCTGTTTTCCATGGTGCTTAGCGTGGTCTTTGCCACCCGGGCTGCCGTCGCCAGCAACCGCGATGTCGTATCGGTTCTGCATTTCGTCGGCGCAGAGGACAGTTTCATCGCCCGCGAGTTCCAGCGGCATTTTCTCGTTCTCGGCCTGCGCGGCGGCATTGCCGGCGGAGTCTTTGCCTGTCTCTGCTTCCTGCTGCTGGAAATGTTCACCCGGCAAACGGCGGGGCTTGCAGGCTCTGACCAGATGTCGGCGCTGTTCGGCCCGGTCGCGGTCAGCACGCCCGGTTATCTTGGCGTCATCGGGATTGTATTTCTTGTTGCAGTGCTGACTGCACTCACCTCGGGTCTTGCAGTAAAATCCCAGCTGGCCCGGATCGACTGACAAAGCGCAGCGCCCCAAATTCAGCCGAATCGGATAGTATCTGCAAGGAATGACGCTTGTGACCAACGATCAGCGGCCAGACGCCGATCCGCAGTCCTTCCCGCAGGCCCCGGTGGCCGGGACAGGGCATGGGGGATCTGCGTCTTCCCGGCGTATTGGCGCAAACGGGGACACCCCGCGCCGGTTCCGGAAGCGCTGGTGGATTGCAGGTTGTCTTGTGAGTGCAGCCGGGATCTGGCTGATCGTCGCCTTTCTCTCTTTTACCGCAGAGGTTTCGCGCATGCGTCCGCCTCAGGATCCGCGTGCTGATGCCATTGTCGTCCTCACCGGCGGACAGGAGCGGATCGAAAAGGCCGTGGCGCTACTGGGCGAACGGCGGGCGCAACGTCTGCTGATATCCGGTGTCTATCCCGGCACCACGGCGCGCCAGATCAGCGCCCGCACCGCCACGGACAAGGAACTGTTTGCCTGCTGCGTTGATCTTGACCGCAAGGCGTTGAACACCATCGGCAACGCCAACGAGACCACCCTGTGGGCGAGGGAACATGGCTTCAGTTCGCTGATGCTGGTCACCAGCGCCTATCACATGCCGCGAGCGACCATGGAACTATCGGCCGCCATGCCGGAATTGCAGCTTGTCGCCTATCCGGTGGTGGCCGAGGAACTGCAGTTGGAAGACTGGTATCTGCGGCCGCAGACAATCCGCCTTCTCTTGCGGGAGTTTGTGAAGTATACCCTCGCCCGGGCCCGGGTCAGCACCATCGGTCTGCCGGACGGGGACTAGTCTCCGCTTTCGTCACCCCCGAGAACGGCCCGGACCGCAGTCCCTCCAATCGGCCGGCTTCCAAGACCCATGCTGTTCCTGCGCTCGCTGCTTTTCCAGATCGCCTTTTATCTGGGCACGCTCATCATGATGGTCGTGTTTGCGCCTTTCGTCTTTCTCACGCCGCGCCGCTGGGCCTGGATAGTCGTGCCGTTCTGGGCCAGGGCCAACCTGTTCTTCCTGCGCTGGATTGCCGGCGTCAGGTTTGAAGTCCGGGGGCTTGAGAATATCCCGCAAGGCGGCTTCATCGTTGCGTCCAAGCACCAGTCGGTGTGGGAAACCTTCGCCCTGATCCCGTATTTTCCCGATCCCACCTACATCCTTAAGCGGGAGCTGCGCTGGATCCCGATCTTTGGCTGGTACACTGCCAAGATGAAGCAGATCCCGATCAACCGGGGCAAGCGGGCTGCAGCTCTTGCGGCCATGATGGAAGCGGCAAAGGAAGCGGTCAGCGAAGGCCGGCAGATCCTGATCTTTCCCGAAGGCACCCGCCGCGCTGCCGGCGCAGAGCCCGGATACAAGTTCGGGATTTCGCATCTCTATCGCGAACTGGATTGCCCCGTTCTGCCGGTGGCCCTGAACGCCGGCCTGTTCTGGCCGCGCCAGAGCTTCTTCATCTATCCCGGCACCGTCATCATGGAATTCCTGCCGCCGATTGAAGCAGGCTTGCCGGCTGACGTGTTTTTCGGTCAGCTCGTCGACACCATCGAGACGGCGTCCGACCGCCTGATCGAGGAGGCCCGGCGGGCACCGTCGCCCTCGCCGGTTCTCAAGGACATCAGCCCGCGTTGAGGCGCCTGGGTGCGGCTGTCAGCCCTTGAGCCGGTCCGCCAGCCACGTCACGCGCGCGTCGTGGATACCCAGCTCGCCGAGATGGCTTGCGGTGTTCAGCACATATTCGGGGTTGGCTCCGGACTGGCCGACAGCCCCCCGCACCAGTTCCAGCTGGCGATCCAGCGGCAGCATGCCAGCATATTGCGGATGCGAGCGGCTGACCACATAGGTCACGGCCGTCGTCGTGCTGCCATCGGCAAAGGCAATCCGGCGATGGGCTTCCAGATAGACCATGGTCACCTGCTCACGCTCGCGCAGGTAAGCGATGGTCGCCTCGGCCCGATCGGCCTTCACGCGGAACGCCATGCCCCGGCAGGCGCCGCCACGATCAAGCCCGAACACCAGACCCGGACGTTCCTGCGTACCCCGGTGCACCCAGGAATAGACGCAAAGCGAACGATGCGCGCCGTGCAAAAGTGCAGGGCGCTTGTCCTCGAACTCGAAACCCGGCTTCCACATCAGGGAGCCGTAGCCAAACACCCACAAATCGCCCATATCGGTCATGAAACTCTGCTTCGGCGGATATGCCGGCAATAGCAATGGCGCGGCAAACTTGCAATCGCTGCAGGAAACTGACCCGCGCGGACGAGGACATGAATGACCACTGAGAAGACCCTGGCCGCAACGCCCCGGCCGAAGCGGACCAACCGGAAATACGCCTATCTCGCCACGGCCGTTGCAGTGGTCATTGGCGGGTGGAGTGCAGCCTGGTACACGGCGCGCGGGTTTCTTGATGCCGAGATCAGCAAGGTCATGGAACTGGCCGCGCAAAACGGCGCGGAACTCGCCTGTTTTGAGCGCGAGCTTGGCGGCTTTCCCTTTCGCTTCGAACTGAGATGCAAGGATTTCGTCCTGCGCGACCCGTTCGGCGGGTTCTTCTCGGTGGCGACCTTGCGCGCTGTCGCGCTGGTCTACAATCCGATGCACGTAATCATCGAGGCGGACAGCCCGATGGCCGCCTTCCGCGCCGGTGATTCGCCCATCCAGGAGGCGACATGGGGATCGCTCCGCTCGAGCGTTCGTTTCAACACGCAAGGACTGACCAAGCTTGATGCGGTCATCGAGACGCCGCGCCTTTTTTCGTCCGACAATCCGGCCCAGGGCGAGGTGACGATGGCCACCGCCGAGCTGCATCTGCGGCCGGCGCCGGACCAGCCGGCAAACCTTGACATCGCCTTCTCGTTCACAGGGCTCAAGACCGGCGATCCGGCGCACCCGGGCACGGACGGCGCGCTGGTCGGCACGGTGTCAGGTGCCGCGCCCTTGCTGACGGGGACGATCCCGCTCGGTCTGTTTGCCGCCACCGACGGCGTACCGGCCATTTCCTTGTCGCAACTGCGACTTGCCTCGGGCGACGCGTCGCTCAGCACGTCCGGCACGTTGAAGCTGCCGAGCGACGGCTATTTGACGGGCGAGTTCCCGATAGTCGCGATAGAGCCGGAGCAATCCGGTCAGGTGATCGCGCCGCTGTTCCCGCCGGCAACGCCCTTCCCGGAGGCCCTGCAGGGCGCGTTGGTCAGTTTCGGCAAGAAGACCGAGCACGAGGGCAAGCCGGCCATTGATGCAACACTGACGCTCTCTGGTGGAACGGCCAGGATCGGGATATTGCCGGTGGCGCAGATGCAGTCGCTCTACGGCGACCAATAAGATATGAAACTCAACAGACCGGGGCGCTCAGTCGTCCCGGCTGCCGCGCAAAGGCGCAGCATCAGCGATGTCGCTCAGTTCCTGCATCTTGTCACCGATCGGCGTGAGCGCTGCGACAGTCGCCTGGAACCGCGAGGCGTGAACCTCGAACAAACGGCGGGCGAGTTCCGGGAATTCCTGGATCATGCGCTTGAACAGCGCCCGGCGGATGCGGATGACGCGCACCGGCCCGATGCAGACAGCCCGGGCCGGACGGCGGGTCTCCACCAGCATCGCGGTTTCCCCCAGCAAGACGCCGGGGCCGACACTTTCGACTTCCTTGAAGCCGTGCGGCCCGCGCACCTGCAGGCTGACATTGCCCTTGGCAATGACGATGCCGCTGTCGGCCCGCTCGCCCTCGTCAAAGAGGAAGGAACCGGAGATCATGTCCATCGCTTCGGCGCTGAAGGCAAGCAGGCGCAACTGGTCGTCGGAGAAATCCGACAACATGGGGATCTGGCGCAGAATCGCGATGTCCTGAATAAGGCTCATGGCTCAAGTGTTAAGCCGCAAACCCCTCAGGGCACAAGCTTGTATCCACCGGCTTCTGTCACCAGAAGCTCTGCATTGGAGGGGTCACGCTCGATTTTCTGCCTGAGGCGGTAAATGTGGGTCTCCAGCGTGTGTGTCGTGACACCTGAGTTGTAGCCCCAGACCTCGTGCAGCAGCACGTCGCGGGTCACCGGCTTCTCACCGGCCCGGTAGAGATACTTCAGGATCGAGGTTTCTTTTTCCGTCAGCCGCACCTTGGAACCACGCTCGTCGAGCATGAGCTTCGCCGCCGGGCGGAAGGAAAAGCGGCCGATGGCGAAGACGGCATCCTCGCTCTGTTCATGCTGGCGCAGATGGGCGCGCACGCGGGCCAGCAGCACCGCGAACTTGAACGGCTTGGTAACATAGTCATTGGCGCCGGCCTCGAGGCCGAGGATCGTGTCGCTGTCCGTGTCGTGGCCCGTCAGCATGATCACCGGCGACTTGAACCCGGCCTTGCGCAACAGCTTGACTGCCTCGCGCCCGTCGATGTCTGGCAGCCCCACGTCCATCAGCAGCATGTCGACATGCTCGGACTTTGCCTTGGCGATGCCTCCGGCGGCAGTGTCGGCCTGCAGCGTGGTAAACTCGTCATAGAGCGACAACTGCTCAACGAGTGCTTCGCGCAGGTCCTTGTCGTCATCGACGATCAGCAGGGTACGGGCCGTCATGTCCTTGTCCTCGCCTGTTTTTTCCGCCTCACTCATATAGGCCGGCTTGCAGCACATTGCAGTCTTACGCAATGTTGCGCGAGAAAAAACGATCACCGGTCAGAGGGCACTTTGTCAAATCTGCTTCACGGTCCGGTTATCCAGGGGTGAAATCCGCATGACAGGCAATCGCAGCCGGCCAGCAAATGGGCAGCATCAGGTGCTGCAGGTCAGGGCAAGGCCAGGGCATCGCAGCCTCGGGACGCTGCAGCTTGGACATTTGGTGTTTCCCTGCGCCCTTGGGCGTGGTGGCATCACACGCCGCAAGCGCGAAGGCGACGGGGCAACACCGGCCGGCAGGTTCGAGGTGCTGGACGTCTATTTCCGCGCTGATCGCGGCCGGCGGCCATCAACGGGCCTGCCCGTCGCCGCGCTCCACCCGGACGATGGCTGGTGCGACGAACCCGAGCACCCGCGCTACAACCGCCCGGTCACCCTGCCCTTCCCGGCCAGCCACGAGAAAATGTGGCGTGAGGATAGGCTCTACGACATTGTTGTCGTTCTTGACTGCAACCTGACGCCCCCCATGCGCGGTCGCGGCAGCGCCATTTTCTTTCATATCGCACGCGAGGACTGGTGCCCGACGCTCGGCTGTGTTGCGGTCAGCCCGCGACACATGCGGCAGATCCTGTCGCAGCTGCGGCCCGGCGCGGTCATGGAGATCTTGTGAAAACGCTGTAGTGTGGGCGGCAGAACCACAAAGGGTTCAAGGAGACCGGGATGCGCTGGAAAGGCCGTCAGGAAAGCAGCAATGTCGATGACCGGCGCGGGTCGGGCGGTGGCGGCTTTCGCGCGCCCCGTCGCGGCATGAAGTCCGGTGGCGGTCTCGGCATCGGCGGCATTGTCGTCGTCCTGCTGATTTCCTGGGTCACCGGCATCAATCCGCTCGAGCTGCTGGGGACAATGGAGGGCGGGTCGCAGTCCGTCGAGACACGGCAGACCTCAGGCCCACGTCCGGCTGGCGAGGATGAACTGGCAAGTTTCGTGTCGGTGGTGCTGGCTGACACCGAAAACACCTGGACGCAGTTGATGCAGGCGGAAGGGCACGACTATCCCGAGCCGCGTCTTGTCCTTTTCACCGACTACGTACCCTCGGCCTGCGGCCAGGCAAGTTCCGCCACCGGGCCGTTCTATTGTGGCGCTGACCAGCAGATCTACATCGACCTGTCATTTTACCGCCAGCTGTCGCGCGAGCTTGGCGCACCGGGCGATTTTGCCCAGGCCTATGTGCTGGCACATGAAGTCGGGCACCACGTGCAGAACGTGCTTGGCATCCTGCCCGAATACCAGCGCGTCCGCCGGTCCCTCAACGAGGCGGACGCCAATGCCCTGTCCGTGCGCGTGGAACTGCAGGCAGACTGCCTTGCCGGTGTCTGGGCGCATCACGCCGCCCGTCAGCAGGGCTTTGTCGAGGACGGCGATGTCGAGGAAGCGCTGAATGCCGCCTCCCGCATTGGCGACGACACACTGCAGCGCGAGGCCCAGGGCTATGTGGTGCCGGAAAGCTTCAACCATGGCACCTCGGCACAGCGCGCGCGCTGGTTCCGCGAGGGCTTCGCGTCTGGCGACATGGGCAGCTGCGACACCTTCAACGCCCGCCGCCTGTAACGGCATCAGGCAAACCGCGGCAGGCTGAAACCATAGGACAAGGTGACTGCTGGTATTTTGACAGCTTTTCCGCCATATAGTCCAGATACAGGCAGCAAACTGCCCCTGACACCCCCTCAGCCCTCCGCGGATCCGACATGCGCAGATCGTTTTTGAAGATGAATGGCCTTGGCAATGACTTCGTCGTGTGGGACGCCCGCACGGAGAAACTTGCCCTGACGCCGGACGTCATCGCTGCGCTCGGCAACCGCGAGACCGGCATCGGCTTCGACCAGATGATCACGGTCGAGCGCTCGCCGTCCGGAGCTGACGTCTTCATGCGCATCCACAACTGCGATGGCAGCGAGGTGTCAGCCTGCGGCAACGCCACCCGCTGCATCGGCCGGCTGCTGATCGAGGAGACGGAGAAGGACGCCGTGTCCATCGAGACCCGCGCCGGCCTGCTCATCGCCCGCAAGGCCGAAGCGCCGCTGAGCGTCACCGTCGACATGGGCAAACCGCGCTTTGCCTGGAACGAGATCCCGCTGGCGGAAGAGTTTGCCGATACCCGCGCGATCGAGCTGCAGATCGGCCCCATCGACGCGCCGATCCTGCACACGCCGGCTGCCGTCAGCATGGGCAATCCGCATGCGATCTTCTGGGTCAAGGATGTTGACGCCTATGATCTCGGCCGCATCGGGCCGCTGCTCGAAAACCACCCGATCTTCCCGGAAGCAGCGAACATCTCGCTCGCCCATATCTTTGCCCCGAACCAGATCCGCGTGCGGGTCTGGGAACGTGGCGCGGGCCTGACGAAGGCCTGCGGCACCGCCGCCTGCGCCGTCGCCGTGGCTGCAGCGCGTGATCGTCGTGCCGGCCGCAGCTCGGTCATCCACTTGCCGGGCGGCGCGATCTCGATCACCTGGCGCGAGAGCGACGACCACGTCCTGATGACCGGTGCCACCGAAGTCGAATTCGAGGGAGAGGTCGATTTTGACAGCCTCACCTTCGTCAAGACCGGGCCGGGCGACGCGGACCTGCAGGCAGCCTCGCTGGAGGTTGCCCAGTGAGCATCGACGTTGTGACCTTCGGTTGCCGGCTCAATTCCTATGAGTCGGAAGTGATGAAGCGCGAGGCGGAAGCCGCCGGCCTCAAGGACGCGATCCTGATCAACACCTGTGCCGTCACGTCGGAAGCCGTGCGCCAGGCACGTCAGGCCGTGCGCAAGGCGCGCCGCGACAATCCGGACGCCAAGATCATCGTCACCGGCTGCGCCGCCCAGACCGAGACCTCGAAATTCTCCGAAATGCCGGAGGTTGATCTCGTCCTCGGCAACGCGGAAAAGCTGGAGCGCGCCTCCTATGGCCGCGTCGCCCAGTTCGGGCTGGATGCCAGCGAGAAGGTCCGCGTCAATGACATCATGAGCGTGCGCGAGACCGCCAGCCATCTCATCGACGGACTGGAAGGCCGCGCCCGCGCCTTCGTCCAGGTGCAGAACGGCTGCGACCACCGCTGCACCTTCTGCATCATCCCCTTCGGCCGCGGCAATTCCCGCTCGGTGCCGATGGGCGTTGTCGTCGATCAGGTCCGCCGGCTGGTGGAGAATGGCTACAACGAGATCGTCGTCACCGGCGTCGACATCACCTCCTATGGCTCGGACCTGCCGGGCACGCCGAAGCTCGGCACGCTGGTCGCCAAGATCCTCAAGCTGGTGCCGGAGCTGAAGCGCCTGCGCCTGTCCTCCATCGATTCCATCGAGGCCGATCCGGAGCTGATGCGCGTCATTGCCGAAGACGAGCGGCTGATGCCGCATTTCCACCTGTCGCTGCAGGCCGGGGACGACATGATCCTGAAGCGCATGAAGCGGCGGCACCTGCGCGCCGACAGCATCCGCTTCTGCGAAGACGTCCGCGCGATGCGGCCGGATGTGGTCTTCGGCGCCGACATCATCGCCGGCTTCCCGACCGAGACGGAAGAGATGTTCGCCAACACGCTGGCGATCGTCGACGAATGCGGCCTGACGCATCTGCACGTCTTCCCCTTCTCCCCGCGCCCGGGCACACCGGCCGCGCGCATGCCGCAGCTGGAAAAGGCTCTGGTCAAGGAGCGCGCAGCGCACCTGCGTGCCAAGGGCGAGATCGTGCTGGCGGCGCATCTGGGCGCCGAGGTTGGCCGTCTGCGGCCGATCCTGATGGAGCGCGAAGGCCTTGGCCGGACTGAACAATTCACCCAGGTCGAGGTGGAAGGCGGCGAAGCCGGCCAGATCCTTCAGACCCGGATCACCGGACACACCGGCCGCCATCTTCTCGGCGCGCTCGTCTCCCAGGCTGCCTGAAACCTGAAGGCCGCAGGACCCGACACCATTACGCAGGACGCGACACGATGAGCGAGAAGAAGCGCGGGTTTTTCGGCCGCCTGTTCGGTGGCAAGGATGCGGACGAGGCCCAGGTCGAGCATGCCGCCGAGGTCTTGACCGCCGATCTTGAAGCAGTCAGCGAACCGGTCGCCCTTGTAGAAACCTTGCCAGAACCGCAGCCCGACGCCGCGGAGCCGGCCGAACAAAGTGAACCTGCGCAGACTGAGGCGGAGCGAGACGCTCCGGTTGCGCCTACCAAGGTTTCCGTTCCAGCTCCTGTGGTCGAGACGCCTCAACCGGCGGAAAAGCTCACCTGGTTCCAGCGCCTGCGCCGGGGTCTCGCACGGTCGTCGTCGGCGCTGACCGAGGGCATTTCCTCGATCTTCACCAAGCGCAAGCTCGACCAGTCGATGCTGGACGAGCTGGAAGACATCCTGCTGCAGGCAGACCTCGGGCTCGACACCGCAAGCTCGATCACCGAGCGGCTGGGGTCCGGGCGCTTCGACAAGGAAATCTCGCCGGAGGAAGTCCGCGCCGTTCTGGCCGAAGAGGTCGAAAAGGTTCTGGCTCCGGTGGCCAGGCCGCTGGATCTCGACCGGGGTATCCGTCCGCATGTGGTGCTGATGGTCGGCGTCAATGGCACCGGCAAGACGACCACCATCGGCAAGCTGGCCTCGCGCCTTGCCGCCGATGGCAAGACGGTGATGCTGGCCGCCGGCGACACGTTCCGCGCCGCCGCTGTCGAACAGCTGAAGATCTGGGGCAGCCGCACAGGCTCGGAAGTCGTTGCCCGGGATGCAGGAGCAGACGCGGCCGGCCTTGCCTTTGACGCCATGCAGGCGGCCAAGGAGAAGAACGTCGACGTGCTGCTGATCGACACCGCCGGCCGGCTTCAGAACAAGGCCGAGCTGATGGCGGAGCTGGAAAAGGTCATCCGCGTCATCCGCAAGGTCGATCCGACCGCGCCGCATGACGTGCTTCTGACCCTCGATGCCACGACCGGCCAGAACGCCATGAACCAGGTGGAGATCTTCGGCAAGGTCGCCGGCGTCACCGGTCTGGTCATGACCAAGCTGGACGGCACCGCGCGCGGCGGCATCCTTGTCGCCATCGCCGCCAAGCACCGCATGCCGGTACACTTCATTGGCGTCGGTGAAGGCATCGACGATCTTGAACCGTTCTCGGCCCGCGACTTTGCCGAGGCGATTGCCGGACTGGCCTGAGGTCGCTTGCCTCTGACACTACCAGGACAATATCAGCGGCAAGAAAAAACCCGCGCAAAGCGCGGGTTCAGTCGGCTGCCGGACGAGGGTCGGCAGCGGGGATCACAAAGGATCAGGCGGTCACATCAACCGCGCCGCCCATGCCGGCGGGAGCGGAGCGAGCTGCACCGCTTTGCGCGGCCTGGTCAAGCAGGGCGACAATGGCCTGATCTGACTGAAGCGCCATCTTCGTCATCTTCGTCTGCAGCTGGTCCCGGGTCTGGGCCTGCTGCGCGGAGACGAGCGACGTGGCAATCGAAACACTGTCCATGAAACCACCGAGTGGTTGCGAGATGCATCAGTTTCGACCAATCGAGTTAACGCCCGGTTAACTCTTCTGCAGACTGCGGCGCAGAAGCTTGCCGGACGGTGTGCGCGGCAACTCGTCAACGAAGCGATACAGCTTTGGCCGCTTGTATTCGGCCAGACCGGCAGCGGCCATCGCGGCGATATCCGCCTCGTCCGCTGCGCTGCCTTGCCGCAGGACGATGAAGGCTGCGATCAGGTCAACGCCATTGCCCGCTGCAACCGTGGTCACTGCAACCTCTGCAACATCCGGATGGGTGGCCAGAACGCGCTCGACTTCCTCAGGCGCCACCCGATAACCGAAGGCGTTCATGACATCGTCGGCCCGGCCTTCGTACCAGAGATAGCCATCCGCATCGAAGCGCGCCCGGTCACCGGTCAGGAACCAGTCGCCCCGGAAAGCCGCAGCAGTCTCCGCTTCGCGGCCGAAATAGCGCAGCATCAAACCGGGATCGGAGCGATGCACGGCGAGAAGCCCCGCAGTGCCGTGAGCCAAGGGCCGGTCGTCTCCCTCCTCCGCCAGCACGGCAACACGGCGGCCCTCCTGCGGCTTGCCCGGACTGCCCGGCCGGGTCGGGACCTCAGGTCCGCTGGAGATATAGGTTGAGATCTCGCTCATGCCGAGCGCTTCGTAGAGTGGGCGGCCACTGCGGAAATGCCAGTCGGCGTGCAGAGAACCCGACAGCGCCTCGCCGGCCGTCAGGCCATGACGCAGGGCCGGGAAAGACGCGGGCGTGACATCGGCATATTTGAGCATGCGACGGTAGAGGCTTGGAACGGCTGCAAACAGCGTGGCGCGGCTCCCCTCAAGAACGCCGGGCCAGACGTCCGGCTCGCGCGGCCCGTCATAGACAATGCTTGTGGCGCCATTGGCCCAGGGATCCATGAGGCCGACGCCGAGCGTGTAGGTCCAGTTGAAGGCGCCGGCGTGAAGCAGCCTGTCGTGGCGGGTCATGCCATACCAGCCACGGTCCATCGGGCGGCGCCCGAGTGCGGCACGCTGGGCATGCAGCACGCCCTTGGGATAGCCGGAGGTGCCGGATGTGTAGATCAGGAAGGCCGGATCATCCGGCTGCGTCCCGGCATAGGCACCGGCTGGCGCTGCCTTGAGATTTGCGAGCACATCCGGCCCGAGAAAGCGGACGCCGATGCGCTCGGCGGGCAGGCTTGTCGCCCCGTCATGCAGCACGCAAACCGCGCCGCTGTCGGCAAGGATCAGGTCGCATTCCGACGCTGTGAGCAGGGCGGAACTCGGTACCGGCACGAAGCCGCCGGCAATGGCGCCAAAGAAGACGAGCGGAAAATCGCTGGAATGGCCGATGCGCAGCAGGATCCGCTCGCCCTCTGCCAGCCCGAGACGACGAAGGCCGCCGGCGACACGCAGGATCGTGTCTTCCAGACGGCCATAGGTCCAGGTCTCGAGTGGCACACCCGCTGGCCCCACCACCTCCAGCGCGACATCCGTGGCAGGCGGCGCGGCGTTGGTGAGGCAATAACGGGCGAGGTTCATTGCGTCAGCGGGTCGGAACCGGGGTGTCGCCGCGATAGTCGTAGAAGCCGCGACGGGTCTTTCGGCCCAGCCAGCCGGCCTCGACATATTTCACCAGCAGCGGGCACGGACGGTACTTGCTGTCGGCGAGGCCCTCATAAAGCACCTGCATGATCGACAGGCAGGTGTCGAGACCGATGAAATCGGCCAGCTGCAGCGGGCCCATCGGGTGGTTCGCACCGAGCTTCATCGCGGTGTCGATGGCCTCGACCGAACCGACGCCCTCATAAAGCGTGTAGATCGCCTCGTTGATCATCGGCAGCAGGATGCGGTTGACCATGAAAGCCGGGAAATCTTCGGCAACGGCAACCGTCTTGCCAATGCGCGAGACAAAACCCTTCGCCGCCTCGAAAGTCTCGTCTTCGGTGGCGATGCCACGCACCAGCTCGACCAGTTCCATGATCGGAACCGGGTTCATGAAGTGGATGCCGATGAAGCGCTCCGGCCGGTCGGTGGTGGCCGCCAAACGGGTGATCGAGATTGAAGAAGTGTTGGTCGCCAGCATCGCTTCCGGCTTCAGCACCGGGCAGAGCTGGGCGAAAATCTTGCGCTTGACCTGCTCGTTCTCGGTGGCGGACTCGATGATGAGATCGACGTCGGCAAGCATGTCGAGGTTTTCAGCACCCGACAGCCTGTCGAGGGCCGCCGAGCGTTCTTCCTCGGCAATCTGTCCCTTGCCGACCTGGCGCGCCAGGTTACCATTGATCGAGGCAAGCCCGGACTCGATCCGGTCGCGGGAGAGGTCGTTGAGGATGACCTGATACCCTGCCAGGGCGCAGACATGAGCGATGCCGCTGCCCATCTGGCCCGATCCGATCACGCCGATTTTCCTGATCTCGACCACCATCGTTCCATCCGATTCTGTTGCAAGCCACGGTGACACGGGCAACGGCCGTTGCCGAACCCTCACTCGAACCACGCTATTCTTTACAAGACTGGCGCGTGGCGGCAAGAACTCCCGGCGGAAAAGCGGCCCGCCCTGAAGTTTTCGTTAAGTTATATGTCGTGGCTGTGGCATTGCGGCCAGGGACACGAACAAGAATGCAAAATGACCCGCGACGGGAGCCGCCGCGGGTCATTTGACTCAGGCCTTTTCCAGCTCGGCCTTGAGCTGCGGCAGGATGTCGAAAAGGTCGCCAACCAGGCCGTAGTCCGCCACCTGGAAGATCGGGGCCTCTTCGTCCTTGTTGATCGCCACGATGACCTTGGAGTCCTTCATGCCGGCCAGATGCTGGATCGCGCCGGAAATGCCGCAGGCGATGTAGAGCTGCGGGGCGACGACCTTGCCGGTCTGACCCACCTGCCAGTCGTTCGGGGCGTAGCCCGCGTCGACGGCGGCACGGGACGCGCCAACGGCTGCACCCAGCGCATCCGCCACCGGCAGGATGACTTCCTGAAACTTCTCGGAGGACCCAAGCGCGCGACCACCGGAGATGATGATCTTCGCCGAGGCGAGTTCCGGACGGTCAGACTTCGACAGCTCTTCGCCAACGAAGGACGACAGGCCGGCGGCTGCCGGAACAGCTGCGTCTTCAATCGCCGCCGAACCGCCCTGGCCGGCCGCCGCGAAGGAGGCCGTGCGAACGGTCAGGACCTTCTTGGCATCGCTGGACTTGACGGTCTGGATGGCGTTGCCGGCGTAGATCGGGCGCTCGAACGTGTCGGCGTCGATCACGGCGGTCACTTCAGAGATCTGCATCACGTCGAGCAGGGCAGCAACGCGCGGCAGGGTGTTCTTGCCGCTTGCCGTCGCCGGGGCGACGATGGCGGAGTAGCCGCCGGCAAGCGAGACGATCAGGTCGGCCAGCGGTTCGGCGAGCTGATGGGCGAGAGCATCGCTTTCGGCCACGAGAACCTTGGCAACGCCGGACAGCTTGGCAGCTTCAGCGGCAACCGCGCGGGCGCCGTTGCCGGCCACCAGCACATGGACATCACCGCCGAGCTTGGCAGCGGCGGTCAGGGCCTTCGCGGTCGCGTCATTCAGCGCGCCAGCGGCATGTTCGGCCACGAGAAGGGTGGTCATGGATCAGTTCCTCCTGCGACGGGTCCCTCAGAGGACGCCGGCCTCGTTCTTCAGCTTGGCGACCAGTTCAGCGGCGGAGCCGACCTTGACGCCGGCCTGGCGCGACGCCGGTTCGACGGTCTTCAGCACGGTCAGGCGCGCAGCGATGTCGACGCCGAGCTCTTCCGGGGTCTTTTCGTCGATCGGCTTCTTCTTGGCCTTCATGATGTTCGGCAGCGACGCATAGCGCGGCTCGTTGAGGCGCAGGTCCGTGGTCACCACGGCCGGCAGCTTCAGCTTCACGGTCTGCAGGCCGCCGTCGACTTCGCGGGTCACATCAACGGTTTCGCCGGCAAGGTCGACCTTCGAGGCGAAGGTGCCCTGGCCCCAGCCCAGCAGCGCAGCCAGCATCTGACCGGTCTGGTTGCAGTCGTCGTCGATGGCCTGCTTGCCAACGATGACGAGACCAGGTGCTTCCGCGTCAACCAGTGCCTTGAGGATCTTGGCAACGGCGAGCGGCTCGGTGGTCGCATCGGTCTTCACGAGAATGCCGCGGTCAGCACCCATCGCCAGCGCGGTGCGCAGGGTCTCGGTCGCCTGGGCCGGGCCGACGGACACGACAACCACCTCGGTTGCCTTGCCGGCTTCCTTGAGGCGCAGCGCCTCTTCGACGGAGATTTCGTCGAAGGGGTTCATCGACATCTTCACGTTGGCAAGGTCAACACCAGAGCCATCCGGCTTCACGCGGACCTTCACGTTGTAGTCGATCACCCGCTTGACGGGCACAAGGATCTTCATCGGTTTTATCCTCCCGCTCGGACGGCTTTTCTGCCGCACCGCATCAACTGTTCAAGCCGGCTTACGATCCATCCCGGAAAACGGCGGGTTTCAGCCAAACTCTTTGTATGGCGGGGGACGGTAATCACCCGCACGTCAGGTGTCAACGATGGCGCAAGGGAAGCGGCATAGGCTATTTGCTGCATTGCAGGAGCCAGCATCATCCCTTTGGCCAGGTCATTCGGGCCCGTCTCAGAGCCCTTTGTCGAACAATGGCACACCGCGCCGCCTGAGCACCATCACCAGAACGGCACCTGCAACAATCCCACCGACATGGGCGGACCAGGCAACCTGGCTGTCGCCGTCGGTGACGAGATTGAAGAACTGCAACCCGATCCAGGCCCCCAGCGCCCAGAGCGCGGGGATCGGCAAGGGAATGCGGCCCAGCACCAGAACCCAGACGCGGACGCGCGGATGCAACATCACATAGGCCGCGACAATGCCGGAAACAGCCCCCGAGGCACCAATGAGCGGCATGTCCGAATTCGGCGACAGCAGCGCATAGGCGAGGCCACCGGCCGCGGCGGACAGGAGATAGAAAAGCAGGAACTTCACGTGGCCAAGCGCATCTTCGACATTGTCACCGAAGACCCACAGGAACAGCATGTTGCCGCCCAGATGCCAGATATCGGCATGAAGAAAGGAATAGGTGACAAGCGTTGCCTGTTCCGGGACAACAATCAGCTCCGGTGACAGGTCGCGAATGTCGAACAGGACGGACGGAATCAGGCCAAAGGAGAAGGCGCCCGCTTCGACCGCCTCGCCCAATCCCGCGCCTTGCAGGACAACGAAGGCAAGCACGTTGGCGAGGATCAGCCCCCATGTGACATACGGCCGCAGCACATGGCGCAGCGGGTTATGGTCGTGAAGTGGAATGAACATGCCCGCCGCCGCTCCGTACCGGCCGAAACGGCCTTACCGGTTTTTGCCCGGCACCCACAGAACGTCAAGCGCGCCCTTGTCATTCAGATAGCGCGAGGCGACGAAAAAGAAGTCCGACAGACGGTTCATGTAGCGCGTTGCGGCGGGATTGACCTGTTCCCGGCCCGCCAGCTCGACCATCAGCCGCTCGGCACGGCGCGACACGGTGCGGGCGAGATGCAGATAGGTCGCCGCCGGCGTTCCACCCGGCAGCACGAAGGAGCGCAGCGGCTTGAGATCGGCATTGAGCAGGTCGATGGCCTCCTCGATCGCGGTCACCTGGTGATCCGTGATGCGCAGCGGCTCATAGCCAAGGTCCTGGCCCGTGTCCGGTGTCGCCAGATCGGCGCCAAGATCGAACAGGTCGTTCTGGATCCGCGACAGGATGCCATCCACCTGCGGATCTGATTCGCCAAGGGCAAGGCGCACAAGCCCGACCACCGAATTTGTCTCGTCGACGGTGCCATAGGCCTCGATGCGCAGGTCATACTTCGGACGGCGTTCGCCGGACCCCAGCGCGGTCGTGCCGTTATCACCGGTCTTGGTGTAGATCTTGTTCAGGACAACCATGTCTTCCCCCTGCCCTTCTCAATGCTGACGATCAGGGCTTCGGCCCGAGGAAATAGAGCGTCGCCATGATGATGACGATGGCAAGAAACTGAAGGCCAACGCGCCAGCGCATCAGCTGCTGCGACTTGCTCGCAGAGCCGCCGCGAAACATGTTCCACAGTCCGAGAAAGAGCACGACTGCGACCGCGCCCACCGCGACCGGAACAAGATTGTAGAGAATATTGCCCATAATGGTTCCGTCCTGTCGTCCGCCGCAGCCCCGGCAGCGGATGTCGTCTTACGCCGGCGCTGCGCCGGCAGACCTCATTGATTGATCATTCTTCCTTGTCGGCCGCATTCATGAGCATGCGGTCCAGCGCCCTGGTCGAGAGCAGGCGCTTGAGCACCGTCATCACCTTGGTCGGAACCGTCGTGCGATAGCGTGCCTTTGGGTGGGGTGATTCGATGGCATGGATCAGCTGCTCGACAACTGCTTCCGGCTGCAACTTGAACCGGCCCGGTTCGCCGTTTTCCATGCGCTTCAGCCGTCGTTCATAGGCTGCGCGATGAACAGACGCCTCCAGTCCTTCCCGCCCGATCCAGCGATGGAAATTGGCCATCGCATTGGCCGTGAAGGCGGTATCGATCGGCCCCGGCTCGATCAGGGCCACATGGATGCCCGTGCCGTGCAACTCGTGCCGCAGGGTGTCGGAATAGGCCTCAAGGGCAAATTTCGATGCGGTGTAGGCGCCCCGGTACTTCATCGCGATAAAGCCCAGGATCGAGGAACACTGCACGATGCGCCCCGCCCCTTGCGCCCGCATGACCGGCACGACCTGACGCGTCAACGCGTGCCAGCCGAAGAAGTTCGCCTCGAACAGGCCGCGCAGCGCGTCTGTCGGCAAGTCCTCCAGCGCGCAGGGAACGGCATAGGCACCATTGTTGAACAGCGCATCAAGCCGGCCACCGCTGCGCTCAAGGATTTCGCCCAGCGCAGCGTGAATTGTCGCTTCGTTCTCGTAGTCGAGCAGGAAGGCCTCAAAGCCCTGCGCCTTCAGCTCGGCAACGTCTTCAAGCCGCCGCGCCGTTGGAAACACACGCCAGTTGCGGCCGCGCAGGAGCCGGGCCGCCGAGGCACCGATACCGCTGGAACAGCCCGTGATGAGTATGCTGCGAGCGGCCGCGCTGCCCGGTTCTGCAAGGTCCGTCATAAACGAAGTTCAACCCTCAAGCGTCAGATCGGCTCGCCGGTCAAAAGCTTCGGCGCAGGACCGGCAAATCCCGCCGCTTCGCGGATGAATCCGGTTTTCAACCTCGGCATCCGCTCGACGAGACCGAGGCCAAAGTCGCGGATTCCGCGCAGGATGTCGATATCATTCGAGAACAACCGGTTGAGCACATCCGTCACCACACCCATCTGGAACGCATCGAAGCGGCGCCAGGTCTGGTACCGCTCCAGCACATCGAACGCGCCGATGTCCTGGCCGAGGCGGCGGGCCGTCACCAGCACCTCTGCCAGCGCCGCCACGTCCTTGAAGCCCATGTTGAGCCCCTGTCCGGCAATCGGGTGAATGCCATGCGCCGCATCACCGGCAAGGGCAAAGCGCGGGCGGATGTATTCGCGCGCCAGGGTCAGCCCCAGCGGGTAAGCGTGGCGCGGTCCATCCAGTTCCAGTTTGCCGAGATGATGGCCGAAGCGGCGCTCCAGCTCGATCTCGAAGGTGAAGTCATCGCCGCGCACCAGGCGGTCCGCATCTGCGGTGCGCTCGGTCCAGACCAGCGACGAGCGGTTGCCGGGCAGCGGCAGGATGGCAAAGGGGCCGGCGGGCAGGAAATGTTCCTCGGCGCGGCCGTTGTGCGGCCGCTCGTGCTTGACCGTTGTCACGATGCCGGACTGGCCATAGGCCCAGTGCACCGTCCGGATGCCGGCCAGGTCGCGCAACCGCGACTTCACCCCATCAGCGGCAACCAGCAGCCGGGCCGACAGGGTCTTGCCGGAGGCCGTGTGAATTTCAACCCGGCCAGGAGCCGTGCTGAAATCCCGGGCGGTATCGGGGGCGTGGAACACGACGCCCAGCGCCGCAGCCGCCGCATGCAGCGCCGGAAGCATGACGCCATTCGGCACCATATGGGCAAAGGCCTCACCCGCCTGGCGGTCACCGGCGAAGGTCAGATAGACGGGCCGAACCGCATCGCGCAGGCGGCTGTCCGTGACGATCATCTCGTTGATCGGCTGCGCCTTGGACTTGATGTCCTGCCAGATGCCGAGCTGGTCCAGCATGCGGCAAGCGGCAGCGGCAATGGCGGACGCACGGGGATCCTTGCCCAGCGTGTCCATGGGCTTGGGATCGATGACGGCAACCGACATCGACGGATCCGCCTGCTTCAGCGCCAGCGCCAGCGACAGCCCGACATAGCCGCCACCGGCAATCGCGACGTCAATCCGCTCGGCATCCGCTTCGGACACGTCCATGGTCTTCTCCTTCAGAACTCGCAAGACGGCGCCTTGATATGGGGCGCCCCCTTCCCTTTGGACAGCATTGACTTGTGGTCCCGGCGCACGTCCAAGTCACATGGAAACGTGCGGTGACCGGCCGGTCACCGGCATCCCCACACCCTCACGGGCTGCTGCAGCCCAAGGACCATGTAGCAAGGATTGCGGCGATGAACACGGCCATCGAGACACTTTTGTCCATTCTCGACCTCGAACCGCTGGAACACAATCTGTTTAGAGGTCGCAGCCCCCAGGTTGGCTGGCAGCGGGTTTATGGCGGGCAGGTCATCGGCCAGGCCCTTGTGGCGGCCTCGCGCACGGTGAGCGAAGACCGGCACATCCATTCCCTGCACGGCTATTTCCTGCGTCCGGGCGATCCGGCAGTGCCGATCATCTATGACGTTGACCGCATCCGTGATGGCGGCAGCTTCACCACAAGGCGCGTCGTCGCCATCCAGCATGGTCAGGCGATCTTCTCCATGTCCGCCTCGTTCCAGACATTGGAAGAAGGTCTGGAGCACCAGGTCGAGATGCCAAACGTCCCGATGCCGGAAGACCTGCCTAGCGAGCAGGACCTGAAGGAAAAGCTGCTGCAGGTGGCCCCGCCCAATGTCCGCAAGTACTGGGAACGGGAACGGCCGATCGAGCTGAGACCCGTCGACCTCACCCACTATTTCAGCTCCAAGAAACTGGATCCTGTGCAGCATGTCTGGGTGCGCGCGACAAATCCACTGCCGGACGACCAGCGCATTCACCAGTGCGTGCTGGCTTATGCCTCGGACATGACCCTGCTGGACACGTCCCTGTTCCCGCATGGCAAATCGGTCTTCAGCCCGGATATCCAGCCGGCAAGCCTTGACCACTCGATGTGGTTCCACCGCCCTTTCCGGGCCGATGAATGGATGCTCTACACGACCGACAGCCCGTCATCCTCGGGCGGGCGCGGCATGAACCGGGGCACGCTGTACAGCCGCGACGGCCAGCTCATCGCCTCCACCGCGCAGGAAGGGCTGATCCGGCTGAAGCGGACCTGAGTTTCAGCGCGGCGAGAAGCCGGAGATCGCCAGAGGATTGTCCATCATCGCCTGGGCATCCGGCGTATCCGGCTGGAGCGCGCCCGTGAAGGCATCGAACAGGCGGCGGACAAAGCCCTCCGGCAGATCGGAGGTGATGAACACCAGCCGCGAGCGATGATCGGCATCCGGCCAGGCAGGCAGGGTCACCGGCGGATGAAACACGTGCTGGACGCCGTGGATCACCACCGGACGCTCCGGGTCCTCGGCGATCTGGATGATGCCCTTGACGCGCAGCAGCTTCGGCCCATGCGCCGAGCGCAAGAGATCGATGAACATTTCCAGCGCCGCCGCCGGCACGGGACGGTTCGCCGCCAGCGTGAAGGCGCGGATCTTGTCATCATGACGGTTTACATCGTGATGATGGTGGCCGTGGTGGCTATGGTCATGAGCGTGATGATCATGGTGGTCATGACCACAATTCTCGTCATGGCAATGCGCATGGTCATGCTCATGGCCATGATGGTGATCGTGGCCCGTCGCCGGCTTGGGCTCGTAGGCCTCCGCATTGAGCCAGCGCGCCACATCGGGGATCTTGGTTGCAGGATCATACAGCCCGGCATTGAACAGGTGCACAGCCTCGGCCTCGCCTTCCGCGGCCTCCAGCTGCAGCGCTCCGGGATTGAGCGTCATCAGCCGGCTGCGAAGCGCCGAGAGCGAAGCCTGACCTTCCGGCCCGGTCAGAAGATCCGTCTTGGTCAGCACAAGGCGGTCGGCGACGGCGGCCTGGCGGACGGATTCCACATGCTCGTCCAGCGTCGACATGCCGTTGACCGCATCGACCAGGGTCACGACGCTGTCGAGCCGGTAGCGCAGCATCAGATAGGGATGCAGCATCACCGTGTGCAGGATCGGCGCGGGATCAGCCAGACCCGTGGTCTCGATCACCACCCGGGCGAGCTTGTCCATGCGACCATTGTCGAGACGGCGCAAAAGGTCTTCCAGCGTGTTGATGAGATCGCCACGAATGGTACAGCACAGGCAGCCGGAGGACAGCTCCATCACGCCATCGTCGGACCGGTCGACCAGCAGGTGGTCAAGGCCGATGTCGCCGAACTCGTTGATGATGACGGCCGTGTCCGCCATGACCGGATCCTTGAGAATCCGGTTGAGCAACGTCGTCTTGCCGGACCCGAGGAAGCCGGTGATGATCGACAGCGGAATGGGCGGCTTCGGTCCACGCGGCTGCGCGGCGGCGGTCGGTTCGGCGGACATGAGCTTATCCTTCAGGCGGGCAGCCCGGTGCTACGGCCTGGGCGCAGGTTTGACCGGGGGGTTCAGGGCCCTGAATATGGCACCGGGGGCCGGCTCGGCAACTGCGCCGGGAACAATGCCCGAGGGCCGCAGGTCCAGCGGCTTGGAAACCGGCAGGCGTACGGGAGGCTGGGCCGAGCCGGCAACTTCAGCCAAGGCGGGTGCAGCAGGCGCTGCCTGTGTCTGGCCTTTCACAACACCGACGGACACGGTCACAGGGGCATAGGCGACCTGTTCGACACCGACGGTGCGGTCCAGAATCATGGCCCAGTCAACCTTGCCTGTTCCCTTGCCGGCCGGCACATCTTCGCCGTCTTCGCCCGGTTCGCTGCCGCTTTGCTGCGGCATGCCGGGCATGATCGGCTTGCTGTCATCGAGATTGCTGAGGGCCATGACGGCAGAGCGGGACTTTTGCGGACTGGCCATATCAAAGCGCGCCAGGATCTCGTCCGGACCAGGCTTTCGGTTGCGCTTGCAATAGCCATCGGCCGGAGGTGGCGTGCCGGCGCGCGGCAGCATTGTGACAGTGGTGCTGGAGCCGCGCGTGCGGAAGCCGCGGTCGATCACCTGGCGGGAAAAGGCCGTGCGCTCGAGACCCGATCCCGCACCCAGAACGATGGCAATCACCGTGCGGCCATTGCGGGTGGCGGACGCAGCGACATTGTAACCGGAGTTGCAGATATAACCTGTCTTCAGGCCGTCCGCGCCCGGCACGCGCTGCAGGAATTCCCGGTTGGCCGAGCGAAGCGTCTGCTTGCCAAACTTGAGGCCCGGATGACGGTAAAAATGCTGCGCCTCGGGAAAATCCCGTTTCAGGGCAATTGCAAGCAGGGCGAGATCGGCGGCGGAGGAAATCTGGCGATTGTCCGGCAACCCATGCGGATTGACAAAAACTGTGCCACGCATTCCCAGCCGGCGGGCTTCGGCATTCATCATCGTGATGAAATTCTCTTCCGTGCCGCCGACGGTTTCAGCCACAGCCACTGCAATATCATTAGCCGATTTGACCATCAGGATCGTCAGGGCCGTCTCAAGCGGCAGCTGTGTGCCAACCTTGAAGCCCATCTTGCTGGGAGGCTGTGCAAGCGAATTGGCAGACTGGATGACCGGAGCTTGCAGCGAAAGCCGACCGTCGCGGATCGCGCGCAATGCGACATAGGCCGTCATCATTTTGGTCAACGAAGCCGGATACCATTGCCGGGTCGCTTCGTGCTCTTCCAGCACGGCGCCCGTTGTCGCGTCGACCACCAGGTAGGGACCGATGTCCGCCCGCGCCGGCATCAGGGTTGCAGATAGGACGCTGAGGCCGGCCAGCGCCGCCAAGCCCAGCGCACGCGCCTTGTAAAATCCACCGAGCACGATGCCCTCGTCGTGAAAGAATGCCCCGCAGGCCCGAAGGCCACACCCCGAAACTCAATAACCGATAGAGGTTAAGGATTGCAAAGGATATGCCCACGCGTCCCACAACATCCAGCCTGATCCGGCCCCTCGCACGGGTCACGCCTGCCTCAGGAACAGGCAATCGCCATCTATTGAGGCAAGCCCAACCCGGCGCGATGCCCGCGAACCGGACATCGCCTGCCATGATCCGGCAGATGGCCCGCTGCTTGCTAAGCAATGACGATATGCAGACAGGCAAAGGCATTGCCTGCAACTGGGCTCTTGCATGCGCGAGCGGCAAGCGACCATGATCACGGCAAGAAGGAACCGGGGGGCACGGTGCAGTGAAGGACGTCACGCAGGCAAAGCTTGCATTGGTTGAGCCGATGCCGGAGCCAGCTCCGCGCCTGCAACGCGCCCAGGGCGCGGCCGTCGTGCATTTTGCCTGCACCACACAGACAGAAGGCCAGACCAGAACGACACTCGCTCGCCTCGGGCAATCCGGCTCGGCCAAGATCCGCCTGCCCAAGGTCTATGACGACGTGCCTGTGGCTGTCATGCTCAACACATCCGGCGGCATAACCGGTGGCGATCAGCTCTCGTTCGAGGCAAGCGTTGCGAGCGGCGGGCACGCCATTGTCACCACCCAGGCGGCCGAGCGGGCCTATCGCAGCACATCCGGAGCAGGTGAAGTCCGCAACCGCGTCACGGTCGGCGACGGGGGCACGCTGGAATGGCTGCCGCAGGAAACGATGCTGTTCGAGCAGTCGCATCTTCGCCGCAGCCTGCAGGTGAACCTGACAGGCAGCGCCCGTTTCATGGGGCTGGAGATGGTCGTTCTCGGCCGCGAGGCCATGGGCGAGACCGTCACCACCACCTCGTTCCGCGATGCCTGGACCATCCACCGTGATGGCCGGTTGCTTTATGCGGACACAGTCCGCTTCGGCCCGGATGCCGCGAGCCTACAGGCGCTGGCGACCCTAAATGGCGCCCGTGCCTTTGCCACCTTCATCGACTGCGGGCCGGATGCGGAGATGAACCTCGTCCGGGCGCGAGGTCTCATCGACGCCCTGCCGCTGCGCGCGGGTGTGAGCGCCTGGAACGGCCGCCTGCTGGCTCGCTTTGTAAGTCCTGGCAGCCGTGCCCTCCGCGACGGCCTCATTTCCTTTCTTCAAGCCTATCGCGGCGCGCCCCTGCCCCGCGTCTGGCACTGCTGACCCATGACCAAAACAGACGGAGACCGCCGGTGAACCTGACCCCGCGCGAAAAGGACAAGCTGCTGATCGCCATGGCCGCCATGGTGGCCCGCCGGCGGCTGGAACGCGGCGTGAAGCTGAACCATCCCGAGGCGATTGCCCTGATCAGCGATTTCGTTGTCGAGGGCGCGCGCGATGGCCGCACCGTTGCTGAACTGATGGAGGCCGGAGCACATGTCCTGACCCGCGATCAGGTCATGCCCGGCATCGCCGAGATGATCCACGACGTGCAGGTGGAAGCAACGTTCCCCGATGGAACAAAGCTCGTCACCGTGCACCAGCCGATCCGGTGAGGGGCCATCCATGAAACGGATGCTGGGCCTTGAGACACATGACATGCCAGCCGCATGGGTAGCAGCCGCCAAAACCGGCGACCCTCAGGTGGATCCGGGCGTTTCAGCCCCCCTCCCCCTCGTGGGGAGGGGTAAGGGGTGGGGGGGCGCCCGGAACCCAGTCGGATCACCAAATGCCTTGAGAGCCCATGGTCAAAAATGTCGGTTTCCTCGTCGTTTCAGTCCGTTGCCCCCCACCCCCATCCCCTCCCCACGAGGGGGAGGGGAGCACGGCGCCTCAGTGCCAGTCACCAGGCGGCGCCGCTTAGCGGCTGGGCCAAGTCCTGTCAGCAGCCTCGCCTTTGCCACCCTCATTCCGGTCCCGGCCCTCGCCCAGGGAACTGAGACCTCACAAGCCCTGTTCACGCCGACAGTGATCCTGATCGGCATAGCCGGACTGGTCATCGGCGGGGTCATCGGGTTCATCCGCCGCCGCAAGGAGATGAAGAAATGATCCCAGGTCAATTGTTCCCCGCCGAGGGAGAGATCGAACTCAATGCCGGCTTGCCCGTTGTCGAACTGGATGTTGCCAATACGGGCGACCGGCCGGTCCAGGTGGGCAGTCATTATCACTTTGCTGAAACGAACGCCGGCCTGAGCTTTGACCGGGCTGCCGCGCACGGGCTGCGACTGGACATCCCGGCCGGAACGGCGGTGCGCTTCGAGCCAGGCCAGACGAAGCGTGTGCATCTGGTGCCCTATCGCGGCGACCGCATCGTCTATGGCTTCAACCAGAAGGTCATGGGGGCCTTGTGAGCCCGAGCCGGTTGACCTGACCAACACCACGATCCCATCCGCCCAGTACCGCGACACGCGAGGAAACCGATGCCGTTCAAGATGTCCCGCGCTGCCTATGCCGACATGTTCGGTCCCACCACCGGCGATCGTCTGCGCCTCGCCGACACCGACCTGATCATCGAAGTGGAGAAGGATTTCACCATCTATGGCGAGGAGGTGAAGTTCGGCGGCGGCAAGGTGATCCGCGACGGTATGGGCCAGTCGCAGCACCCGCGCTCGGCGGGTGCCGTCGATACCGTGATCACGAATGTGCTGATTGTCGATCATTGGGGCATCGTGAAGGCCGATGTAGGCCTCAAGGACGGGCGGATCGCAGGGATCGGCAAGGCGGGCAATCCGGACGTGCAGCCGGGCGTGACGATCATCGTCGGGCCGGGCACGGAAGTGATCGCCGGGGAAGGACGCATCCTGACGGCCGGCGCGCTGGACGTGCACATCCACTACATCTGCCCGCAGCAGATCGACGAGGCGCTGATGTCGGGTGTCACCACGATGCTGGGCGGCGGCACGGGCCCGGCAACCGGCACCAACGCCACCACCTGCACCCCCGGCCCCTGGCACCTGGCGCGCATGCTGCAAGCCGCCGACAGCTTCCCAATGAACCTCGCCTTTGCCGGCAAGGGCAATGCCTCCCTGCCGGCCGCGCTGGAGGAACAGATCCTCGCCGGAGCCTGCGCCCTCAAGCTGCACGAGGACTGGGGCACGACGCCGGCCGCGATCGACACCTGTCTTGCGGTGGCCGACGAGTACGACGTGCAGGTGATGATCCACACCGACACGCTGAACGAAAGCGGCTTCGTGGAAAACACCAAGTCCGCCTTCCGCGGCCGCACCATTCACGCCTTCCACACCGAGGGCGCGGGCGGCGGCCATGCGCCGGACATCATCAAGGTGGTGGGCGAGGCCAATGTGATCCCCTCCTCCACCAACCCGACGCGGCCCTACACCCGCAACACCATCGACGAGCATCTCGACATGCTGATGGTCTGCCACCATCTCGATCCGTCGATCCCCGAGGACGTGGCCTTCGCCGAGAGCCGCATCCGCCGCGAGACCATCGCCGCCGAGGACATCCTGCACGACATGGGCGCGATGTCGATCATCTCGTCCGACAGCCAGGCCATGGGCCGCGTCGGCGAGATCCTGATCCGCACCTTCCAGACCGCGCACAAGATGCGCGTCCAGCGCGGCCGCCTGCCCGAGGAAGCCGGCGACAACGACAACATGCGCGTGAAGCGCTACATCGCAAAGGTGACGATCAACCCGGCCATCGCGCATGGGCTGGACGAGCACATCGGCTCGGTCGAGGTGGGCAAGCTGGCCGATCTGGTGCTGTGGTCGCCCGCCTTCTTCGGTGTCAAGCCGGACATGATCCTGAAGCTCGGCACCATTGCCGCCGCGCCCATGGGCGACCCGAATGCCTCGATCCCGACGCCGCAGCCGGTCCACTACCGCCCGATGTTCGGTGCCTTCGGCAAGGCGATGACTGCAAGCCGGGTGACCTTCGTGTCGAAGGCCGCGCATGAGCATGGCATCAAGGACCGGCTGGAACTGGACAGCTTGGTGCTGCCGGTGAAGAACACACGGTCGGGCATTTCCAAGCGCTCCATGATCCACAACAACGCCCTGCCCGTGGTCGAGGTGCATCCGGAAACCTATGAGGTGCGCGCGAACGGGGAACTGCTGACCTGCGAGCCGGCGGATGTCCTGCCCATGGCCCAGCGCTATTTCCTGTTCTAGGTTAGCACTGACGCCGGCTGGAAATTCAGCCCGCGCGAGGAGAGACACGGGGACATCATGTACAAGGTCATTGGCAGTCCGCGCAGCCGCGCCATTCGCATCTACTGGATGCTGGAGGAACTCGGCCAGCCTTACGACATCGTACTGGCTGCACCGCATAGCCCGGAAGCTCTGGCCTTCAACCCAAGCGGAAAGATCCCCGTCCTTGTCGATGGCGAGGCGGTACTGACCGACAGCGTGGCTATCGTCCAGTATCTGGCCGACAAGCACGGCACCTGCACATTCGCCGCCGGAACAGTGAACCGTGCCATTCAAGACAGCTTCACTCAGTTCTGCGTCGACGAAATCGAAGGTGCACTCTGGACGTCCGCCAAACAGGGTCTGTTCTACGAGAACTGCGCGCCGCAGATGCAGGAGATCTGCCACGGCGAGTTCACCAAGGCGATGGAAACACTGGCCCGCCGGCTGGACGGCAAGCCCTATGTAATGGGCGATACTTTCACGGTTCCGGATCTCATCCTTGGTCATTGCGGCAGCTGGGCGGCAGGCGCAAAGTTTCCAATGCCCAAGGATGGACCGCTCCACGCCTATTTCAAGCGGCTGCGCGAGCGGCCGGCCTATCTGGCAATGGGCAAGCGCGTGGCGGAGCTGCCCAAATGACCGCACCCTTGCGCGCAGGGCTCGTGCGGCCGGCTGGCACCTGGCCCGACTGGTCGCTGGATACGATCACGCTCGACGGCGAGGACAGGCATCGCCGCCGGGCGGTGCTGACGACGGACGGCGGCACGGAGTTCCTGCTGGATCTGCCCGATGCGACCTGGCTGCGCCATGGCGACGGGCTGCAGCTGGACGACGGACGCATGATCAAGGTGCAGGCCGCCCCGGAGGATGTGGTGGACATCACGGCGGTCTCGCCGGCAGCGCTCGTCCGCATCGCCTGGCATCTCGGCAACCGGCATCTGCCAACCCAGCTACTGGACAATGGCCTGCGCATCCGCCGCGATCACGTCATCGAGGCCCTGGTCGAGCTGCTCGGCGGGACGATGGAGGCCAAGTCGGCACCCTTCGATCCCGAAGGCGGCGCCTATGGTCATGGACGGACGCAAGCGCACGACCATGTTCATGGCCATGGGCATGGTCATGACCATTCCCATCATGATCACGGGCACGGGCACGGGCACACCCATGACCATCACCACGGACATGGGCATGGGCATGGGCATGGGCATCGTGGACACACACACGGCGACGGACATTCCCATTGAGAGGGCAAGCCACCCCTGATTCATGTGAAACATCTGAGCCGGCTGCGGATCTGCGGGTGGCACCGGACGGGCTGGATTGCACCGGCCTGTACCGGCTGATGGCTTTGCTGTCGCCGGCCTTTCCCATCGGTGCGTTCACTTACAGCCATGGTCTGGAACAGGTCATCGAGGACGGAGATATCCGGACTGCGGCTGATCTGGAGGCCTATCTGGTGGCCCTGTTCCGCCATGGCAGCGGCCGGACCGACGCGATCCTGCTGCGCGTAGCGCATGCCGCCGCCATGGCCGGTGATGATGACGCAGTGCTGGTGGCACGCGATTATGGCCTCGCGCTTGCCCCGTCGCGCGAACGGCTGCTGGAAACATCGGCGCAAGGGACGGCCTTTCTCGACACCTGCCGCAAGGCCTGGGCGCCGCCGGCGGGCCGCGATGGCGCAGCCGTCTTCTCGCGCCTGGTGCCGCAGGAAAGTGCCGTTGATCCCTGGCCTTATCCTGTGGCGGTCGGACTGACGGCAGCCGCCTGGTCGATCCCGGTGCACCTGACGCTGACGGCCGCGTTGCAAGCCTTTGCGGCGTCACTCATCTCGGCGGCCATCCGCGCAGTTCCGCTTGGCCAGACGGACGGACAACGCGTGCTGCACCGGATGGAGCCTGTGATTGCTGAGCTCGTCCGGTCGACTGATGCGACCACGCTCTCCGATATCGGCAGTTCGGCGTTTGGGGCTGACATTGCCTCGATGCGTCACGAAACCCAGTACACGAGGTTGTTCAGAACATGACGTCCCCCAATGGCCCGCTTCGCGTCGGCATCGGTGGCCCGGTCGGTGCCGGCAAGACCACGCTGACCGACCGGCTCTGCAAGGCACTGCGTGACCGCTACTCGCTCGCCGTCATCACCAACGACATCTACACGAGCGAGGACGCCGAGGCGTTGATGCGCTCGCAGGCGCTGCCGAGCGAACGCATCCGCGGCGTCGAAACCGGCGGCTGCCCGCACACGGCGATCCGCGAGGATGCCTCGATCAATCTCGCCGCCGTACATGACCTGACCCGCACGTTTCCCGACCTGGACCTGATCCTGATCGAATCGGGCGGTGACAATCTGGCCGCCACCTTCTCGCCGGAACTGGCAGACCTGACGATCTACGTGATCGACGTGGCGGCCGGTGAGGAAATCCCGCGCAAGGGTGGCCCCGGCATCACCCGCTCCGACCTGCTGGTGATCAACAAGACGGATCTGGCCCCTTATGTCGAGGTGGACCTGTCAGTCATGGACCGGGACGCGAAGCGCATGCGCAAGGACCGGCCTTATCTTTTCGCCAACACCAAGGCGGGCAAGGGCGTCGGCGAGATCGCGGACTTCATCGTTCGACAGGGTGGACTTGGGCACTGAAGCCACGGCGAGGTCAGATCCGCCTCAATAGACCTGCATGCCCTGAATCAGTTCTGGGACCAGAAATAGGGACTGAAGACCAGCAGACCACCAATCAGTTCCAACCGGCCGAGGATCATCTGGAAAGCGAGCAGCAGGGTAACCGTATCGGACAGGGGAGCAAAGTTTCCGGCTGGACCGATGATCGGGCCAATGCCGGGACCCACATTGGCCTGTGCCGTGATCGAGGCACTGAGCGCTGTCTCGATGTCGAGGCCCAGCATCATGTAGATAAAGGCAAAGCCTGCGAAGGTCGCAGTGTAGAGCACCGAAAACACAAGCACACCTTCAAGAACGCCCGGGGACACAGGCGTTCCAGCATAACGCGGTTCGATCACCCGGCTTGGGTGGACCGCCCGCTTCAGCATGGTGCGAATGGCACTGATCAGGATCTGGATCCGGAAGATCTTGAAGCCGCCGGACGTCGATCCGGAACAGCCGCCGATGAAGGTGGTGAAGAAGAACACGGCAATGACGAAATTGCCCCAAAGCAGCCAGTCATCGGACGCGTATCCGGTCGTGGTCACCACCGAGACAATGTTGAAAGTTGCCCGCGTCAACAGGGTAAAGGGGTCTTCGTCAACAGTTCCATTGATCGAGAGAAAGACCAGAAAGCTGATCGCAGCCGTCAGACCGATGAAAAACCGGACCTGTCCCCGATGCGGATTGTCGCGCCACTCCGCTACGCGGATGAGATAGAGAAAAGGAATCCCGGACATCAACATGAAGGCAATGGAGATCCAGAGCATCAGATTGCTGGAATATTTCCCCATCGAACTGTCGGACGTCGAAAAGCCGCCCGTCGAGACAGTGGTCATCATGTGATTGACTGCATCGAAAGCCGTCATGCCAGCAAGATAATAGGCAAGACCACAAAACAGGCTGAGTGTCAGATACAGCATCAGCAACCGCGCCACGAAGGGCTCGACCCGGCCATAGGGCTTGCTGGTTTTCTCGGATGATTCGATGGCGAAGAGCTGGGAGCCACCGATGCGCAGGCCCGGCAACAACCAGATTCCAATAACGACGATGCCGATACCACCGATCCATTGCAGCAGCGACCGCCACAGCAAAATGCCGGGGGGTTGACGATCGAGACCAGTGATGACTGTAGATCCGGTGGTCGTCAGGCCTGAGGCAGTCTCGAAGAAGGCTTCGGAAAAATTCAGTCCTATTTCGCTAAGGTAGAAGGGAATAGCCCCGGCCAGGCTGAACACAAGCCAGGCTGCATTGACGAAAAGAAACGTTTCCTTCGGACGGAACTGGAACTTCTGCCCCTCCAATGCCGCCGATATCAATGCGCCGACAACCCCAAGGATCAACGCCGTCGTTGCAAAAACCGCCCAGTCGCTGTGCCCAGCAATCAGATCAGCACCGGCAGGCAGCAGCATGAACAGGGCGATAATGATCAGAAGACGGCCAATCGGCAGGATGACGGCACGAAAGTTCATCGGGTCTCTTTCGCTGGCGCGCCGGGCATATCCCCGGACGCGTCCAGTCTGAAGCTTCGCAACGGCATGGCGCAGGGCGCTTGTGCCTTTGGCGCATGTTCCCCGTTCCGCTGCCGATTGCAAGCCTCAGGCTGACGCAGACTGCCGGCAGATCCGATCAGCCCTTTAATCAGCCATTGTAGACGACAGCGATCTTGTTGCCGCTCAGATCGCGCATATAGGCCGAATACCAGGTCGGAGTGTAGTCCGGGCGCGGCCCCGCAGCGCCTTCGTCCAATGCCCCGAGCGCTATCGCAGCGGCATAGAAGGCATCAACCTCAGCCGGCGATGCAGCGGGAAAAGCGACCATCGTGCCATTTCCTGCGGTCGCAGCCTCGCCATCATAGGGCTGGCAGATCCAGACTGTCCCGCCCTTCCCGATCCCGCCGGCCGAGTAGCCCCGCCAGCCCGGAAAACTTGCATGGGCCGACCAGCCAATCGTGGCCAATACCTTGTCATAGAAGGCATGCGCTGCTTCCACGTCGCGCGCACCCAGTGTTAAATAGAGTTCCATGATCATTCCTCTCGCGTAAAATGCATCTTCAAGCTAGTGCCTAAATAGGAACAAATAAAGAACAAAATCACTCCATCCAATAATCAACTATGGCATGCATGCCCTCTGGGAACGCCCGAACCGGCCTGTTCCTTGACTCTCTTAGCGATCCTGATGTATGTCCCACCCACTTCACGAAAGTGACGACAGATCTGATCAGCCGACCGGGACCCGCACAGGTATAAAGAGCGCCCGGAGGTCAACACCCGACAGCGCGTTGCGCCCTCGGGTGCAAAACTGCTTTGCGCGCGGGCTTTCGTGCATCAAGGCGGCTGGTTCCCGGAGCTGCGCCACCCCAGATGAAGGGGCACCGGCCATGAGGCTGGATGTCAGGACGCAACCCGGAAGGACCCGCGCATGTTTGAAAGTCTGTCCGAACGCCTGAGCGGCATTCTCGACAAGCTCACCGGCCGTGGCGCGCTGTCCGAGGCCGACGTCAACGAGGCGATGCGCGAAGTCCGCCGCGCGCTGATCGAAGCCGACGTTGCTCTTCCGGTCGTCCGCTCCTTTACCGACAAGGTTCGCAACCGCGCCGTCGGCGCCGAGGTGGTCAAGTCGATCACCCCGGGCCAGATGGTGATCAAGATCGTCCACGACCAGCTCGTGGAGATGCTCGGCGCCGAGGCCGAACCGATCGATCTGAATGCCACCGCTCCGGTCGCCATCATGATGGTCGGCCTGCAGGGCTCGGGCAAGACGACGACAACGGCCAAGATTGCCCGTCGCCTGACCCTGCGCGACAAGCGCAAGGTGCTGATGGCCTCGCTCGACACGCGCCGTCCGGCGGCGCAGGAGCAGCTGAAGGTCCTTGGCGAGCAGAACAACGTCGACACGCTGCCGATCGTCGCCGGCCAGGGACCAGTGGACATCGCCAAGCGCGCCATCATGGCGGCGCGCCTTGGTGGTTATGACGTTGTCATGCTCGATACCGCCGGCCGTATCCATATCGACGAAGCGTTGATGCTGGAAATGGCCGAGGTGAAGGCGGCGACAAATCCGCATGAAATCCTGTTGGTCGCCGATTCGCTGACCGGTCAGGACGCCGTCAATCTGGCCAAGAGCTTCGACGAGCGCGTCGGCATCACCGGCATCGCGCTGACACGCATGGACGGTGACGGTCGCGGCGGCGCTGCCCTGTCGATGCGGGCCGTCACCGGCAAGCCGGTCAAGCTGATCGGTACCGGCGAAAAATCCGACGCCCTCGAAGACTTCCATCCGCGCCGGATCGCTGACCGCATCCTCGGCATGGGCGACATCGTCAGCCTCGTCGAAAAGGCCGCAGAGGCCATTGACGCGGAAAAGGCGGCCAAGATGGCCGCCAAGCTGCAGAAGGGTACCTTCGACCTGGAGGACCTCGCCGACCAGCTCAAGCAGATGGAAAAGCTCGGCGGCATGTCCGGCATGATGAGCATGCTGCCCGGCATCGGCAAGATGAAGAAGCAGCTCGATGCGGCCAATCTCGACGAGCGCATGTTCAAGCGCCAGGTCGCCATCATCCAGTCGATGACCCCGACCGAACGGCGCAAGCCTGACCTCCTGAAAGCGAGCCGCAAGAAGCGCATCGCCTCCGGCTCCGGCGTGGATGTGTCCGAAGTCAACAAGCTCCTGAAGATGCACCGCCAGATGGCCGACGTCATGAAAATGATGGGCAAGAACAAGGGCATGATGGGCAAGATGATGGGCATGCTTGGCGGCGGAATGGGCGGAATGGGCGGCGGCATGCCGAACATCGATCCCAAGCAGCTGGAGCAGCTGGCCAAGAGCGGCCAGCTTCCCGGCGCTGCTGATCTTGCCAAGGGCCTGCCAGGCGGCATGGGTGGGATGCCGGGCGGCTTCCCGGGTCTTGGCGGTCCGAAGCTTCCCGGCCTTGGTGGCCTGGGCGGCCTGCCGGGCTTCGGAAAGGGCAAGAAGTAATGACCGATGCCTTGAAAACTGGTGCCGATGCCCAGCTGGGTGACAGCCCTGCCATGATGGAACTGCGGTCCTTGCGCGCGTCCATCGACAATATCGACGCCGCTCTCGTCCACATGCTGGCCGAGCGTTTCAAGTGCACCCAGAAGGTGGGACACCTGAAGGCGACCCACGACCTGCCGCCGGCTGATCCGGCGCGCGAACAGATTCAGATCGAGCGCCTGCGCCGGCTTGCCGTCGACGCAAACCTTGATCCTGACTTTGCCGAGAAGTTCCTGGCGTTCATCGTCAAGGAAGTGATCCGGCACCATGAAGCCATTGCCGCAAACGCCGGCAACTGAAACAACTGGAGAAACTGAAATGGCTACCAAGATCCGTCTCGCCCGTGGCGGCGCCAAGAAGCGTCCGTTCTACCGCATCGTCGTCACCGACGTCCGCGCCCCGCGCGACGGCCGCTTCATCGAGAAGGTCGGCTCCTATGATCCGATGCTGCCCAAGGAATCCGAGACCCGCGTCGTTCTCGATGTGGAGCGCGTCAAGTACTGGCTCGCCAACGGCGCAACCCCGACCGATCGCGTCCTGCGCTTCCTGAATGATGCCGGCCTCGTGACCCGCGAAGCCCGCAACAACCCGAAGAAGGCCGAGATGGGCAAGAAGGCTGCCGAGAAGGCCGCCGCCGCCAAGAAGAAGGCCGAAGAAGCAGCAGCCGCTGCTGAAGCTGGCGCGGAATAATCCCGTGACGCGGGCGGCTTTCCAGATGGACATCGGGACACAATCAATCGGAGCGCAGACATGATCAACGCTCCGACGGACAAGATCCTGATGGCTGTGGTGGGAGCCGCCCACGGCATCCGCGGCGAGGTGCGGGTCAAGCCCTATGGCGATGACCCGTTGTCCTTCACCGACTACGGCCCACTGGAAACAGAAGACGGATCCCGCCGGTTCACGGTGGTCAATGCCCGCGTGCAAAAGACGGTCGTCGTCACGAAGTTCAAGGGAATCAACGACCGCAACGCCGCGGAGGCGCTGAACGGGCTTGAACTCTACATCCCCCGAGACCGGTTCCCGGAGCCGGAAGAGGATGAATTCTACCACACCGACCTGATTGGCCTGACAGCCGAAGACGAGAGCGGAGCCGCCCTCGGACGGATTGTCACCGTGCAAAATTTCGGGGCTGGCGATCTGATCGAGATCCGGCCGCCGAGCGGCAAGTCCTATTACATCCCGTTCACGAAAGAGTTTGTACCGACGGTGGACATGGCCGGCAACCGCGTCATTTGCGTGCTGCCGCCCGATTATCTGTCTGAAACGCCGCGCGATGACGGCAGGGACGATGCCAAAGCTCGCTGAACCTGGACGCGGTTAAGAACTGGCCCAATCCTGGCCATCAGCTGTTCACGGCTTTCCGCTTCAGCTGCAAGCCGGCGCTGCTCCGACCGCCACAAGGCGATGCCAAAGACCACAAGCCCAACACCAATTCCATTCGCGGCCGCATCCAGCAGCGATGCCTCGCGGCCCGGAATAAAGGCCTGCAGGATTTCTCCGCCAATGCCGAAGCCGAAGGCAACGAGCGCAGAAATACGCAGCCGGCAGCAGAAGAAGGCATGGATCGACAAGGTCAGCAGGCCATAGAAAGCTACATGCAGCACCTTGTCAAAAGGATGCGACAGGCCGTGGTTGAACACCACTCCAACCGCCAGCCCGAACACGATCAGCACGCTGAGCGGCAGCACGCGGCTGAGCGAAATGTCGATGTAATGGGCATCGACATGGCGACGGACAAAAGCGGGCAGGTGAAAGCGGATGGACGGCACGGGATGGCATCTCCTTGAATTTCCCGTCAGCATCACCCGGTGAAGTTAAGCCGGGGTTAGGTCTGCGTTTTGGACCGGTCAAAAATTCACATTTAACCCCATATAGTTAAGTGAGTTTTAGCCAGATCCTTCAAGTTTTTACGATCTCGGCACTGCTTTCCTTTTTGCAGCGTGTCGCCTATGGATCGGCGAGAGAGCCGGAACCAACTCCATGACATTTGCTGCGACAATCCTGACGCTCTATCCCGACATGTTTCCCGGGCCGCTCGGACAAAGCCTGTCCGGCCGCGCGTTGAGCGAGGCAAAGTGGTCGCTGGACGCCCGCCAAATCCGCGACCATGCCACGAACCGGCACAGATCCGTCGACGATACGCCGGCGGGCGGCGGGGCTGGGATGGTCTTGCGCGCTGACATTCTCGCAGCCGCCATTGATGCCGCCACCTTGCCGGAAGACACCCGACCACGTTTGCTGATGAGCCCACGCGGCAAACCGCTGACGCAAGAACGGGTGCGGCAACTGGCAGCCGGCCCGGGTGCGATTATCGTCTGCGGTCGTTTTGAAGGCGTCGACCAGCGGGTCATCGAGGCGCGGGCGCTCGAGGAGGTCTCCATCGGCGACTACATCCTGTCCGGTGGCGAAATCGCGGCGATCACGCTGCTGGATGCCGTGATCCGTTTGCTGCCGGGTGTGATGGGCAATCAGGAAAGTGGCGAGACCGAGAGTTTCGAGACCGGCCTGCTGGAACACCCGCATTATACGCGCCCGGCCACGTTCGAAGAGCGTGGCATCCCCGAGATCCTGACTTCCGGCAATCACAAGAAGATCGCCGAGTGGCGCCTGAGCGAAGCCATGGCACTGACGGCCGCCCGTCGGCCGGACCTGTGGGCGGCCTATGAGGCGGCGCACCCGCCGAAACCAACAAGGCGCACACGGTCGAGAGCGAAGGGCGAGCCTGAGACAAAGCCAGCAAACGCGCCAGATTCCGCATGACATTCCGGTGAAGATGGGGTATGTCCCCGCTCGCGTTCAACGGATCTCGCCCGGTGGCGTGCTTTTGCACGCGCGGACAGACCCGAAGAACTGCCGGTTCCGAAGTGCCGCCTTTTCAAGGATGACTGAGCTTCGAACTGGCAGGCCCTGATCCAAGGCCATGGCCAAGACGGTGCACCCGCCCCGATGCACGCCCTGAAAAGGGATGCGCCGGGACGCTCTGACCGCACAACTGACAAGGAAAAACTGCCATGAACATCATCGAACAGATCAACGCCGAAGAACAGGCGAAGGTTGAAGCCGTCCGCAAGCTGCCGGAGTTCTCGCCGGGCGACACCGTCAAGGTGAACGTCAAGGTCGTCGAAGGCACCCGTACCCGTACGCAGGCCTATGAAGGCGTCTGCATTGCCCGCTCGGGCGGCGGCATCAACGAGAGCTTCACCGTTCGCAAGATCTCCTATGGCGAAGGCGTCGAGCGCGTGTTCCCGACCTGCTCTCCGCTGATCGAGGGCGTCGAAGTCGTGCGTCGCGGCAAGGTCCGCCGCGCCAAGCTGTATTACCTGCGCGACCGTCGCGGCAAGTCGGCCCGTATCGTCGAGGCCACCAACGCCCGCGCCAAGCGTCTCAATGAAGAAGTCCGCGCTGAAGCCGCATCTGCCAAGGCCAGCGCTGCTGCTGCCAAGGTTGCAGCCGCTGAAGCAGCTGCCGCTGCTGCTGCTGCTGCCACCGCCGAATAATTTTCGGTTCCAGTTCGGTCTTGAAAGGCGGTCCAGTGGGCCGCCTTTCTTTTTTGTTCGCCGGAACCTGGTCAGTTGAACAAAGCTCAAGAGTTCGCGGTGCCGAACGCGCTTGACCCTTGCCCCTGCTTCAAGGCATTGAATCAGGCAACACCCGAGCCGGCAAATTGCCGGCCGGAGGCATGAACGAGGGCACCGGCCGCATTTGGCGGTACAAGTGTGACCCGGCCAGGTTTCAGGAGACAAGCCATGACGAAAGCGCGGACCCTTTACGACAAGATCTGGGATGATCACGTCGTCGACATGCAGGAAGACGGCACGGGCCTGCTCTACATCGACCGCCATCTCGTCCACGAAGTCACCAGCCCGCAGGCCTTCGAAGGCCTGCGCATGACCGGCCGCAAGGTCCGTCAGCCGGAAAAGACACTGGCCGTTGTCGACCACAACGTACCGACCACCGACCGCAGCCAGGGCATTGACGATCCTGAATCCGCGCTGCAGGTTCAAACGCTGGCTGACAACGCCGCCGAATTTGGCGTCGAGTATTACAGCGAGCTGGATCATCGCCAGGGCGTGGTGCACATCGTCGGTCCGGAGCAGGGCTTTACCCTGCCGGGCATGACCATTGTCTGCGGTGACAGCCACACCTCGACCCATGGCGCATTCGGCGCGCTGGCGCATGGCATAGGCACGTCCGAAGTGGAACACGTTCTGGCCACCCAGACGCTGATCCAGAAGAAGGCCAAGAACATGCTCATCCAGGTGGATGGCAAGATCCCGGCCGGCGTCACCGCCAAGGACATCATCCTCGCCGTCATCGGTGAGATTGGCACCGCCGGCGGCACCGGTTACGTCATGGAATATGCCGGCGAGGCGATCCGCTCGCTCTCCATGGAAGGCCGCATGACGGTCTGCAACATGTCCATCGAAGGCGGCGCCCGCGCCGGCCTGATCGCACCGGACGAAACCACCTTCGCCTATATCCAGGGCCGGCCAAAGGCTCCTAAGGGCGCAGCACTGGAGCAGGCGATCTCCTACTGGAAGACACTGCACACCGACGAAGGCGCGCATTTCGACAAGGTGGTGAAGCTTGATGCCGCGAACCTGCCGCCCATCGTCACCTGGGGCTCGTCGCCGGAGGACGTGGTGTCCGTGACCGGCGTCGTGCCAAACCCGGACGAGATCGCCGACGAAAACACCCGCAAGTCCAAGTGGCGCGCGCTGGAGTACATGGGCCTGACGCCGGGCACGAAAATCACCGATATTCCGATTGATGTCGTGTTCATCGGCTCCTGCACCAACGGCCGCATCGAGGACCTGCGCGCCGCCGCTGCTGCCATCGGCAATGGCAAGGTTAAGGATGGCGTCAAGGCCATGGTCGTGCCGGGCTCCGGGCTTGTGAAAGAGCAAGCAGAAGCCGAAGGCCTCGACAAGATCTTCAAGGCAGCCGGGTTTGAATGGCGCGAGCCGGGCTGCTCCATGTGCCTGGCCATGAATGCCGACAAGCTGCAGCCGGGCGAGCGTTGCGCCTCCACCTCGAACCGCAACTTCGAAGGCCGCCAGGGTTTCAAGGGGCGCACGCACCTCGTGTCCCCCGCCATGGCCGCCGCGGCCGCTATCGCCGGTCATTTCGTCGACATCCGCGAATGGCAGATGGCCTGATTCGCGACACCGATTGCAGGCGTGACAACAAACCCCCGGGAAATCCGGGGGTTTTCTGTTTGAGGGCACGCATCAACGGCGAAGCAGGCGAACACCTTGCGGCACAGCGCCGCCATTGACCGCTGGCTGCTACAGACAAATGGGGGAAAAAGGCGGCTTCGAGTTTCAACAATCCCTGCGCCGGCAACGCGGATTAATCATTGAATTCAAGCATATGACATCTTGTTTTCCGCTACGGGACGAGCCTCCCCCTACCTGCCGCCTCATGTATTTTACGGGCTTCACAAGACTGTCACCTCGGCACTACTATATGAGCATCATGTTAAGGTAGTACCCGGCGTCGGGGTGCCGGTGCCGGTCCTAGTTGTGATGACAAGGATGAATAAGGCAAGGAGCCGCAGGTGACGATAGCCGTACCCTCGGGCGCCCATCCGGCCCTCGTGCTGAATGCGGACTACAGGCCCTTAAGCTACTATCCGCTGTCCCTGTGGTCCTGGCAGGACGCGGTCAAGGCGGTGTTTCTCGATCGCGTCAACATCGTGTCGGTGTATGACACAGCGGTTCGAAGTCCGAGCTTCGAGTTCCAGCTGCCGAGCGTCGTTTCGCTCAAGACCTTCGTCAAACCGTCCCGATATCCCGCCTTCACCCGCTTCAATGTTTTCCTGCGCGACCGGTTCCAGTGCCAGTATTGCGGTTCGAAGGATGACCTTACATTCGATCATCTGATCCCGCGCTCCCGCGGTGGCCAGACCACCTGGCAGAATGTCATCACCGCCTGTTCCCCCTGCAATCTGCGCAAGTCGAACAAGAGCTGCGAGCAGCTCGACATGTGGCCGATGCATATGCCATTCCAGCCAACCATCCAGGACCTGCACAACAACGGTCGCGGCTTTCCGCCCAATTACCTGCACGACAGCTGGCTGGATTTCCTGTACTGGGACACGGAGCTGGAACCTTAACAGGAGTTAAGTGGTTTTCGTTCCAAGGCTTAAGCCGGCGTCAACCAACGCAGAAGATGACGCAGCGATTTGTCTCGAATTTTAGTGATTGAGAAGACAATTCGCTGAATATCTCAGCCAGAAACTAATCTGGAGAGATGTCATGCGTTCCGCGTCCCTGATGCGATTGACCAAGAAGCTGCGCTTGTTCCGCAGCGAAACGCGCGCGTCAATCATGCCCCTGTTCGCCTTGCTAATCCTGCTGATGATCGTCATCGGTGGCGCCGGGGTCGACTATGGCCGCGCCGTGATGGCCCGCTCCACCATCGCCAATGCCCTGGACTCAGCGGTGCTGACCGTTGCCCGCGAGCTGTCGGTCAAGCTGATGACCGACGCGGAGGTTGCGACCGCCATCAACAAGACCTTCGAGGCCAACCTCGCCTCGGCCGGGCTGACCGGCATCAGCATGAGCCCGATCATCTACAGCATCAATCCTGAGCAGGGGATCGTCTCGGCGACTGCCACGGCCAATGTGCCGACCAGCTTCATCTTCATGGGGGGCGTCGGTCCCAAAGACATTCCGGTTTCGGTCGAGGCCCAATCGACCTACTCCCTGTTCGATGTCGAACTGGCCATGGTTCTCGACGTGACAGGGTCGATGAACGCCCAGATGGCGTCCTTGCGCACGGCGGCTCTTGCGATCACCAATATTCTGATCCCGCCGACCACGAAAGAAGACGAGTCGAAAGTCAAGATATCCCTGATCCCTTATAGTCAGGGCGTCAATCTCGGGACCTATGCGAACACCGTCACGAATGGGGCGACATCTGGCGGCAATTGCGTCACTGAAAGATCAGGTCCGCAAAAATTCACAGACGCCACCTACAATTACGCAGGCAATTCATCAGACTTCTTTGGCGGTGGCTCTATCGCCTGCCCGGCAACCTCCACGCTCATTCCCCTGACTGCAAAAAACTCGACCCTGACGACGGCGATCAACGGGCTCCGCGACGGCGGAGGTACTGGCGGCCAGATGGGTATAGCCTGGGGCTGGTACACGCTGTCGCCAAACTGGAACAATCTGTGGCCTTCAGCTTCACGCCCCGTCGCCTATGGCAAGGCCAAGATGAAGAAAATTGCCCTCATCATGACGGATGGTGACTTCAACGACTTTTATGATTTCACCGCGTTGGACCAGGCAACATGCCGCACGCGTGGCGGATACAACTCCAGAAACGGAACTTACACTGGACAGAGCAATCATCCACGTGGATACTACTGGCTTCCAGATGCAAAAACCAAAGGATGCGATGCCGGTACAAAAAATTACTGGCTGGGGCAGTACTATACGAACGGTAATTACGACGACCAACCATCTGTTCGTGCCCGGAAACTCTGCGACGAAATGAAGGCGAAGAACATCGAAATCTACACCGTCTTGTTTACTTCGGGTGTCGGGTCAACCGCACATGCCGAAAAGCTGATGGCGTATTGTGCAAGCTCTCCGGGAAACTATTTGAAGGCCACCAACAGCCAGGCCCTGATCGGTGCGTTCCAGAAGATCGCCAACCAGATCCAGTCGATCTACCTGTCAAAGTGACCTTGGCCAAGCGGTGTCGAAAACCACAATGAAAAGGCCCGCCATCCGGCGGGCCCGAGCTTGATGACAAATCTCGACCTCAGCGTCGTCATCCCGGCCAAGCGAAGCGCCGAGCCGCGACCGGAGAGCCAGGGCCTCTATCTTTCAATGAGTTATCCTAGGAGAGGCCTTGACTCTCCGGTCCCGGGTCTCCGCTCCGCTGCGCCCGGGAAGACGATAGAGGGCTTGTCAGCAGTCCAAGGGCCCGCCATCCAGCGGGCCCTTTTTGATTTCCAGAAGTCCTAAACGGCTCAGCTGCGGTTCTGGCGGTTCTCGATCAGGTCCTCGACCACGGTCGGATCAGCCAGCGTCGAGGTATCGCCGAGGTTCTCGAAGCTGTCCTCAGCGATCTTGCGCAGGATGCGGCGCATGATCTTGCCGGAGCGGGTCTTCGGCAGGCCGGGAGAGAACTGGATCAGGTCCGGCGAGGCAATCGGGCCGATTTCCTTGCGCACATGGGCCACCAGTTCCTTGCGCAGCGCCTCGCTCGGCTCCTCGCCGTCCATCAAGGTGACATAGGCGTAGATGCCCTGCCCCTTGATGTCATGCGGATAGCCCACGACAGCCGCTTCCGACACCTTCGGATGCGCCACCAGGGCGCTTTCCACCTCGGCCGTTCCCATGCGGTGACCGGACACGTTGATCACGTCATCGACGCGGCCGGTGATCCAGTAATAGCCATCCGCATCGCGGCGGCAGCCATCACCGGTGAAATACATGCCCTTGTAGGTGGCAAAGTAGGTCTGCACGAAGCGCTCGTGATCACCATAGACGGTGCGCATCTGGCCGGGCCAGCTGTCGACGATGACCAGGTTGCCCTCGGTCGCACCCTCGAGGATGTTGCCTTCCGCGTCCACCACAGCCGGCTGGACGCCAAAGAACGGCCGCGTGGCAGAGCCCGGCTTCAGCGCCGTTGCGCCCGGCAGCGGCGTAATGAGAATGCCGCCGGTCTCCGTCTGCCACCAGGTGTCGACGATCGGGCAGCGCTTGTCGCCAACCACGTTGTAGTACCACATCCAGGCTTCCGGATTGATCGGCTCACCCACGGAGCCCAGCAGGCGCAGGCTCTTGCGCGACGTGCGGGTGACATGATCGTCGCCAGCGCCCATCAGCGAGCGGATCGCGGTCGGGGCGGTGTAGAAGATGTTGACCTTGTGCTTGTCGACCACATCCCAGAAGCGGCCGGCATTCGGGTAGGTCGGTACGCCTTCAAACATCAGCGTCGTCGCGCCATTGGCGAGCGGACCATAGACGATGTAGCTGTGGCCGGTGACCCAGCCCACATCCGCCGTGCACCAGTAAACGTCGCCATCGTGATAATCGAAGACATACTGATGCGTCATCGAGGCGTAGGTGAGGTAACCGCCCGTGGTATGCATCACGCCCTTCGGACTGCCGGTGGAGCCGGAGGTGTAGAGGATGAACAGCGGATCTTCCGCGTTCATCTCGGCCGGCGGGCAAACGTCGGAAACCTTGGCCACTTCCTCGTGGTACCAGACATCGCGGCCCTGGGTCATGGTGACGGCACCACCGGTGCGCTTGACCACGATCATGGTCTCGATCGGAGCCTTCTCGACCGCCTTGTCCGCATTGGCCTTGAGCGGCACGCCGCGGCCACCGCGCAGGCCTTCATCTGCGGTGATAAGGCAGGTCGACTTGCAGTCGGCAATGCGCTGCGCCAGGCTGTCCGGAGAGAAGCCGCCGAAGACGATGGAATGCACGGCTCCGATGCGGGCACAGGCCAGCATCGCATAAGCCGCTTCAGGGATCATCGGCAGGTAGATCGTGACACGGTCGCCCTTCTTCACGCCCTTGGCGAGAAGCACGTTGGCGAAGCGGTTCACCTCGTGCGACAGGTCCTTGTAGGTGATGACCTTGTGCTCGGACGGATCATCACCTTCCCAGATGATCGCCGGCTGATCGCCGCGAGCCGCAAGATGACGATCAACACAGTTCGCGGCCACATTGAGCGTGCCATCTTCGAACCACTTGATCGACACGTTGTGGTAGTCGTAGGAGGTGTTCTTGACCCGGGTGTAGGGCTTGATCCAGTCAAGGCGCTTGCCGTGTTCGCCCCAGAACGCTTCCGGGTTTTCCACCGACTGGCGGTACATTTCCTCATATTTCGCGTTGTCAACGAGGGCGTGCGCCGCCACTTCCGCCGACACCGGGAACACGTTGTCAGACATGCCATCCTCCCTACAGACTTCCGGCTGGTTGCCCTAAGGACACCTCCGTTTCGGCGGCATTATGCTGAGCGAAACAGTGTACGTCCATTAGGGATAAGTCGAACTCTCGTAGACAGATTCGGTGCTTAGGTCACCCGACAAGTCCGATCACGACACCCTGGATCAAGAGAACACCCAGCCAGTGGCCCCCATCGACCAGAAGGAGAAGCGGGCTAGTCTTTTGATGCCGATGCGACACAACCAGCGATGTAAGGAAAAAGCCGGTCCAGATCATGCCGGCCGAAATCAGGCCGCTGTTCACGCTGAGACCACCTGCATGATAGATGACGCCGGCAAAGATGAAGGCCATCAGCAGTTCAGCGACAAAGGTCACCAGCATGGTGATCGCGGTCGGGCGCGCCTGATCAGCGGAAAGCCCGGCGGCGCGCTGCCACACCCGGCCAAGCAGGCCATACCACAGCGCGCCAAATGCGAAACTGGCCACAGCTGCAGCGGCAACGCCGACAAGATTGATGCCGTCAAACATCATGATAACTGCCCTCTCCGCATGCGGCTCAACCACGCCCGCCGAAAATCGCCGAACCGACCCGCACATGGGTCGCCCCGAAGGAAACAGCCGTCTCATAGTCGGACGACATGCCCATGGACAGTTGCGTCAGGCCATTGCGAGCGGCAATCTTCTCAAGCAAGGCGAAATGCGGGCCCGGGGCTTCCTCCACGGGCGGAATGCACATGAGGCCAATCACGTTAAGGCCGATATCCTCGCGGCACAGGCGAATGAAGGCATCGGCCTCTTTCGGTGCGATGCCAGCCTTCTGCGGTTCCTCGCCGGTGTTCACCTGGATGAAGCACGGCAGATCGCGGCCTTGCGCCAGCATCTCGGCCTTCAGCGCCCGGGCGATCTTTTCCCGGTCGATGGTGTGAATGACATCAAAGGTCGCAACCGCCTCCTTTGCCTTGTTCGACTGCAGCGGTCCGATGAGATGCAATTGGATATCGCTGAACTCGGTTCGCAGCTGAGGCCATTTACCCATGGCTTCCTGAACGCGGTTTTCGCCGAACACGCGCTGCCCGGCCTCCAGCACCGGGCGGATCTCTTCCGCTTCAAAGGTCTTGGAGACCGCGACCAGGGTCACGGAGCCGGCGCTGCGGTTGTGTTCCGCCTCCGCCGCGCGAATGTCGGACTGGACGGTGGCAAGTCGGTCGATGGCGGTAGCGGCCATGAGGATACTCCGGCGAAAGCGGACCGTAACGGTCCCTGACCGCTCTGATACGGCGGCAAGCTGGTCCGGTTCAAGTGAAAGCATCTCCTGGCCCAGCCGCCCCGAGGCAGACGGGCGCGAAAAGCGCCGCAATTTCAGCCAATCATGTTGACCCTTGCGGGAAATTCTGGTGACAGTCCGGCAGGTGTTTGTTTGATGTGCGCCCGGTTCGCGGGCGCCAGTGAAATGGCGAATTTGATGGTTACGGAACGGGAACGCTACAACGCGCGCGACGTCGAAGCGCGCTGGCAGAAGGTCTGGGACGAGAAGGACGTGTTCAAGACGTCCAACGAGGATCCGCGCGAGAAATACTACGTGCTGGAGATGTTCCCCTACCCGTCCGGCCGCATTCACATGGGCCATGTGCGAAACTACGCCATGGGCGATGTCGTGGCCCGCTACAAGCGCGCCAGGGGCTTCAACGTCCTGCATCCGATGGGGTGGGATGCCTTTGGCATGCCGGCCGAAAACGCGGCCATGCAGAACAATGTCCATCCGAAGGACTGGACCTACGAGAACATCGCCTTCATGCGCGGCCAGCTCAAGATCATGGGCCTGTCGCTGGACTGGAGCCGCGAGTTCGCGACCTGCGACGTGGAGTACTACACCCAGCAGCAGCGCCTGTTCCTGAAGTTCCTGGAAGCCGGCCTCGTCTACCGCAAGAAGTCCAAGGTCAACTGGGACCCGGTCGACATGACCGTGCTGGCCAACGAGCAGGTCATTGATGGCCGCGGCTGGCGCTCCGGCGCGCTCGTCGAGCAGCGCGAGCTGACCCAGTGGTTCTTCAAGATCACCGACTATTCCGAGGATCTTCTGGAAGCGATCGACACGCTCGACCGCTGGCCGGAAAAGGTCCGACTGATGCAGAAGAACTGGATCGGCAAGTCTGAAGGCCTGCGCGTCCGTTTCGAGTTCACCGCTCCGGCCCCGACGGGCGACAAGACCCTCGAGATCTTCACCACCCGCCCCGACACGCTGTTCGGTGCCTCGTTCATGGGCCTGTCGCCGGATCACCCGATCTCGGTGAAGCTCGCCGAGAGCAATCCGGATCTGGCCGTCTTCATCGAGGACTGCCGCCGCATCGGCACCTCGGCCGAAGCCATCGAGACGGCCGAGAAGAAGGGCATGGACACAGGCCTGCGCGTGAAGCATCCGCTGGATGCTTCCATCGAGCTGCCGGTCTATGTCGCCAACTTCATCCTCATGGATTACGGCACCGGCGCGATCTTCGCCTGCCCGGCGCATGACCAGCGCGACCTCGATTTCGCCCGCAAGTACGGCCTGCCGGTCAAGCCCGTCGTGCTGCCGAAGGATGCGGATGCCGCGACCTTCGACGTGGCCGATATCGCCTACACGGATGACGGCACGATCTTCAATTCAGGCTTCCTCGACGGACTCAGCATCGCTGAGGCCAAGGAAACCGTGGCAAAGAAGCTCGAAGCCGTGATCATCGACGGATCGGCCCAGGCTTCGCGCCAGGTGAATTACCGCCTGCGTGACTGGGGCATTTCGCGCCAGCGCTACTGGGGCTGCCCGATCCCGGTCATCCACTGCGACGACTGCGGCGTGGTTCCGGAAAAGGACGAGAACCTGCCGGTCAAGTTGCCGGACGACATCAATTTCGACAAACCGGGCAACCCGCTCGACCGGCACGCCACCTGGCGCCATTGCGCCTGCCCGAAATGCGGCAAGCCGGCGCGCCGTGAAACAGACACCATGGACACCTTCGTGGACAGTTCCTGGTATTTCGCCCGCTTCACCGCGCCGCATGCCGACCAGCCGACGGAACCGGCCGCGGCCAATGGCTGGCTGGCTGTCGACCAGTATATCGGCGGCATCGAGCATGCGATCCTGCACCTGCTTTATTCGCGCTTCTTCACCCGCGCGATGCAGAAAGTCGGCGCGCTGAACCTGAAGGAGCCGTTCAAGGGCCTCTTCACCCAAGGCATGGTCACGCACGAGACCTACAAGAGCACGGAAGGCAAGTGGCTCAGCCCGACCGAGATCCAGTTCATCGAAGGCGACACCCGCTCGGCCATCGAGGTAGCCACCGGCGCACCGGTGACCATCGGCTCTATCGAGAAGATGTCGAAGTCGAAGAAGAACACGGTCGACCCGACGGACATCATCGAGACCTATGGCGCCGACACCGCGCGCTGGTTCGTGCTGTCGGACAGCCCGCCGGAGCGTGATGTCATCTGGACCGAGGAAGGCGTTCAGGGCTCCTGGCGCTTCGTGCAGCGCGTCTGGCGTCTGGTCGGCGAAGTTGCCGCCACGCCGAAGCGCAGCACCGAGGCCCCGCAGATGGGCGATGCCGCGCTGGAGCTGCGCCGTGCCACCCACAAGACGCTGGCGGCCGTGTCGCGCGACATCGAAGGCCTCGGCTTCAACCGCGCCGTTGCCCGCATCTACGAACTGGTGAACCAGATCGGCAAGACCGTGCACAACGGCCTGGGTGATGCCGACACCGCCTGGGCTGCCCGTGAGGCCTGCGACTATCTTGTCATGATGATGGCACCAATGATGCCGCATCTTGCCGAAGAATGCTGGACCGAGCTGGGCCACTCCGGCCTCGTCGCCGAGGCCAGTTGGCCTGCTCTGGACGAAAGCCTGCTTGTCGAGGACAGCATTGTCCTGCCGGTGCAGGTGAACGGCAAGAAGAAGGGCGAGATCACTGTTGCACGGGACGCCTCGACGGCGGACGTCGAAGCAGCCACAGTGGCACAGGAGTTCGTCCAGCGGGCGCTGGAAGGCCGCGCTCCGCGCAAGATCATCGTGGTGCCGCAGAGGATCGTGAATGTCGTTGGCTGACGCTTGGGCGCGCGGGCGCCGTACTTCCGTCGGAGTTGCCCTTGTTCTGGCCAGCGGATTGCTGCTGGCCGGCTGCCAGGTGCGGCCACTCTATGGCCAGCTTCCGACAACGGCCGGTGCAGCCGGAGAAACGGTGCAGGGGGAACTGGCGGCGATCGAGATCGAGAAGATCGATACGGTCAACGAGATGCGTCTCTCGGACGCGCGCCGCGTCCTCTACAATGAGCTGACGTTCGGCTTCGAGCGTGGCACCTACCCGCCAGCCAAGAAGTATCGCTTGCGCATGGTGATGAACATCGGCGTGTCGGAAGTCGGCGTGGAGCGTCTGGCTGACGTACCATCTGCCTATTCGACCACCATGAATGTCACCTTCGTCCTCTCCGACGCTGCGGACAATCGCACCCTGATGACCGGCAAGTCCTTCGCAACCGCCTCCTACGACTTCTCCAGCCAGCGCTTCGCCAACCTGCGCGCCCGCCGTGATGCGGAAGAGCGGGCGGCGAAGGTGGTGGCGCAGGACGTCCAGGCGCGCATCGCCGGTTACTTTGCCACTCGCAAGTGAGGTGATCCCGTGGTCGCGCTGAAAGCCGGCGACATTGATCGTTTTGTCGCCAAGCCGCCGGCGAATGTCCACGCGATCCTGGTCTACGGACCCGACACGGGGCTTGTGTCCGAACGGGCACAGGCCCTCGTTGCCGCCTACAGCGCCGGCAACGACGACCCCTTCAGCCAGGCCAAGCTCGATGCCGGCGATCTCGTTTCAGATCCGAATCGGCTGATCGACGAGGCCCTCACCATTCCCCTGTTCGGCGGCCGCCGCACCATCTGGGTCAAGGATGCCGGAGGCCGCAACCTGCTGCCTGCCGTCACCCCCGTGGTCAACCTGCTCGACTGCCCCGCCGTAGTGGTGATCGAGGCCGGCGACCTGAAGAAGAGCACCGGCCTGCGCAAGCTGTTCGAGAACGACAAGCGTGCCGTCGCCGTTCCCTGCTATGCGGACACAGCCAGGGACCTGGAAACGCTCATAGACGAGGAAACACGGGCGGCCGGGCTCACCATTACCCGGGAAGCCCGCGCGAGCCTGCACGGCCTTCTGGGTGCCGACCGGATGGCCAGCCGTGGCGAGCTGCGCAAGCTCTGCCTCTATGCCCACGGCAAGGGCCGCATCGACACGGACGACATCGAGGCGATCATCGGCGATGCTTCGGCCTTCGAACTGTCCGAGCTGATCGACGCGGCAGCCGGTGGCGACTTGCCCGCCCTCGACCACGGGCTTGAACGCCTGGATGCAGCAGGCAGCAACGCCTCCGTGATCGCCGGTCAGACCCTCGCGCATTTCCAGTGGCTGCATCGCCTGCGCGCCGACGTCGACAGCGGCACTCCGGCCGCACAGGTCATCGAAACGGTGAAGCCGCCGGTGTTCTTCAAGCGCAAGCCTGCCCTCACCCGGCAGCTGTCGATCTGGAACTCCCAGGACCTGGAGAAGGCGATGGACCGGCTGTACGACGCCATGCGCATCGCCCGCCTCAATGACCGCATCGGCATGCCGGTCCTGTCCGAAGCCCTGCTGACCCTCGCCCGCGTCGCCACGGCCCGCAGCAAATCCCGCAGATAAAAAGAAAGCGGCCCGGAAAATCCGGACCGCTTCCGATTCGAAAATCCTAACGAACCCTTAACGGGTTTCGATGCCGAGCTTTCGGCACAGCTCGTCGAGCTGCTCGAGCGAGGCATACTTGATCTTCAGCTCCCCCGAATCCTTGCCTGCCTTGTGGCCGATGGCGACCTTCAGCCCGAGGCTGTCGGTGAGGCGCTTTTCAAGGGCGCGAGTGTCCGCATCCTTCTCCACCTTGGCCGCAGGATCCTTGCTGCCGGACAGCTTGGACAGGATCTCCGGATCTTGTGCCAGCTTCTCCGCCTCGCGCACGGACAGGCCCTTCTCGACGATCAGCTCGGCCAGCGCAGACGGATCCTCCAGCGTGATCAGCGCGCGCGCGTGGCCGGCCGTGATCAGCCCTTCCGACAGATAGTCCTTCACGGCATTCGGCAGCTTAAGGAGGCGCATGGTGTTGGCGACATGACTGCGGCTCTTGCCGATCAGGCGCGCCAGATCATTCTGGCTGTAGGCGAACTCGGCCGTCAGCTGCTCATAGCCGAGCGCCTCTTCGATCGGGTTGAGATCGGCGCGCTGCACGTTCTCGATGATCGCCAGCTCAAGCGCTTCCTGGTCGGTGATCTCGCGGATCAGCACCGGCACATCATGCAGGCCCGCCCGCTGCGCCGCCCGCCACCGGCGCTCGCCGGCAATGATCTCGAAATGGTTCGGCTTGCCTGCGGCCGGACGCACCAGGATCGGCTGGATGATGCCCTTCTCGCGGATCGAATCCGTCAGCTCGGTCAGATCCTTTTCGTGGAAGCTCTTGCGCGGGTTGCGCGGGTTCGGCTCCAGGAACTCGACAGGCACCTTTCGGGTGTCGCGCGGGGGGCTTTTGTCCGCCTGGGCCGCCGCCTGATCCTGCGAAGCCGGAACGATGCCGGCGTCACCGATAAGGGCCGCAAGTCCCCGGCCCAACCGTTTGTTGCGTCCGCCGTCTTCAGCCATGGTTCTTCTCCGCTTGCGCGCTGGTCGTGTCTTCAGAATGGAAAACGCGGCGCTGCCGCCGCGTTGAATATCGTTTCGGCAAGGACCTAGCCTCAGGCCGCGACGCGGCGCAGCTCCCGCTCGCGCTGAATGATCTCGGAAGCAAGCCGCAGATAGGCCTGGCTGCCGGAGCACTTCAGGTCATAGAGCAGCGCCGGCTTGCCATAGGACGGCGCTTCCGAAATGCGCACGTTGCGCGGGATGATGGTCTCGTAGACCGCATCGCCCATCGTCTCGCGCACGTCGGCCACGACCTGGCTCGAGAGGTTGTTGCGGCTGTCGTACATGGTCAGCACGATGCCGTGGATGGTCAGCTCGTTGTTGAGCGCGTTGCGCACCTGCTCGACCGTCGACAGCAGCTGCGACAGACCTTCCAGCGCGAAGAACTCGCACTGCAGCGGCACCAGGATCGAGTGCGACGCCGACAGCGCGTTGATCGTCAGAAGGTTCAGCGACGGCGGGCAGTCGACCAGCACATAGGAGAAGCCCATCTCGCGGAACAGCCGCGACGAGGCAAACTCGTCAATGGCCTTGCGCAGGCGATAGGCGCGGTCGGCGCTGGAGGCAATTTCCAGCTCGAGGCCGAGAAGATCCATCGTCGACGGAGCGACCCAGAGACGCGGCACCGCCGTCTCCTTCACCGCCTCTTCCATGCTGCAGTCACCACAGAGCACGTCATAGGTCGACAGCGCCCGGTCGCGGCGATCGATCCCGAGACCCGTCGAGGCGTTGCCCTGCGGATCAAGGTCGACGACCAGCACGCGCTCGCCGATGGCGGCAAGAGCGGTACCTAGGTTGATGGCCGTCGTCGTCTTGCCAACGCCACCCTTCTGGTTGGCCAGCGCCAGAACGCGCGGGGTTTCAGGAAGCCTGTTCATCAGCGGGAACCTTCCTCGTCAGATCGGGCCGTCAGGTTGGAGAGGATCAACATGCGGCTCTCGGGATCAATGAGACTGGCCTTTTCTACCAGATCAAAGGCCCATGCGTGAGACGCTTCATTAACCTCGCGCTGAAAATCGCGCCCTTTGTGGAAAACAGCCACCGCGCCCTGGTCCATGAACGCCCGGGAAAACCCTAACAAAAGATCCAGCGCCGCCAGCGCACGCGCTGAAACCGCATCCACCGGACCATGCGTCCATTGTTCCGCAACCGACTCGATCCGGGCCGGAATGACGGTGCCATTCGACCCGGTCTCACGCAGCGCCGTGCGCAGGAACGCCGCCTTGCGCTGGTTGCTCTCGACGAAATAGACATGCGCGCCGGCCGTGTCGGCAAGGAGGATCGCCGTGACGATCCCGGGGAACCCTGCCCCGCTGCCGAGGTCCACCCACCGTTTCGCCTCCGGCCGCACCAGATGCGGCTGCAGGCTGTCGGCCACGTGCCGCCGCCAGATCTCCGGGATGGTCGCCGGTGAGATCAGGTTCTGGGCCGGCTGCCAGCGCAGTACCAAATCCACGTAGGTTTTCAACCGGGCTTCAGTTTCACGTGAAACAGAGGCGTATTCCCGCAGAACATGCGGGCCATCGAGGGGTGTTGTCCCAGCCATATTCACAGGTCCTTCACGCCGCCCCGCGCCGTTCCTGGCGCTTGACCTGCGACAGCAACAAAGTCAGGGCGGCCGGCGTCATGCCGTCCATGCGCGATGCCTGGCCAATCGTCGCCGGCCGCACCGTTTCGAGTTTTTGCTTGATCTCGTTCGACAGCCCAGCCAGCGCCGAGAAATCGAACGCATCCGGAATGGTCAGAGCTTCATCGCGGCGAAGCGCAGCGATATCGGCCGCTTGCCGATCGAGATAAACCGCATAGAGCGCATCCGTCGCCACCTGCTCCGCAATCGAGGCCGGAATGTCGGCAAGCTGCGGCCAGACTGGATAGAGCTGATCCACCGTCATATCGGGATAGGACAGAAGATCAAAGGCGCTGCGCCGGATGCCGTCCTGATTCAGCGGCAGCCCCTGCTTTACCGCCTGGGCCGGCGTGATCGACAGGCCCTGCATGAGTGCGCGCGCTGCATCGAGCTCCTGCAACTTCTTCTCGAACGCAGCCTGACGGGAAGACCCGACACATCCAAGCGCGATGCCGGACGGCGTCAGCCGCTGATCGGCGTTGTCCGCCCGCAGCGACAGACGGTACTCTGCGCGGGATGTGAACATGCGATAGGGCTCGGTGATCCCGCGCGTCACCAGATCGTCGATCATGACGCCGATATAGCCCTGCCCCCGATCCACGACGAAATCCCGGGCCGATCCGCCCGCGCGCAATGCGGCATTGAGGCCGGCAACCAGCCCCTGCGCCCCCGCCTCTTCATAGCCAGTCGTGCCGTTGATCTGGCCGGCGAGGAACAGCCCCTTGCAACGCTTGGCCTCCAGCGTCGTCGTCAGTTCACGTGGATCCACGTGGTCATACTCGATGGCATAACCGACCTGCAGCACCGACACATTTTCGAGACCCGGAATGGTCTTGAGAAACGCCAGCTGCGCATCCTCCGGCAGAGAGGTGGAAATCCCATTCGGATAGACCGTATGGTCGTCGAGCCCTTCCGGCTCCAGAAAAATCTGATGCCCGTCGCGGTCGCCGAAACGGACGATCTTGTCCTCGATCGACGGGCAGTAGCGCGGCCCGCGCCCCTTGATCTCGCCGGAATACATCGCCGACCGGGACAGGTTCTCGCGAATGATCCGGTGCGTCTCATCCGTCGTTCGGGTGATGTGGCACGAGATCTGCGGCGTCGTGATTGCAGTCGTCATCGTGGAGAACGGCACCGGCTCGTCATCCCCCGGCTGCTCTTCCAGCCGCGCCCAGTCGATGGTGCGACCGTCCAGACGCGCCGGCGTTCCGGTCTTGAGGCGCCCCAGTGCAAAGCCAATGTCTTCGAGCGACGCCGACAGACCCAGCGCCGGACCCTCACCGACACGACCCGCCGGGATCTTGCGATCACCGATATGGATCAGCCCCCGCAGGAATGTTCCCGTCGTCAGCACCACGGAACCGCAGCTGATCGCGCGGCCGTCCTTGAGCGCCACACCGCAAATCACGCCATCCCGACGCAGCAGCTGATCCGCCTCACCCTCGACGACTTCGAGATTTGCCGCAGACCGGATCTCCGCCTGCATGGCTTCGCGATAGAGCTTGCGATCCGCCTGGGCGCGGGGCCCACGCACCGCCGGACCCTTGCGCCGATTGAGCATGCGAAACTGGATACCCGCCCGGTCCGCGACGCGCCCCATCAGACCATCCAGCGCGTCGATCTCGCGCACCAGATGCCCCTTGCCCAAGCCACCGATGGCCGGATTGCAGGACATGACACCGATGGTCTCGAACCGATGCGTGACGAGAGCAGTGCGCGCGCCAAGCCGCGCCGCAGCCGCAGCCGCCTCGCAGCCGGCGTGACCACCACCGATCACCACAACATCAAATCGCAACGCCTCAGTCATCCGCACCGCACCCATTCGACGCAGACCAATGCCTGCCCGTCACCGTGTTTCAATTGGAAGGAACGCCCGGAACCTGACCTGACTACCCGCCTTGCGGACAGCGCAACTCTCCGGCCAAACCGGTTCACGTATTCGCTTCCTTATAGGGAATCCAACCGGCTTTGGTCAAAGTGATTTCACGTGAATCAACCCGGACAATTGCCAAGGTCTCACGGATTCACGTGAAACACCCGCCGCCTGATCCACGCATCACCCGACCGCTGATTCACGTGAAACAAGTTGCGTCGAACCTGAAATGATTCACGTGAAACATGGGTCGGTTCGATAGCGAACCGGATTCACGTGAAACACTCACTTGCCGATGCAAAACTCGCTGAAGATCACATCAAGCAGATCCTCAACGTCGATCCGCCCGGTGATCCGGCCGAGGCTATCGCCGGCCCGCCGTAAGTCCTCTGCCCTGAGCTCCGCTGGCAGATGCGCCTGGCGAAGAGCTTCATCGAGACCTTCGAGACAGGATCGAAGATGATGCTGGTGTCGCTGCCGCGTCGCCACCAGGGTCTCACCCCGTCCAAACATCTCGCCAGCAAAATGAGAAAGCGCATCCAGCAACCCGGAAAGCCCCTCCCCTTTTGCAATGGACAAAGCAAAACCAAGCTCTGTTTCGGATAAGTCTCGTTTCGAGGGAGTCTCAAGATCGGTCTTGGTCCGAACCAACCAGACCGGAACCGACTCGATCCTGATCGCATCCGGCAGTCCGTTGTCCCGATCATCAGGCGCCGGTCCACCTGGTTCCTGCAGCCAGAGAACAAGGTCTGCAGCGCGCCCTCGCTCGGTTGCCCGGCGGATGCCTTCCAGTTCGACCCGGCCCGCATCGCCCCGAAGTCCCGCGGTGTCTGCCAGCGTGACAGGGTAGCCACCAAGATCGAGGTGCACTTCGATCACGTCGCGAGTGGTCCCCGCCTCTTCCGTAACGATGGCGACATCCCGACCGGCAATGGCATTGAGCAGGCTCGACTTGCCCGCATTGGGCGCTCCCAGCAAAACGACCTGCAATCCTTCCCGCAAACGTTCACCGCGCGGCCCGGCAGCCAGATGGGCAGCCACCTCATCGCGGAGGGCGCCCGCCTCCCGCCAGACCTCATCGGCAACACTGCCGGGAACATCGTCCTCATCGGCGAAGTCGAAGTCCGCCTCGATCATCGCCCGCATGTGCAGGAGCCGCTTGCGCCATCCCTCATAGAGCCGGCCGAGCGCGCCATCCATCTGCCGATAGGCCTGGCGTCGCTGCGCCTCGGTCTCGGCCGCAATTAGATCGGCAAGACCCTCGACCTCTGTCAGGTCCATCCGTCCCTGTTCGAAAGCCCGGCGGGTAAACTCCCCGGCCTCGGCAGGGCGAAGGTCAGGAAGCCGCCCAAGCTCAGCCAGAACCGCCGCAACGACCGCCCTGCCACCGTGGCACTGCAGTTCCACCACATCCTCACCAGTGAAGCTGGCTGGTCCCGGAAACACGACGACAAGAGCCTGATCCAGCACCTCGCCGGTCTGCGGATCCTTGAGTGTACTGAGGCTTGCCTTGCGCGCCGGAAACGACCGGCCAGTCAGCGCCGACAAGGCCGCCAGCGCCGACGGGCCACTGAGACGGATCACCGCAACGCCGGACGGCAGCGCACCGCTGGAGAGGGCATAGATCGTGTCATGCATCGAACTGAACCGAACCTGACTGCAACAAGCGAAAAAACCTGACCCAGCCGCATACAGGCTTCTGCACCGGATGCCTAGTCATGCGCCGTGATCGATGCGCAGCCGATTCGATCCGGCGCAGACGGCATGCCGCGTCTCGTGTCACTGCCCGATCAATCCGCTGCCGATTCAAATGGCGCTCACCTTTCCGGCGCTGCCACGGCGGCTGTTTCACGACCGATGTTTCACGTGAATCGGGGATGTCGTCGCTGATCTCTATGTCCGCGCGAGCCGATACAACACATGCGGCGCGAGAGGGTGATCAGGCCCGAGCATCGGATGCAGAAAATCATCGGCCGGATCACGGACCATACCCAGCCGCTGCATCACCTTCTGGGACGGAAAATTGTCCTGTGCCGTGAAGGATACGATCTCGTCGAGGCCAAGAGTTTCGAAGCCGAATCGCAACCATGCCCGGGCCGCCTCAGTCGCATAGCCCAGCCCCCAGGCGTGGCGAGCCAATCGCCAGCCGATTTCGACGCAAGGATCAAACGGCAAGGGCTTGTCGTAGGATGGCCTGTTGAGCCCCACGAAGCCGAGGAAGGCACCGTCCGCCTTCCGCTCCACGGGAAACACGCAAAAGCCGTCAGCGGACAGTTTTGCCCGCGCACGCTCCATCATGGCACTGGTCCCGTCCCGGTCCATCACCGACGGAAAATAGCGCATGACCTCCGGATCGGAGTTCATGGCGGCAAATGCGTCGAGATCCCTGTCTTCCCAAGGGCGGAGAATGAGGCGTTCGGTTTCAAGACGGATCATGGGATGCCTTTCGGTACGCGTCCGATTCAAATCCAGTGCAGGGTCCCTGTCAAAACGAAAGGCGCCGGAGTTGCCGCCGGCGCCTTTGAGACTGAACCGGATCCGATTCGGATCAGGTGTTCATGCTGTCGAAGAAATCGTCGTTCGACTTGGTCTGCTTCAGCTTGTCGAGCAGGAACTCGATCGCATCGACCGTGCCCATCGGGTTGAGGATGCGGCGCAGGACGAAGGTCTTCTTGAGACGTTCAGGCGCAACCAGCAGCTCTTCCTTGCGGGTGCCGGAGCGCTGGATATCGATGGCCGGATAGACACGCTTGTCGGAGATCTTGCGGTCCAGGATGATTTCGGAGTTACCCGTTCCCTTGAACTCTTCGAAGATCACTTCGTCCATGCGGCTGCCGGTGTCGATCAGCGCGGTCGCGATGATGGTCAGCGAGCCGCCCTCTTCGATGTTACGTGCAGCACCGAAGAAGCGCTTCGGGCGCTGCAGCGCGTTGGCGTCCACACCACCGGTCAGGACCTTGCCGGAAGACGGCACGACGGTGTTGTAGGCGCGGCCGAGGCGGGTGATCGAGTCGAGCAGGATGACCACGTCGCGGCCATGCTCGACCAGGCGCTTGGCCTTCTCGATGACCATTTCGGCAACCTGCACGTGGCGCGTTGCCGGTTCGTCGAAGGTGGAGGAAACCACCTCGCCCTTCACCGTCCGCTGCATGTCCGTCACTTCTTCCGGACGTTCATCGATCAGCAGAACGATGAGGTAGCATTCGGGATGATTGGTGGTGATCGACTTTGCGATGTTCTGCAGGAACACCGTCTTGCCGGTGCGCGGCGGCGCGGTGATCAGGGCGCGCTGGCCTTTGCCGAGCGGCGCAACAAGATCGATGATGCGCGAGGAGAGATCCTTCGAGGTCGGATCGCCCATTTCCATCTTGAACCGCTCATCGGGATAAAGCGGGGTGAGGTTGTCGAAGTGGACCTTGTGCCGGGTCTTCTCCGGATCCTCGAAATTGATGGTGTTGACCTTGAGCAGCGCGAAATAGCGCTCGCCTTCCTTCGGGCTGCGGATCTGGCCTTCGACCGTGTCGCCGGTCCGCAGTGAGAAGCGGCGGATCTGTGACGGCGAAACATAGATGTCGTCAGGGCCCGGGAGATAGTTCGCGTCCGGCGAACGTAGGAAGCCGAAGCCGTCCTGCAGGACTTCGACCACGCCTTCGCCGATGATCTCGACATCCTGCGCCGCAAGGTTCTTCAGGATCGCGAACATCAGCTCCTGCTTGCGCATCGTGCTGGCGTTCTCAACTTCAAGCTCTTCCGCGAAGGTCAGAAGCTCGGTCGGCGATTTTGCTTTCAGATCTTTGAGTTTCATTTCCCGCATAAATTGGGGTCGTTCTCTGTTAGGTGGGAGATGAGTACGCGGAAGGACGCTTCTGATTTCCGAAACGCGAATGAAATCGGCAACAGAAGTGAAGTCTCGGCGTGTGCCGGCGTGAGGGGTGCCGACTAGCTTCGCCATTAGGCACGGTCTGGAGGTGCACCCCGCGCGCCTTTCGAGAAGTTGGCAGCGACCATAACTGCTTCGTCCAGGTCCCGCAAGAGCGTATTCTCTGCTTCAGGACCTGGAACCGATTGCATACGTAGCGGCACTTAGAATGGCTTGACGATAACCAGGATAACAATGCCAATCATCAAGAGCGTCGGGACTTCATTCAGGATGCGATAGAACCGTGCAGGCCGCGTGTTTTCGTCGCGAGCAAAGACCTTCACGCAGCGCGACAGGTATCCATGCACGCCGGACATCAGAAGCACCAGCGTGAGCTTGGCGTGGAACCAGCCATCGTGAAACGCATCCAACTCATAGGCAAGCCACAGCCCCAGGATCCAGGCCACGATCATGGCCGGATTGATGATCGCCTTCAGCAGCCGCCGTTCCATGACCTTGAAGGTCTCGGACTGCGGTGACCCGACCGGCACATCAGCGTGATAGACGAACAGCCGGGGCAGATACAGCATCCCGGCCATCCAGGCGATGATGGCGATGACATGCAGCGCTTTCAGCCAGAGATAGAGATCCATCCTAACCTCCTCATCCCTGCCGCACGCGCTCGACCATCCGGGCCACATGCGCCGGATCAGTCTCTGGCGTCACGCCATGGCCAAGATTGAAAATCAGCGGACCCTGCCCCAGCGCCTCGAGCACATGGGCGATGCCGTCATCCAGCGCCGCGCCGCCGGCCACCAGCCGCATTGGATCGAGATTGCCCTGGATGGGTACAGACTTCTGGATCGACTGGGCGATGTGGTCCGGCGCGGTCCAGTCAAGGCCCACAGCATCCACACCTGTGCCAGTCACATAGGCCGTCAGGCGGGCTGACGATGCCTTCGGGAAACCGATGATCCGCGCATCCGGCCGGGCTGCCTTCACCCCGGCAACGATCTGGCGGGTTGGCTCGATCGACCAGCGGGCAAAACCTGCATCGTCAAGAACACCCGCCCAGGTGTCGAAAATCTGCAGGGCGTCTGCGCCGGCATCAAGCTGGCGGATCAGATAGGCGATAGATGCAACGACGAGTTCGTCGATGAACCGCTGCATCAGGGCCGGATCGCGATAGGCGCCAACCCGGGCGGCTGTCTGGTCCTGCGTCGTATGACCTGCGACCGAGTAGCAGGCAACGGTCCAGGGCGCTCCGCAGAAGCCGAGCAGCGTGGTCTCTTCCGGAAGCTCGCTGCGCAGACGGCGGACTGTTTCGATCACCGGCGCCAGATGAGCCTCTGCTCGTCCCTGCTCAAGCCGGTCCAGCACATTCTGCGACAGAGGTTCGAGAACCGGTCCACGCCCTTCCTCAAAGCGAACCGGATAGCCGATGGCATCCGGGACGACGAAGATGTCCGAGAACAGGATCGATGCATCAAAGCCGTAACGGCGGATCGGCTGAAGCGTCACTTCCGTTGCCAGATCCGGATTGTAGCAGAAGTCGAGGAAGTTCTTCGCCTTGGCCCTGGTCTCCCGGTACTCGGGCAGATACCGCCCTGCCTGTCGCATCATCCAGACCGGTGGCGGGTAGAGCCTTTCACCAGCGAGTACGCGCATGACGGCCCGGTCGTTCGATTTCATGGCTCGGTCCTTTTTCCCGTCAGGGCCCCAGTAAGGGAGTCTCGGTAGATTTGAATCTGTTTCTTATTCTTAAGGGTGGATTACCGGGATCATTCGTTGTCCACAATCCATCCTCTGACTTTTCGCGCCGGAATGAATCGTCGCGCGGTCTGGACAAGCATCGGGGATTGAATCCGGCTTGATCAAAAAAAGAAACGAAAACAAAAGCTTGGCCTGTTGTTAAGGCTTCCTTAAGACTTGTGGCCGAAGTGGATAAACTGAGGGTGAGGCCGGAAGGCCCTGTTGATCCACATGAGTGCCGAACCGTTTCGGCATCGGTTGCCGCGATTTTACGATCTGTTAATGAAATCGGCTCAGCGGGGATGACTTTTCCTGCCTGGAGCTGGAGAGGCCGGGTTGTCCCCCGCCATCCACATGCGAGAGGATTTGTTGTGGGAAAATCCAGACACTACTTCCACCTCCATCTCGTGTCCGATTCGACCGGCGAGACGCTGATGACCGTGGCGCGTGCCGCGACCGTCCAGTACGAGGCGGTGCAGGCCATCGAACATATGTATCCGCTGGTCCGCACCCACAAGCAGCTCGACCGTGTCATCGGCCAGATCGAGCAGGCACCGGGCATCGTGCTCTACACTCTGGTCGACAAGGAGATTGCCGAGCGGCTGGAACGGTTTTGCCGCGAAATTGGTATCCCTTTCGTTAACATCCTCGATCCTGTCTTCGCTGTTTTTCAGTCCTACCTCAATGTGCCCTTCACCCGGCGTCCCGGCGGGCAGCACGCCCTTGATGCCGAGTACTTCAAGCGCATCGATGCGCTGAACTACACGATGATGCACGACGACGGTCAGATCGCGGACAACCTCAATCAGGCAGACATCGTTCTCGTCGGCATCAGCCGCACTTCGAAGACCCCGACCTGCATCTATCTCGCCAATCGTGGCATCAAATGCGCCAACGTCCCGATCGTCCCCGACATTCCCCTGCCTGAGGATCTGACCCGGCTGACCCGCCCGCTCGTTGTTGGCCTGATTGCCTCTCCCGAGCGCATTCAGCAGATCCGCCAGAACCGTGTGCTCTCGCTTAATTCCGAGGGCTATAATGATCTCTACATCGACCGGCGCGAGATCGCCCGGGAGATCGCGGCCACCCGGCGGCTGTGCGTCGAACAGGGCTGGCCCTTGATCGATGTCACCCGCCGCTCCATTGAAGAGACGGCGGCAGAGATCATGGAACTCTATCGCCACTTCAGGAACGCCGGAGAGGCTCAGTCCCTCGCCTGACCGGCCCAGTAAACGGAAACTCTCATGGCCCTTGTGCTCGCCAGCGGAAGCCGGATTCGCGCCACTCTGCTTGCAAATGCCCGGCTCGATTTCGCGGTCGATCCGGCAACCGTTGATGAACGCGCCGTTGAAGCGCCGCTGCTGGAGGCAGGCTTCCCCCCTGAGGACATCGCCCAGGTGCTGGCGGAGGCCAAGGCGCTCGACGTCGCGGGCCGCCGGCCGCAGGATCTGGTGATCGGCGCGGATCAGGTGCTTGGCCTTGGCAATGCGCGTTTCACCAAGCCGGCCGACATGGAAGCCGCCCGCCGCCAGCTGCTGGACCTGTCCGGCAAAACCCACGAGCTGCACTCCGCGGTCGTTCTGGCGCGCGGCGATGAAGTCCTCTGGCGTCATGTCTCGACCGCCCGGCTGACGATGCGAGCTCTGTCCCCAGCCGAGATTGGTCGGTATCTGGCGCTCGCCGGGGATGCGGTCCTGTCCAGCGTCGGCTGCTATCAGCTGGAAAACGTCGGTGTCCGGCTGTTCGAGCGGATTGAAGGCGACTATTTCAGCATTCTCGGCCTGCCCTTGCTGCCGCTGCTGGGCGAGCTTCGCGCGCTTGGGGAGACCGACGTATGACCGACCTCCGCCGATCCGCGATCACCGGCTGGCCCGTCGCTCAGTCACGCTCCCCGCTCATTCACGATTACTGGCTGAAGAAGCATGGCATTGCCGGCGACTACGACCGCGTGGCCGTCGCACCGGAAGATGCCGAACGGTTCTACCGGGATCTGGCCGCATCCGGGCTCACCGGCTGCAATGTCACGGTGCCACACAAGGAGCTGGCGGCATCGCTTTGCGACTGGCTGGATCCGGCGGCGACAGCCATGGGCGCGGCCAACACGCTCTGGCTGGACAATGGCCGGCTGTGCGGCGCCAACACCGATGGTCTCGGCTTTCTGGGCAACCTCGACGAGGCTGCGACGGGCTGGGACAGGACCAAGGGGGCGGCCGTGGTCCTCGGCGCAGGCGGTGCTGCCCGGGCGATCGTCTGGGCCTTGCTCTCGCGCGGCTTTGCACCAGTGCACGTGATCAACCGGACCGAGGAAAAAGCCAAGGCAATCGCGGATCATTTCGGCAGCGACGTTGTGGCTCATGCGTGGGACAAGCTGGGGACCGTGCTTGGACAAGCCCGGGTTCTGGTCAACACCACATCGCTGGGCATGATGGGCAAGCCCGAGCTGGATATCGACCTCTCCGGATTGCCGCAGGATGCCCTGGTGACCGACGCGGTCTATGTTCCCCTGGAAACCGGCCTCCTGCGCGCGGCAAGGGAGCGGGGCAACGTTGCCGTCGATGGTCTCGGCATGCTGCTGCATCAGGCTGTAAATGGCTTTGAACGCTGGTTTGGTTTCCGGCCGCAGGTTGATGCAGAGCTGCGCAACCTGATCCTCGCCGATCTGGATGCCGCCAAATGATCCGTCTGGGTCTCACCGGCTCGATTGCCATGGGCAAATCGACCACGGCCAAGCTGTTTGCCGAGGCCGGAGTTCCGGTGCACGACGCCGATGCGACTGTGCATGCGCTGTATTCTGGCCGGGCTGCACCGCTGATCGAGGCCGCCTTTCCGGGCACCGTCGCTGGTGGCATCGTCGACCGGACACGCCTAGGAAATGCAGTGCTTGGTAAACCCGAGGCCATTGCCCGTCTCGAGGCCATCGTGCATCCGCTGGTCCGCGAGGAGGAGCTGGCGTTTCTGGACAGAAGCCGCAAGGAAGGACGGCGGATTGTCGCCCTCGACATCCCCTTGCTGTTCGAAACGCGCGGCGAGCACCGCGTCGATGCCGTCGCGGTCGTGACGGCCAGACCCGACACCCAGCGCGCGCGCGCGCTGGCACGGCCGGGCATGACCGTCGAACGTTTCGAGGCGATCCTCGCGCGGCAGATGCCGGACGCCGAGAAGCGCCGCCGGGCGCATTTCCTCATCGAGACCGATCATGGAGTGGACGCTGCGCGGCGCTCCGTCGCCAGCATCCTGCGTGCCCTGGCCGGCCGGGGCTAGAACCCCGGCAGCCAAAGGCCGGCCACCGCTGGCAAGCAAGGCAGGATAACGATGTTTTCGGATTGCATGGCCGTCAGGAAGAAGCGACTCTCGCCCCTAGCCCTGCCCGACCATTCGGACCCAGCCTATGCGTGAAATTGCCTTCGATACGGAAACCACAGGACTCGATCCGCGCAACGGCGACCGCCTGGTCGAAATCGGCGGCGTCGAGCTGCTGAACCACGTCCCGACCGGCCGCACCTACCACGTCTACATCAACCCGGAACGGGATGTTCCGGAGGGTGCGTTCGCAGTGCACGGCCTGTCGACCGAGTTCTTGTCGGACAAGCCGAAATTCGCGGCCGTGGTCGATGATTTCCTCGCCTTTGTCGGGGACTCGACCCTCGTGATTCACAACGCGTCCTTCGACATGGGCTTCATCAACATGGAGCTGAACCGTGTCGGCCGGCCGCCGATCCCGCGCACCCAGGTCATCGATACGCTCGAACTGGCCCGCCGCAAGCATCCGATGGGGCCGAACTCGCTCGACGCGCTCTGCTCGCGCTATGGCATCGACAATTCGCGCCGCACCAAACACGGCGCATTGCTCGACAGTGAACTGCTGGCCGAAGTCTACCTCGAGCTGATCGGCGGACGGCAGCGAGCGCTGGGATTTGACATCGACCAAGCCGGATCCGGCGCACAAAACCGGGGTGACAGTGGCGCAGACGGCCAGATGACGTCCGCCCCGGCACGCCCTCGCCCCACCCCCCTGCCCTCGCGCCTCACCGCCGACGACCTCGACCGCCACGCCGGCTTCATCAAGGGCATGGGCGACAGCGCGATCTGGAAGAAATACGAGGCAAAGGACGCTGGCTGACGGCAAACCGCCTCCTGCATCCAGACGACACCTGCTGATAGCCACCGCCAAACACCGAACACCAGTGGTCATCCCCGCCTTGTGCGGGGATCCAGCTTTCAGGCCTCAAGCCGGGGCGTACCAATAGCTTCTGAAGGCGGTTCAGGGAGTATGGATCCCCGCACAAGGCGGGGATGATTGCCGAGAGTGGGGTGGACCTCGGCTCTCCGGTCCCGGATCTCCGCTTTGCTGGGTGGGGGATGACGCCGAAGTGTTTGCCATAAACGAAACCCCGGCAAGGCCGGGGTTTGTCAGTTCAAAGCATCGACGGCAGGACGCGGTCCGGCGGGCGGTGGCCGTCCATGAAGGTCTTGATGTTGATGATGACCTTCTCGCCCATCTCGATACGGCCCTCGAGCGTGGCAGACCCCATGTGCGGCAACAGCAACACCTTGTCCATCTGCGCCAGCTTCGGGTTGACCGCGGGCTCGTGCTCGAACACGTCGAGACCCGCACCAGCGAGCTCGCCTGCTTCAAGCTGACGGATCAGCGCGTTTTCGTCGATCACTTCGCCGCGGGCCGTGTTCACCACATAGGCGTCCTTCTTCAGGAGCTTCAGGCGGCGGGCCGACAGCAGGTGATAGGTCCCCGGCGTATGCGGGCAGTGGATCGACACGACGTCCATGCGGGCCAGCATCTGGTCGAGGCTTTCCCAGTAGGTGGCCTCGAGGGATTCCTCGATGTCGGAATGCAGCCGGCGGCGGTTGTGATAGTGGATCGACATGCCGAACGCCTTGGCCCGGCGTGCGACTGCCTGACCGATGCGGCCCATGCCGATGATGCCGAGGCGCTTGCCCCAGATCCGGTGGCCAAGCATCCAGGTCGGCGACCAGCCGGACCATTCACCGGTGTTCATCACCTTGATGCCTTCGGCGAGACGGCGCGGCACGGCCAGGATCAGCGCCATCGTCATGTCGGCGGTGTCTTCGGTGAGGACGCCAGGGGTGTTCGTGACGTTGATGCCACGGTTGTTGGCGCTGACCACGTCGATGTTGTCGACGCCATTGCCGAAGTTGGCGATCAGCTTCAGGTCCGGGCCGGCCTGCGACAGCAGCGCCGCGTCGATGCGGTCGGTCACGGTCGGCACCAGGACATCCGCGGTCTTTACGGCCTCGACCAGTTCGGCTTGCGTGTAAGGACGATCGCTTTCATTCAGACGCGTCTCGAACAGTTCCCGCATCCGGGTCTCGACGACATCCGGAAGTTTGCGCGTGACGACGACCACAGGCTTCTTCTTCGGCATGCCATTTGCCTTCTGCGTTGCGTTGAGGGCGCCTTAACCCTAACAGGCCTACACTTCAGCTTGATGGCGTTGCCGCCAATCTGCCTCTCCCGTTCTCCTTACCAGATGGTCCGCCAGATACAAGGGCAGCCAAATGGCGCAGGGCCCCGACCTTGGTCGGGTATCGGTGCGACAATGCGGGGTTGATGTGTTGGTTGGGCAGAAGCTCTCGAACCTGCAAGGGCTGGTCTGGAATCTGTCCGGCGAACCCGGTAAACGGGAACAATGCAGAACAAGAGGAAGGCATGAACAGGCAATCCGAGCCCCGGCGCAAACGCACGATCCCTCATGGTCTTGGCGCCCTTCTGGCCCTTTCGCTGATCCTGATCGCAGCCCCGCTGGCACATGGCCAGACCACCCGGACCGGCAGCAGCGGCCAGCCGATCCCACGCTTTGTCAGCCTCAAGTCCGACAGGTCCAATGTCCGTCTAGGACCGTCGGACCGACATGAAGTTGCCTGGACTTATGTGAAATCCGGCCTGCCGATCGAGATCACCCAGGAATTTGAAAACTGGCGCAGGGTCCGCGATTGGGAAGGCAAGGAAGGCTGGCTGTTCCACTCTCTGCTTTCCGGACGTCGGACTGTGCTTGTCACCCCCTGGGATGCCAGCGGCGAAAACACCCCGCTTTATGCCAAGGCGGATGTGGATTCGGGCATTGTCGCCTATCTGGCTCCGAAAGTATTGGCCAACGTCAAATCCTGTTCCAAAGGCTGGTGCCGTGTCGAAGGACGTGGTTATGACGGCTGGATTGAACAAACGCGCCTGTTTGGCGTCTATCCAGATGAGGTCATCGACTAGCAGAAACGAAAAGGGCCGCTGTTGCGGCCCTTTTTTGCTGTATCGTACCTTAGTCGTCACTGCGATCCTGCCGCTTCAACTCCTCGAGACGGGGCATTGAAACGGTGTTGTAGCCACTGTCGACAAAGTGGATCTCACCGGTCACCCCGCCCGACAGGCTGGACAGGAGATAAAGGCCCGAGCCGCCGATCTCGTCCAGTGTTACGGTACGTGCCAGCGGCGAATTGCGCTTCTGGTAGTTGTACATCAGGCGCGAATCCGAAATCACAGATCCGGCAAGGGTCCGCACGGGCCCAGCCGAAATTGCGTTCACGCGGATACCCTGCACGCCATAGTCCATTGCGAGGTAGCGCACGGAAGACTCCAGCGCGGCCTTGGCGACACCCATGACATTGTAGTTCGGCATCACCCGCGTCGCTCCGCCATAGGTCAGCGTCACGATGGAGCCTCCGTTCGGCATGATGGCCGCTGCCCGCTTGACGATCTCAGTGAAGGAGAAGCAGGAAATCAGCATCGCCTTGGAGAAGTTCTCCCTCGAGGTGTCGGCATAGCGTCCCCGAAGTTCACTCTTGTCGGCATAGGCAATTGCATGCACGAGAAAGTCGATGCTTCCCCATTCACTTGTCAGCGTCTCGAAGACTTTGTCGACCGATGCAATGTCCTCGACATCGCAGGGCATCAGGATCTTCGAACCGACAGACTCTGCCAGCGGCTTGATGCGCTTTCCGAATGCATCACCCTGATAGGTGAAGGCAAGCTCCGCGCCATGGTCGGCCAAGGTCTTGGCAATGCCCCAAGCGATCGAATGGTCGTTGGCAACACCCATGACAAGCCCGCGCTTGCCTTTCATCAGCCCGTTCATGAAAAACTCCTGTGCGACTGCCGGATCCCCCGCGGGGCGTCGGGAGGGATCCGTCAATCTGTTAACCGTTGTATTTTTTGAAGACGACCGAAGCGTTGGTACCGCCAAAGCCGAAGCCGTTTGACAGGACGCAGTTCAACTCGGCGTTGTCGACGCGCTGGCGCACGATCGGCATGTCGGCAAAGGCGGGATCGATTGTTTCGATATGGGCGGAGGCTGCGATGAAGTTGTTCTGCATCATCAGGATCGAATAGATCGCCTCCTGCACGCCGGCTGCTCCCAGCGAGTGGCCGGACAGCGCCTTGGTGGCAGAGATTGGCGGGATCTTGTCGCCGAATACGGTACGGATCGCCTCGATCTCCTTGATGTCCCCAACCGGGGTCGAGGTTGCATGCGGATTGATGTAATCCACGTCGCAATCGACGGTCTTCAGCGCCAGACGCATGCAGCGCTCGGCGCCCTCGCCCGAGGGGGCAACCATGTCGTGACCATCCGATGTCGCGCCATAACCGACGACCTCGGCATAGATCTTGGCACCACGGGCCTTGGCGTGTTCCAGTTCCTCAAGCACCAGGACGCCGGCGCCGCCGGCGATGACGAAGCCGTCGCGGTTGGCGTCATAGGGACGCGATGCAGTCGAAGGCGTGTCGTTGTACTTGGACGACATGGCGCCCATGGCGTCGAACAGCACGGAGAGCGTCCAGTCCAGTTCCTCGCCGCCGCCGGCAAAGACGATGTCCTGCTTGCCCCACTGGATCAGTTCGGCCGCATTGCCGATGCAGATGTTGGTTGTCGCACAGGCGGCAGAGATCGAATAGTTGACGCCGTGGATCTTGAACGGAGTGGCCAGCGTCGCGGAGTTGGTCGAGGACATTGCTTTCGGCACTGCCGTGGGTCCGATGCGCTTGGGACCCTTTTCACGGGTAATGTCGGCCGCTTCCACGATGGCGTGGGTGGACGGTCCGCCCGACCCCATGATGATGCCGGTGCGCTCGTTGGTGACATCGCCGGCCTCAAGACCGGAATCGGCAATCGCCTGCTGCATGGCGATGTAGTTCCAGGCTGCACCTTCACCCATGAAGCGCGTGGTGCGACGGTCGAGCACCTCGAACGGCTTGACCTTGGGCGCGCCATGAACCTGGCAACGGAAGCCGAGGTCGGCATATTCCTGCGCCCGCACGATGCCGGAGCGGCCGGACTGAAGGCTTTCCAGCACTTCCTGTGCCGTATCGCCGATCGACGACACGATGCCCATGCCCGTAACAACAACCCGCCTCATTGGGGTCTCCTGTCTTTCGATGCCACCATCCGGCGGGGGCCGGAGAATAGCCGTATTATTTCGTCAGAAAAATGAAGGCGCGCATCCCGAAGCGCGCCCGCGCTTCCACATATGGGATCAGGTCTTGGCCAGACCAACCCGAAGGTCGGTTGCCTTGTAGATCTGCTCGCCGTCAGCCTTCAGCCAGCCATCGGCAATCCCCAGCACAAGCCGGCCGCGCATGATGCGCTTGAAGTCGACGCCATACTCGACCTTCTTGACGGACGGGGTAACCATGCCCTTGAACTTCACTTCGCCAGTGGACAGGGCCATGCCCTTGCCCTCAAGGCCGAGCCAGCCGAGGTAGAAGCCGGTCAACTGCCAAAGGGCATCGAGACCAAGGCAGCCCGGCATCACCGGATTGCCCTGGAAATGACAGGGGAAGAACCAGAGGTCTGGGTGGATGTCGAACTCTGCGCGCGCAAATCCCTTGTCGAACTCGCCGCCGGTCTCGGAGAGCTCCGTGATGCGGTTGAACATCAGCATCGGCGGCAACGGCAACTGCGCGTTGCCGGGGCCGAACAACTCTCCACGTGCACAGGCCAGGAGGTCTTCATAGTCGTAGCTGGGGCGCCGCTCGGTCATTCCATTCCCGTTTTTTCTTTTCTGGCAGGTCCAGGCCGGTGACGCGACCGGACCGCCCAGAAGGGTTTTGTTCAAGAGGTTCGATGGCCTTCCTAACACAGTGGTCCTTCCTCCGAAAGATCGTCCCTTTGCCGAGAGGACCAAGCGTCTTCCTTGGTTTCCGTTTGAAGAACCCACGCGTTCACGTCTCGTTGAGGCATGAAAAACTTGCATTCCAGGGCCAAGAAATGGCAAAGGTAGAAAAAGTCCCGCGTCAGCTGGCTTGCTGGCAGGGTGCAGTCATGCCGTGTTCTGAAAAGCCAGAGCCGGCTTAGCACTTCGTGTAGCTGCCCTGGCTGGAAGTCACGGATCGAATGTCTGGATCAGAAAAGCATATGACCGAGCACCATTCCCACGCCGGCGATACGCATCCCGATGTCACCGAAATGCTTCGTCACTCGGGCCTGCGCCCGACACGGCAACGCGTTGCTCTCGCGGAGCTTCTGTACTCGAAGGGCAACCGGCATATTTCGGCCGAGATCCTGCATGAAGAGGCCGTTCTCGCCCGGGTTCCGGTATCGCTGGCCACGGTCTACAACACGCTGCATCAGTTTACCCAGGTCGGTCTCCTGCGCGAAGTGGCCATCGACGGCACCAAGACTTACTTCGATACCAACGTGCACGACCATCACCATTTCTTCATCGAAGGTGAGAACCGCGTCGTTGATATCCCGAACGACGGGGTCGGCATCGGCCGTATCCCGCAGGCGCCGGAAGGCATGGAGATCGTGCGGATCGATGTAGTTGTCCGGGTCCGGCCGAAAAGCTGAGCCCGTTCCGCTCCAGAGCACATGGCAGGATCAGGAGGCCGGCGCCCAGGTTGCCGGCCTTTTCAGTTGGTGCAGGTAGCCGGGCTTTGCATCGGGCGTCATCTGGAATGCGCCATCAATCACCGAAAAGCCGAGGCTCGCCAGAAGGCCGTTTGAAACTGCGTTTTCCGGGTTGGTGATGGCGTAAAGGTTTTGGGCCGCAAGGGCCGTAAATCCATGCGCCAACATGGCTGTCGCAGCTTCCTTGCCGTAGCCCTTGCCACGCGCCTCGGCCAGGAGCGCATAGCCGATATCGGGCGCATCCAGCCGGTCGCGTTTTAAGAGCCCCGCAATGCCGACTGGCTTCCCCTCCACGGTGGAAGCGAGCCAAAGTCCGTAGCCATGCCGGCTATGATGCGGAGCGATATGCTCCCGGACATAGCGCCGCGCATCTTCTACCGTCTTCAGGCCCCGGTCCCCGATGTAGCGGTGATAGTCGGGGTCATTCATCAGCGTCAGCAGCAGGGCTGCGTCGGCGGGAAGGATCATCCGGAAGACGAGGCGGGCGCTGGGCGCTGCGACGAGTGGCGGTCTGGCTCTGGGCGGGGTGGTCGTCATGCGGCCGCCGGATCTTCCGATGTTGCCGCATCTTGCACCATCGCGGCAGTCCTCAGGGCAATATCGGGCACCTCCGGCAGGTCAATCCGTTCAGGGCTCTTGCACAGGTCATAGATCAGGCAGCGGTGGCATTCCGGCTTGCGCGCCTTGCAGATGTAGCGGCCATGCAGGATCAGCCAGTGATGGGCGTGCAGCCCGTATCGGGCCGGAACCACCTTCTCCATCGCCAGCTCCACCGCAAGTGGCGTCTTTCCGGGCGCGATGCCGATGCGATTGCCCAACCGGAACAGGTGTGTGTCAACGGCAATGGTGTGATGGCCGAAGGCCATGTTCAGGACGACATTCGCTGTCTTGCGGCCAACGCCAGCGAGCGCCTCCAGCGCCTCGCGATCCTCGGGCACTTCGCCGCCGTGGTCGCGGATCAGTTGCTCGCACAGGAGGATGACGTTCTTGGCCTTGGTTTTATAGAGACCGATGGTGCGGATCTCGTCCCGCACCCGGTCTTCGCCAAGGGCCAGCATCTTTTCCGGTGTATCTGCGATGCGGAACAGGGTCTTGGTCGCCCTGTTTACCCCGACATCGGTCGCCTGGGCCGAAAGCACCACCGCAACCAGCAGGGTGAAGGCATTGACGTGATCCAGTTCCCCCTTTGGTTCGGGGTTGTCAGCGTGGAACCGGGTAAAGATCGCATCGACCTCGGCCCGTGTGTAACGCGGCTTTGCCCGCCGACGTTTGGGGGCGGGCGACGCAGCGTCTGTTTTGACGGACGCTTTGGTGCCGCTGGCAGGTCCTGCGGAATTTTGCTTCGGGCGGGAGGTCTTTGCTTCGCTCATAGGTCCTCTATAAAGGGAGGTCATGACGAGCGACAATCCGAAACACGCGCCGGATGAGGGTGCTGCGACGGGCGACCAGCCATTCTTCTCGGCTGTGCTCACACCGTACAGATCCCTGGGGCAAAACGGCTTTCTTGTGCTGATGCTGTGCACCGGCGCGGTTTGCCTTGCCCATGGCGTGATGTTTGTGGCCGTTGGTGCCTGGCCGGTGATGGCCTTTTTCGGTCTTGATATCGCGCTCGTCTGGTTTGCCTTCCGCATGAACTATGCCGCTGCCCGGGCGCATGAGGAGATCATTATTCACTCTCACGAGATCTTGATCCGGAAAGTCGGCCCCGGCAAGCGTCTGCAGGAATACCGGTTCAACACATTCTGGGTTCGCCTGACGGTCGACAGGTTGGACGATGAAGGGGTCACGCGGATCCTGCTGACCTCGCGCGGCGAGGCAGTGCCGATCGGCGACTTTCTCAATCCGCCGGACCGGACCAGCTTTGCCGGGGCGCTGACAGCAGCGCTTGCGGCCGCAAAGGCTGGACGGCACCTGCCGGGCGGATTACCGGCCTGATCCTGCGGTCGTCTGTAAAACACCCGGAAAGTGCCGAAGGTCCGTCTGGAACCCTGTCCTGCATGACTTTAAGATGCCTCCAGGCAAAGGCGGGGCATCAAAACAACATGAAACTCTTGATCGCATTGGCTGGCTGCGCCGTCATGGCGTTGGCTCTGGCGGGTTGTGAGACCGTATCGAAAGAACAGTGTCAGGCCGGTGACTGGGTGGCCTTGGGCCGCGCCGATGCATCGGTGGGACACCCTTCGAGCCGTATCGAAGACATCATGAAGGATTGCGGGCGGCACGGTGTGACGCCTGATCCGCAGGCCTATTATGTTGGCTGGCAGGAAGGCGTGCAGATCTATTGCACGCCGCTCAACGGCTTCAACCTTGGCCGGGATGGCACATCTAAGTCGAACATCTGTCCGCCGGCGCTGGGCGCTCCCTTCGACTATGCCTATCAGCTCGGCTATCGCCTCTGGTCCGCGCGCAACGAGGTCAGGCAGCTTGAAGACCGTACCAGGTCGCTGGAATCCCAGATCGAGCGGGACCGGTTTTCTCTCAACACGACGGACTGCAACGGTGCGAAGCCAGAAGATCGCGACAACTGTCGCCGTAACCGGGATCGTCTGCGGGATCGGATCGATGATGCCCGCTTCCAGATCCAGGACCTGCGCTGGCGCATCCTGCAGAAGCAGCAGGACCTCCAGGCGACCGAATATGCCGTCAACACGGAGGCCGCGCGACTGTTCCCCGGCTACGGTCGCTGACAAGGCTTGAGCAGATACCGGTTGGATTTCGGCCAACCGGTGCTTGCTGTCAGGTGCGCGGCGGCCGCAGGAAGAGCAGTGCGACCAGAACCGGCAGGCCGCTCAAGGCTGCAACCAAGATCACAGCCTGGAAACTGAATGCATCGGCGATGAATCCCATCGAGACATTGCCGATGAACCCGCCCAGAAACAACGAATTCATGTAGAGCGCCGTTGCCCGGCCGGGCTTGTCGGGCGCGTAGCTCTGCACGAAGGAAATCGCCACGCCGGCAAACAACCCGTAATAATAGCCCTCGATGGCTCCCAGAATGACCACTTGCGTCACAGTTTCCACCTGGGTGAAGGCACCGAAGGTGAGGATCGCGATGATGGCGGCGCCAGCCAGGATCACCCGCGCGCCGAAGCGGGTGGCCAGTCGGGCCGCGCTGAAGATCGCGATGACCTCGACGATGCACTTGGCCGAGATGGCAAGTCCGGGCGTGTAGCCCGGAAGACCGACCTCGCGCACGAAATACAGCGGCATGGCTGCTGTAAACAGCACGTTGCCGATGGCGATCAGTGTGCAGACAAGCGCTGCCAGTAAAAGCGGCCAATCGATGCCCTCGAGACTGGCCGGACGCGGCGGACGCGGCGGCGCGCGAAAGCCGTTCGGAACAGCCAGATGCCACAGCAGCAGCCAGATGGCCGCCAGGCCGGCTGAAATGCTGTAGGCCACGCGAAACCCGACCAGATCGATGATGATGAAGGACATCGACGGACCGACCACCCAGGCCAGCGACACGCCCATGCGCAGCCAGGCATTGTACTGGCTGATCTCGATCCCGGTTTTCTCGGCGTAGAGGCGGCCATAGGTGAATTCGGTCGACGTGGCGCCATTCGCAATCGCCATCACTGGCGCGCCCAGCGCGATCAGCAGCCAGAACGGCGGCAGGCTGGCGAGCAGCACGGCCATGACCAGATAAGCAATGATCGACACCAGAAGCAGCGGCTTGACCGTAACCATCCGGTCGAGGCGTTCACCGAAGATGCGGTTCACCACCATCGTCAGCGGCGCGACGATGCCGGCGTAAAGCGCGATCTGCCAGGGCTCCTGTCCAAGGCCCTCGACGATGAAGAACCCCATGACGGGGATCAGCGACGAGGTGCACATGGCGCCAAAGAACACGAGCAGAAGGATCAGCACCGCCTGACGCGGGAGCTGCAGAACGAAGGACATCTGGAAACCGGTTTCAGGCGGGGCAGCCGGACGGGGCGGCAGGCTGCAAATCAGGGAATAGACTTGAAGAATAGACCCATTTGCCGGCTTTGCACGTGCGTTTTTTGAATGGATTTAAATCTGGCCCATGCGGTGTGCACATGGGTATGCAATCAGCCAGATCGCTTGTCCGTCGTATCCTTGCGCCAGTTGTTCAATGCTGCCGTTACGGCTTCAATGCCTTCAGCCGGTACAGGGCTTCGAGTGCCTCACGGGGGCTCATGTCATCGGGGTCGAGCCCGTCCAGCGCCTGCCGCAGCACATCCGGCACTGGCGCTGCTGGAGCCGTGGCCTGTGCTGCACGGGAAGCCGGTTGCCGGGGAGCCGGGGCGAGTGCCGCAAACAGCGGCAGGTCGTCGATCAGCGTCTCGGCCGGCGCACGGCGGTCCTTTTCTTCCAGCTGCGACAGAACTGCCTTGGCCCGCTCGACAACGCTTGCCGGCAGACCCGCCAGCTTGGCCACCTGGATGCCGTAGGACCGGTCGGCGGCGCCTGGCACGATCTCGTGCAGGAAGATGACGTCGCCGTTCCACTCCTTGACCGACACCGTGGCGTTGGTCAGTCGGGGCAGGCGCTGGGCCAGGGCCGTCAGCTCGTGATAATGCGTGGCGAACAGGGCACGCGCGCGGTTCACCTCGTGCAGGTGCTCGATCGCGGCCCAGGCTATCGACAGGCCGTCAAAGGTCGCGGTGCCACGGCCAATCTCGTCCAGGATCACCAGTGCCCGCTCACCCGCCTGATTGAGGATAGCGGCCGTCTCCACCATCTCCACCATGAAGGTCGAACGGCCGCGCGCCAGATCATCAGCCGCGCCGACACGGGAGAACAACCGGTCGACCATGCCGATATGCGCGGAGCGCGCGGGCACATAGGCGCCCGTCTGGGCCATAACGGCAATCAGCGCATTCTGGCGCAGGAACGTCGACTTACCGGCCATGTTCGGACCGGTGATCAGCCAGATGCGGCCATGCGCCATGGCGTCATCGGCCGGGCCGAGATTGCTGTCGTTCGCGACAAAGCTGTCGCCGCCCGAGCGCCGCAGCGCCTGTTCGACCACCGGGTGGCGACCACCCTCGATGGTGAAGGCGAGGCTCGTGTCCATCTGGGGCCGGCAGTAGCCATCTTCCTGCGCCAGCTTGGCCAGCGCGGCCGAGACATCCAGCACGGCCAGCGCCCGCGCGGCCGCCTTGATCGCCTCGCCAGCTGCGACGACAGCTGCGGCGAGCCGGTCGAAAATCTCGAGTTCGATCGCCAACGCCCGTTCACCGGCGCTGGCAATCTTCGATTCCAGGTCAGCCAGCTCGGTCGTTGTAAAGCGCATCGCGCCGGCCATCGTCTGCCGGTGGATGAAACGGGCCGGATCGGCCGTCATCCGGTCAGCCTGGCCACTTGGAGCCTCGATGAACCAGCCGAGCACGTTGTTGTGCTTGATCTTCAGCGAGCGCAGGCCCAGCTCTTCGGCATACTCGGCCTGGAGCCGTGCGATCACCTTGCGCGAGGCATCGCGAAGGTCGCGCAGCTCGTCGAGATTGGCGTCGTAGCCTTCGGCAACAAAGCCGCCGTCTCGCTTCAACAGTGGCGGCTCGTCCGACAGCGCGCGCGACAGCTCTTCGCCCAGCGCATGCGGGGCGACGGCAAGATCATGCCGCGCGGCCGAGAGCTCCACCGGCGTTTCGGCCCCGCGCTCCAGCAGCGCCAGAATCGACCGGGTCGCGGACAGACCCTGCGCAATGCTGAGAAGGTCACGTGGTCCGCCGCGCTGAAGGGCAATCCGCGACAGGGCGCGGGCAAGATCTGGCGCTGCGGCCAGTTCACGCCTAAGTCCCTCGCGCAGGATTTCCCCATCGAGGAAGTAGGCAACGGAGTCCAGCCGGGCGTTGATGGCGTCCGGGTCCGTCAACGGTCCGGCGAGCCGGCTTGCTAACAGGCGCGCGCCGGCGCCGGTGACAGTCCGGTCGATGGCCGAGAGCAGACTGCCCTGCCGGTCGCCGCCAAGCGTGCGCATCAGCTCCAGATTGGCCCGGGTTGCCGGGTCGATCAGCATCCGCCCCCTTGCGGCCTCACGTACGGGCGGGTCCAGCGGCGGACGCTCGCCCAGCTGCGTCTTCTCGACATAGGCAAGTACGCCCGCGGCGGCCGAGAGCTCGGCGCGCGAAAACGTGCCGAACCCGTCCAGCGTCCGAACGCCGAAATACCGGGCCAGGCGATCAACGGCCGTGGCGCTGTCGAAAAACGCACGCGGCACGGGCGACAAGGCTGCGCCTTGTCCTTCCACGATGTGTCTGAGGTCAGGTTCCTGCAACAACGCGTCAGGCACGAGAATTTCGCGCGGATCGATGCGGGCAAGGTCAGCCGAAAGACGCGGAAGATCACTCTCGCCAACCTGGAAGCTGCCGGTCGACATGTCGATCCAGGCAAGACCGAACACGGCGTCATCCGGGCCGGAGCCAATACGCAGGCGATTGAGGGCGAGCAGGAAATTGTTGGCTCCGGCATCCAGCAGACGTTCTTCGGTCAGCGTGCCCGGGGTCACGAGACGAATGACATCGCGCCGGACGACAGACTTGGAGCCGCGTTTCTTGGCCTCGGCCGGATCTTCCATCTGCTCACAGACCGCCACCCGGTGGCCAAAGGCGATCAGCTTCTGCAGGTAGTCATCGGCAGCGTGCACCGGCACACCGCACATCGGAATGTCCTCGCCAAGGTGCTTGCCGCGCTTGGTCAGCGTGATGCCGAGCGTGCGGGAGGCGATTTCCGCATCCTCGAAGAACAGTTCGTAGAAATCCCCCATCCGGTAGAACAACAGGCTGTCCGGATTGGCGGTCTTGATCTCGATGAACTGCGCCATCATCGGCGTGACGCGCTGCTCCGCTCCTGTGGTGTCAGGGGCGGTCAGGTCGGGGGAGGAAGCCTGGGCAGGTTCGAATGACATGGCCGGACCGTAGCAAAGCGCATCCGTCGTTTCATGGCGACTACTGCCTTGTGCTGCCTTGAGCCGGTAATTTTCAGGGGATAAGGTTTGCATCCCCCGGCGTGGCTATGCCCGGCCGCCCGCAGCCCGACGCATGCTCCAGAGGAACCCAAAGGCCATGTCCGACAAGAAGAAAACACCGAAGACCGGGATCAGTTTCACCGAACAGGAAGCGCTTCTGTTTCACCAGGAAGGCAAACCCGGCAAGCTGGAAATCACCCCGACCAAGCCGATGGCCACCCAGCGCGACCTGTCGCTGGCCTATTCGCCCGGCGTTGCAGTTCCGGTTCGCGCCATCGCCGAGGACCCGAGCCGCGCCTTCGACTACACCACGCGCGGCAACCTCGTTGCCGTCATCTCCAACGGAACGGCCATCCTCGGCCTTGGAAACCTGGGTGCTCTTGCCTCCAAGCCGGTGATGGAAGGCAAGGCCGTGCTGTTCAAGCGCTTCGCCGACGTGGATTCCATCGACCTGGAAGTCGATACCGAGGAAGTCGACGCCTTCATCAACTCGGTCCGCTATCTCGGGCCCTCCTTTGGCGGCATCAACCTGGAGGACATCAAGGCGCCGGACTGCTTCATCATCGAGCAGCGCCTGCGCGAACTGATGGACATCCCCGTCTTCCACGACGACCAGCACGGCACCGCCATTATCGCCGCTGCCGGCATGATCAACGCGCTGCATCTGACAGGCCGCGACATGAAGACCGTCAAGGTGGTCTGCAATGGCGCGGGCGCTGCCGGCATCGCCTGTATCGAGCTCGTCAAGGCGATGGGCGTACCGCATGAGAATGTCATCCTTTGCGACACCAAGGGCGTCATCTACCAGGGCCGCACCGAGGGCATGAACCAGTGGAAGTCGGCCCATGCCGTGCGCACGGACGCAAGGACGCTGTATGAGGCCCTCAAGGGTGCGGATGTGTTCCTCGGCGTCTCCGTCAAGGGCGCACTGACCGAGGACATGGTCCGAGCCATGGCGCCGAACCCGATCATCTTCGCCATGGCCAACCCGGACCCGGAAATCACGCCGGAGGAAGTCGCAGCCATCCGTGATGACGCCATCGTCGCCACCGGCCGCTCCGACTATCCGAACCAGGTCAACAACGTCCTTGGCTTCCCCTACATCTTCCGCGGCGCGCTGGATGTGCGAGCCACCACGATCAACGAGGACATGAAGGTGGCCTGCGCCCGGGCTCTGGCCGAGCTCGCCCGCGAGGAGGTGCCGGACGAGGTTGCGGCTGCCTATCGCGGCAACCGGCCGAAGTTCGGGCCGGAGTACATCATCCCGGTGCCGTTCGATCCACGGCTCATCTCGACCATCCCGCCGGCCGTGGCCCAGGCTGCGATGGACTCGGGCGTGGCGCGCAAGCCGATCATCGACATGGATCAGTACCGGCACCAGCTGTCGGCCCGACGCGATCCTGTCGCCGGCACGCTGCAGCGCATCTTCACCCGCGTCCGCCAGATGCCGAAGCGCGTTGTCTTTGCCGAGGGCGAAGAGGAGCCAATGATCCGCGCCGCCGTCAGCTTCGTGAACCAAAGCCTCGGCGAGGCCATCCTGATCGGCCGTGAGGACGAGATCCGGGCGGCCGCCCAGGGCGCGGGTATCGACATCGACCGCCCCGGCATCCGCTTGCAGAACGCACGCAACTCGACCCGCAATGCCGATTACGCCCAGTATCTCTACGGCCGGATGCAGCGGAAGGGTTACCTGCTGCGCGACTGCCAGCGCATGGTCAACAACGACCGCAACTACTGGGGTGCCATCATGGTGGCGCGCGGCGATGCCGACGCCATGGTGACAGGTATCACCCGCAACTACTCGGTCGCCCTCGACACCGTGCGACAGTGCATCGACACCAAGCCCGGCCACCGCGTCATCGGCGTGTCGCTGGTGCTCGCCCGTGGCCGCACCGTGCTCGTTGCCGACACCACCGTGCACGACATGCCGAATGCCGAGGAGCTGGCGGACATCGCCGAGGAAGCAGCCCATGTGGCCCGTCGTCTCGGCTATGAGCCGCGCGTGGCCATGCTGGCCTATTCCACCTTCGGTCACCCGAAAGGCGAGCGCGCCGAGCGCGTGCAGGAAGCCGTGCGCATCCTCGACCGGCGCCGCGTCGACTTCGAGTATGACGGAGAAATGGCTGCTGACGTGGCGCTCAACATGGACAAGATGTCGTCCTATCCGTTCTGCCGCCTCACCGGCCCGGCCAACGTGCTGATCATGCCCGCGTTCCACTCTGCGTCCATCTCGACCAAGATGCTGCAGGAACTGGGTGGCTCGACGGTGATCGGCCCGCTGCTCGTCGGCTTCGACAAGCCCGTGCAGATCGTGCCGATGGGCGCCAAGGACAGCGACATCGTCAACATGGCAGCAGTGGCCGCGTATAATGTGACGTGAGCTTTCCGGCGCTGGCCGGTTCGCGCGATGGAAATGCAAACGGGCCGCTTGCTGGCGGCCCGTGAGACGACCGACAGTCCTTGTTTGGACTCCGGTCTCTCTCCGTGTCACCCCGGCCAAGCGTTAGCGCGAGCCGGGGCCTACTCACTGGCAGAGCCGTCTTTCTGTCGCGTTTACCGCTACTCTCTCACTCCAGACCTTCGAACAGTGCCGTCGACAGATAGCGTTCGGCGAAGGACGGGATGATCACCACGATGGTCTTGCCGGCGAACTCGTCGCGCTGGCCAACCTTGATGGCGGCGGTCAGGGCCGCGCCGGAGGAAATGCCGACCGGAACACCTTCGGTGCGGGCAACTTCGCGGGCGGTGGCGAAGGCCTCGTCATTGCTGACCTTGACGATCTCGTCAAAGACCGACGTGTCCAGCACGCCCGGAACAAAGCCGGCGCCGATGCCCTGGATCTTGTGCGGGCCGGGGTTGCCACCGGACAGGACCGGGCTGTCGGCCGGCTCGACGGCCACCACATGCAGGCCCGGTTTGCGCGCCTTGAGCACCTGGCTGACGCCGGTGATGGTGCCGCCGGTGCCGATGCCGGACACAAAGACATCCACCTCACCATTGGTGTCGTTCCAGATCTCCTCGGCCGTGGTGCGGCGATGGATGTCCGGGTTCGCGGCGTTCTCGAACTGCTGCGGCATGACGGCGCCTGGGATCTCGTCCACCAGTTCTTGCGCCCGGGCGATGGCGCCCTTCATGCCCTTCGGGCCCTCGGTCAGCTCGAGTTCCGCGCCCAGGATCTTGAACATCTTGCGCCGCTCGACCGACATGGTCTCCGGCATGACGAGGATCAGGCGATAGCCCTTGGCAGCAGCGACAAAGGCCAGCGCGATGCCGGTGTTGCCGGACGTCGGCTCGACCAGGGTCGTCTTGCCGGCCTGGATGCGGCCGTCGGCTTCCATTGCCTCGATCATGGCAACGCCGATACGGTCCTTGACGCTGGAGATCGGGTTGAAAAACTCGAGCTTGGCCAGAAGGTTGGCTTTCACGCCGTGCTTTTCGGCGAGGCGGTCAAGGCGCACGATCGGGGTATCACCGATGGTTTCGGTGATCGAACCATAGATCCGGCCGCGGCCGGGCTTCTTGTCGGACATCATCTTCTCCTGATGCGGTCGGGCGTCCGCGCCGGGCGCGGTCCCTCTGACTGTGATCCAAGCCTAGGCGCAACGGACAAGCAAGGCGAGAAGGCGCATTCCAAAGTTTTGAAGCGCGCGAAATGTTCATCCCGCCGCTTGGCGTCTCAGGCAAATACCTTGCTCTGGCAAAGGCCGCATCTGCAGGGCTCAGGCGGTACCCGTTGAGCCGAACCCGCCGCTGCCGCGCTCCGTCTCGTCAAGGCCAGCGACCTCCAACAGGGTTGCCTGCAGCACCGGGGCAATGATCATCTGGGCGATGCGCATGCCGTGCGTGACGGGGAAGGGCTCGATGCCGTGATTGATGAGGATCACCTTCACCTCCCCGCGATAGTCGGCATCGACCGTCCCGGGGGTGTTCAGCACCGTAACGCCGTGTTTTGCCGCCAGGCCCGAACGTGGGCGAACCTGTCCCTCAAAGCCGCGCGGGATCGCCATGGCAAGGCCGGTCGGCACCATCGCGTAGGCACCCGGAAGCAGGATGATTTCGCTTTCCACCGCCGCGAAAAGATCAAAACCGGCCGCATCCCGGCTCTGATATGCAGGCAGGGGAAGGTCCGCCCCATGGGCAAGGCGCTGGATCTGAACCGATACGGTCATGAAAGGGCTCCATCTGAACTGTTTCCGTCTTGCTGGCAGGACAACCGCGCTGGCGCAAGAGGGGGCGCGCACAGGAGTGATTGGCCACAGGCTGCGGTCGGACCCCTGTTCGGGGCGACTGTTCGCTATTGATGAACGATCAGTTGGAGGAAACGGGTATTTATTCACGCCTGACGCCGAACTACTTTAGGCCCATGCTTGTTGACCCCGAGGTCTGCCATGTCTGCGATTACCCCCCATACAGCCTCCACCTTTGCCCCGATGTTTCTGGCGCATGGGTCGCCGATGCTGGCCATCGAAGACAGCGCCGCGCATCAGTATCTGAAGGCGCTGGGCGACAGCCTGCCACGGCCACGGGCGATCATCGTCCTGTCGCCGCATTGGGAAACCGAAGGCCTGCGCGTGTCGGCCCCTGGTCCACTGCGCACCATCCATGACTTTGGCGGCTTTCCGAGGGCGCTGTTCGAGATCCAGTATCCGGCGAGTGCACCGGAAAACCTGGTTGCCGATGTGATGCAACGGCTGACGACAGCAGGGATCGCTGCATCTGTGGATGCGTCGTGGGGACTGGATCACGGGGCGTGGGTTCCCTTGTCCCTCGCTTTCCCGGATGCCGGCATTCCCGTCGTCGCCCTGTCCCTGCCCCTGACTTATGGCCCGGAACAGATGCTGGAGCTTGGCGCGGCGCTGAGCCCGCTGAAGGATGACGGTGTGCTGATCCTCGCGACCGGCAGCACGACGCATAACCTTCGCATGATCATGCCGAAGACGACACCAGCGGCCGATTGGGCCGTTGCCTTCGACGACTGGCTCGATCAGGGGCTCTTGACTGGCGCGCCGGAGAAGATCACGGACCTGACCGCCAATCCGCAGCTTCGGCTGGCGCATCCAACGGAAGAACACTTGCTGCCGGTGTTCTTTGCCCTTGGCGCGGGTGGTGCCGGCGCAAAGGGCGAGCTTCTGCATCGCAGCTACGAGTATGGCACGCTGTCGATGTCCTACTACCGCTTTGCGGCGTAAGCAGTTGCCGTGAGCTGCCGCATAAGCAGACCTGTCCCGCGTCAGCGGGGCAGGGTGCCGTTTGCTGCCAGAACATCCCCCACCAGATAGAGCGAGCCGCAGATCAGGATGCGCGGCGGCTCGCCATCCCTGGCTGCGCAGGCGCGGATATCCGCCAGCGCCAGATCGAGACTGTCAAAGGGTGTGGCTTCCAGCCCTGCCGTGCGGGCAAAGTCGGCCAGCTCAAACGGATCCCGGGCAGCATTCGTCGAGTTGACCGGAACGGTCCCGACATGCCGGACGAGTCCCTCAAAAGCCCGGAAGAAGCCGATGGGATCCTTGGTCGTGAGCATGGCCGAGATCATGTAGAGCGGCCTTGGGCTCTTCTCTTCCAGCTCGCCCATGTAGGTCGCGATGGTCAAGGCAGCCCCAGGGTTATGGCCGCCATCGACCCAGACTTCGGCACCGTCGGGGCATTTGTCGAACAGCGGCCCATGCCGCAACAGATGCAGCCGGCCCGGCCAGCGCACGGCTTTCAAGCCTTGTGCAATGACGTCAGCCTCTGGCAACAATCTTGCAGCCTTCAATGCCGCGATTGCCACGCCGGCATTGAGGATCTGGTGGTCGCCGGGAAGCGCTGGCAGCGGCAGGTCGAGAAGCCCGTCCTCGTCCTGGAACACCATGCGGCCATTGTCGGCCATCGCGGTAAATTCCTCGCCGAAGCGTCCGAGCCGTGACTTCGCCCGCGCGGCCGCGCGGTCGATGACCCGGGTGACTTCATCAACCTGCGGCGCCGAGACCGACGGACACCCCGACTTGATGATCGCAGCCTTCTCGCCGGCAATTTCGGTGAGGGTATTGCCGAGAAATTTCTCATGGTCATGGGAGATCGACGTGATCACCGATACGAGCGGTGTGTCGATAACGTTTGTCGCGTCCAGCCGGCCACCCAGCCCGACCTCCAGCAGCAGAACATCCGCAGGCTCCTCGGCGAAGAGAAGCAGCGCGGCCGCCGTGGTGATCTCGAAGAAGGTGATCGGGTTGCCATCATTCGCCCGCTCGCAGCGATCGAGCGCGGCGATGAGGCGCGGGTCATCGATGAACCCGCCATTTCCGCCCATCCGGATCCGCTCATTGAAACGGACCAGATGCGGCGAGGTATAGACATGGCAGCGCTGGCCGGCGGCCTCGAGGATCGCCCGCATCGTTGCCGTGACGGAGCCTTTGCCATTGGTGCCGGCAACATGGATCACGGGCGGAAGGCGGCGTTCGGGATGGCCGAGGGCTTCCAGCAGACGATGCATGCGGTCCAGCGACAGGTCGATCTGCATCGGGTGCAGGGCGAGCAGCCGGTCGAGAATGGCAGTGATCTGGTCCATGGCGCCCTTTCAGGCTCAACAGGGCCGATCCAGACTTGACTGGTGGCCTTTATGTTCTTTCCGCATACAGAGGTGCACAGGTCCTGACAAGCGGCTGAAACGGGAACGGCCCGCCGTGTCAAAATCACGACGGGCCGGGCCCGAATTCAGGTCCTGCGTAGATCAGGCGGCAGCGTCCGAGACGACTTCGTCTGCGGTTTCCGGTTCATCCATGTCCGGCAGCTCGATCTGGCGCTTCATCAGGATGCCGGCGAGACGGGCAATGGTCGACTTCATGTCGTGCCGCTTCACCACCATGTCGACCATGCCGTGGTCGAGCAGGTATTCGGCGCTCTGGAAGTCCTCCGGCAGCTTTTCGCGGATCGTCTGCTCGATTACGCGGCGGCCGGCGAAGCCGATGACGGCGCCCGGCTCGGCAATGTGCACGTCGCCCAGCATCGCGTAGGAGGCTGACACGCCGCCCGTGGTCGGGTTGGTCAGCACGACGATATAGGGCAGGCGCGCCTCGCGCAGCATCTGGACCCCGACCGTGGTGCGCGGCATCTGCATCAGCGACAGGATGCCTTCCTGCATGCGCGCGCCGCCGGAGGCGACGAACAGCACGAAGGGCGTGTTCGCCTGCACAGCTGCCTGCATGCCGGTCAGGATCGCCTCACCGGCAGCCATGCCGAGCGAGCCGCCCATGAAGTCAAAATCCTGCACGGCAGCAGTGAAGTCCATGCCTTCAACCTTGCCGCGGCCGACATAGACGCAGTCTTCCTCGCCGGAGCGGGTGCGGTACTCCTTCAGGCGGTCGACATATTTCTTGGTATCGCGGAACTTCAGCGGATCGACGGTCACGCCCGGCGTCGCAATGCGCTCGTAGCTGCCACCGTCGAAGAATGCGTCCAGGCGCTTGCGCGCCGGCATGCGCATGTGGAAGCCGGAATTCGGCACCACCCAGAGATTGGCTTCCAGATCGCGATGGAACACCATCTCGCCCGTTTCCGGGCACTTGATCCAGAGGTTTTCCGGCATCTCGCGGCGCGACAGGAAGCTGCGCAGTTTCGGCCGAACGACAGTGTTGATCCAGTTCACGGCAAAATCCGTCCGTTGTTGATCGGTCTTTGGGTCCTGCCTCAGCGGGCGCGAGCCACGCCGCCGGCAAGCGACGACACAAGGTCAGTGACGGCCGCAACGGTGCGGTCCGTCGCCTTGCCGTTTGCATCCAGGCTTTCGCGGATCGCCTCGACCAGCACCGAGCCAACCACGACGCCATCGGCGTTGCGGCCAATCTCTGCGGCCTGATCCGCTGTCTTCACGCCGAAGCCGACGGCGACCGGCAGGTTCGTGTGCGACTTGATCCGGCCGACAGCCGCTGCAACGCGCTCCGGATCCGCCGAAGCGGTGCCGGTGATGCCGGTGATCGAGACATAATACACGAAACCGGAGGTGTTCTTCAAAACGGCCGGCAGGCGGCGGTCATCGGTAGTCGGCGTAGCGAGGCGGATGAAGTTCAGCCCGCCCTTCATCGCCGGAATGCAGAGCTCGTCATCGGCTTCCGGCGGAATATCCACGATGATGAGACCGTCGACGCCAGCTTCCTTGGCTTCCGCCACGAAGGCTTCCGGGCCGCGGACATAGATCGGGTTGTAGTAGCCCATCAGGATGATCGGCGTGTCCTGGTCCGACTGGCGGAACTTGCGCACCATGTCGAGGGTCTTGTCCATGGTCTGGCCGGCGGCCAGGGCGCGTTGCGTGGCGCGCTGGATCGGAACGCCTTCCGCCATGGGATCGGAGAAGGGCATGCCCAGTTCAATCACGTCGGCACCGGCGGCGGGCAGAGCGTCCAGCACGGCCTGCGACGTGGCGAGGTCAGGGTCACCGGCGGTGATGAAGGTCACCAGGGCCGGGCGGCCCTTCTCGGCGCAGGCCTTGAAGCGGCGGTCGATGCGCGTCTCGGTCATACGGCTTTCCATCCTGTGGCGGGCCACCCGCTGCGGGTTGCGCCCGTTCTGAGCTTGAGCGCGGCCGCACAGGAACCGGCTGCCGCGCAAGGTCCGGGGCTTGGATGTAGGGGGCGGGCGGGGCTCCTGTCAACGCGAGTCCGCCATGGTGCTGAAGAAATGGCAAGCCAACTGTGGCAATGGCGCGGCCGAGCCATGCACGCAACGCTGCCCAGACGCTCATTGTCGAGGGGTGTAAACGCACTCAGTGCGTGATTATCTGGCTAACAAGAGGACGGCGATGGACCGTCCCGGTTTGGCTCCAGCTATCGGCCTGAAAAGGCACTGGCCGGGCCTCAGATCCCCAAAAGGAGCATGTCATGCGTGAACCCGTTTCCGCCCGTCTTGCCCGCATCGGGCGTATTTTCAGTGATCATGCGGGCGACAGCCTTCCGGCGACGCCGCGCGGCAAGCGCAATGAACCCAGGGCAAGCCAGTTCGAAGTCTATCTTTCGGCGATGCTCGCCGGCGGTCTTGGCGGGCGCTAGACCCACCCGCTCTCGAAGAAACCCGGTCAATGTCTTGATGGACGGACAGAAGACTGACGCACAGCAGCGCTCAGGCTGGCGGTGTGCGCCAGTCTAGTCCGAGATAGCCGAAAGCTGCCCGCCGCAGGCGCAGGAACAGAGCGTCCATGTCAGTCTCGCCCGACATTGTCGCCGCCTGCGCCAGGCCATGCGTGATCGCGATCAAGTCAAAGGCCGTCTGGTCGACGTCTTCCAGACCAAAATCCTGCAGCAAGCCCGTGATCAGAACGCGAATGCGCTGCTTCAGCTCCAGTGTCTCCGCGTCCAGCGGCAAACCCGTTTCCAGCTGTTCCAGGGCATGGGCCAGCTGAGGTCGTCGTGTGTGATGGTAGAGACTTGCCTTCAGCACACGTTCGACAGCCGCTGCAAAGGAAAGCCCGGCTGCTCCATCGATCGCACCGCTGAGATCTTCCAGCAACTCGGCGCGCAAGGCACGGATCAATCCGGCAAGGATGACCTCCTTGGATGGATAGTACTGATACAGCGAGCCGATCGACACGCCAGCGCGTTCTGCGACACGGTTCGTGGTGAATCGGGCGGTCCCGTCCTCCTCCAGAATGCGAGCTGCAGCCTCGTGGATCGCGTCGCACGTCTGCCGGCTGCGATCCTGACGTGGCTGTTTTCTGGGCTTCAAGGCCGTGCTCAAGGTCGCTCCTGATTGCGAGTTGAGAAAAGTGAGCAATTACTCACATTTCTAGTGGCGGGTGTCCAGCACGAATGGCCGCGCCGGACCGAAGGCTACAGGAGGCTTGCATGTTTGAGATGTTCGATCTGTCTGATCGCACGGTTCTGGTCACCGGCGGAGCGCGTGGCATCGGCCGCGAGCTGACGCGTCAACTGACAGGTCATGGCGCAAGGGTTCTGATTGTCGGCCGCAATGCCGATGCGCTCCAAAAGCTAGCCGCTCTCTACCCGGACCAGGTTTTCACGCTGGATATGGACCTTGCCAATCCGGGAGCTGCCACAGCCATCGCAGGCTGGGTCAGGGAAGAGCATCCGGACTTGAGTGTCGTGATCAACAATGCCGCGATCATGCGTCATGATGATCTCACCGAACCTGCCGATACTCGGGCCAGCGACATTGCCGAAGAGATCGCCATCAACCTGACGGCGCCCTTGCAACTGAGCAGCCTGCTGCTTCCAACGCTGGCGCGCTGCCCGCGGGGTGGGGCCATCGTCAACATCTCGTCCGGACTGGCGATCGCCCCCAAGAAGGATGCGGCGGTCTATTGCGCCACCAAGGCAGCCCTGTCGCACTTCTCGCGCGCCCTCAGGGATCAATGCCGGGCCAGGCACCTGAAGATCCGGGTGTTCGATGTCCTGATGACCCTCGTCGACACCACGCTGTCGCGTCCGAACAAGATGCGGAAATATGCGCCGGAAGCCGCCGCACGGGACGTCTTGAAGGCGATCGCCCAAGGCCGGGAAGAGGTCCTCGTGGAAAAGGTGAAACTGCTCGCTGCCATAAACCGGCTCTCGCCGAGTGTCGCGCGGCACATGATGCGCGGAGCCTGAGACAACAACGTCAGACAGCAAAAACCCCTCCCCAGGCCATCGCCCGGGGAGGGGTTTTCAGTTTCAGCGGAACACTGGCCTCAGTTGGCGCGCGGCGCTTCCTGGGACATGTTCTGACGGTAGAGTTGAGCGAAGTCGATCGGGTCCAGCATCAGGGGCGGGAAGCCGCCGTTGCGCGTCGCATCAGCCAGGATCTGGCGTGCAAACGGGAACAGCATGCGCGGGCACTCGATCATGACGAACGGGTGCAGATGCTCCTGCGGCACGCCGGTGATGCGGAAGAAACCGCCATAGACCAGCTCGACGTTGAACATCAGGAAATCGTCGCGCTCGGCGCGGGCGGTCAGCGACAGGACCACGTCGAACTGGCCTTCACCCATCGGCTGGGCGCTGACGTTGACGGCGATGTCCAGCTTGGGCTGGTCACCCTGGGCCAGCGAACGCGGGGCATTCGGGTTCTCGAAGGACAGGTCCTTGATGTACTGGGCCAGGATGTTCATGCCCGGTACGGCGTTCTCGTCTTCCGGTGCGGCTGCGCCGCCGTCATTGATGTCGGTCATCGTCAATGGTTCCGTTGTCACCTGCCCTCCCGAGCGGGACGGCAATTGCATGGGCCCGCTGCAGCTGGGCGCTGACAGAGGATCTTGACCGGGTGGCTAGCACGTTCAAGACCGGAGAGACAAGAGGACAGGCCTTGCCTTGCCGGCAAATGCGGCACAGATACTGGATCATGACAGAAGATGTAGAACCCGGATTCCTTCTCGCTCACCGTCGGCTCAAGCTGGATACGCTGGTACGATTGCGCTGGCTTGCGGTTGGCGGCCAGACCATCGCACTCCTGGTGGTGCATCTCGGCCTTGGCTATCCGGTGCCAGTCGCGCCGGCCTTCGCACTTGTTGCGCTGTCGGCCTGGGTCAATGTTTTTCTCAAGGTCCGGTCGCCCTCGACCTTACGGTTGTCGGATCGCTCGGCTGCGGTCCAGCTCGGCTATGATATCCTGCAGATGTGCGGGCTGCTGTATCTGACCGGTGGGCTCGGCAATCCCTTTGCCTTTTTGCTGCTGGCACCGGTGATGGTCTCGGCGACCGGCCTGTCCGGCCGGCTGACCCTGGCGCTGGGCCTGCTGGCGACGGGCTGTGCGACGCTGCTGGCCTTCTTCCACATGCCCCTGCCCTGGCCGGATGCAGCCGTCTTCGCCCTGCCGATTGTCTACTCCGTCGGCGTTTGGATCGCGCTGGTCTGTTCGCTCGCCTTCATGGCGGCCTATGCGTTCCGGGTAGCCCTGGAAGCGCGTCAGCTGGCTGACGCCTTGGCTGCGAGCGAGTTGGTTCTGGCCCGCGAACAGCATCTCAACGCGCTGGATGGCCTGGCCGCAGCCGCCGCGCATGAACTGGGCACGCCGCTCGCCACGATCTTTCTCACAGCCAAGGAACTGAGCCGCGAGTTCGAGCCTTCGGATCCGCGCGCGGAGGATGTGGCCCTGATCCGCTCCCAGGCAGAGCGGTGCCGCGACATCCTGCGCCAGCTGACGACCCTGTCCAGCGACAAGGACATGCATTTCCAGCGCATGCCGATGTCGCAGCTGATCGAGGAGGTTGTCGAACCCCATCGCGGCTTTGGCATCGCGATCAAGGTTTCCATGGCCGGTGAGGGCGCCGAGCCGGTCGGGTCGCGCAATCCGGCGATCCGCTATGGTCTTGGCAATCTTCTGGAAAACGCAGTCGACTTCGCCCGTACCACGGTCCAGGTAAGTTCAACCTGGGACGCACGCACCGCCCGCATCACGATTTCGGACGATGGTCCGGGCTTTTCCGCAGACGTTTTGTCGCGGATCGGTGATCCTTACATTTCGTCACGAACAGTCCGCAATGCCGCAAATCACTCCGGTGGCGGCCTGGGGCTGGGCTTTTTCATCGCCAAAACCCTGCTGGAGCGGACAGGCGCGCGCCTGTCGATCGAGAACCGGCCGCCACCGGAGACGGGAGCGATGGTCCGGATCACCTGGCCGCGGACGAGCATCGAGGCGCAGGGCAATGTGGACCCGGCGCAGGATTCCGGCCATAACTCCTTCAATGTTCCCGGCGCCTTGCTGCCGTGAACCGGGAGGATGTGACTTACGTACACCCGTGAAAACAGGATTGCAGGACCCATGACCGATCCCGAGCTTCGCCAGATCGAGGCCGACGACAAGAGCCTCCTGATCGTCGACGATGACAAGGCCTTCCAGACACGGCTGGCCCGCGCGATGGAAAAGCGTGGCTTTGTCACCGACTGTGCTGATGGCGTTCGGGAAGCGGTTGCCAGGATATCGGCATCTGCCCCGGCTTTCGCCGTGGTAGACATGCGTCTTGGCGATGGCAGCGGGCTTGATGTGATCGAGGCCCTGCGGCAGCATCGCCCGGACGCCCGGGCCGTGATCCTGACCGGATACGGCAACATCGCCACCGCCGTCACCGCTGTTAAACTTGGCGCAATCGACTATCTCTCCAAGCCGGCTGACGCCGATGATGTCTTCGTGGCGCTGACGCGCGAGGGGGATGCAAAGGCAACCCCGCCGGAGAACCCGATGTCGGCAGACAGGGTGCGCTGGGAACATATCCAGCGTGTCTATGAGATGTGCGAGCGAAATGTGTCCGAGACAGCGCGGCGGCTGAACATGCATCGCCGGACCTTGCAGCGCATTCTGGCCAAGCGCGCGCCTCGGTGAGGGGGCGCGCAAGCTCCACGCCAGTCTGACCCCTCATTTTCGCCAAATGCTTGCCACGTTCTGTTTCTACAGCGCGCCAGGTCATGTGCTTTTGGCGCTTCCTTGCGCCTGTGCCATTGCGCACGCGCGTCTCGGGCGGCTAAATGCCGCGACAGGAACGTGCGATTTCTCCGCTGGGGCGAAAGCCGCATCGGGCAAGGAAGTGAGGGTCGGATGCTGTCGAACTGGAACGCCGCAAATCTGGACCGTGACGTGGCTTCCTGCGGTGTCCGATTCCGGATCGGGGTCTCCTGTGCGCTCGCCGGCGGCCTGTTGGCATCCCTCGCCCTTCCCGTCACCGCAATGGCCCAGACCCCGCCGTCGGAGATGCGTATCCAGGTGGTTCCGGCCGAGCCCGGTATCCGCTCGATCTTGCTCAACAAGCGCTATCGCCCCATCATTTCGCGCGGGATCGAGGGGGCTGTCATCGAAACGGCGCCCGGAGGCGGTGATACGGCAGCGGTCGGGTGCCAGGTCGAGTTGGAGGTAACGCTCGAAAACAGCCGCGTCCTGCGCCGTAGCGCTGATATCTGCGGCTCTGGTGGCACGGTCGTCGTTGACGTCAACAAGGATCCCGGTCCCGGTCGGGCCCGGGTTGTCGGAACGGATGCGGCGCCTGCTGCCCCGTCTCCTGGTGCTGCCACTGCGCCAAAGGCCCAGGCTCCGTCGTCGCCTCGCGCAACGCAGGCCGAGACGAAGCCCCCGGTTCAGCCTGCCCCGCAACCGCAGGCCCAAACCCAGACCCAGCCGGCCGCACCCCAGCCAGTTCCTCAGACAGCTCCGGTTGAGGTCCCCTCTGCCGTGACCGAGGCGCTGGGGCGGCAGCAACCGGCTGGCCAGCCGCTCGGACAACCGGCCCCTGGCCAACAGGTCACGTCGGGTACCATTCCCGGAGCTGTGTCAGGCCCGGTGTCAGCGACGATACCAGGCGCAGCCCCCATCCTGCCTGCCCTCCCCGTCGAGCGCAGCTGGAGCGTCAGCGGCACGCAGCTCGGGTCGCAGACGGCGGTCCTCGTTCATGCCGGGCCGCAGGGAGTTGATCTGGACTTTCAGGCCAGCTGTACGCCGCAGTCGGGGCTTGCCACCCTTCGGCTGATGCGTCCGTCGCCGGGAACCACACCGGGCGCAATGGTTCCCGTGACCATCCGGGCGGATGAGTTCTATGCAACCTATGACGCTGTCGGCACTGTTGCGGCCGGACAGACCGTGCCGGAATTCACTGTCAGCCTTACGGATCCCCTCTGGGACGCCATGGCACGCAAGGTCCAGCTTGATGTCATCCTTGATGGTGTTTCGCAGGCTGTGTCCCTCAAGGGCAGCGCCCAGCCGGTCCGGCTTTTCACCGCGACCTGTGCGGAGCCGCAGAGGATCGTCGAGGACAGCCAGGATCCCGCGCTTGCCGGTGCGGGGGAACTCTCCTGCGCCGAATTCGGATCCATCCGCTCGCTGGACGGCGGTTTCCGTGGAAGGATGCTGTTCCGCAATGCGCGCAGTGAACCGGTTGATGTCTTCTGGATCGACTACGCCGGTGCGCAACGCTTCTATGCGCGGCTGCTGCCCGGACAGGTCCTCGACCAGGAATCCATCCTGTCGAATGCGTGGATGGTCACCTCGGCCAGCGGCCAGTGCCTGGGCCTTTATGTCAGCCGCGCCCCGCGCCAGGATGTAGTGGTGGGCAACCGGGTGTCTGGCGGGCCCTCTCCCCTTGGGTCTCCTGTGCCCCTGTCGGCGGGTCCCCTGCCGCCCGCCCCGGTCGGCGGGGTTGATTCGGTCAACTATCTCTGCACGGCCGGCATTGATCTTCAGGTGCAGTTTGACGCGGCCAGGGACATTGCCGTCGTGACCGAGTTCGGCCAGATCTCTGTCACGCTGCCCCGGGTGCCGAGTGGCTCAGGTTTCCGTTATGAGAGCGGCGGCTATCGTCTTGCCGGGCAGCGCGATAATGCAACCTGGTCGCGTCCCGGTCTTTATGATGCATTCTGTGCGCGCAATTGATCTGCAAAAGGGTTAAAGCGAAACGCGTATATCCCTAGGTAACGAAAGGAAGAATTTACCTATCGGGAACAAACTGCTTCTAGGTAAGAAATAACCGGGAAGTCAGAATATGTCTTTTACCCGCCTGCCCTTGGTCTGGAAAATCTCCATACCCATTTTCACGATTTTCGCCTTCACCGTAATTCTTGGCCTCGTCAGCCTCAGCGCCCTCAACAAGGCCATGTTGGATGAGCGGATGAACTCCATCCGGGGGATTTCCAAGGCATCGCAGGCCATTGCCGCAGCTTATCACGCCAAGGAACAGGGCGGCACGCTGAGCCGCGACGAGGCGCAGGCGGCAGCCAAGGAGGCGATTGGCGCAATTCGCTTCGACGGCGACAATTACATGTTTGTCTATGACGAAACAGGCAAGAACCTTGTTCACGTCAACCCCAAACTCGTTGGCACCGACATGAGCGGCGTCAAGGATCAGAATGGCACGCGGATCGTCGTCGAACTGATCAAGGCGGCTCGCAGCGGTGGCGGCTCGCTGCTTTACCCCTGGCCGCGTCCCGGCAGCGATGAAGCCATCGACAAGCTGGGCTGGGCAGAGGGCTTTGCTCCCTGGGGCTGGATGATCGGCACGGGCGTCTATGTCGACGATCTCGATGCCGCCTTCTGGAGCCAGGCAATGATGATTGTCGGTATTGCAGTTGTCGGTGCATTTGTCGCAGGGCTGGTCGCCTTTGCCGCGGTGCGCAGCATCGGCCGTCCGATTGCCAACCTGACCGCAAGCATGAGCCGTCTTGCCGATGGCGAAAGCAACATCGTCATCGAAGGCGCGAACCGCGGCGACGAGATCGGCCACATGGCCGCTGCCATGCAGGTCTTCGTCCGTAACGAGCAGGCTCGCAAGGCCCTGGAAAGCGACCAGTTGTCCCGCCAGGAAGAAGCACTGCGCCGCGGCGAGGAAGTCCAGCGGCTGAGCGCCGATTTTGACAGCCAGATCACCCAGATGATGGGCGTCATCGAGCAGTCGGTGAAGAAGCTGCAGGATGCGTCTCACGAGATGATCAGCGGCGCCGAGCAGACCACGCGCCAGACGGAAACCGTGACATCCGCATCCGAGCAGGCGGCGCGCAACGTCGAGACCGTGGCGGCCGCCGCAGAGGAACTGTCTGCATCGGTTGCTGAAATCCGGCGCCAGGTACAGCAGTCGACCCAGATTGCCTCCAAGGCCGCAGCGGAAGCCAGTTCCAGCAACAGGCGCATGACGGGCCTGTCGGAAGCGGCCGGCCGCATCGGTGAAGTCGTGACGCTGATCCAGGCGATTGCCGAGCAGACCAACTTGCTGGCGCTGAACGCGACCATCGAAGCCGCACGTGCCGGTGAAGCTGGCCGCGGCTTTGCGGTCGTGGCGGCGGAAGTGAAGGAACTGGCTACCCAGACCTCCAAGGCAACGGAAGAGATCTCGAGCCAGATTTCTGCGATCCAGTCGGAAACAGAGAAGGCCGCCCAGGCGATCTCCTCGGTGACGCAGATCATCGACCAGATGAACGACATCGCAGGGTCCATTGCCTCGTCGGTCGAGGAACAGGGTTCGGCAACGTCCGAGATTGCCCGCAACGCGACCGAAGCCTCGCGCGGCACGATGGAAGTGACGTCCAACATCGGCGAAGTGTCGCGTGCGGCGGAAACCACCCGCATGACCGCCAGCACGGTTGATGCTGCGGCCCAGCAACTGGAGCAGAATGCCGGCCAGCTGCGTCGTCAGGTGGCTGACTTCCTCGGCGGGGTCCGGCGTCAGGCGTCCTGACAATCTACCGAGACAGAAAAACCCCGCCGTCCAGGACACGGCGGGGTTTTGCTTTTTGAAGTCTTGGATTGAAAATGCCGAGGTTGATCAGATCTTGCGCAGGGCGACCTTGGCGATGCCGTGGCTGGCATCCTTGGTGAGGATAAGATCCGCACGCGGCCGGGTCGGGAAGATGTTATCCCGCAGGTTCTGCAGGTTGATACCGGTCCAGATGCTCTTGGCCTTGGCCAGTGCTTCGTCATCCGTGATGCGCGAATAGCGATGGAAATAGGAATTGGGGTCGCGGAACGCCGTTTCACGCAGGCGCATGAAGCGGTCGATGTACCATTTCTCGAGCATGTCCTCGGGAGCGTCGATATAGACCGAGAAATCGAAGAAGTCGGAGACGAAGGGCACGGCGCGGCCATCCTTTGGCAGTTCGCGCGTCTGCAACACGTTGAGCCCCTCGACGATCAGGATGTCCGGCTTGTCGACGGTCACGGTCTGTCCAGGCATCACGTCATAGTAGAAGTGGGAATAGACCGGAGCCGAAACGTTTCGCTTTCCTGCCTTGATGTCCGACAGGAATTTCAGCAGCGCTGGCCGGTCGAAGCTCTCCGGGAAGCCCTTGCGCTGCATCAGGCCTTCCTGTTCCAGCACCGCATTGGGAAACAGGAAACCGTCTGTCGTGATCAGATCAACCTTCGGGCTCGCAGGCCAGCGCGCGAGCAGGGCGCGCAGGATACGCGAGGTGGTCGACTTGCCGACGGCAACCGATCCGGCAATGCCAATGATGAAGGGCGTCTTGCCCTCTTCAACGTCGAGAAACCGCTTGGTCGCCTGATGCAGGATCAGCGTGGCTTCGGCGTAATAGGCCAGCAGACGCGACAGAGGCAGATAGACGCTTTCGACATCTGCCATCGAAATGGGATCATTGAGACCACGCAGCTCGTTGACCTCGACGGCCGTGAGGGTCATCGGGGTGTCGGCGCGCAGATGCGACCACTCGTCCTTGGTGAAGACCCGGTAGGGCGAAAGGTCCATGCTGTCAGCGCGGGGGGCGGTCTGGTCCATCGCAAGTTCCGGTTTCAGGCGTATGTATCATACGGGTTCATGGCCGTGTCCCGGGCCAGCGGTCCGGGGATGCTGCGGACTTCCCGCGACAGGAATCAATCCGCCGGGCGCGATGCCTTTTCCTCAAGCCCGGTGCGTCCGGTCCGCGAGGCCAGTTCCGCCATGACGGCGGACAGGGGCACATCACAAACCTTGAGCACCACGAGCAGGTGGTACAGCAGGTCTGCTGCTTCCCCCGTCAGTCCCTCGCGGTCGCCCTGGACAGCAGCAATCGCCGCTTCCACGGCTTCCTCGCCCAGTTTCTGGGCGCATTTGCCGACGCCCTTGCCGACCAGCTTGCGGGTGTAGGACGCCTCGTCCTCGCTGGCCGCACGGGTGGCAACGATGGCGTCGAGGTCGGCCAGGGTAAAGGCGGTCATCTGATCAGCGTCTTTTCTCGTTTGGGAAAGTCTTACACCGGATCATTTCGCAAATCAGGTATCCATTCGCATAGGTATCCCTGCGGCAGCCATATGCGCCTTGGCTTCTGCGATGGTGTAGGTGCCGAAGTGGAAGATCGAGGCGGCCAGCACGGCGGTGGCGTGGCCATCGCGCACGCCGTCCACCAGATGATCGAGCGTGCCGACACCGCCCGAGGCAATCACAGGCACCGGCACCGCATCGGCAATCGCGCGGGTCAGCGGGATGTTGTATCCGGCCTTGGTGCCGTCGCGGTCCATCGAGGTCACCAGCAGCTCGCCGGCACCCAGCTCCACGACCTTGCGGGCAAACTCGACCGCGTCGATGCCGGTGGCGTTGCGCCCGCCGTGGGTGAAGATCTCAAAGCGATACGGCTCGCCCTCGGCGCTGACCTGCTTGGCATCGATGGAGACGACGATGCACTGGGAGCCGAACTTCTCCGCCGCCTCGCGCACGAAGTCAGGGTTGGTGACGGCAGCGGTGTTGATCGACACCTTGTCCGCGCCGGCGTTGAGCAGCTTGCGGATGTCTTCCACCTTGCGTACGCCACCGCCGACGGTCACCGGCATGAAGCAGGCCTCGGCGGTGCGGCGGACAACGTCATAGATCGTGTCGCGGTCATCGCTGCTCGCCGTGATGTCGAGGAAGCAGAGTTCGTCGGCGCCGGCAGCATCATAGGCCTTGGCGGCCTCCACCGGATCGCCGGCATCGACCAGATCAACGAAGTTGACGCCCTTGACCACGCGGCCGTCCTTGACGTCGAGACAGGGGATGATGCGGGCCTTGAGGGTCATGCGCGGGCCTTTGCAATTTCATGGCCACGCAGATATGGAATCTGAATGGCAGAGGCAGACAGCTCTTACATCTTCTATGCAGACGAAAGCGGCGATCATTCGCTGACGTCCATCGACGTGAACTTCCCAGTGTTTGCCTTGTCGCTCTGTGGCTTCAAAAAATCAAGCTATTGCAGGCAGATCGTTCCCCGCTTCCAGCGGATCAAGTTCCACTACTTCGGCCATGATGCGGTGATTTTGCACGAGCACGAGATCAGAAAGCAGAAGGGCGATTTCAAGCTTTTCACTGATCAGAGGCTGCGCGAAAGCTTCCTGCAAGATGTGTCAGACTGCATCGAGGCTTCGTCCTTCCGGATCGCCGGATGCGTCATCCTGAAAAGTGAGCTGAAGCTCGATTTCTTTCCGGACAATCCCTACGCCATCGCTCTCGGGGTCTGTCTTGTGAAGGTTTACCAGTTCCTCAAGGCGAAGCACTGCTGTCCGGTTTAAGTTTGTAGGCCTGGGAGTTGCATCTGCCTTGTGTCATTTGGCGGGGTTGGCGGGGCTTTGCTGAGGTGGTCGATTGGCCGTTTGTGCATGATGTTGAGGCGCAGGAGGCGGGCAAAGGCGCGGGGCTGAGGGATTGCGCGCTGGGTGGCATGGACGATGCGCAGCAGGATGTA
>NZ_PUDR01000011.1 GCF_003012935.1 Pannonibacter carbonis | reverse complement strand
GTTGGCCTTCAGCCCATGCCGCGTCGCAACTGCACTTACACTCGCTCCCGGCCGCAGTGTCTCGGCGACAATCCGCGCCTTCACATCATCGGGCCATTGCCGATTGCGACGCCGCCTCGCCCCATTTGTGAGAAGCTCCATTGGAGCGTCCATGGACAAACTCCCGCACTGACATCAATCACTGCGCAATCGCATGGCTCACAACCGAGCGGAAGGTGAGGATACAACATCGCTTACCGTTCGTTGATGCAGATCGACGACCCGTCCCACGTCACGGAAAGGTTAGCCGGATCTTGCTCTGATCCGCTTGCCTGTTTCAGATCATGCCATACATTGAAAACAAGAACAGGATTTGCGCTCAGGCACTTCCGCAGCAAAGCTGATCATCATGTCCGGAGAGGATGGAATGAGCGTCTTGTCCCGGTCCATTGCCGCGACAGATCTGGTCGTCCGGGTCGAGCGATACCCGGCGACATCCCGGCTTCTGCACTGGATCGTGGCCTTGCTCGTTCTGGCCACCTGGCCGCTTGGCATGGTCATCCAGTTCACGGCGAAGGACGTGCAGCTGGATTTCTACATGCTGCATGAGAGTCTGGGTTTTATCGTGCTGTGGCTGATGTTGCTGCGGATCGGCAACAGGCTTGTTGCACGGCCGCCGCATCCGGAGGGAAGCGCCGTCCAACGGGCCGCTGCTGGCCTCGTGCACGGACTGCTCTATGTCCTGCTCGTGGTGATGCCTGTCAGCGGGTTCCTTGCCACGAACGCGCATGGCTTTCCGCTGGTCTGGTTCAATCTGGTTCCCGTCTGGAGCCCGATCGGCAAGTTGCCCGAGATCGCAGGGGTCTTTTCGGCCATCCATGGCTTCAGTGCCTGGGGGCTTCTGGCCCTGCTTGTGCTGCACCTGGCGGCGGTGCTGTTTCATCATGTGGTCAGGCGGGACACGACGCTTTACAGGATACTCTAGGGTCGACAATGCGCAGCATGCAGATATCCGAGACAACATGGCAACGGCTTCTGGCCCTTCGGGCTGGAACATCCGATGTCGCGTGTACCGATGCGGGCTATGCTCTTTATGCGCCGATTGCCGGTGCACGGAGACGGTTCGTCCTCGCCCAGGTCGGGCAATCCCTGGATGGACGCGTGGCCACGCCTAACGGTGACGCCCGGGATGTGTCAGGGCCCGACGGACTGGTGCATCTGCATCGGTGCAGGGCCCTGGTCGATGCGGTGATTGTTGGGGTCGGCACCGTAAAGGCTGATGATCCAAAGCTGTCGGTACGGATGGTCAAGGGGCCTGCGCCTGTCCGGGTGGTCGTGGATTGCCACGGCGAGCTGGACGGTCGCGAAAGCCTGTTCCGGGACGGGGGCGCACCCGTTGTGGTGTTTCGCAGCACCATGGCGCGGGGGCGCCTGTTGCCGGGTGCAGACGTCGTCGCTCTCGCGCCGAAGGCCAACGGGCTGGACCCGGACGAAATACTTGGCGCGCTGGCACAGCGCAATCTCTTGCGCGTCCTTGTGGAAGGTGGCGCCCGCACCATTGCCCGGTTCATCGAAGTCGGACTGGTAGACAGGCTTCATGTCGCCATATCACCGATCATCATCGGATCAGGGCCAAGCGGTATCGTCCTTCCGCCAGTTGAGCGTCTTGCCGGAGCCCACCGTCCGGTGACGGATGTCTATAATCTTGGCAGCGACATCCTGTTCGATTGCCGGCTGGAGTGTGCCAGCGGCTCAGACCGGCAGGGCAAGGACGTCTGTGTGGCCCACCAGGCATGAACTCTCCGGTTCATGAATTGCCGCCAGCCTGAAGGCCAACCACGCATCGATTGTGGTCTCGGGAAGGTCAGCGATCTCGAGCAGCGGCTGGCGAAGCCCCTTCAGCAGTTCCGTCTGCAAGGCCGATGTCGCATGATCCAGGTGCCACGGGCTCTGCTCGATCCAGACCCGGTAGCGGTAGGTGTCGAAGAGGCGGGCAAGGCAGCTCGATGCATCTGGACCCAGCGCCGGGCCAAACCCCTTGTCCGTGTGCTGGTGCCGGTTGAACAGCTCTACCATCCTTGCATCAAGCGGATGCTGGATCGACCAGCGGAACAGCCCGTCGTAGTTGAGCGCCGCGTATAGTCCGCAGCGCGCCTGTGCCAGCCGATGCACCAGGGCCTCGCAAAAGGCCTGCGAACACAGATCAAACAGGGCGGAGGCGGTGACCAGGGGGGCTGCGGCCAAAGGGAGTGCAGCGATCTCGTTCAGGTCGTTCTGGTGAAAGGTGACAGTCGGGGTCGGGCCGATCTGGCGCTTTGCTTCCGCCAGCAGGAGAGGGTCATGGTCGAGCAACTGCCACGCGGTGTTATCGGGCATCTGGCGCGCAAGGCTGCGCCAGGTCGACCCTGTCCCGCAGCCGATGTCCAGAACACGCGGATCTGGCAGCGCGGACAAGTGCCGGGCAACGATCTGGACCAATCCGGGGTCCCGTGCCGCTCGATCTGCGGGTTCCCGCAGGGCCAGCCATGTGGTGTCGAAGCCACTCATTGCAGGGCTGCCAGTGTGTTCGAGATGATCTCTGTCGTTCGTGTCCAGTCCGGCAGGTCAGTTCCTGCCTGCCGGGCGGCAGCCGTCATCCGTGCGTGCAACGGCTTGTCGACGATCAGGGCCTTCAGCGCGCCCGCAAAGGCATCGATGTCATCGACCGGCACCAGGAGGCCGGCGCTCTCTGGAACGACATCGGGGATGGCGCCGGCCCGGCAGGCGACAATCGGCAGTCCTTGCGACAGGGCTTCGGCAAACACCATGCCATACCCTTCAAAGCGGCTGGCCAGTGCGAAAATGTCGGCCGTGGCCATCAAGGCCCGTGCGTCCCGGCATTCACCCGTCAGCGCAATCCTGTCGGTCAGTCCGAGCCTCTCGATCTGGTGGCGAAGCTCTGTTGCAGTCTGCGGACTGAGGTCAGGGCTGCCGGCGAGGGTCGCGTGCCAGGGTAGGTCCCTGATCCGGGCGAGGGCCGCAACGAGGATGTCGTGCCCCTTGCGCGGGATGAGGGAGGCGACGCAGACAATATGCGCGGGATTGCCATTGCAGGGCGATAGCGGGGCAGGGTCTGTGCCCGGAAGCGCCACCGTCAGACGGCCGCGCGGCACGCCAAACGTGGCTTTAAGATCGCGGGCGGTCATCGGGGATGTCACCACGACGTGCCGGACGAAGGACAGGGCGCGGCTTTCGCACTTCAGCAGCCGATCCTGCTCGGTGAGAGGCAGATCCGTCTCGAACGCCAGCGGGTGATGCACCAGCGCAACGATGTGCAACCGTTCACCCTCCCGTGCCGCCCAGTCATCCAGCACCCCGAAGGCCAGACCGTCGATGAGAACAAGGGCACCGTCCGGCAAGGCTGACAGGCGGCGTTCGGCTTCGCGCCTGACGTTGTCTGACGGACGCGGAAAGCCAGAGCCGAGCCCGAGGCTGGAGACGGTCCAGCCAGCCTCGCCGAGACCTGCGATCACCCGGCGGTCATAGCCATAGCCACCGGTGTTGAGGTTCAGGTCGCCCGGATAGGCGAAGGTGATGCTCTTGCTCAAAGGTCGGCCTCATACCAGCCCCGGGCAGCATGGGACTCGTGCAGCGTTACCTTGAGACGGCAGATGCGGTGGCTGCCCTCACCGAGCTTCTTGTCGGCAACGGCCTGTGCGAGCTGGTCAAAAATGTATTTTGCCACGACCTCGGTTGTCGTGATCTTGCCGGTAAAAACGGCCACTTCATCAAGGTTCTGGTAGTTGAGCGGCTTCAGCACTTCGCCTAGGACGGTGGTCGCTGCGCCGATATCGACCGCCAGGCCATCATCGTCCACATCCTTGGTGAAGAAGGCTGCGTCGACGACAAAGGTGGCGCCATGCATGCCCTGCGCTGGTCCGAAAACCGGACGCGGGAGGCTGTGGGCGATCATGATGTGATCACGGACTTCAACTGCGAACATGAGGACTCACTCTTGATAGTTGATGCGATGGCAGAGGGTTTCGGGACTTGAAAGTATGCCCGGATAAGCGATTTCAAGATCTGCGAAGCGTGTCTCTGCGTTGATCAACACGTCGAGACGATCGTCGCGCAGCAGTTCCAGCGCCTTGGCGAGGCGCCGCGCGAAGGTCCAGCGCGCCCGCCGCGAGGCTGGCACCGAACCAACCTGCGAACTGGCGATTGTCAGCCGTCTTGCATGAAAGGCGCCGCCGAGCGGCAAGGTGACAGGCTTGTCGCCATGCCAGCTTGCCTCAATGATACGCGCTTCCTGTCCGGCCAGTTCAATGGCCTGCGCAAGCGCGTCGCCGGACCCTGAAGCGTTGATGACAACGTCAAAGTCGCCGACGGTCGCAGGGGCCAGGGCGAAGGCAATGCCGAGGTGATCGGCCAGCGCCTGCCGCTCCGGATTGCGATCGATCAACAGGATCTGCGTCCCGACAATGCGCGAGGCGAGGTAGGCGACGAGCGTGCCAACCACGCCGGCCCCGAAAACGGCAACCCGGTCCCCCGGTAGGATCCCGGCATCCCAGATGATGTTCAGGGCCGTTTCCATATTGGCGGCCAGGACGGCGCGGGCCGGGGGCAGGTCGCCCGGCAGCGGCACGACTGCCTCGCTGCCGACGACAAAGAGGTCCTGATGCGGATGCAGGCAAAACACCATCCTGCCGATCAGGTCGGCCTTGCCGGCTTTCACCTGGCCGACCGCTGCATAGCCGTATTTGACCGGGAATGGGAAGCCACCGCCCATATGCGGGCAGCGCATGCGCTGGAATTCTGCTGGCGGGACACGCCCGTTGAAAACGAGATCCTCGGTACCCCGGCTGATGCCACTGTAGAGCATGCGGACAAGCACCTCACCGTCAGCCGGTGGCGGAAGTGTTTCGGCCCCCATGCGGCATCGTCCGGCAGCCGGGAGCCACAGGGCGCGGGCAAGGCTGGCATTGGACGCTTGCGGTTTGCCGGTGTCCGGGGTCATTCCGGTCTCCCTGGAGAGGTTGCATGGTTTCGCGGGGCAGGGCGATGCCGCAGGTCAGGTTGGCGCCGTGATTCGGACATTTGGCAGAAATCACCGCTGGAGGGCATTGTCGATGATGTTTTTCCGATAGCATGATTGGCAAAACGACGCAGAAGCCTCAACCTCCTGTGACGGATCAATTTCTTGTCAGTTTGCCCCCCCCAGACCGGTTTGGGCATTGTCGGAACATGTGTTTTTGGCAACCCTACCCTTGGTTCCCGGCTTAGTTGCCTTACCTTTCCACAAGAGCTGGAACTGGAGATGGGGGCCACGCGCAAGCGCTGCCCTGGCTGAAGAATGGTATGATATGCATCCAGGGACGTCTGATGCCGTACCAGCGGCCATAACTGTTAGCGCGCCATCGCCGGAGCTGAAAGCCCGCGCGGTGATCGCTCTGGGGTCAGTTTTTTGTGCTGCGGTCATTTTCTATGTGCCGGCCGGGCTGCACCTGTCCCTCGGGCTGACGACGATTGGCGCGGCAAGCGGCTTGCTCTTGTTCATCTTTTCACTCGTTATCATCGGGCTTCGTCACCATGGCGACAAGCGGTTCGGCCCGGCCAACACCGTGACCGCAATCCGGGCGGCAATCGTCAGCCTGATTGCTGCAGCCGTGTTTTTTTCCGATGTGGCAGACGGGCAGGGCGCGGCCTCCTGGGCCTTTGTCGCCCTGGTGGTGGTGGCGCTCGCCCTTGACGGCGTTGACGGCTATCTGGCGCGCCGCTCCGGCTGTTCGTCTGCACTCGGGGCGAGGTTCGACATGGAGGTCGACGCCCTGCTCATTCTTTGTCTGTCCGTCGCAGCTTATTTCCTTGGCAAGGCCGGGATATGGGTCCTGCTGATTGGTCTGATGCGTTATGGCTTTGTGCTGGCGCAGTTTCCCCTTCCCCGCTTGCGCGGAGCCTTGCCGCCGTCATTCCGGCGCAAGCTCGTCTGCGTTGTCCAGGTCGCGGCGTTGTGCCTCCTGTTGGTGCCGGGGCTGGAGCCGCCGCTGTCAACGTGGATTGCTGCCAGTGCGCTCGGTCTGCTCGCCTGGTCCTTTGCCGTTGATAGCCACTATCTCCTCGCGGCTGACGAGGCTGGCAGATGAGCGTGTTGGGCAACATCAACACTGCGATCGGCATGACCCGTTCGCTGGTGATCTACTACGGACAACCCTGGCGCCGGCAGCAACTGAAGCGCTTCTATGCGGGCTTGATTGGGGAAGGTGACCTCGTGTTCGACATCGGGGCGCATGTGGGAAGTCGCAGCCGGACATTGTTGTCGCTTGGGGCCAGGGTAGTTGCCGTGGAACCGCAACCAGCCTTTGCCGATTTCATTGCCCGGCATCTGGCCGCCGAACTGACCGGCTTAGAGCGGGTAGCGGTCGGAGCGGGCGTGGGCGAAGTCACGCTCCATGTTTCCAGTCGCCATCCCACGGTGACGACCGTTTCCACCCGGTTTATCGAGGGCGTCAGCGACGCCGAAGGGTTCCGGACGGTGGTCTGGGATCGTGAGGTCCGCATCCCGATGACGACTTTGGACCGGTTGATCGCGAAATACGGCCTGCCTGCCTTCTGCAAGATCGATGTCGAGGGGGCCGAAAGCGACATCCTGCAAGGCTTGTCGCAGCCCATCGGCCTTATCGCCTTTGAGTATATTCCAGCGATGCCGGGGGTTGCCCGGGACGCTATCGAGCGGTTGATGCATCTGGGGAACTATCGCTTCAATCGCGTGATCGGGGAGCGCCATCGTTTCGTTGACGCGCAGTGGCAGGAGGCAGGGCCCCTCCTGAACGAACTCGCGAGGCTGACCCCCGACAGCCCGTCGGGCGACGTCTACGCCCGTTTGATGCCGCAATGAGGCGGGCGGACCTAGAACTGGCGGCCCAGCCGGCGCAGCAGCAATCCGAAGGCGACGCAAAGGCCAGGGAGGGCCGTTCCGGCCAGCGTGAGGCTTCCATACACCAGGCTTGCGGCAATCCCTTCGGCACCGGTGAACCCGACGAGCGGCCACAGGGCGGCGGCGGTCGCCTCGCGCGGTCCCCAGCCGCCGAAGCCAAGGGGAACCAGCATTGCCAGAAGGCAGAGTGGAATGATCGTGATGGCGGCGACAGCGGGCAAGGGTGCTCCCACAGCATCGGACGCCAAAAGGAAGCTCACCACATAGCAGCCGACAATCAGCGCGCTGAGGCTGACCTGGACCGCAAATGCGCCCCGGCTCCAGAAGGCAGCAGCGAGACTTGGCCTGAGCCTTTGGAACCAGGCTGCCAGGACCTGGCGAAACCGGAGCGCCGCCACGATGAGGGCAATGCTGGACAGCAGCGCACCCCAGAGAACAGGGCCGGAGATCCCGTCGAGGGGGACGGGCAACACGAACGGCCAGGCGAGCAGGCCGATGCCTGTCAGCACGAAAAAGGCGAATTGCCCCGACAGGCGTTCCAGGACGACGGCCATCGCCGCCCGCTTCCAGCCGCCCGAGGTGTCATCCTGCACCCGGTAGACCCGGGTTGCGTCTCCGGCGATGCCGCCGGGCAGGGTCTGGTTGAGGACACTGCCGAGATAATATTCGCGGATCGCGATCCGCACCGGAAAGTCCTGGCCGAGACGCCCTGCGGTGAACCGCCAGCGCAGGGCAGACAATACGATCTGGATCTGGACCAGCAGCGCCACTGCGAGAATGTGGCCGGTTGGCACCTTGCCAAGGGCGGCCGCGACCATTGCCGGATCGGCGGCCCAGACAAGCAACGCCAGACCGGCGAGGCCGATGCTGATCCCGATAATCCTCAGTTTGCGCATTCTATTCTCGGCATGGGATGGTCGCGTTGCCCGGATAGCAGGCCTTTTGCAGGATGTGCCCGATGAATGTTCTCAGTCCCCACAGCGTCCATCAGCATACCAGTGGCGCGAAGGCCTGGCGTGTGATCCTGGTCTTCCTCTCAATCGGTCTTGCCGCTTGTACGATGCCGGACAGCCCCGGGGATTTTTATCTATCCAGATTTTTGCGCCTGCCGCTGGAAGTTCCGCTGGTTGCGCTTGGCCTGCTGCTGTTGCCGCAGCGGCTTGCCATTGCCCTTGCCGCTGGAGCCACGATCAGCGCCTTTGCCCTGCTGTTTCTGAAGCTTGCCGATGTCGGTGTGATTTCCGTCTTTCAGCGGCGCTTCAATCCTTATCTCGACATCAAAATGATTGGCGACGGCTGGAACCTACTGTCGGGAACCATAGGCGTACCCGGCGCGGCGCTCGCCGTGGCGGGGGTGGGTGCAGCGCTGGCGGGCGTGATGGCCAGCTTCTGGTGGGCTAGTATGTCGATGACCCTGTTCGCCCAAGGCGCCCGCCGGCTGGCAATACGCGGGTTTCTGCTTGCTCTCGTCGCCGGCAGCGTGCTGTGGACCCTCCAAGCGCAGGTCGGCATGCGGCCTCTGGCTGATGCTCGTGTGGCGTCCTACCTTGGTGACCGGCTGGCGCTAGTGGTCCACTCGGTTGCTGATATCAGGGCCTTCGAGGGCGAACTTCTGGCAGAGGCTGGAGCGGAAGATCAGACTGAACTCTTCGCCGGTATCCGGGATCGGGATGTGATCCTGATCTTCATCGAATCCTACGGACGGAGTGCGATTGAAGACCCGCGCTATGGCGGATTGATCCAGCCTCGTCTCGACGGGATCGAGTTGCGGCTGCGGCAGGCCGGGTTTGCCTCGGCAAGCGGCTGGACGCGCTCGCCCACAGTTGGCGGGCTGAGCTGGCTTGCCCATGGAACGCTCCTGTCCGGGCTCTGGGTCGACAGTCAGGCCCGCTACGACATGCTGATGGCGAGCGGGCAGGTTAGCCTCAACCGGATGTTCCTCCAGGCCGGATGGCTGACCGCGGCCGTTATGCCGGCCATCACCATGGATTGGCCGGAGGCCGCCTATTATGGCTATGAGAAGATCTTCGCCTTCAAGGATCTCGGTTACAGCGGCAAGCCCTTCAACTGGGTGACGATGCCGGATCAGTACACGCTTTCAGCCTTTGACCGTCTCGTGCGCCGGCCGGCACAGGCGGAAGGGCGTGCCGTCATGGCGGAGATTGCCCTGATCTCAAGCCATGCGCCCTGGACACCGGTAGCGACGCTGATCGACTGGGAGGATGTCGGCGATGGGACCGTGTTCAATGCACAGGCCGAAAGCGGCGATCCGCCGGCCGTGGTCTGGGCAGATCATGCGCGGGTCCGCCGCCAGTATGTCCGGACGGTCGACTATGCGCTCGAAACGGTCGGCGACTACATTCTGCGCTTCGGCGGCGATGCCGTGTTCATCTTCCTCGGCGATCATCAACCCGCAGCCCTGGTGACAGGCGAAGGGGCCTCCCGCTCTGTTCCGATCCACGTTGTCAGTCGCGACCGGGCCCTAGTCGAGCGCTTCATCGCAGAAGGCTTCGACGCCGGGATGACGCCCGCCGCCGAAGGCCCCGAGCCGTCCATGGCCGAAATGCGGTCTGTCCTGATCAGGGCTTTTGGCCAGAGGTGAGGCGAATGCTGCGAAGCCGTTGCGGTCCGGACAAAGGGCTGCTGCCTGTTTTCATTTGTCGGACGGGATAGTGACGGCTGCACGGCGTTATGCACGGGTTGCGGGCCACATTTCGCGCTGCGGTTTCAGCCTTCTCCGAGGTGCCTCGACGCAAGTACTGCGTCGAGGCGATCATCGTCTTCCGGATTAGGTCCGGCCGGCGGTGACGCCGCCGTCGACGGGAAGGACGGTTCCGGTGATCCAGGACGCCTGGTCGGAGGCGAGGAACAGGATTGCTTCGGCGATGTCCTGCGGCTGGCCGTTGCGGCCGAGCGGGTGGAAGGCGTTGAAGGTCGGCAGCACCTCGCGCACCTGCTCGTCCGACAGGAAGGTGTTGTAGACCGGCGTCTCCACCACGGCAGGCGCGACCGCGTTGATGCGGATGCGATGCGGGGCAAGCTCGATCGCCAGATTGCGGACCATGGCGTGAACGCCGGCGTTGGCCGCCGAATAGGCCGCTGACGGCGTGGCGCCGATGGCCTGGATCGCCCACATCGACCCTGTCTGCACGATGGCGCCGCCCTTGTCCTGCATGGCCTTGGCCGCCGCCTGCGCGGTGAAGAACTTGCCCTTGAGGATCGTGTCCAGATACCAGTCATAGTCCGCCTCGGTCAGCTCGAGGAATGGCTTTGGGTTGAACACGCCAGCGTTGTTGACGAGCACATCAAGCCTGCCGAAGCGCGACACGGCGGTCTCGACCAGCCGCGCGCCCGTGGCCGGGTCGGCAATGTCACCCGCCAACAGGGCGACGGACTGGCCGGACGGGTCGATGTCCCGTGCCGCCTGGTCCAGCTTGCCCGCATCGCGGCCATTGAGCGCCACCTTTGCCCCTTCGGCGAGGAACCGCCGCGCTGTTTCCTTGCCAATCCCCGAGCCACCGCCAGTGATCGCAACAACCTTGCCTGCAAATCGCATCGTCATCTCCTGTTGTTATCTATCTACTGATAGGTAGATGATGCCGATATAGCGATTGCCTTCCCATACCGCAAGGCCTATCTATCAATCGATAGAGAGGGCGAGTGATGAGCGAAACCGCACAGGCAATCCTGAACGCTGCCGAGGAGCGCATCCGGCAGGCCGGCTACAATGGCTTCAGCTTCCGCGACATTGCGGCTGACACGGGCGTGAAAAGCTCCAGCGTCCACTACCACTTCCCGACCAAGGAGAAGCTGGCAGCCGCTGTTGCCCGCCGTTACACGGATCGCTTCATGGCCGCCGTCGAGGGTCACATCACCGCGGGCGATGACGTAACGTCCGCTTGGCGGCGGGCCTTTGGCGAGGCGCTGGACCGGGATGGGCGCATGTGCCTGTGTGGCGCGCTGGCCGCGACGGCGCATGATCTGGCGGATGAGGTGCGCCTGGAAGTGAAGCGGTTCTTCGTTCTGGGCATCGACCGGCTGATAGCTTCCGGCTGTTCGCGCGACGCTGCGATCCGTATCCTCGCAACGCTGGAAGGCGCGATGCTGACAGCCACCGTGCTCGACGACAGGTCCGCCTTCGACAGCGGGACGACCGCATTGGGCTGACGCCAGAAGATGCGCGCTAAGCCGTCTGGCGAGTTGTGCCCACGGTGCGCCGGACAGTCAGCGATTGGCGCGTGGCGTCAAAAGAACCACCCAGTTATTGCCATTCCCCCCTCCTTGCGAATGCAGCGCCGGCATGAGATTCCTCATATGTGCCCTAGTGGAGACCACATATGTCGACTTTTATTACCGTCGGTCAGATCCCGACCAATCCTTATGTTGCAGGCCTGCTGACAGAGCCCGAGCTGCCCAATCCGGTTCGCTGGGACAATTCAGCGCCGCTCAAGGTCTATTTTGATGATGCCGGCATCCGTGCCTGGTCGCAGGCCGAGATCCAGCGCAACATGGCGGCCTTCAACGAGTGGTCGCGCGTTGCCAACATCGATTTCGTCCTGACCACCAACAAGGCAGAAGCGCAGATCATCTCGATCCTGCGCACGACCATTGACGGCAAGGACACTATTCTCGGCCAGACGACCGCTCCGTCCGGCGGAGACAACCCGATCACCATCGAATATTCGGTGCGCGGCGCCAATTTCGACAACCTGGCCGAAGGTGGTGACAGCTACCACACGGTTGTGCATGAGATCGGTCACACCCTTGGCATCTACCATCCGCATGACGGCACCCTGTTCCCGGGCGTTCCGAATGGCGCCGACGACAACACCGGCACCAACGGCCAGAACCAGGTCATCTTCACCGTGATGTCCTATGTGTCCGGCTGGACCGGCGAGCCGGTGACCAGCCCGACCTTCGGCACGGCCTCGTCCGCCATGGCCTTCGATATCGCGGCGGCCCAGTTTCTCTACGGCGTCCGCGCCGCCGAGACGGGCAACTCCACCTATCTGTTGCCGACGGCAAATGGTCTCGGAGTGAGCTGGCGCTCGATTTGGGATACGGCCGGCATGGATACGATCTCGGCCAATGGCGCCACGGGAGATGCCACCATCGACCTTCGTGCGGCGCCGTTGACGGGTGAAAATGCCGGCGGCTACGTTTCCTGGGTCAAGGGCGTCAAGGGCGGCTTCACCATTGCCAATGGCGTGACTGTTGAAAAGGCGATTGGCGGAAGCGGCAATGATCGTCTGATCGGCAACGAGGCGCATAACGTCTTCATCGGCAATGCCGGCGATGACTTCATCGATGGCATGGGCGGTCTCGACATTGCCCAGTATCAGACTACTCGCGAAAACGTTCAGATCGAACGTGGCCCGAGCGCGATCGTTGTGAATGCGAACAATGCCGGTCTTGGCACTGATACGCTGCACAATGTCGAGCGTGTCCAGTTCACAAACGGCATTCTTGCTTTCGACACGGATGGCGGGTCCGCTGGCCAGGTCTACCGCCTGTATCAGGCCGCTTTTGCCCGGACCCCGGACAAGCCTGGCCTGACGCACAACCTGAACCTCGTCGACAACGGCCTTGGCATCAAGACCATGTCGGCAGCCTTTATCGGCTCGGCCGAGTTCGTCCAGCGTTATGGTCAGAACACCTCCGACACCACTTTCATCAACGCGCTTTACCAGAACGTTCTGGCGCGTGATGCCGATGCTGGTGGCCTTGCGGGCTGGCAGCAGCGGCTGGCGGATGGCTCCTGGAACCGCGCCGACGTGCTCTTCGGCTTCTCCGAGAGCGGCGAGAACAAGGCCTTGGTCGCCAACGCGATCAAGGACGGCATCTGGCTCGATCTGGTCGCCTGATCGACCAGGGAAACAGAAAAGGCCCGGGCGTTTCATTCGCCCGGGCCTTTTGCGTCAGGAAACCTCTTTCTCGACAGGCTCACTCCGTGTCACCCCGGCCGAGCAACGCGAGAGCCGGGGCCTACTCGCTTGCAGAGCTTTTCAGACACGCTGTGCAAAAGCGCGCTTTTCAGCTTCGTTTTGTGCCACTGCGGCAAAAACTCGTCGCTCTGCGAATGAGTAGGCCCCGGGTTTTCGCTTCGCTACACCCGGGGTGACCTCGGCAGATCCAACAGCACGCCTTCGCTTCAGCATTTCCCTGTCCGCCCACTGCTTCAGAGCGGGGACACGCTCGCCCAGCCGCCGTCGCGCTCGGAGCGGAACAGCGCGTCGAGGATTTCCATGTTGCGAACAGCGTCCTCGGTCGCATAGGGAGCCGGTGTTTCGCCCAATACCGTTCGGCCGAAGGCATCCACCAGCTCCGCATACTGGTCTGACGGGGCGATCTCCAGTATCTGCGCGGCCGCGTCGCCAAGCTTTGAACCGTCGTCGAGGCGCAGGCTGACCGCTTCGCCTTGCGCAGCGTTGTAGGGAATGGTGATTTCCAGCCGCTTTTTCGTTCCGACCAGTTGCAACCGCTGGAAGGGGACAAGTTGGGTTGCCACCGTGAAGTCCAACCTGCGACCATTGCCAAAATCCATCAGGCCGCTGGCCAGACGATCGGTGCCGAAAGCCGGATCACGGTCTATCAGCGACACAACACGAACCGGCTCGGCCTCGAAAAAGAACCGTCCGGCGACCATCGGATAGCAGCCGATGTCCAGAAGTGCGCCGCCGCCGATGTCGGCCTGATTGCGGATGTTTCCGGGGTCGGCATTGAAGTAGCTGAAGAAGGACTGGATCGCACAGAGATCACCCAGTTCGCCTGAGCGCAAGATTTCCCGCGCCTTCAGCCACTGCGGATGCCAGCGCACCATGAAGCCCTCGGCAACCAGCTTGTCCTTGGGCAAGTCGAGCAACAGACGCGCCTCGGCCGCCGTCAGCGCAATCGGCTTTTCGCACAGGACATGCTTGCCGGCTTTCACGGCGGCAATCGTCATCGGCACATGCAGGTGGTTGGGCAGCGGGTTGTAGATCGCGTCGATCGACGGATCAGCCAGCAACGCCTCATAGCTGCCATGGGCCACCGGAATGCCCAGCGCACGGGCGGCCGCATCGGCGCTGTCCTGGCTGCGCGAGGCAATCGCCGCGACCGTCCCGGTCTTCGAACGCTGGATCCCCGGGATCACCTTTTCCCGCGCGATACGGGCCGTCGACAGCACGCCCCAGCGAACCGGCTTCGCAGTTTCAGTCATGATGTGCGCTCCTCAGAACAGGCAACAGGAGAACGGTGGCACGTGGTCAGCCGGTGCGGCGATGGTGCGACCGTCAGGAAGGGGGTGCACATTGGCAGGCTTTGTCGTTCCGTTCCAGTCCCTCGTGAGGGACTGGAACGGAGCCGCGTGGTTCGCGCGATCAGTAGCGCTTCGGGACGTAAAGCTCTTCCGGCAGCGTCATGCGCTCGTAGTCCGGGTTGAACACGCGTTCCGGCAGCTTGATCGGGTCGTGCGGGATTTCCTCGTAAGGAACCTGGGCCAGCAGATGCGAGATGCAGTTGAGGCGTGCCGCCTTCTTGTCGTTGCCCTCGACAATGAACCAGGGCGCTTCCGGAATGTTGGTGCGCGCGAAGGTCTCTTCCTTGGCCTTGGTATAGGCCTCCCAGCGGATGCGTGACTGCAGGTCCATCGGCGACAGCTTCCACTGTTTCAGCGGATCATGGATGCGCATCAGGAAGCGCAGCTGCTGTTCCTGGTCCGTGATCGAGAACCAGTATTTCACCAGCTTGATCCCGGAACGCGCCAGCATGCGCTCGAACTCCGGCACGTCGTGGTAGAACTCCTCGACCTGCTCATGCGAGGCAAAGCCCATGACGCGCTCGACGCCGGAGCGGTTGTACCAGGAGCGGTCGAACATCACCATTTCGCCGGCCGCCGGCAGATGCGGCACATAGCGCTGGAAGTACCACTGGCTCTTCTCCCGCTCGGTCGGGGCGGGCAGGGCGACGACGCGGGCGGCGCGCGGGTTGAGGCGTTGGGTGATGCGCTTGATCACGCCGCCCTTGCCGGCCGCATCGCGGCCCTCGAACAGCACGACAAGCTTGTAGCCGGTGTGCTGGATCCAGTCCTGCATCTTCACCAGTTCGGCTTGCAGGCGCAGCAATTCATGGAAATAGACCTGACGGTCGACAGTGGACTTGTGCTTCAGTTCGGAAATGAACGCCAGTTCGCGGGACAGTTCGGGCGGCATCAACTGGTCGTCGAGTTCCATCTCGAGTTCTTCGTCGAGGCTGTCCAGCCACTCCGCGTTTGCCCAGCTCTGCGACTGTCCGCCCTTGTGTTCGTTTCCGTCCATGATCCGTTCCCTTGTCGTCAGCTGGCAAAGCACCAGCCGGCATTTTCCGAAGGCAAGCTACACCGCTATTGCGACAACTTGCAGAAACCACGTCAAGATGTGGCTATGGTGCATGCGCAGCTCAAGGCTGACCTGATATCCGGACTTGAAAATGAATGATCGTTCATTTAATTTGTTCGCCGGGAGGAAGGAACATGGCGCGACCGAGCGGAGCGAAGGGCGAGGAGACGGCGGAGCGCGTGCGCGCGGCTGCGCTCAGCCTGTTTGCCCGTCAGGGCTACGCGGCCGTGTCCATGCGCCAGATCGCAAGTGAGGTCGGTGTCCAGCCCGGCGCGCTCTACAATCACTTCCCCACCAAGCAGGATCTCCTGAAGGACCTGATGTCCGGCCATATGGCCGCGCTGCTGGCCGCCTGGGAGCAGGAAGCGGCGACGGCCCCGGCGGACGAGGCCCCGAAACCCGCGCTGGAGCGGTTCACCCGCTTTCACATCCGCTATCACCTCGCCCGCACCGACGCGGTGTTCATCTCCTACATGGAGCTGCGCAACCTGGAGCCGGAGAATTTTGCCGGCATCGAGGCGCAGCGCCGCGCCTATGAGGACGTGCTGACCCGCATCCTGGAACGCGGGGCGGCGGCGGGCGAGTTCAGGGTCAGCGAGCCGCGCGTCGTGACTCGCGCCCTCATTGCCATGCTGACGGGTCTGGGCACCTGGTACCGGCCCAGTGGCCGCCTCAGCGAAACCGACATCGAGACCATCTATCTGAATATGGTGACGGGCAGCGTCACCTGAGACCGCAAGGGAGCGAACCGCCCATGGGCATTCTGAAATCGAACGTCGCCACGCGCGGCGAGACCTTCGAGAAGAACCGCGCCGCCCATGAGGCCGCGCTGGCCGAGGTGCGCCGTGCGGCCGAGGCCGCCTTTGACGGTGGTGGGTCCGTCGCCCGCGAGCGCCACACCGCCCGTGGCAAGATCCTGCCGCGCGAGCGGGTGTCGCGCCTGCTTGATCCGGGGTCGCCCTTCCTGGAGATCGGCCTCTTTGCCGCGCACGAATTGTATGACAACGCCTCGCCTTCGGCCGGTGTCATTGCGGGCATAGGCCGGGTCGAGGGCCGCGAGGTGATGATCGTCGCCAATGACGCGACGGTGAAGGGCGGCACCTACTATCCGATGACGGTGAAGAAGCACCTGCGCGCGCAGGAGATCGCCGCCGAGAACAATCTGCCTTGCGTCTATCTTGTTGACTCAGGTGGCGCCAACCTGCCGAACCAGGACGAGGTGTTCCCCGACCGCGACCACTTCGGGCGCATCTTCTTCAACCAGGCCAACATGTCGGCGCGAGGCATTGCCCAGATCGCCGTGGTGATGGGCTCCTGCACCGCCGGTGGCGCCTATGTGCCGGCGATGAGCGACGAGACCATCATCGTCAAGAACCAGGGCACCATCTTCCTCGCCGGCCCCCCGCTGGTGAAGGCGGCGACGGGCGAGGAAGTGACCGCCGAGGATCTGGGCGGCGGCGACGTGCACACGCGCCTGTCCGGCGTGGCCGATCACCTGGCCCGTGACGACGCCCATGCGCTGGCGCTGGCGCGCCGCGCGGTCGCCAATCTGAACCGGCTGAAGCCGGCGCAGCTCGATTTGGTGAGCCCGGAAGATCCGCTCTACGACCCGGAGGAAATCCTCGGCGTGGTGCCGGCGGACCTGAAGACGCCCTATGACATCCGCGAGGTGATCGCCCGCGTGGTCGACGGCTCGCGCTTTGACGAGTTCAAGGCACGCTATGGCACGACGCTGGTCTGCGGCTTTGCCCATATCTATGGCATGCCGGTGGGCATCATTGCCAACAACGGCGTGCTGTTCTCCGAAAGCGCGGTCAAGGGCGCACATTTCGTGGAGCTTTGTTCGCAGCGAAAGATCCCGCTGGTGTTCCTGCAGAACATCACCGGCTTCATGGTCGGGCGCAAATACGAGAGCGGCGGCATCGCCAAGGACGGCGCCAAGCTGGTGACGGCGGTCGCCACCACCTCCGTTCCGAAGATCACCATGCTGGTCGGCGGATCGTTCGGGGCGGGCAATTACGGCATGTGCGGCCGCGCCTATTCCCCGCGCTTCCTGTGGACCTGGCCGAACTCGCGCATCTCGGTGATGGGCGGCGAACAGGCCGCCGGCGTGCTGGCCACCGTCCGGCGCGAGGGCATCGAACGCAAGGGCGGCAGCTGGTCGGCGGAGGAAGAAAAGGCCTTCAAGCAACCGGTCATCGACCAGTTCGAGGCACAGGGCCATCCGCTCTATGCCTCGGCACGGCTGTGGGACGATGGCATCATCGACCCGCGCAAGACGCGCGACTGCCTCGCCCTGTCCCTGTCGGCCGCGCTCAATGCGCCGATCGACGACACCCGCTTCGGCCTGTTCCGGATGTGATGCCATGACCAAGACACTGGATGACCTGAAAGCCAAGTATCCTGGCGCAGCAACCTTCAAGTTCGGCGACAGCGAGCGCTTGTCGGCTGAGCTGATTGCCCTGGTCCGCAGTGGCCGCAAGACCGGCACCTGCGGCGCGCTGCGCGATTTCACCGAAGGCGGAGAGGCAATGCCGGTGGCCGGGCGCAAAGACATCGCCCTCAACTGGGACGGCACGCCTGCCCTCGTCATCGAGACCACGTCCGTGGTGATCCGCCGTTTCTGCGATGTCGAAGCCGAGTTTGCCCTGAGCGAGGGGGAGAACGAGGATCTCGCCGGCTGGCAGCGGGACCACAGCGCCTATTACGAACGCAACGGCGGCTTTTGGCCAGAGATGGACGTGGTTTGCGAGCGGTTCCGTCTTGTCGAAGATCTCGCCGGGGAGGCACAGTGATGTTCAAGAAAATCCTCATCGCCAACCGGGGCGAGATTGCGTGCCGGGTCATTGAGACGGCGCGGCGGCTGGGCATCCGGACGGTTGCGGTCTATTCCGACGCCGACGCCAACTCCAAGCATGTGGCGCTGGCTGACGAGGCCTGGCGGCTGGGACCGGCGCCCGTGGCCGAGAGCTATCTGAAGGTCGAACGGATCATCGAGATCTGCCGCCTCAGCAAGGCGGAAGCGGTGCATCCGGGCTACGGGTTCCTGTCCGAGAACCCGGGCTTCGTCGATGCGCTGACGGCTGCCGGCATCACCTTCATCGGCCCCAGCGCCGATGCGATCCGCGCCATGGGCCTGAAGGACGCGGCCAAGGCGCTGATGCAGAAGGCCGGCGTGCCGGTGGTGCCGGGCTATCACGGCGAAACCCAAGACCCTGCCTTCCTGAAGGCCCGTGCCGACGAAATCGGCTATCCGGTGCTGATCAAGGCCCGTGCCGGCGGCGGCGGCAAGGGCATGCGGCGGGTGGATGATCCGATCGATTTCCTCGCCGCCTTGGAAGGCGCGCAACGAGAGGGGCAAGCGAGCTTCGGTGACCCTTGCGTCCTGATCGAGAAGTACCTGACCAAGCCGCGCCATATCGAGATCCAGGTCTTCGGCGACAGCCATGGCAATGCCGTGCATCTGTTCGAGCGCGACTGCTCGCTGCAGCGCCGCCACCAGAAAGTGATCGAGGAGGCCCCGGCCCCCGGCATGCCGGAGGCGATGCGCGCCGCGATGGGCGCCGCCGCCGTGCGGGCGGCCAAGGCGATCAACTATTCCGGTGCCGGCACCATCGAGTTCATTGCCGACGTGTCGGACGGGCTGTCGGAAGACCGCTTCTACTTCATGGAGATGAACACCCGCCTGCAGGTGGAGCATCCGGTGACCGAAGCGATCACCGGGCAGGATCTCGTCGAATGGCAGCTGAAGGTGGCAAGCGGCGAGAGGCTGCCGCTGACCCAGGACCAGCTGTCGATCAACGGCTGGGCCTTCGAGGCGCGGCTTTACGCCGAGGACGCCGCCAAGGGCTTCCTGCCGGCGACGGGCACGCTCGACCATCTGCGTCTGCCTGGACACATCGCCCGGGTGGATTCCGGCGTGCGCCAGGGCGACACCATCACCCCCTACTATGACCCGATGATCGCCAAGATCATCGTGCATGGCCCGGACCGCAAGACAGCGCTCGCCCGCCTGCTGGCCGCGCTGGAGGCAACGGAAGTGGCGGGGTCCGTCACCAACGCCACCTTCCTGGCGGCGCTGTGCCGACACGAGGGCTTTGCCGCAGGCGACGTCGACACGGGCCTGATCGGCCGCGACCAGGATGCGCTCATCGCCCAGGGCGAGACGCCGCCGACCGTGATGGCACTGGCGGCGCTGGCGAGCCTCGGGCTGCTGCGCCCGGCGGAAGGGACGGATCCCTGGGACCGTCTCATCGGCTGGCGCGGCTGGAGCGCCTCGCGCCAGTTCGCGGTGCTGGACCACAAGGGCGCGCGGCACGAGATCGAGGCGCGCAGCCTTGGCCGCAGCCGCTTTGCCGTGCATCTTGCCGGCGACGTGCTGGAAATCGAGCTGACCCATGTGGGAGATGGCGAGATCCGCTTCGACACGGGCGGCCACCGCGACAAGGCACGGCTGGCCGAGACGGGCCAGGGCATTTCCGTGTTCTACGCCGGCGAGGCCTTCGAGTTTGTCCGGGCGGATGTCCTGTCCGGAGACGACGAGGGCGATGCAGCCGGCGACAAGCTGGTTGCGCCGATGCCGGGTCTCGTCAAGGTGCTGACGGCGGAGAAGGGCATGGCCGTGACCAGGGGCCAGCCGCTCGTCATCCTCGAGGCGATGAAGATGGAACACACGCTGACCGCCCCGCGCGATGGCGTGATTGCCGATGTCTTCGTTGCCGCAGGCGAGCAGGTGACCGATGGCACGTTGCTGTTGGCTCTTGCCGAGGAGACGGCGGATGCAGCCTGACCCGGCGCTGCCTTCCGCCGACAGTTACCAGGCGCTGCGGGACGGGTTCCGCTGGCGCGTGCCCGAGCGCTTCAACATCGGCGTCGCCATCTGCGACCGCTGGGCCGATGTGGAGCCGGACCGAGAGGCGATCACCTATGTGGCCGAGGATGGCGTGGCGACGCGCGTCAGCTTCGGCGAGCTGAAGGCGCTGTCGAACCGCCTCGCCAACCTGTTCCGGGCCCGTGGGCTGGAGCGGGGCGACCGGGTCGGCGTGTTGCTGCCGCAAAGCATCGAGACGGCCGCCGCCCACATCGCCGCGCTGAAATGCGGGGCGATCACGATCCCGCTGTTCACGCTGTTTGGCGAGGAAGCGCTGGAGTACCGGCTCGGCAATGCCGGGGTGAAGATCGTCGTTGCGGATGCCTCGGGGGCGGCCAAACTCTCCCGCCTGCGCGAGGCGCTGCCGGCGCTCACCACCGTGCTCTGCATTGACGGGGCCATGGATGGCGCCGAGGATCTGGCGCGGGCCCTGACCGGCCACGAGACGCAGTTCACGCCTGTCGACACGGGCGCCGACGATCCGGCGATCATCATCTACACCTCGGGCACGACAGGTCAGCCGAAGGGGGCCCTGCATGGCCACCGGGTGCTGATCGGCCATCTGCCGGGCGTGGAGATGAGCCATGATTTCCTGCCGTGCCCCGGCGACCGCTTCTGGACCCCGGCGGACTGGGCCTGGATCGGCGGGCTGCTCGACGTGCTGATGCCGGCGCTTTATCACGGCATTCCGGTCGTGGCCTGCCGCTTCCGCAAGTTCACCGGCGAGGCGGCCTTCGAGCTGATGCAGGCCCAGGGCATCCGCAACGCCTTCCTGCCGCCCACCGCGCTGAAGATGATGCGCCAGGTGGAAAGCCCCGAGAACCGCTACAGCCTGTCGCTGCGCTCTGTTGCGTCAGGCGGCGAAACGCTCGGGGCCGAGCTGATCGCCTGGGGCCGCAAGGTGTTTGGCCTCACCATCAACGAGTTCTACGGCCAGACCGAATGCAACATGATTGTCTCCAGCTGCGCCGCCGTAATGGACGCGCGGCCCGGGATCATGGGCCGGGCGGTGCCCGGCCATGATGTGAACGTGGTGACGGAGGCAGGCGAGATTGCTGCGGACGGCGAGCAGGGGCTCATTGCCGTGCGGCGGCCCGATCCGGTGATGTTCCTCGGCTACTGGAACAACGAGGCGGCGACCAGGGCCAAGTTCCTCGACGACTGGCTGCTGACCGGCGACACCGGCGTGCGCGACGCCGACGGCTGGCTGCGCTTTGTCGGCCGCGACGATGATGTCATCACCTCGTCGGGCTACCGCATCGGCCCGGGCGAGATCGAGGACTGCCTGTTGCGCCACCCTTCCGTCGCCATGGCGGGCGTGGTCGGCAAGCCGGACCCGCAGCGCACGGAGATCGTGAAGGCCTATGTGGTGCTGAAGGCCGGGGTCGAGCCCAGCGACGCGCTGGCCGATGACATCGCCCTGTTCGTCAAGACCCGCCTCGCGGCGCATGAATATCCGCGCGAGGTCGATTTCGTCGATGCACTGCCGATGACGACCACCGGCAAGGTCATCCGCCGCGAGCTACGCCAGCGCGCCAGCGAGGAAAGCAAGGAAATCCGCCCATGACCGGCTTCGTCACCCTGTTCGAGATGGGCCCGCGCGACGGGCTGCAGAACGAGAAGCGCATGATCGCGACCGGGGACAAGATCCGCCTGGTCGACATGCTCACCGACTGCGGCTTCGTCAAGATCGAGGTGACCAGCTTCGTCAGCCCGCAGTGGGTGCCGCAGATGGCCGATGCGGCGGAGGTGCTGGCCGGCATCCGCCGCAAGCCGTCGGTGCATTACACGGCGCTGACGCCGAACGTGAAGGGCTACACCGCTGCGCGCAACGCCCACGCCGACGAGGTGGCGGTGTTCGGCTCGGCCTCCGAAGGCTTCTCGAAGAAGAACATCAATTGCTCCATCGCCGAGAGCCTGGAGCGTTTCCGCCCGCTGCTGGAGAAGGCACTGGACGACGGCATTCCGGTGCGCGGCTATGTCTCCTGCGTCACCGATTGCCCCTATGACGGCCCGACGCCGCCCGAAAGCGTCGCCCATGTGGCGGCCGAGCTGATTGCCATGGGCTGCTACGAGGTCTCGCTTGGCGATACGATTGGCGGAGGCACGCCGGAGAGCATCGGCCGGATGCTGGACGCGGTGCTTGCAAAGGTGCCCGCCCACCGCCTTGCCGGCCACTATCACGACACGCGCGGCAACGCGCTTGCCAACATCGAGGTGAGCCTCGAGAAGGGTCTGCGGACCTTCGATGCTGCCGTGGGCGGCCTCGGCGGCTGCCCCTATGCCCCCGGCGCCAAGGGCAATGTCGCGACCGAGGCCGTGGCAAGACTGCTGGCCGAACGGGGCTTCGAGACCGGACTGGACCTCGAAAAACTTGCGGAAGCCGCTGCCTTTGCCCGTTCCCTGCGTGAGGAGGCCTGAGATGTTTGAGACCATTCGCATCGAAACGGACGCGCGCGGGGTCGCCACGCTGACGCTGGCCCGGGCCGAGAAGCACAATTCCCTGTCCGCGACCATGATCGCCGAGCTGACAGCGGCGGCGGAGCAACTTGGTGCTGATCCAGCCGTGCGCGTAGTCATCCTGACCGGCGAGGGGGCAAGCTTCTGCGCCGGCGGGGACCTTGACTGGATGCGGGCGCAGTTCACCGCCGACCGGGCGACGCGCATCGCCGAGGCGCGCAAGCTGGCCTTGATGCTGCAGGCGCTGAACGAGCTGCCGAAGCCGCTGATCGGCCGGGTGCAGGGCCAGGCCTTCGGCGGCGGCATCGGCATGATGAGCGTTTGCGACGTCTGCATCGCCGTGGATGGCGCGAAGTTCGGCCTGACCGAGACGCGCCTTGGCCTGATCCCGGCCACCATCAGCCCCTATGTCGTCGCCCGCATGGGCGAGGGCAAGGCACGGCGTGTGTTCATGTCGGCGCGCCTGTTCGATGCGGCGGAAGCCCGTGAGCTGGATCTCGTCGCCCGGGTCGTAGCGGCCGAGGAGCTGGACGCGGCGGTCGAGCGCGAGGTGAAACCCTATCTGGCGGCGGCCCCCGGCGCGGTCGCCCGCGCCAAGGCGCTCGCCCGCTCGCTTGGCACGCCGATCACCGAGGCGGTGATTGCCGCCACCATCGAGCGGCTGGCCGATTGCTGGGAAGACCCGGAAGCGCATGAGGGCATTTCCGCCTTCTTCGACAAGCGCAAGCCGGCGTGGCTGTGATCTTGCCGATCGCCGTCAGAACGGGAAGAACAGCGGGATGACAAGCACCGCGATCACGGCACAGAGAATGTTGAGCGGCACGCCGGCGATGAGAAAGTCGCGGAACTTGTAGCCACCGGCACTGTAGACGAATGTGTTGGTCTGGTAGCCGATCGGCGTTGCGAAGCTGGCGCTGGCGGCAAACATCACCGCCATGATGAAGGGGCGCGGATCCAGACCAAGCTGTTGCGCCAGGGCAATGGCTATCGGGCCCACCAATACTGCGACGGCATTGTTGCTGACCAGTTCGGTCAGCGCCGAGGTCAGCACATAGACAAGCGCCAGGACCAGCATCGGATGGGCGTGGCCGATCAGGGCCATGGCACTGTCGACGATCAGTTCGACAGCCCCCGTCTTTTCAAGGCCGATGCCGAAGCCAAGCATGCCATAGATCAGGAACAGGATCCGCCAGTCGACGGACTCGAATGCATCGACCGGATCGATGCAGCGTGTCAGCATCACGACGACCGCCCCAATCACGGCCAATCCCTCGATGGGCATCACTCCGAGTGCTGCAAGTCCCATGACACCAATGATGGTGGCGATGGCGATCGGAGCCTTGTGCCTGCGGATTGCGCGCTCCTGGGGCGCGGACAAGTTGATCAGGCCCTCGTCCTCGGCCAGCCGCTGCAGCCCTTCCGCCGGTCCCTCGAGCAGCAGCGTGTCAGCGAATTGCAGCCGCAGGTGGTCGATCTCGTCGGAGATGTTGCGGTCCTGGCGATGCACCGCCATGACATAGACGCCGTAGGTCCGGCGCAGGTTGAGCGCGCTGAGAGACCGGCCGATGAGATGCGAGTTCGGACCGACGCTGGCCTCCAGCATCAATGTCTGCGCGGCAGCAACCGGCTCGAAGCCCTGGTCAGAGACATCGCGGAACTCGATCTGTCCATCTTCCTTCAGCGCGAGGATTTCGCCGGTGCCGGTCTTCATCACGATCCGGTCGCCGGCAATCAGCGTCAGGTCGTCGAGCCGGTGGCGCATCGAGTGCTCGCCGCGCAGCACGTCGAGGATCCGGGTGCCGGCTCCTGTAAAGGGCAGGTCTTCCAGGCTCTTGCCAACGTAGCGTGAGCCCGCCGGAATCAGCAGCCGGGCCATGAAACGGCGTGTCCCGCCCTGGCTGAGCAGGCCTGCCATCGACTGGCGCTCCGGCAGCAGGTAGCGCACGGCGAAGATCATGTAGACAAGGCCCACTGACGCAAGGATGAGCCCGGGAAGGGTCATCTCGAACATACCGATGGGTTCCAGACCGGCCTTCAGTGTGATGCCGCTCATCAGGATATTGGTCGATGTGCCAACAAGCGTCAGTGTGCCGCCGAAGATCGCAGCATAGGACAACGGGATCAGGAATTTTGAAGGTGTCGTGCCAAGTCCCGTGGCCACGGCAATCATCACAGGCGTCAGCAGGATCACCACGGGCGTGTTGTTCATGAAGGCAGAGGCCGTCACCGCGAACAGCATCATGATGAAGACAGCCCGCAGATACGAGCCTTTCGAGTGCTTCTCCAGGACATTGCCAGCCAGTTGCAGCACGCCAGTGCGCTCCAGCGCAGCGCTGATGATGAACATCATGGCAATGGTGATCGGCGCACTGTTGGAAAAGACGCCAAGAAACTCCTTCGTGTCGACAATGCCGACAGCAATCAACACGGCAGAGGCGGCCAGCGCGGTCAGTTCCGGCGGATATATTTCCTTGATGAAACCAAAAAAGACGAGAGCCAGCAACAACAAGACGAAAATCTGGTCAAAAGTCATGTGCTGTGCGCCGCCCCGTTTGTTCGCCCCCGCTCCAACAGGACATTAGCATTGCCCGAAAGGCAATATGAAGCAATCGGCGCGCTCCATTTGTCGCAAAAGCAGAACCGAATACCCCTACGGAGGCAAAGCCGGAAACGTTCAGCCTCGGCTTGGCGGAAAACGATGAGTTTCAACGCGGCTTGCGCAGGCGGTCCAAACCTGGTGTGGGAGCAGGCACAGCGTCCTCGACCTTGCCCCAGCGCTTTTCCCGCACCCGGCGGATCCGGCGCCGCCCGAGATCTGACAGTCCCTTGGGCAACTCGATGCCGGCCCGGTCCATGTCGACAAAAATCCTTTCCAGATCGGGGATCGTCTCCGTCGAAACAACGAAAACGGCCCCGGTCTTCGAGGTCAGCCGGAGTGTCTTTGACGGGGCAGACCCGGCCACCAGTGTCACCCCGTGTCGCTTGTCGAGGAATGGGGACAGCAGCGAAAGACCACGCTTCATTTGCCAGATCCGGATTTCGGCCCGTGCCAGATCGGTGTAGCGCAGGCGCATGGTCAACCCGAACTCTGTCACCTCGAAGCCGTTGCCGAAGAACCGGGCATAGGATGTTGCCTGGCGCGCCGACAGGTAGAAAATCGGAAAGCACAGCGACGCCGGGATGAAGAACAGCATCGAAACAAAGGCCGCCGGCGTCGGCATATAGGCCGCTGCCATAAGCGGCAGGCTGAAGAATGGAACGCCGACCGCAAATCCGATCATGTCTGACATGAGGATCGACGGCTGCCAGTCCGGTTGGACTGCGCCGGTCGGCGGCGCCTGATAGGGCAGGCCGACATACACCCCGACGGCAGCAGCAAGGCAGACCAGTCCGGTGATCGGCGAAAACACGCTGAGCCCGCCGGCAAGGCCCAGCACCGCCAGACCCAGCGCAGCCACCCGGCGCAAGAGTTCAATCCAACCGGTCTCTGCCACCACCGTCCCCGTTCATCTGCGCGACTGCAGGAAACCGAGCCGAATCACGCCCGTTTCTGCCTCACGCCAATGTGACATGGCACGGTCACCGGTCAAGCAGGCGAGACGTGGAGCGAATGGTCGAGAACGGTGGCCTGATTTTTGGGCGAGGCTGGCGGAAAGGCTGTGCGCTTCTTGGTCAGTGCCTTGGAGCGCACTCCTGTCGCCCGGCAGGGCCGGGTCTGCCGCCCCTCCAGAAAACTGGCTTTCCAGTTGCTGGCGACTGGAATCGCCTTGCCTTCCTGCGCTCTGTCGATGGGTTTCCGGCTTGTATCGGGACCGCATCACATGCCTGCGAAAACACGAGATGTGCCCAAAATACACGCAGGCCTGCGTGTTGCGCTGTGTTTGCTGCACCGCATAATGAGGCATGGACGCTCTTACCGTACTCGTGATCGATGAGAACAAGATCCGCGCTGCGATCATCGAGCGCGGGCTGCGCGAGGCTGGGCACGAGCGGGTCATTCTTGTGACGACCATGGACGGTTTGCTGCGGCGCATTCTGGACATCGATCCGGATGTCATCGTCATTGATCTGGAAAACCCGAACCGCGACCAGCTCGAGCATTTGTTTCAGGTCTCCCGCGCGGCCCAGCGGCCAATCGCGATGTTTGTCGATCGCTCCGACAGCGGCATGCTGGAAGCGGCCGTCGATGCCGGGGTGTCTGCCTATGTGGTTGACGGGCTCAGGCAGGAGCGGGTGAAGCCGATCCTCGACATGGCAATTGCCCGGTTCAACGCCTTCGCCCGCCTTCAGCGGGAACTGGCCGATGCGCGTAACGCGCTTGAGGAACGCAAGGTCATCGAGCGAGCCAAGGGGATCTTGATGCAATCGCGCGGGCTGTCGGAGGCAGACGCCTTCGCCCTGCTGCGGCAAACCGCGATGAATGAAAAGAAGAAGATGGCGGATATCGCGCAAAGCGTTGTCACAGCGGCCAGCCTGCTGCTGTGAGCCGCCGCCGACAGGGAGCCTGAGGACATGAATGCAAGCCCCAAATCCCTTTCGAGCGTTCCGCGGGCCGTATCGCTTGGCCGGCGCGAGACGCGGTTGGTGCGGGCCGGCTTCATTCCGCTCGTCGATGCCTCGATCCTGATTGCAGCATCTGAGCTTGGCTTTGCCGCGCGTGAAGGACTGCAGCTTGATCTGGTGCGGGACGTTTCCTGGGCTAATGTCCGCGACCGGCTTGCCTTCCGGCAATTTGACGCCGCGCATATGCTGGCGCCGATGCCTGTGGCTGCCCAGCTGGGGCTTGGCTCCAATCCGGCACCGGTGGTCACGCCTTTCGCGCTCGGGCGAGGCGGCAACGCCATCACGCTGTCCGTCCGGATTTATGAGGGGATGCGCCAGGAGACAGGCCTGTCCGATACGGCTGATGCGCTGGCGTGTGCGAAGGCCTTCGCGGCACTGGTTGCCAGCCGTAAGGAAGCAGGACTATCGCCACTCACCCTGGGCGTGACCTATCCGTTTTCCTCGCATAACTACGAGTTCCGCTACTGGCTTGCCGCCGGCGGTGTTGATCCGGATCGCGACGTCCGGCTGATCGTGGTCCCGCCGCCGATGACCACGGATGCACTGGAAGCCGGGGCGATTGACGGCTTCTGTGTTGGCGCTCCCTGGAACATGATGGCCTGCGAGCGCGGCGTCGGGCGTATTGTGGCGGCGAAGCAGGATATCTGGCCGCTCGCTCCGGAAAAGGTCATCGGTCTGCGTCCGGATTACATCGAAGCCAACGAGGACACGGTCTTGCGGCTGGTGCAAGCGCTCGACCGGTCCGCCCGCTGGTGTGCGGACCCGGAGCATCACGACGACCTTGCCCGGATCCTGGCGCTGCCGCAGCATCTGGCGGCGCCAGTCGCGATCCTGCGCCGGGTGCTGGCCGGTGAATTCTGCCTCGATGGCAAAGGCACATTGCGCCGGATCGAGGGCTACTTCCGGTTTCATGGGGAAGGAGCAAATCGCCCGAACCCAGGCCAGGTGCTCTGGATCTACAGCCAGATGATCCGCTGGGGCCAGGTGGCCCATTCCGCCGCCGGTGAAGCGCTGGCCGTTTCCGCCTGCCGCAGCGATCTCTACGACACGGCGCTGGGCCCGGACGCTGAACAGGAGCTGGATCCTGCCCTTTTTGCGGCAACCCGCTTCATGGACGATCTGGTGTTCGATCCGGCGAATGTCATGGCGCATGTCGAGGCTGCAGCCATCCGCCAGCAAGGCCACATCATTGCCGGTGCGCCGAGCGAATAGGCGGCCTCGTTCTTGTGCAGTTGAATTGTTGCGATGCAGTATCTGCACAATATTCAACCCTTGGCCTTCACTGCATTCCACTCGGCAATATGGGAGAGGATCGTGAAAACCCTTTCAATTCATGAATTTGCTGCAGTTCGGCCAAACTGGCACGCCTGTTGCAAGGTCTAGGATAACTCCGGTCAACGAGGATCGGGGAAAACGGGGGCGGGGAACGCTCCCACCAATGACACCGACGTCGCTTGGTTTGCTGCCGAACACCGCAAGGAGGTTTGGCGCAGTCACCGGGCGGCGTTTTTTGTTTTCCAGAGACCAGTTGCTTCCAGAGGGACTCGATCATGACGACAGGTTCAGGAACCCGGTTTACCCGCCGCGGATTGCTCAAGACATCGGCCGCCGCTGCCCTGATCGCCGCAGTGCGCGCAAGCTTTCCGTCCGGCGCCTTTGCTGCCGGGGCAGGTCCCGAAGTGACCGGTCTCAAGCTGGGCTTCATCGCCCTGACGGATGCCGCGCCGCTTATTATCGCCAAGGAAAGGGGCATCTTCGCCAAATACGGACTGCCGGACGTCGAGGTGCTGAAGCAGGCCTCCTGGGGCGCGACACGGGACAACATCGTTCTGGGCGGCGCTGCCAATGGCATTGACGGGGCGCATATCCTGACGCCGATGCCCTATCTCATGCACACCGGCAAGGTGACGCAGAACAACGTGCCGGTTCCGATGGCGATCCTCGCGCGGCTCAACCTCGACAGCCAGGGCATCTCGGTTGCGAAGGAATATGCAGGGTCCGGTGTTGGCCTCGATGCGGGGCCGCTGCGGGAGATTTTTGCCGCCAAGAAGGCCGCCGGCGGCGAGGTCAAGGTTGCGATGACATTCCCCGGCGGGACGCATGACCTCTGGCTGCGGTACTGGCTCGCCGCCGGTGGCATCGATCCCGACAAGGACGTCTCGACCATCGTCGTGCCGCCGCCGCAGATGGTCGCCAACATGAAGGTCGGCACCATGGATGCTTTCTGTGTCGGCGAACCGTGGAACGAGCAGCTGGTCAACCAGGGCATCGGCTTCACAGCCTGCACCACGGGTGAACTGTGGAAGGGGCACCCGGAAAAGGCGCTTGGCGTCAGGGCCGACTGGGTCGAGGCCAACCCCAATGCCGCCAAGGCCCTGCTGATGTCGGTGATGGAAGCTCAGATCTGGGCTGACAGCATGGAAAACAAGGAGGAAATGGCCGAGATCCTCGGCAAGCGCCAGTGGTTCAACGTTCCGGCCAAGGATGTGCTCGGTCGTCTCAAGGGGACGATCAATTACGGCAACGGCAAGGTGGTCGAGAACTCCGGCCTTGAGATGAAATTCTGGCAGGGCGCGGCGTCCTATCCCTTCAAGAGCCACGACACCTGGTTCCTTGCCGAGAACATCCGCTGGGGCAAGTTTGCGCCGGACACGGATCTGAAGGCCCTCGTCAATGCGGTCAACCGCGAGGACATCTGGCGCATGGCGGCAGCCGAACTGGGTGTCGCAGACATTCCGGCCGGCGTCTCGCGTGGCAAGGAAGTCTTCTTCGACGGCAAGGTCTTTGATCCGGAAGATCCGGCGGCCTATCTCGCCAGCCTCGCGATCAGCCGTCTTGCCTGAGCCGATCCTCATGCCGGGCGACACTGTCGCCCGGTATCCTGAAGTCCGAAGGAGATCGGCATGTCTGTCGCAAAACTCAACCAAGTCTCTGCAACGTCGCCGGTCAGGTCCGGCACCCCGGCCCGTATTCTTGCCTTCATGCCACGCCGCCCTTCGCAAGGGATGGTTGCCGAAGCTGGCCGCATTTTGCGGGGTGTGATCACGGACCTGTTGCCGCCGCTGATCACGACGCTGGTTCTTCTGGCGATCTGGGAAGTGCTGTGTTCCAGCCCGACCGCCCCGCTGCCGCCGCCGTCGCGTGTCCTTGTCGATAGCTGGCAGATCATCGTTGATCCGTTCTACCGGGGGCAGGGCACCGACCAGGGCATGTTCTGGCAGATCCTGGCCTCGCTGCAGCGTGTGGCGGTTGGCTACACGCTCGCGGCCATCGCCGGCATTGCCCTGGGTGTGCTCCTCGGGCAGAGCCAATGGGCCATGCGCGGCCTTGATCCCATCTTTCAGGTCTTGCGCACCGTGCCGCCGCTGGCCTGGTTACCGCTGTCACTGGCTGCCTTCCAGGACGGGGCACCCTCGGCGATCTTCGTCATTTTCATCACCGCCATCTGGCCGGTAATCATCAACACCGCCGCCGGCGTGCGCAACATCCCGCAGGATTATCGTAATGTCGCGCGCGTGCTGCGCCTCGGCGGTCTGGAGTATTTCGCCCGGATCATGCTGCCGGCGGCGGCCCCTTACATCTTCACCGGCCTCAGGATCGGTGTCGGCCTGTCGTGGCTGGCCATCGTCGCGGCCGAAATGCTGATCGGCGGCGTCGGCATTGGCTTCTTCATCTGGGATGCTTGGAACTCGTCGCTGATCAGCGACATCATCGTCGCGCTGGTCTACGTCGGCGTCGTCGGCTTTTTCCTCGACCGTCTCATTGCCCTCGCCGGACGCCTCGTCACGCGCGGCACGGCTACGGCCTGACCGGAGGATTGACCATGGCTCAGCAGTATCTCGCCCTCGAATTCATCGACAAGTCCTTCGAGCGCGGCGGCAGCCGCACGGAGGTCCTCTCGCAGGTTTCACTTGGCGTTGCAAAAGGGGATTTCATCTCCATCATCGGCCATTCCGGCTGTGGCAAGTCGACCCTGCTCAACATCATCGCCGGGCTGACGCCGGCAACCTCTGGCGTTGTCTTCCTTGAGGGGCAGACGGTGGAGGCACCTGGTCCGGACCGGGCGGTGGTGTTCCAGAACCACAGCCTGCTGCCCTGGCTCACCGTCTACGAGAACGTGGCACTGGCTGTCGGCAAGGTGTTTCGGGGCCGGAAGTCCCGCGCCGAGCAGCACGACTGGATCCTGCACAATCTCGATCTCGTGCAGATGGTTCATGCCAGCGACAAGCGGCCGGGAGAGATTTCGGGCGGTATGAAGCAGCGCGTCGGCATCGCCCGGGCCCTCGCCATGGAACCGAAGGTGTTGCTGCTGGACGAGCCCTTCGGCGCGCTGGATGCACTGACCCGGGCGCATCTGCAGGATGCGGTGATGGAGATCCATGCCCGGCTCGGCAACACGATGATCATGATCACTCATGACGTGGACGAGGCGGTGCTCCTGTCCGACCGCATCGTGATGATGACCAATGGCCCTGCCGCCCGCATCGGCGAAGTTCTGGACGTGCCGATTGCCCGTCCGCGCAACCGCATCGAGCTGGCCGGTGACCGCACCTATCTCAAGTGCCGCGAGGCCGTCCTGAAATTCCTCTACGAGCGGCATCGCTTCGTGGAAGCGGCGGAGTGATCCCGATGCGCCAGAAACTCGTCATCATCGGCAATGGCATGGCCCCGGGGCGGATGCTGGAGCATCTCCTCGAGCTTGCGCCCGATCTTTATGAGATCACCATTTTTAACGCCGAACCGCGCGTCAACTACGACCGGATCATGCTGTCGCCGGTCCTCTCGGGCGAGAAGACCTTTGAGGATATCGTGATCCACGGCGATGGCTGGTACATCCGCAACGGCATTACCCTCTACAAGGGGCACCGGATTACCGCCATCGACCGCGCGGCCTGCACCGTCACCTCCGATCAGGGGGCAACGGCCGCCTATGATCGGCTGATCATCGCCACAGGGTCTGTACCGTTCATCCTGCCCGTGCCGGGCGCGGACCTGAAAGGTGTCATCACCTACCGCGATCTCGATGATGTCGATGCCATGCTCCTGGCGGCGCAGTCGCGCGCGACCGCTGTCGTCATCGGCGGCGGATTGCTGGGGCTGGAGGCTGCCGCCGGGCTGAAGGCGCGCGGCATGGATGTGACTGTCCTGCATGTCATGCCGAGCCTGATGGAACGCCAGCTCGATCCGGCCGCCGGATATCTCCTGCAGCGCTCGCTCGAGGCCCGGGGCATCAAGGTGATGACCCGGGCCAACACGCAGGCGCTGCTGCCGGATGCCCATGGCAAGGTCCGCGCTGTGGCCTTGCAGGATGGCACTGAAGTGCCCGCAACGTTGGTCGTCATGGCCGCCGGCATCCGTCCCAATGCGGCCCTCGGCCGTCTGGCCGGACTGGAGGTCAATCGCGGCATTGTCGTTGATGACCGTATGCGCAGCAGCGATCCGTCGATCTATTCGCTGGGCGAATGCGCGGAGGTCGGCGGGCAGGTCTATGGTCTGGTCGCCCCGCTGTACGAAATGGCACGGGTACTGGCGGCGGAACTCGCCTGCGAGGTGACCGGTGCGCAGCCCGCTCCCTTCGTGCACCAGGACACACCGACGAAGCTGAAGGTCACCGGGATCGATCTTTTCTCGGTCGGCGACTTTGCCGATGGCGATGACCGGGAAGAAATCGTCCTGCGCGATGCCAGCGCCGGCATCTACAAGCGCCTGATCCTGAAGGACAACCGGATCATCGGCTCGGTCCTGTTCGGGGACACCGGCGACGCGGCCTGGTTCACGGACCTGAAGAAGAAGGCGACGGATGTTACGGACCTGCGCGACACCTTGATCTTCGGCCAGGCTTATCAGGGAGGGGCCGCGCTGGACCCTACGGCGGCCGTTGCAGCGTTGGCGGATGATGCGGAAGTCTGCGGCTGCAACGGCGTGTGCAAGGGGACCATCGTCTCGGCCATCACCGCCAGGGGCCTGACCACGCTGGAGGAGGTCAGGGCGCATACCAAGGCGTCGGCCTCCTGCGGCAGCTGCACGGGCCTTGTCGAGAAGGTGATGCAGCTGACCCTCGGTGACCGGTTCCAGGCGCAGGCCGTGAAGCCGATGTGCGGCTGCACCACGCACAGCCATGATGACGTGCGGCGGCTGATCAAGGCCAGGCAGCTGAAGTCGATCCCCGCCGTCATGCAGGAGCTTGGCTGGTCCTCCTCCGGCGGCTGCGCCAAGTGCCGGCCGGCGCTGAACTATTATCTCGTGGCCGACTGGCCGGGCGAGTACGAGGACGACTATCAGTCGCGCTTCATCAACGAGCGCGTCCACGCCAACATCCAGAAGGATGGCACCTATTCCGTCGTGCCGCGCATGTGGGGCGGCATGACCTCGGCTGCGGAACTGCGCGCCATTGCCGATGTGGTCGACAAGTTCGAGATCCCGGCGGTCAAGGTCACCGGCGGCCAGCGTATCGACATGCTCGGCGTCAAGAAGGAGGACCTGCCCGCCGTCTGGGAGGATCTGGGCAAGGCCGGTTTCGTCTCGGGCCACGCCTATGCCAAGGGCCTGCGCACCGTGAAGACCTGTGTCGGGTCCGACTGGTGCCGCTTCGGTACGCAGGATTCCACCGGTCTTGGCATCCGGCTGGAAAAGTTCCTCTGGGGTTCGTGGACCCCGGCCAAGGTGAAGCTCGCCGTTTCCGGGTGTCCGCGCAATTGCGCCGAGGCCACCTGCAAGGACGTCGGCGTCATCTGCGTCGACAGTGGTTTTGAGATCCACTTCGCCGGTGCGGCCGGACTGGACATCAAGGGCACCGACGTTCTGGGCCTTGTCCCTAGCGAGGATGAGGCGCTGGAGACCATCACGGCGCTGATCCAGATGTACCGCGAGCAGGGCCACTATCTGGAGCGCATCTACAAGTGGGCCAAGCGCATCGGCCATGACGAGGTGCGCCGCCAGATCATGGACGATCGCGACCGCCGCCGCGCCTATTTCGAGCGCTTTGTCCAGTCGCAGGCCTTCGCACAGACCGACCCCTGGTCCGAGCGTGTCTCGGGCAAGGACAAGCATGAATTCCGGCCGATGGCCGTGCTGGGACTGGAGGCGGCCGAATGAACGCGATGACCAGGGACTGGATCGAGATCGGCCTCCTCACCGACATCCCGAAGGAGGGCGCCCGCGTCGTCAAGACGCCAGCGGGATGCGTCGCCCTGTTCCGCACCGGCGAGGACGAGGTTTTCGCGCTCGACGACCGGTGCCCGCACAAGGGCGGGCCGCTCAGCCAGGGCATCGTCCACGGCCGCTTCGTCACCTGTCCGTTGCACAACTGGGTGTTCGATCTGGCGACAGGTCTCGCCCAGGGTGCCGACGAGGGGGGCGTGGCCACCACACCGGCGCGAGTCGAGGGCGGCCGTGTCTACCTTGCCCGGTCGGTGCTGGCCCGGAGAGTGGCCGATGACTGAAACGGTGACGCGCACCACCTGTCCCTATTGCGGCGTCGGCTGCGGTGTCCTTGCCACCCGCCAGGCGGATGGCACGGTCCGCGTCGCCGGCGACCCGTCGCATCCGGCCAATTTCGGACGGCTCTGCTCCAAGGGCTTGGCGCTTGCCGAAACCCTGTCGCTGGATGGACGCCTGCTCTATCCGGAGATCGGCGGCCGCCGTGCCAGCTGGGACATGGCGCTGGATGTGGTGGCGCGGCGCCTCGCCGAGACCGTGGCGCAGTATGGGCCGGACAGCATCGCGCTCTACGGCTCCGGCCAGCTGCTTACTGAGGATTACTATGTCGCCAACAAGTTGATGAAGGGCTTCATCGGTACGGCCAACATCGACACCAATTCGCGCCTCTGCATGGCGTCATCGGTTGCCGGCCACCGGCGCGGTTTCGGCTCCGACACGGTGCCTGGGTGTTACGAGGATCTGGAACTGGCCGATCTGGTCGTGCTGGTGGGGTCCAATCTGGCGTGGTGCCATCCGGTGCTGTTTCAGCGGCTGGAGGCGGCCCGGGCGGAGCGCCCGAACCTGCGCATTGTCACCATCGACCCGCGCCGCACCGCCACCAGCGAGATCGCCGACCTGCATCTCGGTTTGCGGCCCGACGGGGATGTGGCGCTGTTCGCCGGCCTGCTGCGCTATCTTGCCGAAGCCGGGCGGCTGGATGAGGCCTATCTGGCCCGGCACACCGGCGGGGCTGAAGCTGCCCTTGCGGCGGCGTCGGCCTGTGACATCGCCGCCGTCGCCGCCGCTTCCGGTCTTGCCGCCGCCGATGTCGGCCGCTTCTACGAGCTGTTTGCCCGGACGGAAAAGGTCGTGACCGTCTACAGCCAGGGCGTCAACCAGTCCGTCTGCGGCACGGACAAGGTCAACGCCATCCTGAATGTTCATCTCGCCACAGGCCGGATCGGGCGGCCGGGCATGGGGCCGTTTTCCGTCACCGGCCAGCCCAATGCGATGGGCGGGCGCGAGGTTGGCGGCATGGCCAACATGCTGGCCGCCCATATGGATCTCGACAACCCGGCGCATCGGGACATCGTGCAGGCCGTCTGGGCCACGCCGCGCCTTGCGGCCAGTCCGGGCTTGAAGGCGGTCGACCTGTTCGAGGCCATTCATGCCGGCCGGATCAAGGCGGTCTGGATCATGGGCACCAACCCTGTCGACAGCCTGCCGGACGCCGACAGGGTGGCCGAGGCGCTCGGCCGCTGTCCCTTCGTTGTCGTGTCCGATGTCATCCGCGCCACCGACACCGCCCGTTATGCCCATGTGCTGCTGCCTGCGGCGGCCTGGGGCGAAAAGGATGGCACGGTGACCAATTCCGAACGGCGCATTTCGCGCCAGCGTGCCTTCTTGCCGCTTCCGGGCGAGGCGCGGCCCGACTGGGCGATCCTGTCTGCAGTCGCCCGGCGCATGGGGCACAGTGCTGGCTTTGCCTATGACGGCCCGGCAGCCATCTTCGCCGAGCATGCCCGGCTGTCCGGCACCGGCAACCATGGCAGCCGGGATTTCGACATCAGCGCCCATGCCGGCATTTCGGCCGAGGCCTATGATGCCCTTGCCCCTTTCCTCTGGCCGCAGCCTGCGGGGACAACCAGCGTGCCGGCGCAGGGCGGGCGCCTGTTCGCAAACGGCGGCTTCTTCACGACCGACGGCCGGGCGCGGCTTGTGACGGTGACGCCGCCAGTCCCGGCGGTGGTCGGCGGGGGCAGCCTCATTCTCAACACCGGGCGCATCCGCGACCAGTGGCACACCATGACCCGGACCGGCCGCACCGGGCGGCTGTTCGCGCATATCGCCGAGCCGTTTGCCGAGATCCATCCCGATGATGCGCAGGCGCGGGGGATCGCGGCGGCGGACCTCGTGGTGCTGGACAACGCACAGGGCGAGGCTGTCCTGCGCGCGGTCGTGACCGACCGGGTGCGCCCCGGCGAGGTCTTTGCTCCGATGCACTGGACCGGCCAGTTTTCCGCAAGGTCGCGCATCGACGTGCTCGTGTCGGCGGCAACCGATCCGCAGTCCGGTCAGCCGGGCCTGAAACGCAGCACGGTCGGCCTGCGCCGTCTGGAGGCACGCTGGTACGGCTTTGCGGTTCTCGCCGGGGTGCCCGCTCACCTGCCATTTGCCTATTGGGCCGTTGCGCCCCTTGGAACCGGCCGCCGCGACGATGGCCTGAGGCTGGAGTTCGCTGCGCTCGAGGACGCGGAACCCGAGGCGCTGGCCGCCGAGGTGTTGCAGCGCTGTGGCCATGGGACGGAGAGCCTCTCGTTCCAGTCGCGCGGCGATGGTCTTTACCGGGCGATGGCCTTCCTGGACGGGCGGCTCGTCGGTGCGGTGTTCCTGGCGCGCCAGCCAGTTGCCGTGTCGCGCAGCTGGGCCAGCGGCCTCATGGGCCTGGCCGCGCCGACGCCGGCCACCCGCTGGAAACTGCTGGCCGGCCGGCCGGGCGCTGACCAGCCGGACAAGGGCGCCATTGTTTGTTCGTGTTTTCAGGTCGGGGCCAACGAGATCCGCGGGGCTGTTGCCGCCGGGATCACGACCGTCTCCGGGATCGGTGCGCGCCTCGGTGCGGGCAGCAACTGCGGCTCGTGCCGGTCCGAAATTGCCCGGCTGATTGCCGATAGGATGGAACTGCAGGAGGAGGCCACGCATGTTGCCCGTTCAGCCTGAATTGCATGCTGCTGCGTCTCGCACACGCGTGGCCCGTATGGAACCTCTGGCCGTTCTCCCTGTCTTCCTGCCCCTCGCGGGGCGCAAGGTGGTTCTTGCCGGCGGCGGCGAGCCGGCGGCCTGGAAGGCCGAGCTGCTGCTGGCCACCGGGGCAGAGCTGCACCTGCTGGCCTCTGACCCTTGCCCGGATCTGGCCGACCTCATTGCAGATCCCGCGCTGGCGCCGCGCATCCGTCATTCTGCAAGGCACTGGACGCCCGCCGATCTGGCCGGGGCAGCACTGGCTGTGGCCGAGGTCGCGGAAGATGCGGAGGCCGCAGCCTTCGTGGCAGCTGCGCGGGCGGCCGGCGTTCCGGTCAACGTGATTGACCGGCCAGAGCATTGCCAGTTCCAGTTCGGCGGCATCGTCAACCGCTCGCCGCTGGTGGTGGGCATTTCCACCGACGGGGCCGCGCCCGTGCTGGGGCAGGCGGTGCGCCAGCGCATCGAGACGCTGCTGCCGCGCAGGCTGTCGGCCTGGGCCGGCTTTGCCGGGCGGATCCGGGGCCATGTCGCCGCCACGTTGGGACAGATACGTCAGCGCCGCCAGTTCTGGCAGCGCTTTTCCGACCTTGCCTTTGCCGCAACCTCTGCCCCGTCAGGGGAGGTCGAGGCAGACGCACCGGCCTTTGTCGCCCGTCTGGCTACCGGGACGACGACTATCGGCGAGGTGACACTGGTAGGGGCCGGGCCGGGCGATGCCGGGCTCTTGACGCTTGCCGCCATGCGAGCGCTGCAGGCGGCAGATGTGATTCTCTTCGATGACCTCGTCAGTGCCGAGGTGCTGGAACTCGCCCGGCGGGAAGCAAAGCGCCTTTTGGTCGGCAAGCGGGGCGGGCGAGAGAGCTGCGCGCAAGGTGACATCAACGACATGATGGTCTCGCTGGCCCGGCAGGGCCGCAAGGTGGTGCGGCTGAAGTCGGGGGACCCGATGGTCTTCGGCCGGGCGGGCGAAGAGATCGCCCGGCTGGAGGCGGAGGGCATTCCTGTGTATGTGGTGCCGGGCATCACCGCCGCCTCGGCCATGGCGGCGCGGCTCAAGGTTTCACTCACCCACCGCGATCACGCCCAGACGCTGCGCCTGATGACGGCCCATTCACGGTCCGGCGGCCTGCCCGGAACGCTGGATCTCAACGCGCTGTCGAGCGAGGCGGCGACCACGGTTTTCTACATGGGCCGACGCATGGCCGACAGCCTCCGGACGCGGCTGCTGGCCGAAGGCGTCCGCCCGGATCTGCCGGTCGTTGCCCATGCCAACGTCAGCCGGCCTGACGAGCGGATCTGGACCGGACGGCTGGCGGATCTGACCAGTGAAACGATGGCCGCCTTTGGTGACGCGCCGGTGCTGATCGGTCTTGGATCGGTGTTTGAGGATGCTCTCAGACGTGAGAAACCTGTAAACCGAAGCTTGGCTTTCGCCTCATCGGATATCGCCGCCGCTGGGTGATCTTTTTGAGGAGTTGATCCCTTGATCACTCTGCAGAGCCCTTCAGGCTGCGCAGCAACTCGTCCGCGAACATCTGCACCGCCAGGCCCCGGCTGCGCCGGTCGCGCTGGACAAGGGTCAGCACATTCTGTCCGAAAGGCCGGTCGCGGATCGGCAAATAGGTCAAAACGCCCGCGCGCAGTTCCTCGGCGACATCGAACTTGCTGAGGAACGCGATGCTGTCCCCCGTCGCAGCGAGATGCTTCATCGCCTCAATCGAGTTGGTCAGGAATGTCGGTTCGGCCTGCAGATCAGCCGCCGCGAAAGTCTCGGCAACGAGATCGTGCATCACCATGGACCGGTCGGGGAAGATGAGCGGATAGGGCAGGCATGAGGCGAGCGAAATGCTGTCCATGTCCGACAGGGGATGGGCCGAGGAGACCACCGCGCCGAGCCTTGCATCGACCGAGCCAAGGCAGTCAAGCTGCGCCAGGCGGGGCAGGTTGAAGGCAAGGCCGAGATCGGCTTCGCCGGCTTCCACAGCACCGACGATATCCCGCAGGAACATCACCTTGATGCTGATGCGAATGCGTGGATGACGGGCGCAGAAGAGCGCGGCAGCCTTGGGCACGATGCCGCCGGCAAGGCCGTTCATCGTGGCAACAATCACTTCGCCGCCCTGAAGCGCTTTCAAATCACGGATTTCCGCCTCGACCTGGCTGTATTCCCGCATGGTCCGGCGCACATGGGCCAGCAGGATCTCGCCGGCCGGTGTAAGCCGCAGGCCGCGCGGGAGGCGTTCGAACAGCGGCTCGCCAATGGCCTCTTCCAGCTGCAGCACGTGTTTGTTGATGGCTGATGCCGCAACGTTCAGGCGTTCGCCCGCGGCCCGGATCGAGCCGGAGCGGGCAACTTCATCAATATAGCGCAGCACGCGGGAATGCAGCATCGCAGGTTTGCCTTCGATTAAGCGTTCGTAAAAAGAGAACGTAACGCGCAATAAATACTGCTTTTCGGAAGCGGTGCAATGCCGTCTTATGACCCAGACGGCGCGCCGGGGAAGGGCAGGCGCCGCACGGGGAGGAACTTCAGCACACTGGGCGAGCCATGTCTTCTGCGTCTGTCGCGGAAGCAGGCTGCTGCAAGGCGGCGACGCAAAGGGCGTCTCCGGCTGCGCGCTCATGCCCTGCTGCCAGATGGTTCCTCCTCAAAGGACAACACCAAGGAGGCACGCCGTGAACGCTCTCGAAGCCACGCACTATGACAAGGTCCGCAACATCTTCGACATCCTGCATGGCAAGGCGGAGGCGGATCTTCTGCTGAAGAACCTCAACATCCTCGATGTCCATGGCGAGACGGTCTACCAGGGTTCGATCCTGGTTCATGACAAGCGCATCATCGCGCTGTCGCCGGACGAGAGCATCCTCAAGGTGCGCGAGGTCTTCGACGGCAAGGGGCTTTATGCAATTCCCGGCCTGATCGATGCGCATATCCACTTCGAGTCGCAGCTTGCCCATCCGACGGCGCTGGCCGAGGCGATGGTGCCCTGTGGCACCACGACCATCTACGCCGAATGCCTCGACCTCTTGAGCGCGGCCGGTGAGGAAGGCGTTGAAGCAGCGACGGCACTGTTCAAGGATTATGACAAGCTGCCCTACCGCCTGTTCGCATTCGCTCCGGGCAAGAAGACGGCAGCCCATGTCACCCAGGCGGTGCTGCAGATGGAACCGGTGATCGGTCTCGGCGAGTTCGAGCACTTCACTTATTCCTCCGGCAACGACGATGACTTCCGCAAGGCTGCCTGGGTGCGGGCCAAGGGCGGTTTCATGAACGGCCACTGGGGTGTCACCGCCCTGTCCGAGATGGTGCTGAACTACCTGCCGGCAATCGGCGTCTCGAACAACCACGACGTCTGGAACGAGGACGACATCGAGAAGTCGATCCGCTACGGCTTCCCGACCCACATCAAGTTCGGCGTCGGCTCCGCAGAAGTGATCAAGGTGCTGCTGCGCGCCATCGTCGACCGCAAGTGGCCGACGGACAACTTCATGCTCTGCACCGACAACATTTCGGTCGAGCGGCTGCTGAAGTCGGGCCACATGGACTGGATCATTGGGGTCTGCGCCGACATGGGCATCAACCCGATCCATGCCATCAAGATGGCCACCTACAACACCGCCCGCTCCTTCCACATGGAAGACCAGATCGGCTCGCTGACGCCCGGCAAGTTCGCTGACATCGTGCTCACCGACAGCCTGTCGCGCATCAACCCGCTCTACGTGTTCAAGGACGGCGAGCTGGTCGCGAAGGACCGCAAGCTGCTGAAGAATGCCGAGATCGACTACTCGGGCATGTGCAAGGACGGAGTGCCCGGTCTTGCCTCGCTCGAAGCCAGCCAGCTCGACATCGTGCCGCTGGAGATCTCGGCCGATGGTACGCAGGCCAAGGTCTATCTCTTCGACGTCTATGGCCGTGGTCACGCCAAGTTCTATCAGGAAGTCTGGGTGCCCTATCGCGACGGCAAGGTCGTGCCGGAGCTGGACGGTGTGCGCTACAGCCGCATTTCCGTTGTGCAGCGCTATCCCAAGGCGGACCGTCATGTTGTCAACGGCCTGTTCAAGGGTGTCTCGATCGACAGCGGGGCCGTTGCCACGTTCTGGCCGGCACCCAAGCCCTATTTCGTTGCCATCGGCAACGACAGCGCAGAGATGTGCCATTGCCTGAAGCAGGTGGATGGCTACTCGGGTGCTTGCGTGGTCACCGAAAACCTGCAGCAGAAAGCTGTCATGCCGCTCGAGATCTACGGCGTCATGGCCAACATGACGGTCGCTGAACTGACAGCTGCCGCCAGCTCCATCGATGCGGCGCTGGAAGCGCTCGGCAACCGCAACGAGGGCGAGCCGGTCGTCAACAAGCTGCTCAGCCTGTTCATCTCGCTGCACCGCTTCCGCTTCATGGTTTGAGCCGGCCTGAAGCGGACAGGGATGCGTCCGGCCGGGCCGATGCCGGCCGGACGTGTCCGCAAACAGTTCACCGACTGCTTTTCAAGAGGAATTCCAGCGGGACGCACAGTGCCTGCTGGCGAAGCGGCGCCCAGCACGGCATCAGAGGACTGCGGCAAGCAGGCCAGCCAGGCGCCAGGATCAAACGGAGGAACCGGCCCCCGACGGGGGAGGCCGGGTGGAACGGGAGGAAGGAATGGCACAGAAACCTGGAGAGGCAGACATCCTCGACACCGGCAGCCTGACCCGGCGCTGGATCATGTATGTCGTCGGGATCTACATCCTGACATTCGGCGTGAGCCTCGCGATCCGCGCGGGCATCGGCATCTCGCCGCAGTCGAGCCTGACGCGCACCATGACGCTGGTGTTTCCGCCGCTGACGCAGGGCACCTACAATTTCATCCTTGAGCTGATCATGCTGGCGCTGACCTATCTGGTCATGCCGAAGGACTTCAAGATCACGGCGTTCTTCTCGCTGGTGCCTGCCTTCGTGCTGGCGGTGTTCCTCGATCTGAACTTGATGCTGACCGAATTCATCAAGCTGGAGCTCTATCAGGCCAAGGTGGCACTGCTGGTGTTCGCCGATGCGGCTCTGGCGTTCGGTCTGTTCCTGATGATCATTGCCAATCTGGTGCTGATGCCGGTGGACATGTTCGTCAACACCATCTGCAAGCGCACCGGCTGGAAGTGGGGCAACATCAAGACCGGCTTCGACTGCACCCTGCTGCTGACCTCGGCCTGCATCGGCCTCGCGTTCCTGGGCGAAGTGAAGTTCATCCGCGAAGGCACGATCATCAACGCGATCCTGATCGGCCAGTACATCCGGCTCTACTTCTTCATCTATCGGCGTTTCAAGGCCTCCAAGGCTGTTGCAGCCGAAACCGTCCCGGTCACAACGAACTGACCGGCCCCATCCGATCACGAAACCAAAAGGGAGGGCACCGCCGGTGCTCTCCCTTGATCGTTCTGCCGTGTCAGCCGCCGGCCGTCGCAACGGTCTCCGACAGCGACTGGTAGGTGTCGCAAGTGGTGCCGCAGCGTGCCGCGATTTCGGCGAGCTGTGCCTTTGCGCCAGCCAGGTCGCCCATCTCCACCAGCGCTTCGCCCATGTACTCGCGCACCAGGACATAGTCCGGATCGATGCGCAGCGCTTCGCGGTAATAGCCAAGACCGACGAGAACCCGGCCGAGCTTACGGTTGGCGTAGCCGAGATAGTTCAGGACGCGTTTGTCGTCCTTGTCATCGGCCAGCGACAGGATGATGATCGCTTCCTCGTACCGTCCGGCCAGCGCCAGGTCGCGGCCAGCTTCATAGACGGAATCCTGATCCAGACCCGACTGTGCCTTGATGCACTTGCCGGTCTTCTTGTCCCAGATCTCGCCCTTCTTGCAGTTCTGCACGGTCGGGCTCGGCTCGCTGCCGCCGCCGCTGTCACCGGCCGCCATTGCAAGGCCGGAGCCTGCCAGGACCAGCCCGAGCCCGCCCACCATCGCCATCGCTATCGCTCGCATTCTTCTGCTCCCGTCGCTCGGTCCACCCGGCTTGCGCCGGCGTCCCCGACAATCTAGCGCAAGCTATGCTGCCGCCTAGTGACGCGCGACACAGGGCCGATCACACCTGCGGGAGCATCAGATGGCGAGCGGGAAAACCAGTTCGACCGTCGTGCCGCGATCCGGTGCAGAAAAGATGCGGGCATCGCCGCCGCTCTGGCGCATGAAGCCATAGACCACGGCAAGGCCAAGGCCAGCGCCGCCTTCACCGGGACGGGTGGTAAAATAGGGTTCGAAGGCCTTGTCCACCTCCTCGGCGGTCATGCCCTTTCCGTCATCCGTGACCGATATGACCAGATCTGCATCATCCTGACGGCAGCGGAGACTTATTGTCCCGCCGTCGGGACAGGCCGCTGCCGCATTCAGGCACAGGTTCAGGATGGACTGCTCGAAAGGAGCTGGATCGATCATGGCGGGGGGCAAAGGGCCGCTGTCGATCAACTGGATGCTGCAGCGGGATCCAACCGCGATCTCGAGGACATCGATCATGCCGCGCAGCACACCGGGGACGTCATGGGGGCCTGGATTGATTGGCTGCTGGCTCCCGACGGACAGCATGCTCATGGCAAGGGACCGCCCGCGATCGGCGGCCTTGCGGATCCGTGCGATGTGCCGCTTCTGGCGCTCACTGAAGGTCTCGTCGCGCTCAAGCAGCCCAAGACTGCCGGTAATGATGCCGATCATGTTGCCGACCTCATGGCTGACCTGGTGGGTCATGCGCATGATGCCATCAAGTCTCTGTGCCTTCGCGGTCTCCGCTTCACGGCGGTCCATGTCCGTAATGTCGCGGGCGAGAAGGATTACCCCGCCATCGCTCTGTCGGGACAGGGACAGCTCGGTCACCAGACCATCATCGCTGCGATGGCGCAGGGCCGTGGTCCCTGAAAGCAGGCCGGTATCATCGCCATCCGGGAGCAAGGCAGCGTCGATTTCCGGAATCCCTGCCACAAAGCGGCGAAGCGGCAGCTTGCGCGCCGATCCCTTGTGTCCGACCAGTTCGATGACACGCCGGTTCATCGTCACCGGAGTGCCTGTTGCATCAAAAATCGCGATACCCTCATTCATGCTCCGGAAGGTCGAGCGGATGGTGCGGGCGGCGGCTTCTGCCGTCCTGCGCAGGCGTGTCACGCGGTCGACACTGTCCCGGAAGGCGCGGAATGCGTCGAGCAACTGCACCAGCTCGCTCTCATTGCCCCTGTAGTCCGGTGGGCCGATGTCCTTCTGTCCCTTGGCCAGAGCATTCATGCCATGCGACAGGGTGACAATGCCGCGCGACACGCGCATGACCGACCGGATCGACAAAAAAGCTAGGACCATGACCAGCAATGTTGCGATCGCCACCAGCGCCAGCAACCGTTCCAGTGTCCGCGTCGTCGAACGGAATGCGTCGTTCAGGTCGCGTGTGACAAGTTCCGTTTCAGCCTCGGATGCTTCCGAGAGTTCCCGGGCCACCGTGTTGAGCCGCGCGACAGACGAGCGGATGGCAAACATCTCGAGCAGGTAATCCGTCTGCGCCTCAAACACCCGCTCATACGGGAGCAGTTTCGAGCCCGGCAGTGATGGGGGACCAGCTTCCAGTGCGGGGGGCGTTGTCTCGGCGACAAAGCGGCGCCGCAGTTCTCCAAGCTGGAACAAGCTGTCAGAGGTCGATGCCGACTGGGCCAACGCATTCAGCCGCCGCCGCAGATCGGCATTGGCGATGCCATCGCCGAGGGCCACCTCGCTCAGGGCCGAGGCAGCCCTCGCCTTGTGCGACTGGGCAAGGTCTGCCTTGCCGGCAAGATCGAGCGTATCCAGACGGATCGTGGCCAACAGGCCGGCAATCGCGCTTTCTCCGGCGCTGCGGCCGGATGCGGCCGTTCCAAGGGTGGCCAGCAGCGTATCGACCTGGACCACCAGCGCCCGGCTCTTGCTGGAGACGCGATAAGGCGACGTTGCGTTCATCAGGAAAGGGGCACTGGACACCAGATCGGAGACCTGACGCGACACCAGAGCTGCCTTGGCGAGACTGGAATAGGCAGCAAGACCGTTGGCGGCCATTTCATCGCGCGCCCGCGACAGGCCAAAGATCGAGATAGCAGAAAGACTTATGACAAGTGCGCAGATGAACGCGATGGCAAAGGGGAGCCGGAATGCGATGGAGCGCAGGAAAGGCCGGCTGATCACGAAGCTGCCTCGCCGTGGCCCGTGCTCAGGATGTAGCCTTTGCCGCGCCGTGTCTTGATGTGGCTGGGCAGATCGGGGTTGCGCTCGATCTTGCGCCGCAGGCGCAGCACCAGAACATCGACGTTTCGATCGATATGGCGGTCCGTTTCAGCGCCCAGACGCTCCAGGATCTGCGCACGGCTGACCGGCTGGTTTGGCGTTGCTGCCAGAATCTCCAGCAGCGAAAACTCTGCCGTCGTCAGCGTCCGGCTCGGGTCCGCACGGCACACGGCACGCCGGTTCCTGAGGTCAATGGCCCAGTCGCCCAGGATCATGCCACCGGCGACCACGCCCGTCGCCTCGACCTGGCGATCAGGATCTCGCTCAGCCTTGAGGGCCGGAACTGTCCGGCGCAGCACGGCCTTGATCCGCGCAGTCAGCTCGATCGGTTCGAACGGTTTGACGACATAGTCGTCTGCCGCCGTTTCCAGCCCCAGCACCCGATCAGCAGCGCTGCCGGCGGCGGTCACCATGACAATGCCGACATCGGTTTCTGCGCGCAGGCGCTGGGCAAAGGCCCGGCCCGATGTGCCCGGCAGATTGTGATCGACCAGCACAAGCTCTATCCGCTCGCGCTCAAGCACAAGCCTTGCGTCTTCTGCCGATGCGGCACAGACGGGTGTCCATCCCTCCGCTTCGACGAGATCCGCAATCAGCTCGGCCATATCCGGATCGTCCTCCACGATCAGGATCCTAACCTTCTGTGTCTGCACTCCTCCGTCCTCCCGCCGATATCATATGCATGCTTGCGAGAGGGTGCAAAGCATTGGTTTTTCTTGCGAATGTAATATTTGTAATGTTTGTAAGGGCTGTCATTCATTCGCGCCCCTGGTGCAACATCGGTAACCATTCTTCCGTTGTCCGCCGCTGCAGTTCTGCCATTCTGGTGCCAGTCGCTGGAGAGGAAAAGCGGTCTGGGGGGACAAACGTGAGAGCCATGAGCGCCTTTGGCGCCGGGTTGGCCATATGGCTGCTTGGCGCGGGCATGTGTCATTCTGCTGCCGTGCTCAACGTCCTTTGCGGCGTAGACGAAGCCTGGTGCGCAGCCATGCAAGCTGCCTATGAGCAGCAGTCCGGCCGCAAGATCGACATGATGCGCAAGAGCACCGGAGAGATCCTGGACGAGATCCGCGCTGGGCGTGGGGATCCGGTGGTTGATGTCTGGTGGGGCGGGACCGGCGACACGCATCTCCAGGCTGCGGCAGAAGGCTTGCTGGCGCCCTACACGCCGGACAACGCCGCAGATCTTCTTCCATGGGCGCGCAACTTCCACAGCCTGTCAGGTGGGCAGTCGATTGGCGTCTATGCCGGCGCTCTTGGCTTTGCCTATAATCAGGATCTGCTGGCTGCTCGGGGGCTTCCCGCACCAACTTGCTGGAACGACCTCACCAATCCTGCCTATCGCGGCCTGATCCAGATCGCCAACCCCAGTTCGTCTGGCACGGCCTTCACCGCGCTTGCGACACTCATTCAGCTTTTCGGTGAGGACGAGGCCTTTGCCTATCTCGGGCGGCTCGATCGCAACATCGCCGAATACACGAAGTCCGGCGCGGCGCCAGTCAAGGCAGCTGCGCGCGGGGAGACGCTGATCGGCATCTCCTTCATCCATGACGCTGTGACCCAGAAGCAGGCGGGTTCCCCGCTGGTCATCGTCGCCCCCTGCGAGGGAACGGGCTACGAGATCGGTGCCGTCAGCCTGGTGAGGGGGGCTCGTCATCTGGAGGAAGCTCAGCGCTTTGTTGCGTTTGCTCTCAGTCCCGAGGGGCAGGCAACAGGCGCGGCAGCCGGTCAGAACCAGGTCCCCGCCAACGCAAGGGCCGCCCTCCCGCTCGCCGCGCCGGACATCTCGCTCATTCGCATGGTGGATTATGACTTTGCAACTTTCGGCTCGCCCGACCAGCGCAGCCGGTTGCTCCGGCGCTTTGCCAATGAGATCCGCCTGATCAACTGAGACTGTCGCCATCAGCGTCAGTCAGCCCGATCCAAAGCCACCCCGATCAACGGGCCGCACCCTTTGCGGCACCGAACGGACGAAGCTTGTCCGTTGGTGCCGCCAACCAGACCGCATCAGCGGCAACAGGCCCTGAGTGGGCCGCCAGACGAAGAACCGGATCCATCCGGAGGAGGAAACGACATGACATCGAAATCGATTGCCACCCTGATCGCCGCAGCCGCCGGCTCCCTGATGGCAGCCAGCGCAGCCGAGGCAGCCGGGGAACTCAACCTGATCTGCTCGGCCGATGTGGTCATTTGTGAGCAGATGTTGGGTGACTTCGAAAAGGCCCATGACGTGAAGGTCAATATGGTTCGCCTGTCGTCGGGCGAGACCTACGCCAAGGTCCGGGCTGAAGCGCGCAATCCGAAGACGGACATCTGGTGGGGCGGTACGGGTGACCCGCATCTGCAGGCCGCTTCTGAAAACCTGACGCTGGAATACAAGTCGCCGATGCTCGACCAGTTGAACAGCTGGGCTGTGAAGCAGGCAGAGAGCGCTGGACATCGCACAGTCGGTATCTATGCCGGCGCGCTGGGCTGGGGCTACAACACTGAGCTCTTCGCCAAGAAGGGCTTGAAAGATCCAGCATGCTGGGCGGATTTGCTGGCGCCCGAGCTGAAGGGCGAGATCCAGATCGCTAACCCGAATTCATCCGGCACGGCCTATACCGCCCTGGCCTCACTGGTGCAGATCATGGGCGAAGACAAGGCTTTCGAGTACCTCAAGAGCCTCAACGCCAACGTCTCCCAGTACACCAAGTCCGGCTCGGCTCCGGTGAAGGCCGCCGCGCGCGGCGAGGCAGGTCTGGGCATTGTCTTCATGCATGACGCTGTCGCCCAGACGGCCGAGGGCTTCCCCGTCAAATCCGTCGCCCCGTGCGAAGGCACTGGCTACGAGATCGGCTCCATGTCGATCATCAAGGGCGCGCGCAATCTCGATAATGCCAAGCTCTGGTACGACTGGGCGCTGAAGCCCGAGGTGCAGTCCCGCATGAAGGATGCCAAGTCCTTCCAGCTGCCGTCCAACAAGTCGGCCGAGATCCCGAAAGAAGCTCCGCGCTTCGAGGACATCAAGCTGATCGACTACGACTTCAAGACCTACGGCGACCCGGCCAAGCGCAAGGCGCTGCTGGAGCGCTGGGATCGCGAGATCGGCGCAATCGCCAACTGAGCTCACACGCGATGATGGCATCCGGGGCCCCGCCCCGGATGTCTCCTTCCAGAAAAAAATGAAGAACGGGCTGGCGATGCTGGGTGGCAAACGACGATTGGACTTGCTTTTGGGGCTGGGTGCCCTGGGGCTTACGCTGGTGCCCTGGTACCGGGTGGAGGGCGGCTTCTTCGGCCTTGGCTGGCTGTCGGGGTTCCCCGGTACGCGTGACCTCGCGCCGGGGCTGATGCAGATGACGGCAGAAGGACGGCCCTGGCTTGCCGTCGTACTTGCGCTGTTCCTGTTTGGTGCTTCGGCTCGTCTTGTTGCGGATCCGGCGCGGCGCGGCCTCATCCTCGCGGTGGCCGGCGGGCTCGGCCTGTTTTTCATGGCGCTGCAGGGCCTCGCCATCGGCTTTACCGGCTGGACCTGGACCATCAGCGAAACCCTGTTCGGCATGCTTTCCGAAGGTCAGCCCTCGATGGGGGCTGGCGCCGTCTTGCTGTCGGTCGTCTTCGCGCTGTTCTTTGCCTTCGGCATGGCTGACCGAGGCGCAATGAAGGGTGACGGGTTCACCACCGGCTCCATCTCGATGCTGGTGTTCCTCGTCACCGTCTTCGTCTTCTATCCCATTGGCAGCATGTTCGTTGGCTCGGTGCAGGACTTCGACGGCTCCTTCCGCCCCGACGGCTTCATTCGCAACATCCAGGATGGATCGATCTGGAGCCTTGCCTGTCTGACCGGAGAAGGGCGCTGCGGCGTGGCGGTCCGTACGCTCTGGCTTGCCATCATGACGGGTCTTGGCTCGACCCTCCTTGGTCTTGCCTTTGCGCTGGTCGCCACACGCACACGGTTTCCCTACAAGAAGGGACTGCGGCTGATCACCATCCTGCCGATCATCACGCCGCCCTTCGTCATCGGCCTCGCCCTGACGCTCTTGTTCGGCCGTGCGGGCGTGGTGACGGAAGGGCTGTCCGCCCTGTTCGGCATCGAGCCGGGCCGCTGGCTCTATGGGCTCACCGGCATCTGGATCGCGCAGGTCCTGTCCTTCACGCCAATTGCCTTCCTTGTCCTCATCGGTGTCGTCGAGGGCGTCAGCCCGTCGCTGGAGGAGGCGTCGCAGACCCTTCGCGCTGACCGCTGGCGCACCTTCTGGCGCGTCTCGCTGCCCCTGATGAAGCCGGGTCTCGCCAATGCCTTCCTGATCGGCTTCATCGAAAGCATGGCCGATTTCGGCAATCCGCTGGTGTTGGGCGGCAGTCACGGCGTGCTCTCGACCGAGATCTTCTTCGCGGTGGTGGGATCGCAAAATGATCCCTCACGCGCGGCCGTGCTCGCAATCATCCTGCTCTGCTTCACCCTGTCGGCGTTTCTGGCGCAGCGGCTGTGGCTCTCGGGCAAGAACTACGCGACGGTGACCGGAAAAGGCGACAGCGGCGCGCACATCGCGCTGCCGCGCAGTGTCTCGATCGCCGTGCATGCGGTCGTGATCCCGTGGATCGGCTTTACGCTGGTGGTCTACTGCATGATCATCTTCGGTGGCTTCGTGACCACCTGGGGCCTCGACAATTCCCTGACACTCAAACATTACGCCCGGGCCTTTTCTGTCGGGTTTGAAAACGGCGCCCTTGTCTGGACCGGTGTCGCCTGGAACTCCTTCTGGACGACCATGGAGATTGCACTGATCTCCGCGCCGCTGACCGCTGCTGTCGGCCTCCTCACGGCGTACATCATCGTGCGTCAGAAGTTCGCTGGACAGAATGTGTTCGAGTTCGCGCTGATGATGAGCTTTGCCATCCCCGGCACGGTCATCGGCATCAGCTACATCATGGCCTTCAACCTGCCGCCGCTAGAAATGACCGGCTCGGCGTTGATCCTCATCGCCTGCTTCGTTTTCCGCAACATGCCGGTCGGTGTGCGCGGCGGCATCGCGGCCATGAGCCAGCTCGACAAAAGCCTTGATGAAGCCTCGCTGACGCTAAGGGCAACCAGCCTGCGCACCCTGCGCAAGGTCATCCTGCCGCTTCTCCGTCCGGCGATAACGGCAGCGCTGGTCTATTCCTTCGTCCGGGCGATCACGTCCATCAGCGCCGTGATCTTCCTCGTCAGCGCCGAATACAACATGGCCACGTCCTACATCGTCGGGCTGGTCGAGAACGGCGAGTATGGTGTCGCCATCGCCTATTCCTCGATGCTGATCTTCGTGATGATCACCATCATCGCCGGCTTCCAGTTTCTCGTAGGCGAGCGCCGCCTGCGCCGTGAGAACCGCGTTGCCGGTCAGGCCCGCGCCGCCGGCCCCCGTCTTTCCCAGGAGAAAACTGCATGACCACCCACAAGCCCGGTTCCGTGGTCTTTGAACACGTGCGCAAGGACTTCGGCACTTTTACCGCCATTCCGGATCTGTCGCTCACCATCGAGCCCGGGACACTGGTCACGCTTCTGGGGCCTTCGGGCTGCGGCAAGACGACCACCCTGCGCATGCTCGCAGGCCTCGAGCATCCAACCTCTGGCCGGATCCTGATTGGCGGCAAGGACGTGACCATGCTGCCGGCGCATTCCCGCGATGTGTCCATGGTGTTCCAGTCCTACGCGCTGTTCCCGCATATGAGCGCGTTGGAGAACGTCGCTTATGGCCTGGAGTCCTCAGGCCTGAAGGGCAGGGAAGCCAGGGAAAAGGCCGAGGACGGTCTGGCTCAGGTCGGTCTTGCCGGCATGGGCCACCGCTTGCCTGCCGAGCTGTCGGGCGGGCAGCAGCAGCGTGTCGCGGTTGCCCGCGCGCTGGTGCTCGAACCTCAAGTCCTGCTGCTTGATGAGCCGCTATCGAACCTTGACGCGCGCTTGCGACGCAAGGTCCGAACCGAGATCCGCGAGCTGCAGCAGCGGCTCGGCTTCACCGCCGTCTACGTCACGCACGACCAGGACGAGGCGCTGGCGGTTTCCGACACGATCATCGTGATGAAAGATGGCGTCATTGCCCAGTCCGGTGCACCGCGCGACCTCTACGAGACCCCGGCCTCCACCTTCATCGCCGACTTCATGGGCGAGGCGAATGTGGTTCCCTGCGAGGTGCTGCGGGTGGAGGGGGCTGACGCCACCATCCGCCTCGGCTCGGTCGAACACCGTGTGCCCGGCGGGCGGGTGCGGCCTGGCAAGGCGCAGCTTGCCATTCGTCCCGGCGCGATCCGGGTTGCTCCGACCGGACAGGCAGGATTGCCCGGCCAGATCAGGTCCTCGGCCTATCTTGGCGATCATGTCGAGTATGAAGTGGAGACCGAGATCGGGCCGCTCTTTGTCACTGACTACGAAGCAACCCAGCCGCTTCCGCCGCAAACCCTCGTCGCAGTCGCGTTACGTGATCGCGGTATTGCTCTGATCTCTGCCTGACCTACGGAAACATTCCTCTCATGACCCCTTATCAGACTGGCGATCCCATCGCTGATCGCCTGGCGCTGGCCACCGACATCGCTGGTGCAGCCGCTGCCGTTGCACTCGACTATTTCAATCGTCGCGACACGCTTGTCATCGAGACCAAGCGCGATCTTCAGGACGTTGTTTCCATCGCTGATCGCAACGTGGAACAGCTTATCCGCGATCGCGTCGCGGCGTACCTGCCCAAGGACGGGTTCCTGGGTGAAGAGTTTGGTCTGACCGAAGGCAGTTCGGGCTTTACGTGGATCGTTGATCCGATCGACGGCACGGCCCCCTTCGTCAACGGCATGCCAAGCTGGTGCGTGTCGATTGCCGCCATTCGCGATGGCGAGCCTGTCATCGGCGTCATTGCCGTGCCGTGTACGGGTGAAGTCTACGCAGCTGCAAAGGGCATGGGCGCGACACTGGACGGGCGCACGCTGAAACTTGATCCGGCGCGAACCGTGCAGAACGGCCTGACCGGCATCGGCAGCAACAGCTATGTCACGCCGGAGCGGGTTGGCGAGATCTTCACCGGTCTGTTGCGCATGGGTGGCAACCCGATCCGCAACGGCTCTGGTGCCCTGATGCTGGCCTATGTCGCAGCTGGAAAGCTTGTTGGCTACTACGAGCCATACATGCACGCCTGGGACTGCATGGCGGGCTACTGTCTCATTCAGGAGGCAGGTGGATCAGTTCTTCCGTTCCCGGCCGTGGGCGAGTCCCTGCGCAAGGGCGCGCCGGTTCTCGCGGCTGGCCCCGGCGCGCGGGATGATCTCTGGAAGCTCGCCGGGATCTCCTGACCGGCCTTCAGGAATGAGCTTTGCGGTGTATGGCCGCGAAGATCATTCCTATTTACTGACGTCATCCCCGCACAAGGCGGGGATGACTGCTGTGCTTGTGGCTCCGAAAAGGCGGCGTTCGCCCCGCCCTGACCTCACCGCAGCGCAGCCTCGATGTTGCCGCCGTCGACAGTCATGACATGCGCCGTGGTGCGCTCGGCGCGGGCAAGCGCGAGGAAGGCCTCGCCGACATGCACCGCCTCGACTTCCTTGCGCAGCAGGTTGCCGCCCATGTAGGTCGCCTCGTCGATGTTGCGGGCAGAGGAGCGGGCGGCGATCATCTCCGGGGTCAGCAGACCCGAGCGGATGCGGTCGGCATTGATGCCGTTGACGCGGATGCCTTCGCCGCCGAGTTCCAGCGCGAGCTGGCGCAGGAGGAAGAAGGTCGCTGCCTTGGGCAGGCCATAGGCGGCAAAGCCCTTGCCCGGATTGACCGCCTGCTTGGAGACGTTGAACAGGATCTGCCCCCCGCGTCCCTGACGGCGGAACACGGCCACGGCTGACTGCGCAAAGGCCTGATGGGCAAAGAAGTTCAGCTCGAAGCTCGCCCGCAGGGTTTCATCGGCCAGCGTTGCCACGTCCCCCGTCATGGCCGCGCCGGCGTTGGAGATGAGAATGTCGAGACCGCCGAAGCGGGCGGCACAAGCCTCCACTGCGCTGGCCGTCGCCCCCTTTGCCGTGATGTCGCAGGCGTGGCCGGCATGGTCGCGGCCGAGGCTGGAGAGGGCTGTGTCGAGGGCGTCCTGATCCCTGTCAACCAGGAACAGCGTCGCCCCGGCTGCCGCAAAGACCTTGGCGGTGGCCAGACCGATGGCACCGGCGCCGCCCGTCACCAGCACGACCTGCCCCTGCAGCGCGGGCTTGGCGCCATTGCCGAGCTTGGCCTGTTCCAGCGACCAGTATTCCATGTCGAACAGGTCGGCCTCGCGGATCGGATGGAACCCGCCGCGCGCCTCGCCATCCGCCATGACGCGCTGCGTCTGCTCGCCGATGTCGGCGGCAATGCGGGCCGCCGTTGCGTTCGCGCCCATGCCGGCAAGGCCGATCCCTTCGATCCAGGCGAGGTTCGGCACCGGCGACAGCATGGTCTTGGCCCCGCCGAAGCGCGGCGCATTGCGCTCGAAATAGGCGATGTAGTCTGCCACGAACCGGCCCACCACCGCACTGATCGCCTCCGGCCCCCGCGCGACGTCGGCGCGGGTGAGATGCAGCGGATGGCCCTTGGTGCGGATCACGTGATCCGGAGTGGCAACGCCGCGCGTGGCCAGTGACGCCAGGTCCTTGCGCTCCAGGAAGTCCAGCACCGCGTCGCCGTCGCGCAGGTCGAAGACCGGCATCGCCGCGCCTTCGGGCAGGTGGCTGGCAATGGCACCGCGCAGCGTGGCAAGTGTTTCGGCGACGCTGGCCGTCTGCGGCCGCGTCACGGCCACCAGCTTGCCCGGGCGGCGGCTGGCCAGCCACTCTTCGACCAGGTTGGTGTGCTCGATGATCTTGTCATAGGACGCCTTGGCCGTCGGCCCCCAGGCGAAATGGCCGTGGTTGACGAGCAGCAGTCCCTCGATCCCCGGATGGGCCTCATAGGTCTCGGCCGCAAGCTTGGCGAGCGCGAAGCCCGGCATGACATAGGGCACCAGCGCCAGCTTGCTGCCGAAGATCTCGCGGGTCGCTTCCGCCACTTCCGGCAAGTTGGCGAGCGTCAGGAAGGCGGTGGCGTGGGTGTGGTCGACATAGGTGTGCGGGATGTAGGCGTGCAGCAGCGTTTCCACGGACGGATTGGGTGCGGTCGAATCCATCAGGTTGGAGCGCTGGATGTTGACCATGTCCTCGTCGGAGAGGGCCGCCAGCTCGCGCAGCCGCATCAGCGGGGCCATGCGCACGGCCGGCAGGCCAGCAGCCTTGATCGTCTCCAGATCCCAGCCCGAGCCCTTGATGTGGATGACGTCCAGCTCCTCGCCGAAGATGTCGCGCGCCTTCAGCTTGACCGAGGTGTTGCCACCGCCATGCATGACCAGATCCGGGTCCATGCCGATGAGACGGGAGGTGTAGACGCGCAGCGCCAGTTCGCGCGCAGCCGGGTCCTGACCGGCCGCACCCTGAAAGGCCACCGCTTCGCTGTCTTGCCACCGGTTTGCGATCATTCCTATCCTCCCGTACATGATCCCCGCGCAAGCATCTGCCTCTTGGCACGTGGCGCTTGGATCAGCTTGATCTTCGGCAGCTTTTATACAAAAGTCAGAACATGCTGTCATAAATAAAATGGTGGGGCGAATGGCGGGTGTGAAGCGGCGGACGACGGGACAGATCAGCGGCGAGAACGTGGTGATCGAGGTGGCCTGGATGTATTACCACGAGGGCCTGAACCAGAAGGAGATCGCCGACCGGCTGGGCATCTCGCGCGCCACCGTCGTCAACTACCTGCAGGATGCGCGCGAGCGCGGGATCATCCGTATCTCGCTCAATTCCGATGCCTTCACGCGGCACCGGCTGGCGGTCGATCTCTGCGGCCGTTTCGGCCTGACGGCGGCCTATGTCATCCCGGACGAGGGCGCCGATGACGAGACCACCTTCCAGCGCGTCGTGCGCGGGGCGGCGGAATGGCTGCCGAAGCTGCTGGAAAAGGGCGACCGCCTCGGCGTTGCCTGGGGCCGCACCATCTATGAATTGGCGCGGGTGAGTGATGATACCCGCATCGAGGATCTCACGGTGCTGCAACTCGTCGGCTCGATGGCGACGCCCTATGGCTTCACGGCGGAAGCCTGCTCCACCCGCCTCGCCCAGCGTCTTGGCGCGCTCTGCCTCAACCTGCATGCGCCGGCCGTCCTCACCAATGGCGACATCGCGGCGCAACTGCGGGCCGAGCCGATCATCCGCGACCAGCTGGCGCGCCTGCTCACTTGCAACAAGTTTCTCTATTCCGTGGGAACCTGCGAGCCCTCCAGCCACATCGTCGGTTCCGGCGTGGCAACACTCACCGAGCTGGACTGGTACATCGCGCAAGGGGCGACGGCGGTCCTGTGCGGCCGCTTCATCGATGCGGACGGCAAGCCCATTCCGGGGCCGCTCGACGCCCGGGTCATCGGTATTCCCGTCGACCGGCTGGCCGGGCTGGACATGGGCATCCTGGTCACCCCCGGCCTCGACAAGGTCGACGCCACCCGCGCCGCCATCCGCGGCGGCTACGCCACCCACATCGTCACCAGCGTCGGCGTCGCGGAGGCGTTGCTGGCGGAGTAGGGTGATCTGCAGCCTTGCCAGACCCGTCGTGGCCTAAGTGGTTCGATCGTGCGAACACGGGATTGGTAGAGACGACCCTCAGCTGTCACCCCGGACGCAGCGAAGCGGAGATCCGGGGCCTACTCGTTCGCAGAGCGGTGATCTGCTGCCGCTTCCGGCTCAGCGAACATCGTCCGACTGTTCTTGGGCAGTGCGAACCAACCAGGGCTCTGCAAGCGAGTGGGCCCCGGCTCGCGCTGCGCTTGGCCGGGGTGACACGGAGCAAGGTCGGGGCATCAATGAAGATTTGACAGCTGGCCAAGCCCCGGCCGTCTGGCCGGGGCTTTCCTTTTCGCAAACTGCGTCAGCGTCGACATGCCCGGTCCGGGAACATGGCCGCGAGGCCTTCCGTTGTTGCCGGGCAGATGCCGCGTTCGGTGATGAGGCCGGTGACGAGTTCGGCCGGCGTCACGTCGAAGGCCGGGTTGCGGGCCGGTGTGCCGGTCGGCGAGATCTGCACCGACAGGATGCGCCCGTCTTCGCTGCGGCCCTGCACGTGGGTCACTTCCACGCCGCTGCGCTCCTCGATCGGGATCTCCTTCACGCCGTCGACGACGGTCCAGTCGATGGTCGGGGAGGGCAGGGCAACATAGAAGGGCACGCCATTGGCCTTGGCGGCCAGCGCCTTCAGATAGGTGCCGATCTTGTTGCAGACATCGCCGCGCGCCGTGGTGCGGTCGGTGCCGACGATGACGAGATCGACCTCGCCATGCTGCATCAAATGGCCGCCGGCGTTGTCGACGATGAGGTCATGCGACACGCCGTGGCTGTTCAGTTCCCAGCTGGTCAGCTGGGCGCCCTGGTTGCGCGGCCGCGTCTCGTCAACAAAAACATGGATGTCGATGCCGTCCTCGACCGCGTGATAGATCGGCGAGGTGGCGGTGCCCCAGTCCACGGTGGCCGGCCAGCCGGCGTTGCAGTGGGTGAGCACGTTGACGCGCTTGCCGCCTTTCCGGCGCGAGATGTCGCGGATGATCTCGAGCCCGTTGAGGCCGATCTGTCGGTTCATCTCCACGTCCTCGTCGCTGATTGCGGCCGCGCGGGCAAAGGCGGCCGCAGCACGGTCCGCCGGGCTCAGCGGCTTCAGCACCTTCATCATCTCGTCCAGCGCCCAGCGCAGGTTGATGGCGGTGGGGCGGGTCTCGTTGAGAATGTCATAGGTCTCGCCAAGCGAAGCGTCGGACGGATCCGCCGCCATCTGCACCGCAACGCCATAGGCCGCCGTTGCGCCGATCAGCGGCGCGCCGCGCACCCACATGTCGCGGATGGCAACGGCGAATTCCGCCCGGTTGGTCAGCGGCACGATCCTGAGGTCATGCGGCAGCCAGCGCTGGTCGATGATGTGGATCTCGCCCGACGGCTCGCGCCAGATCGAGCGGTAATGGGTGCCGTCGATTTTCATAGGTAATCCTCTCCGTTGATCTTGCGCGCCAGATCCAGAACCTCGGCCATGGAGGTGATCTCTGCCCGGTCGACGGCCAGCACGCGGCCAAGCATCAGGCCCCTGGCCTCGCAGGCGGCGCGCAGCGCCTCGTCCTCGATGCGGTCATATTCGGCGATGTGGGCGAGCCCCAGCGTGCGGCGGTGCATCTCGATGCCGCAAAAGCCCAGCGTGTCGCGCCAGATGGCGGCCAGCCGCTCCAGACGCGCCTTCTCGGCGGCAAGCGCGTGGCCCTGATCCTCGAACAGGCTCGCCTGATAGAGGATGCCGCTGCGCTCCGTCCGCCACAGCCGGGTGAACTCGGCACTGAAATGGCTCCAGATCGCGTCGACGACGGACAGGATCCATTCCTTGTACTGCGCGCGGGCGCCGGGGGCCTCGGCGTGGCCGTCCTGGGCGAAATAGGCCATCAGGAAGTTGGCGATCAGCATGCCGATGTCGAAGCCCATCGGGCCATAGGTGGCAAACTCCGGATCGATCACCCGGGTCTGGCTGTCCGAAACCATCACCGAGCCGGTGTGCAGGTCACCATGCAGCAGTGTCTCGGCGTTGTTGGCAAAGGCCATCTTCAGATGCTGCGCGGTGATCTTCAGGTCCGTGTCGGCCCTGAGCATGGCCACCACCGGATCCAGCGCCGGGGTGTGGCGGTTGAGCGGGGCGGCGAAATAGGGATCGGAGAAGACGAGGTTCTCGGTGATGTCGCAGAGCTCGACATTGCCGGCAAACAGCGCCAGATCCGCCTTGCGCCGGGCGGTCGGCATCGACAGGTCCGAGCCCCGGAACAGGGTGCGGGCGCAGAATTCGCCGAGCACCTTGCCGAGATCGGGATGCATCCGCCCCTCCATCAAGCTCTTGCGCAGGATGACGTGCGGGGTCAGGAACTCCATCACGATCAGCGCCTGCGCCTCGTCGAAATGATAGATCTCCGGCACGCTGCCGGGATCGCGTTCCGCCTGACGGATCAGGGCGTTGTACTCGAAGAAGGCGCGCTTCAGCGGCAGCGGCCAGCTTTCCCCGACGAGGCGCACGTAAGGCAGGGCCTGCTTGATGATCAGGCTGCCGTCCGGGCCATCGATGATGAAGACGAGGTTCAGGTTGCCGTCACCGACTTCCCGCACGGACCACCGTGCCGGATCGCCCGTGCGCTCGCGGATGGCGGGAATGCTGCCCAGCCGGTCGGCGAGGGTCGCTGGCTCCAGGGCCTTGTAGGTGCTGTCCGTCACAGGTCTCCTCCCTTGTGCGACTTGCGTGATATGTCATTGCGGACGGGCCGCGTGAGTGTTTGATGCGATGCAGGAAATCGGCTTCCAATGCAATTGTCAAATCATATTGACATATGAAAGCTTCCGGACGTAGCCTGTTCCCAGTGGAGGAGAATACTCTGTGAGTGATCAGGCAATCCGCCTGGCTGGCCTGTGCAAAGCATTTGGCCGGAACCAGGTGCTGCGCGGGGTCGATCTGGACCTGTCCGGTGGGCAGGTAACCGTTCTGATGGGAGCGAACGGGGCCGGAAAATCGACGCTCGTGAAGATCTTGTGCGGGGTGCATGCGGCCGACAGCGGCAGCGTGACCCTGGCTGGCCAGCCCTTCAAGCCCGAGACGCCGTCCGAGGCGCTCAGGGCCGGTATCGTCACGGTCCATCAAAACATCAATGACGGCGTCGTGCCGGATCTGGATGTGGCCTCCAACCTGCTGCTGGACGGTCTGGCCAGCGGTGGCGGTGTCTTCCTGAATGGCCGCAAGATGCGGGCCCGGGCGCGCGAGATCGCTGCAGCCGTCGGGCTCACCATTGACGTCAGCCGTCCAGTTGCCGGCCTGTCACTGGCGGATCGGCAGCTGGTCTCCATCGCCCGCGCCATGGCACATCAGCCGCGCCTTCTGATCCTGGACGAGCCGACCTCGTCGCTGTCCGCCGCCGAAGCCTCGCGCCTGTTCGATCTCATCGATAGCCTGCGCGCCCGGGGCGTCGCCATTCTCTACATCTCGCACCGCATGTCCGATATTCGCCGTCTCGCCGACCGGATCGTGTCGATGCGCGATGGCCGCATTTCCGGTGTCTTTGAAGGTCCGGAACTCGACTATTCCGGTGCCGTGCGGGCAATGCTCGGTCACGAGATCACCGAGGTCGACATCACCATCCCTCAGCCCGGTCTGCCCGTGCTCGAGGTGCGGGATCTGGTGCTGCGGCCGGGGGCGCGGCCGTTCTCCCTGACCTGCCACGCCAATGAGGTCGTGGCGATCACGGGTCTTGTCGGCGCCGGAAAATCGGAGTTTGCCGCCGTGCTGTTCGGCACCGGGGAGGCCGTCTCTGGCGAGGTCCGGCTGGATGGCAAGCCGCATCGCCCGGCCAGTCCCCGCGCAGCCATTGATGCCGGCGTGTTCCTGTCGCCGAAGGACCGGCCAGTCAACGCGGTCGTGGCCGACTTCGACATCCTGCGCAATCTGACGCTGCCGTTCCTGAGGCGCCACAGCACGGCCCAGTTCGTGCGCGGCGCGTCCGAGCTGGCCACGACCCGGCGGATGATTTCCGAGATGGGCGTCGTCTGCCAGTCGCCCACCGACGGCATCGGCACCCTGTCGGGCGGCAACCAGCAGAAGGTGATGGTTGCCCGCTGGATGGCCGAGGCCTCGCGGCTCCTGTTGCTCGATGAGCCGTTCCAGGGTGTCGACATCCAGGCAAGGCGCGACATCGGCCACAAGATCCGCGAAACCGCCGCCACCCGCGCCACCATCGTCTTCGTCGCCGAACTGGACGAAGCGCTGGAGATTGCCGACCGGGTGCTGGTGATGAGCGAACACTCCATCGTTGGCGAGCACCGCAACGAAAACATCGACGTCTCCGCGATCATGGCCCAGGTGGTCGATGCATCGCTTCCGAGCGCAGCAGGACAGTAAGATGCAGAGTGGTTCCCTGAACGCGATTGATCTCGCCATCAAATATGGCTTCCTGGCCCTGATGGTCGGACTGATCGCCTATTTCGGCGTGATGGCGGAAGGGTTTCTTTCACCGCACAGCGCCGTCTTCATCCTGCAGTCGGTGGCGATCACGGGCATCCTGGCGCTCGGCGTCACCGCCACGCTGGTCGTCGGCGGCTTCGACCTGTCGATCGGTGCGGTGGCAACCTCGTCCCTGATGCTGTCCGCCTATGCCATGGTCGTCTGGCAGCTGGATGCTGCCTCCGCCGTGGCGCTGTGTCTCGCCATGGGTCTTCTTGTCGGCCTCGTGAACGGCATTCTCATCGTCAAGATGAAGGTGCCGGACCTTCTGGCGACACTCGGCATGATGTTCCTGCTCGTCGGCCTGCAGCGCATTCCGACCGAGGGGCGTTCCATCTCCACCGGCATGAGCCTTCCAGACGGCACCACGGCGAGCGGCGTCTTCTCGGAAGGCTTCCTGATGCTGGGTCGCCACCGGCTCGACTTCATCCTGCCCAATCTCGTTCCGCTCTCGGTGGTGTTTCTCGTGCTCATTGCCATCGGCGTCTGGGTGTTCCTGGAACTGACCCGTCATGGCCGGCTGATGTATGCCATCGGCTCCAACGCCAAGGCGGCCGGTCTCGCCGGGGCCAATGTCAACGGCTACAAGATCGCCGCCTACATGATCTCCGGCACGCTCGCCTCCTTTGGCGGCGTGCTGCTGGCCGCCCGTCTCGGTCGCGGCGACGTTGCCTCGGGCAACAACCTGCTGCTCGATTCCGTCGCGGCGGCGCTCATCGGCTTTGCCGTGCTCGGCGCGTCCAAGCCGAATGCTTTCGGCACGGCCATCGGTGCGCTCTTCGTCGGTATCCTGCTGCAGGGCCTGACGATGATGAATGCGCCTTACTACACCCAGGACTTCATCAAGGGCGGCGTGCTTGTCATCGCCCTTGTCTTCACTTTCGCGCTGTCCGGCCGAGGGGGACGGGCGCGCGGCTGACGTGGACTATATAAAACAGCAACGGGAGGAATCATGATTACCAGACGTCTCTTCACGGCCCTTGCCGCCACGGTGGCGATGGTCCCGGGTCTCGCCTTTGCCGCCGAGATGCCGAAGCCCTTCGACAAGCCAGCCGAGGTCAAGATCGCGCTGGTGCGCTATCTCTCCACCGGCGATTTCTTCCAGGCCTATCTGTCCGGCGTCGAGAAGCAGGCTGCCGCGCTTGGCGTTGACCTGCGCGTCTTGGACAGCCGCCAGGATGCGGCGCTGCAGGCCGACATGGTCGATCAGGCGATTGCTCTGGGCGTTGACGGCATCATCATCCAGCACGGCCTTACCGAGTCCATGCAGGCCGCCGCGCAGCGCGCTGTCGATGCCGGCATCAAGGTCGTCGCCTTCGATGTGAATGTCGAGAACCCGCAGATCCCGCAGATCGAGCAGTCCGACCGCGACCTTTCCCGTCTCGCGCTGGAGCAGGCGATTGCCGACAACGGCACCACCTGGACCGCCGGCTATGTCTACGTTCCGGGCATTGCCCCGCTGGACCGCCGCGACGAGACCTGGAAGGCTGTCAAGGCGGCAAACCCGGGCATCAAGCAGGTCGCCGAATTCGGCACGCTCGACAACCCGATTGCCAACTCGGTCGCCAACCAGGCCCGTTCGGTGCTGTCGGCCAACCCGGGTATCAACGTTGTCTTCGCCCCTTACGACGAATTCGCCAAGGGCGTGAAGATCGCCGTCGATGAAGCCGGCATGTCCGGTCAGGTCTCGATCTACTCGGCGGACGTGTCCACCTCGGACATCGCCGCCATGCGTGAGGCGGGCTCCGCCTGGAAGGCCACTGCCGCCACCAACCCGGCCGTCGTGGGCGAGGTCTCCGTCCGCGCGCTCGCACAGCTTCTCGCCGGTGAAGATCCGGGCCGCAGCGTCATCGTGCCGCCGACCCTGATCACCCAGAAGATGCTCAACGAACTCGACATCAAGAACATGGAAGAACTGGGCGCCAAGCTGCCCGCCTTCGCCCATGCCGACGTCGCCGTACCGGCCTGGATGCCCCTGCCGAAGCGCTGATCGCAGGTCAGGCTGATAGAAATAAAGCCGGAGCGGGTAACTGCTCCGGCTTTTTGCTGCAGATGAACTCTCGGACGGCCCTTTATCCCTCCGGGTCACCCCGGCCAAGCGCAGCGCCGAGCCGGGGCCCACTCGCTTCCAGAGCGGTGATGAGGGCAATGCCGCGCGTTCGACGGAAGTCGCTGTCGCAGTGGCCTTTTAAGTGCCGCAAGCACGTCGTCGGCTCTGGAAACGAGTAGGCCCCGTATCTCCGCTTTGCTGCGTCCGGGGTGACACCAGCGAGCCATCCAAACACAAGAAAGCCGGAATGGTCACCCACCCCGGCTTGTCAGTGTTGCAGCAGGCTGCTTGCCTTCAACCGTGTTCCCGCTCGACCTCGTCCAGCGCCCGGCGCATGGCGGTGATGCCGGAGCCGATGTCGTCGCCAAGGCGCAGGAGGCTGCCGCCGAGGAGATAGACCACGTCGCTGCCGTACATCCGGGCCATTTCACCGGCCCGTTCCACGCTCATGCCGCCGCCGGGGCTCGGCAGCATCGCCCGGCCCGGGCCGTCCGCAAAGCGGCAGGCATCGGCAATCGACTGGCATTCGGCCACGGTGAAGCCGAAACGGCCGCCGACATTGGGGAACACCGAGATATCCGAGCCCGCGATGCGCTGCAGCGTGCCGAACATCATGGCGTGGGTGAAGCCGGTGTCGGGCGAGAGGACATAAGGTCCGAGGAAACTCGGATGCGTCATCACCGGCATGGCCAGCCGCTCGTCGGCGGCGATCCGGGCGGCGATGCCGAAGCCGAGCAGGCCCGGCATGATCAGGATGCCGTCGGCGCCGGCATCCCGGGCAAAGCGGACGTTGGCGTCAAGGTCCTGCGGCTCGCCGGCAAGCGAGGGGAAATAGAGCGCCTTGCGCCCGGTTTCCTCCTGAGCCCGCGCCAGGGCTGCGGCCGTCTTCTCGACGCGCTCGCGGAAGGGGGCCATCGGCTGGTCCATGATGCCGTGGTCTTCCTTGACAATGTCGGCCCCGCCCTTGGCGCAGAGATAGGCGATGCGGGCCAGCGCGTCGGCCCCGAGCCCCTGCGGCTTCAGCACCGGCGCGATCAGACCGCCCTTCGGCCGTCCGGCGAGCCTGCGGATGCCCTCGATGCCGAAGCGCGGCCCGGGATGGCGGGCCTGCATCGTTGCGCCGAGGGCAATGTCGATCACCTTCAACCCGCGCTGGATGGAGGAATTGCCGAAGATCACGTTGAAGAACTGGGCGACCTCGAAACCGGCGCTGTCCGGGCTGTAGCTGATGACGGCCCGGAACGTGTCCTCACTTTCGCGGCCGATCTCCTCGATCTGGCCGAGGATCTCGTCGGCGATATAGCCTTCCGGCACCACATCGCGGGGGACTTCCACGGTCTGCTCAAGCGCGATGGCCTCGGCGCGCTGGCGCGCCTCGGCCTCGCTTGCGGCGAAGATGCGGTAGGTGACGGCAAACCGCATCAGAGCGCCTCTGCCTTCACGGCCGAATGCACGGCGTCGACGCGCACGCTGTCGAGGGCGTCCTCGTCGATGCCTGTCTGCTGCCCGGTCAGGTCCTCGATGGCCTTGACCAGGGCCATGGCGTCGAGACCGTAGTAGCGCATCAGATAGGGCTTGGAGCCGCCATGGGCATAGGTGTCCTTGAGGCCCAGCCGGATCAGGCGGCGGCCCATGCCCGCGTCTGCCATGGCTTCTGCGGTCATCGAGCCGATGCCCCCGGCAATCAGGTGGTTTTCCAGCGTGATCACGCCGTAACGGACGCTGGCGGCATGGTCGAGGATTGCCTTGGCGTCGAACGGCTTCAGCGTGTTGAGATGCAGGTGGCGGACGGAGACGCCGACCTTGGCGAGGGCCCCACCGGCGCGCATCGCCTCTTCCGTGGTAATGCCGGCGGTGATCACCAGCACGTCGCTGCCCTCGGACAGGACACGCAGCTCGCCGACCTTCATCGGATCCTTGAACAGGCGCGGCACCGAGCCGCGCAGCACGCGGGCATAGACCGGGCCGTCGATGCTGTCGGCGGCCTCGACGATGCCTTCCACTTCCGTGGCATCGCCGGTTTCAAGCACGGTCATGTTCGGGATGGTGCGCATCACCGAGATGTCCTCGATGGCCTGGTGCGTCATGCCGCCCGGCGTGGTGATGCCCGGCAGGAAGCCCATCAGACGCACCTTGCGGCGCGGATAGGCGATGGAGGCCATCAGCTGGTCATAGGGACGGCGGTAGAGAAACACGCCGAACGTATGGATGAACGGCCGGAAGCCGGCAAGGCCAAGGCCGCCGGCGAAGGACAGCATGTTCTGCTCGGCCATGCCCATGGACAGGAACTGTTCGGGATGCCGGTCACGGAAGCCGTCGATCTCGCAGCTCGAGGTCAGGTCGGCGGAGAGGCACAGCACTTCCGGGTTCTTGACCGCGTAGCTCTCGAAGGCGGCCGCGTAGGGGCGGTTGACCATTTCCATCTCAGTGTTCCCCCAGCTTGATCGGCTCGATGCCCAGTTCGGCAGCAATCGCGATGTTCATCTCCGCGCGCTCGGCGTCCGACTTGAAGCGGACATAGTGCAGGCGCGGGAAGCGGCGCATCAGGAACTCCATGCCCTTGGTGGGCGAGGAGTTGGCCAGGATAATCAGCGGCTGGCCTTCATGCGGGGTCGCCTTGGCCTGGCGCATGGCGGTGAGGTCATGGGCGTCGATCTCGGCCACGACCGCGCCGAAGTTGCGCAGCTTGGTGGCGATGTCGCCGACGGTCATGACGCTGTCCATGGCGCCGTCGCACTGCTGCCGGTTCACGTCCATGATCGCCCAGACATTGTCGATGCCATGGTGGGCGGCCGCCTGCACGGCTTCCCAGGTCTGGCCTTCCTGCACTTCGCCGTCCGACATGAAGACGCAGACTTCGCCGCTTTCGCCGCGGCGCTTGCGGCCCCAGGCAAGGCCCGCACCGGTCGACAGGCCGATGCCCAGCGTGCCGTTGTGCACTTCCATGCCTGGGCTGTGCTCGGCGCCGATCATCTCGACCGAGGATCCGTCCTGGTTGAACATCTCGAGGCCTTCGGGGGCCATCCGGCCAACCTCGATCAGCGTGGCATAGGCAACCAGCGCGTAGTGCGCCGGGGCGATGAACAGCCGGTCATACTGCGGTTCGAAGGGGCCGTTGTAGCCTGCGCCCGTCACGTAGGTCGTGTTCTCTGCCGAAGGGACGCCGCCGAACGGGGGCGGGATCATCGGCAGGGTCGGATCGCCCAGCTTCAGCGCCTCGTTGTAGAGAAAGGCGAGCTGTTCAGCTGCAGAGCAAGCCTGGCTCAGGTAGCCGCCATTGTTGCGCATGCAATGCTCGAACACCCGCCTGCGGATGCCGAGCGCGATCTCCTCGGTCGTCTTGACGTTCTTCACAGCCGTCTCCGTCCCCTCTGGAAGTTGGTTCCCTGAGGTTATGCCGGGCCAATGACACAATTGTCAAATGCATTTGACTTTTGATGAAGTGACGTCGCCGACTTGGCTTGCGGCTCAACACTCTGGCTGTCAGAGCCGCGCGATCGGAACGACCAACCGGCGATGATCGCTCTGCAAATGTCCGATGCGGATGTTGTAGGTCGCGGCCATACGATCCGACGTCAGCACCGCCGCCGGGCTGCCATCAGCAACGAGTTTTCCCGTGTCGAGCAACAGGAGACGGTCGCACCAGGCGCTGGCCAGCGTCAGGTCATGCAGCGAGACCACGACGCTGACACCGTCGGCGACCAGATCGCGGAAGCACTGCATGAGGGCGAGCTGATGTTCCGGATCGAGGCCGTTACAAGGCTCGTCGGCAAGGATCAGGCGCGGGTCCTGTGCGAGCAGGCGTGCGATCAGGACGCGCGCCTGTTCGCCGCCGGAGAGGCGGTTGAAGGGCCGGTCGGCGAAGGCTTTAACGTCCATCCGGCGCATGGCGTCTTCGACACTTCTGAGGTCCTCAAAGGACGGTGCCGGACGAATGAAGCCAAGCCCTCCGGCCTGATGCGGCATGCGGCCGAGCGCGACAACATCGCGGCAGCGCAGCGGCCAGACAACGCTGCGCTCTTGCGGCAGGAAGGTCAGTGTGCGCCCGCGTTCGGCGGACGTCATCTGCGCCAATGGCCGCCCTTGCCACCGGATGTCGCTGCCGCGCTGGCCAAGTCCGGCCATGGCCTTGAGAAGGCTCGACTTGCCCGCACCATTCGGTCCGATGAGACCGACCAGTTCCGGGCGGGGCAGGGCAAAGCTGACGTTCTCGACGACTGTCTTGTCCCCGCGCTTCAAAGTCAGATTCTGGACCAGGAGCCCGGGGAAGGCGTGGCTGTTCATTCGGTATCCTTTCTGAGGCGGACCAGCAGCCAGAGGAAAAAGGGAGCTCCGAGCGTTGCCGTAACAACACCGAGCTTCAGGTCCCTGTCCGGCAGGATCACCCGCGCCACGCAGTCTGCGGCCAGCAGAAAGGCGGCCCCGCCGAGGGCGCTTGCCCACAGCAACCGTCCCGGCCGGTAATCGACAAGCGGACGCAGCAGGTGTGGCACGATCAGGCCGACGAAGCCGATCGCACCGCTCACCGCTGTCGCAGCGCCGACGCCGATGGCTGTCCCCAGGATCGCCCGGCGTCGCAGGCCACTGAGACTGATGCCAAGGCTTGCCGCCACGTCGTCGCCAAGGGAAAGCGCCTCCAGCCCACGCTGGCAGGACAGAAGCAGCGCCACGCCGACGACAATGAAGGGCAGGGCCAGTCCGACATGCACCAGACTGCGGTCCGTCAGCGAGCCCATCAGCCAGAACACGATCTCCATCGCGGCAAAGGGGTTGTCGGACAGGTTGAGCACCAGCGATGTAAGGGCGCCTGCGAGTGACGAAATCGCGACACCGGCGAGGATCAGCACCAGCCGGTCGCCGGACCGGCCCGCCAGGAGTTGCAGGAGCACGACGGCGGCCAACGCCCCGGCGAGGGCGCTGAGGGGAAGGGCGAGGCCGAACAGCGCCGAGGCACCGCTGTAGATGGCGATGACCGCGCCGAGCGAGGCAGTCGCCGATACGCCGATGAGCCCCGGTTCGGCCAGCGGGTTCCGTAAAAGACCCTGCAGCACCGCTCCGGCAAGACCCAGGACGGCGCCGATGGCCGCCGCCAGAATGGCGCGCGGCAGGCGGATCTCGCGCAGGATGACGGCGTCGACCGTCTGCGTATCCGAACCGGCAGACATCATCAGCCCGAGCGGATTGAGCCAGACTTCCCCAAGGGCCAGCGAGAGGCCGAACAGGGCGAAACACAGAAACGCCAGCAACAGGGCCAGTTGCGCCGGATGGCGTGAAAAATGATCGGTCATGGTTTGGCGCTGCTTTCCTCCGGCTTCATTTCGGTCCGCTCGACGGCCTGCCGCAGCCGTGTGACCGCCTCGGCGGTGAAGGGGGCGCCGCAGATCGAGTAGCGCACGTCCGCCGCGATCCGCCGTTCGTCGGGGAAGCGCAGGTCTAGGGCGGGATGGCGCAGGATCTCGGCCGCCCGGGAGGGGTTGTTCACGAAGCGCGGCGAGATCATCACGTAGTCCGGATCCGCCAGAAGCAGCCGCTCCAGCGGCACGCGCCGTGATCCGTTGATGCCCATTTCTTCCCCAAGATGGCGGAGGCCCGCTGCGCGCACGATCTGGTTTTCCAGGGTTCCGGCGCCAGCGGAGTAGGTGTTGGTGGCGTAGGACCCGACAACGGGAGCCTCACCCGCGCTCCACCGCGACGGCGTCTTTGCCAGCTCTGTCTCGAAGGCCGCGACCAGCGCTTCGCCCCTGTCCTTGTTGCCAAGCAGGTCCGCCATGCGGCGGATGTTGGCCTTGAGATCTTCGAAACTTGCCTCGGGCGTGAATTCCTCGACCCTGGTCCCCAGCCGCTTCAGGAGCTGCACGGTTGCCCGGGTCGTGTAGATGCCAGCGAGCACCAGATCTGGCTCAAGTCGGATGATCTCCTCCGCCAGCCCGTGGTTGATCGCCATTTCGGGCGTGACAAGGTCGCTGACCACTGCCATGTCCGCGCGCGCCGCCAGGCGTGACACGGACACGAGCTGCCCTGGCCGCGCGATCAGCAGCGCCAGCTGGTCGGTACACAGGTTCATCGAGACAACCCGCTGCCCCTCCTGACCCGGCGGGATCGGGCCAGGAGGGGCTTCGGCCGTGGCCCCTGCTGACGCGAAGGGCATCAGCAGTGCCAGGACCGCAACTGTCATGCGGCGCAACTGCTTCATGACTGGCGGAACCCCTTGCCTTCGGCGTCCAGAGCCTCTTCCGGACGTCCCAGCCAGCGGGCCGACAGCGCACGCCAGGTCGCGAGACGCGAAAAGTCCGGGGTTTCCGACAGGCTGTCGTTGTCCTCGATGAAGGGATTGGGCATGAACACCGAGATCATCGGCTCGCCTGCGCCATTGACCATCTCGAAGCCCCAGCTCACCGGCTTGCCATCGCGTCCGAAGCTGCGAAAGAACGACGCCCGCGACGGCTTGCGATGCCGCCGCTTCTCCTCCGGCGTCGGAAACTTCGGCGATCCCATGTTTTCGCCGATGCAAAGGTGAAAATGCCCGCCATTGGCGAACATCACCGTCAGGTAGGCGTCGAACAGGCTGATCTTCACCGGAGCACCGGGGCACTTCCATTCATAGGCTGCCCCTTCGATGATCGGGCCAAACCGGATGCCCTGCCAGTGTTCTTCGAAGATCTCGCGCAGCAGGGGCTCGAGAACCTCCTGCGTTGCCGGAATGTCCCAGATCTCGCGGCTGATCTTGCCTTCCGCGTCCCTACGGACATCTGTCGGTGCGGGGCCGGCAACAGGGAGCGAAAGGACGGCGGCCTGCGGGCTTGAGTCTGCAGTCATGGTCATGCGCGATCTCCTCAGAAGGTGCCCTTGATGCCGACAAAGGCGGTCGCGCCCGGCGTGTTGTAGCCGTAGACCTCCTCGTAGTTCTGGTCGAAGGCATTCTCGACCCGGCCGTAGAGCGTGAAGTTGTCGTTGAGCTTGTAGTCAGCGCCGAGATTGACGAGGACATAGTCGTTCAGTGTCACCCGGTTGCGCGGGGTGGCGTTGATCCACTCGGAATCCTGCTTCTGGCCGCTGTAGATCGCATCGAGAAATGCAGAGGCGCGGCCGTCGAGGAACGTGTACTGCAGCCCGGCAGAGCCGCTGTGCATCGGCCGGCGCACCTCCTCGCGGCCATCCGGTTCGCGGGCGTCCAGATAGGTGTAGGCAAGGCGCGCAGTCAGTCCCTCGATGATCTCGGCGCTGGCCGAAACCTCGACGCCCTGACGCTTGCTGGTGCCCTTGAGATTGATCGGGGTTGTTGCAGAGCCGGGCAGGTAGGCGGTCTGGATCTCGTCTTTCAGCCGTTCCCGGAAGTAAGTCACGTCAACGGTCAGCCGCTCATCGAGAAGCTTCTGCTCCACGCCAATGTCCCAGCCGAAGTTCTCTTCCGGTGTCAGGTTCGGGTTGCCGACAAAGCGGGAGGGCTGGAAGCCGAACTGCTCGTAGAAGGTCGGATTGGTCACACCTGTGCCGATCGAGGCATGCACCCGGGTTCCAGTCTCCTGGTGCAGGTAGGCGGCCGAGGCGTTGTAGGTGAGTGTGTCCTTGAATTTTTCGTTGCGGTCATAGCGCAGCGCACCGGACAGGAAGATCCGCTCCAGAAGATCCAGCCGGTACTCGCCGACATAGCCTGACAAGTCGCGCTGCTGCCGCCGGCCCTGGTCAGGACTGCCGGGATAGGCGTTCTTGTAGCTTTCCCGCTCCCACTCGATCGCGCCGGTGAGGCTGTGGGCAGCCTGCAGGAAGCTCTCGGTCTGGAAGGCAAGCGTGCCCTGGTAGCTGAGGTGCAGGCGATTGTCGTCATTGCCGTTGCGGTTGTTCGAGTTCAGGCCGCGCCGGCTGAGATCGGTGTACTCGACCCGTGCCCGCTGCACGAACAGGTCATCGAACAGGGACCATGTGAGCCCCGCGCCGCCATAGATCTCGCGCGTCTTGTTGTGGCTGTAGGTGTCGATCACCTGGCCCTGCGTCGGGCGGTCCGGATAGGCGAAATCCTGGTCGTCGGTGTCTGACTTGCGGTTGACGAAGCGCAGGTTGGCGTCAAGCACCAGCTTTTCGGTCAGGTCGGCACGCACCTTGCCATTCAAGGTCACGTTGCGGTCGCCGTCCTTCTCGTTGCCGTAGTCGGAGATGTTGAAGCCGTCGGTCCGGCGGAGCGCCGCCGAGAAGGCCCCGTCGATGCGGTCATTGCCGCCCTGGACCAGAAGGTCGGTGAGGACCGTCTTGTCGGTGCCCACCTCGCTGCGTCCGGTGACCCGGTAGCCGTTGCGCAGGCCACCCTTGGTGAAGATGTGAATCACGCCGGAGGCGGCATTCGAACCATAGAGCGCGCCCTGCGGCCCGCGCAGTACCTCGATCCGCTCGATGTCGGACGCCTGCATGCCGCCGAAGTCATATTCCCCCGACGACGATGAGGCCACCTCGACGCCGTCGATCAGGACCAGCACATGGTTGGCTTCCGATCCGCGCAGGCGGATCTGCGTAAGGCCGCCGAATGAACCCGTGCGCGAGACAGCAACGCCAGGCACCTGCCGCAGCGCATCGGCAACATAGCGAACCTGCGATTTTTCGAGGCTCGCGCCCGTGATCACGGTTGTGGCGCGTCCGACTTTCTCCGCTTCCAGAGGCGTGCGGCCGGCGCTGATGACGATGGCTTCAAGCTGTTCCGGCTCTGCGGCCGCAGGCGTGACGGCGGTAAGGGAAAGGGCAGGGACGAGCCCGCCGGCCAGAAGGCACGGCAAGGCAATGCCGGTGGTGAACCGGTTCTTCATGACAAACACCCGCGTTTGGCGGCGGGCCGTGCCCGCGCCAGCATAGGACGACGCACCGCCTGACAGGCGGACGCGGCTCAGCGTCCGCCCAAAGGACGGCAAGGTTTGGGTGTCACCTCAACGGGAAACCGCGCCTCGACACACCCCGTATCGAAGGCCGGGTGACTGAGCGCGGCAGGTCTCCTGGCTCACGGGTCGCCGTGTGTGTCCGCCTTCCCGGGATCTGGCCTTGGGCCTCCCAGTGGCATGAGTGGACGCACACTCTCCGTTCACAGTTGCGGGGGCAGCCACGGTTTCGGTCCCTGATGGGTACGCCTCACCGTGTTCCCTTTTCATCCGTCCTCCGACGGAACCACGTTCGCGGTGCAGCATGCGTGTCCAACGCGCCGCCTGTCAAGGTTGCACGCGGCGGGTCCCCCGAAAGGAGGGGGTATGTGGCCAATTAATACTTGATTTTAAAACTCATGAATTTTAGACAAGATCCTGAAAAGGGGCGTTAGCCAATCGCCAGGCCCGCAGTTTCATGAAAGAGCAAAATCATGCGCATTGCAGGCGTTCTGCTGCTTGGCCTCCTGGCCACGGCGGCCCAGGCTGAACCGATTGTCATCACCGATCACGAAGGCCGCACGGTGGAGCTTGCTGCGCCGGCTGGCCGCATTGCCTCCATCCCAATCCCCATGGCCTCGACCCTGATCGCCATCGATGGCGCGACCTCGAAGCTGGTCGGCATGAACCCGACGGCCAAGTCGGCGATTGTCGAAGGGATCCTCGGCACGATTTTCCCCGAGGCCAAGGACATCCCGTCCGACATCACCGCGCCGAACTTCATTCCGAATGTCGAAGAGCTTGCCGCGACACGGCCTGATCTCGTCATCCAGTGGGCGGGCCGTGGCAAGGACTACGTCGATCCGATCACCAATGCGGGCCTCACCGCGATGCTGATCTCCTATGGCACCGAAGCCAAGACGCGCGAGTACATGTCGATGGCGGCAACCGCCATGGGCAAGTCGGAGCGGGTCGCCGAACTGAACGAGTGGCGCTCCAGCGTCGAGGCGGACCTTGCTGCAAAGTCCAAGACCATCGCGGACGACAAGAAGCCCAAGGTGCTTTACCTGCTGCGCGCGCAGGACGGACTGACTGCCTCGGGCACCAAGGGCAACTATAATGCCTGGTACATTGAGCTTGCCGGCGGCCAGAACGCCTCGGCGACCGTCGAGGGCAATGGCGTCACCATCAGCCCCGAGCAGATCGCGGAGTGGAACCCGGACGTGATCCTGCTCAACAGCTTCGAGGCCAAGCTCGGGCTCGAGCGTATCGCCAATGACCCGATCCTGTCACTGACCAAGGCCGCCCAGTCGGGCAGTGTCTACAAGCTGCCGCTCGGCGGCTACCGCTGGGATCCGCCGAGCCAGGAGAGCCCGCTGACCTGGATGTGGCTCGCCAACCTGCTGCACCCGGACGTCTTCTCCTATGACCTGCGCGCCGAGATGAAGACGGCCTACAAGCTGCTCTACGGCCATGATCTTACCGATGACGAGATCGACAGCATCCTGTGGATGGACATGCAGGGTGGCCAGACCAACTATGCCGCCTTCGCGCGCAAGGGATGACCATCGCCCTTGATCACAAGGCGCTGCCTGCCGCTTCCATGCGGCGGGCAGGGGTCTTTGCGGCGCTGGTGCTGCTGCTTCTGGCGGCAATTGTTCATGCCATCTCCGCCGGGCGCTTCTCTGTGGCGCCAATGGAAGTCCTGACGATCCTGATGCGTGCTGCTGTTGACGGTGTCGGCACCGAGATGGCTGACCGCATCGTGGCGCTGGTGCGGCTGCCCCGTGTTCTGCTGGCGGCTTTAAGCGGGGCTGCGCTGGCTGTTGGCGGCGCGGCGTTGCAGGGCGTGTTCCGCAATCCCCTCGTCAGCCCGCAGGTTCTGGGCATCAGCCAGGGTGCAGCCTTCGGCGGGGCGCTGGCGATCCTGACCGGAATCTCCGGCGTGCTGCTGCTCGGTATGGCCTTTGTCGGTGGATTGGCTGCGCTGATCATGGTCGGCTTGCTGGCGCGTATTGATGGCCGCACCGAGGTCATCACTGTGATCCTGTCGGGCATGGTGATCGGTGCCCTGTTTGCGGCCCTGGTATCCATTGTCCAGTTCGTCGCCGATCCGAATACCTCCCTGCCGGCAATCGTCTACTGGCTGATGGGCTCCTTCTCCACCGCCACCTGGGCCCGGCTCAGCCTTGCAGTTCCTGGCTTGACGCTCGGTCTCTTCGCCGTCTGGCTGTTGCGCTATCGCATCAACCTTCTGGCGCTTGAAGAGCAGGAAGCGCGCAGTCTCGGCGTTCGTCCGGACAAGGAACGCTGGCTCGTCTTCATCGCCATCGCGCTGATGACCGGCACGTCTGTCGCCGTCGCAGGGATTGTCGGCTGGATCGGGCTGGTCGTGCCGCATGCCGCGCGCATCATCGTCGGCGAGGATCACCGCGTGCTCATTCCAGCATCGGCCCTTCTGGGTGCCGCCTACCTTGTCTTCGTCGACACGCTCGCCCGCTCGCTCACCAGTGCCGAGATTCCGCTTGGTGTGCTGACGGCGCTGATCGGTGCGCCTGTGTTTGCCTTGCTTCTCCGCCGCCACTTCAGACAGGTGAACCGGCCATGATCGGACTGGACAATGCCGCCGTCGCTTTCCAGGGGCGAAGGCTCTTCCAACGCATATCCTTCACGGTCGAAACCGGCCGCACGCTGGCCGTTCTCGGACCCAACGGGCGGGGCAAGACCACATTGATCCGGGCGCTGCTGGGGCTCCAGGTGCTTGCTGAGGGACGCCGCTCCGCTCCCGATGTCACGGGCTACGTCCCGCAGCACGGTGCCAGCCAGTCGCGGCTGACAGGTCTCGATGTCGTGGTTATGGGCCGCGCTGCCCGCATCGGCCTGTTCGGCCAACCCGGCCGCGGCGATATTGCTGCGGCTGAAGACGCGCTGCGCGAGGTCGGTGCAAGCGAATTGGCGGGTCTGCGCTATGATCGCCTGTCGGGCGGACAGCGCCAGCTTGTGCTGATCGCGCGTGCGCTTGCCACCGGTTCGCCGGCTCTGGTTCTTGATGAACCGACCTCGGCATTGGACCTTGGCAACCAGTCCCGCACGCTGGATCTGCTGGCGCGTCTTCGTGACCGCCGCGACCGTGCCATTCTCTTCACCACGCATGATCCCAATCATGCGCTCGCAGCGGCTGATGATGTGCTCCTGATGCTGCCGGGCGGCGAGGAACAGCATGGGCCTCTCGCCGAGATGATCACGCCCGATTTGATGCAGCGGCTCTACGGTGTCGAGATGCACTGGGTGACGCTGCCAACGGGTCGCAAGGCAATCGTGCCGGCCTTTGCCGGGAGTGCTGCTGCATGACCGTGTTGGTGCTCAATTCCGGCTTCGCCGAGCCCTCTGCCACGGTCCGCTCGCATCCCGCCGCCCGTATCGTGTCTCAGGCGTCGCTCTGTGGCCAAGACCTTGCTGCGGCTACAGGTTTCGTGACCGGCAATCTCCTTGACCAGAATGCGCTCCTTGCGTTCAAGCCCGATCTGGAGGCCTTTCTGGATCGGGGCGGGCGCTGGTTCTTCAACGGGCACATCGTTCGTCCGCTCTTGGACGGGCTCGGCATCTATCAGCCGATGGCCGCGCCAAAACGGGCAGATTTCACGCTGCACCAACTGGCGATGCACCCGATCTTCGACGGCATTGCACTGGAGAAGCTGGAAACCAACAAGGGCGTTGCCGGGTTCTATGGCCGCGGCGCAAATCCCCTTCCGGCAGGTGCTGTCGCTGTCACGGGGCTGGCTGGCGGGACAGTTCCGGTGGACTGGGTCTGGCTGCGCGTTCGCGGCGGCCGGATGTTTTCCCATGCCGGCAACGATCTGGGCCAGATGGGGCTTGAGTGGGATCTAGCTCCGCTGCTGCAGGCCCGAATCCTTGACTGGGCCGCAGGAGGGCCATGCCTGTGCGCCTGATCGCCATCTCCGCCGGCACCTATTATCACATCGAGAGCCTGGAGGCGGAGCGCTACGCCTGTCTCTTTGACGACGTGATCGCCCCCGAGCAACTTGTCGGCGCGCTGAAGCCTTCCGACTGTCTTTTCGTCCCCTGCCGCACACCGCCGCAGCGGATGATCGGACAGAGCTCTGTTGTCGCAGCTCACCTGGACGCCGGCGGCACCGTCATTGCCATGGGTGAAAGCCGCAGCGATCTCTGGGCGCCCGCTATCGTGTTCCATGAACGGCCGACAAACTGGTGGTGGTGGCTGGAGCCGGATGCCGATCTCGGGAACCGCGTCACCGCACCATCCCATCCGCTGATGCACGGCATTGGCAAGGACGATGTCACCTGGCATCTGCACGGCCATTTCGATGTGCCGGATGGCGCAACGGTCCTTGCCGAGGACCTGGCCGGCCAGGCAATCGCCTATGTTGATGACGTCTCCACCCCGGGCCGTCTCGTGGTGACCTCGCTCGATCCGATGTATCACCACGGATCGCATTTCATGCCGGCGACCACCCGTTTCCTCGACAAGTTCCTGCCCAACCTGAAAGCCTGGATGAATGGATAAGGATGTTTTGACTGTCGCCGAGGGTCAGGAGACGCTGGCGTTCCGCTTTGCCGATCTGCTGCTCTACCATGGCACCGGATTTCCTGGTGGCGTTGCTCACGCATTCAAGGCGATGCAGGCCGCTTTCCCGCTGCTTGATGAAGCTCCCCTGCAACGCCGCGAGATCACCGTGTTGACGGCCTTCGCCGGCCTCGGTGGACGCGATGCGGTGGAAATGGTGACAAGGGCGCTGACCGATGGCCGCATGAGCGTTGACCGCTCGCTCGGCGGGCGTGACGTGCTCAGCGAACCGCCCGGCCCCTATCTCTGGCGCTTCACTTACCGCGGCCGCACAGTTGAGGTCACAATCCGGCCCGGACATGTGCGCGAAGAGTTCGTTCGGCTGGGTGCCACTCCTGACCGGACACCGGAACAGGAAACACGACTGACCGAGCTGAAACAGGAGATGGCCACTCGCCTTCTGGCACTTGCCGCCACCGAGATCTACGAGGCCAGGCTGGTCTGAGTCCCTTCTTGGCCGCCGGGGCCCGGCCCGCAGGCCAGCAGAATCCTCTGGCCATTTGCCGTGCCCGGGCCTAAGCCTCACGGCCATTGCAAATGCGTTGATTGGGGACCGGGTCATGTTGCGGCGGCTGAGTGTCATCGGGGGCTGGACGCTGGTCAGCCGGCTGTTCGGCTTCTTGCGCGATCTGGTCATGGCCAGCGTGCTCGGTGCCGGGCTGCTCGCCGATGCGTTCCTGATCGCCTTCCGTCTGCCCAACCATTTCCGCGCCATCGTCGCGGAAGGCGCCTTCAACGCCGCCTTCGTGCCCACCTATGCCGCGACGCTGGAGCGGGACGGGCCGGAGCGGGCAGCGCGCTTCCGCTCGCAGATGCTGTCCTGGCTGATGCTGGTGAACCTAGTCCTGCTGGCGCTGGCGCTGATCGCCACCGGCTGGCTGGTGTTCCTGCTGGCGCCAGGGCTCGGCACGGGCGCCGAGGGGGTGCGTGACCTCGCCATCGACCTCACCCGCATCACCTTTCCCTATCTCCTGTGCATGTCCGTCGTCACGCTGATGTCCGGCGTGCTCAATGCCGAGCGCAAGTTTGCCGCCGCTGCCGCCGCGCCCGTTCTTCTGAACGTCGCGATGATTGCGGCCTTCTTCTCGGTGCAGTGGTTCCCCGATGCGGCACATGCAGCGGCCTGGGGCACGCTGGTGGGCGGGGTTCTGCAGGTGATCCTGCTGACCGCGGCTGTCGCCCGCGCCGGCCTCGGCTTTTCCCTGCCGCTGCCGCGCCGCGACGGCGAGGTGGCGCTGTTCTTCAAGCGGCTCGGACCCGCATTGCTGACAGCCGGAGTGGTCCAGGTTGCCGTCTTTGCCGACACGATCCTTGCCAGCTTCCTGCCGACCGGCGCGCTGGCGCATCTGGCCTATGCCGACCGGCTGTATCAGCTGCCGCTCGGCGTCATCGGCATAGCGCTCGGCACGGCAATCCTGCCCGAAATTGGTCGGGATGCCGGTGTTGGCGCTGAAGACAAGGCGCGCCGGGTGATGGACCGGGGCTTGCGGATCTGCCTGATCATCGGTCTGCCCATCGCCCTTGCCATGGCGTTCCTTGGCGAGGAAGCGATCCGCGTCCTGTTCCAGCGCGGGGCCTTTGATGCGGCTGCGACAGCTGGCTCTGCTGCTGTTCTGTCCGCCTATGCCGTGGCCCTGCCGGCGGCCCTTGCCATCCGTACGCTGGTCGCGGCCTTCAACGGGCGCGGCGACATGACGACTCCCTTGAAGGCGCTGGCCGGGGCAACCGTCGTCAACGTGGCACTGAAGGCGCTGTTCAGCGCCGACCACGGCGCAGCCGGCCTTGCCATGGGCACCTCGGCCGGTGTCTGGATCTACGCGGTCACGCTCTACGTGCTGTGCCGGAAGCGGGGTTACGTCAGCCCCTTCGCGGTTGCCGACATGGTTTTCGTGCCGCTGGCGGCCGGCTCCATGGTGCTGGTGCTTTGGAATATCGATCTGCTTGTTGCCCCGATGCTTGCCTTCCTCTCGCTTCTGCCGGTGTTGGCGCAGGGGCTGGTCTGGCTGCTGAGTGCCGCGATCCTTTCGTTCGGAGCCTATTTCCTTGTCTTTGCTGCAGGAACCATCCTGCTGCGATGGGCAAAGCGTGGATGACAACTGGGGTGGTACACTGAACGGATGGCGTCTGACGTAGCTGTCAACTTTCGAGAGCGCGAAAGTCGTTTACAGGTTGCTCACTTCTCCGACGTAATCTTGGCGCAATCTATGTTTTGCGGCGTTGGAGATGTCGGTGTCAGTACTCAATGCGTCCAGGCAAGGTGCCGCGCCCTCACCGGTGACAACCACGGCGGAGCGATCCGGCGGCAGCGCGGCCAATGTGCTCACGCAGCAGCAGAAGCAGCAACTCGCCACGTGTGTCGAAAAGCTGTTCAACAGCGCCACGGACGACTGCGTAGCGACGGCCCTGGACAACGGCATCCCGGCCAGCGTCCTGCTTGATGCGCTGGACGCCGAGATGAGCCAGGGCTTTGCCCGGCTCAGCCGCAAGTCTGTGCTGGGTCGAGGCAGCAGCCATTATGTCGACTTCGCACATCGCTATGCCGCCGCTATTGCGACCGTTCACCGTGCGCTTGCGGCGCGCTCGTTGAAGGAACAGGCCGCCGAACTTGCGGCGGAGTCCGACATTTCGAACTTGCGCAACATGGCCCGGACTGTCGCAGACGTGAACGAAGTCGCAATCGAGATTGCGTATCTTGCGCGCAACACGCATGTCTCAACCGAGGGGGCCCAGACGATCGCCTCCGCCGTGGCCGAACTCGTAGCCAGTGTTGAAGAAATCGCCCGTTCGAGCAACGAGGCACTTGCGGATGCCAACAACACGCGGCGCTCGTCGGATCAGGCGCTGAAAGCTGTCAGCAACCTGCGCAAGACCAACATTGCTGTGACGGAGGCCACGACTGAAACCAAGCTGCGGTCGTCGGAACTGGCGTCCGCCTTCGATCAGATCGCGGAAGTACTCAATGTCATTGACGCGATCTCGAAACAGACCAATCTGCTGGCGCTGAACGCGACAATCGAAGCAGCGCGGGCCGGAGAGGCGGGAAAGGGCTTTGCCGTCGTTGCCAGCGAGGTGAAGGCGCTGGCCAATCAGACGGGGTCGGCGACCGAAGGCATCGGCAGGCGGATCGCCGAAATGCGCAGCGTGATCATCGGCATGGGCGAAGCGATGACCCGCTCCGAGCTTGCCGTCGAAAGCGGCATCTCGGCAATCGAGGATGTTGCGGCGTCGGTCACGGAAATCTCTCATGCCGTCGGAACGGTGTCCAACCGCATGGACGAAATTGCCTCGGTTCTCGGGCAGCAGAAACAGGCGACCGAGGAGATCGGCAATCTGGTCACCGTTGGTGCGGACCTGGCGCGCGACAATGAGAAACTGTTGCTGAAGATGGCTGCACGCCTGCAGGACAGCAACGACCGCTTCTCGGAGGCCGCAACCGGGTGGTTCTCCGCTGCCTCGCCGCGCGCCCTTTGCGAAATGGCCAAGATTGATCACACCCTGTTCAAGAAGCGGGTGGTGGATGTTCTCATGGGCAGGACGGACTGGAAGTCGGATCAGGTACCTGACCATCACGCCTGCCGCCTTGGCAAGTGGTATGACACGGTCGACATACCCGCAGTCAAGACGGCGTCCGCCTACGCGCGGCTGGTTGATCCGCACAAGCGGGTGCATGAAGCGGCCAAGCGAGCACTTCAGCATCATGCGGCCAACCGCCCGGGCGATGCACTGGCAGCCCTGAACGATCTGAACGATGCCAGCCATCAGGTGCTGCAGCTGCTCGACGAGTTGTCGCAGAGTCTTCAGCAGGACCGTGGTGCTGACGAACGGCGCAAGCATGAGCGGGAAAAGATGGCCCGCCACGCACGCCTGACTGGTCCCGAAGGTACGCGCAATGCGGTCATCGAAGACATGTCCAAGGGCGGGGCCAAGGTTGACGGCATTCGTCCGACGGATGTCGGCGCGAAGCTGAGGCTCGAACATGACGGCTGCGGCTGCGAGGGCGTTGCCGTCTGGTCGAATGGCACTGCTGGCGGGCTGAAGTTCGTCGCCGAAAAAGTCTAATCAGGACGGTCTGGCTGGATCGTCCAACGCAGACCGTTCCGCTCAATGCCGCCGGCGGACGCTTGCCGGGCGGCCAGCAAGGCTGAGGCGGGCATCGTTGCGCGCGCGCTCGGCCACCACCTTGCCCTTGGAGACCACGGCGAGCCGGTCGGGCCTGAGGCGCAGCGCTTCGGTCGGCGTGCCGGCATCCAGCACCACCAGCGAGGCCATGCAACCCGGCTTCAGGCCGTAGCCCTCAAGGTTCATGATCTTGGCGTTGTCCTCCGTCACCATGCGGAAGCAGCGCGCCATCTCCTCAGGGTGCGTCATCTGCGCCACATGCAGGCCCATGAAGGCCACGTCCAGCATGTCGGCGGTGCCGAGCGAGTACCACGGGTCCAGCACGCAGTCCTGGCCCCAGCCGACCGTGATGCCAAGCGCCTGCATCTCCTTCACCCGCGTCAGGCCGCGCCGCTTCGGGAACGTGTCGTGCCGTCCCTGCAGGGTGATGTTGATCAACGGGTTCGGGATCGCCGTCATGCCGCTTTCGGCGATCAGCGGCAGCAGCTTGGAGACATAGTAATTGTCCATGGAATGCATGGACGTGAGGTGGCTGCCGGCGGCGCGTCCGCCAAGCCCGTGCCGGGTCACCTCGGCGGCCAGCGTCTCGACGTGGCGGCTCATCGGATCGTCGGTCTCGTCGCAGTGAAGGTCCAGCATCAGCCCGCGCTCGGCGGCGATGCGGGCGAGATCCTTCACCGAGGCCGCGCCGTCGTCCATCGTGCGCTCGAAATGCGGGATGCCGCCGACGACATCGACGCCCATGTCGAGCGCGCGCAGGACATTCTCCCGTCCCGTCTTCGTGCGGTAGAGCCCGTCCTGCGGGAAGGCGACGAGCTGCAAGTCGAGATAGGGCGCGACCTTCCGCTTCACCTCCAGCATTGCCTCGACGCCGCGCAGATGGTCCGGCGTGGTGTCGACATGGGTGCGGATGGCGAGCAGGCCCATCGACACGGCCCAGTCGCAATAGGTCAGCGCCCGGGTCACCATGTCGCCGGTGCTGGCGATCTCGCGCAGTTCCCCCCAGAGCGAAATGCCCTCCAGCAGCGTGCCCGAGGCATTCACGCGGGGCAGGCCGTAGGACAGCGTCGCGTCCATGTGGAAATGCGGGTCGACAAAGGGGGGCGAAACAAGGTCGCCGCTGGCGTCGATGACCCGGCCGGCGCTGGCCTGCGCGGCAGCCTCGATCCGGCCGACCTCGGCGATGCGGTCGCCGCGGATGCCGATGTCGGCGACGGTGCCGTCGGGCAGCGTGCCGCCGGCGATGACGAGATCGAACATGTCAGCGTTCTCCCTTGTTGAAGGGCTGCATCAGGGCGGCCGGCACTTCGGCGCGGCGCGACATGATGACGAGGGCGAGGATGGAGAGGATGAAAGGCAGCATCAGGAACACCTGATACGGCACGATGGCGCCGATGCCGGTCTGCTGCAGGCGCACCTGCAGCGCGTCGAAGGCGGCAAAGAGGATCGCGCCCAGCACCGCCTTGCCCGGACGCCAGGCGCCGAAGACCACGAGCGCGATGCAGATCCAGCCACGCCCGTTGACCATCTCGAAGAAGAACGACGAGAAGGCGGATAGGGTCAGGAACGATCCGCCCACCGCCATGAGGCCGGAGCCGACGATGACCGCGCCCATGCGCAGGCCCGTCACGGACAGGCCTTGCGCGGCGGCGGCGGCCGGGTTCTCGCCGACCGCGCGCAGCGCGAGGCCAAGCGGCGTGCGGTAGAGCACCAGCGCCACCACCAGCGCCAGGACGAAGGCGGCATAGGTCAGCGCCGTCTGGCTGAACAGCGCCTCGCCCAGGAGCGGAATGTCGGACAGGCCCGGGATCGGCAGCGGCTGGAACGGCTCGATCTTCGGCGGGCTGGTCACCTGCGGCAGCATCAGGCGGTAGGTGAAATAGCTGGTCGAGGTGGCCAGCAGCGTCACGCCAAGCCCCACCACATGCTGCGACAGGCCGAAGGGGACGGTCAGCGTCGCGTGCAGCAGGCCGAAGGCCATGCCCGCCACCATCGCCGCCATCACGCCCCACCACAGCGGCGCGCCCATGTAGACCGCCACCCAGCCGGTGAAGGCGCCGATGACCATGATGCCCTCGATGCCAAGATTGAGCACGCCGGCGCGCTCGCAGATCAGCTCGCCGAGCGTCGCAAAGATCAGCGGCGAGGCGATGCGGATCGTGGCGGCCCAGAACGAGGCCGTGAGGAGGATGTCGAAGATCTCGCTCATCCGCGTTTCACCCGGTAACGTGTGAGGAGGATCGCCAGCACCATGAACAGGAGGGCGATGGCGAGCAGCATGTCGGCGATGTAGGTCGGTACGCTCGCCGCCCGGCTCATGCTGTTGGCCCCGACGAAGATGCCGGCGACGAAAATGGCCGAGGGGATGACGCCGAGAGGGTTCAGCAGCGCCAGCATGGCGACGATGATGCCGGTGTAGCCGAAGCCCGGCGACAGATCGAGGCTGAGGTGGCCCTTGAGCCCCGCCACTTCGCTGTAGCCGGCCAGTGCCGCCAGCCCGCCGGAGAGGAGCGCGGTCTTGACGAGCACGCCATTCACCGGAATGCCGGCGAATTTCGCGGCTTTCGCGTTGAGGCCAACGGCGCGGATCTCGTAGCCGAGCGTCGTGCGTGTCTGGATCACCCAGACGGCAATGGCCGACAGGATCGCCAGGGCAAAGCCCCAGTGCAGCCGGAGCCCGTCGACGATGCGCGGCAGCCTTGCCTCCTTCGCCAGCGCCGTGGACTTCGGCCAGCCCATGCCGGCCGGGTCCTTCATCGGCCCTTCCAGCAGATAGGAGACGAACAGCAGCATGATGAAGTTGATCAGCAGTGTCGTCACCACCTCATCGACGCCGAGCCGTGTCTTCAGGAGCACGGGCGGGATCAGGACAGCGGCGCCGGCAAACATGGCGGCAATGCCGGCTACCAGCAGCAGGGGCAGCGCCGGCAGACCGGTGGCCCCGGTGCCGATCAGCACGGTGACAATGGCCCCGGCATAAAGCTGGGCTTCCGCGCCGATGTTCCAGAGCCTGGCGCGGAAGGCGACGGCGACGGCAAGACCGGTGAAGATCAGCGGCGTCGCCCGGTTCAACGTTTCAAGCAGGGCGAACTTGCTGCCAACCGCGCCGACCACGATCAGCCGCAGCGTGTCGAAGGGATCGGCCCCGGCTGTCAGCGCCAGCAGGGAGCCGCAGACCACGGTCATTGCCAGCGCCAGCACGGGCAGGCCGATGCGGCGGGCAAGGCTCGGGTTGGCAATCGGCTCAAGCCGCATGGTCAAATCCTTGTCCGGCCATCCACAGGCCGAGATCGGCCGGCCCCATGCTGCCGCGGGCGAACCCCGGCGACAGGCGGCCTTCGTAGATGACATGCACCACGTCGGAGAGTTTCAGCACCTCGTCGAGATCCTCCGAGATGAGCAGGACGGCCGCGCCGGCATCGCGGGCGGCGATCAGGCGGGAATGGATGAAGGTGATCGCGCCGATGTCGAGGCCGCGCACCGGCTGGTTGGCGAGGATGACCTTCGGCCCCGGCTCCAGCACCCGGCCGAGGATCAGCTTCTGCATGTTGCCGCCTGACAGCAGCCGGATGCGCGCGTCCGGGCCGGGGCAACGCACGTCATAGGTCTGGATGATGTCGCGGGCAAAGCCCTCGGCCGCACCCCAGTTCATCCAGCCCTTGCGGCTGAACGGCGCCTCGCGGTAGCGCTCGAGGATGGCGTTCTCGGTCAGGCTGAAATCGGCGATGGTGCCGGTCTTGTGCCGGTCTTCCGGAATGCGGGCGATGCCGGCGAGGATGGCGTCATGCGCCGACCACGCGGCCACGGTTGCTCCCGCCAGCTCCAGCGTGCCGCTCTCAGGCCGGATCAGCCCGCCGATGAGATCCGACAGGGCGGCCTGGCCGTTGCCGGAGACGCCGGCCAGTCCCGTGATCTCGCCTGCGCGGAGGGTCAGCGTCACGTCCTTCAGGCCGGGCGCGGCTTCCGCATCCGGGGTCGTCACCCGGCTCAGCATCAGCAGCGGCGCGCCGGGCTTGGCCGTCGAGGGGCTAAGCTCCGGGACTGCACCGCCGACCATCAAGGCCGCCAGTTCGGCGCCCGAGGTCTGGTGCGTGTCGCGTTCGGCGACCAGCTTGCCATGCCGAAGTACCAGGCATCGGTCGGCCACCGCCATCACCTCATGCAGCTTGTGGCTGATGAAGACGATGGAGAGCCCGCGCGCCACGGCCTTCTTCAGGGTCTCGAACAGCGCATCCGTTTCCTGCGGCGTCAGCACGGCGGTCGGCTCGTCGAGGATCAGGATGCGCGCATCGCGGTAAAGCGCCTTGAGGATCTCCACCCGCTGCCGCTCGCCGACCGACAGGGCGGACACCTTGGCATCCGGATGGACGGCAAGGCCGAAATCGGCGGAAAGCCTCGCAATCTTGTCCCGGGCCACGCCGAGCCCAAGGCCCAGCTGCCACAGCGGCTGCGTGCCGAGCAGGATGTTCTCGGTCACGGTCAGATGGTCGGCGAGGGTGAAGTGCTGGTGCACCATGCCGACGCCAGCCGCCAGCGCCGCACGCGGCTGGCCGGGGGGCAGCAGCTTGCCAAAAACCTCTACCTGTCCCGCATCGGCCGTGTAATGGCCGAAGAGGATGTTCATCAGCGTCGTCTTGCCCGCGCCGTTTTCGCCGAGCAGCGCGATGATCTCGCCGCGGTTGAGAGTCAGGCTGATGGCGTCATTGGCGACGAGCGGGCCAAAGCGTTTGGTGATGCCGTCGAGGCGCAGGACGATGTCCCGCGCCTCCTGGGTCGTGCCGGTCACGAGGACTTCGGCTCGTTGTCGTTGATCTCGACGGTGAAAGAACCATCCTTGATCGCGGCTTCACGCGTCTTGACGAGGTCCATGGCTGCGGCCGGAACCTTGCCATCAAACGTGCCGAGCGGCGCCAGCGAGCAGCCGCCTTCCTTCATGAAGGAATAGACGCCGTAATTGTCGGCCTTGAAGCTGCCGGCATTGATGTTGGCGATCGCCTTCTGCAGCGTCGGTTCGAAGTGCCACAGCGCTGAGGCAACCACCGTCTCCGGATAGTCTGCCTGCGTGTCGATGACGTTGCCGATGGCCAGCACGCCGCGTTCCTTGGCCGCGTCCGACACGCCGAAGCGCTCGGCATAGAGCATGTCCGCGCCGCCATCGATCATGGCGAAGGCGGTTTCCTTGGCCTTCGGGGGATCGAACCAGGAGCCGATGAAGCTGACCTGGAAGGTCGCATCCTTGCGGGTCTCCTTCACGCCGGCCATGAAGGCATGCATCAGGCGGTTCACTTCCGGGATCGGGAAGCCGCCGACCATGCCGATCTTGCCGGACTTGGTCATGGCGCCGGCGATGATGCCGGAGAGATACGACGCGTCCTGGATGTAGTTGTCGAACACGGAAAGGTTCGGCACGGCGGCATCCGGCATGAAGGACGAGCCCATCAGGAAGGCGACTTCCGGATACTCGGCGGCCACTTCGCGGGCTTCCTGCTCGACGCCGAAGATCTCGCCGACGATCAGCTTCACGCCGCTTTCCGCGTATTCACGCATGACGCGCGGATAGTCGGTGTTGGTGGTGTTTTCGGAGAAACTGTAGTCGATCTGGCCGGCAGCCTTGGCAGCTTCAGCGGCAATGTGAATGCGGCTGACCCACTGCTGTTCCACCGGGACGGTATAGATGCCGGCGGTTTTGATCGGGGTCTGGCCGAATGCGATTCGTGGCAGCAGCGCACTGCCGGCCAAGGTTGCGCCGGCACCCAGAAGCAGGCTGCGGCGGCTGACATCAAGACTGAATTTCTGCGTCATTTCTGTCCCCTAACTGTTGGCTCCCAAGCTTTTTGACCAGATGGTAGAACTTTCCCGCAGGAGCGGGCAAGGCCAATAACGAGGCATGCCGCTTTTGGCATCATCCGTCTCTTGCCACATCGCGGCCGGCGCTGCTTGTCAGTGGTGCATCAACCCGGACCGGTCGTGAGAGCGCCGTCCGGCCAGGCTGGTCGCAAGACACGCCGGTGGGTCCGCAATGGCGCTTCTGTCGCATGATTGCCCGGCTCGGCCCAGATCCGGATTGTGCTTTTTGACAGTTTACCGCGTTCATCAGGGAAAATGCGCAGGTGAAAATTACCGCTTGAAGCTCTGGTGACTAGAGGTGCTACGCCAGACCTCACAGGGAGAGTTTCGCCCGGAATCCGGGCAGTGAGGTAAATGATGAATGCTCCAGCGTCCCGGTCCAATGTGTGTGAATGGACCATTTCCGGCATGGATTGCGGCTCTTGCGCCGGCAAGGTGAAGGGGGCCGTCGAACGGCTTCCGGGTGTCGATGCTGTCGAAGTCGCCTTGATGAGCGAGCGCCTGCGTCTCACGCTGGATGAAGCCGTGACATCGCGCGAAAAGATCGAGAAGGCCGTATCGGCCCTTGGCTATGGCATCAAGCCAAGGGGCGTGGCGGCGTCGGCCCTAACCACAGCATCTGCACCAGATGCCTGTGGTTGCGGCCATGATCACAGCCATGAACACGGTGCATCATCAGGCGAAGCGCACAAGCACGGCCACGCCCACGATCACGCAGATGGAAGCTGCGGAGGTCATGCAGCGCCTGCCTCTGGCATGGCAAACGCTGCCCCCGCCGCCCATTCCCACTCCCATGGCGATGACGAGCCCGTGGCTGGCGACGGCCAGCGCCGCAGCTGGTACCAGACGGCCAAGGGCAGACTGGTTGTGGTGACTGCTGCGCTGCTCGGGGTCGCCTGGGCCTCGCATTACGTGCTCGCGCCCAATCTCGCCTCCTGGGTCTTTGTTGTGGCCTGCATCATAGGCGTGCTGCCGGTTGCCCGGAGAGCCTTTGCCGCGCTTTCGGCCGGCATGCCCTTCACCATCGAGATGCTGATGACCATCGCTGCAGCTGGCGCGCTGCTGATCGGTGCGGCGGAAGAGGCTGCGCTCGTGGTCTTCCTCTTTGCCGTCGGCGAGGTGCTGGAAGGCGTTGCCGCCGACCGGGCCCGTGAAGGCATCCGGGCGCTGGCGCGTCTCGTCCCGAAAACCGCCCTGCTGGAAACGCCCACCGGCACCCGCGAGGTGGCGGCAGACAGCCTTGCCCCCGGCCAGATCGTGCTGGTCCGCCCCGGCGACCGCGTTCCCGCCGATGGCGTCATCCGCTCCGGTCTCTCCGGTGTCGATGAAAGCCCGGTGACCGGCGAAAGCGTGCCGCGCACGAAGGGCGTGGATGACGAGGTCTTCGCCGGCTCGATCAACACCGAGGCCCTGCTCAAGGTCGAGGTCACCCGCGCCGCAGCGGACAACACCATCGCCCGCATCATCAAGCTGGTCGAGGAGGCCGAAAGCGCCCGCGCGCCGACCGAACGCTTCATCGACCGCTTCAGCCGTTACTACATGCCCTTCATCGTCGGCCTCGCCGCTCTGGTTGCCGTCGTGCCGCCGCTGGGCTTTGGCGCGGACTGGGACACCTGGATCTACCGCGCCCTGTCGCTGCTGCTGATCGGCTGCCCGTGTGCGCTGGTCATCTCGGTGCCCGCCTCCATCGCCTCGGCCCTGTCGGCTGGCGCAAGGCGCGGGTTGCTGATGAAGGGTGGTGCCGTCATTGAAGCCATTGCCCGCGTCAAGGCCGTCACCTTTGACAAGACCGGCACGCTCACGGAAGGCCGGCCGCAGGTGGTCGATCTTGTGCCAGTGGCCGGTGCCGATGATGCCGCGCTGCTGCAGGCCGCCGCAGCCGTCGAGGCCGGGTCGTCCCATCCGCTGGCAAAGGCCATCGTCGCCCGCACGCAAGCCCTGTCCCTCGCCATTCCGGCTGCTGAAGGTGGCCGCGCCATGGCCGGCAAGGGTGTCGAGGCGACCGTTGAACGCCGATTGGTTCAAGTGGTTTCGCCGCGCCATGCGGCGGAGCTGAAGGTCCTGGCCGCAGCATCAGAGGCTGAGGCAACCCGGCTCGAAGCGGAAGGCAAGACGGTGGTCTGCGTCCTGCGGGATGGTCAGCTTCTTGGCCTCATTGCCCTGCGCGACGAGCCGCGTGAGGACGCCTGTGGAGGTATTCGCCAGCTGTCCCGGCTCGGCGTCAGCGCCATCATGCTGACCGGCGACAACGCCCGCACCGCCAAGGCCATCGCCGGCACGCTCGGGCTGAATGCCCGCGCCGAACTGATGCCGGAAGACAAGGTGCGTGCGATCCGCGATCTGGCCGCAACCGGCGGCGTGATGATGGTCGGTGATGGCATCAACGATGCGCCCGCACTGGCACAGGCGTCGGTCGGTGTCGCCATGGGTTCAGGCACGGATGTTGCGCTGGAAACCGCCGATGCCGCCGTGCTGCGCGACCGGGTCAGCGATGTCGCCGGTCTCATCCGCCTTGCACGTCAGGCCATGGGCAACATCCATCAGAACATCGCTATCGCGCTTGGACTGAAGGCGGTGTTCCTCGTGACCAGCATCCTTGGCCTCACCGGGCTGTGGATTGCCATCATGGCCGACACGGGCGCCACCGTCCTCGTCACCCTCAACGCCCTCCGCCTCCTGGCCTATGACCCGGGCAAGGAGGGGTAGGGGCGGATCCACGAACGGGTTCGTACATTCTCTCTGAGCTGTCCCGGCCTTGTGCCGGGACCTGTCGTGATGCCGAAAGAGAGAAAATCGACCATATTAGGGAGCGCGTACCCCACAGGTCCCGGCACAAGGCCGGGACAGCGCGGTGTAATTGGCACAGCTTGATCGCCAACCTTGCCTCAACCCCACTGCGGCCTGGCCGGCAGCCAGAACACCTCGGAATCCGATTCTTCCGTCGCCAGCCACAGGAACGGCAGGTCAGGGTAATCGGCGTCGAGGATTTCGTGGTCCTCGCCGATTTCGCAGAGGATGCCGCCGCCTTCGTTCATGTGGTCGCGGTAGCTGTTCAGGATCTCGCGTACCAGATCCAGCCCGTCATGGCCGCCGTGCAGCGCCATTTCCGGCTCGTGGCGGAATTCGTCCGGCAGCACGTCCATCACGTCCGGATGGACATAGGGCGGGTTGGTGATGATCAGGTCGTAGGTGCGGCCCTTCACCGGCTCGAACAGGTTACCCTGCAACAGCTCGATGCGGTCTTGCAGTCCGTGCTCGGCGACATTCTCCGCCGCAAGGCTCAAGGCCTCCGGCGACAGGTCGACCGCATCCACCTTGGCATTGGGGAAGGCATAGGCGGCGAAGATCGCCAGCGAGCCACCGCCGGTGCAAAGGTCCAGCACGGAAGTGACGTCTTCCGGATTACGGATCAGGTTCACGTCCGGGTCCGACCCGTCAAACAGCGACGAGCGCAGCAATTCGGCGATGTAGGAGCGCGGCACCAGCGCCCGCGCATCCGACTTGAACGGTACGCCGAGCAGGTAGCTGCGGCCCGTAATATAGGCGGCCGGCATCCGCGTCTCGAGGCGCAGCGCCAGCCGCTCGCCGAGCAGCGCCTTCTCATGCGCGCTGAGCCGGGCATCGGCCCAGGTATTGAAGTCGTCGACCGGCAGTCGCAGCGTTTCCAGGATAATGAAGATGGCCTCGTCCAGCGCCGTCGACGAGCCATGGCCGAAATAGAGGTCGGCGCTCTCGAAGGCGCTGACGGCCAGCCGCAGCACGTCCTTGAGGGTCACCATGTCAGCCACGTCACGGCGCAGGTCGATGGCAAGATCAGGGATCGGTGTATGGGCGGCGGTCGGCATCTCGGTCATCCTCTCAGTGCCCGGACGCGCCTTGAGACAGCCACCCGGAACCGGCGCGAGTTGTTGTGCAAGTCGCGGGAGAATGCAAGGGCGAGGCTCGTTGCCCGCAACTGGTCCGGGCCGGGATCAACGTCCATCCTCTCTCCCGGGTTAATGGGGCAGGGCCTCTCCGCTCCCCTCCCCCTCGTGGGGAGGGGGCGGGGGTGGGGGGCGCAGACTTAGCACCCGGGAAAATTTACTGCATTTATCCGTGGAACTTCATAGGGGTATGGTCTGGCGCCCTGCCGTGGATCCCCCCACCCCTTACCCCTCCCCACGAGGGGGAGGGGAGCGGAGAGGCTCTAGATCCATCGCGCCCGAATGTGATCCCCCGGCCCCCCGATCAGAAGGCCACATCCGCACACAGCAGTCTGCGCGTCTCACGCCCTCAGGCGTTGCCCGGACCCCAGGCGCGGACGTCGCCATAGGCTTCCGGGTAGCTGGCGAGGTCGTGGTGCACCAGACCGCGCACGCCGACGAGGCGATGCGAGAAGCGGCCATCGGCTTCGAAGGCATGTTCGACATAGCCGACCGCCTTGACGCCATAGCCCGGCTGCCACGGATCACCAATCATGAAGGAGGTGGCCGGAGCCCAGATGTGCCGCGTGCCGGCGACCATCGTGTCGCGGTACTGGTGCACGTGACCGCAGGCGATCATTGCCGGATTTACACCGCCGAGCGCGGCCAGCAGCTTCTGGCGCGGTCCCTTCGTGGTGAAACGGTTGCTGATGAGGTCTTCCTCGTAGGTCTCGTCCATCAGCGGCTTGTGCAGGAAGATCGCCAGCGACCGGCCGCCGAGATCCGCCACCGCATCGCGCACCAGCATTTCCTGGTCGGCCGCACCGGCAAGATCCAGCCCGAGCGTCAGGGCATTGAGGCCGAGCAGGCGCCAGCCCGGAACATCGAGGCTCCAGCAGTCGGGACCGAACACCGAGCGGTAGCGCTCGAGGCGCTCGGCGTTGACCGGCTGGCGGCGGGCGACGTCGAGGTGATCGCCCACGTCATGATTGCCGGGCAGGGCATGCCATTCCAGTCCGAGGCTGTCATGGGCGGCGCGGGCGTCCAGAAGGTCTGCCTCATGGTCGGCGCCATCGAGTGCCAGATCGCCGGTGTTGAGGACGAGGTCAGGGCGATTGTCGCGCAGGCTTTCCGCGATCTTGTCGAAATTCTCCCGGAAGAACGGCTTTTCCGGCGACAGATGCGTGTCGGAAATCTGGGCGATGCGAATGGTCATGGGATCCTCTTGCGTGGTCTTTTTGGTGTTAGAGGTGAAGGCGATGGGGTTCAAGAGGCGGCCTGCACATGAGGCGCGAAAGCTGCGCGGCGAGGGCGCCGCGCAGCTTTCTTGTCCTGATTACTTGCGCGGGATCAGCTTGCTGACTTCCGTTGCCATGTCGGCGAGCACGACTTCCGGCGTTGCCTTCTGCTCGATGATGCGGGCAAGGTTGTCGACCATCACCTGGGTCACGCGCACCGAGTTCTGGCCCGGGAAGGCGTACCACGGCTGCATCAGGTGGACCTGCTTGGTCGCGGCCTGGAACAGCGGGTTCTGGGCATAGAACTCACCCAGATACTGCGGGTCGTCGATGGCGATCTGGTTGCAGGGCACGTAGCCGGTGTTCTGGGCCATCAGAGCGGTGCCCTCGGCGGAGGTCGCGAACTTGATGAACTTGAACGCGGCTTCTTGTCTTGCGGCATCCTTGGTGGTGATCATGGCACCGGCGCCACCGGTCGGCAGGCGGCCCTTGACCGGGTCGATGACCGGCAGGGTGGTGGTGCGCAGCTCGAAGTTGGTGCCGACCGAGTTGGCGATCGAGCGGACCTGGGCAGTGGTGCGGAACATCATGCCGAGCTGGCCAGCTGCAAAGGCCTGCAGGTCAGCGGTGCCGGCGTAGTTCGGCATGCCGCCTTCCTTGACGAAGCGGTCCAGCAGGGTCAGGGCGGCAAGGCCTTCGGCACCGTTGAAGGCGACTTCGGTCTCGGCTTCGTTCAGCATGCGGCCGCCATGGCCATAGAGCAGGGCGGAGAACATCCAGTCATCGCCCGGCCAGCGGAAGAACATGCCGTCGACGCCATTGCCAAGGGCGCGGATCTTCTGGGCGTTCTCGATCACGCCATCCCAGGTGGTCGGGAAGGCGTCCGGGTTGAGGCCGGCCTTCTTGAACAGGTCGACGTTGTAATAGCTGATCGGGTTCGAGGTGGCGAAGGCGAGGCCAGCCTGCATGCCGCCGTGGAAGCCGAGGCCGAGGATCGGCTTGGAATAGCCAAACTCCACCGGGTCACCCAGCTGTGCCAGCATCGGCGTCAGGTCGACGGCAATGCCGCGCTCGGCGAACATGCGCAGGCGGTTCAGGCCCTGGAACGACACGTCAGGCATGTTGCCGGTGGTGGCGTTGCGCAGCAGCAGCTGGGCGCCGTCTTCATAGGTCGGCGTCGGGTTGACGTAGGTGACCTTCACTTCCGGGTGCTTGGCCGAGAAGGCGGCGAGCACGGCTTCCTGGGCCGGCTGGAAGATCGCCGGCATGGAGTAATGCGCGGAGATTTCCGTGACATTGGCACGGGCGATGGCCGGCATGAAGAGGCCTGCGGACGCACCGCCCAGGAGGGCGAGCGTGTGACGGCGCGTGATGTTCATCTCGATGCTCATGGTTCACGTCCTTGGGAAAAGGACCGGCCTAGCCTTTCAGACCGGTCATGGTGATGCCCTCGATGAAGCGTCGCTGGGCAAACAGGAAGGCGATGACGAGCGGGGCGGTGACGAGCAGGGCGGCGGCCATCAGCGCGCCGTAGTCCTCGCCGGCCTCGACACTGCGGAAGGCGAGGATGCCCATGGCCGGGGTGTAGAGGTCGCCCTTCTGCACCACCACCAGCGGCCAGAACAGGTCGTTCCAGTGCGCCACCACGGAGAAGATCGCGAAGGCGGTGGCAGCTGGCCAGGCGTTGGGCAGGATCACGCGCCAGACGATGGAGAACTCGCCCATGCCGTCGATCCGCGCCGCGTTGATGAGGTCATCGGGCAGCGCGCGGAAGAACTGGCGGAACAGGAAGATCGCAAACACCGAACAGACAAACGGGGCAATCAGCGCGGTGTAGGTGTCGAGCAGGCCCGTGGTGGCAAAGCCGATGTAGAGCGGCAGCGCCGTCGTCTGGTAGGGCACCAGCAGGCCCAGCATGACGAAGCCGAAGACGATGTCGCGGCCGGGGAAATTCAGCTTGGCGAGCGCATAGGCGGCCGGCACGGCAAAGAGGATCTGGAACACCAGGATGCCGAAGCAGACGATCAGGCCGTTGAGGATGTAGGTGCCGACCGGCACCCGCTCCAGCACCTTGCCGTAGTTCTCGATCAGGGCCAGCTCGTTCGGGATGAGATCCAGCGAGGCGGCAAAGACCTCGCTCTGCGGCTTCATCGATACCGAGATCATCCAGAGATAGGGCGCGAGCGCGATGAAGGCGGCCAGCCCCAGCAGCGCCAGGCGCGGCAGGTCGGCGGTCAGGGACCGCGTTGCGTTCGGTTCAGCCATAATGCACCCGCCGGTCGATGAGCCGCGTCTGGACCAGCATCAGCGCCAGCACGATGGCGAGGAACACCAGCGTCACGGCGGCCGAATAGCCGAAGCGGAAATAGTGGAAGGCTTCCTGATAGATCGTGCGCAGCAGCACCTCGGACGCGTTGTTCGGTCCGCCCTGGGTCAGGGTCTGCACCGTGTCGAACACGCGGATCGCCCGGGTCATGGTGATGATGAGCACGAAGAGAAGCGTCGGCCCCAGCATTGGCCAGGTCACCAGCCAGAACTTCGACCAGCCGCTGCGCACTCCGTCGATCTCGGCGGCGGCATAGAGATCGCGCGGGATCGCCGTCAGTCCGGCCAGGAACAGCACCAGGTTGAAGCCGACGTTTTCCCAGACGCCGATGAAGCCCAGCGACACCAGTACCCACTCGGAGGCACCCAGCCAGTTGGGCGTGCCGAGGCCGAGATCGCGCAGCACCGCGTTCAGCGGCCCGATGGAGGGATGCAGCAGATACTGCCAGGCCGTGGCCATGGCCACCGTCAGCGACACGACCGGCAGGAAGAACACGGCCCGGAAGAAGGCCCGTCCGCGCGCGCCGGCCTCGATCAGCACGGCCAGCAGCAGCGCGATGCCGATCGACAGCGGCACCACGAACAGCGAATAGACGAGCGTGTTGCGGATCGAGGCGCCGAAGGTCCGGTCGCCCAGCATCTCGGCGAAGTTGTCGAGACCGATGAAGCGGAAGCCAGGAGCGCCGAATTCATAGTCGGTGAAGGCCAGCGCCAAAACGACGACAAGCGGCAAGAGGATCATCAGGACATAGGTGACGATGGCCGGCAGCATCAGCATCCAGGCGACGAGGATGGTGCCGAAGCCGCGCGTCTGCCGCGCGGCAACACCCTCGCGCGGCATGGCTGTGCCGGAGGTCAGCGCAAGGTCAGCCATTCACCGCCTCCCGGTTAACAGGTGCGGCTGCCACGTCATCCGTCGGCGCGCAGGCGAGGCGCTCGTTGCTTGTGGCAAACAGCATCGCGCGGTCCAGCCGCAGTGCAAGCGCCACCGGCCGGCCGATGCCGAGATGTGCCCGGTCCGAGGGTGCGACGCGGGCAATCACCAGCTCGCCGCCGCCAAGCCTTGCATGCAGCAGCACGCTTTCACCCAGGAATTCAACGTGTTCGACCGTTCCGGCAAGGCCCTGCGAACCCAGTGTCAGGTCTTCCGGACGGATGGTGAGGACGACGGGCCCGCGTGCCGGCGACACCAGCCCGACCGGCTGGCCCTGTACCTCGACGACGCCGGATGAGGTTACGTTAGCCGAAATCTGATTGATCGCCGGCGAGCCGATGAAACGCGCAACGCGCAGATCAACCGGATTGGCGTAAATTTCTTCCGGGGTGGCCACCTGCAGCAGCTCGCCCTGCATCATCACCGCAATGCGGTCCGACATGGTCATGGCTTCGGACTGGTCATGGGTGACATAGACCGTCGAAGCGCCGACACGGCGATGCAGCGCGACGATCTCGGTCCTTGTGGTCACGCGCAGCGCCGCGTCCAGGTTCGACAGCGGCTCGTCCATCAGGAAGGCGCTGGGCTTGCGCACGATGGCGCGGCCGAGGGCGACGCGCTGGCGCTGGCCGCCGGAGAGCTGCGCCGGCTTGCGCTCCATCAGCCCGTCGATGGCCAGAAGTTCGGCTGCGTGCGTCACGTCTGTCCGGATCTGGGCGAGCTTGGCCCGGGCGGAAGGCAGAACCTTGCCGGCAAAGGGCAGGCGTTCAGCCGTCGTCAGGCGGCGCATCACCAGCGGCACGGCCATGTTCTGGCGCACGGTCAGATGCGGATAGAGCGCGTAATTCTGGAACACCATCGCCACGTCGCGGTCGGCGGCGCGCAGACGGGTCACCTGCCGCGCGCTGATCGACACCTCGCCGGATGTGACGGTCTCCAGCCCGGCGATGATCCGCATCAAGGTGGTCTTGCCGCAGCCCGACGGGCCGACCAGCGACACGAATTCCCCGTCCGCGACGCTCAGCGACACCCCGCGCAGGACCTTCGTGTCCCCGAAGGACTTCGTAACATTCTCGACAACGATCCCGGCCATGGCCCCGCTTCCCCGCCTTCAGACGCGGGGTCTTCATACGGGGCTTCAATGACGGGCGTGCATCGCGATTGTTGCGGAACGATGAAGGCCGGCGGGGGCCGGAAACCTGCGGTTCTCCGTCGCCTTACACCCGTCGGACGTCGACCGATGCCATCTGAACCCCTTGGTACGACGCGGTTTTCACGCCAGGCGGGAAGTCGGGTTGCGTGATTCCGGAGCATCAGATCACGGGTCCCGAGAGGCCCCCTTGGAGGACATGCTCTGGCGCTTGCATGTCGATGGCTCCCATGTTTGTCTGCCTGCATGGGTTTATCCGCCCGCCTGATGCGGTCAGCACCGGATTGCAAGACCGACGGTGCGGATCGGCCGTTTCTGGAGACTTTTGCATGCCCTCTCCCATCGCCCTGGACGTGGATCATGTCCGCAGCCAGTTCCCCGGCCTGTCGCGCGGCTGGACCTTCTTCGACAATGCTGGTGGTTCGCAGATCTGCGCCCCGGCGCTGGCGCGGATCAACACCTTCCTGACCGAGAAGAACGTCCAGATCGGCGGCACTTACGAGGTTTCGCTCGCCGCGGCTTCCGCCATGCTGGAAGCCCGCACCGCGGCCATGCATCTGGTCAACGCCCGCCGGCCGGAAGAGATCGTCTTTGGTGCCTCCACCACGCAATTGCTGCAGAACCTTGCCAAGGCGATGCAGAGCCAGCTGCAGCCTGGCGACGAGATCATCGTCACCGTCAGCGACCACGAATCCAACATCGGCCCCTGGGACCGGCTGCAGGCTGCCGGCGTCGTCGTGCGGTTCTGGCCGCTCAACAAGGATACGTTCACGCTGGATCTCGCCGATCTCGCGCCCTTGGTGAGCGCACGTACGAAGCTGGTCTGCGTCACCCACGTGTCCAACATCCTTGGCCACATCAATCCGGTGCGCGAGATCGCTGATTTCGTCCACGCGCGCGGCGCGCTGCTCTGCGTCGACGCGGTTGCCTATGCGCCGCACCGGCTGGTCGACGTGCAGGCCCTCGATGCCGACTACTATGTCTTCAGCCTCTACAAGACCTACGGCCCGCATTACGCCATGATGTATGGCCGCTACGAGCTGCTCGAAGGGCTCGACACGCTCTATCACTACTTCTACGCCAAGGACAAAGTGCCGGCGAAGCTGGAGCCGGGCAACGCCTGCTATGAACTCGCCTATTCGGTCTGCGGCATAGTTGATTACCTCAGCGAGGTTGGCCGCCGCGCCGGGGCAAGCGGCGACACGCGCAGCCTGATCACAGCCGCCTTTGCCGCCATCACGGCCCAGGAGAATGCGCTCACCGACCGGCTTCTTGCCTGGCTCGGCGCGCGCAACGACTGCCGCATCATCGGCAAGCGCTCCAATGCCGACGGCACCCGCATCCCGACCATTGCCTTCCGCTTCGACGGCCGCGACTCCGGCGAGGTCTGCCGCGCCATGGACCACGAGAAAGTCGCCATCCGCCACGGCGACTTCCACTCCCGCCGCCTTGCCGAATATCTTGGCGAGACCGGGGAGGGCGGCATGGTCCGTGTCTCCATGGTCCATTACAACAGGCTCGAGGAGGTCGATCACCTGACCGCCGCCTTCGAGCGCCTCCTCGGCGCCGCCACCGCCTCCACGGCGGCCTGACGGTCCGGGTTCTGTTCGCCTGCACCCTTGCCGTCCTCCCGGCTCGCGCTTGCGCTTGGCCGGGATGACGGAGAGCTGTTCGAGCAAACAGACCGGCGGCGCCGCTGCCGGTCCTGATCCTTGCCCTTTTCGCCGGAGACCCCGCATGAGCCTTGGCGCCCAGACCTTCGACACCATCATCGTCAACGGCACCGTCGTCACCGCCAGCGACACCATGCGCTGCGATGTCGGCATTCGCGGCGGCCGCATCGTTGCTCTTGCTGAGGGGCTGGCTGAAGGGCTTTCCGCAGGTGCCGGCAGCGCGGTCGAGATCATCGACGCCACCGGACGGCTGGTGCTGCCGGGCGGCATCGACAGTCATGTCCACCTCGACCAGCCCTCCGGCGAGGGCATCGTCATGGCCGATGACTTCGAGAGTGGCACCCGCTCCGCGGCCTTTGGCGGAAACACCACCGTGCTCACCTTCTGCATGCAGGAAAAGGGCAAGGGCCTGCGCCAGTCGCTGAAGGACTATCACGCCAAGGCCGAAGGCAAGTGCCACATCGACGTCGGCTTCCATCTCGTCGTCACCGAGCCCACCGCCGACGTGCTGGGTCAGGAAATGCCGGCGCTGGTCGAGGACGGCTACACCTCGATCAAGGTCTTCATGACCTACGAGGGCCTGCGCTTGCGCGATGACGAGATCCTGGCAACGCTGGACGCCGCGCGCGGTTGCGGTGCGCTGGTCATGGTCCACTGCGAGAACGAGGACGCGATCCGCTATCTCATCGGCCGGCACGAGGCCGCCGGCGAGACCGCGCCGAAGTTCCATGCCTCCAGCCGCCCGGTCGCCGCCGAACGGGAAGCCACCCACCGTGCCCTGTCGCTGGCCGAGATCGTCGACGTGCCGATCGTCATCGTCCATGTCTCCAACCGCGAGGCGATGGAGGAGATCGAGCGGGCACGCCAGCGCGGCAGCAAAGTCGCCGGCGAGACCTGCCCGCAGTATCTGTTCCTGACCGCCGATGACCTTGATCTTGCCGGCATGGACGGCGCCAAATACGTCTGCTCGCCGCCGCCGCGCGACAAGGCAAGCCAGGATGCCTGCTGGGACGGGCTGGAGCGCGGCGTCTTCGACCTCTTCTCCTCCGACCATTGCCCGTTCCGCTTCGAGGACGACCAGGGCAAGCTCAACGAAAAGGGCAAGCGCAGCTTTCGCTGGATCCCGAACGGCATTCCCGGCGTCGAGACCCGCCTGCCGCTGCTCTTCTCCGAAGGCGTCGGCAAGGGCCGCATTGACATCAACCGCTTCGTGGCGCTCACCTCCACCAATCACGCCAAGCTGTACGGGCTCTATCCGCGCAAGGGCACCATCGCGATCGGGGCTGATGCCGACATCGCCATCTGGGATCCGGCCCGCGAGGTGGTCATCGACAATGACATCCTGCACCACGGCGCCGACTACACGCCCTTCGCCGGCATCAAGGTCACCGGCTGGCCGGTCGAGGTCATGGTCCGGGGCAAGCGCGTCGTCTCCAACGGTCAGCTCGTTGGACAGGCCCAAGGCCAGTACCTCGCCCGCGACCGCTCGGCGCTGGTGCGCTAGTCCGGGTCTCTACCTTCAGGGGTAAGGCGGCCAGGCAGGGTGTCATAGAACCCGGAGAGGGCAGGGCGGGCGTCGGACAAGCTGGCGGCCTCCCGTTCGACGTCATCCCGAAGCCCGGCAAATAAGGCCCGCATGAGCCGGCTGTGCGCTGCCAGGATGGCAGGATCTTCGTTCCGCACCACCGTTGCGACCGGGACACGCTGGCTCTTGCCCTTGACCTCTGCCAGATCGATGTCGAGCGCATCTAGGCCCTCCGGCAGCCGTGCGGCTGCCTGGGGGCCGATCAGCAACGGTACGTCATAGCTTTTTGTCAGCCCTTCGAGCCGCGATGCGAGGTTCACCGTGTCACCGAGCACGGAGTAATCGTAGCGGTGGCTCGACCCGAAATTGCCGACAAAGCACATGCCGGTTTCGATGCCGACCCCGATACGGATTTCCAGCGGATCGGATCCTGCTCCCGTTTCGGCCGCGAGTTCCGTGTTCAGCCGGGCGATCGCTGCGACCATCTCCAGCCCGGCGGTCACCGCATTGGCCACATGATCCGGATCATCGAGCGGAGCATTCCAGAAGGCCATCACCGCATCGCCCATGTACTTGTCGATCGTGCCGCCGCGCGCCAGGATAATCTGTGTCAGCGGATCGAGGATGCGGTTGATGAGCAGGGTCAGCCGTTCGGGCTCGTCCTGCATGGTCTCAGCAATCGAGGTAAAGCCCCGGACGTCGGAGAAGAGCACGGTGATCATGCGCCGCTCGCCGCCAAGTCGCAGCTGCGCCGGGTCTCGCGCCAGCCGCTCCACCAGCACTGGCGACAAATAGCGGGAGAAGGCTCGCGTGACCTCCTGACGAAGCCTGCGTTCTGCAATGAAGTCGCGCGTGAACTGGATCAGTCCCGTGCTCAGGATCACAAGGCTTGGTGCCAGCGGCGACACGGAAACGCGGCCAAATCGAAGGGCGAAATAGGCCGCAATCCCCCCGAACGCAAGGCTTGCGGTCCCGGCGATCAGGGTGCGCCAGCTGGTGCCGTGCCAGACGAGCGCCGCAGCCAGCAATCCGGCGACAGCGCAAAGAATGAGGCCGGTCGCAGGTGTCGCAGGGCGGATGGTCAGCCCATGTGCAAGGTTGTCCGCAAGTGTCGCCTGGATTTCAACGCCCGGCACCAGCCGGCCGGTTGCGGGCGTCCACGACGTCGAATAGGCATCCGCTCCGCCGGCGTCTACGGTCGGGGCCGACTGCATCGACAACCCGACCAGCACGGTTTTGCCGGCCAGAAAGCCCTCTGGCAGGAAACGGGCCGGATCGAGGGCCTGATAGTAGGAAATTGTTGGGTAGGTCCTCGCAGGGCCGAACACCTGCATCAAACCGGGTTGAAGCGATGGCTGCGGCGTGCCGGCAGCCGCCAGAAGCTGCCGGGCAAAGCTGTCGTCATAGGGCGGAATGCGACGAAGCGTGCCATCACCATCAAGAACAACGGAGGACAGGCCGATACGCGCGCCGTTTTGCAGCAACTCCGGCAAGGGTTCCACACGGACAAGCGACGTTGCCTGCGGCGTTTCGATCAGGGTTTCGTCCGCTGCCAACACGACATCCGGGCCCATCGTGGCTGCCAGTGCCGCATCCGCGTCCGGATCCGAGGGCTCTGCCATGATGATGTCGAGGCCGATCACCCGCGCGCCTGCCTTGCGCAACGATGTGACTAGCGCAGCATGTAGGTCACGCGGCCAGGGCCAGCGTTGACCGATTTCTGCAAAGGACGGTTCGTCGATTGCGACGATGACAATGGAAGTGTCTGGCTGTTGCGGTGGCTGCAGCGTTGACAGGTAGTCGAACAGGCGCGCATCAAGCAGTCGCCAGGCCGAACTCTGGGCAATCATTGCCGCCGCCAGGACTGACAGCAGAGCGACGACAATGACGCCAGTCTGGCGGTTGCGGTCCTGTGGTCGCAGCAACGGCTTGGCTGAGCCCGCCATCAGAACCGGACTTTCACGGTGCCGACAAAGGATCGTCCCCATCCCGCGACGCTGGGGGCGACCTCGAAGGTTTCGTCCAGCAGGTTGTAGGCGTTGGCCTCCAGGGCGATGCGCTTGTCGAAAGGCTGCCAGGACAGGGAGGCATCCAGCGTCCAATAAGGATCTAGCCTGGTCCCGGCAGCATTTCCGGTGCGCTCACCGATATAGGTTGCCGATACGGTCGCCTGAACATTGGTGGGATGCACAAAGGTCAGGCCGGCACGCCCGCTCCAGTCGGGAATGAAGGGCAGCTGCCCGCTTGCGCCCGTTGTCGTGTTCCGGCTGAAGCTTCGGGCGCCAGTGGCGAAAAGGCCAAAGCCGTGTCCGAGATGCAGGTTCGCCGTTGCACTGACCCGGTCAACTTCGCCATCCCCAAGCCCATCGGCGGCGTCGAGTGGCACGATCGATCCAGGAACCGGGATCGACAGGTCGTGCAGCTTCTGGTGCTGATAGTCGATCGAGGTGAACATCCAGCTCGTCCATTCAGCATCCCAGCGCGCTGCAATCGTATCGGAATAGCCGCCGATATCGAGCGGGGTCTGGTTGGCCTGGAGGCCGACGATGCCGATGGGTGCAAGACTGCCCGCATCGGCGTGGAAGGTCTCGCGCAGATAGCCGGCACGCAGCCACTGTCCCTCGACTGGAGCCCAAGCCAGTCCGGCGCGGGGTTCAAAGCGACTGAATTGCAGGTCACCGGTCATGAAACTGGCGAAAGCGCCAGCCTCCAGCTTCAGGTTCGGCGAGACATCGTAGAGGACATCAGCATAGGCACGCGCAAACCGGACGCCGACATCACGCGTCTCGATGGTACGGGTCAGCGGAGAGAAGATCGTCGCGAACTGCGAGTCTTCGCGGCGGCTCTGGTCGAGCTGCCCCGCCTCAAGGCCACTGCGCAAGGTTACCGCACCGATCCCCCAGGTATGGTTCAGCGCTGCCGTGTAGGAGCGCATGGTCGTGCTGGCATCCAGCGTGCGCACGCCGATCGGGAACGGCGTCGCGAAAAGCGCTGCGACCTCCGAGCTCTTCAGGTTCTGGTCCGAAGCGAATCCGGCGACGTTCAGTGTGTTGCGATATCCCAGATCGCGGCTCCAGCCGAGGCCACCGACTGCGCCGCGTCCTTTCAGCGTCCGGTCGTACGTCGCAAGGTCGAAGCCAAGAGCCGGGTCACTGAACCGGGTGATCGCATTGGCGAAGGCCTCCCGCGAGTGGTTCGTGCTGGCATAGGCCACCAGCCTGTCAGACGGGGTCGGTCGGGCTGTCAGGTAGGTCAGGCTGTTGATGGACCTGTTGTCGAGCTGGAAGGTCGCCGAGGTTATCGCGCCGCCCGGGTCGGAGAAGCGTCGCGGCTCCTCCGATTCCATGCCCTTGATCTGGGTGAAAAGGCTGACTGGAATGGGCGTGTCAGAATAGGCCTGCACTTCCCCCGTACCCGTCCAGCCTTCAGAGCCACTCATCAGACCGCCGGTTACCGAGCCTTCGAGGAACGGCCGCCGGAACAGGTTGGCGCTGCGCGACCGGCCGGACAGCATCTCGGGTGAGAACATAAGCCCCTGAAACAAGGCTGGAAACCCGGAGCGGTTGGTGCTCGGATCCACCTGATCCGAGCCGTAGTCGATGTCGGCCGCAAACGGATTGGGGCTGGCGGACAGCACCTGATCGACGATCGCCCCGCCGGAGAACGGATCGAAGACCACATCGCCGTAGTAGCGACCCCAGGCGTTCAATCCTTGCAGGCGAAAGGCGCTGTTGAGCAGCGAACCGGCCTCGGGGCTGGCGCTGGGCGCCGCAAAACGCCCGCCGCGCGCCTTGAACCGCCGCAAGGCTTCCTGCGCGTGCCGGATGGCGGCATCGCTGTCATGCGCGTCGATTGCAATGGTTGCTGCGGCGACAGCCGTTACCGGATCATTCGGGTCGAGCCGCTCGCTGTTTTCAAGTGCCTGGGCCGCAGGCTCACGCTGGCCCGCCTCGTAATAGCTTCCAGCCAGCAACAACAGACCTTGGGCATAGCCCGGGTTGGCCGTTGTGCCGGCCAGCAGATCCTGGATGCCACCCTCAAGATCGCCGGTCTGCAGTTTGTATCGGCCACGCGCGACGAGGGCGACGTCGAACGACGGGTCCGCGTTGAGGGCAGCATCGATCTCGGCCTTCGCCTCGGCTGTCCGGTCCTGCTCAAGATAGAGAAAGGCAAGATTGGCTCGCGACACCGGATCTGCGGGATCGAGTGCGATGGCTTTCAGCAGGGCTGCCTCGGCCCGCTGGTTTGCATCACGCGCACTTTCCACCAGCCCCAGAAGGTTCCATGCGGAGGTCGAGCCGGGGGTCAGTTCGGTGACCCGCGTAAGGTCCGCCAAGGCTCCGTCTATGTCGCTCTTGATGGCAAACCGATAGTTGGCGCGGGCCTCCAGAGCGAGACCATCGTCCGGATCGAGCGCCAATGCCTTGCTGATCGCTTCCTCGATCTGCCCCCGGTCATTCAGCAGCAAGGCCAGATGTGCGCGCGCTGCCGGCAGCAGGGGTGAATGCGGATACCGTGCCTCGCCATCGCGCAGCACTGCGATTGCGGCCGGGACGTCCTCCAGAAAGCCCGCCGCCCAGGCCCTTGCCAGCACGGCCTGAGGTCCACCTGTCCCGCGCGGAATAGCTTCAACGCGGCTGCGATCGGCCAGTGCCCTCGCGAAATAGGCACCGAAGGTTGCGGCAGACCTCCGGTCCGCGTCGAGATGTGGCGCTGCGCGTTGCAGCAGCGTTGCTGCTGTCGTGTGGTCGCCTTCACCTGCAAGGATCAGCCCTTCGACAAGATCCCTTCGCGCCTGGTCGCGTCGGCTCAGCCGCTGCCCGGCGACGCTCGCGAGCTCATGTCTTGCCGCCGCACGCCCGCGTGTTGAGAGCGCGATCTCGGCCGCCAGCAACCGGTCATCGGTCGTCGACGGCGGCGTCTTCTCCAGCCTGCCGCGGGCCGCACGCAGCTCCGGCCCCGCGAGCGGCGTCGGCCGCAACAGGTTGAACCCGTTGCGCAGTGAAAGATGGAACAGCATCTGTTCGCGGTCATCGGGAGAGACAATGACAATCTTGGTCGGAGCAGAGCCGATGGAGGCCGCAGCCGCTTCGCCCGCACGCACCTGTACCGATCCCTGTCCGTTGAAGAAGTTGATCTCCCCCTCAAGAACGATGATCGAGGTCCGGCCACTCGCATCGACGCTCATGGTCCAGTCGGTGCCCCGGATTGCCGCGGATGCGGCCGGGGCGTCCACGGTCAGCCCTTGTCCGCCGCGCTCGGCGCGCGTCCAGATCGTCCCTGCCTTGAGGTCCAGTTTGGTGTCGGCCGCAGCTCCGACAGCCTTCACTTCCAGGACGGTGTTCCGGCCGATGCGCATCTGGGTCCGGTCGGCGAAGAGAACAGCCAGCTGGCCCTGCGCGTTGGTGCGAAGCACATCGCCCGGCAGCAGATCCTGCGAAACGTCGACAGACCGCCAGGACGGCACCTCGATGAAACGGGCCTCCTCACCGGTCTTGCGGGCGATCACGGTCCCGGCCACCGGTGTCGGACGTTTCAAGACATCCGCCTGCGCCAGACCAAGGGCGAGCATGCCGGATGCCAGCACTGTTGCCGTCGCAAGTGCAACATATGTCGGTCGATTCGCCATCCGACTGCCGCCCGTCCCTTGGAGTTAATTTTTTTTTACGGATCCGTCTGGATGCCTGTCAAGCGAAGCTGCCGCTACGTCGGCACGCCGTGTCGGATCTGGCGCCAGGCGTTGTGGTTCGGCAACGTTTCGATGCGTTTGTCTCTCGCACAAACTGCGCCTTGCAAGCGCCCCCTTTTCTCTCCGCCTGTTTGCCTGTTGAATGCCGCAGCCGCACAGCTGTTCGCTTGCGGCAAGGAAAATGACGGCGCGCTGGCATATGCCACCGTGCCAGTGCCAGAGGCATCATGACGACATCCGCAGACGTAATCGGCGGCGTGCCCGCCGGGCGTATCGAGGCAATCCGCCAGCGCGAGGCGGAGGTGTTTGCGGCCCGGCGGCCGAAGACCATGGCAGCGCTTGCCTCGGGGGCCGAGGCCTTCCTTGGCGGCGTGCCGATGCTGTGGATGCGTGACTGGCCGCAGCCCTTCCCGATGCTGGTTTCCGAGGCGCGAGGCGCGCTGATCACCGACATCGACGGCAACACGCTCGACGACTTCTGCCTCGGCGACACCGGCTCGATGTTTGGCCATTCGCCCGCGCCGGTGGCCGAGGCCATCGCGGCGCAGGCGGCGCGGGGCCTCACCTACATGCTGCCGACGCCGGATGCGCTGGAGGTCGGCCGGCTCCTGCGCGAGATGTTCGGTCCCTTCGTCTGGCAGATCGCCACCACTGCCTCGGATGCCAACCGCTTTGCCCTGCGCGCGGCCCGCGCCGTGACCGGCAAGCCGAAGATCCTGTTCTTCGCCGCCTGCTACCATGGTGCCGTCGATGACGCGATGGTGCGCGAGGTGGACGGCCAGACCGTCGCCCGCCCGGGGCTGGTCGGCCAGGTGGTGGATCTCGGCGTGACGTCCCGCGTTGCCGAGTTCAACGATCTCGCCGGGGTGGAAGCCGCCCTGGCGCATGGGGATGTGGCGGCCGTCATCACCGAGCCGGTGATGACCAATTCCTGCATGGTGCTGCCCGATCCGGGTTTCCATGAGGGGCTCAGGGCGCTCACGCGCAAGCATGGCGCGCTGCTCATCATCGACGAGACGCACACCGTCTCCTCCGGCCTTGGCGGCTACACGCGCACGCACGGGCTGGAGCCCGATCTTTTCGTCCTCGGCAAGCCGGTTGCCGGTGGCCTGCCGGCGGCCGTCTGGGGCATGGGCGAGGCGGTCGCCGCGCGCTACCGCGCCTATGACGCGGCGCGGCCGGCCGGCTTTTCGGGCATCGGCACGACGCTCTCGGCCAATCCGCTGCAGTTCGCGGCCATGCGGGCGACGCTGTCCGAGGTGATGACCGCCGCGAACTATGCCCACATGGAGGCTGGTGCCGCGCGGCTGGCGAGCGGTCTGGCCGATGCCATCCAGCGCCACGGGGCGCCCTGGCATGTGGTGCGGGTCGGCGCGCGGGTGGAGTTCATCTGCCAGGAAACGCCGCTGCGCAATGGCAGCGAGAGTTACACCGCGCACAAGCCGGCGCTGGAACAGGCGCTGCATTCGGCGCTCGTCAACCGCGGCTACCTGATTGCGCCGTTCCACAACATGATGCTGGTCAGCCCGGCAACCACCGACGCGCAGATCGACCGGCTCGTGGCCGCGTTCGATGCGATCACGGCAGAGATGATGGCATGACCACCCCCACGCATTCCCCTCATGGCCCATCCTCTCAGGGCGCGTCACCGTCCGGCGCGACGCTGGCCGAGGTCGAGTCCTTCCTCTTTGCCCATCCGGAGATCGAGGCCTTCGATCTGGTGCTGACCGATTGCAACGGCGTCGGCCGGGGCAAGATCATCCGCCGGCACGAGCTGCTGCCGATCTACAAGTCCGGCCGGCACCTGCCGGTCTCCATTCTCGGTCTCGACATCTGCGGCGAGGACGTGGACGAGACCGGCCTCGTCTGGGACCAGGGCGATGGCGACATGCGGGCCTGGCCCGTTCCCGGCAGTCTGGTCGCCCTTGCCGGCACCAATCCGCCGCGCGGCGAGGTGCTGCTGTCGCTCTACACGCTCGACGGCAAGCCGATGACCTCCGATCCCCGCCACGCGCTGGCGGCGCAGGTCGAGGCGCTGGCGGCTGAAGGGCTGCATCCGGCCGGGGCCTTCGAGCTGGAATTTTTCCTGCTTGCGCGCGAGCGCGGGCCCGACGGCAAGGTCCAGCCGGCGGCGGCCGTGCTGGATGGCCGGCCAGCCAGCGCCACGGAGGTCTATTCCGTTGACGCCCTGATCGGCATGGAGCCGCTGTTTGCCGAGATCTATGCCGCCGCAGCCAAGGCCGGCATCAAGGCGGAGACGGTCATCTCCGAATATGCGCCGGGGCAGTATGAGCTGACCCTGCATTACCGCACCGACGTGCTGAAGGCGGCCGATGACCTGATCCGGCTGAAGCGCATTGTCCGCCTGGCAGCGCGGCGGCACGGCATCATTGCCTGTTTCATGGCCAAGCCCTTCGGCGACAAGGCCGGATCGGGCATGCATTTCCATGTCTCGCTGGCGGACGGGCAGGGCCGCAATGTCTTTGCCGAGACAGCCGAAGGCGCATGGAGCGAGCGGCTGCTGCATGCCATCGGCGGCCTGCGCGCCACCATGGCCGATGCGATGCTGGTGTTTGCGCCCCATGCCAACAGCTGGCGCCGCTTCTCCAGCCAGTCCTATGCGCCGGTTTCCACCAGCTGGGGCGTCAACAACCGCTCGGTCGCCCTGCGCGTGCCGGCAGGTGCGGCGTCCGCCCGGCGAATCGAGCACCGGCCCTCCGGCGTCGACGCCAACCCGTATCTGGTCGCTACTGTCGTGCTGGCCGGCATCCGCCATGGCCTGCGCAACCAGATCGACCCGGGGCCGGAGACCACCGGCAACGGCTATGACACCGTGTCCTCGACGGTGCACAGTTCCTCCGCCGCCATGCCGCGCGACTGGCGTTCGGCCATCGAGGCGGCCAGGGCCTCGCCTTTCCTGCGCGAGGCACTGGGTGAGGATCTGCATCGCACCTTCACCGCCATCAAGTCGGCCGAGTACGCGCGCGTTGCCCGCACAATCCCCGACATCGACTACGAGCTCTATCTGGAACGGGTGTAGTCGCCTCGACTGCTGAGCTGTCAGACTGGGTCGCGGGTTTGCCGCCTGCTCGAAGGGCAATGACACGCCTTCCGTAGCTCTCATTCGTCATGGTCGGGCTTGTCCCGACCATCTGCACGCATCGATGGATGTAGATCCTCGGCACAAGGCCGAGGATGACGGTGGGGACGTATGGAAAATTCGTCTTCCACCTTCACGCCGGCTGCTGCCGACGCCCGCCGGTTGCGCGTGCTCCCGGCAAATCACCCGGAAATTGCTGAGTTTCACCGAGTTTTCGGCTGTTCATGCAATAAATTTCAGCGCATGATATTTTTTCAGAATATTGTTGATCCGAGTTTTTCCTCGACCTAGTTTGGCCTTGCGAATTTTCTTGCGGGGTTGGAAATATATCCCGGAGAGGGGAGGGTTCGCTTCAGGTTTCAGGCGGTGAGGAGACCGCTTGCCTTTGGGAGGAACATATGAAGAGGGTTTCGATTGCTGCGGCCGTCGCGTCGCTGGCCGTTTCCACCATCCTGGCTGCTCAGGCTCCGGCATCTGCCGCCGACACGCTGCGCTGCAAGGACGGTGAGACCTACATGATGAACGTCATGGTGTCCTCGCATCCCTACTGGGTGCCGGTTTACCAGGGCTTCAAGCAGGCTGCTGCGGCCTTCGGCTGCAAGACCGCGTTTTCCGGCACGCCGGAGTACGACATCACCAAGCAGGTTGCGTCCTTCGAGCAGGACCTCGTGACGAAGCCGGCCGGCATCCTGCTGCATCCGATGCAGGCTGATCCGTTCATCGAGCCGATCAACGCGGCCATCGAGGCCGGCACTGCCGTCGTGACCTTCGCCGCAGACTCTCCGAGGTCCAAGCGCACCGGCTACATCACCTCGGACAACGTCGCCGAAGCCAAGTTTGCAGCTGACGAGATCGTCAAGCAGGTTGGCGGCAAGGGCGAGTACGCGGTTCTGGAAAACCCGGGCCAGTCGAACCATGACCTGCGCGTCACTGCCTTCATCGACTACATGACCGCCAAGTATCCGGACATGAAGCTGGTTGGTCGTCAGGCAACCAACCAGGATGGTACTGCGGCCTATCGCGCCACGGCCGCCATCCTTCAGGCGAACCCGAACCTGAAGGCAATGTGGATCCCGGAAGCCGGATCCGCCGAAGGCGCTGTCGCCGCAATCCTCGAAGCCAAAGCCGAGGTTCTGGTGATGCACGCTGACATCACCCCGACCACCCTTGACCACATCAAGGCTGGCAACATCCACATGGCGCTGAACCCGAACCAGGGCATGCAAGGCTTCATGGGCTTCATGGCCGTGTTCCTGGCGGCGCATGACGAAATCTTCGATCCGTTCAACGACTACAAGGTCTCCGGCTACAATCCGGTCCAGATCCCCTTCGTCGACAACGGCTTCGCTGTCATCACCAAGGACAACGCCGACAGCTTCAATCTTGAAGCCTACATGGTCAATCGCGATCCTTACTGATCAGGCAGCCTGATCAGGTCTGGTCCACGTCACGGACCTGGACACCGGCGGGGGCGTCCCACTAGCGCCCGCCGGTGGCTCAATCAGACGAAAGCCGGCAGCAGACCGGCGTCAGGGTAGGAAGCCATGACCAACGATGTGATCCTGCGGATTTCCCGGGTTGCAAAATCCTTCGGTGCCATCAAGGCCCTTCGCGGTGTCGATTTTGAGCTGCGGCGCGGCGAGATCCACGCCCTTGCCGGCGAGAACGGCGCTGGCAAGTCGACCTTGATGAACATCATCGACGGTATTCTTCAGCCCGACAGCGGCGAGATCGTCTTCGACGGCAAGCCGGTCCGCATTTCCTCGCCGACCGAGGCCCAGGAGATGGGTATCGGCTTCGTGCACCAGGAAATCGCCCTGTGCCCGGACGTATCCGTTGCCGAGAACATTTTCATGGCGGCCACCAACACCAGCCGCCGCTTCCTGATGGATTACCGTGCCCTGCAGCGCAAGGCGCGCGAGATTCTCAGCGAACTGACTGACATCGATCCGGCCACGCTGGTGAGCCAGCTGTCGATTTCCAACCAGCAGCTCGTCGAGATCGCCAAGGCGCTGACGCTCGACTGCCGCGTCCTCATCCTGGATGAACCGACAGCGGCGCTGACGGAAAAGGAAGCACAGTCCCTTTTCGCGATCATGCATCGCCTGGCCGAGCGCGGCATCGCCATCATCTATATCTCGCACCGGATGGTGGAGATCTTCGACCATTGCGACCGGGTCTCCGTGCTGCGCGACGGCCAGTCGATCTGCACCTACAACGTGGCCGAGGTCGGCCCGCGTGACGTGGTCAACGCGATGGTCGGGCGTGTGCTCGACACGCTCTATCCCGACAAGCAGACCGAGGCCGAAAAGTCGGACGAGGTCGTCCTCAAGGTCACCAACCTGTCGGATGCCGGCGCGTTCGCTGATGTGTCGTTTGAACTGCGCCGCGGCGAGATTCTTGGTTTCGCCGGTCTCATCGGCTCTGGCCGCAGCGAGATCGTCCGGGGAATTTGCCGACTGGAGGGCGAAGCCACTGGAACCGTTACCCTGTGCGGCCAGCAACTGAAACTGCGCCATTACCAGGACAGCATCGCCGCCGGCATGGTCTACCTGTCCGAAGACCGCAAGGGCGACGGCGTGTTCCTCGACATGTCGATCGCATCGAACGTGTCCGCGCTCGCCGTGGACCAGGTGGCTGGCCGCCTCGGCATCATTGACCGGGGCAGGGAAGAGACCCAGGCCGGCACGCTCGGGCGTCGCCTCAACCTGAAATGTGGCGGGCTCGCCGATCCGGTGTCCTCGCTGTCGGGGGGCAATCAGCAGAAGGTGGCGATCGCCAAGATGCTGTCGGTCAATCCGCGGTTGATCTTCCTGGATGAGCCAACCCGCGGTGTCGACGTGGGTGCAAAGGCCGAGATCCACCGCATCCTGCGCGATCTCGCCCGTTCCGGCGTCGGCATTCTGGTGATCTCCTCGGAACTGCCGGAACTGATTGGCGTCAGTGATCGTGTCCTGGTCATCCGCGAAGGACAGATCAGCGGCGAGGTCACCGGTGCGGACATGACAGAAGAAAACATCATGCACCTTGCTGCGGTGCATGAACGGCAAGAAATCACTGCCTGAGGGAGGGCAAGGTGCAGAAAACCCTGGAAATGGCCACTCCGGCCGCGGCCGCCCCGGCGGTTCACCCGCTGATGAAGCTTCTCCGCATGCGCGAGACTGGCCTCATCCTCATCATCGTCGCGATGTTTGTCGTGATGTCCTTTGCCTCGCCCTACTTCCTGACCTGGGTCAACATCCGCGCCATGGTGATGGCCTTCGCGGTCGAGGGCATCGTCGTCGTCGGCATGACGATCCTGCTCATCTCTGGCGGTATCGATCTCTCGGTGGGCTCAGTCACGGCGCTGGCGATGGTCGTTGCCGGCTGGCTGTTCCTGCAAGGGGTTGATCCCTGGGTGGCCTCTGCCATGGCCATAGGCCTGGCAACGGCCTGCGGTGCCTTCATGGGCTTCTTCGTCACCCGTGTCGGTCTGCATCACTTCATCGTGTCGTTGGCCGTGATGGTGATTGCCCGTGGCATCTGCCTCTTGTTCACCGGTGGCCGCCCGCTCGGACTTTACTCCCTCCCGCCCGAGTTCAAGTTCATCGGCCAAGGCACCATTGGTCCGATCCCGCTGGTCATAATCATCTTCGTGGCCGTTGTCCTCCTGTTCGATTTCATGCTCCGCCGCACGGTCATGTTCCGCAAGGTGTTCTACACCGGCTCAAACGAGAAGGCCGCTGCCTATTCGGGCATCCGCACCAAGCGCGTGGTATTCCTGACGACCACCCTGTGCTCGGCCCTCTGTGGTGTTGCCGGTGTCATCTACATGGCCCGCTTCGGCTCTGCCCAGCCCACCTTCGGCCTTGGCATGGAACTGAACGTCATCGCCGCAGCCGTCATCGGCGGGGCGAGCCTCAAGGGCGGGTCCGGCACCATCTTCGGTGCGATCCTGGGTGCGGTTCTCCTCTCGGTTGTCTCCAGCTCCCTGGCCCTGCTCGATGTGTCTGTGTACTGGCAGGACATCATCCGCGGCACCATTTTGCTGACTGCGGTGACGATCGACCACTATCTCGGCAAGAGCCGCAAGTGACGGCAAGGCGGAGCGACGACCATGGCTGAGCGCAACCTCGACTTTGAACTGGCCCGGCAGATCCACACGGTGCTCGTGCTGCACTTCCTGGAAGGTCTGAAGCAGTTCGAGATCGCTGAGAAACTCAACATGTCCACCTCCAAGGTGAACAGGCTGATCACCCAGGGCCATCGTCTCGGCATGGTCAAGATCAGCATCGAAAGCCCGTTTGCCCGTCTGACCGATCTGGAAAGCCAGCTGGTCGGCGCGACGGGGCTGGGCACGGCCGTCGTCGCCCCCACGGTGTCCGGCAATGCGGAGACCACGCTCAAGCAGGTTGGCCTGGCTGCGGCCAATCTGCTGCTCGAAAGCCTGCGTGATGGCGACGTGCTTGCCATCACGGGCGGCAAGGCCGTCAGTGCCGTGGTGGACAACCTCAATCCCGAGCAGGAGCTCGACATCACTGTCGTGCCCCTGACCGGCGGGGTGCAGGGCAAGTACTACACCGACGTCAACCATCTGGTGACGCGGATGGCCGAACGCCTCGGCGGCAAGGCCATGCTGGTGCATGCCCCGCTGTTTGCCGAAAGCCGGACGCAGTGCGACATGGTCAAGAACATGGCTCCCATCAAGGAAGTCTTCGACCTTGCGCGCAGTGCCACCGTCGCGCTTACCGGCATCGGTTCGATCGAACCGCTCGGGTCAAGCTATTACGATCTCAACCCGGTCCCGGAGTCGGATCGCAAGATGCTGGTCGGCCTCGGGGTTGCCGCTGAATTCATGGCCCATCTCGTTGGCGAGACGGGCGTCATTGCGGACTATGAGCTGAACTCCCGCCTGGTGGCCCTGTCCCCCTCGGAAATCAGCTCCTGCCGGAAAGTGATCGGCGTTGCCGCGGGCCTGCAGAAAGTGCGTCCCGTGCAGGCGGTGCTGAACGGCAAGTTCATCAATTCATTGGTCATGGACGAGGAGGCGGTGTCCGCTCTTCTCGCGGAAATGGGAAGGATGAAGCATGTCGCGTGAAATGCTGACGCGCCAGATCGGCCGCTCCGGCATCGAGGCCTCGGCCATCGGTCTCGGCACTTGGGCCATCGGCGGCTGGATGTGGGGTGGCACGGACGAGGCTGCGGCCATCGAAGCCATCACCGTCTCGCTCGACGAGGGCGTCACCCTGATCGACACCGCCCCGGCCTATGGCAAGGGTCTTGCCGAGGAAATCGTCGGCAAGGCGCTGAAGGGCCGCCGCGACAAGGCCGTGATCGCCACCAAATGCGGCCTCGTCTGGCACACCCAGAAGGGCAACCACTTCTTCGACTATGACGGCAAGCCGGTGCACCGCTACCTTGGCCGCGACGCCATCGTCTACGAGGTCGAGCAGAGCCTGAAGCGGCTCGGCACCGACTATATCGATCTCTACATCACCCACTGGCAGGACCCGACCACGCCCATCGCAGAGACGATGGCGGCTCTGGAGGACCTGAAGAGCCAGGGCAAGATCCGGGCAATCGGTGCCAGCAACACATCGGTTGCCGAGGCCGAGGCCTATGTCGCGGCCGGACAGCTCGATGCGCTGCAGGAAGAATACAGCATGGTCAAGCGCGACATCGAGGCGTCGCTGCTGCCTGTCTGCATCCGCAGCAATGTCGCCATGCTGAGCTACTCGTCGCTTGCCCTGGGGTTGCTCAGCGGCACCGTCGGACCTGACCGCGTCTTTACCGGCGACGATCAGCGCAAGGACAACCCGCGCTTCTCGCAGGCCAACCGCGTCAAGGTTGCGGAACTGATGGAAGAGGTCGGACCGATCGCCGAAGCGCACGCGGCAACCAAGGCCCAGGTCGTCATCGCCTGGACGCTCAGCCAGCCCGGCATCACCTTCTCGCTCTGCGGCGCGCGCAACGCCGCCCAGGCGCAAGAGAACGCCGCCGCCGGCCGTATCCGTCTGCGCGAGCATGAGGTCGCAACCATCAGCAAGGCTGTCGAACGCCACCTGGTCGGCCTCGACGCCTGACAGCACGGCACCACGTCAATCACAGGGAACGCCGGACCGGATGGTCCGGCGAAGGGTGAAGTCATGTCTGCGCAACGGCAGGAACTGATTGATCGGGTCCGGGCGGATGGTGCCTTCGACGTGCTTGTCGTCGGCGGCGGCATCAACGGCCTCGGTGTCTACCGGGAACTGGCGCTCCAGGGGCTGAAGGTCCTGCTGGTCGAGCGCAACGACTTCTGCTCAGGCTGCAGCGCCGCACCGTCACGGATGATCCACGGCGGTCTGCGCTACCTGGAGAACGGCGAGTTCGATCTCGTCAAGGAGTCGCTTGAGGAGCGCGATGCCCTGCTGCGCAATGCGCCGCATATGGTCCATCCACTGCCGACAACGATCCCGATCACGACGTTGTTTTCCGGACTGTTCAACGCCGCCAAGACGTTTCTCGGCGGCAAGAGCAAGCCATCGGCCCGCGGCGCGCTGCCGATCCGCATTGGTCTCACCCTTTATGATCTGGTCACGCGGCGCCGCCGCCTGTTGCCCAGGCACAGCTTCCGCTCGGCCCGCGCGACCTTCGCCCAGTGGCCGGCCCTGCTGCCGTCCTTGAAATACTCCGCCACTTACTACGACGCCTGGATCTCGCACCCGGAGCGCCTCGGCCTTGAGCTCGTTCTCGACACTACAGCGGCATCGCTAGCGTCTGTCGCGCTGAACTATGCCGAACTGTCATCGGGCCCCCAGGGGTTCCATGTGACCGACCGCGAAACCGGAGCTGTACTCAGCGTCAAGGCAAAGGCGGTCGTCAACGCCACCGGTGCGTGGCTCGACGAAGCGATCAACCAGCTCGCCGCTCCCGATCCCCAGCGCAAGCCGCTGGTCGGCGGCACCAAGGGCTCGCATCTGATCCTCGGCAACGCGGCGCTGCGTGATGCGCTCGGCGGCCACATGATCTACTTCGAGAACAGCGACGGCCGCGTCTGTATCGTGTTTCCCTATCTCGGCAATGTGCTGGCCGGGTCGACGGACCTGCGCGTCGACAAGCCGGAGCGGACGCGCTGCGAGCCGGACGAGCGGGACTACATCCTCAATTCGCTAGGCCTGATCTTCCCCGGAATTCCCCTGTCAGAGGCCGACATCCTTTATTCCTACAGCGGCATCCGGCCGCTGCCGGTCAGCGACCAGGACTTCACCGGCCGCATTTCACGCGGTCACTTCACCCAGCGCCTTGCTGGCACTGAAAGTGGTCAGCCACCGCAGTTCTGCATGGTGGGCGGCAAGTGGACGACTTTCCGCGCCTTCGCCGAACAGGCGGCCGATCAGGTGCTGGCCGAACTCGGCCATGCGCGGCGGCTCGGTACGCACAACCTGCCGATTGGCGGCGGCGCAGGCTTTCCCACGTCCGGCGGCACGCTCGCCGGATCGCTTCAGGCCGAGTTCAATCTCGATGCCGCCCGTGCCGCCCATCTCGCCGGGACCTATGGCACCCGCGCCCGCACCTTCCTGCGCTTTGCGGCCGGGCGGTCCGATGACACGCCGCTGGCCGATGGCGTCGCGGTGACCGGTGCCGAGATCGTCTGGCTGCTTCAGGGTGAACATGTGCTGCATCTGTCGGATCTCGTCCTGCGCCGCACTGCGCTAGCCATCACGGGCGGGATTTCCGGCGCTTTGATCGAGGCCATCGGCGCGATCATGGCGCGCGAGCGCGGCTGGTCTGCCGCCCGCACCGGCCGTGAATGCGAGGCCCTGCGGCATGAACTTGCCACCTATCACGGCGTCAGCGCCGAAACACTTGACCAGAGATCCCTGAGGAGGACCAAGGAATGCGTGTGAGCAACAAGGCCCGGATGAACCGGCTGTTCCGCAACGGTGGCTGTCTGGACGTTGCCATTGATCACGGCGTCTGCAACGAGCCGTCCTTCCTCGTCGGCCTTGAAGACATGGCCGGCGTCATGGACACCCTGATCAAGGCCGGCCCGGATGCCATCCAGTGCGCCTACGGTCAGGCCGACCTCCTGCAGCGCCGTCCGGAACGCGACAAGCCGGCCCTCGTCATGCGCATCGACATGGGCAATCCGTACAATGCGCAGCGCCACCGCGTCATGTGGTCGATGCTGCAGAACCGGCACGAGCCGATCATCGGCGCGCTCGAGATGGATGCGGCCTGCGTCGTGGTGAACCTGTTCATGCTGCCGGACGAGCCGGAGCTGTTCCGCCAGTGCGTCGAGAACATTTCCCGTGTCCGGGCCGATTGCCAGAAGTACGGCATGCCGCTCATGATCGAGCCGCTGGTGATGCTGCCCAATGACGTGCGCGGCGGCTATCAGGTGGATGGCGACGTGGAGAAGATCGTGCCGCTCGTCCGTCTGGCCAGCGAATTGGGAGCGGACATCATCAAGGCGGACCCGACCGACAATCCGGAAGACTTCCACCGTGTCATCGAGGCGGCCCGCGTGCCGGTGCTCGTGCGCGGCGGTGGCAAGGAAGACCTGAAGGTGGTGCTGGCGAAGTCGGCCGCGCTGATGCGCCAGGGCGCGCAGGGCATGGTCTATGGCCGCAACATCTACCAGCATGCCAACCCGAAAGCCGTTGTCTCGGCCCTGATGGCGATCATCCATCAGGGCGCGGACGGCGAGGAAGCCTGGGATGTCTACAACCGTGGCTGAGGCGGCGACCTATCTTCTCGGCCTTGATGCCGGCAACACGGTCATCAAGGCCGTGCTGTTCGATCTGGAAGGACGCCAGATCGCCATGCACGCGATCGACGGCACCTCGTCGATCCCGGCGCCCGGCCATGCCGAGCGCGACCTGAACGAACTCTGGGCCACGGCCCAGGTCGCGATCCGCAAGACCATCGAGACGGCGGGGATCGATCCCCGCCGCATCGCCGCCATCGGCTGCGCCGGTCACGGCAACGGGCTCTATCTGGTCGACGCAGCCGGTGCGCCGGTCGTCGGCATCCAGTCGCTCGACACCCGGGCGGCCGGCCTGTCGGCGAGCCTGTCTGCTGCCAACGGCGATGCGCTGCACCGGCTCTGCCTGCAGAAGCCGTGGCCGTCGCAGACCCCGGTCCTGCTGGCCTGGATCAGGCAGCACCGGCCGGAGCTCTACGCCCGCGCCGCCACGCTGATGCTGTGCAAGGACTTCATCAACTTCCGCCTCACGGGGGAGCGCACCAGCGACATCTCGGACATGTCCGGCTGCGGTCTCCTGCGCCTGCCGGAGGCGGTCTATGACCGCGATCTCCTGGCCCTCTACGGGCTGGACGACGCAGAGGGCCTGCTGCCGCGCCTGGTCGATCCGGCTGCGGTTGCCGGCCGGGTGACGGCAGAAGCTGCCGCTGTCACGGGCCTTGCCGAAGGCACGCCTGTGGTGGGCGGGTACTTCGACGTGGTCTCCAGCGCGCTCGGCTCCGGCGTCGTCGATGCCGGCGAGGCGTCGATCATCGCCGGCACCTGGTCGATCAACCAGGTCTTTTCCGCCGCGCCCGTGGTCGATGACAGTGTCTTCATGGTCACCGCCTTCGGTCCGGGCCGCTTCATCAACATCGAGTCCAGCGCTACTTCGGCCGCCAATCTCGAATGGTACGTGCGCAGCTTCGTCGAACGCGGCCACCACCATGACGATCCCTTTGGCCACTGCAACGACCTGATCGCCGCCGTCACGCCGGCGGAAGACGATCCAATGTTCCTGCCGTTCCTTTATGGCTCCGGCCAGGGGGCAGGGTACCGCGCCGGCTTCTTCGGCCTTGCCGGCTGGCACGGCGAGGGTCATGTGCTCCGCGCCCTGTTCGAGGGCGTGATGTTCGAGCATCGCCGCCACATCGAGGTGCTGCGCGATGCCGGCGTCAGCTTCGGGTCCGCCGTCCTCTCGGGCGGTGGCTCGCGCAGTCCCGTCTGGCCGCAGATGTTTGCCGACGGGCTCGGCGTGCCGCTGACCGTGGCCGAGGCCCGCGAGACCGGCGCCCTTGGCGCGGCCATCGGCGCTGGCGTCGGGGCAGGGGTCTTTGCCACCTACGAGGACGGTGTTGCAGCCATGACCCGGCCGAAGGCCAGCTTCACGCCGGATCCGGCCATGTCGGCCCATTACGACCGCCGCTATCAGCGGTTCCAGGCGCTGGTCGCAGCCCTGAAACCGTTCTGGACGGCACCCTGACCCAGACAGACATCCCCGGGGCTTTCCCCGGGGACCAACGCCCCGGAGCCTTGCGCCGGACCGGCCCCTGCCCGCACGCCTGCGGGCAGGGCAGGGCCGCCGTCTGCTCCCTTGGCGGCAACAGACCGGATGGACGATCATGACCCAGGCCGAGGCCCTTGGCGGCTCCTTTGACTACATCATCGTCGGTGCAGGCACGGCGGGCTGCGTGCTCGCCAACCGCCTCACCGAGGACGGCAAGAGCCGTGTCCTCCTGCTCGAGGCCGGCGGCTCGGACAATTACCACTGGATCCACATCCCGGTCGGATACCTCTATTGCATCGGCAACCCGCGCACCGACTGGATGATGCGCACTGCGTCGGAACCGGGCCTCAACGGCCGCAGCCTTGCCTATCCGCGCGGCAAGGTTCTGGGCGGCTGCACTTCCGTCAACGGCATGATCTACATGCGCGGCCAGGCGGCCGACTATGACCACTGGCGCCAGCTCGGAAACCCCGGCTGGGCCTGGGAGGACGTGCTGCCCTATTTCCTCAAGTCCGAGGACCATCACGCCGGCCGGACCGACCTGCACGGGTCCGGCGGCGAATGGAAGGTCTCGCGCCAGCGGCTCACCTGGGACATCCTCAAGGCGGTACAGCAGGGCGCAGCCGAATTCGGCATCCATCCGCGCGAGGATTTCAACGACGGCTCCAACGAGGGCACCGGCTTTTTCGAGGTCAACCAGACCAAGGGCGTGCGCTGGAACACGGCCAAGGGCTTCCTGCGCCCGGCGCTGAAGCGCAGCAATCTCACCCTCATCACCCACGCCGAGGTCGAGCGCCTGCTTCTGGACGGCACCCGCGTCACCGGCCTTCGCTTCCGCCACAAGGGCAGGGCGCATGTCGTGCAGGCCGGGCGCGAGGTCATCCTTGCAGCTGGCGCCATCAACACGCCCAAGGTGCTCGAACTTTCCGGCATCGGCGATCCGGACGTGCTTCGCCCGCTCGGCATCCCCGTCAGCCATGCCGCCCCCGGCGTCGGCAAGAACCTGCAGGACCATCTGCAGATCCGCACCGTGTTCAAGGTCCATGGCGCGCGCACGCTCAACACGCTGGCCAACAGCCTTGCCGGCAAGGCCTGGATCGGGCTGCAGTATCTTGCCGCGCGCAGCGGACCGATGAGCATGGCGCCGAGCCAGTTCGGCATGTTCACCCGCTCCGATCCGTCGCTGGAAACGCCGGATCTCGAGTATCACGTGCAGCCGCTCTCCACCGACAAGCTCGGCGATCCGCTGCATCCCTTCCCGGCCATCACGGTGTCGGTCTGCAACCTCAGGCCCGACAGCGTCGGCACCTGCCACATCGCAACCGCCGACCCGGCCCGTCAGCCCGACATCCGGCTCAACTATCTCTCCACCGCCAATGACCGGGACGTGGCCGTGCGCTCGATCCGTCAGGCCCGGCAGATCATGTCGGCCAAGGCGCTTGCCCCTTACCGACCCGAAGAACTGCTCCCGGGACCAGCCGTCGGCACCGACGAAGAGATCCTCTCCGCCGCCGGCAACATCGCCACCACCATCTTCCATCCCGTCGGCACCTGCCGCATGGGCACGGATCCGGCCGCCGTCGTCGACCCGAAACTGCACTTCAACGGCCTCTCCGGCCTGCGCATCGTCGACGCCTCGATCATGCCGAAGATCGTCTCCGGCAACACCGCCTCCCCGGTCGTCATGATCGCGGAAAAAGCTGCGGACCTGATCAAGGCCGGGTGAGGCTGGTTCACCCGATCCGCGCGGCGATGCTGCGGGTGCGGCAGTAGGACAGGAGCCCTTCAAGGCCCTTTTCGCGGCCGAATCCGGAGCGTTTTGTGCCGCCGAAGGGCACTTCTATGCCGCCGGCGAAATACTCGTTGATGTAGATCTGCCCGGCATCGATCCGGCGCGCGAGCCGGTTCGCCTTGGCAAAGTCGCGCGTGAACACGCCGGCGACGAGGCCATACTGGCAGTCATTGGCCAGCGCCAGGGCATGCTCCTCATCTTCGGCCACCTGTACCGTCAGCACCGGGCCGAAGATCTCCTCGCGCACCACTTCGTCGTGCGGCCTGGCCCGGTCGATGATCGTCGGCGTGTAGAACCAGCCCTTGGCCGTTTCCGGGTCCGTGGCCGTTTCCCCGCCTGTTGCAATCTCCAGCCCGGCAGCGCGGGCGCGGTCAACGAACCCGGCGATCTTGCCAAGATGCGCGGCCGAATTCACCGGTCCCATGTCTGGCCGTCGCAAGCCGTGGCCAAGGCGCAGGGCCCTCGCCCGTCGCACCAGATCCTCGACAAATCCGGCGTGGATGCCGCGCTGGATCACCAGCCGTGAGCCTGCCGAACAGATCTGCCCGGCATTTTCGAAGATCGCGCCCATGACATTGGCCAGCGCCAGGTCCCGGTCGGCATCGTCCAGCACGATCACTGGCGACTTGCCGCCCAGTTCCAGAACCACACGCGTCACATGCTCGGCGGCCGTCCGCATCACCGTCTGGCCCGTGGGCACCGAACCGGTGAAGGTGATGTGATTGATGTCCGGGTGGCGCGTCAGTGCGGCCCCGATTTCGCCGCCCGTTCCGGTGATGACATTGCAAACGCCGGCGGGAACTCCGGCCTCGTGCAGGATCTCCGCCAGCAGCAGCGCAGTGAAAGGCGTCTGCTCTGCCGGCTTGGCGACAACGGTGCAGCCGGCGGCCAGCGCTGGAGCGATGCCCCGGGCCGCTGTCGAGAGCGGATAGTTCCAGGGAATGACATGCGCGGTCACACCCACCGGCTCGTGGACCGAATAGCCCAGATAGTCAGGCCCGAGCGGAAAGCTGTCGCCCTGCAGCTTGTCGCAGGCGCCGGCGTAGTACTCGAAGGTGCGCGCGGCGCCGCGCACATCGCCGATGGCCTCCTGCAGCGGCTTGCCGCTGTCGAGGCTTTCGGTCACGGCGAGACGGTCGAGGTGTTGCAGGATCAGCTGCGAGGCCCGCTGCAGGATGCGTCCGCGCGCAGCCGGCACTGTGTCGCGCCAGCCCGGAAAGGCCCTGGCCGCGGTCGCCACCGCCTGATTGGCGTCCGCCTCGGTGCCCGCTGCAAATTCGGCAAAAGCCTCGCCCCGGCCCGGGTCGAAGCTTTCCATCATCCGCCCGGCGAAGGGCGCGGTGAAGTGGCCATCGATGAAATGTCCCGTCGGCAGTCCGGCCAGCGTTCCGCTGCGCAGGACCTCGTTGGCCAGTGCCTCCAAGCCAGACATCACTTCGCTCCCAGTTCGCTGATCCGGTAGCTGGAGCGCGCCAGCCAGTCCGGATTGATCTCGATGCCCCAGCCGGGCGCGTCCGTCACGGTGGCATGGCCATCGACAATGTCATAGGGCGAGTTGGAGAACAGGCCGTACTGCCACGGGTAATAGTCCGCTTCCTCGATCGAGAATTCGAGATACTTCCCGGGGTTCGGGATGGCGCGCAGCAGATGCATGGTGAACAGCGTCACCAGCGACCAGTTCGCCGCATGCGGCGTGCAGGGGATGCCGGCGGCATGGGCCATCTCGGCCACTTTCATGGTCCGCCACATGCCGCCAAGATAGCACACGTCCGGCTGGATGATGTCGACCACCCGGCCATCGATCATCCGCTGCCAGTCGACCAGAGAACAGTCCTGCTCGCCACCGGTGACATCAATATCCAGCGCCTCGGTGACCTGCCGCGTCTGGTCATAATGCCAGTAGGGGCAGGGCTCCTCGTAATGCGAGATGCCATTGTCTTCCAGGAACCGGCCGATCTCGATGGCCTTGGCGGGCGAGTAGCAGGAGTTGGCGTCCACCAGCAGGCTGGTATCGTCGGCGAAGGTCTTGCGGATGAGCGGCACGATCTCCTCGGTCCGGCCAGGCCACTCGTCGCGGTCATGGCCGCACTCCGACCCGATGCGGAACTTGAAGGCATCAAAGCCGAACTGATCCTGCAGCTTCTTCAGGCGCTTGGCCTCAGCTTGAGGCGTGATGTCCCGCTTCATTGACGAGGCATAGGCCCGTATCTTGCCAGGCGTGCCGCCAAGCAATTCGCAGACCGGCTTGCCCTCCAGCTTGCCGCGCAGGTCATAAAGCGCCGTGTCGAGCCCGCCCATTGCCCGGCGCAGGTAAGAGCCGGGGAACTTGTGCTCCCGCTCCGGGATGATCTGCATCAGATGGGCGATGTCGAAGGCGTCCTGGCCCAGCGCGTAAGGGGCGACCTGCCGATGCACCACCTGTGCCGTGATATCGGCGTAATAGGGCGCGACCTGGCCCCATCCCTGGGCGCCGGTCTCGGATGTCACGCGGACGAAGCAGACGAATTCGTTGGTGAACGTTTCGATCGCCTTGATTTTCATGGGGTCAACTCTCGACGGGCTTTGGCCTGGGGGCGGCCTTGATGCTTCGATCACGAGCCTATCCGGAATTGGTCTTGATATAAGGTCCGCTTTGGGCAAAATCGCATACCAATTTGGAGGCGAGCCATGAAGCGTCATGCCGGGGCGGTGCTGTCGTCGATCAAGATCGACAAGGGGGCCGAGAAGAAGATCTCGATCCAGCTTTACATGGCGCTGCGTGATTTGCTGCTCAACGGTGGCCTTGCGCCGGGCGAGCGCCTGCCGGCAACGCGAACCCTCGCCGAGGAGATCGGCGTCTCCCGCACCACGGTGATCGATGCCGTCGAGCGGCTGGTGTCGGAGGGGCTGCTGGAGGCGCGGGTCGGGTCCGGCACCTATGTCAGCGAGGCGCTGACCGGGCGTCTGGAGCCGAAACCGCTGCCGGCCGGCGACACGGCGATCAAGGCCATTCCGCGCCTGTCCCACGCCACGCGCCATGCCATCCCGGAATTCGTCCGGCGCACGCGCCTGCCGCATAAGTCCCAGGCCTTCACAACGGCGCTGCCAGCGCTCGATGCCTTTCCGATGGCGCAATGGGCCAAGCTCTCGGCCCGCCACTGGCGCAAGGACCGGGACGACATCATGGGCTATGGCGAGCCCTTCGGCTATGCCCCCTTGCGGGCTGCCATTGCGCGCCAGCTCAACGCCTCGCGCGGGATCAAATGCGCACCGGAGCAGATCTTCATCACCAATGGTGCGCAGCGGGCCTTCTCGTTGATCGGCGGCATGCTGGTCAATCCGGGTGAGCCGATGTGGTTCGAAAATCCCGGTGCGATTGGCGCACGCAATGCCTTCGTTGCCATCGGTGCCATCCCCATTCCGGTGGCGGTCGATCAGGAGGGGCTCTGCGTCCAGGATGGTCTTGCCAAGGCACCGCATTTCCGGCTCGCCTTCGTGACCCCGTCGCATCAGCAGCCACTTGGCCATGTGATGAGCCTGCCGCGCCGGCTGGCGCTCCTGAAGGCGGCCAGTGAAGCCGATGCCATGATCGTCGAGGACGATTACGATGGTGAGTTCTATTACGGTGACCAGCCGCCACCGACCCTCAAGAGCATCGATACCCACGGCCGGGTCATCTACGTCGGCACCTTCTCCAAGTCGCTGTTTCCCTCGCTCCGGCTTGGCTATGCCCTGGTGCCGGACGGGCTGGTCGAGAGCTTTCAGCGCATCAGTCAGACCTGGCTCAGCGGTGTCCCGACCGTGACGCAGGCCATCGTTGCCGAATTCATGGACGAGGGCATGTTTGCCACGCATATCCGCACCATGCGGCAGATCTACAAGGATCGGCATGATCTGCTGATTTCCGCGGCCCGGCGCCTGTCCGGGCGCATCGACCTGCAGCCGACCCAGAGCGGCTTCCACGCCGTCGGCATGCTTGCGCCCGGGCTGGAAGAGGCAGACATTGTCGAGAAGGCGCGGCAGGCCGGGATCGTGATTGCCGGCCTTGGCCGCTACACGGTCGCCCCCATCGCCGAACGTGGTCTGGTCTTCGGCTTTGGCTGCGCCGCCCCCGATGACATCCGCAAGGGTCTGGACACACTGGACCGACTGCTGCGCTGATGCGGTGCCAGAAGTGGACTGCAAGAATATCTGCAATGGATATATTTTGCAGACCAATCGACCCTTAGGCTTTTGATCGAGACAGCCGAGAGTGCGTCTGTTGCATTGAAGGGAGGAAACAATGCATACCAGAACAATGCTTGCAGGTTTGCTGGCGGCCACGATGCTGGCCGGCGTGAGTGGTGCCAATGCCGAAACGCTGCGGATTCTCACCTGGGGCTCCTATGCTCCCGATGAGCTGATCCAGAAGTTCGAAGCCGAAAATCCGGGCGTCAAGGTCGAGGTCACCTTTTCGAACAATGAGGAAATGATTGCCAAGCTGCGCGCCACCGGTGGCTCAGGCTTTGACCTTGCCCAGCCCAGCCACGACCGCATCTACGCCGCGCAGCTGGAATACGGCATCTACAAGCCGCTCGACCTGTCGAAGATCGATACCGGCGTGATGGAAGCCTCGCTCCTTGATGGCGTGAAGGCCAACACCACGATCGAAGGCCAGGTCTATGCCGTGCCGCACCAGTGGGGCACCTCTGGCCTGATGGCCGACACGTCCAAGGCGCCGAACATCAAGGGCTGGGGCGATCTCTGCGACCCGCAGTACAAGGGCAAGACGTCGATGCGCCTGCGTCGCACGATCCTGCTCGGCACGGCCTTCGCCATGGGCGAGGATCCGTTCGCGGCCTATGCGGACTTGGCCAAGTACCAGACCATTCTCGACAAGGTTGCCGACAAGCTCATCGCCTGCAAGGACAACATCAAGGCCTACTGGAACTCGGGCGATGACCTCAGCGCCATGATGCTGTCGGGTGAAATCGTCGCGTCCGAGACCTGGGACTCCACCGCGTTCAAGCTCTACGACCAGAACAAGAACATCGTCTTCGTGCCGCCGGCCACCGGCGCCCTGGCCTGGATCGACACCTTCGCCATTCCGGCAAAGGGTGCGGCGGATGATGTGGCTTACAAGTGGATCAACTTCGTCCTGCGTCCTGAGAACGTGACCCTCATGTCCGCCAGCACCGGCGCCATCGCAGCGGTCAAGGGCGGCAAGGATCTGCTGCCTGAGGACAAGAAGGCCGCCGTCAACGCGTCCTTTACCGATGCCGACATCGCCAACCTGAAGTTCTTCGCCAACATCCCGTCGGGCGTGGAAGACATGGAAGGCAAGACCCTGGAAAAGATCAAGGCTGCCACCGGCGGCTGATCGTGGGCATGGTCTGCAGCTGCGCGCGTCCCCTGTGCGCAGCTGCATCTTTTTTCCGCCCCGCCTCCCTGACGCGTGGCGCGTGATCGCGGCAGCCTGTTTCTTGCTGTCCCTTCAGTTCCTTCTCGCGCGGCTTGCCATATGACGATGTCCCAGGTTCCTGATCTCGAATGCACTGACATTGCCAAGTCTTTCGGCGCCTTTCGCGCGGTGAAGGACATTTCCTTCGAAATTCCCAGTGGCTCGTTTTTTTCCATTCTCGGGCCGTCCGGCTGCGGCAAGACGACCCTGATGCGCATGATTGCCGGGTTCGAGGAGCCGACCAGCGGCGACATCCGCATCAAGGGCCATTCGGTGCTGGGCACGCCGCCGAACCGGCGCAACGTCAAGATGGTGTTCCAGCATCTGGCGCTGTTCCCGATGATGAATGTCTTCGAAAACATCGCCTATGGCCTGCGCTGCAAGGGCGTTGCCAATGCTGAAATCCGGCGCAAGGTCCACGATGTGCTGGAGCGCATCGCCCTGCCGGACGTGGCGGAGCGGGAAATCCACCAGCTTTCCGGCGGTCAGAAGCAGCGCATCGCCATTGCGCGCTGCATGGTGCTGGATCCGGATGTGCTGCTGCTCGATGAACCCCTCGGCGCGCTCGACCTGAAGCTGCGCGAGGCCATGAAGATCGAGCTGAAGCTGCTGCAGCACCAGTTCAACACCACCTTCATCTACATCACCCACGACCAGTCCGAAGCCCTCGTCATGTCCGACCGGGTCGCGATCATGAACCAGGGCCGCTTCGAGCAGATCGGCGCGCCGCAGGAGCTGTACCACCATCCGAAGACGGCCTTCGTTGCCGGCTTCGTCGGCGACAGCAACCGCTGGTCCGGCAAGGTGCGGGTGAGCGACGGCACCGGCGGGAAGGTCGAGACCCTGCAAGGATTGCAGATGGCCTTCACCGCAGCCGGTGGCCAGAGCGTTCGCGATGGGGATGCGGTCGAGATCTTCGTCCGGCCCGAGTTCATCCGCACGCACCGCAAGTCCGCAGGACCTGCAGCAAACGCGCCGGACGAAAACCGGATGGACGGGAGCGTCGAAAGCCTTCTGTTCAACGGCGCCAACAGCCGCGTTCTGGTGCGCAGCGACCATGGCGAACTGATCGAGGCCGACATCACGCTGACCGGCGACAATGATGTCCGTCCGGGCGAGGCTGTCACGCTGCTCTGGTCGGCCCGTCACGCCATGTGCTTTGCCGGCGGAGGGGCCGGCTGATGCTGCAGAAGGATTTCAAGCGCCTGGTGCTGATCCTGCTGTTCACGCCCTTTGCGCTGTGGATCAGCCTGCTGATCATTCTGCCGCATATCGGCATGATCCGCCTGTCCCTGCGCGAGAAGGTTGCTCCGCGCGTCTATGAGTTCGGCTTCGGCCATTACATCGACTTCCTGCAGGAGCCGATCTACTGGAACACGCTGCTGCGCACCGGCTCCATGTCGCTGCTGGTCACGGCTCTGGCGCTGCTCATCGGCTTCCCGATTGCCTATTACATCGCCAAGCTTGCCGGCAATCGCACCCGCGGCGCGCTGTTCCTCCTGTGCCTGGTGCCGCTCTGGGTCAGTGATCTCATTCGCGCCTTCGGCTGGATCCTGCTGCTGCGCGAAACCGGGGTGCTGTCCTCTTTCCTGCAGTGGACCGGCGTCGTCAGCGGCCCGGTCGAGTTTCTCTACAACGACGTCACCGTCGTCGTCGGCCTCGTCTACACCGTCATGCTGTTCATGATCGTGCCGCTGGTCTCGACGCTCGATGGCATGGACAACGCCATGATCGAGGCCGGCTACAATCTGGGCGGCAACGGCTTCACGGTGCTGCGGCGGATCATCATCCCCTATGCCATGCCCGGCATTGTCTCGGGCTGCATCGTCGTCTTCATGCTGACGGCCGGGTCCTATCTCACGCCGATCCTTCTCGGTGGCAAGAACTCCAGCTGGTTCACCGAACAGATCTACAATCAGTTCATCACCCGCTTCAACTGGGAGGCGGGGGCTGCCTTCGGCATACTGTTGCTGCTGTTCACCTCGCTCGTCATCTGGCTGGGTCTCAAGCTCAGCGGCCAGACCCTGGCCAACACTGTTGCCAGAAGCTGAGGGAGAGGCAGGATGCTCCGCACCAATCGGCTCACGCCCTTCCTTCTCGGCTACCGGCTCTATGTCGCGGTCTTCTTCCTGTTTCTCGCCGCGCCCCTGGTGGCCGCTGCCGCCTTTGCCTTCAACGACAGCCTGTTCCCGGCCTTGCCCTGGCAAGGCTTCACCCTCGACTGGTTCTTCAACCCGACCGAGCCCAAGCGCGGCATGTTCTATGACCGGCGGCTGCTCAGCGGCCTCTATTACTCGTTCGTCATCGCCTCCTGCGTGGCGGTCCTGTCGGTGGCCTTCGGCACGACCAATGCTTTCCTGTTCGTGCGCGGTGATTTTCCGGCGAAGAACTTCTTCTACATCCTCATGGTCGTTCCGCTGGTCATTCCGGGCGTCATCCTGGGCATCTCGATCCTCGTTCTGGCCAGCGACACGGCCAATGCTCTCGAAGGCGCGCTGGGCATGGAGTTGAGCTTTTTGAGGCCCGGGCTGTTCCTGGTGGTGCTTGGCCAGTTCTCCTTCATCACCACCATCACCTCGCTGGTGATCACCGCGCGGCTGAAGAAATTCGACGGTGCGCTGGAGGAGGCTGCGCTCAACCTCGGTGCAAGCCGGCTCCGGGTGCTGGCCACGATCACGCTGCCGTTCCTGCGGCCGGCCATGATCGCCTCCGGCATCGTCGCCTTCCTGGTGTCGTTCGAGAATTTCAACACGACCCTGTTCCTGGTGGGTTCCGACGCTCCGCTGACGATCACCATGTACGACCGCATGGCCAAGGTCGGCTCGACGCCGGTCCTCAATGCGGTGTCGGTCTTCCTGATGCTCGGATCGGGACTGCTGGCGCTGGTTTCCATCCTCGTTCAACGCGACAAGACGGCGCGATAGGCCATCATGCAAGAGTTCGACTTCATCATCGTGGGGGCCGGCTCTGCCGGAGCCGTGCTGGCCGACCGGCTGTCGGAAAGCGGCCGCTTTTCCGTCTGCGTGCTCGAGGCGGGCGGCTCGGACCTCAACTTCTGGATCTGGATGCCGATCGGCTACGGCAAGGCCTTCTACAATCCCGCGATCAACTGGATGTACCGCACCGAACCCGATCCCGGCCTCGATGGCCGCACCGGCTACTGGCCGCGCGGCAAGGTGCTCGGCGGCTCCAGCTCGATCAATGCCATGGTGTATATCCGCGGCCAGCATGACGACTTCAACGACTGGGCCGCCATGGGCAACCCCGGCTGGGGCTGGGACGATGTGCTGCCCTATTTCAAGCGCAGCGAGACCAATGCCGCCGGAGGCGATGCCTATCGCGGTGACCAGGGCCCCTTGCATGTCATGACCCCCGCGCGCGATCTGCATCCGCTCTGCGACGTGTTTCTTTCGGGCTGCGAACAGGCCGGCTTCCGCCGCAACCCGGACTTCAACGGTGCCTCGCAGGAAGGCGTTGGCCTCTATCAGATCACGGCCAAGGGCGGCTTTCGCATGTCGACGGCCAGGGCCTATCTGGCGCGGGCGCGCCGGCGGTCCAATGTCACCGTCCTCACCCATGCCCATGCCACGCGGGTCGAGCTTGAGGGCCGGCGTGCGGTCGGCGTGACCTTCCGCCGGGGGGCGGAGGAACTGCGCGTCAACGCCCGGCGCGAGGTCATCCTCAGCGCCGGCGCGGTGAACTCGCCGCAGCTGTTGCTGCTCTCCGGCATCGGCGCGGGCGACAGCCTGCGGGCAAAGGGCCTCGAGGTCCGGGTCGAGCGCAAGGGCGTTGGCCGCAACCTGCAGGACCATCTCGGGCTGGACTATCTCTACCGCTCCAGGGTGCCGACCCTCAACGACCAGCTCCACCCCTGGTGGGGCAAGCTGTGGCAGGGCCTGCGCTACGTCCTGACACGGCGCGGTCCGCTGTCGCTCAGCGTCAACCAGGCTGGCGGCTTTGTCCGGTCCTCGCCGGAAGCCGCCCGGCCCAACATGCAGCTCTACTTCTCGCCGGTCAGCTACACCAAGGCGCCGAAGGGCAAGCGGCCGCTGATGAATCCGGATCCGTTTTCCGGTTTCCTGCTCGGCTTCCAGCCGACGCGGCCAACCAGCCGCGGGTCTATTGGCCTCAGGTCCAACGACCCGATGGACGCGCCGGAAATCCACCCCAACTCTCTCGCCACCGTGCAGGATCAGGTGGAGATGGTCGAGGGCTGCCGCCTGATGCGCCAGATTGCTGCCTCACCGGCCATGCATTCCGTGATCGAGACGGAAATCGTGCCGGGGGCCAAGGTCGAGAGCGATCTCGACATGCTGGCCGATGTGCGCGCCCGCTGCTCCACCGTGTTCCACCCGGTCAGCACCTGCCGCATGGGGCCCGATCCGGACGTGGACGTGGTCGACAACCGGCTGCGGGTCTATGGGGTCGAGGCCTTGCGCGTCATCGATGCCTCGATCTTTCCGACGGTCACCTCGGGCAACACCAACGCGCCCACCATCATGGTTGGCGAGAAGGGGGCAGACCTTGTCCTCTTCGATCACCGCGCAAGCTGAAGGCCACCCATGACCCCAGCCATGGCTGCAACCGATGCCCTGTTCGCCCCCGACTTCAAGCCAGAGCCCTATTGGTGGCATTCTGGTCCCGGCAAGGACACCGGTCCCGACCTCAGCCTGACGCCGCTGCCGCCCGAAGCCGATGTGGTCATCATCGGCGCCGGCTACACCGGGCTCAACGCCGCGCTGCAGACCAGCCGGGAAGGGCTGTCGACGCTGGTGCTGGACGCGGAATCCGCCGGCTGGGGCTGCAGCACGCGCAACGGCGGACAGGTCTCGACCAGCGTCAAGCCGTCCTTTGCCGCGCTCTCCCGCAAGCATGGCCCGGACATCGCCCGTGCCATTCTGGAGGAAGGCCAGTCATCTCTCGATTACATGCATGCGCTGGTACGCGATGAGGCGCTCGACTGCGGCTTTGCCGAGGTCGGCCGCTTTCACGGCGCGCACAAGCCGCATCTCTATGACAGCCTCGCGCGTGACTGTGCCGCGGGCCATCCGGTCTGGAAAACCGGTGCCTATATGGTGCCGAAGGCCGAGATGGCGCGGGAGCTGGGCACCGCCGCCTATCACGGCGGCATGATCTTTCCGCGCCATTGCAGCATCGATGTCGGCCGGTACCATCCGGCCCTGCTTGCCCGTGTGCTGGCCGCCGGCGCCCTTGTCAAAAGCCATTGCCCGGCAACGCGGCTGGAGCGGCAGGGCAGCGGCTTTGCCGTGACAACGCCCGCCGGCACCATCCGCGCCGGCAAGGTCATCCTTGCCACCAACGGCTATTCCGGGCCGCTGTCCCCGCATCACCAGCGCCGCATCATCCCGATCGGCTCCTACATCATCGCCACCGAGGAATTGCCGCAGGCCCTCGTCGACCGCCTGTTCCCGACCGACCGCATCCTCTCCGACACGCGCAAGCTCGTCTATTACTACCGCCTGTCGCCGGACCGCCGCCGCGTTCTCTTCGGCGGCCGCGTGTCCCTCAGCGAGACCGACCCGCGCATCAGCGCCGTCACCCTGCACCGCGACCTTGTCGCCCTGTTCCCGGAGCTTGAGCCCTACCGCATCAGCTACGCCTGGATGGGCTTTGTCGGCTACACGTTCAACACGCTCGCCCATTGCGGGGAAGACAAAGGCCTCTATCACGCCATGGGCTATTGCGGGGCCGGCGTCGGCATGGCCAGCTACCTCGGCATGCGCATGGGCCGCAAGGCCGCCGGCCGCGAAACCACCCCGTCCGCCTTCGAACGCCTTCCGTTCCCCACCCGCCCCCTCTACACCGGCACCCCCTGGTTCCTCACCCCGTCCGTGTTGCTCTACCGTTTGCGTGACCGGTTCGGGGTGTGAGGGAAAAGCCGTGGCTCAACTGTGGGATATTGTTTGTGTCTCGGAAGGAGTACGCCTCTGCGGCTTCGCGGTGTACAATTTGGGCAGTTTCACAGTTAGGCAACGGCCATGTCCGCATCGGACGACACGCCCAAGGACATTGACGCGCGCGCAAGCGAGCCAATGACGCTCGACGTCACGCCGCATATCAAGCAGACGATCCAGCGGGCGGCCGCGCTCAGTGGCGTCGATGACAGCGTGTTCACGATGAACGCGGCCTATCAGTCCGCACTGGCAACCATTGCCGCGCATGAGCGCACAAGCCTCGCCGCCGCCGATCATGCCGTCTTCTTCGAGGCCCTGGACAATCCGGCACAGCCCACCGAACAGCTCAAGCGCGCCTTTGCCCGCCACAAGTCGCGCGTCCTGTCGAAGTGAATGACAGCGCGTCCCGGCATTATCTTGTCGAGCTGTTCGATCCGGAGAAGCACGACCGTGCAGGCTTTAGCTGCGGCGTCGCGCAGGTCGACAATTTCTTCAGGCGGAAGGCCAACAAGCTGGCGAAGGCGGACAATACGCGCGTCTATGTCATGACCTCGCCCGACGCCGACCTGATCGGCTTCTATGCGCTCAATGCCCACACGATTGACTATGGCGAACTGCCGCCCCGGTTTGCCCGAACCCGTCCGGCGCATGGCTTCATCCCCGCAGCATTTCTGGCCATGATCGGGGTGGACCAACGCTTCTCGGGTCAAGGGTTTGGCGGCGACCTCTTGGCCGATGCGCTGCGCCGCATTGTCCTTGCCGCCGATCACATCGGCATTGCTGTCGTGATCCTTGATGTCCTTGACGACGGCAACGCCGACCTTGTCACCCGGCGGAGCAAGCTCTACGCCGGCTACGGCTTCCAACCCTTGCCATCAAATCCGCTGCGCATGTTCCTGCCCGTCGCGACGGCGCGGATGTTGCTTGATCTGTGAGGGGATAGTAGTGAAAAACTAGTACTGTATTATCTGCTTCTTCGAGCGATATCTGAGGGCAATTCTTATGATAACGTCTGAGCAAATGACTGAGTTAATTTCGGATTTTCCAGAGCTTTCGGGTCCAGAGGTGAATCTATCGAAGGAAATATACGCACATTTCGGACTTTTGTTTTTTAAGTTCTCGCTTGTCGAGCATTCATTGATCAATGTGCTGACCTTCCATCACGTCGGCACAGCATTGGAAGCGGGTGAGATAGCTTCCCAGCAGGAATGGGAAGCAGCGCACGATTTCGGTTTTGAACGCGCGAGAAAAATGACACTTGGACACATGGTGAAAAGTGTTGCGGATATTGGGGAATTTTCGACAATGCGCCATCGTTTATTTGAAGCTAAAAAACGGCGCGACTATTTTGCACATCATTTTTTCCGCGAGGAGGCCGCCTCATTTCTGAGCAATGAGGGGTGTTGGTATATATTATACCATATAAAGCAACTGAGAGATTTCCTTGTTAGTCTGGATTCTGATCTCGATGAGCCGTTGAAAATAATGTGCGGCAGGCTTTCAATTAACTTACCAAATGATGATCAACAAAAATCTGAATACACTGCATTAATAGAGGAATCTAACTTTCGATTCTCATCGAACTTCGACAAATTTGATTGGTCTATATAGTGAGAATTCGGGTGCTCAAGTGAACATCGGTTTCTTAATCAGCTACTACTATATTGAGTTTAAGAAACGCAAGAAATATTCCAAAATGGTAGCGGAGGAGGGACTCGAACCCCCGACACGCGGATTATGATTCCGCTGCTCTAACCAACTGAGCTACTCCGCCATCCGGTCCGAGGTCCGGGCGTGTTGGCTTTGCATGGCCAATGTGCCGGGGTCGGATGGACCGGCGTCTTGTGCGACGCCGGATGTGGCGTGCTTATAGAAAGGAGCGGGGCGGCCTGTCAAGCGGACTTGCGGCCTCCCGCATCAGAGTTTTTTGCCGGCTGTGGATGAACGTGCCGGGGAGCGAGACCCGGCCTGGCCGGTCGCCGCGCCGCGCCGGGCCGGGGCGGCTCCAGGGGAGGAGGAGGGGGCCACGCCCCGGCGTTCCGGGTGCCGGGGCGGGGCTTGTACCAAGGCGCTGAGATGCTGACGCAAGCACGCCTTGAAAAGGCTCAACCGCCGCCCGGGCTTGGCCCAACTCCCGGTGAGTGAGGCTCATCACGAGCTGGTCTTAGCCGCGAACGGGCGTGGCGGTGACAGCCACCGCATGGGTGCGCACCTCCGCGCGGGAAAAGTCCGGGGCGGCGGTGAGGCCGACCGACCGGGCGCGGGCGATCCAGCCGCCGCCCAGCACGCGCGCGCCGGGGCTGTCGCTGTCGAAGAACACGCAGGCCTGGCCGGGGGCGACGCCGGTCTCGCCGTCGGTGAGGTCCACCCGCGCCTGGCCGTTGTCCAGCGTCAGCCGCGCCGGGGTGGGCGGCCGGGTCGAGCGCACCTTGGCGAAGACGTCGCAGCTCATGGTCTCGGCAAGCGGTGTGCCGCCCAGCCAGTTGACATCGCGCAGCTCCAGCGTCCGGGTGGCGAGCGCCTCGCGCGGGCCGACGAGCACGCGGCGGTTCGGCGCGTCGAGATGCACCACATAGAGCGGCTCGCCGGTGGCCACCCCAATGCCGCGGCGCTGGCCGATGGTGTAATGGATGATGCCGTCGTGGCGGCCAAGCACGCGCCCGTCCACATGCACGATCTCGCCCGGCTCTGCTGCCTCCGGCCGCAGCTTGCGGATCACGTCGGAATACTTGCCGTTCGGCACGAAGCAGATGTCCTGGCTGTCCTGCTTGTCGGCGACGGAGAGGCCGAATTCGTGTGCCAGCGCGCGCACCGCCGGCTTTGCCATGCCGCCGAGCGGAAAGCGCAGGAAGTCGAGCTGCGCCTGCGTGGTGGCGAAGAGGAAATAGCTCTGGTCGCGGTCGAGATCGACCGGCCGGTACAGCGCCCGGTGCGCGCCCTCCTGCTCCGAGCGCACATAGTGCCCGGTGGCCAGCACGTCGGCACCCAGCGTGCGCGCGGTCTCCAGGAGGTCGGAGAACTTGACGGTCTGGTTGCAGGCAACGCAAGGCACCGGCGTCTCGCCGTTCATGTAGCTGTCGGCGAAGCGGTCGATCACGGCTTCCTTGAAGCGGCGCTCGTAGTCCAGCACGTAATGGGGAATGCCGAGCCGTTCGGCAACGCGGCGGGCATCGTGGATGTCCTGGCCGGCGCAGCAGGAGCCGGCGCGGTGCACGGCGGCGCCATGGTCATACAGCTGCAGCGTGACGCCGATGACGTCATAGCCTTCGCGCTGCATCAGGCCGGCAACAACGGAGGAGTCCACGCCGCCGGACATGGCGACAACCACACGCGTGTCCTTGGGCGCACGCGGCAGGTCGAGGGAATTCAGCATCTGAGGTCGATCCTTGCGCCTTGGCGGGGTCAAGGTCCGCCAGTCGGGGATGAAATGTCGCCCCGCAACAGGCGCACAGCCAGGGTGGCTTGCCCTTGGCAAGGCACGTCAGGGCCGGCAGGTCCGATTGCGAGAAACACGCCGCTTATACAGAAACTTGCGGCCAAAGCCAAATCAGCCCGGTGCGGGGCGGCAATCTCTGCCGGGTGCGCCTGCAACTTCTGCCGCTGGGCCGCGCGCGATTGCTGCGGCTTGTGCGGTGGCCTCTGCCACTTTCTTGATTCAAAACAGCATTTTAGCCTGAGGAAAACTGGCGCGGGCATTGCATTGGCACTCGTGTGTGAAATCCGCCGTGCCCGGCATGTTCGGGCCGTTGTGTGGCGGTGGCGGTGAAGTGAGGGTGCTCGTGCAGGCGTTTCAGCTCCGGTTCGATCAAATGGGTGCAGCGGGTGTCGGTGCTGCGGTCGCGGATCCTGCGTCCGGTGATGCGGCCAGCGGCGCCTTTGCCGGTCTTCTGGCTGCGCTGGAAGTCGATCCTGCCGCTTCGTCCGGCGCTGCCGTTTTGCCTGCGGTCGCTCAGCCGCAGCAGGTGGCCGGTCTTCCGGGCGCCACGGTGCCTGTTGCCGGTGCTGTGCCGCTGCAGGAAGGCATGACGGCGGCAGATCTGCCCGGTTCCACTGGCCCGGATTCCGCTGGCAATGCGTCCGGTCTTCCGGCGCAAGCCAAGGTGCCCGGTGGGCCGGATGCTGCAGCGGCGGGGCCAGATGCGCCTGAAGTGATTTCGCCAGGGATGGCTGATCTTGAAGCTGGCTATGTTCAGACTGCCAGTCTGGAGGCGGCCCTCGCCATGGCGGCGCTGATGCCGCCGGTGCCGGTGCAGCCGCCCGTTCCCGCCGCCCCCCTGGCCCTGGTGCCGGAAGCTCGGGCCGGTGTTGCCGCGGGCGAGACTGCTTTCGGGGCTGCTGGGTCCGATGCGGCGGGGCCTGCAGGCCCGGGGCAGGTCGCGGCCGATGCCCGGCCGTCCGGCTCCGCGCCGACGACAGGGGCAAGCGCACCGCAGGGGCCTCAGCTCCAGATGCCGGCGCAGGTCACTGGCATGGCGCAGGCCCCCGGCATGGCGCAACCTGCGGTCAAGGCTGCAGCGCTGGCATTCCCCGTAGCCCAGCCTGGTGACAGGGATGAGACGCCGACATCTGCCCCGGCTCAGTCCGCTGCCGCCGCAGAGGCGCCTGCAGGCGAGGCCGAGGCGGCGCCGGTCCTGACGGCGAAGCCGGTGCCGACGATGCCCGGCAGCTGGGAAACCCAGGTTCCGGAGCCGGGCAAGGACGGCACAAGCCGGTTTTTCGCCGCGCCTGAGCCTGTTGATCCCGCGCGCCTGACCGGCAAGTCCGGGGCGACAGCCGAAGGCACGGTCGATCCGCGTGAACCGGTCCGGCCAGTGGCGCTTGCACAAGTCCAGGCACAGGCACAGGCATCAGACGCTGCTGACGTCAATCCGCTGTTCGCCCGGCTCGCCGAGGCCGTTGGTGGCGCCTTCACCTTGAAGGCCGAAGTCATGCCGGCCCAGTCACAGGCAACCCAGCCAGTCCAGTCGGGAAACAGCCAGACCGTGCCGCCGGCCCAGGCGGCCGTGGTGCCTGCCGGCTCAGGGCCGGATCTGCTGCAATTCGCCATGGCCAGTACCGGTCCCAATGCTGATGTCGAGGCGGTCAGCCTTCAGGAGCCTGGCCTTGATGTTGCGGATCCTGCGCCCGTTCTGGTTGCTGGTGCGGCAACGCAGGCTGCGAAAGTGGCCCCTGTCCGCGCGCCCAACACCCGTTCGGGCCTGGCGAGTGAGGCAAGTCTTCTGGCTGCTGATCCCGATTCAACGGATCTGGCTGAGCTGCAAGATCGCTCGCCTCTGGCCAATCGGCTTGCCGCCGCCGCCGAGGGACAGTTTATGCAAGGCTCGTCGCTGCGCGGCACCGCCGGTGCCGATGCGGCCTCGGCCGGCTCAAATGAGGCGGCTGCCCGCTTGACAGGCCAGGCGGCAGCCGGCTCGTCGCGGGGGGAGGCTCCGGCACTGGCCATTGCCATGGAGGCAGCCGCCGCGGCGGCTGAATTCGGCGAGAGCCTCAGTGATGCTGATGCGATGTTCGGCGCGCGGGGCGCGACACCCATGACCCGGGCCGAGGCGCAGGCCGCCAACCTGCCGGGGCCACAGATGGCCCAGGCCGCGGCAGCGCAGGTCGCGGCCCAGATGCAGCAGCAGGCCCGGCCGGGCCAGAGCCGGTTCCAGATCCGTCTCGACCCGGCTGAACTCGGCCGCATTGATGTGGAGATGACTGTCACCAAGGATGGCGAGGTCAAGGCCAAGCTGACGGTCGACAAGTCGGAAACCCTCGACCTGTTCATGCGTGACCAGCGCAGTCTGGAACGGGCGCTGGAAGCGGCGGGTCTGAAGGCGGAGCAGGGCAGTCTGCAATTTTCGCTGCGTGATGAGGGGGGGCGTTCATTCTCGTTCAGTGGCGAGGGAAGCGATCACAATGGCTCGCGGCAGCAGGGCGGTGACGGACAGTCGGCTGAGGCCGATGCCAGCCAGGCTGAGCGTCTTGCAAGCGAGCGTGTGGCACAGCTTTACCGGGGCAACGCATCGGGCGGGCTCGATATTCGGATTTAAGCTTGGATGCTGGTGCTTTGGCATCCGGCAAGATGAGTGAAACAGCGTTTCCGGCTGGAAACGCGCCAGAAAAAAGGCCGGGCTGCACTGCGTTTGATCGAAACGGCAAGCTGTCCGAAGTGCGGAACGACTGAAGGAGTTTAAGTGTCATGACAACAGTCAGCAGTGCCGGCACAGCGGGAGCTTCCGGAAACTCGGCAACCGAACAGAGCCGCAAGGCCCTGTTCGGCAGCTATGATCTGTTCTTGACCTTGTTGACGACGCAGATCAAGAATCAGAACCCGCTGGAGCCTATGGATCCGGCTCAATATACCCAGCAGCTGGTTCAGTATTCGACCGTCGAGCAAGGGATTAAGACCAACGAACAGCTTGCCAGCCTGCTCAGCGTTATCCAGTCGGGGCAGGCCAGCAGTTATGTATCGTATCTGGGGTCCTATGTTTCGGCTTCAGGCGATACGACCATGATGGCTGACGGTCAGGCGACCTGGAACTACTCGGTCCCCAACGATGCCAAAGGTACGGTGGAGGTGCGCAACTCCGGCGGTGCGCTGGTCTATCGCGGTGACGTCAGTCTCAACAAGGGCAGCGGCACCTACACTTGGGATGGCAAGATGAGCGAGGGCGGAACTGCAGGCCCGGGAGCGTATACGGTCAAGTTCTCGGTTTTTGACTCCGGCAGCAATCAGCAGACGGTCACGACCGAAGTGAAGGGAAAAGTCGACAAAGTTGATATTTCCAGCGGCACGGCATACCTGAAAATCGGCGATGTCCGCATTCCGGTCGCATCCGTGAAGTCGGTTTCCTCGACAGCCCTTTAAGATCTTCAGTACTTCCATTTTGCTGTCTGGCGGCTGACGCTTTCGCGTCGGCCGCCTTTTTGTTGAAGCCGTTGCGTCATCCGCCATTTCATGGTTAGCGCTGCGTTAATGTGTCCGAACAAAGGCAATGCAAATCGCGACGAAGACTTTAATAACAACTGAAGAAATTGCAATTTCGTGGTTAATCATCGGTGTATCGTTGCTTAGGTAAATTTTAAATCCCGGCGTGTAATCTCACTTTTAAACCTGGTCATGGTTTGTGTGAGAGTACAATGACCGAGCAAATTCGTTCGCGTGTAAAATATGTAATTGGGCCTGACGGCAGTCCGCTGACGATTGCGGATCTGCCACCTCCGAGCACCAAGAGATGGGTGATCCGGAGGAAGGCCGAGGTCGTCGCCGCAGTTCGTGGTGGCTTGTTGTCGCTGGAGGAAGCATGCCAGCGCTACACGCTGACGGTTGAGGAGTTTCTGTCCTGGCAGAGCTCAATCGAGCGCCACGGACTGGCTGGCCTGCGTGCTACGCGGGTTCAGCAGTACCGAAATTAACAGCCCGGCGCCCCCCGCGCGCACGGACTGAACCTCCAACACCTAAGCCTGGCCCACCGGCCAGGCTTTTTTTATGGCCATCGCCGTGCGAGGCAAGAGGGAGGTAGGGCGACCTCGCGCCCGGATTCGGTCCCGCCTTTCGCCAGATATGAGTGATTGGTTAATGCTGCTCGGCACTTTCTACCGTTTTGCGAAATGAGGCGGCAGTCAGAACTGGCTGAAAACAGCCATTCCCGTTCGCGGCGCCGATATTCGTTAATAACTTGTTTACCTTCTGGCGGGCAAATTTTGCCTATCGGACAATGGCGCGTCGGCAATGCGGGGGATTCGATTCCCCTGGTGTCTGCGGCGGGGCAAACAAGTTGAGCGGGCAAACGTGAACGGATTGATCGAATTCATTCGGACCATGGGTCCAACGCGCATCGCCGCGATGGGCGCGGTGGCGGCAATTCTGGTCGGGATGTTCGCCTTCATCATCTTCCGGGTGACCGCTCCGGAAATGGGGCAACTCTACTCGAACCTGACGATCGAGGACTCCGCCCAGATCGTCAACAATCTGGAGCAACTGGCGATCCCTTATCAGTTGCGCCAGGAGGGGGCGACCATCCTCATTCCGAAGGATCAGATTGCCCGCACCCGCATGCGCCTTGCCGAGGAGGGCCTGCCGACGGGAGGCTCGGTCGGCTACGAGATATTTGACCGCTCCGATACGCTCGGTGCCACGAGTTTTGTCCAGAACATCAATCACCTGCGTGCGCTTGAAGGCGAACTGGCGCGCACGATCCGTTCGATCGACCGCATTGTCTCGGCGCGTGTGCATCTGGTGATCCCGGAGCGCCAGCTGTTCCAGCGCGACGTCCGTCCGCCGTCTGCCTCGATTGCGATCAAGGTTCGTGGCTCCCTCGGTGGAAGCGAGATCCGGGCCATCCAGCATCTGGTCGCCGCAGCTGTTGACGGCCTGACGCCTGAGCGCGTGTCGATCGTGGATGATGCCGGCCGCCTGCTGGCCACCGTCGGAGATGACAATCCGGACAACATGTCCGCCGGCAAGATTCAGGAGCGGACCTTCGAGGTCGAGCAGCGGCTGCGCAACCAGATCGAGGAAATCCTCAACAGCGTGGTCGGGCCGGGTCGCGCCCGCGTCCGTGTCGCAGCCGACGTTGATTTCAACCGGATCACCGAAACCCAGGAGCGTTTCGATCCGGAGGGCCAGGTCGTTCGCTCGACCCAGAGCAAGGAAGAAAACACCACCCGCACCAACCAGCAGGCCGGTGTGACGGCCGGCAACCAGATCCCGAACGCGGATGCGGGCGGGGCCGGCGGCGACACCGAAGGATCCAGCCTGACCGAGGAGATCGTCAACTTCGAGGTGTCCAAGGCGATCCGGACCGAAGTCATCGAGGCCGGCCGCGTCAAACGCCTTTCGGTGGCTGTGCTGGTAGACGGGATCTATGAGCCCAATGCGGAAGGCGTGATGCAATATGCACCGCGCCCGCAGGAGGTCCTGGATCGCATCTCCGTGCTGGTACGTTCGGCGGTTGGCTTTGATGCGGCGCGCGGCGATGTGGTCGAGGTCGTGAACCTGCGCTTTGCCACCGCGCCTGAGCCGGACTTCGACACGGCGGAAGCCGGCATGTTTGACTTCACCCGCGACGACATCATGCGCTTTGCCGAGCTTGGCGTGCTGATGTTGATCTCGTTGCTGCTGCTGCTCTTCGTGGTGCGCCCGCTGCTCAAGCGGATCGTGACGCCGGAAGAAAAGACGGCCCAGGAACTGGTCATCGCTCCGGATGGAACGCTGGTCGCCCAGTCTGAGTTGCCGGCCGGTGAACTGGTCGAGGAGGACGACGGCATCGTGATCGAGTGGCTGGAAGAGGCCAAGCGCGAAGGCGCGCTGCAGGCCTCGTCCATCGCCAAGGTTGGCGCAATGATCGAAGATTACCCGACCGAGGCCGTGACCATCGTGCGCGGCTGGCTGGATGAGGCGGCATAAGATATGGCGACGGATTCCCTTCAGAACCAGCTGACCGTCTCCGACGACGGGATTGAGCGCGAGCTAAAAGGAGCGGAGCGTGCGGCCGTTCTCATGCTGGCGCTTGGTGAAGTGCACGGCAAGCAGATCTGGGCCCGTCTCGATGAGATCGAGGTGCGCCAGATTTCTGCTGCCATGGCCAAGCTTGGCCCGGTAACACCCAACATGTTGCAGGACCTGTTTGCCGATTTCGTCCGCCGCCTGTCGTCGCGCGGATCGCTGATGGGCAATGTGGACGCGACCGAGCGCCTGCTGGCTGCCTTCCTGCCCGGCGACAAGGTGGCGACGATCATGGAGGAAATCCGTGGTCCTGCCGGCCGCAACATGTGGGAGAAACTTTCCAACGTGCAGGAAAACGTTCTCGCCAACTACCTGAAGAACGAATACCCGCAGACCGTTGCCGTCGTGCTGTCGAAGATTGACCCCGATCATGCCGCCAAGGTGCTCGGCATCTTGCCGGAAGATCTGGCGCTCGAGGTGATCAACCGCATGCTGCGCATGGAAGCGGTGCAGAAGGAGGTGCTGGAAAAGGTCGAACTGACCCTGCGCAAGGAGTTCATGTCGAACCTCACCAACACCAGCCGCCGCGATAGCCACGAGATGATGGCGGACATCTTCAACAACTTCGACCGCCAGACGGAAGCCCGCTTCCTGGCGGCGCTGGAAGAAGAGAACCGCGAGTCTGCCGAACGCATCAAGAACCTGATGTTCACCTTCGACGATCTGATGAAGCTCGATGCGGCCGGCTGCCAGACCTTGCTGCGCAACGTCGAGAAGGATCGGCTGGCGATCGCGCTCAAGGGCTCCAACGATGCGGTGCGCGAGTTCTTCTTCTCCAACATGTCTGGCCGTGCGGCCAAGATGTTGCAGGACGATATGGAGGCGCTCGGCCCGGTTCGCCTGCGCGATGTCGATGAAGCCCAGACCGGCATGGTCAACACCGCAAAGGATCTCGCTGCACGCGGCGAACTCATGATTTCGAAGTCGAAGAATGACGACGAGATCATCTATTGATCTCGGGCAACCTTAGGATCAGCGTATGTCACGCCTGAGCAAACCGTCGAAGTTCTTGTTCGACAAGAATTTCAACGTACCGGAGGTGCCCAAGGAAACGGCGCCGCCGGAACCCGTCGAACCGATGATGACCGTGGCCGAGCACGAACGTCTGATCGCCGCCGCCCGTGAGGACGCACGTCGCCAGGGGCACGCGGAAGGGCTGATGGAGGGGCGGTCCGGAGAGGAGCGTCGCCTGGTCGATCAGGTTGGCGACCTGGTCCAGGTCGTCTCCCGCCTGCTGGGGGCACTCGACGAGGCGCGCGAGGAGACCGAGAAGGACGCGGTGACGCTGGCATTCCTGGTCGCGCGCCGTCTGAGCGCCCATCTGATTGCCCGCAATCCGCTGGGTGAAACCGTGGCGCTGGTGTCGGAATGCCTCGGCCCGTTGCGGCAGGCGCCGCATCTGGTGATCCGGGTGGCGGAGCGGGATGTGGAGCCGCTCAAGGCGCGGCTTGACCCCGTGGTGCGGGAAAAGGGCTTTGACGGGCGTCTCGTCCTTCTGGGCGAGCCGGAGATTGCACGGGGCGATTGCCGGATTGAATGGGCCGATGGCGGCATCATGCGTGACCGCAAGGCGGTCGAGGCGCAAGTCGACCTGTCCATTCGCAACTATTTCGAGGCCAAGGCCGCTGCACGGGCACGAACCCGGCAGGCTGCCGTCGCAGGGGCCAGGGAGACTGAAGCATGACCAGTGACAGTGATCGCGGCATTCAGCTCGATGAACTCTCGCCGCAAGGCCGGCGCCGCGACGAGCGGGATGAAAACGCCGGGACCGCGCAGTCAGCGGCGGATCTTGAGGCGGTGTTCGATGTTCCAGTGCGGATTTCTGCCGTGCTGGGGCACTCGAGGCTGCATGTATCTGACCTTCTGAAGCTGGCGTCGGGGACCGTTCTCGAGCTGGATCGCAAGGTTGGCGAGGCGATCGACATCTATGTCAACGACCGCCTTGTGGCACGTGGGGAAGTGGTGCTCGTCGAGGACAAGCTCGGCGTGACCATGACGGAAATGATCAAGGCCGAGCGCTAAGAGCTTGAGCAGGAGACGACGATGCGCTTGCTGATTGTTGGCACGCTGGGTGGTCAGCTGACCACGGCTTCCAGGATCGCGATGCAGCGCGGTGCCCAGGTGACCCATGCCGAGGATGCTGAGGGCGCTCTGAAGGTGCTGCGGTCGGGCCGCGGCGCGGATCTGCTGATGGTGGACGTGAAGCTCGACATCGCCGCGCTTCTCGCAAGCCTTGCCGATGAGCGCATCCACGTGCCGATTGTCGCCTGCGGTGTCGAGACCGACGCCCGCGCGGCTGTTGCCGCCATTCGTGCCGGAGCCAAGGAATACATCCCGCTGCCGCCGGATCCGGAGATGATCGCGGCCGTTCTGGCCGCTGTCGCCCAGGAGCGCGGCGATCTCATCTACCGCGACGAGGCGATGGCGGCGGTGGTGAAACTGGCCGAGCAGGTTGCCCCCTCTGATGCCTCGATCCTGATCACCGGCGAGTCCGGTACCGGCAAGGAAGTCATCGCGCGGCACGTCCACCGTTCGTCCTCGCGCTCGGGCAAGCCGTTCATCTCCATCAACTGCGCTGCGATCCCGGAGCAACTGCTGGAATCCGAACTGTTTGGCCATGAGAAGGGCGCCTTCACCGGGGCTGTTGCCCGCCGTGTCGGAAAGTTCGAGGAAGCCGATGGCGGCACGCTGCTGCTGGACGAAATCTCGGAGATGGACGTCCGCCTGCAGGCCAAGCTCCTGCGCGCGATCCAGGAACGGGTGATCGACCGGGTTGGCGGTACGCGTCCCGTCCCTGTCGACATCCGCATCATTGCTACGTCGAACCGGGATCTTGCGGACAGTGTCCGTCAGGGCACATTCCGCGAGGATCTTCTGTTCCGCCTCAATGTGGTCAATCTCAAGCTGCCGCCGCTGCGCAACCGTCCGGCGGATGTCCTGGAACTGGCCAGCTATTTTGCCCGCCACTATGCCCAGGCGAATGGCCTTCCGGACCGGCCAATCAGCGCCGATGCGCGGCGTGCCCTCACCGGGAATCCCTGGCCGGGCAATGTGCGCGAGCTGGAAAACACCATGCACCGGGCAATCTTGCTCGCCAACGGTCCCGAGATCGGCGTCGACGCGATCCGCATGCCGGACGGCAGTCCGCTCACCGTGACCCGCAGCCCGGTGGAACGGGCCGTAGAGACAGCGGAGGCGGTCTCGCGTTCCCTCGTTGGCCGCACGGTGGCCGATGTCGAGAAGGATCTCATTCTCGACACCCTCGATCATTGTCTTGGCAATCGCACTCATGCCGCCAAGATTCTCGGCATTTCGATCCGCACCCTGCGCAACAAGCTGAACCAGTACATGGACGAAGGCGTCCTGGTGCCGGGGCCCGGCGAGGCGCGTGGCGCGTGACCACTGAACCAGGGCAGGCCAGGGGCACCCCATGACCGATACGTCCGCCAACGAGCCGACACCGCCGACACCGCCGCGCCCGCCGGCCGTGCCCAGCTTCGGCTTGCCGTCGGCTGGCGAGTTCCTGGATTCCATCCGCAAGGGCGATATCGGCCTGGCGGTCGGCGTGATGGTTATCCTCGTGATGCTCATCATGCCGATGCCGGCGATGTTGCTGGACTTCTTTCTGGCGATCTCGATCATCCTGTCGGTGATGATCCTGATGACGGGCCTGTTCATCCAGAAGCCGCTTGAGTTCTCGTCCTTTCCGACAGTCCTGCTGATCTCGACGATGCTGCGCCTGGCACTCAACCTGGCCTCGACCCGTCTTATCCTGGCCGGAGGACATGAGGGGACCGGGGCAGCCGGTCAGGTGATTCAGTCCTTCGGCAAGTTCGTCATGGGCGGAAACTTCGTCATCGGCATCATCGTCTTCGCCATTCTGGTGATCGTGAACTTCATCGTCATCACCAAAGGTTCCGGGCGTATCGCTGAAGTTGCAGCGCGCTTCACCCTGGACGCCATGCCCGGCAAGCAGATGGCCATCGATGCCGACCTGTCGTCCGGACTGATCGACGAGACGGAGGCCAAGCGCCGGCGCAAGGAACTGGAGGAGGAAAGCACCTTCTTTGGCTCCATGGACGGTGCCTCGAAATTCGTGCGCGGCGATGCCATCGCCGGTCTGCTCATCACCTTCATCAATGTCATCGGCGGCATCGTCATTGGTGTGGCCCAGATGGGGCTTACCTTTGGCGAAGCGGCGCAGAACTACACGATCCTGACCGTGGGCGACGGTCTGGTGTCGCAGATCCCTGCGCTCATCGTCTCCACTGCCGCCGGCATTCTCGTCTCCAAGGCTGGCGTCAGCGGCTCGGCCGACAAGGCGCTGGTCGCGCAGTTCACCGGCTATCCCAAGGCATTGGGCATGTCGTCCTTCGTCATGGTGGCATTGGCAATGCTGCCCGGCATTCCCATGGTGCCGTTCCTGGGGCTTGCGGCGTTGGCCGGCTGGCTGGCGGTCAAGGCGGGCAACGCGAAAAAGGTGACGGCCTTCCAGGCTGCGGCGGTCAAGGCTGTCGAGGCCGCCCCGAAGCCGGTTCCCGAACCACCGATCACCGACGCCCTCAAGATGGACGAACTGCGCATCGAGCTTGGCTATGCGCTCCTGCCCCTGATCAACGGCCAGCAGACCGGGCAGCCGGATCAACTCACCGAGCAGATCAAGGCCCTGCGCCGGCAGGTCGCGGCCGATATGGGCATCATCATGCCGCCGGTGCGCATCCTCGACAACATTCAGCTCGGCGCCAATGATTACACGATCAAGGTCAAGGAAGTGGATGCCGGCAAGGGCATGCTGTTCCCCAACCGTTTCATGGTCATGGATCCGGCTGGCGGCCAGGTGAAGATCCCCGGCACCAACACCACCGAGCCGACTTTCGGCCTCCCGGCCACCTGGGTCGAGGCGATCTATCGCGAGGATGCGTCCCTTCGCGGTTACACCGTTGTCGATCCCGCGACCGTCCTGTCGACGCATCTGACCGAGACCATCAAGGCCAATGTCGCCGAACTGCTCACCTATGCCGATGTGCAGAAGTTGCTGAAGGAGTTGAAAGGGGAGCAGGCCAAGCTGGTCGAGGACCTGATCCCGTCCCAGATCACCGTCTCTGGCATCCAGCGCGTGCTGCAGACCTTGCTGGGCGAACGCATCTCCGTGCGCGATCTCGGCACAATTCTGGAAGGCGTCGCCGAAGCCGCCGGCTTCACCCGCAATACCAACACCATCGCCGAGCATGTGCGCACGCGGCTGGCCCGCCAGATCTGTGCGGCCAACATGTCGCCGGGGGGGTATTTGCCGCTTGTCTCCCTGTCCCCGCGATGGGAGCAGTCCTTCATCGAGGCGATTGTCGGGGAAGGGGATGACCGTCAGCTGGCGATGCAGCCGTCGAAACTGCAGGAGTTCGTCACGCTGGTGCGTGATGCCTTTGAAAAGGCGGCGCAGCAGGGCGAAGTGCCGGTGCTTCTGACTTCACCGCAAACCCGTCCCTTCGTCCGCTCGATTGTCGAACGCTTCCGCGCCCACACGACCGTGATGAGCCAGAACGAGGTGCATCCGCGCGTCAAGCTGAAGACAATCGGATCAATCTGAGGCGGGGGCAGGGATGTGGTTCAGGCTGAGGCGCGTCAGACCAGGATGTTCAGACGGGACAGTGCTGAAGCGGTGCTGATATTGTTGCCCTGGAAGGCATCATATGTCTGCTGCTGGCTGACCGTCACAGTCGTCTGGTAGATTGAGTTCTGGACTTCCTGCGACAACGCCTTGGTCTTCTCGATCGATTTTCTGCGGACAGTCGCCCAGGCGTCATTGTAGTCCTTGAGAGTGACACGTTCTTTCTGCTGCCCGAACTTGTTGCCGGACCTGCCTCCGAATTTGTTACCGAAATTGTTTCCGATCTTTGCCATGCCTTCATGCTGGGCACATATGGTTAACACAGGGTTAATGGTCGCAATCTGCGTCAAATGCCGGTTGTCGGTTGTCGGCGGCGGGTGCTAAGCGATGGTCTTGTTTGCGCCCCCAAGGACTCGCCAGAACCCTCCAGGACTTTTCATGACCGCCCTCAATTTGAACGGATACACAGATCTTCCGCCCGGCAAGATCGCCTTTGTTGTCACCTATCTCGAGATGTTTGCCCGGCCGGCCCCGCGGCTTTCGCGCGCTCCGGAGGGCGTCACGTTGACCCGTTGGGAAAAGCCGGATCCAGAAACATACCTGCCGCTGTTTCGCGCCATTGGCGACGAATGGCTCTGGTTCTCCCGCCTCCTGATGCCGCGTGGCCGGCTTGCTGCGATCCTGGCGCAAGAGACCCGGACCATCCACGTTGCCGTTGCGGATGGCCGGCCTGTGGGGTTGCTTGAACTTGACTATGCTGATCCGGCCAATGTGGAACTGGCCTTTTTCGGCCTGGTGCCGCAGGAAACAGGTCGCGGCCTTGGCCGTTGGCTGATGGAAGCGGGGCTGGACATGGCCTGGGCGCGGCCCGAAACGCGGCGCTTCTATGTGCACACTTGCACTGGCGACAGTCCGGCGGCGCTTGGCTTTTATTGTGCCAGCGGGTTCACGCCTTACCGTCGCGCGCTGGAAGTCATCGATGACCCGCGCCTTTCCGGCCTGTTGCCGGACAGCGTCGGCCCGCATCTGCCGATCATCCGGCCGGATCGGTGAACTGCCGGCCCCAGCGCTGGCGGTAACGGTTAAAATGTCTTAAGAAGGGTTAACCAAACTGCCGACATTGCCGGTGGACGAGTGCCGGGGGGCCGGTCAGTGCGGTTTTAACTGCCGCGCAATTGGGTAAAAGTCCGCTTAACAAAAGCGACGTCCTCAACCTGGAATCACCATGGCCAACGAACAGACCAGCGGTTCACCGACGAATGTCGTGCCCCACGCAAAGGTGCGAAACCTGCGCGATGCAATCCGCAAGGTCCGCCTTGGCGAGGCCGAGCGGGCCGATGTGGTGATCGAGCTGCAGGAGACCGAACGCACGCGGCTGGAGATGCTCGCCGACGAGCTGACCGATGTGTTCAAGGAAGTGCCCGAGAACGACGACCAGTTCTCGTTCCAGATCGTCCCGGGCACGACGCCGCGCCTGTGGATCGACATGACAAGCCACATTGCCGTGGCCGGAGACCGGCGCACCTACCGCTTCCTGAAGGACACAAGGCTTGGCCGTGTCGTGATCCTCGAAACCGCGGACATCGACGACATGGCCGACTGCGTCACGGAATATATCGCCGAGCGCATCATCGAGCGCGAGCGGGCCCTTGAGGGCGACTGGCTCGACAAGCGCATGAAGGCGGCCATCAACGGTCAGCCTGCCGCTGCGGCACGGGGTGGCGTGATCTGGGGTCCGGTGCTTGTCGCCTTTCTCGGCGGCATCCTTGCCGGCATGATCGGCCTCATCGCCTATGCCTGGTTCGCCAACCCGATGGGGTAAGGGCTGCCCATTCAAGAACCTATCCGGGGATGGTCAGGTTCAGCCGGTCGATGACCTCGATTCCGCCACCGGCCTCGACAAATCCGCGTTCTTCCATATGGCAGATCCATCCGGCGTTTCCGCGCGCAATGTCGAACAGGTTGTAGCGCGCGCCAGGCTTGCGCCCGCCCGGGCCCTGGCTGGCCGACGGTACGCCGATGACCGGGACCGGCCCGTTGGGCCCCTCGATCACCGTCCGGCTGTCAAGATGTGTGTGGCCATGCAGCACCAGTTCAGCGCCTGAGCGCTTGACGGCAGCACGCACGCGGGATGCGTCTTCCAGCCGCTTGTACCAGCTCGTCGCGCCTTTGAACGGCGGATGGTGGATCAGCACCACCCGAAACACCTGCTCCTTACCCAGCATATCCAGCATCTGCATCAACCGCCGCGTCTGGCGCACGCCGACCCGTCCGGAGGCAAAGCCGGGCGCGGTGGCCTTGGCCGTCGAGACCCCGATGATGGCAACCGGCCCGCGCCGCCTCAAATAGGGGAAGTGCGCTGCGCCATGCTGTGTCATGGCGCTGTCGTCGCCGGTCATGTAGGCGTGCCAGGCCTGCATCGCGCTGCGGAGTGCGCCGGGCACATAGGCATCGTGGTTGCCGGGCACCACGGACAACCGGTCCGGCGCCGCGACGGCGGTGAGCCAGTCGCGGGCCGCGCTGATTTCGGCCGGCAGGGCGATGTTGACGAGGTCGCCGGTCAGGGCGATGTGGTCGGGTTCGGCCGCTTCCATGTCGTCGAGCAGCCGGGCGAGCGTATCGCCGCCCATGGCGCGCAACCGGTTGCGGCGCCAGTTGACGAAGCCGAGCACGCGTTTGGAAGCGAGTTGCCAGAGGCTCGGGTCCGGCAGGGGGCCAAGATGCGGGTCGGAAAAATGCGCCAGTCGAAACATGGGCCGCATGTTCGCTGTCAGCACGCGCCGGTCAAGGAAAAAGCCCTGCCGCGTGCCCATAAAAAAACGCCCGGGGGAGGCCGGGCGTCTTTTTGTGTCGGTGCTTCGCAGCCTTAGTTGGCGCTGAAGGTCGACAGGGTGGCACGAATGCGCGGGTTGCTCAGGTCAATCTCCGGCTTCCATGCGAAGCGGCGAGTGCGGCGACGGCGCGTGAACAGAGCGGTGAACATTTTGAACTCTTTTGGTTTCCGGCGAGAGCCTTGCGCAGGGATTGTGCAAGTCGCTGCCCGCTTTTTGATCGGAATGCGCGATATATAACCTTTCTTCGCACGTGCACAATCCAGCTTTCCGGTAGGGCAGGGCTGCGTTTTCCGCATGGCCGGTTTCCGGCCGTTAGCAACTGGCCGGTTGCCGCTCCGCAAGGCTTGTCTCGCGGCTGGGTCTGCGCATAAGTGTCCCATGCATTCGCTTCTGTCGTTCCTTCCCGCCCGCCTGACCCGCCGCCTCATCCACGGCGCTGCGCTCCTGCGCCATGCGCATACGCTCGGGGTGCGTGTCCTGGTGCGCGATGCCTCCGGCTATGTCCTGCTCGTCCGTCACACCTATCTGCCCGGCTGGTACTTCCCCGGCGGCGGTGTGGATGTGGGCGAGACCTTGAGCGAGGCGGCGCGACGCGAGATCTTTGAGGAAACCGGCATCACGGCCCGCAGCGAGCCCGTCCTGCTCGGCCTCTACCACAACCGCGAAACCACCCGCCGCGATCACGTGGCGCTGTTCGAGATTGCGGAGTGGACCCCGCCGAACCGCAGCCCCGTCCCCAATGCCGAGATCGCCGAGGCCCGTTTCTTTTCCCCGCTCGCCTTGCCGGCGGACGTGACCAGCGCCACCCGGCGGCGCCTCGACGAGATTGCCGGGCATCTGGCGCCGAGCGCGATCTGGTGAGCCGGATGATTTTTTCGTGGACCTCGTCCGCCTGTGCGTGATAGTCGGATTTTTATGGCTTCGCTTCAGAAGCCAGCTGCAGGATATGCGATGACCGCGTGCCACGACCAACGACGACGACGTTGCCGGCGAGATCCGTTCTCGTCCGCCTTCGCACGTCTGGTTGCTGGCTGCTGAGCGGATCGCCCGCTTCGGCGGTTCCGGGCAACGGACGCGACTGATGTCCATATCTGCCCCGGATCCCATGATCATGAAAGCCGACACCTGGTTCATTCGCCTCGAGCACCCCTGCGACGAGGCCGCAGTTGATGCCCTGCAAGCCGCAGCCTTTGGCCCTGGCCGTTTTGCCCGCACTGCCTTCCGCATCCGCGAGGGCATCCCGCATGACGAGCGCCTCAGCTACGTCGGCCTGGCCGGCGATCAGGTCGCTGGTTCCGTCCGTCTGACGCGCATCCGCATCGGCGACACGCCGGCGATGCTGCTCGGGCCGCTGACTGTCGCGCCGGAGTACAAGAACCGGGGTCTTGGCAAGCTCCTGATGCGCACGGCGCTCGATGAGGCGCGGCGGCTCGGCGAGACTGCCGTGCTGCTGGTGGGTGATCCGCCCTATTACGGACCCTTCGGCTTCGATCCGGTGCCCTTTGGCCGCATTGTCATGCCCGGGCCGGTCGATCCGAACCGGTTGCTGGTCGCGATGCTGGACGGCTCGCCGATGCCGTCCGGTCTCGTTCGCGGCGGAGCGGCTTAAGCCCGCATCAGGGCAAGCAGGTCGGTGCGGCTGGCGGTGTAGTCACTGTCAGCCCAGGCCGTCCTGAGGCGCGCCAGCTCTGCCCCGAGCGCCGGGCCTTTTTCCAGCCCAAGCTCGATCAGGTCGCGTCCCGTTACCGGAAACACCGGCACCGTCCAGTCCGTCAGCAAGGCCCGCGAGGCGGCAAGCTGCCCTTCATCCTCGCCTCTGGCCCTCAGCATCGCGGCCGCCAGTGCCAGACCATCGGCCGCCGTCGCTACGCCCTCGTCGACAAGAAGCGCCTTGACGACGCGCTGCGCATCCGGGGCCGCCACGATGTGATCGGCTGCCTGTCTTGCGCCAACCATCCGCTCGCGTTCGGCATTGGACAGCCGCAGGCGCTCCGCCAGCCGTTCAAGGTCATCGGTCCCGAAACCGAACAGCGCAGCGAGGCAGACCGGCGCTGCGGCGGCCTCCGGCAGATCCGGCTGCAAGTGCTTCAGCGCCTCGAAATCGGCAAGCCGCGCAACCCCGCCGGTGACGATCTCCAGGATCCCGCTGTCCTCCATCAGATGGACGACGGGTGCGGCCCCCGCCGTCGTGACCAGCCGCTTCAGCTCTGTCCCGATCCGCTCGGCCGACAACTGGCGCAGACCATCGCGCAGGGCAATCGAGGCGCTGAGGCCCTCGGCGTCCAGATCCCCCCGGCCGTAGCTCGCATGCATGCGGAAAAAACGCAGGATGCGCAGATAGTCTTCCCGGATGCGCTGGCTGGCATCGCCAATGAAACGCACCCGGCGCGCAAGGCAATCGGCAAGCCCGCCCAAGGGGTCATGCAGCGTGCCATCGGCGGAGCAATAAAGCGCGTTCAGCGTGAAATCGCGCCGGGCCGCGTCATGCGTCCAGTCGCGCCCGAACCGCACCACCGCGTGGCGCCCGAAGGTCTCCACGTCCTCGCGCAAGGTGGTGATCTCGAAGGCCTCGCCCGAACTCACCACCGTCACCGTGCCGTGGTCGATGCCGGTCGGGATGGCCTTCAGCCCGGCTTTCTGCGCCCGTTGCATCACTTGCTGCGGCAGGGCCGTCGTGCACAGGTCGACATCCATGACCGGTTCGCCGATCAGGCTGTTGCGCACCGCCCCGCCGACCGCGCGCAATTCGTCGCCCTCACGCCCGATGGCGGCAAAGACGCGCTGCAGGGCAGGGGCCGTCAGCCAGGCGGCTGACGCCAGCGAGGGCAATGCGCTATTCATAGCGTCCGGGCACGAGCACGCCGTCGCGGAACTCGGCGGGCTTGTACTCCTTGTCCTGCGGCATCCGGTCAAAGCTTGCCATCAGCACGAAGCTGCCAACGCTGATCAACAGGCCGCTGAAAATGAGCCAGAACACCGGACCATTGCGCCAGTTGTCGGCGGTTTGTCCCTTGCGGGTGAACCACAGCCACATCGCATAGCCAATGAACGGCATCAGGAAGAACAAGAGCTGGGTGAGAACTACGCGCAGCATCAGCCATACACCGTTTCGTAAAGGGAGCGGACAATGCCCGCGGTCACGCCCCAGATGTATCTGGTTTCATAGGGCATTGCGTAGAAATAGCGCGCCTTCCCCTGCCAGTCCCGGCTTTGGCGCAAATGATTTGCCGGATCCATCAAGAAGCCGAGTGGCACCTCGAACACATCCGCCACCTCGCCGGGGTTCGGCGTCAAAACCGGATCGCCGCTGACGAAGCCGATGATCGGTGTCACCCGGTAGCCCGAGCCGGTGAGATAGGGGGCAAGCCGGGCGAAGGGCTCGACATGATCGCGGCTGAGGCCGATTTCCTCCTCGGCCTCGCGCAGGGCCGCCATTTCCGGCGTCCCGTCTTCCGGGTCGATCTTGCCGCCGGGAAACGCCACCTGGCCGGCATGGGCATTGAGATGGGCGGTGCGTTCGGTGAACAGCATGCTGGCCCGCCCCTGTCCCCGGTCAAGAATTGGGATCAGCACGGCCGCCTCGCGCGGCGCGCCGGTCCACTTGGCATAAGGCCCCATGTCCGGATTGAGAACATGGTCGCCCGTCACCAGGTCCGCCGGCACGGGCAGGCGGGCGCTGGCCCGGGTCCGGAATTCCGCAACGCCGAAGGGGGCAAGGTCGAGAACACTCACGCTGCAGTCTCCCCGGTCGTGTCTTCGCTCAGCACAGTCAGCGCCTCCGGTGGCAAGGCAAAGAAGGTTCCCTCACTCCATACGCCGGTTTGGCCATTTCGGACGTCGAAAAGCGCAGCCAGCTCGTAGAGCAGTGGCCTCGACAGCAGCGCCTCAAGCCGCCCGCGAATGAGCACATAGGGCTTCAGGCCTCCAGTCTCTGGCTCCACCACGAAGCGGAGGGGATGCTCCGGCCCCGCTGTCACCACATCGCCGACACTGGTGCGCAAAGTGAGTCGCTGCGCTGCACTCTCGCCCTCCGCGTGCAGTTCGACCGCCAGGAAAGGGGCGTCATCGACCCGGATGCGCACCTTTTCCACAGGGGTCACAAGATAGTGAGCGCCGTCCTCGTCGCGCCGCAGCACCGAGGCGAACAGGCGCACCAGGGCCTCCCGGCCGATGGGGGAGCCCATGTAGTGCCAGGTGCCGTCAACCGCGATGCGCATGTCGAGATCACCGCAGAATGGCGGGTTCCAGCGCTCCACCGGCGGCTTGCGGCCATTGCCGGCGCCGGCACGGGCCAGCAGCGCGGTCAGTCCTGCATCCAGTTGCGTCATCGTCTTGTCCCGTTGTGCCGCTGGCTTGTCGATCCTGAGCCGCGGCCGCGCCATTGTTCCGCCATGTCCCGGCGCTGTGATCTGTCCCGTCGGTCTGCCGCGTAGCCTCAGCATAGCCCTGCTTGCCAGAATTAGCGGCTTACGGGTGTAAAGATATGCTGTCAGAGTGGCAGGACCAATGGCCCGTTCGGCCAGTCCGTCCGGTGGTGATGCAGGCAAAGCGAAGAGGTCCGCGATGAGCGCAATCAGCCCCTCCCCAGAAACGGATCCCGCCGCGATCGTGGCCGAGGCCGAAAAGGCCGTTGCCCGGATCGGCGAGGCGAAAGCGGATATCGCCCGCGTCATCTTCGGTCAGGAAAGCGTCGTCGAGCGCGCTCTGGTGACCATCCTTGCCGGCGGCCACGGGCTCCTTGTCGGCGTTCCCGGCCTTGCCAAGACCAAGCTGGTCGACACGCTCGGCACGGTGCTTGGCCTCAACGCCCGCCGCGTCCAGTTCACCCCGGACCTGATGCCCTCCGACATTCTTGGCGCCGAAGTCATGGAACAGTCGGCCGATGGCGCCCGTGCCTTCCGCTTTATCGCCGGGCCCGTGTTCTGCCAGCTCCTGATGGCCGATGAAATCAACCGCGCCAGCCCGCGCACCCAGTCGGCCCTGCTGCAGGCGATGCAGGAATACCACGTCACCGTTGCCGGCCAGCCGCATGACCTGCCGCGCCCGTTCCACGTCCTGGCCACCCAGAACCCGCTGGAGCAGGAAGGCACCTATCCTCTGCCGGAAGCCCAGCTTGACCGTTTCCTGATGCAGATCGACGTGCATTACCCCTCGCTTGAGGCCGAACGGCGCATTCTTCTGGAAACCACCGGGGCGGGTGAAGCCAAGGCCAAGGGCGTCCTGAACGGCGAGGAACTCGCCGCGATCCAGACCCTCGTCCGCCGCATGCCGGTTGGCGAAAGCGTCGTCGAGGCGATCCTCACGCTCGTGCGGGCGGCCCGCCCGGCTGACGCCGGCGCCGGCGATGACCTGCAGCGCCTCATCGCCTGGGGCCCGGGCCCGCGCGCCAGCCAGGCCCTGATGCTGACGGTTCGTGCCCGCGCCCTGCTGGAAGGACGGCTTGCCCCGTCCATCGACGACGTCCTGGCGCTGGCAGAGCCCGTGCTGCAACACCGCATGGCCTTGACCTTCGCCGCACGTGCCGACGGTCACACCGTCCGGGACGTGATCGGCCGGCTGAAGTCCAGGATCGGCTGAGGCGGGAGAGCTGAATGGCGCGCGGCGCGGAGACAGCCACATCCAGGACCGAGCGGGACACCGCCGCAAGCCCCTCGCTTGCCGGCCCTGCCACCATGGGCGAGGCCCGCAGCCTTGCGGACGCCTTGCCGGATCTCCTTGTTGACGCGCGCCACATCGGCAACACCGTGTCCGCCGGCTGGCATGGACGCCGCCGCTCCGGCCCCGGTGAGACGTTCTGGCAGTTCCGCCCCTTCACCATGGGTGAGCCGGCGCGCCGCATCGACTGGCGCCGGTCGGCCCGCGATGACCATCTCTACGTCCGCGAACGGGAATGGGAGGCGGCGCATACACTTTGGCTTTGGGCCGACCTGTCCTCGTCCATGGCCTTCCGCTCCAGTCTCAGTGCCGTGTCAAAGCGCGACCGGGCGGTTGTCCTGATGCTTGCGCTGGCCGATATGCTGGCCGGCAGCGGCGAGCGCATCGGCCTGCCGGGCGTGACCCGTCCGCTGGCAGACCGCAATGCGGCCGAGCGGCTGGCCGATGCGCTGGTGCATCTGGCAAAGCCTGCCGCCTTGCCCGACGCCACCGGCATTCGGCGCTTTTCGGACGTGGTGCTGATCGCCGATTTCCTCGACCCGATCGCTGACATTGCCGAGTGGGTCAACCGGGTGGCCGGAACCGGGGCACGCGGCGCGCTTGTCCAGGTGCTGGACCCGATCGAGGAAACGTTCCCCTTCGATGGCCGGGTCGAGTTCCGCGATCCCGAGAGCGGCCTCAAGCTGACGACGGGACGCGCCGAGGGCTGGCGTGCGGCCTATCAGGCGCGCCTTGCCGAGCGCAAGGATGCCCTGCGCCAGATCGCCACCCGCGCCGGCTGGAGCTACATCCTGCACCACACCGATCGCTCGGCTACCGAGCCTCTGCTGGCGCTGCACGAGCGCCTCAGCGGCCATTCGGATGCCCTTGCGGCCAAGGGAGGGCGACTGTGATGTTTGGCCTGCCGCTCGCCTTCGCCACGCCGCTTGTTCTGGGTGCCCTCGTCCTGCTGCCGGTAATCTGGTGGCTGCTGCGTTTCACTCCACCGCGCCCGCGCGAGGTGACCTTTCCGCCAACCCGGCTGCTGATCGACATCGAGAAGCGCGAGGAAACGCCGCAGAAGAGCCCGTGGTGGCTCACCTTGCTGCGCCTGCTCATCGCTGCGCTGCTGATCCTGGCGCTCGCCGGGCCGATGTGGCGCCCTGCCGACCGCATCGCGTTCGGCGATGGCCCGGTGCTCATTCTTCTCGACAACGGCTGGACCTCGGCAGCGGACTGGGAGCGCCAGTTGACCGCCGCCCGGAGTGTCTTGGAACTGGCCGAGACTGCCGCGGTGCCGGTGATCCTCGCTGCCACGGCAGATGGTCCTGCCCAGCCATTGACCCCGACATCCGCCACTTTGGCCGCTGAACGGTTGCGCGCCATGGCACCGCTGCCCTGGGACCGGCAGCGCGCCGAATTGGTGACCGCCCTGCGCAAGGCCATGGCCGAAACACCGCCCGGCCATATCGTGTGGATCTCCGACGGGTTGGAGGATCCATCTGCCGGGGCCTTCCAGCGCGACCTGGCCGTCCTGGCCGGTGCCAAGCCGCTGACGCTCTACACCGGTGCGCGCACGCCGCAGGGCATCGCCGCGTTGTCCAGCACGGCCGATGCCCTGACCGCAACCTTGATCCGCATGCCTGGCGCCGCCGCCGCCGATGTCAAGCTCAGGGCACTGGACCCCAAGGGTCTCGTCCTCGGCGAGGCTATTGCCCGGTTCGAGGCAGATGCTGCCGAGGCCTCTGCGAGTTTCACCCTGCCCAGCGAACTGCGCAATGACATTGCCCGTCTCGAGATCGACGGGGAGCGGGCGGCCGGAGCCGTCAAGCTGATTGACGACAGCTGGCGCCGGCGCACGGTCGGCTTGATCTCCGGCGCTGGGGCCGATCAAGCCCAGCCTCTTCTTTCGCCGCTGTATTATCTCCAGCGGGCGCTGGCGCCCTTTGCGGATCTGCGCTTGCCGCGCTCCACCGATCTGGGAGCGGCAATCCCGGAGCTGCTGGAGCAGGGCGTCTCTGTCGTCATGCTGGCCGATGTCGGCCGTCTGCCGGATCCGGCGGTCGAGGCACTGGACCGCTGGGTGCGCGGTGGCGGGTTGCTGGTCCGCTTTGCCGGGCCGCGCACGGCGGGCAGTACGGATGATCTTCTGCCGGTTGCCCTGCGCGCCGGCGGCCGCACGCTTGGCGGCAGCCTGTCCTGGGAGCAGCCGCAGAAACTGGCGCCGTTCCCCGCAGCTTCGCCCTTTGCCGGCCTGGCTGTTCCAGATGAGGTGCTGGTGTCGCGTCAGGTGCTGGCCGAGCCGACGGCCGATCTGCCCGAGCGCAGCTGGGCCATGCTGACGGATGGCACGCCGCTCGTCACCGCAGGCCGGCGCGGGGAGGGTGCCATCGTCCTGTTCCATGTGACAGCGGACAGTGCCTGGTCCAATCTGCCGCTCTCCGGCACCTATGTCGACATGCTGCGCCGCATCGTGGCCTCTGCCAGCGCCGTGGCCGCTGCGCCTGATGCCGGCGAAGCTCTGCCGGCTGGTACAGCAGCGGAAACCGAGGTGCGCTCCGTTCTGCCGCCGCTGCGGCTGCTCGATGGGTTCGGTGCCTTCGTCCCGCCGCGCGGGGACGTCACCTCCATTCCTGCGGCGGGATTTGCAGCAGCCCGCGCCAGCCGCGACACGCCGCCCGGCCTTTATGGCACCGAAGATGGCTACCGCGCCCTCAACCTCCTTTCGGGTGGGGAGCGCCTCATGCCCCTCGACACCAGCGCCTTCGGTTCCAACCTTGATGTCCGGCCCTATCTCGATGCCGAGCCGGTTGATATGCGCGCCGGTCTGTTCTCGGCAGCCTTCCTGTTGCTGGCGCTGGATGCGCTCATCGTTCTCCTGATGGCCGGGATGCTCAGCCGCCTGCGGCTGGCCCGTATGGCATCCGCTGTGGTCTGCACGCTGGCGATTGGCGGCACTGCAGCAATCCTGATGACACCGTCAGGACCGGCCCGGGCGCAGGCGACCTCGTCCGAGGACCTGAAGGCGCTTGAGGCAACGACCGAGACCAGGCTGGCCTATGTCATCACCGGCAATCCGGAGATCGACGAAGCCAGCCGTGCCGGTCTTGACGGCCTGTCGCGTTACCTTGCCGCCCGGACGGCGCTGGAGCCGGGTGCTCCTATCGGGCTCGACATTTCCAGCGATGAACTGGCCTTTTTCGCTTTGCTCTATTGGCCCATCGACCCGGCGAGCCCCAAGCCGGATGCGCGTACCATGGGACGCATCGATGGCTTCATGCGCGGTGGCGGCACCATCCTCTTCGACACCCGCGACCATATCACCACCTCGGCCACCGGCCTGTCCGGCATGCCGGCGACGCTGAAGCTGCGCGAGATCCTTGAAGGCCTTGATGTCCCGGCGCTGGAGCCGGTGCCTGATGATCACGTCCTGACCAAGGCCTTCTTTCTGCTCGACAGTTTCCCTGGCCGCTTTGCCACCAGTCCGCTCTGGGTCGAGGCCACGGAGGCCGGTCCGCTGGACAGCGAGCGCCCCGTCCGTTCCGGTGACGGGGTGACGCCGATCCTCATCACCGGCAATGATCTTGCCGCGGCCTGGGCGGTGGATACCGGTGGCAACCCGCTCTACCCGACCGTTCCCGATGATCCGGGCCAGCGCGAATATGCCTATCGTGCCGGGGTCAACATCGTGATGTACAGCCTGACCGGCAACTACAAGGCCGATCAGGTCCACGTGCCGGCCCTGCTCGAACGGCTTGGCCAGTGAGGGAGACACGGCAATGATCTGGTCTGTCTCCTTTGATCCCTTCGTCCCCGTCTGGGGCCTGCTGGCGGGCGCGGCTCTCATTGCGCTGTTCCTCGCGGTCGCGCTGTTTCTGCGCCTGCGCGGCGGCCTCCTGCGCACATTTGCCTTGGCTCTCCTCCTCTTGGCGCTCGCCAATCCGGCTCTTGAGCGCGAGGACCGGGAGCCGCTCTCCAGCGTTGTTGCGGTCGTTGTCGACCGGAGCCAGAGCCAGATGCTGGACGGCCGCGATGCGGCGACGTCTGCCGCCCTGTCCGAACTGGAGACCCGCATTGCCGCTTTGCCGGGGTTTGAGCTGCGCCGCATCGAGGCCAGCCCCTCGCTGAGCGATGACGGCACCGCCCTGTTCGGCGCGCTGGCCGATGGCCTTGCCGATGTGCCGCCGGAACGGGTCGGCGGCGCGATCCTCCTGACAGACGGTCAGGTCCACGACATTCCAGCCTCCAGTTCGGCTCTGGGCTTCAACGCGCCGCTGCATGCTCTCGTGACCGGGAGGCCGGACGAAAGCGACCGGCGTCTGTCGCTGGTGCGTGCGCCGCGTTTCGGACTGGTCGGCTCGGAGCAACTGGTCACCCTGAACCTGGAGGATGGCGGCAACCTGCCCGGTGCGGATGGCAGTCCGGCGACCATCCGTGTCCGGCGTGACGGTGAACTCGTCAATGAGTTCCGCCTTCGTCCGGGATCCCGCCTGGAAGTGCCGGTCGAGATCGGCCACGGCGGCCAGAACATCTTCGAGTTCGAGGCGGCAACCCTTCCCGGTGAACTGACTGCGCTCAACAATCGTGTTGTCGTCACCATTGATGGCATCCGCGAGAACCTGCGGGTTCTTCTGGTCTCCGGCTCCCCCCATGCGGGCGAGCGCACCTGGCGCAATCTGCTGAAGTCGGATGCCTCGGTCGATCTGGTGCATTTCACCATCCTGCGCCCGCCGGAAAAGCAGGACGGCACCCCGGTCAACCAGTTGTCCCTGATCGCCTTCCCGACGCGCGAGCTGTTCTCGGAAAAGATCGACCAGTTCGACCTCATCATCTTCGACCGCTATGTGAACCGCGGCGTCTTGCCGATGCTGTATTTCGACAATATCGCCCGCTATGTGCGGGCCGGCGGGGCGCTGCTCATCGCCGGCGGGCCGGATTATGCGCAAGGCTCGACGATCTACCAGACACCCATGGCGCCGGTCCTGCCGGCGCGCCCGACCGGCAACGTCATTGAAATGCCCTACCATGCCCGCGTCTCCGACATCGGCAACCGGCATCCGGTCACGCGCGGTCTGCCGGGCGCCCGGTCTGAACCGCCCCAGTGGAGCCGCTGGTTCCGCGCGGTGGAAGCCGAGGTCGATGCGGGTCAGTCGCTGATGTCCGGCCCCTCAGACACGCCGCTTCTTGTGCTCAACCGCGAGGAAGCCGGCCGCGTCGCTGTGCTGCTGTCCGATCATGTCTGGCTCTGGGCGCGCGGCTATGAGGGCGGCGGCCCGCATGTGCCCCTGCTGCGCCGTCTCGGCCACTGGCTGATGCAGGAACCGGATCTGGAGGAGGAAGCGCTCAGGATCAGCCTGCGCGGGTCCGAGCTCATCCTTGAGCGCCAGACCCTGGGCGACACGGCGGCCGATGTCACGCTCACCCTGCCCACGGGCGGCACTCGGGTGCTGACCTTGAGCGAAGCGGAACCCGGCCTGTGGCGCGCCAGCCAGGCGGCAACCGAACTCGGGCTCTACTCGGCCACGGATGGCCAGCGCACGGCCCTCATCCATGTCGGGCCGCAGAACCCGCGCGAGTTCTCCGACGTGCTCTCCACGACGGAAAAGCTTGGGCCCCTGTCCGCCCAGACCGGAGGCGCAGCGCTGCGCATTGCCGACATCGGCGGCGGCCAGTCGATCCCGCGCATCGTGCCGTTGAAGCGGGCCGATGACTATGCCGGGTCCGGCTGGATCGGGCTCAAGACGACGGACGCCAGCGTGCTGAAGGGCATTGACCGGATCCCGCTTCTCTCCGGTCTCCTTGGCCTTGCCCTTCTGCTTGGCGCCCTGTCCGTTACCTGGTTCCGCGAGGGGCGTTAGCCCCTCTCAGGGCCACTTCACCACAGGCGGCATGGACGACAGGATCGAGGCGACATTGCCGCCGGTCTTCAGGCCGAAGATCGTGCCCCGGTCGTAGAGCAGGTTGTACTCCACATAGCGTCCGCGCCGGATCAGCTGTTCCTCGCGCTCGGCCTCGCTCCACGGCTTCTCGAAATTCGCCTCGACCAGCTTGGGGTAGATGTCGAGAAACGCCAGCCCGACATCGCGCGTCAGGGCGAAGTCCGCGTCCCAGTCGCCGGAATTGACGTAGTCGTAGAAAATGCCGCCGATGCCGCGCGGCTCGTTGCGGTGCTTCAGGAAGAAATAGTCGTCGCACCAGGCCTTGAAGGCGGGATAGTCCGCATTCTTGTGTGGCGCGCAGGCGTTTTCCATCGCCTTGTGAAAGGCCATGCTGTCCGGGTCGGTCTGGGTGCGGCGCGCGTCCAGCACCGGGGTCAGGTCGGCGCCGCCGCCAAACCACTGCCGCGTCGTCACGACCATGCGCGTGTTCATGTGCACGGCCGGCACATGCGGGTTCTGCGGATGCGCGATCAGGCTGATGCCGGAGGCCCAGAAGCGCGGGTCTTCCGACGCCCCGGGGATCTGGCCCCGAAACTCGGGCGAGAACTCGCCGTAGACGGTGGAGACATGCACGCCCACCTTCTCGAACACGCGGCCATGCATCATCGACATGACACCGCCGCCGCCCTTGGCGCCGCTCGCATCCGTGCGCTCCCAGGGCGTGCGCTCGAACCGGCCGGCCGGCCGGTCCGCCAGCGGGCCGTTAAGCGCGCCGATCTTGTTCTCCAGCGCTTCGAACGACGCGCAGATCCGGTCGCGCAATTCGGCAAACCAGGCGGGCGCGGCGAGTTTCTTGGCCTCGATATCCGCCGGCACAGGGCCGCCACGCTCTTGTCCGGTCTGCGGGGTCTTATCGCTCATGGGCTGTCGCATCCTTTGGTGACCGGGCCCGGCCCGGCGTTCTCCTGCCGCCGTTCTAGCGGCCTGAGGCCTCTCTTGCAAAGCGCAGCAATGCCGCGCCTCGCCTTCAAACGCGCGCGAGCGGCGGAAAGTTCCCGGTCTGCCGCAACGCTTCGCCCAGAACCATGCCGGCGGACACGGCAACATTAAGCGACCGCATGCCCTCCGCCATCGGAATGACGATCCGCGCATCGGCCACCGCATGCACTGCGTCGGGGACCCCGGCCGACTCCCGCCCCATCATCACCAGATCCCCGGCCGCGAAGGTATGTCCGGTGTAGGCCACACTCCCCCGCGTGGTCATCAGCACCAGCCGCCGCCCTTGTGCGCGCCGCCAGTCTTCAAAAGCTTCAAAGGTCACATGCCGGATCAGCGCCGCGCGCTCCAGATAGTCCATACCCGCCCGCTTCAGCGCATGATCCGACAGCGGAAACCCCGCCGGCTCGATCAGATGCACTTTCACATTCAGGCAAGCCGCCATGCGCAGCATTGTGCCTGTGTTCTGGGGAATATCCGGTTGATAGAGAACGAGATCGGGCATGGACAGCGACAGGGCCTTTGTCAGGAAAATCAGGGCACTATACGAACTCACCGGCAAACTGCCACCTCTCGGCCGTCATCCCGGCCCAGCTGAGCGAAAGCGAAGCGCCGAGCGGGGACCGGAGAGCCACGGTCACGCATGGCACCCTGCGTGGAATGATGCACCGGAGTGCGCTGTTCCAGCCGGTCGCACCCGGAACTGACCAGCCTTGAGACACTTAATCGCTGGCCAGCACGAAGTGGGATGCTACATAGACCCTCGGGAGAGATACGCACCTAGCACCGGACCCAAGGCCTTGCAGTTCATCTACCGCCTGTTCGAAGGCTGGATCGACCCGTTCCAGCCGGTTGCCTCCCGCGCCTTGCCCTCGTCGGCGCTGGCGTTCCTGCGCCTTTATGTCTGGCAATGCCGCTGGCCTTTCCTGCTCATGCTGGTGCTGGGCGGTCTGACAGCCGCCATCGAGGCCGGGATCTATAGTTTCATCGGCACCATCGTCGACATGCTGGATGCTGCCCGGCCCGAGCGCCTGTTCTCGGATCACGCGCTGACGCTGCTCGGCATGGCTTTTGTCGTCCTGGTGCTGCGGACGGTTGTTGCTGCCGGCACGGCGCTGGTCGAAGAGCAGACGGTTATTCCGGGCTTCAACAACCTGATCCGCTGGCAGGCGCATCGCCGCATCATGGATCAGAGCCTCGGCTTCTTCCATGACGAGTTTGCCGGCCGCATCTCCTCCAAGGTCTGGCAGTCCGGGCAGGCAGCGGGCGAATTCATGGTCACCCTGCTGCAGGTGGTCTGGTACATCCTCGTCTATGCGGTGGCCACCATGCTGATGCTGGGCGATCTGGATGTGCGCCTGGCGCTGCTGGTTGCCCTGTGGCTCGTGGCTTTCGTCATCATCGCGCGGATCTATGTGCCGCGCATCCGGGAGCAGTCGAAGGCCTCCGCGCATGCCGCGTCTGGCCTCACCGGCCGCCTGGTCGACACCTACACCAACATCCAAACGGTGAAACTGTTCGGGTCGCGCGATGGCGAATCTGCCGGAATGCAGGACCAGTTCGGGATCTATCTTGGTGTCCTCAAACGGTTCACCCGCAATCTCACGGAAGTCCGCTCCCTCATGTCCCTGCTTTCGGGGGCGATGATGGTGGCGATCTCCGGCTTTGCCCTGCATCTGTGGCAGGGCGGCGGCCTGACGACCGGTGACGTCGCGCTGACACTTGGCCTCGTGCTGCGCCTCAACCTGCTGCTTGGCCGCATGCTCGGCCAGCTCAACGGCCTGTTCCGCCTCTTTGGCACCCTGCAGGACAGCGTCGAGCTGATTTCGCGGCCGGTCACGGTGACCGATGCCGCCGATGCCAGACCCCTCGTCGTGAAGCAGGGCGGGCTCGCCTTCGAAAACGTCACCTTCCATTATGGCAAGGGCGAAGGCGTGCTCGAAAACCTGAACTTTGCAGCGCGTCCTGGCGAAAAGATCGGCATTGTCGGCCCGTCCGGCGCCGGCAAGTCGACCTTGGCAACGCTCTTGCTGCGGTTCCATGATGTCGAGGCGGGCAGGGTGCTCATCGATGGGCAGGACGTGCGTGAGGTGACCCAGGCGTCCCTGCGTGCCTGCATCGGCATGGTGGCGCAGGATACCTCGCTCCTGCACCGCTCGATCCGCGACAACATCCTCTATGGCCGTCCGGATGCGTCCGAGGCGGATCTCGTCGCCGCGACCACCCAGGCCCATGCGCTTGGCTTCATCGAGGAACTGGTCGACATGAAGGGCCGGCGCGGCTTCGATGCCCAGGTCGGCGAGCGCGGCGTCAAGCTCTCCGGCGGCCAGCGCCAGCGCATCGCCATCGCCCGTGTCCTGTTGAAGAACGCACCGATCCTGATCCTCGACGAGGCAACGTCGGCGCTCGATTCCGAGGTCGAGGCGGTGATCCAGGAGAATCTTGCGCCGCTGATGGTCGGCAAGACCGTGCTCGCTATCGCCCACCGCCTGTCGACCATCGCCGCCATGGACCGTCTGCTGGTGATGGACGGCGGCCGCATTGTCGAGGAAGGCAACCATGACGCGCTGCTGGCGCGCGGCGGGCTCTACGCCGACCTGTGGGCGCGGCAATCCGGCGGTTTTCTGGCCGAGGCATGAGGCTGCGGTGATCTATACCAGGCCATGCGCCGTAAGCCTTGGAAAAGGAACCGGACGCATGGCCCAGATTCTCGTCGCCTATGGCACGACCGCTGCAATTTTTCTCGCCATTGATGCGATCTGGCTGTCGCAGATCGCGACCAGGTTCTATTTCGACCGTATTGGCCATCTGCTGATGGACAAGCCAAACCTCGGTGCGGCAGCGATTTTCTATATTGTCTATGTCGTTGGGATTGTTATTTTTGCGGTGCTTCCGGCGCTGCGCAACGAGTCCTTCTGGCATGCGCTGGTCTACGGCGGACTGTTCGGTTTCTTCGCCTATCTGACCTATGACATGACCAATTTCGCAACGATGCGGGACTGGCCCTTTATCGTTGTCGTTGTTGATGTCGTATGGGGCACGGTGCTGACCGGCGTTGCCGCTGCTGGCGGATATTACCTCACGCAGAAACTGATCTAGCAATCATTGCGCGTACGTCCATAGAAAATTTACTCAAACTCTCCAGTATTGAACCCGAGTGAAAGGCCGGTCAGGTCAGTTTCTTTCGTACTGCGGGTTCAAACTATGTCTCATTCCCTGAATGCTGGCCTGCGTCTGCCAATCATCGGTCGCTTCCTGATCCTTGTCGTCTCTGCGGCTGCGATCATGGTCGCGGGAACAGGATACGCCTTCTACGTCTTCCGCATGGCCTTGACCCGCTCCCTTGCCAATCCGACCGAGGCACAAGGCTTCCTCGGGCCAGACGGTGCAGCCCGCGTTGACAGTCTGATCCTTGACCAGATGCTGCAGATCGTTCTGGTCTGCACGCCGGTGGGCATCGCGTTTCTCGGCCTTGCCATCATGCTGGCCCTGGGCGTTGCCCGGCCGCTGAAGCGGCTTCAGGGCGGTCTGACCCGTCTTTCCCATGGCGATCTGGATGTCGACATCGACGGTGCCGACCGGTCCGACGAGATCGGGGATATTGCCCGTTCGGTGCTTGAGTTTCGTGGCAAGCTGGCCGCGCGCGCCCGCGAGGAATCCTCCCGCCAGGCGATGCAGCAGCAGCATATCGAGGAAGAGCGCAAGGCGCTGATGCGCGACATCGCCGATGATTTCGAGCGGTCCGTCCTGACCGCCGTGCAATCCCTTGACGAGACCGCAAAGGCAGTCGGTACCAATGCCGGCGAGTTGCGCGATGCCGTGAGCCGGTCCTCGCGTGCGGTATCCGAAGTCAGCACGGCGACAGCTGAGTCCGGGCAATCGGTCAGCAGCATGTCCGATGCAGCGGATCTGCTTGCCCAGTCCATCGCCGGTATCACCGAAGACGTGCAGCAGGCCTCGCTGATTGCCGGCAGCGCCGTCGAGGAGGCGCGCCAGACCGATGCCATTGTCGGGCGCTTGGCTGAAACCGGCCGCGCGATTGGCGAGGTCGTTGAACTGATCAGCCAGATCGCCAACCAGACCAATCTCCTTGCGCTCAACGCCACCATTGAGGCCGCGCGGGCCGGGGAGGCGGGGCGCGGTTTCGCCGTCGTCGCCAACGAGGTCAAGGCGCTGGCCGGGCAGACCACCCAGGCTACCGAGGAAATCACCGCGCAGGTGGCATCGGTCCAGAGCGTGGCCGATCAGGCCGTCGGCGCGATCCGCTCCATCGCCGGAACCATCGACCGGATCAGCGACATTTCGAACACCATCCGTGCCTCGATCCAGCAGCAGGCCGAGGCAACCGATGCGATCGGCCGTTCAGTCTCGGTCGCGACCTCCAGCACCGCCCGCGTCGACAGCAACGTTGACCAGCTTGCCGGCGCCATGCAGGCCAGTTCCCGCGCCACCGACGAGATGCAATCCGCGTCCGGCCAGCTTGGAAGCCTGTCAGGTGAGTTGCAGGCGCAGGTCCGCCAGTTCCTCACGAGCATCCGCGCAGCCTGACGGCTCTGCAACCCCAGTTTGTTGCTGAATGGCCACAGCTGCGTCAAAACGCGCCTGTGGCCGCATTGTATAGCTTTTCCTATAGAGCCGATTCGGCTATGTCTTTCCTCGCATCCGGTGGCGGATGCACCTTGGCACTTTGACCCCAAATCGAACCTCAGGAGGGTGTACATGACCATTGCGTCGCGCGTCTGCATGACCGTCGCCCTGCATCTGGGCTCGATCGCCAAGTCTGCCTGCTCCCCGCAGGCCTGACCCAAAGCTCAAAACTCCAGCTGATCTGTCACCGGTCCAAGCCGCGTCGCCAAGACGACGGGCTGCAGCCGCCTTTTTCCGGTTCCTGTTTTCCGGTGGCATTCTGACATCTTTCCTGCCTGGAGCAGACCCATGACCGTTCGTTACCCGATGGACCCGTTCGCGCTGCCGAACGGTCCGGATGTAGACTTCCCTTTTGCCGGCGCCCGCCGCCCGGCAGCCGTGTCGCCGGCCCGCCGGTTGCGCCTTGCCGTTCTGGCCGTTGCGGGCTTTGCCGCCGTTGTCGCTGTCGTCGCGGCAGTCCTGTTCATGCCTGTGCTGCTGCATGACCTGATGTCGTTGCAGGCCGTGCAGCGTCATGGTCAGGTCATGCTGATGGCCCAGTACACCGACCGCCTGCTGTCGCTGTTCCTTGGCACGATGGTGCTGTCAGGCGCCCTGGTCAGCTTTGCGCTGGCTGTGGTCTTGTCGGCGCGCCGGTCGAAGACGCTTGCCCCTGTCCGCCGTGCGCGGGCCAAAACCCGGGCTCAAGATGCCCGCTCGGAGTTGACTGATGTTCTCGCGATTTGAACGCATGGTCGATCCCTTCGTCGACACGGACCTGTCCGTGCCGCCGAAGGGCTTTGCGGCCTTCTGCTGGTACTATACCCGGCCGGTGATGCCGATCCTGCTGGCGGTGGCGCTGTTCGCGGCGCTCATCGCGGTGCTGCAGGTGACGATCTTCACCTATCTCGGTGATCTGGTGAACTGGCTGTCGACGGCGGACCGGGACACGTTCCTGGCCGACAACTGGCATCATCTCTTGTGGATGGGCCTCGTGATCCTGTTGTTCCTGCCGGTGATCGAGGTGCTGTTCGAATTGCTGATGCACCAGAGCCTGCTCGGCCCCTATCCGATGTCGATCCGCTGGCGCGTGCACCGCTATCTGCTGCGCCAGAGCATGACTTTCTATCACAATGACTTCGCCGGCCGCATCGCCAACAAGATGATGCAGACGGCGCTGGCCGTGCGTGAGGTGGTGACCAAGATCGTCGACATCTTCGTCTATGTCGTCGTCTATTTCACCAGCGCCGTGATCGTCGTTGGCGATGCAAATCTCTATCTGGCCCTGCCGTTGCTGGTGTGGCTGGCGGCCTATCTGGCGGTATTACGGGTCTTCATCCCGCGCCTGAAGGATATTTCCCAGGAACAGGCCGATGCCCGTTCGGTGATGACCGGTCATGTGGTCGATGCCTATACCAACATCGCCACCGTCAAGCTGTTCTCCCATGCCGACCGGGAAGAGACCTACGCCCGAAAGTCGATGACGGTGTTTCTCGACTCTGTCTTTGGGCAGATGCGGCTGGTGACGATCCTCAACTCGACGCTGACCTTGATCAACAACCTGTTGCTGTTCTCGACGGGGGCAATGGCGATCTACCTGTGGCAGATCGATGTGGTCACCACCGGCGACATCGCAATCGCCATTGCGCTCATCCTGCGTCTTCAGGGCATGTCGCAATGGATCCTGTGGGAAGTCTCGGGCCTGTTTGAAAACGTCGGCACGGTGCAGGACGGCATTGGCACCATCTCGCGCGAACGGGACGTTGCCGATATCGCGCAAGCCCGGCCGCTGTCGGTGCCACATGGCGAGATTTCCTTCCGGAATGTCAACTTCCACTATGGCAAGACCGGCGGCGTGATCGAGGGGCTTTCCCTGGACATTCGTCCGGGCGAGAAGATCGGCCTGATCGGCCGCTCCGGGGCTGGCAAGTCGACCTTGGTCAATCTTTTGCTGCGTTTCTACGACGTGGAAAGCGGCCAGATCCTGATCGATGGCCAGGACATTTCGCAAGTCCGTCAGGATGACCTGCGTGCCAACATCGGCGTGGTGACACAGGATACGTCCCTGCTGCACCGCTCGATCTTCGAGAACGTCTCCTATGGGGCGCCGGATGCGTCGGAAGCGGACGTGCTGGAAGCGCTGCGCAAGGCCCACGCACTCGACTTCGTTGGCCAGCTGGAAGACAAGGATGGCCGGCGGGGGCTGTCGGCCCAGGTCGGCGAGCGGGGCGTCAAGCTGTCCGGCGGACAGCGCCAGCGCATCGCCATTGCCCGGGTGCTGCTCAAGAACGCCCCCATTCTCGTTCTGGACGAGGCAACCTCAGCCCTCGATTCCGAGGTCGAGGCGGCGATCCAGGACAGCCTGTTCGACCTGATGGAGGGCAAGACGGTGATCGCCATCGCCCACCGCCTGTCGACCATTGCCGCCATGGACCGGTTGATCGTCCTCGAAAAGGGGCGAATCATCGAGATGGGCCGGCATGAGGATCTGCTGGCGGCAGGCGGGCTCTATGCCCAGCTCTGGACGCATCAGTCCGGTGGATTCCTGCCTTCGCATGCAGAAGCCTGAACATAAAGCGGGGGATGGAGCCTTGTGCGCCGTTCCCCCCTTCCAATCCCGGCGCTTTCGCGGCATCAAAGGGGCGAGGGCGAGACGGGAAGCGGTGCGACATTTGGGACTGCATCCACTGGCGATCTGGACAAGCCCGTAGAAGGGTGCAAAAAGACGAGCCACTTGGTGAGGTGCGGGTGAATGCCGCACCCGTCTGCCGTTGATGCCTGCGCCGGGCTGCCTAAGGTTCACTTGAGAGCCGCAGCAGTCTGCCTGTGGGCATTCGGTATACGTGGAACAAGTATCGAGAGGACGCGACCTTGGCACATACCCATTCGGCGGAACCGACCCGCCGTGACTTCCTCTATCTTGCGACGGGCGCAATGGGCGTTGTCGGCGCAGGCGCCGTCGCCTGGCCCTTCATCGACCAGATGAACCCGGATGCGTCTGCGCTGGCTCTGGCTTCCATCGAGGTGGACGTGTCCGCCGTCGAGGTTGGGCAGTCGATCACCGTGAAGTGGCGTGGCAAGCCGGTTTTCATCCGTCACCGTACGGAAAAGGAAATCGAAGAGGCCAAGGCCGTTCCGATCAGCGCGCTGCCGGACAAGCTGGCCCGTAACTCGAACCTGCCGGACACGGCCGAGGCAACCGACACCAACCGCGCAGCTGAAGGCAAGGAGCCTTGGCTGGTGATGGTCGGGATCTGCACCCACCTCGGCTGCGTACCGATCGGCGATGCCGGTGACTTCGGTGGCTGGTTCTGCCCGTGCCACGGGTCGCACTATGATACCGCCGGCCGCATCCGTGTCGGGCCTGCACCTGAAAACCTGCTGGTCCCGCCCTATGCGTTCGTTGACGACGCAAAGATCACCATCGGTTGAGCCGCAGCCCTGAGGAGACAGCCATGGCTGGACATTCCAATTACGTTCCGCAGAGCGCGGCGGCAAAGTGGCTTGAAAGCCGCCTGCCAGTCATTTCGCTCGTTCGCGGATCCTTCGTCGATTTCCCGACCCCGAAGAACCTCAACTACTGGTGGACCTTCGGCGGTATCCTGTTCTTCATGCTCATCTCGCAGATCATCACCGGCATCGTGCTGGTGATGCACTACACGCCGAGCACTGCAGCTGCCTTTGACAGCGTCGAGCACATCATGCGTGATGTGAATTTCGGCTGGCTTTTGCGCTACATGCACTCCAACGGCGCGTCGTTGTTCTTCATCGCTGTCTACATCCACATTTTCCGCGGTCTCTATTACGGCTCCTACAAGGCGCCGCGCGAGATCTCGTGGATCCTGGGCGTGGTGATCTTCCTCATCATGATGGGCACCGCCTTCATGGGCTACGTGCTGCCGTGGGGCCAGATGTCCTTCTGGGGTGCGACCGTGATCACCAACCTCTTCTCGGCCATTCCGGTGGTCGGTGAGGCTGTGCGCACCTGGCTTTGGGGTGGCTTCGCCGTCGATAACCCGACGCTGAACCGCTTCTTCTCGCTGCACTACCTGCTGCCGTTCATGATCTTCGGCGTCGTTCTGCTGCACGTGTGGGCTTTCCACACCACCGGCAACAACAACCCGACCGGCGTGCAGCCGAAGTCCAACCAGGACACGCTGCCGTTCCACCCCTATTACACGATCAAGGACCTGTTCGCGATCGTGGTCTTTATGATCCTGTTCGCCTACTTTGTGTTCTACGTGCCTAACTACATGGGGCACCCGGACAACTACATCGAGGCGAACCCGCTCGTGACGCCGGCGCATATCGTTCCGGAATGGTACTTCCTGCCGTTCTACGCGATCCTGCGCGCGGTTCCGGACAAGCTCGGCGGCGTGCTGGCCATGTTCGGTGCCATTGCGGTCCTGTTCATCCTGCCCTGGCTGGATACGTCCAAGGTTCGCTCCGGTGTCTATCGCCCGCTGTTCAAGCAGTTCTTCTGGATCTTCGCGATCAACGCTCTTGCCCTCGGCTACCTCGGCGCCATGCCGGCGGAAGGCATCTACGTGATCCTGTCGCGGATCTGCACCGTCTACTATTTCGCCCACTTCCTCGTGATCCTGCCGCTGCTCGGCTTCCTTGAGAAGCCGCTGCCGATCCCGGCATCGATTTCGGACGCGGTGCTGGCGAGTGGGGCCGGAAAGCCTGCGGCTGCTGTTGCAGCACCGCAATCCAAGTAAGTGACGGTTAAGGTTCAGGAGTTTTTGAACATGAGCATCATGATCAAGACGGTCCGCGCCCTTGCCGCCGCCGTCGTCCTCGCGGCCACCGCACCGGCATTCGCTGCCGGTTCGGGCCCGCATATCGAACGCCAGCAATGGTCCTTCGCAGGTCCGTTCGGCACCTTTGACCGGGCGCAGCTGCAGCGCGGTTTCAAGGTCTACAAGGAAGTCTGCGCGTCATGCCACGGCCTGCGTCAGGTTGCTTTCCGCAACCTGGCCCAGGAGGGCGGTCCGTCCTTCACCGAGGAGCAGGCCAAGGTCATCGCAGCCGAATACACGGTTGTCGATGGTCCGAATGATGACGGCGACATGTACGAGCGTCCTGCCATCCTCGCCGACAAGTTTCCGTCGCCGTTCCCGAACGAGCAAGCGGCGCGCGCGTCCAACGGTGGTGCCTATCCGCCGGACTTCTCGCTTCTGGCCAAGGCCCGTGCGGCGCACCGCGGGTTCCCGTGGTTCGTCTTCGATGCCTTCACGCAGTACAATGAGCAGGGGGCAGACTACATCTATGCCCTGCTGACCGGTTACGACGAGAACGTTCCGGAAGGCGTGGTCATCAACGCGGGTCAGTACTACAACCCGAAGTTCCTGGCCGGCAATGCCATCGGCATGGCCCCGCCGATCTCGGACGAGCAGGTGGAGTACACCGACGGCACACCGATGACCGTCGACCAGTATTCCCGCGACGTCGCCGCCTTCATGATGTGGGCTGCCGAACCGAAGCTGGAAGAGCGCAAGGCCATGGGCTTCCGCGTCATCGTCTTCCTTCTCGTCTTCGCCTCGCTGCTCTACTTCACCAAGAAGAAGATCTGGCGCAACATCGCCCACTAAGGGCATCACGTTCTGCGATCTCATCAAGGCCGCCGTGGCACCACGGCGGCCCTTTTTGCTTTTGGGGCAGCGCCGCCATTCCGGACAGATACCGCAGGCCTCTCCCGGATAAGCCTGTCCGGAGACATCATTTCTTCGTCGCTCCTGCGAAGGCAGGAGCCCAGTAACCCCGGTCTTAGGTAGTGAGTTGAGCGGGTGTGTCAGCCCCCAAGACGGTATGGGTTGCCGCTTGTGCGCCGCATCCAGCCGCACCGATTTCTGGGCTCCTGCCTTCGCAGGAGCGACGAGGGGTGGGTGGACGGGCTGATCCCCATGGCCCTGATGCGAGATCCTACTCTTGCGCTGGATGCGCCACCTCATAAGCCGGCTGTCTTCCTTGTGTCAGGCAGCCACACTAGTCTGCGGGAATCAGCCGGATAGAAGGGAGCGCAGCATGACAGCATCGGTATTGGGGATCATCGGCGGATCAGGGATCTACGATCTGCCCGGGCTTGAGGGCGCCGAGTGGGTCCATGTCGACAGCCCCTGGGGCGCGCCGTCCGATGATTTGCGCATCGGCACCATCGACGGTCTGAAGGTTGTCTTCCTCCCGCGCCATGGCCGTGGACATGTCCATTCGCCCTCGGACATCAACTACCGCGCCAACATCGATGCCATGAAGCGCTGTGGCGTTACCGATCTTGTGTCGGTCTCCGCCTGTGGTTCGCTCAAGGAGGAACTCGCGCCCGGCACCTTCGTGCTGGTGGAGCAGTTCATCGACCGTACCTTCGCCCGGCCGAAATCCTTCTTCAGCTCCGGCTGTGTCGCCCATGTGTCCATGGCCTATCCGGTCAGCCCGCGGCTTGTTGATCACATCGAGGCGGCCGCCCGGGCCGAGGATCTCAAGTACCGGCGCGGCGGTACCTATCTGGCGATGGAAGGCCCGCAGTTCTCCTCGCTCGCCGAGAGCCATCTCTACCGCGCCTGGGGCTGTGATGTCATCGGCATGACCAACATGCCCGAGGCCAAGCTCGCCCGGGAAGCCGAGATCTGCTACGCGACCATTGCCATGGTCACCGACTACGACAGCTGGCATCCCGACCATGGCGAAGTCGACATCCAGTCGATCATCCGGGTGCTGCACGCCAACGCGCACAACGCCCAGCGGCTCGTTGCCCGTCTGGCGCGCGATCTGCCGCGCAGCCATGAGCCATGTCCGGTGGGCTCCGACCGCGCCCTTGATCACGCCATCATGACCGCACCGGACAAGCTCGACCCTGCGCTGATGGCCAAGCTGTCGGCCATCACCGCGCGCGTGCTGGGGGACTGAGGCCAAATCTCAGGAGCAATGGCCTCAGCGCTGCTGCATCGCCAGCCGCAGGCCAAGGCCGACGAAGATCGCGCCGAGGCCCCGGTCCATCCACATGGCCAGGCGCGGGCTCTGCCGCAGATGGCTGGTCAACCGTTCGCCGACCAGCACCAGCGGCGGTTCGATGCAGGCAGCGATGAGCACCACGAGAAAGCCATGCAGGAACAGCTGGGCCCCGACGGGCCCGGCGCCGGGCACCACGAACTGCGGCAGGAAGGCAAGGAAGAACATGCCGACCTTCGGATTGAGCAGCGACACGATCACGCCCTGCCGGTAGATCGCCAACACCTTCCGCTCGTCCATCGCCTTGCCGGCCAGCAACACGCTGCCCTTCGAGCGCAGCGCCTGGATGCCGAGCCAGATCAGATAGGCAGCGCCCGCCCATTTCACGATGGAAAAGGCTACTGCGGAGGCAGCCAGAATGGCGGACAGCCCGGCAGCAGCCATCAGCACGTGACCGAAGGCCCCCGTCCAGATCCCGAACATCGCTGCAAAGCCCGCCTTTCGCCCGCCCGCCGCGGTCTGCGCCAGGATGAAGGCGAAGTCCGGCCCCGGCGACAGGTTGAGCAACAGGGCTGCGGTGAAGAACGTGGTCCAGTGCAGCAGGGAATAGTCGAACATGAACGATCCGGTCGGAGAGGGGCGGTGTCCGGTGCTGACCGGCGCGCCCAAGCTGGGGGCAGGCGGCAAGGGAGCTGGTACCGGCTGCCGCAACTCCTGTATAACCGGCAAAACAGCCGGCCAACAGGGCGGCAGGTAAAGCTTTTTCAGGTGGACCGCAGACATGGACATGCCCAGCGTTTCGGACGAACTCATCGAGGCCATCCGCACCATTCCGGATTATCCCAAGCCCGGCATCCTCTTCCGTGACATCACGACGCTGCTCGGCAATGCCCGCGCTTTCCGCCGTGCCGTCGACGCGCTGGTCCAGCCCTGGGCCGGGTCCAAGGTCGAGCAGATCGCCGGCATCGAGGCGCGCGGCTTCATCCTCGGCGGGGCGGTGGCACATCAGCTCTCGGCCGGCTTCGTGCCAATCCGCAAGAAGGGCAAGCTGCCGCACGAAACCGTCCGCATTGCCTATTCGCTCGAATATGGCCTCGACGAGATGGAAATGCACAAGGACGCCATCCAGCCGGGCGACAAGGTGATCGTCGTCGACGACCTGATCGCCACGGGTGGCACCGCCGAGGCGGCCTGCAAGCTTCTGCGCGGGCAGGGGGCGGAGATCGTCGCTGCCTGTTTCATTGTTGACCTGCCGGATCTGGGTGGCCGCGCCAAGCTGGAGGCCCTGGGTGTGCCCGTTCGCACGCTGGTGGCTTTCCCGGGCCACTGACCGTGACCGCCCCCACCGGAGCCCCGCCCAGGTTCGACGCCCGCTTCCGCGCGGAGTTCGAGACACTGTTGCGCTGGCGCCGCGATGTCCGCCGCTTCCGGACCGATCCGCTGGACGCCGGGCTGGTGGAGGAGATCCTGCGCCTTGCCGATCTGTCGCCCTCGGTCGGCAACAGCCAGCCCTGGCGCATCGTGCTTGTTGAGAGCGCCCCGGTCCGGGCCGCCGTCCAGGCCAGCTTCGAGGCCGAAAATGCCCGTGCCGCCGAGGCCTATGACAGCGAGCGGTCCGCCCTTTATGCCCGGCTCAAGCTGGCCGGGCTGAAGGAGGCGCCGGTTCAGCTCGCCATCTTCTGCGATCCCGATCCCTTGCAGGGGCAGGGCCTTGGCCGCGCCACCATGCCCGCCACGCTGGCCCATTCCGTTGCCGGCATGGTCCAGGCGTTGTGGCTGGCCGCGCGGATGCTCGGCGTCGGTGTCGGCTGGGTCTCGATCCTCGACCCGCAGGCCGTGCAGAGCGCGCTGGATGTTCCGCCAAACTGGCAGCTTGTGGCCTATCTCTGCCTCGGGTATCCGGTAGAGGAACACATCGATCCGGAACTCGAGCGCGAAGGCTGGCAGGCCCGCACGCCGCTTTCCACACGCCTTCTCAGCCGATAGGACCGCCCATGCCCGCCCTGATCCGTGCCATTGAGGAAGCTGATCGTCCGGCCGTCACCCGCCTTCTGACCGACCGCTGGGCCTCGCCGGACATCCTGATCGAAGGCGAAATGATCGACGCTTCAGCCCTGCCGGGCTTTCTGGCAGAGGACACTGGCGACCTGGTCGGCCTCGTCACGCTGATCAAGCGCGACACCGAATGGGAGATCCTGACGCTCGATTCGCTCAGCCGCTGGGCCGGAACCGGCACCCAGCTGCTCGACGCTGTGGTGCAGGATGCGCGCCGCCAGGGCCTGACCCGCCTGATGGTCCGCACCTCCAACGACAATCTCGACGCCTTCCGCTTCTACCAGCGCCGTGGCTTCCGTCTTGAACGGGTCGTCCCGGGCGTCATCGACGCCGAACGCCGCCTCAAGCCGGAAATCCCGATCATTGGTGAATACGGCATTCCGTTGCACGACGAGATCGTCTTCGGCCGCGAGATCTGAAGCCGGGTCGGTTTTTCATTTCAGACGGTTACCCCAACCTCTGAGTCATCCCCGCCTGGTGCGGGGATCCATCCGGTCTGAGATCAGGCAGGAACGCTTGCGGAGGCTACCGCCCTGCAAGTGAGATCCCCGCACGAGACGGGGATGACCGCAGCCTGTGGGCCTCCGCCCTTCCTCAGCCCGCCACGGGCCGCTTCGGGATATAGACCTTGCTGTCAAACCTGAACACCACGTCGCCGTGCTGGTTGATCCCCTCGTTGACGCCCAGGATGACGCCCCAGTCGGGCCGTCCCGTCGTCTCGATCTTGCCCGTCACTTCGCTGGCATAACGGATCGTGTCGCCGGCATAGACCGGCTTCACCCACTTGAGGTTTTCAAAGCCCGGGGAAGGGCCGCGCGGCACCGGCATGTCGCCGCGCTGGCGTGCCTCCTCGTCCAGCCGCTGGTGCGTCAGCACGAGCAACCGCATGAACACCGCGCCCGTATGCCAGCCGGACGCGCAGAGCCGGCCGAAATGCGTTGCCGCCGCACCTTCTTCACTCAGATGGAACGGCTGCGGGTCGAACTGGCGCGCAAAGCGGATGATGTCTTCGGCGGTGAACAGATAGCTGCCCAGCTCCAGCCGGTCGCCAATCGCCATGTCTTCGAACCAGGCGCTCATTGGGCCGTCTCCCGGCAGGCAAACAGGATCGGGTTTTCCAGCGTCATGACCACATCGCCGCGCTGGTTGGTAACGGTAAAGCGGAAGCTGACGACGCCAAGCCCGGGCTTCGAGCGCAGCGGGCGGCTGGTCAGTACTTCGGCTTTGGCCGACAGGGTGTCATCGGCATAGACGGGCCGCCGCCACATCAGCTTGTCGATGCCCGGCGCCCCCTGTCCGGCGGCCTGGCCCAGCAATCCGTCCACCAAGAGCCGCATGAAGATCGATGCGGTGTGCCATCCCGACGCCGCAAGGCCGCCGAGCAGCGAGGCCTTGCCCGCTTCCTCGCTGAGGTGAAACGGCTGCGGATCAAACTCGGACGCGAAGGCGATGATCTCGTCCCGCGTCACGCTGCGGCTGCCCAGGTCGATGGTGTCGCCGGGCGTGAAGTCTTCGAAATGGCGATAGGTGCTCATGCAATCCTCTATAGCGCGGCGCAATCGGCAGGACCATACGCTGAAGGATGAGCCGGCCGGCGTCCGTCAGGCGTTGCCGATCAGCACGCCGGCTGCAAATACAAGCGATCCGCCGAGCACAACTTGCAGTGCAGCGCGCCAGAAGGGTGTCTCCATGTAGTGATTCTGGATCCACGCGATGGCCCACAGCTCGATGAACACCACCGCAGTCGCAAGGCTGGTCGCTGTCCAGAAGTCCGGGATCAGGTAGGGCAGGGCATGGCCAAGCCCGCCAATGGTGGTCATGATGCCGGAGGCAAGGCCGCGCTTCAGCGGTGAACCGCGCCCGGACAAGACGCCATCGTCATGGGCGGCCTCGGTGAAGCCCATCGAGATGCCGGCGCCCACCGAGGCCGATAGGCCGACGAGGAACGTCTGCCAGGTGTCCTGCGTTGCAAAGGCCGCCGCAAAGATCGGCGCAAGCGTCGAGACCGAGCCATCCATCAGGCCGGCCAGCCCCGGTTGCACATAGGTCAGGATGAACTGCCGCCGCTCGGACTTGTCTTCTTCCTGGCGCACATCTGCCGGGGTCAGGGCTTCGCCAAGCGCTATGGCCTTCTTTTCATGGCCACGTTCGGCCAGCGCCAGATCGCCGAGCAGCTTGCGCGTGGCCGCATCCGTGGTGCGCTTGGCCGCCTCCTCGTAGAAGCGGGCAGCCTGAAGCTCCATTTCCTCCGCCATCGCCCGGACTTTTTCAAGGCCGAGGGGACGGACCAGCCAGTCCGGCTTGCGGGTGTAGTAGCCGCGCACATGTTCGCGCCGGATCAGCGGAATGGTCTCGCCGAAGCGTGCCCGGAACAGCTCGATCAACCGGTGCCGGTGTTCGCTTTCCTCGGCCGCCATGGCATCGAACACGGCAGCTGAGGCGGGATAGGTCTCGCGCAGCCCGTCGGCATAGGCATTGTAGATGCGCCCATCGTCCTCTTCGGAGGAGATCGCCAGCGCCAGGATTTCAGCCTCGCTGAGGGTCGAGAAATCGCGGCGGCCGCTCGTCAGGAACCGGGACAACATCATCAGGATCCAATCGGGAGAAGGGGGAGGAAACAGCCCTCAATCTAAACCGCAAGATATGTCAAAACCACCCATGATAGGCCGAGTGCGTCAAAGTGAGTGAGCGACATGACCTTCCAGACCCAACCGGACCTGACCCGGGCCATTGCCTACGAACGGCGCTTTGCCCGTGTCATCGAGCATGTGCATGCCCATCTCGACGAGCCGCTCGATCTCGATCAGCTCGCCGATATCGCTGCCCTGTCGCGCTGGCATTGGCATCGGGTGTGGCAGGCGGTCTTTGGGGAAAGCGTCGTGGCGATGGTGCGGCGCCTGCGCCTGCACCGGGCCGCTTCGGCGCTGGCCCATGGCGAGACGGATCTCGAACGGCTGGCCCGGGAGGCCGGTTATGGCAGCCTTGCCGCCTTCACCCGTGCGTTCCGCCAGTCCTACGGCTTGCCGCCGGCAACCTACCGCCAGGAAGGATCGCATCGCCGCTTTGACAAGGACTGGACCCCGCCGATCCCGTCAGGGGCGGACACTACAGGAGCGTATCCGATGCAGGACGTCACCATTCGCCACGAGCCGCAACGCCTTTTCGCCAGCATTCCTCACAAAGGCCCGTATATCGAAATCGGCCGTGCCTTCGAACATCTGATCGGCAGTCTCGCCAGCCGCGGCCTGATGGGCAAGACGGGTCAGATGTTCGGCTTCTACTACAGCGATCCTTCCGTCGTGCCCGAGCCGGATCTGCAATCCATGGCGACCATGGAACTCACGGAGGAAATCGCTTTTGAGGCCCCCTTGCAGCGGTTTGAAATGCCGGCGAGCCGCTATGCCGTCCTGCGGCACAAGGGACCTTATGCCGATATGAGGGCCGCCTATGACTGGCTCTACGGCACCTGGCTGCCGACCTCAGGCGAGGAGTTGGCCGATGCGCCGGTGATGGAAATCTACATCAGCAATCCGCGCGACACGGCCCCTGCCGATATCCTCACCGACATCTGCCTGCCGCTGAAAGGATAGTGCTTTGTCGCAGCCTCGAAGCTCCCCTCCCCCTCGTGGGGAGGGGTTGGGGGTGGGGGAGCGGACTTTCACCCCCGTTGCTGACGTGACCAGGCTGACTGCAGACACTTTGTGAATTGATTGCCGCCGGTGCTCCCACCCCTCACTCCCCACGAGGGGAGGGGGGATTGAGGGACCTCGACAGCCGTTTGGCCCCTAAGCAAGAGCCTCGCTCAGACCACCTCGACAACGAGCGGCGCAAAGCCCTCGATCCGGGCTTCGATCCGGTCGCCGCGCGCGACCGGGCCAACGCCAGCCGGGGTGCCGGTGAGGATCACGTCGCCGGCAGCGAGCGTGAAATACTCGGACAGATAGGCGATCATTTCCGGCACCTTCCAGATCATCTGGTTCAGGTCGCCGCTCTGGCGTGTGGTGCCGTTGACGCTCAGCTTCACGTCACCCGCGCTGGGGTGGCCGATGCGGTTCGCCGGAACAATCGGGCCAATCGGCGCCGAGTGTTCGAAAGCCTTTGCCGTGTCCCAGGGGCGGCCAAGATCCTTGGCTTCCGCCTGCAGGTCACGCCGTGTCATGTCGAGCGCGACTGCATAGCCATAGACATGGCTCAGCGCATCCGCCACGGCGATGTTGCTGCCGCCGGACTTCAGCGCCACGGCCAGTTCCACCTCGTGATGCACATCCGCCGTTTTGCCCGGATAGGGAAAGCTGCGCGACGGATTGAGGTTGTCCGGGTTCTTCTGGAAGAAGAACGGCGGTTCCTTGCTGGGGTCGTGCCCCATCTCCACCGCATGGGCGGCATAGTTGCGGCCGACGCAATACACCCGCCGCACCGGAAACAGCCCAGCCTCACCATCGACGGGGAGGGCAGGAACCTTCGGGATGTCGATCACAAAGCTGGTCATGCTGTGCTCCGTGTGGGGTAGGGGTCACGTTCGGACCGGACGGTCGATGGAGTATATTCACTGCCTTGCGTTTAACTGCAGCCCCCCTCTCCCCCCTTGAGGGGGAGATGCCCCCGGCAGGGGGCAGAGGGGGGTGACAGACTGTCCGTTCATGCGTGAGGTGGTGTTATGCCGAAGCGCCGCCACCCCCCTCTGTCTGCTGACGCAGACATCTCCCCCGCAAGGGGGGGAGAGAAGTTGGTGCCAGACCGCCCCCCGGCTTCTCTGTCCCGGATCTCAGGTGTTGAACTTGAACAGCAGCACGTCGCCGTCCTTGACGACGTATTCCTTGCCTTCGTCTCGTGCCTTGCCGGCTTCCTTGGCACCGACTTCGCCGTTCAGGCTGACGTAGTCGTCAAAGGCAATCGTCTGCGCGCGGATGAAGCCGCGTTCGAAGTCCGAATGGATGACACCGGCCGCCTGCGGCGCCTTGGTGCCACGCGTGATGGTCCAGGCGCGGGTTTCCTTCGGGCCTGCGGTGAAATAGGTGATGAGACCCAGGAGATCGTAGCCAGCGCGGATCAGTCGGTCGAGACCCGGTTCCTCGATCCCGAGCGTCTCAAGGAACTCCGCCTGCTCGTCATTGCCGAGCTGCGAGATTTCCGCCTCGATGGCGGCCGAGATCACGACCGAGCCTGCGCCCTGCGCCTTGGCCATTTCGGCGACCTTGGCCGACAGCTCGTTGCCGGTTCCGGCCGAGGCTTCCTCGACGTTGCACACGTAAAGCACCGGCTTGGAGGTCAGGAGGTTCAGACCCTGCAGGATCTTCTCTTCCTCGGCATCGGCCAGCTTCAGCGTGCGAACCGGCTTGCCTTCCTGCAGCAACGCCAGCGCTGCTTCCATGATCGGGGCAATCGCCTTGGCGTCCTTGTCGCCGACCTGGGCCTTCTTCTTCATCGGCGCAAGACGGCGCTCCAGGCTCTCCATGTCGGAGACCATCAGTTCCGTCTCGACGGTCTCGGCGTCGGAGATCGGATCGATCTTACCTTCGACGTGGGTGATGTCGTCATCGACGAAGCAGCGCAGCACGTGAACGATGGCGTCCACTTCGCGGATGTTGGCCAGGAACTGGTTGCCGAGGCCTTCGCCCTTCGATGCACCGCGGACAAGGCCGGCGATGTCGACGAAGGTGATGCGCGTCGGGATCAGTTCCTTGCTGCCGGCGATCTTGGCGATCGCGGCCATGCGCGGATCCGGCACGGCGACTTCACCGGTGTTCGGTTCGATGGTGCAGAACGGATAGTTGGCAGCCTGCGCGGCAGCCGTTCTGGTGAGCGCGTTGAAGAGCGTGGACTTGCCGACATTGGGCAGCCCGACGATGCCGCACTGGAAACCCATGGGAGATCGCTTTCGGTTGGATCGAAGAGTTGCCGCTTCTTGCCCGAGGGGGCACGGAACGTCAAGCTTTGCGGGGTGTTTGTCGCTCGACGGAGCTTGCACTAGGGTTTGGATCGGTGCTGCGCAAAACAACAAACCCCGCGCGAGGCGGGGCTTGTGGACAAAAGCAGTTCGGTTGCTCGTGGCTTGTCATCGCCGATTGAGCAACCTGCCTAGCAAGCTAGGTCTTAAAGCCCGAAGACCGGGATACCCTCACAAGATAAGTCACACTTGTGTTTTCAGCAAGTCCCGCAACCCGAGGTCGTGGATCACGCCGATGCGCACGGCATGCAGATCTTCTTCACTGGCCATGGGCGTAGCCCATTTGCGGCGCCCGATTTTGAACCCGTCCAGACGTTGGCGCGATACGTTCATGACCATGTCGCACTTTGCCCAAACGGCCAGCGTGTCGTCCTCCAGTGGGTGATAATTCCTCGACAGCCGAACGACAAACGGAAGGTTATGCCTTGGAGCGGTCGTGCTGAGCGGGACGAGGGTAACGATCTCGCTTCTGTTTGGCAGCTTTGGCGACAGAATGATCACGGGTCGATGTTTGATCATCTCCGGAGGCTGAAAACCGGAAAAGTCGCAGACAAGAATTTGTCCGGCCGGTGGGAAAAACCCTATCGGCATGATGCTCGCAAGGAGCAGGCTGCGTGTGCTAATCAGTCCTCGTTGTCGCGTCTCACCACCGAACGGGCCACCCTAGCGGTGAAGATTCTTCAACGCAGGATAGTGCATGAGGGCTTATACTTGCAACGCCGATCAGTCCTCACCCTTGCCCAGCAGCTTCTTCAGCATTTCGGCCATCGGGCCGCTGGTGGCCATCTGCGGACCCTTGGGCTGGCGGGCCTGGCGGATGTGGCTCTGGCCTTTCGGGGCGGTGCGTTGTGGCATGTCGGCCTGCGGCGGCAGGGAGGCTGACGGCTCGCCTGGCCCGGCGGCGGTCTTGTCCGCCTTCTCTGCCTTGGCTGTCTTTTCCGTCTTTGCTGCCTTTTCCGGCCGGCGTGCCTTTTCCGGCTCTAGCAGAAGGGTCAGCTTGTTGGCGAACTGGCTGTCCTCGCCGCGCGCCAGCATGCCGGCGTTGTCGGCAATGCCGGTGAGCAGCGGCTCGATCCACTCCGCATCCACCTTGGCGAAATCGCCGAGCACGTAATTGGAGACGAGCTTCTTGTCGCCCGGGTGGCCGATGCCGAGGCGCAGGCGGCGATAGGCATCGCCAATATGCGCCGTGATGGAGCGCAGGCCGTTGTGGCCACCGTGGCCGCCGCCGGTCTTCATGCGGAACTTTGCCGCCGGCAGGTCCAGCTCGTCATAGAGCACGATGATGTCCTTCGGCTCCAGCTTGTAGAAGCGCATCGCTTCGCCAACTGCCCGGCCGCTCTCGTTCATGTAGGTCATCGGCTTCAGCAGCATGACCTTGGTGCCCTCGAGGCTGCCTTCGCTCACTTCGCCCTGGAAGCGGCTGCGCCAGGGGGCAAAGCCGGAATGGCGGCGGTGGATCTCGTCCACGGCCATGAAACCGATGTTGTGGCGGTTGCGGGCATATTGCCCGCCGGGATTGCCGAGGCCGACGATGATCTGCATGGCGGGTCCGTTCAGCTTGCCGGCAGTCCGGCGCGTCTCAAGATCCTGCCCGCTTACAGGACGTCCGGCTGCGTGTCGAGCCGGGGCAGCTTTCCGGGGCGATCGCGCGCCCGGAAATGGCGATGGGGCGGCCTCTTGTGGCCGCCCCAACCGGAATGCGCCTTGGCGGCGCTGCTCGGATCAGATCGCGCCGTCCTTCAGGTCGGAGCGGATCCTGGCCCTTTCGCCGGCGACGTGACGGATCACATCCAGACTGCCGGTGTCGTGTTTTTCAGCCAGGAACTCTGTCATCCGGCTGTCGAGTTCTGCCAGGCGTTCCGTCCGCCGGCTGCGTGGCTTGCGGGTGCCCATCCCGCGCATGGCGAACCAGAAGGGCATGACGGTCGCGTGGCTCATGCGGTCACCACGCCGTTGCGTGCTGCGGGCTTGCGGAAGAATTCCCGCTCGAGCCGGGTGATTTCCTCTTTCAGGCGCAGACGCAGTTTCTTCAGCGCCGTCAGACGCAGCGTATCGGTATGCGGCCGGCGGCTTTCCCGCTCGATCTTGGCATCGAGAATGGCGTGACGGATGCGCAGGGTCACCAGTTTGCGGTGCATGGCTGTCCTCCTTTCGTTGGCCTTGCTCCAAAGAGATGGGAGGTGCTGTCCGATTGTTGAAATACATAGACTGTATCGCCACGATAGATATTATCTATGTCATGCCCTATCGCCCGACCCATCGCCAGCTCGAGTACCTTGTCGCCGTCGCCGATCATGGCCATTTCGGCGTCGCCGCGCGCGCCTGTCACGTGTCCCAGCCGACCCTGTCGGCGCAGCTGAAACTGATGGAAGACCGGCTCGGCGTCGTGCTGATCGACAGGGGTGCCGCCACTGTCCAGCCGACGCCGGCCGGCCAGACCCTGCTGCCGCTCGCGCGGTCCGTGCTTGAAACGCTGGACGAGATGGTCAGGCTCGCCGGCGATGCCGATACGGGACTTGGTGGCCTGATCCGGCTCGGCGTTGCGCCGACGGTCGGGCCCTATCTCCTGCCTTCGGTGCTGGAATATCTGCAGGAGCATGTTCCAGGTTTGGAACTTTACATCCGCGAGGAGCGTCCGGCGCAGTTGGAACCAGCGGTGCGGGAGGGGGTTCTGGACTGTGCCCTGACCCCCCTGCCGCTGCGCGACGAGCGGCTGGTGCATGAGGAAATCTGCCAAGAGAGGATCTATCTCGGCGTCCCCGTGCGCCACCCTCTGGCAGGTCTTGCCGAGATTCCGGGGGCGGCGCTCGGCGGCGAACGCATGTTGACCCTTGGCCGCGGCCACCGGCTTTACGACGAGGTTCAGGCGCTCTGCGCCGTATCTGGGGCCGCCATGGGCGAGGATTATGAAGGCACCAGCCTCGATGCGATCCGCCAGATGGTATCGATCGGCATGGGTCTGTCGCTGTTCCCCGCAGCCTATGTGGCATCCGAATTCGGCAAGGAACGGCGTGTCTTGCTGCGTGAACTCTCCGACTGGCCGATGCAGCGACGCGTTGTTCTCGCCTGGCGCGCCGGCTCCCCGCGCCAGCTGCACTTCCAGCGCCTCGCCATCCTCGCCCGCAACGCCCTTTCGTCCGCGGTGCTGGAGGGGGTAGAGCCTGTATCCCGGTAGACGCTTGCATACGTCAGGACTGCTTTTGAAAGCCAAACGATGGATCGCTATTTCCCTGAATTCGAAACGGTGAATGACTTGAAGCCGCTCGGCTACGTGTGGACCTTCGTGTCGGTCTTTGATCATTGGCTGAGCGAGGCCGAAGCCGAAACGTGTCCCATAATGTTCTACTCATCGGCAATATCAGCAGGTGAAATGACGTCTTACATGGCTGGTGAGGCGCAGTTTCAACGTTTCTACGCTGCCTTGGCGCAACAGGGCTGCACGTGCAATCACCCAGGTCCCCGTCGTTCCCTCGTCTGCCCATCACAGGCATTCGATGATGTCATCATCGCGAGCCTTCGAGAACAGCGTCTGATGGATGTCTATTTCTCGGGCCCAAAGGTCCGTGTCGTCGGCGGCCGTGATCGAACGGACATCATTATCGCAAGCACGCAGGCCGAGATCGACGCCCTAAGGTCGCTCAGGGATAGTACGGGCCTGCATTTCCTTGCCTGATTGCCTCTCGCGGACCTTTTCAGGCAGGACATGAAAGGAGCGTCCTCGCCCGCTTAAGGGGCAGGCTGACGCATTTGCGGTCTGGCACATGCTCGATGTGAAGGACCGCGCCCGTAAAGTTTGACCCGTTGGAGCCTCTCCGCTCCCCTCCCCCTCGTGGGGAGGGGTTGGGGGTGGGGGGGAGCAGACTTAAAACACGGGAAATCTTACGTTTCTTCACCGGCGCACTCCACATTTTTCTCGGTCTGGTGTTCTTCCGTGCCCCCCACCCCTTACCCCTCCCCACGAGGGGGAGGGGGGCGGAGAGGCCTCGAAATCCGTCTCACCACATCTGCAACAGCCTCGTCCTTGAGAGAGGTGCCAGGGAATGCGGACAGAGGGGGAGAGATGTCATCCGGTGACGGGGTAACGGTTCCGGTGTCCAGATGCTGTTCGCGCGCCGGTGGCGTCATGGGACGGCACTAACAAAAAAGGGGCGCGAAAATCGCGCCCCTTTCGAAGGAATGCCTGCGGCCAGATCAGCCGGCGGCTTCTTCGGTCAGACCGCCAGCCGGAGCGACGATCGTTGCGATGGTGAAGTCGCGGTCGGTGATGGTCGGGTGGCAGCCTTCCGGCAGCTTCACGGCCGAGATATGCAGCGAGTCGCCGACCTTGGACTTGGCCAGGTCAACTTCGATGAACTCGGGGATTGCCAGCGCCGGGACGACCATTTCGACCGTGTGACGGACAACGTTCAGCACGCCGCCAAGCTTGATGCCCGGGCAGGTGTCCTGGTTCAGGAAGTGGACCGGGATGTCGATCGTCAGCTTGTCATTGGCGGACACGCGCAGGAAGTCGACGTGGACGACCTTGTCGGTGACCGGATGCAGCTGGTAATCCTTGGCGATGACCTGGTGCTTGACGCCGTCAACTTCAACGGTCGCGATGTGGGTCAGGAACCCGCCCTTGTGCAGGGCCAGCGTGGTTTCCTTGACCGGGATGGAAATCGGCAGTGCCGGCTGCTTGTCACCATAGATGACAGCGGGAATGAGACCTTCGCGACGCAGTGCACGAGCGGCCCCCTTGCCCACCCGGTTCCGTACCGATGCCTTCAGCTCAAAGCCGGTGGCCATGGGTAGTACTCCTTCGGATGCAAAAACAGGCCGGCGGCATCCCGTGCCTTTCGGCGCGGAAACCGGAATCGGCCCCTTGGCGCCGCCTCCAGGGGTGCGGGCGCGAGCCGGCTTATACGCGATGCGACTGGAAAGGGCAACGGTTCCCAGATCATTCGCCCCGCAGCCATGCCTGCCTTCATGGCCTCTCCGCCGGGAACTGGCAAGGCGAGGCAAGGTTGATCGTGAGTGGGCGTGGCACAAGCCGGTGCTGCAAATTCGGGTCGATGGAGAATGTTTCCTGTTTGATCCTTGTAAATTTTAACAGTTCTCATGTATAAAGTCGGCTTTTGGAAATATAACTTTAAATACCTCAGCGGAATTTGGTTTGGTCTGAAATTTGTTAATCAATGTCGATATTATATGGGTGTCCAGATAAACGGAGGACTTTGCCATGAAACGCATGCTCGCAATTGTGTCGCTTAGTGTGTTGATGTCCGCTTCCGCCTTTGCCAATGAATTCACCAAGGAACTGACGGCTCTGGCGAAAGGGCCGATTGCGGACATCGTTCAGGCGCCCGAAGTGGTCGCCGCGATCAAGGCGCAGAACGCAGAAACCGCGGCTTTTGACCAGGCGAAGATCGACGAGTTGGACAAGACCTGGCGTGCGGAGGTGAAGGCCAGTGATCAGCCGATGATCGACAAGGTTCTGGACAACGCTCTGTCCGCCTATCTTCTCGCGGCTCAGGAGGCCAGCGGTGGCAAATACACCGAAATCTTTGTGATGGATGCCAAAGGGCTGAACGTCGGCCAGAGCGAGGTCACCTCTGATTACTGGCAGGGCGACGAGGACAAGTGGCAACAGACTTTCCTTGTCGGGCCTGGTGCTGTCCACATCAGCGAACTTGAAAAGGATGAGTCCACCCAGATGCTTCAGGCTCAGGTGAGTACGTCGATTGTTGATCCCGCGACGGGCGAGGTCATTGGTGCCGTCACCTTCGGGGTCAACGTCGACAAGCTCTGAGGGACCCGGATCACCCTTCAATCCGGTCTCGTCGTGCAAACCGTCCAGCGGGAACAGTCATGCGTATTTCGGTCAAGTTGCCTCTCGTGATGATCGGCACGAGTATGCTGTGCGTCCTTGTGGTCGCTGTCTCCAGTTATCTGGTCGCGTCCACGATCATTCGCGGGCAGGGCGATGAACGGTTGATGGCTCTTGCCGACAGCCATGCTGACGCCATGGCCGATCACTTTGCCGAGATACGAACCTCCTTGGTTGCCAGTGCGGGTGGGGTCACCGTCCGCACTGCCCTGGCCGAGTTTGCATCCGGATGGGAAGCCTATGGCGATGCTCCGGCGGCGACCATCATCGAGAATTACATCACCCGGAACCCCGAGCCGGCGGAAACGCGTGACGCCTTTGACAAGTCGGGACGCAAACCCTACGAGAAAGTCCACAAGACCTATCACGCGCTGCTGCGTGACCAGATGCACGACGGTGGCCTGTCGGATATTTTGCTGGTCTCTCGCGATGGCAATGTTCTTTATAGCGTCCGCAAGCAGGCGAATCTTGCCCTTAACGTGACCGAACCTGCCATTGCTGCAACGCCATTTGGCAAGGTCGCGAATGCGGCACTCAACGGCGAGGCGCTGGAGGTCTTCGCGTCCGACTTTGCGCCTGATCCTGTGCTTGAGAACCGCCCGGAGGCCTATCTTGCGACCCCGATCATAATCGGATCGAAAGTGATGGGCGCCCTTGTGTTCGGCGCACCGAAAGCTGGCCTCGACCGGGTTCTGAGCGGCGTCTCGGGCTTGGGCGAGACAGGCAACAAGTATCTTCTCAATGAGGCCGGGCTTATCCAGAATGACAGCCCGCGCACGGTTGAGAACGATCGTCTGGCATCACAGTTTCTGACGGCCGGGTATGTGCCCGGCGAGGCGGATCTGCCGCGGCTTGGCGAGTTCGTGGCAAGCGACGGCAACTCCTTTAGTGTCGCCACATCGCGGTTCGAGGTCGATGGGCGGCGCTATGCCGTAGTGATCACGCAGGCCGTGGGCGAGGTTCTTGCCCCCCTGCAGACCCTGCGAAACTGGATCCTTCCCATTGCCCTCGGATGCGGCTTGATCGTCGGTATCCTGTCCTTCGTGTTCTCGCGCCAGCTTTGCAACCGGCTAAAGGGCCTTGCCAATGCGATGACGCTTCTGGCAAAGGGCGAAAACGAGGCCCCGCTGCCGGACGTGCGCGATGTTGATGAAATCGATGACATGGGCCAGGCCGTTCTGGTGTTTCGCGATACGGCGCTTGAACGGCTGCGTCTGCAGGCCGAGCAGCAGCAGGTTCAACTCGAACGCGAGCATAAAGTTGCTGCCATGCAGCAGCTTATCGCCGATTTTCGCGATGAGATCGGACGGGTGCTTGAGCAAGTCGGGGGGACCGGCAACAGGATGCAGGCTCTCGCCCAGAACCTGACACAGATTTCCGGAGAAACCACCGATGGCGCCAATGCCGCCTCCGGTGTGTCGTCGGATGCGTCCTCGAATGTTGAAACGGTGGCTGCGGCAGCCGAGGAGCTTTCCGCGTCGATCTCGGAGATATCACGCCAGGTTGCCGAGGTGACCGGAATGATGGCATCGGCGCTGGAAGATGCGCTGACTACAAATGATCGGATCGGAGAACTCGCTGCTGCGGCAGGCCGTATCGGTGATGTCGTCGGCTTCATCACGTCGATCGCGCATCAGACCAACCTGTTGGCCCTCAATGCCACAATCGAGGCGGCCCGGGCTGGCGAAGCCGGACGGGGCTTTGCCGTGGTTGCTGCAGAGGTCAAGGATCTGGCAACCCAGACGAGCCGGGCCACCGAAGAGATCGGCACCCAGATCGCCGGCATCCAGAGTGCGACCCAGGAAGCGGTGCAATCGATCGGCCGGATCACGCAGGCGATGTCCACGGTCAATGGCTACACCACAGCGATCGCTGGTGGCGTCCAGCAACAGGGCAGCGCGACCACCGAGATTTCCGTCAGCGTGCGTGATGCGGCGCGGGGGACCGGCCATGTGGCGGTTCTGATGGGCGAGATTTCGGCTAAGGCCGGCACGACGAGCCGGACGGCGGGTGATGTGCTTTCAGTCGCGCAGGAAGTCAATGCCAGCGCCAGCTTGTTGCGCCAGCGTGTTGACGGGTTCCTTGCCCGCGTAGCGGCCAACTGACTGTTCAGATCATCCCTTCAGCCGCCTGTCGGTGTTTTCCGTGAAGGCCGGGTCCATCTTGCGGGCAAAGGCGGCGCGCCAGGCTTCGGCAAGTACGCTGAGCCCGGCCAGTTCCTCGGCTTCGCTTGCCGGCAAGCGCGGGTCGAACCGGGCCTTGATCAGCCGCTGCAGGGGCCAGTCGGGTTGCTGCCGCTGAAGAAGCCGGATCGGTCCGCCAGCGGCAACCTCGCCTTCCTCGATCACCCGGTAGTACCAGCCGGTAAAGCCGGTCCGCTGGAACTGGGGCGCCATCGCGGCGATCCCGGTATGCAGGTTCAGCTTCCAGCACGGTTGCCGGCCCTGGCAGATCTCGACGGTCGCCCCGTCCATCTTGAGGATATCGCCGAGGCACAGGTTCGCTTCCGTCAGTCCGAGGCTCGAGATGTTCTCGCCGAAGCATCCCGGCTTGAAGAAGTCGCCACTTTCGGGAAACTGGCTTGCCCAATGCGGCATATGGTCGGCAGCGTAGTGATGCAGCGCCTTTTCCGGCCCGCCATGCACAGCGGTGTCGGCCTGTTCATCGCCGAGGATACCGGTCTTTGACAGCCACAGCGATGTTGTTGCCGCCTGCTTGGCAATCGCGCTTGGCGCCTTGCCATCCCAGCGCTCGCGCGCCTTGCCGGTGAACACGCCCAGGATGGTGGCCTCAAGTGTCTCAATCATCTCGGGTCTCCTTTGAAGGCTGAAATTATGGCGACGGCCGGTCAGCGGCAACACGCAATTCGCCACAGACAAGACAAGCCTACGACAAGACAGGCCGACCTCTGGCGCTTTACGCGTGTCGCGTTCCCCACCGCGCCGTCCCGGCCGTGTGCCGGGACCTGTGAGGGACGTATTGGGCCGGAGAGATATGCAAGCCGAGGCAGTGGCGAGAAGTTCTGGCTCAGGGCCTTGCCCCACATGACAGGTCCCGGCACACGGCCGGGACAGCGCGGAGGGGAGGATTGTTGAAGAACCTACAGAAGCAGGTGCAACAAGCGCCCTGCGAATGAGCAGGCCCCGGGTCTTCGCTGCGCCACGCCAGCGATGACGCAAGTTCTTGAGATGCAGAACACAAAAGGCGCCCGTTGGGCGCCTTTTGCAGAAAGCTAGGATTACCCGGATCAGTCGAACAGGCTCGACACCGATTCTTCCAGCGCGGTCCGGTTGATCGCCTCGCCCATCAGCGGTGCGATGGAGACAGCGCGGATGTTGGCAGAAGCCAAAACAGCTGCGGTCGGCTCGATGGAATTGGTGATCACCAGTTCCTTCAGCTTGGAGGCCGAGACGCGGGCCACGGCACCACCGGACAGGACGCCGTGGGTGATATAGGCCGTCACCGAATTGGCCCCCTTGTTCAGCAGCGCCTCGGCGGCGTTGCACAGGGTTCCACCGCTGTCGACGATGTCATCGACCAGGATGCAGTCGCGGCCTTCGACGGTGCCGATGATGTTCATGACTTCGGATTCGCCCGGACGATCTCGGCGCTTGTCGACAATAGCGAGCGGCGCATCGATGCGCTTGGCCAGCGCACGGGCGCGCACCACACCGCCAACGTCCGGCGAGACGACCATGACATTGTCGGTCGCGTAGCGCTCCTTGATGTCGCGGGTCATCACCGGTGCAGCGAACAGGTTGTCGGTCGGGATGTCGAAGAAGCCCTGGATCTGGCCGGCATGCAGGTCCAGCGTCAGGACGCGGTCGGCACCAGCTTCGGTGATCAGGTTGGCGACCAGTTTGGCCGAGATCGGCGTACGGCCGGAGGCGCGGCGGTCCTGACGGGCATAGCCGAAGTAGGGGACCACGGCGGTGATGCGGCGCGCGGACGAGCGGCGCAGGGCATCGATGATGATCAGCAGTTCCATCAGGTGGTCATTGGCCGGATAGCTCGTGGACTGCACCACGAACACATCCTCGCCACGGACATTTTCCTGAAGTTCGACAAAGACCTCCTGATCGGCGAAGCGCCGGACCTGGCAACGTGCCAGCGGGGCATCGAGGTACTTGGAGATCTCTTCGGCGAGCGCGCGATTGGAATTGCCCGCGACGATTTTCATGGGCCGCCAGTCCTCTAGATGCGACGAGGCAAGGCACGCCCGGCAGGGACGTCCTCGTCAGGGGGGTCGTCGATGGTCCGCGTCTGTTTCAGCTGCCTTCGCGGCAGTCTGAGTCCCGGTCCACATGCCTGGCCGGGCGGCGGCGTTGTAACAACCTCCCGTCCTGCCGACAACAGCGCAGGTGCACAATGGACGCGTTTTTTTAGCCGAACCTGACGATATGGCTAATCTTGCCGGCTAAAGACCCGGATCAGCCCGCCCGCGGCCGTCCCGCCAGGGCAGACGAGCTCGCACCGGCGGGGGCCGGGCGGCTGTAGAGCCAGGCCTTCAGCTGCATCACCGATGTTGCTGCAATCCGCTTCAGTGCATCGTTGTCGGCGCTGCGCCATGGGTCGCCGCTGACGCCCTGCGTCAACTCGCTGCCGGAGATCCGCGTCACGCGCAGGCCATGGGCGTCAAACACGTCAAAGACATAGAACAGCGCCGAGGAGGCCGGGGAGCCTGTTGCCGACAGGTAGCCCTTGACGCGGAAGGTCGCCTGCAGGTCGATGCGGCGCACAAGTGTCAGGCCCTCATCGCGGGCACGGGTGCCAATCTGGCGCGACAGGTCGTCGGCCACATTGCCAGGGGCGCCGATGAAGGGCTCGAAGGCAAACGTCGCCTGCTCGCTGGCCACATAGGGCGCCGGCGTCGTCGGTGCAGTAGCGCTTGGCGCGGGCGCGGTCACCGGACGTGGCGGCTGGGGCGAGGGGCCGCAGGCGGCAACCAGCAACAGGAGGGCAGCAGCAGCGAAGCGCCGGGTGGCGGCGGGCAAGGTCGTCGTCATCTTGTCTCTTGGGTCGCGTGTTGCGGTCCGGTCAGTCCTCAAGCGCCACGCCTTGCGGCGCAAACACCCTGTGTCAGCCTTGGTTTAGCCTGCCTTGACGTCGAGGTCGAGAGGCAGCGCCGACAAGGGCACAGCTCCGCTCTCGGTGGTCAGATAGGTCCGGCCCAGCGTCATCGCCGTCTCGGTGGCCGAATCGGCCAGGATCATGTGCATGAAGATGACCATGTTCGGCTCCACCACCGCCTCGTTGCCGCGATAGGCCATCGGCCAGTCCATCCAGCTTGGGGTGAACCGCGCGCCAAGCGAATAACCGCAGGCGTTGAGCCGGTGCGGCATCAGGTCTCGCGCGTCCATCGCCTCGGCGTGGGCGTCAAAGATCTCGCCGAAGCTGCTGCCGGGCACCAGCTTCGTCTCCACCGCCGAGAGGGCCGCAGTGCAGGCTTCGTGCATGTAGAGGTGGCGCGGCGTCGGCTCGCCAACGATCACCGTGCGCATCAGGGCGACATGGTAGTGGCGAAAGGCTCCGGCGAATTCCAGCGTGATCTGGTCGCGCGCGGACAACTGCCGCCGCCCGGCCTTGTAGCGGCACAGCAGCGCATCGCGGCCCGAGCCGATGATGAACTCGTTGCCCGGATAGTCGCCGCCGCCTTCCAGGATCGTGCCCTGCAGCATGGCGAGGATGCGGCCCTCGTCGGCGCCGGGGCGGATCTCGTCACGGGCGGCGAGATAGGCCGCATCGGCCAGCCTTGCCGCCTCGCGCACATAGTCCAGCTCGGCCGGGCTTTTCACGGCGCGCAGGCGCGGGATCAGCGTCGAGGCATCGCGCAGCTCGGCAAAGGAGCGCAGCGCCTCGTCCAACTCCCGGCCGATCTTTCCGGTCATGCCGTGGGTGTCATACTCGACGCCAAGCCTGGCACCGAGCAGGTCCATCTCGAACAGCAGCTCCTTCAGCTGCGCCACCGGGCTTGCGCCGCCCCGGTCCACCCAGATCCGCACATCGGCGACATTGGACGTGTGCCGTGCTTGCCGCTGGTCGGCCGAGCGGGTCAGCAGCACCTGCCGGCCATCGGCGGTCACCACCAGGCACTGGAAGAAGCAGAAGCCGAACGTGTCGTAGCCGGTCAGCCAGTACATGCTCTCCTGCGCAAACAGCAGCATGGCATCGAGCTTTTCCTCGCCCATCCGTCCCTGCAGCCGGCCGAGACGGGCCGCGAATTCTTCGTCTGAAAAATGCAGCGCCATGCGTCACGCTCCTTCGATGACTATGGCCGACATCAGCCGGCCATAGTCGGGTTCCTTGCGATGGGTGGTCCGGCGATAGGAAAAGAACCGCGCCTCGTTGGCATAGGTGCAAAGGCCAAGGCTTTCCGCTGCGCCAACACCGGCGGCCGCCAGCCGGGCGAGGATGAAGGCCGGCAGATCGAACATGAAATGCTCAGGTTTCTGCGACGGGCTGAAGAACACGCCGCTGCCTTCTGCCTCCTCCAGGAACCGGGCATGAAACTCCGGGCCGACCTCGTAGGCGGTGCGCGAGATCGTCGGCCCCAGCACGGCCCGGATCCGGCCGCGCTCGGCCCCCAGCGCTTCCATTGCCGCAATCGTGTTGTCCAGCACCCCGGTCAGCGCCCCGCGCCAGCCGGCATGGGCTGCGCCGATCACCCGCGCTTGCAGGTCGGCAAACAGCACCGGTCCGCAGTCTGCCGTCGAGATTCCAAGCGCCAGTCCGGGCGTCGCGGTCACCAGCGCATCGGCCCGCCGGTCGGCGTCCGCCGCAAACGGGGCCTCGACGGTGATCACATCAGGCGAGTGGACCTGATAGGGCGACACCAGCCGCTCCGGCGCCACCGCCAGCTTCCCGGCAATCCGCGCCCGGTTTTCCAGCACATGGGCCCGGTCATCGTCGGACCCCAGACCAATGTTCAGGCTCTCGTAAATCCCCCCGGACACGCCGCCCTGCCGGGTAAAGAACCCGTGCCGGATCCCCCCGGACTGAGCAAGAAGGTCAGACGTGATCATCAGCACTCTCCGTGTCTGTCCCAGGCGCGCCGATCCTGCGGCGCTTGGCCGGGCCTGTCAAATTTGTGAAGCTCGCAGTCCGCTTCAACCTGATCCTGCAAGTCCGGGCGGCAGGGATTTGTTCCCTTGGCACGGCCTTTCGCTCCCCTCCCCCTCGTGGGGAGGGGCCGGGGGTGGGGGGGAGCGGAGCCAGCCCCGGCAGCAGCCGAAGACGTTGATCCCGCCCACCCTGTAAAGACCGTCTAGGCCTTGCGTCCGTGGCTCCCCCCACCCCTTACCCCTCCCCACGAGGGGGAGGGGGGCTGAGAGGCCTCGGCCAATCTGCTTCCACGATCCGCTGCCGTCACCTCATTCCCGCCCCGTGGCACAGCCCATCGCTCCCCTCCCCCTCGTGGGGAGGGGTTGGGGGTGGGGGGGCGGAGCCAGCCCCGGCCAAAGCCGAAGACGTTGTTTCCTTTCACCCTGCAAAGACCATCAACTGCCAGCGTCCGTGGCACCCCGCCTTCCTCGCCCTCATTTCCCACGCCGCTCGAAGCCGGGCGGGACCAGACCCGGGGTTGCGAGGGCCAGAACCTTGAACAGCTCGCCCATCTGGTCCGGCGCGGCCAGCCGCTCGACTTCGCCGCGCAGCCGTTCCTGAGTTGCAGCGTCCTTGCCCGCGCCCAGCTGTCCGGCCCGCTCCAGCAGGCCGAGCCGCAGCAGGAATTCGCCCTGCGTCAGCGGCGCCATCGCGTCCGCTCCGGCCTGCATTCCCGCCCGCGCCAGAGCCTCGAAGTCCACATGCGCCGTCAGGTCCGCCTTGCCCGGTTCGGCCAGCGGATCGGCAAAGGCGTGACGCGACAGGGCCTGCAGCGTATCCCCTTCGCCAGAGCGGAGATAACCGTAATCAATCAGCAAGGCCGCCCCGCGCTGGGCAGCGATCCTCGTCCCGATTTCGGCCGTGATGGCAGCGGATGCCGGCGAAACCTCAAGGATGGCGCCAACTGCCGCCGCTCGCGCGGAGGCGGGCACCAGGCCTTCTGCCAGCGCCACGCTGCTGACGCCGAAGGCCAGATGGCCTGCGGCATCCAGCCCGACAACGCGCTCGCACCAGCCCTTGGCGGTCTTCACGAACTGACGGATTGGCAGGGCATCGAAGAACTCGTTGGCAATCAGGATCGTCGGTCCCTCCGGCACGGCGGAGAGATGATCATGCCACTGCGGTGCGCTCTTCAACGCCCCCGCGACGCCGCCGAGCGTTTCGCCCTGCCGGTGGCGCAGCTTCGGGCTGACCTCGACCAGATGCACCGCGACAGCGTCCATGAAGGCCGGACGCAGCCGCGCGGTGCGCAGGATGTCGGCCATCAGCGTGCCGCGCCCGGGGCCAAGTTCGACCAGACGCACCGGACTGGGAGCGCCCATGGCAATCCACGTCGCCACCACCCAGCCGCCGATCAGCTCGCCAAACATCTGGCTCACTTCGGGCGCAGTGATGAAATCGCCATCGCGGCCGAAGGGTTCCGGGCTGGTGGTGTAGTAGCCGTCCTCGGGGTCGGCGAGACAGGTGGTCATGTAGTCCGCCACACTGATCGGCCCGGTCAGCCGGATCCGGTCCTCAAGCCGTGCTTTCAGCCGGTTTGTGCTCATGCGCTGCGGGCCCTGCGGGCCGACCAGACCATCAGCGCGATCCCGGCCAGGATCATCGGCACCGACAGCAGCATGCCTATGGTGAGCCCGCCGGAGAGGAAACCGATATGGGCATCCGGCTCGCGGAAGAACTCGGCCATCGACCGGGTGATGCCATAGCCGGCGGCAAAGGCGCCGGCAATAAAGCCGGGCTTTTGCAGCAGACCTGCCCGGTGCGACAGCAGGCGCAGCACGACAAACAGCAAAATGCCTTCAAGTGCAGCCTCATAGAGCTGGCTCGGGTGGCGCGGAAATGGCCCGCCATTGGGGAACACCACCGCCCAGGGCGCGTCGCTCAGCCGGCCCCACAGCTCGCTATTGATGAAATTGGCGATGCGGCCAAAAAACAGGCCGATGGGAGCGGCAATTCCGGCAAGGTCGAACAGGGTCCAGACATTCAGGCCGCGCTTGTGCGCATAAAGTACCATCGCCAGAACGGTTCCGGCAAAACCGCCATGGAACGACATGCCGCCGGACCAGATCGCCAGCGCTTCAAACGGGTTCTGCAGGTAATAGGCGGGGTTGTAGAACAGCACGTAGCCCAGCCTGCCACCGACAACGATGCCGATCGTGCCCCACATGACAAAGTCGTCAATATCAACTGGCGTCGGTCGCGGCGTTCCGGCCCAGACCCGGTCCCTGCGCACCACCATCACCATGTAGCGCCAGGCGAGCAGGATCCCGGCGATATAGGCCAGCGCATACCAGCGGATCGCAAAGGGGCCGACTTCGATCAGCACCGGATCAATGGCCGGAAAGGGCAGGGCGAGAAGCGGTGTCATCGGTCATCCTCAAAAGGTCCGCACTGCCTCTGCAGCCAGTGGCGCGACCGTGTGAGACCTTGCGCATTCGTCGCCATGCGTCAAGTCGCCGGCCCCACTGCCCCTCCATCCTCTCCTTCGTCATGCCATGGCTCGACCATGGCATCCACGCCGTTCCCCGTCCCCGCGACCGGCCTCTCGACGACGCTTCATTGGCCTCTCCCTGCGCTGCAAAGTCTCGGCATGGATGCCATGATCAAGTCATGGCATGACGACAGGGGGAACGAGGATCCGACCCGCACCGGAAACCGGACAGCGATACCTGTGGCCGTCCAGGCTTCTCCCCAGCCCATCCCTTCTCCTTCGTCATGCCATGGCTTGACCATGGCATCCACGCCGTTCCCCATCCCCACGATCGGCCTCTCGACGACGCTTCATTGGCCTTTCCACGCGCTGCAACGTCGCGGCGTGG
>NZ_PUDR01000010.1 GCF_003012935.1 Pannonibacter carbonis | reverse complement strand
GAAACACGCTATTCTCATGACGCATGACATTGACCTCCTGCCCGTGTCCAGACCGTCGCTAAACGCCTGAACACGAGTAGAATCAATGTCATGCACCTTGTCCAGAAACTTAAACCGGACAGCAGTGGCACAAGGCGGGGATGACCGCATCCGAGGTCACGGAGCTCCGTAGTCCGTTTCCGGCGGAGACGTCGGAGAGATGTGCTGGGAGGTTGATATCTTCAGGTGTCCGTGCACTTTTCTGTGCGATCAGCCGCTCTGAGGCTCACGCGTCTGCAACCGCATCCTCTTCGGTCCGGGTCGCCTCGGCATGCTGCAGGGCTGCGGCGATGGTGGCCGGGTCCTCGGCGCCGGCGAGCGCGAAGCGGCCGTCAATGATGAAGAATGGCACGCCGGTCACGCCCATTTCACTGGCCTGTTCGATCTGGCGCTTCAGCTTGGCAAGGTCAGAGTCCGTCTCGAACAATTGCTCGACGAGATCCGACTGCATGCCGGCCTTGGCGGAAATTTCGACGAGGGTCTCGGGCTTTGCCAGATTGCGCCCTTCTACGAAATAGGCCTTGAACAGGAGCTCTACAACTTCATCCTGCAGATCATCAGAGCGGGACCAGAGGATCAGGCGATGCGCATCCAGCGTGTTCGGCGAGACTTCGATCTTTTCAAAGGCAAAGGGGATGCCCTCCTCACGACCAGCCTGACGCACGCGCTCATAGGCAGCCTCCGCCCGCTCTGCGCCGCCAAATTTCTCATTGAGATAGGACGCCCGGTCCTTGCCTTCGGGCGGCAAGGTCGGGTCAAGCTGATAGGGGTGCCAGCGTACATCGACGGCAATGCCAGGAACCGACTTGATCGCCTTCTCGAGCCGCTTCTTGCCGATATAGCACCAAGGGCACATCACATCGGAGATGACATCCACCACGAGGGGCTTGAGTTCAGACATGCAGGGCTCCTCGTGAAAGCAGGTTTGGCGGCGGCCGGGTCCATCATTGCGGACCTGCGGGTGATTTTGCCGAAGACTAGTTACCGAGAGGTGCAGGAGCAAGACCGGCGTACCTGGCCGCAGTCAAAGCGCGGTCTGTCCCAGGATGGCTGAAATCCGATGCTGCAGCAGGGAGGCTCCCTGGTCACCCTTGAGCACGGCAACCGGCCCGAGCCCGCGCACTGCGCAGACCAGGTCTTCCTCGCGGCTTGTCGCATCGGCAATCGACAGGATGGCCCCGGTCATGTCGCCAGACAAGGACGCAACGGGCAGCGGGGTGATCTCGACCCTCGGCATCAGATGCAGTTCGCTGAGCCCCAAGCCCCTTGGATCGCACAGTGCCCGGCATCCGGTCAGATAGCGGTCGTATTTTTCGAGTGGCAAGCCACCACGCCCAGCTTCCTGCAGCAGCCACACTCGGCTTTCGGCAAGAACGCGGTCGGCAAGCCTGCGGCGGCGGCCGAGACGGATAGCGGCAGCCAGGCGTGCGGCAAGCTGCCGTTTGCCCAGGTCGCCTGACAACACATCATTGGCGCCGGCCCGGAACAACGGTTCAAGGTCGCGCTGGTCTGTCGACATCACCAGAATAGGAACACGGACGAAGCGCGCATCCCGCCTGAGCCGGTCGATCGTATCAACGGCATCATCCGCCGGTGTGTCCAGGATGACCGCATCGAAGGCACGTTGGCCGAGATAGGTTTCGCCCATATCCGTTGTCAGGGCGCCGACAAGCGTCACGTTGCGGGCCCGGGCGTCGAAGAGATCAAGAAAGCGTTGGCCGAGGCCGATCACCAGAAGACCCGAGCCGCCCGTGTGATGCGGCGCAGCTCCAAAGCGAGGCACACGGCCAAACACCAGTCGCCGCAGCCGGGCTTCCTCATTGCGCAGGATCGCCCGTTGCAGCGCGCAGATCATCCGGAACAGCGCATCTGCAGGAATCCCGGCATCGATCAGGGCATGGCTGCGGGGCAGGGGATCAGGAAGGACCGTGTCGGACCGGGTAAGGGCGATGACCGGAACTTCGGCCTTCAAGCGCCCGATATCTGCAAGCGCCATGGCCAGGCTGAAGCGAGTGGACGGATCGTCCAGATACAGCAGAACGGCCGCTGGCAGCCGGTTGGCATTCGCTGCCGAACTGCCCAGGTCAACATCGTCGGGCCATCCGGGAACGGATGCACCCTTCGGTCCACCGAGACGCCAGATCGGTCCCTGCCATACCAGGGCGCTGTCGCCCTCCCGGTCCGGTCCATTCATCGCTCAGGCCACCTGTTGGGCGAGCCGCTGGACGCGCATGGCAAGACGGGCACGGTCGACGCTGCCATCGTCATTGCGCGGCAGGGCAGACAGCATCAGAACTCGGGTCGGGATCTTGGCAAGGTCGACCCGTTCGGTGTCGAGAAAGGCGAAGAAGGCCTTCCCGTCCGGTGCCGTTCCAGGCTTGGCGACCAGGGCCGCATAGAGCCGCGCGCCCAGAATCGGATCCTCCACCAGGAAGGCCGCTGCATCGCTGACTTCCGGATAGGAGGCGAAGATCTGGTCGATGCCCGCAAGATCTCCGACGCCGGGGGCATGTTCACCCGGGATGCCGAAACCCGCCAGCCCACCCTCGGTCAACCGAAGCGAAATGCCTGTGCGAAGAAATCCGGCCTTGTCGGTTGCAGGTCCCTCGTCGGCTCCTCCGCCGGATTTCCATCCTCGGTCTGGAACCATCGGGCCTCGGACGAGAAGCTGCGCAGGCCTGCCATCCTCCGGATCGTCGACCTTGATCTCGAGCAGATGCGGCCCGCTGTCGTTGCCTGAGGGCGCAGAAATCTGACCGGTTGCGACCGGCAGGATCCGGGCCGACTTGCCGCGCAGCCGTGCGACCATGGCATACTCATCGGCAACATGCAGGTCGACCAGTGTGTGCCGTGGCACGAAGGTAGCCGCCTGCGGCGCCGAAATGCTCCAGCAGGCAACCAGCGTGGTGCTCTTTCGGGCCAGCCTGGCATCAAGGGCCTCGGCAAGTGGACCGGGCAACAGGACGTAATCTGCCTGGACCTCGTCAGCATGAGCGGCGAGGCGAGCCAGCGCAGTGGGATGGTGCAGATGCAACGTGCCATTTGACAGAAGCCAGGGCACCAGGCCGGCGCCAAGACCTGTCAGCCCGCTGAGGGCATAGGGCACGATGATCTGCGCGCCATCCTCAAGACGAGTTTCGAGATAAGGCATGAAACCGGCGGCAATCCACTGGTTGTGGCTGCGGGTCACGGGCGTGGCTGCAAGGCGGTTGCGGGACCAGGTGATCGTCGCGGTATGCTCGGCAGCCTCGGTCCGGTTGAGTTCGGGCGCTGTTAGGCCATCACCCATTTCGGCCAGCATAGGGCCAAGGTCGATCAATCCGTCCGGTACATCCTTGCCGAGGCCGAAGACAAAGCGCAGGCTGAACAGTTCGGCCGCAACGTCGCGGGCGGCAAAGCCGGTGTCCCGTGTTTCCAGCCGGTCGGCTGCCACCAGTCCCTTGGCACCGAGCCGGTTCATGGCATCCAGCACATCCTTCTGCCGCCAGTGCAGGGGCAGCGGACAGGCGATCAGGCCAGCCCTCAGGGAAGCCAGAAAGGCAATGACAGCGTCAACCGTGTTGGGCGCGTGCAACCCGATCACATGATCGGTTGCAAGGCCGACAGCGGCGAAGAAACCGGCCAGCCGGTCGATCTCTGCTTCAGCTTCGGCATAGGTCAAGCTGCGCGGTGCGCCGCCGGTCCACTCGGCCCTGTCCGGTGCATCAACCAGAGCCACGCGATCCGGATTGGTCTCGGCCACCTTGCGGAACAGCCCATCCAGGGTCACGCGACCCCAGACCTGATTCAGTCTGTGGCGCTCGATGGTTTCGGCTGGCGTCGTGATCATGATCGGGTGATCCTCTGGATCAATTGCCGGGTTTGACCGACCACCAGGTCGGGAACTCGTAGCCATAAATAGGGAAGGTGGCGGGCGCGGCGATCCGGGTCCACTGGCCAAGCCATTCGGCCGGCGGATGGAACAGCGGCACGGCATAGGCACCCGAGACCAGTACCCGGTCGAGAGCCCGCACGGCAGAGACGAAATCCTCGCGGCTGCGCGCGGCGACCATGGCGTCGATCAGGGCGTCAATCGCCGGCTCCTTCGCCCCGGTGATGTTGAGTGAGCCCGGCGTATCGGCGGCCTTCTGCGACCAGCGGCCAACCTGCTCGCCGCCCGGCGAAAGGGATGCTGCCCAAGTGTAGAACACCATGTCAAAGTCGAACTTGATGCGGCGTTCTTCGAACTGCGACGGATCGACCGTGCGCACGCCGGCCTTGATGCCGATGAGATCCAGTCCGCGCGAATAGGCAAGGGCGAGCTTTTCCTCATCCTCGTTCTTGGTCATGATCTCGAGGGTGACCGGCTGGCCGGCCGCATCGACCAGGACCCGGTCCTTGAGGCTGTATCCGGCCTCCTGCATCAGATCCAGCGCCGCCTTCAGGACCGCGCGATCGCGTCCGGAGCCGTCGGTCGCCGCCGGCTTCCAGGTGCCTTCGAGGACCTCCGGCAGGACAACGTCGGGGAAGGGGGCGAGCAACTCCCGCTCCCGCGCATCGGCCGGACGGCCGATGGAAGACAGCTCTGAATTGTCCCAATATCCGGCGGTCCGCTTGTAGAGATCTGAATAGAGGTTGCGGTTGACCCATTCGAAATCGAACAGCATCGACAGCGCCTGTCGCATCTTGCGGTCGGCGAAGACCGGGCGGCGGGTGTTGAATGCCATCCCTTGCATGTTGGCGGGCGTGCCCTTGATGATCTCGGTGCGGATCACCTTGCCGTCCTTGGCCGCCGGGAAATCGAATCCGTTGACCCAGCGTGTCGGATTGGAGAAGGGAAGCACATCGATCAGACCCTTGCGGAAAGATTCCTCAAGGGACGTCTCGTCCCGAAAATATTCGACCCGAATCTCGTCAAAATTGTCAAAGCCGCGTTTCTGCGGCAGATCCTTGGCCCAGTAGTCCGGGTTGCGCCGGTACACGACGCGGCGGCCCGGCACGATCTCCGCAAAGACATATGGCCCGGTCCCGAGCGGCGGCTTGAGCGTCGACTTGTCAAAGTTTTCCGCGTCGGTTGCCGCCTTCGAGAACATCGGCGCCAATGCGATCAGGAGCGGCAACTCGCGGTTCGTTCCATCCTTGAAGGAGATCCGGACTGTCCGCTCGCCCATCACTTCGAAATTCGTGATCTGGGCATACCAGTTGCGGAATGGCGGCCGGCCCTTGTCGCGCATGATCTGAAGGGAGAAAATCACGTCTTCAACGGTGAACGGGGTTCCGTCGGAGAACCTGGCCTTCGGGTTCAAGGTGAACTCGATCCACTCCCGGCTGTCCGGCATGCGCACGAATTCGGCCAGGTGACCGTAAAGCGTGAAAGCCTCACCATTGTTGCGCATCATCAGGCTCTCGGTGATGTTCTCACCGAACTGCCGCTCCTTCATGCCGCGCGCACTGGTAAATCCGCCCTGCACGATGAAGGAGTTGAGACTGTCGAACGTTCCCTGGACGCCCAGCGTCAGGGTTCCGCCCTTGGGCGCGGCTGGATTGGCATAGGAGAAATGGCTGAACCCGCTCGGCAACGCCGGCTCGCCATGCATGGAAATGGCATGCACCGCCGGAACCTCAGGGTCACGCACATCGGCAAGCGAGGCATTGCAGAACAAAGTCGCGGCAAATGGCAACAGCATCAGCGGCGGCAGAGCTGTCGCAAGCAGTTGGCGGCGTGTCACGGAACGGCATAACGCCGGAGCATTTCGCAGCATATCTGGCATGGACCCGCTGGAGCCTCCTTGATTCTCAAGCGTGGATGTTAACACAGGCCCCATGCGCTGCTGCTGTTTTGGCGCTTTCCAGTGCTGGAAATTCGCATGCGATGTGGTTAAACATGGGCCCGCGCATTTCGGGTCACCCTGTTGCCGTATTCATCGGCCATCGGGTGATCTTAAGAAGGGCTTGGCTTGAACGTCCGTCACGACCGGGCTGCGGCATACAGCTGCGCGGACAACGAGTTCGAGAATGGCCCTTGGGACAGCGAACGCACAATCGAGGATGGTTTCTGATGACGAGCTTTTTTAAGAAGGGTATGGCGGGCTGTGCGGTCGCGGCGCTTGCCGTGCTTGGGTCTGTGGCCGGCGTGAACGCCCAGACGGCCGAGCAGGAGTCCCCGTGGGTCAAGGTCTGTAACACCGACCCGAACGTGAACAAGGAAATCTGCCTCATCACCCAGGAACTGCGGACCGCCACCGGCCAGTTCCTGTCGTCGGTTGCCGTGCGTGAAATCGCCGGAGAAGCCCGCAAGACCCTGCTGATCGCAGTGCCGACCGGTATGTTGATCCAGCCGGGCCTGCGTGTCCAGGTCGATGCCGGCAAGCAGACGGAAGCCAAGTACGGCATCTGCTTCCCCAACGCCTGCTATTCCGAACTGGTGATCGATGATGCTTTCGTCGGCCAGCTGAAGAAGGGCACCAAGCTGGTCCTGACCACACTGAATCAGCAGGCCAAGCCGGTTCCGCTGGAACTGACGCTTGCCGGCTTCACCAAGGTCTATGACGGCGCGCCGATGGATGTTGCCGAGATCGAGAAGAAGCAGGAGCAGCTGCAGAACGAATTGCAGCGCCGCGCTGATGAGGCGCGCCAGAAGCTGATCGAGAAGCAGCAGTCCGCCACGGGCAACTGATCTTCAGCTTCCATGCTGTGAAAATGCCAAACGCCGCATCGATTGATGCGGCGTGAGCTTGATGACAAACCTCGACCTCACCGAAGTCATCCCGGCCAAGCGAAGCGCCGAGCCGGGACCGGAGAGCCGGGGTCTCTATCTTTCAATGAGTTACCCTAGGAGAGACCTTGGCTCTCCGGTCCCTGGTCTCCGCTGCGCTGCGCCCGGGATGACGATAGAGGGTTTGTCAGCAGTCTGACGCCGCATCGATTGATGCGGCGTTTTTGTTTGCCACACACGGCCGTTGATCAGTTGCCTGGCTCATATGCCGGGCTCAGTGCATGCCGATCGAGCGCGGGACGTAGGATCCGTCCGAGTTTTCGGCGAAAATCTCGTCCAGCTGCGGATGCCGCAAGGGTTCGCCGGTCATGTCTGGAACGAGGTTCTGTTCCGATACATAGGCGACATATTCCGTTTCCGCGTTCTCGGCCAGCAGATGGTAATAGGGCTGGTCGCGCGAGGGGCGGACGTCTTCGGGAATGGCGTTCCACCATTCCTCGGTGTTCGAAAAGGTCGGATCGACATCAAAAATCACCCCGCGAAAGGGGTAAACCCGGTGGCGAACGACCTGTCCGATCTTGAATTTTGCAGTACGCATGACAGTCACCGTGCACAGGGTCGCGGCACCGTCGCTGCTCCCGTTCGAGGGTTGCGGCTGATACCCGGTACCTTACGACGTTTTACACGATACTACTCAACTGTCTAAAGACCGTAAACCTCGGCAAGCCGAGGGTCGCGCGATGCGACAACCCGCGCAAGGTCGACAATCACCTTCGCCTGTTTCCAGGTCGCGTCGTCCTGCATCTTGCGATCGATCATCACCGCACCCGATCCATCCGGCATGGCGTCGAGGATCTTGCGGGCAAAGGCCACTTCCGCCGGATCAGGCGAGAACACCTGTTTGGCGATCTCGATCTGGGTGGGATGCAGGGACCAGGCCCCAAGGCAGCCCATCAGGAAGGCATTGCGGAACTGCGCTTCGCAGGCCGCCGGATCCGAGAAGTCGCCGAATGGACCGTAGAACGGCTTCAGGCCGGCCGAGAGGCAGGCATCGACCATCTTGGCGACCGTATAGTGCCAGAGGTCCTGCTGGTAGGCCGAGCGCGGCGCGCCGTCGTGGCCAGCGTCGGCCAGAACGGCATAGTCCGGATGGCCGCCGCCGACGCGCGTCGTCTTCATGCCGCGCGAGGCGGCAAGGTCGGCCGGACCAAGGCTCATGCCATGCATGCGCGGCGAAGCGGTGGCGATGGCCTCGACATTCTTGACGCCCTCGGCGGTTTCAAGAATGGCGTGGATCAGGATCGGGCGGCTCAGTCCTGCCCTTGCCTCAAGCTGGGCCAGCAACTGGTCCAGATAGTGGATGTCCCAGGGCCCCTCGACCTTGGGCAGCATCACCACGTCGAGCTTGTCGCCAACGGCCGGGATGATTTCAAGGAGGTCATCGAGAAACCACGGGCTGTTGAGGCAGTTGACCCGGGTCCACAGCCCGGTCTTGCCGAAGTCATTGGCCTTTGCCATCTCGATGAAGCCATGGCGGGCAGCGACCTTGGCATCGGCCGGGATGGCATCCTCGAGATTGCCGAGGACCACGTCGACTTGCGCAATGAGATCAGGCACCTTGGCCCGCATCTTTTCGATATGCGGTGGAACGAAGTGGATCATCCGCTCAAGACGCACCGGCAGGTCGCGAAAGGGGGCAGGGGCGCCGATGGCAAGCGGGGCGTAGAAGGCACGCGGGGTCTTCATGTCGGGTCCCTCCGTCTGGAACTGGGGTCCCAGCCGCTATAGCCTGTTTGTTGCGCCGCAACCATTGACCGAAAGGCGCAGGCATTGATCCCGGGGATCAACCGGGTGCTGCCGTGCTCCGCGCGTCAGGCGGACCATTTGCGATGGATCCACATCCATTGCTCAGGGTATTCGCGGATCCAGGCCTCGAACTGCGCATGAATCGCTTCTGTTCCGGCCTGGATGTCTGCCTCCTTGTCGTCGGTCCGCGGCAGGATCAGGCCGCGTCCCTCGATGCGAAAGCGCACGCCGTCGAGGCGGACGGTGCGGCCCATGATGATCGGCACATTGCAGGCGCGCGCCAGACTGACCGGAACCGGCGTGGCATAAGCCGGCTGGTCAAAGAACGGGACGACCAGTCCGCGCCGTTCGCGCAGGTCCGACATAATCGCGACCGCGCCGCCTTGACGCAGGATCGAAACGAGCTTGCGGGCTGTTTGATGCCCCTTGGAGAACAATCCGCCTGGATAGAGTTCGCCGCGTAACTGCCGCAGAACCGCATCCGAGTGCGCATTTTTCAGCGCCTGATAGACCCCGGTAATCGGGACGCCCCGCCAGACAGCTGGCGCGACACAAAGTTCCCAGTTGCCACTGTGCAGCGAAACAAAGACACACCCACCTTTCCGCTCGAAGACCTCCTGGGTCAGGTCGTCAATGTCGATCTCGAATCGTTGCTGCAGGTGCAGCAGGCGGTCAATGTGGAAGGCCTCGGCAGCAACCCGGCCCAGATTGTCCCACATGCCATCAACGATCCGCGCCCGGTCCGCCGGGCTCAGCTCGGGCATCGCATTGGCCAGATGCCGAAGTGCGCGCTTGTGGCGCGGATTGAAGGGCGCGATCCGTCGCCAGAGCCATCCCATCACGGCAGAAGCAACGTCGACCGGAATCAGACGGAACAGCCAGACCACGCTGACCAGCGCCAGCCACTCGATCCGGCGAACGATTGATCCTATCAGCCGGGAGAGGGATATCTGCATGGCAGGCGCGATCCGTGCTTTCAGGGCGCAAGGTCCAGCGTCGGGTCGCTCGCCCTGTCTGAAGCGATGAGTTCATGCTGCCGGGGCTTCATTGACCGCCCGGTTGGAACAGGCTAGGCCTGATATCAACGCCCTGACCACCATGCAAGCGGGTTGCGATCCCGGTAGAGCAGTCCGGAACAGTCATGCAAGATGTCATCTCACTCGCCTTTCCGTTTTTCGGCTTGATCTTTCTTGGTTTCGCCGCCGGAAAGATCAAGGATATTCCGCCTTCCGGCATGGCCTGGATGAATTTCTTCATCATCTATGTCGCCTTGCCGGCGTTGTTCTTCCGGCTGCTGTCTGAAACACCGGTCGAGCAACTGACGGATCTCAGCTATGTGACCGCCACCACATTCGCCACCTATACGGTCTTTGCCATCGCCTTCTGTATTGGCGTGTTGGCAACCCGGGGCAATATTGCCGAGTCCACCATCATGGCGATTGGCGGGTCCTATTCGAACATCGGTTACATGGGGCCAGGCCTGACCATGGCGGTGTTGGGCCCGGCGGCGACGGTGCCAACCGCATTCGTGCTCTGCTTCGACAACACGCTGATGTTCATTCTCGCGCCGCTGATGATGGCCATGTCGGGCAATGACAAGGAACCGATCACCCGAACCTTGTGGAAGGTGGTGGTCCGCGTCTTCACCCATCCCTTCATCCTGGCGACCATTGCCGGTGTTGGGGCTGCCTTCATCGGTTTCAAGCCGCCGCAGGGGCTGGACACCATGCTGAAGTTCCTGAGTGGTGCGGCAGCTCCCTGTGCGCTGTTTGCCATGGGGGTGACGGTGGCGCAGCGGCCGATCGGACGCATTCCGCTTGAACTGCCGGCCCTGCTCGCCGTCAAGCTGGTGCTGCATCCGGTGCTGGTGTTCCTGCTCTTGAACTGGATTGGCGGGTTTGACCCGATTTGGATTGCCACAGCCGTGCTGATGGCCTGCCTGCCGCCGGCCACCAATGTGTTCGTCATCGCGCAGCAGTATCAGGTCTACATGAACAGGGCCTCAAGCCTTGTCATGATCGGGACAATGGTCTCGGTGATCACCGTGACCGGCTTCATCTATGCCATTACCAACGGCTGGCTGACGCCAGCCGTCTGATCAGCAAGATCGCCCCTTAACGCCGTCCAAGCCGGGAGAAGAGTCGAGGGCGACCGGCAACCGGCGTGATGCCTTCGCGCATCAGCATGCGGCGCAACGGCCCAACCCGTCCCGCCGCATAGAGCCCGAAACTGCGTGCGGCCTGCACCGGAAGCAGATCGGTCAAAAGCGACCGGTTGAGCAGGTCGACCGCCGTCGTCCGTGTCGAGATGTCAACACGGCGGGCGGATTCGTAGCGGGCGAGGGTCAGATCACTGCCAATGTCGTCGCCGCGTTCCTTTGCCTCGCGCAAGACCCCGCCGAGATCGGCGACATCGCGCAAGCCCAGATTGAGCCCCTGTGCACCAATCGGGGGGAAGACATGTGCGGCCTCGCCGACCAGGGCGCAGCGCCTTGCCGCGACAGAGCGGGCGATCAGCCCGGACAGCGTGTAGACCTGACGCGGGCTGGCGATGCGGAACTTGCCGAGAATCGAATGTGCGCGCCGTTCAAGGTCCAGTGCCAGCGCCTCATCGGTGTAAGATGTCAGATGCTGTGCCGTTTCCGGTGTGACCACACAGACAAGCGAGGACATCCGCCCGGGCAGGGGCACCAGCGTGAAAGGACCGGTCGGCGTGTGGAACTCTGTTGAAATCGACTGGTGCGGCCGGTCATGCTCCAGATTGAGCACCAGCGCCTGCTGCGGATAGGTCCAGGTCCGCACGTCAATCCCGGCCGCCGCGCGCACCATCGAATTGCGCCCATCGGCACCAACGACAAGTGCGGCCGCGAGCGTCGTTCCGTCATCGAGCTGGACGGTCACCTGATCCTCGGCAGGCATAACCCGCTCGACCTTGGCCTTGACGAAGCTCAACCCGGGTTCCCGGCCTGCGGCATCCTCCAGGATCCCGTTCAGTTCCCGGTTCAGGACGTTGTAGCCGAAGGCCTCAAGCTGCAGTTCGCTGGCATCGAAGGTGATCTCCGGGGCCCGGATCAGGCGGCCTGTGTCGTCGATCAGCCGCATGTGGGCAAGGGCTGCAGCACGCGGGGCGATCTCCTGCCAGAGGCCGAGTTCGTCGAGCAAATTGACCGAGGCCTGCAGCAGCGCCGTCGTGCGGCCGTCCTCCCTGTTGACGGCGGGGGCGACAAGGACCGTCTGCAGCCCGCGCCGGGCGAGCAGGATCGCTGTGGTCAGACCCGACGGGCCGGCGCCGATCACGATGACGTCGTTCTTCTGCCGGGTCTGCGGGACCGGGGCGTGGGAGGCCTTGGTGCTCATGGTTTCAATCCCTTGCTGGCGCCAGTTGCGCGGGAGAATGGCGCTTTCGGCGGGATTTGCAAGTCTTGCCCCCTGGGGCAGATTGACCTGACGCAATGCGCCGCGTCGACGGATAATGTAGGTGGGTACACAATGTGCGAACTGTCGATGTCCGGTCGGCGTTCAGCAACCCGATGACAGGCAAGAAACAGGAACCTGGATGTCCGACGAGCCTTATCCTGCCAAAGCATTGCGCCCGCGGACCGAAAGTCGGGACAGGCGGCGGGAACGGTTCATTGTCACCGGGCTTGTCGGGCTGCTTGCTGTCATCGGCTGGTCCTATCTGATGGCAATGGTTGTGGCCATGGTTCCAGTGATGGACATGACCGAGGCCGGACCGGGCATGGGACTTCTCAACAGGTTCAATCTCTTTGCCGGCCTGCCGGCCGAGGCGCGGGCGGCGCTCGCGGTCCTGTGCCTGCCCGGTGAAGTTGCGACCTTCGGCATGCCGGATGGCACCAGCCTGGCCGGTGACGCCGGCCTCGTCTTTGTCATGTGGATGATGATGACCCTGGCGATGATGCTTCCGAGCGCGCTGCCGGTGTTCATTGCCCATGCTGGCCGCTGGCCCCAACGGCATCTGCTGGTGTCGACGGGCCTTCTGGCGCTGGGTTATCTTGGCGTCTGGACCGGATATGCAATCCTGGCCACGGCAGCACAACTGGTTCTGTCGGCGGCAGGATTGTTGTCGCCCATGATGGCCCCGGTGAGCCTCGTCCTGGCCGGCACGACCCTGATTGCCGCCGGGCTTTACCAGTTCACTCCGGCAAAGCTGTCGTGCCTGTCGCGCTGCTGGGTGCCGCGCTGGCAAAGCACCGGTCCGGATGGTTCGCCGCGCTCCCTCATGCAGGAGGGGCTGGTTCAGGGGCTTGCCTGTTTCGGTTGCTGCTGGGCGATGATGACAGTGATGTTTGCCGTGGGGATCATGAACATCGTCTGGGTTGCTGTACTCGGCATTATCATGACCGTTGAGAAGAATGTCCCAAGCCTCTGGCTTTACAAGCTGATCGGCGTCTTCCTCATTGCCTGGGGCGGGCTGCTTCTGGTCCTTGCCACCGGCGCTCTGGCCTGAACCGCGGCTTCATCCCCAGTCCCGCGACACGGATGCCGTCCCTTCATTCCGGCTTTTTCTGCAAGGGGACTGTTCAACCCGTCATGAAATTGAAATAATGCGCCGGGAAGCGGCCTTGTTTCGGTCGCCGCCATTGCCTGACGCTGCGGATTGTGCAGCGTCAGGGGCTCGGCCGCGATTGTTCCAGCGGCCGGGCGATAAGACTGGTGCTCAATCGCCGCGCGGCGCTCCGCGTTGCCGCCTGCCTGTGTGGGACATCTCCTGCGGCGGCAGATGGTATGTGACCGGACGAAGTGGAAGACGAACCGTCGTGACCGATATTACTCCTGACAAGGACAGGGCCGAACCGGCACTGTTCCTGATCCATATCCTGACCGCCTCCGGCGCGCCGATTGCCCTGATCGCGCTGCTGGCCGGTGCGCGTGGCAACTGGCAGGAGATGTTCGCCTGGCTCGGTCTTGCTCTTGTCGTTGACGGCATCGATGGCCCGCTCGCTCGCCGGTTCAACATCGCCGAGCGATTGCCGCGCTGGTCGGGTGCCTCGCTCGATTTCGTCATTGATTACGCGACCTATGTCTTCCTGCCGGCCTTTGCCCTGTCTGCCAGCCCGATGCTGGGCCAGCCGTGGAACTGGATCTGCGGTGGCCTCGTCGTCTTCACAGGTGCGCTGTATTTTGCCGACAATGGCATGAAGACCCATGACAAGGCTTTCAAGGGGTTTCCAGCCTGCTGGAACATGGTGGTGTTCGGACTGATGCTGCTGTCGCCAAGCCAGGGGTTCACCATTGCGGTGGTTCTGGCCTGCTGCGTGTTCACGTTCCTACCGGTCCGCTTTGTCCATCCGGTCCGCGTCAAGCGCTGGCGCCCGCTGACCTTGTGCATGACCGTGGCCTGGCTCGCAACCGCCGGCATCGGCCTTTACAACGAGATGAGCCTCAGCGAGCCGCAGGCGGTTATTTTCGCCTTGTCGAGCCTGTATCTTCTGACAGTATCTGCCCTGCATCAGGCGTTGGAGCGCTATTTCTGAGCAGGGAGCTTTTCGATGCTTGTCTGGATGGCAGATCCTCAGATCTGGGCCAGCCTCCTCACCTTGACCGTGATGGAAGTGGTGCTCGGCATCGACAATATCGTTTTCATTTCCGTCCTCGTCGCCAGGCTGCCGGCAGCGCAGGCCAAGAGGGCCCGTCAGATCGGTCTTGGCCTTGCGCTGATCTTCCGGATTGCCCTTTTATCCGTCCTGACCTTGCTGGTTGGTCTGACGGCACCGATCTTCAGCCTGTTCGATCACGGCTTTTCCTGGCGTGACCTGATCCTCATTGCCGGCGGCCTCTTCCTGCTGTTAAAGGCGACACACGAGATCCACAAGGGCATGGAACTGGAAGAGGAGCCTGGCAAGGCGCCGGTCGCTGCGACCTTTGCTGCGGTAATCGTCCAGGTGATCGTCATCGACATGGTGTTCTCGGTCGATTCGATCATCACGGCGATTGGCATGGCGCAGCAGATCGGCGTGATGGTCGCGGCCGTCGTCATCGCCATGGTGGTGATGTATCTCGCCTCCGGCACCATCGCCCGGTTCATCGAACAGCATCCGACGACCAAGATGCTGGCCTTGTCCTTCCTGATGCTGATCGGTGTCGCGCTGATTGCCGATGGGCTCGGGTTCCATATTCCGCGCGGATACATCTATTTCGCCATGGCGTTTTCGGCGATGGTCGAGATCATCAACGTGGTGGCCAAGGCCTGCCGCCGCAAGGCAAACCTGCCGCTTCACTGAGACAGCCTGAAACAGGGAGAGAACCTCATGCCCATGGCCATTCGTATCCACCGCACCGGCGGGCCGGAGGTTCTGACCTATGAGGAAGTAAGCGTTGCTGCCCCCATGGCAGGCGAAGCCCTGATCCGCCACACGGCAATCGGCCTCAACTTCATCGACACCTATTTTCGCTCGGGCCTTTATCCGGCGCCGAACGGGCTGCCGTTCATCCCGGGGAACGAGGGGGCAGGCGTCGTTGTCGCTGTCGGTGAGGGGGTCAGTCATGTCGCGGCCGGGGACAGGGTCGCCTATGTCGGCCCGCTCGGCGCCTATGCGCAGGAACGAGTCGTGCCGGCAGACCGGCTGGTCCGGTTGCCCGAGGCTATTGATGACCGCACGGCGGCCGGCATGATGCTGAAAGGCATGACGGCCCGCTACCTTCTGCGCAGCACCTTCCGCGTCGGTCCCAAGACGACGTTGCTGTTCCATGCTGCAGCTGGCGGGGTCGGGCTGATTGCCGGACAGTGGGCGGCGCATCTAGGGGCAACCGTCATCGGGACGGTTGGCTCCGATGACAAGGCGGAGCTGGCGCGGACACATGGCTACACTCATGTCATCAACTACAACCGCGAGAATTTCGTCACACGGGTGAAGGACATCACCGGCGGCAAGGGCTGCGATGTGGTCTATGATTCGGTCGGGCGCGATACCTATCCGGGGTCGCTCGACTGCCTGAAGCTGCGGGGCCTCTGGGTGTCCTTTGGTCAGTCATCCGGTCCGATCACTGACTTCAACCTTGGACTTCTGGCGCAGAAGGGCTCGCTCTTCGCCACACGTCCGACGCTGTTTAGCTATATCGCCGCCCCTGCGGACCTTGACGAGACTGCCAAGGACCTGTTCGACGTGGTCGCAGGCGGGGTCGTCTCCATCGGCATCAACCAAGAATATGCCCTGTCCGATGCGGCAAGGGCGCATGCCGATCTCGAAGGCAGGCGCACCACCGGCACCACCGTCCTGTTGCCCGGCTGACCCGATGGCGCAGGGCGGAGACCGGTCCCGCAGCCTCTATGCGCCCGCCATGCGCTATTTTGCGGCCGTGGCCGAGCGTGGGTCCATCCGCGCTGCCGCGCGCGATCTGAATGTTGCCTCCTCGGCAGTCAACCGCCAGATCCTCTGGCTCGAGGAAGCCCTGGATCTGGCGCTGTTCGAACGGGTCGGGCGCGGCCTGCGTCTGGCGCCGGCTGGCGAGGTTCTGCTCGCCCATGTCCGCCGCACCTATTCCGACTTCGATGGCACGATTGCCGAACTCGACGCCCTGAAAGGCCTGCGGCGCGGCACCGTATCCATTGCCACCGTGGAGAGCTTTGCCGAGACGATCCTGCCGGAGATCATCGGTTCTTTCCGCAAGGCCTATCCCGGTATCCATGTGGCGATCACGGTGACATCGGCGCAGCAGGCAGCTGCACTCGTCGAAAGCGCAGAAGCCGATGTCGGCTTCACCTTCGATCCGCCGCGCAATGCCGCCTTGTCGATTGCCTTTGCGCATGACCTGCCCATCGGGGCCGTCATGGTACCGGATCATGCTGCCGCCACTACGGAAGACCTGACGCTGGCCGACTGTCTGAAATATCCGATTGCCCTGCCGGCGCCGGGCCTGTCGCTGCGCACCCGCCTCGACGCAGCGCTTGCCCGTATTCCGGGAAACCTGCGTACCTATGTCGAGGCCAATTCCCTCAGCTTCATGCGGGCCCTGGCCCGCCGGGGCATGGCGATCACCTTTCAGACCCGGATCGGACTTGAAAAGGACCTGGAGGCGGGAACGCTCGTGTTCCGGCCCTTGGCCGATGCACCGCTGCAGCAGGATCGCTTTGCCATCGTCACCTCGTCCATGCGCGCATTGGCGCTTGCGCCGGGCATGTTCTTCGATCACGCCGTGATCACGTTGAAGGATCATTTGCCGACGATTGATGCCATTTAGGCATCGATAGACTTCATAAATGGTTCTATGTTCCGCGTGGCTTTTGCGGCAACCTGATTTCAGTTGACCTGCGGCAAACGGCCGCGACAGACGGCGCGCACCAAGCGCAGCGCAGGGCGACGCCAGAGGGAGAATGAAGTATGGGGCGTTTGACGACGCACGTGCTGGATACGGCGTTGGGTCGTCCGGCGGCTGGACTGGTGATCGAGCTGTGGGCCGTCGAGCCGAAGCCATCACGCCTGCGCCGGGTCGAGACCAACGCGGATGGCCGCGTTGATGGTGCGATCCTGGAAGGGGCAGAGTTTGGTCCCGGCATCTATGAGCTGCGCTTCTTCGCCGGTGACTATCTGAAGGCCAGTGGCGCTGCCCTGACCGAACCGCTGTTTCTCGACATCATCCCGATCCGCTTTGGCATTTCCTCGGCAAAGGACCACTATCACGTGCCCTTGCTGCTCTCGCCTTATGGCTATTCCACCTATCGGGGCAGTTGAGCCATGCGCGACACGATCCGCTTCCTGCGTGCTGGTGCTGTTGTCGAACTGACCGATGTCGGCCCGATGGACACCGTTCTCGACTATCTGCGCCTGACGGAACGCGCAACCGGCACCAAGGAAGGCTGTGGCGAGGGCGACTGCGGCGCCTGCACGGTGGCCCTTGGCCGACTGGTGAATGGCAGGCTGGTGTATCAGCCGGTCAATTCCTGCATCCAGCTGCTGGGCATGATTGATGGCGCGGAACTGGTGACGGTTGAAGACCTGAGCGCTGATGGCAAGCTGCATCCGGTCCAGAAGGCGATGCGGGATCTGCACGGCTCGCAATGCGGCTTCTGTACCCCAGGCTTCATCATGAGCCTGTTCACGCTGTATCACGCCCAGGGAATGGAACGGAGCCGCAAGGCGGTGACCGACTGGCTTGCCGGGAACCTGTGCCGCTGCACCGGCTATCGTCCCATCATCGATGCGGCCCTGGCCTCCTGTTTTGACGCCGCCGACGATGCCTTTGCCTGGCGCGCCAGCGAGACCCGCGATGCGCTGCGCCGCCTGGCGGATTCGCGCGATGTGTTTCTCGGCTCGACGGAGAGTTTCTTTGCTGCCCCGGCGACGGTCGAAGGGCTCGCCGCGATCTACGGCCAGCATCCGGATGCGACGCTTGTTGCCGGGGCAACCGATGTCGGCCTCTGGATTACCAAGGGCCTGCGGACACTGCCAAAGATCATCCACCTCGGCCGTGTTTCCGGCATGACCCGGATTGAGGAGACACCTGCCGGCCTGTTTCTTGGGGCAGCCGTGACTTACACCGCCGCCGAACCGGCCCTGACCCGGATTGCGCCGGACCTCGGCGAATTGCTGCGCCGCATTGGCTCAAAGCAGGTCCGCGCCTCTGGAACCATTGGCGGCAATGTTGCCAATGGCTCGCCCATAGGTGACACGCCGCCGGCCTTGATCGCGCTTGGTGCCAGGGTGGAGTTGCAGCAGGGCGACGATCTCCGCGTCTTGCCGCTGGAGGATTTCTTCCTCGACTACGGCAAACAGGATCGCAGGCCGGGAGAGTTTGTTGCCGGCCTTTTCGTTCCCCGGCCTGAGGCGGAGCATTTCTATCGCTGCTACAAGATATCGAAGCGCTTCGACCAGGATATTTCGGCCGTAATGGGGGCCTTTCGCCTGACGATTGTCGACAGCCTGATTCATGAAGCACGGATCGCCTTTGGCGGCATGGCGGCAACACCGAAGCGGGCATCCGGGGCGGAAGCTGCCCTGGTTGGGGCCAGCCTCGATGACCCGGCGACCTGGGGAGCCGCGATCCGGGCACTGACCATGGACTACAAACCGATCACCGACATGCGGGCCAGCGGAGACTACCGCACCGAGGCGGCGCGGGCCTTGCTCGTCAAGGCGCTAATGGAGGCAAGCGGTGCGACGGAACCGCTACGCCTAAAGGGCGCGGCCCATCAGGAAGGGGGCGACAATGAACGCGCCGCATGACACCCGCCAGATGACTGCCGGTCTCGCGCATGTTCACAAGTCGCTACCGCATGACAGCGCCGAGAAGCATGTCACGGGGACGGCGACCTACATCGATGACATGGTCGAGCCGCAGGGTCTCCTGCATGTGGTGCCAGGCTGGACGCGGCATGCAGCGCGTGGACGCATTCTCGCCATGGACCTTGAAGCGGTGCGCAAGGCCGAAGGGGTCGTCACGGTCCTGACCGCTCGGGATGTCCCCGGCCATAATGACTTTTCCCCCTCCATTGGCGGTGATCCCGTCCTGGCGGCGGATGAGATTCTGTTTCACGGGCAGGTGCTTTTTGCCGTGGTCGCGACGTCTCGCGATGCCGCCCGTCGGGCAGCCCGGCTTGCCCGGATCGAGGTGGAGCCACTGGCACCGATCGTCACCGTCGAAGATGCTGTCGCCGCAGACGTTACCGTGCTGCCGGATTACCAGTTCCGCCGCGGCGATCCCGAGGGCGCCCTTGCAGGCGCTGAACGCCGTCTGTCCGGATCGTTCCACATCGGTGGACAGGAACATTTCTATCTGGAGGGTCAGGTCGCTCTGGCACTGCCCGGCGAGGACCGCAGCATGCTGGTCCATACCTCGACGCAGCATCCGACAGAAGTGCAGCATGTCGTTGCCAAGGTTCTGGCGGTGCCGGATGCTCTTGTAACGGCGGAAATCCGCCGCATGGGCGGTGGCTTCGGCGGCAAGGAGAGCCAGGCGAACCAGTGGGCCTGCCTCGCCGCGCTGGCAGCAAGGGTCACCGGCAGGCCGTGCAAGATCCGGCTTGACCGCGATGACGATATGATCATGACCGGCAAGCGGCATGATTTCCGGGTCGACTGGGCCGTTGGCCATGATGACAGCGGCCGCATCCGCGCCGTCGACATGACGCTTCTGGCACGTTGCGGCTATTCTGCCGACCTGTCGCTCGGGGTTGTCGACCGTTCGATGTTCCATTCCGACAGCAGCTATTTCTATCCCGATGCGGTGATCCGGTCGCGGCGGCTGCGCACGGATACCTGTTCCAACACAGCCTTTCGTGGCTTTGGTGGGCCGCAGGGCATGCTGGCAGCCGAGCGAATGGTCGACGCCATTGCCATCACGCTGGGACTTGATCCACTCGAAGTGCGCAAGCGCAATTTCTACGATGGCACTCGCAATCTGACGCCCTACGGCATGCCGGTCGAGGAATGGCAGACCTTGCACACGATCGTGGAGCAACTCGAGGACGGCGCCGGCTATTGGCAGCGTCGGCATGAGGTTCGCGCCTTCAACGCTCGCAATCATGTGCTCAAAAAGGGCCTGGCCCTGACGCCGGTCAAGTTCGGCATTTCCTTCACGCTGAAACATCTCAACCAGGCCGGTGCGCTGGTGCATCTCTATACCGACGGCTCGGTGCACCTGAACCATGGCGGCACCGAGATGGGGCAGGGGCTCTACCAGAAGGTGGCACAGGTGGTGGCCGACGAGCTCGGGGTGACGCTCGACAAGGTCGCGATCACCGCCACGACCACGGCCAAGGTGCCCAACACGGGGCCGACCGCCGCGTCATCCGGCACTGATCTTAACGCCATGGCTGCGCGCAATGCGGCCCGCACGATCCGTGACCGGCTGACGGCCTTTGCAGCCGAGCGCTACACCTGTCCGCCTGAGGCCGTCGTCTTCCGCCGCAACCGGGTGATTGCCGGGGACATCGAAATCCCGTTGGCAGAGCTTGCCCGGGCAGCGCACCAGGCCCGTATCCACATGTCCGATGCCGGTTTTTACGCCAGCCCGAAAATCACCTGGGACCGCGAGACCGCCAGTGGCCGCCCGTTCCTCTACTTCGCCTATGGTGCGGCGATGAGCGAGGTGACCATCGACACCATGACCGGCGAAATGGTCGTTGACCGGATCGACGTGCTGCATGATGTCGGCCATTCGCTCAATCCCGCCATCGATATCGGCCAGATCGAGGGCGGTTTTGTGCAAGGCATGGGTTGGCTGACGACTGAGGAACTGGTCTGGGATGCGCAAGGCCGGCTGCGTACCCATGCGCCATCGACCTACAAGATCCCGACCGCATCCGACATTCCGGCGCATTTCAATGTGAAATTGTTCGACGGTCCCGGCAACCCTGAGGAAACGATCTACCGCTCCAAGGCGGTCGGCGAACCGCCGGTGATGCTGGCCAATTCCGTGTTCTGCGCAATCACGGACGCAATCGCCTCCTTGCGCCCCGGCCATGTTCCCGCGCTCGATACGCCGGCAACGCCCGAAGCCATCCTGAAGGCCGTTCGGGCGATGAAATCGGGAGTGGCCATATGAGCCTGTGGCGCCGGATAGCCGACGGCCTCGCCCGAGACGGGGCCTGCGCCCTTGTCACGGTGGCGGAGGTGGCCGGCTCGGCGCCGCGGGAAGTGGGGGCCCGCATGATCGTACGGGCCGATGGCGGCTTGTCGGGTACGATCGGGGGCGGAACGCTGGAGTATGAGGCAATCCGCTGGGCCAGGGCAGCGATGGCAGATGGCCGGAGTGACCTTGCCCTGCGGCGGGTTTCGCTCGGGCCTGACCTCGGCCAATGCTGTGGCGGGCGGGTTGAGGTTGCGATTGAAGCCTTTTCGGTCAAGGACTTGGCCGAGGTTTCGGCCCTGGCTGAGCGCGAGGCGATGGGGGGACGGTTTCTGACCCGGCGCGATCCCCTCACGGGGCAGCGCAAGGTCGCCGCGGTGAACGCCGACCTTCCCGCCGCCGCCTTTGTTCAAGCCGAAGACGGCAGTGTGCTGGAGTGGTTCGGGGCCTCCGAGCGGCCCGTCTGGCTGTTCGGGGCGGGGCATGTTGGCCGGGCGGTGGTTCTGGCTCTGGCACCGCTTCCGTTTGCGGTCACCTGGATCGACAGCAGGGCGGACATGTTTCCGGGGGCGATGCCGGGGCAGCTAACCTGCATTGCCCATGACCGGCCGGCAGAACTGGTGGACAAGGCCCCTGATGATGCCTTTATTTTGATCATGACGCATTCGCATGCGCTTGATGAGGACATCGCTGCGGCGGCACTGGGGATTGGCAGATTTCCCTATGTCGGCGTGATCGGCAGCGCGACCAAACGGGCGCGGTTTGTCAGCCGGCTTGGCAAACGTGGCGTCGCCCCTGCGGCAGTCGCGGCCATGGTCTGCCCGGTCGGGGCAGGGGGCGTCTCGTCCAAGCTGCCGGCGGCGATTGCGGCTTCGATTGCCGTGGAACTGCTGGTCAAAAATGAGGCAGCAAACGGGGAAACCTTATCCAATCAAACTCTTGCGCTAGGCTCAGGGCTAAGACAATAACACCGCCAAGCGTAGGAACTTCCGGGGGGACGGCGTGGACAGCAGCACTGCAGCGGCAGAAGAGGGCACAGACAACGCCCCGCCCGGTGGCGGAGGGCGGCGCGCGGGCGCTGAAATTCTCCTCGCCGCGCGCGGCATCACCAAGCGTTTTGGCAGTATCGCTGCCAACGCGGATGTGGATCTCGTCATCAACAAGGGCGAGATCCATGCGCTGCTGGGGGAGAACGGCGCCGGCAAGTCGACGCTGGTGAAGATCCTCTATGGTGCACTGGAACCGGATGCGGGCAGCGTCGAGTGGCAGGGCAAGCCGGTGCGGGTGGCCTCTCCGGCAGCGGCCCGGTCGCTCGGCATCGGCATGGTGTTCCAGCATTTCTCCCTGTTCGAAGCCTTGAGCGTGTCGGAGAATATCGCGCTTGCGTTGGAGAAACCCGGGACAATGCGCAGCCTTGGCGAGAGAATTCGCGCCGTCTCGCGCGAGTATGGCCTGCCGCTCGATCCGGACGCGCTTGTTGCCGATCTTCCCGTTGGTATTCGCCAGCGGATCGAGATCGTCCGCTGCCTGTTGCAAGCGCCGCGCCTGATCATCATGGACGAGCCTACCTCGGTCCTGACCCCGCAGGAGGCCGACGAGCTGTTCCTCACCCTCAAGCGCCTGGCGTCCGAAGGTTGCGCGGTTCTCTACATCAGCCACCGGCTGGAAGAGGTGCAGCGCATCTGTCACCACGCCACGATCCTGCGCCATGGCAAGGTGGTGGCAGAATGTGATCCGACACTGGAGACGCCAGGCTCGCTGGCCCGGATGATGGTGGGCGCCGAGATTGGCCATGTGGCGGCGGCGAGCCGGCCGGATGTCACGTCCCCGGTCCGCCTGTCTGCCCGTTCGCTCAGTCTTGCACCGGCGACACCCTTTGCCGTTCCGTTGAGCGGCGTAACGGTCGAGGTGAAGGCGGGCGAGGTGGTCGCGATTGCCGGTGTTGCCGGAAACGGGCAGGGCGAGCTGTTTGATGCCCTGACCGGCGAGCGCAGGACGGCGGCCGGGATGGTCACGATCGATGGCGCGCCTTGCGGCCAGGAGGGCATCACCCGCCGCCGCCAGCGGGGCGCGGCCTTCGTTCCTGAAGAGCGCCTCGGTCATGGCGCCGTTCCGGGATTCCGTCTGTCCTCGAACATCCTTCTGACGCGGCATGCCACCGATGATGGCCTGGTGAAGGGTGGTCTCGTTGCCTTCGGGCGGATCGGCGAGATGGAGAAGCGGATCAAGCAGGTCTATGACGTGCGCATGTCGCATGACGACCCGGAGGCCCGCTCGCTGTCGGGTGGCAATCTGCAGAAATTCGTCGTCGGCCGCGAAATGAGCCGCAATCCGGGTGTCCTGATCGTTAACCAGCCGACCTGGGGCGTCGACGCGGGCGCTGCCGCGCTCATCCGTCAGGCGCTGGTGGATCTGTCGCGCAAGGGATCGGCGGTGCTGGTGATCAGCCAGGACCTCGATGAAATTTACGAAATCGCCGACCGGATCGCCGTCATTTCACGCGGCCACCTGTCGCCAGCGGAACCGGCTGCAGCGATGACGCGCGAGCGCATCGGCCTGCTGATGGCCGGCGGAGCCGAGGCTGGCACGGCAGCACCTGTGCCGGTGACGGCGGCAGCGGCAGCGGGAGGGGCATGATGCGGATTGTTCTCATCAAACGGTCAGAACACAGCCGGCTGATGACCGGGCTGTCGCCTGTGATTGCGGTCATGCTGACAATGCTGTCCGCTGCGCTGCTGTTTGCCGTTGCCGGGCATGACGCAGGACTTGCGCTGTACAAGTTCTTCATCGAGCCGATGACCGACCTCTGGTCCTTGCAGGAACTGCTGGTCAAGGCGGTGCCGCTGGTGCTGATCGCCTGCGGCCTGTCGGTCTGCTACCTGTCCAACAACTGGAACATCGGCGCCGAAGGGCAGTTCGTGATCGGTGCCCTTGCAGGGTCCGTCCTGCCGGTGCTGTTTCCCGCCTTCGACAACGGCCTGACCTTGCCGTTGATGCTGCTGTTCGGTGCGGCGGGCGGCGCGCTCTATGCGCTGGTTCCGGCGCTGTTGAAAAACCGCTTCAACACCAATGAGATCCTCGTCAGCCTGATGCTGGTTTATGTCGCCAACCTGACGCTGGATTATCTGGTGCGCGGCCCCTGGCGCGATCCGGCCGGCTTCAACTTCCCCGAAACTGCGCTGTTTTCCGCCTCGGCCATGCTGCCGACTGTCGGTGACGGGCGGTTGTCGATCTCGCTCTACATTGCCATCGCCATTGCCATCCTGTTGTCGCTGCTGCTGGCGCGCACGCTCAAGGGCTTCGAGATCCGGGTGCTGGGCGAGAGCCCGCGTGCGGGTAGCTTTGCCGGTTTCTCGCAAAAGCGGATGACCGTCTTTGCCTTCATGGTTTCGGGCGGCCTTGCCGGTCTTGCCGGGATCATGGAAGTGGCCGGTTCGCTCGGCCAGCTGCAGCCGACGATTTCGCCGGGCTATGGCTTTACCGCGATCATCGTTGCCTTCCTCGGCCGGCTCAATCCGCTCGCCATCGTCGTTGCCGGTTTCGTGCTGGCGCTCAGCTACATCGGCGGGGAGAGCGTGCAGGCCTCGATGGGCATTTCGGACAAGATTGCAAGCGTTGTGCAGGGCATGCTGCTGTTCTTCGTGCTCGCCTGCGACACGCTCATCCTCTACCGGATCAAGCTGCAATTCGGCCAGACGGCCAAGGGAGGCCACGCCCATGTTTGAAGCCATCCTCCTGACTGTCATCACCGCGGCAACGCCGCTGCTGCTGGCGGCCATCGGCGAACTGGTGGTGGAACGCTCCGGCGTCCTGAACCTCGGCGTCGAGGGCATGATGATCATGGGCGCGGTGACCGGCTTTGCCGTCGCCAATCTTACCGGTTCGGGCACGCTCGGCATCCTGGGGGCCATCGGCGCCGGGATGGCGCTGTCGGCGCTGTTCGGGTTCCTGGTGCTGGTGCTGGTCACCAATCAGGTGGCCACCGGCCTTGCCCTGACGCTGCTGGGTCTTGGCCTGTCGGGCCTCATCGGTGAAGCCTTCATCGGTGTTCCCGGCCTCAAGCTGGAAAAGCTGGATCTGCCGTTCCTGACCGACTTGCCCTTCATCGGGCCAGTGATCTTCGGTCAGGATCCGATTGTCTACATGTCCGTCGCGATTGTCATTGCGGTTGCCTATGCGCTGGCCCGGACCCGGGCAGGCCTTGTGCTGCGGGCGGTGGGTGACAACCATGCCTCGGCGCATGCGCTTGGCCTTTCGGTGCTGAAAGTGCGTTTCCTTGCGGTTCTCTTCGGCGGGGCCTGTGCCGGTCTTGCCGGCGGCTACATGTCGCTCGCCTACACGCCGCAATGGGTAGAGAATATGACCGCAGGGCGCGGCTGGATCGCGCTGGCGCTCGTTGTTTTCGCCTCCTGGCTGCCCTGGCGGGTGGTGATCGGAGCCTATCTTTTCGGCGCGGTCACGGTGCTGACCTTCCATGCCCAGGCTGTTGGCGTCGGTGTGCCCTCACAGCTCTTGTCGAGCCTGCCCTATATTGCCACCATCCTCGTGCTGGTGTTCATCTCCTCGAACCGCCGCCTGACGCTGGTCAACACGCCTGCGTGCCTCGGCAAGCCGTTCGTCCCTGATCGCTGATCACCGCGTCAGCCGCCGGGGCCGTCGCGGTCCGGTCCCGGATGCCATCACCATGATCCGCCTGTGCTTCGATCCGAAGTCCCAACCAAAAGGGGAAGTGTCACAATGAAGAACATCCTGAAAGCTGCTGTCGCGGCTATTGCTCTTGCCGCTGCCGGCTCTGCCGCTCAGGCCGCTGACCTGAAGGCCTGCTTCATCTATGTCGGCCCGGTCGGCGACTTCGGCTGGTCCTACCAGCATGACCAGGGCCGCCTTGCCATGGAAAAGCACTTCGCCGGCAAAGTGGAAACTGCCTATCTGGAAAGCGTGCCGGAAGGCGCTGACGCCGAGCGCGCCATCGAGCGCTTCGCTCGTGAAGGCTGTGGCATCATCTTCACCACCTCCTTCGGCTACATGAACCCGACCCTGAAAGTGGCGGCCAAGTATCCGGACGTGAAGTTCGAACATGCGACCGGTTACAAGACCGCCGCAAACGTAGCGACCTATAACTCGAAGTTCCACGAAGGCCGTTACATCCTCGGCCAGATTGCTGCCAAGATGTCGACGAAGGGCACCGCCGGTTACATCGGCTCGTTCCCGATCCCGGAAGTTGTCTCCGGCATCAACTCGTTCCTGCTCGGTGCCCAGTCCGTCAATCCCGACTTCAAGGTCAAGATCGTCTGGGTCAACTCCTGGTTCGACCCGGCCAAGGAAGCCGATGCGGCCAAGGCTCTGATCGACCAGGGCGCGGACATCATCTCGCAGCACACCGATTCCACCGCGCCGCTGCAGGTGGCGGCCGAGCGCGGCGTGCTGGGCTTTGGTCAGGCCTCCGACATGATCGCCTTTGCGCCGAAGTCGCAGCTGACCTCGATCATCGACGAGTGGGGCCCGTATTACATCGAGCGCGTCCAGGCGGCTCTGGATGGCACCTGGGAAAGCAAGCAGACCTGGCACGGCCTGAAGGAAGGCCATGTGGTCATGGCTCCTTACACCAACATGCCGGATGACGTTGCCGCACTGGCCAAGGAAACCGAAGCCAAGATCATCGCTGGCTGGGAGCCCTTCACCGGTCCGATCACCAAGCAGGATGGCACGGAAGCGGCTGCGGACGGCGTGCGTCTCGACGACGGCGCGATCCTTGGCATGAACTGGTACATCAAGGGCATTGACGACAAGCTGCCGCAGTAACCGGCAAGCGGGCGGGGGCGGTCTTCGCGCCCCTGCCTTCGTTCCGGGATGTGCCCTTGGCGGGACCATTCCTCCCGGGTCATCCCCGCCTTGTGCGGGGATCCATCTGGCGTCTCACCAGGCTCTGATGGTTGTTGTTCGCTCTGGCCGTGGGGGTGGATCCCCGCACAAGGCGGGGATGACGGCTGCGGGTGAGTGGGGAGAACTGCTGAAGCCGGGACGCCGGTGATGGTGTCACTGGCCAAGAATGACGGGGTCGCAGGTTCCGTTCGCTGCACAAAAAGACGAAATTTCCAGAGAGAGTGCCATGCTGATGACCTTCGCTGCTGACTGGCTCAACCTGCTGCTTCGCTGGGCGCATCTGGTTGTCGGCATTGGCTGGATCGGCGCGTCGTTTTACTTCATCGCGCTGGACCTCGCCCTGCGCAAGCGAGAGGGCATGCGCGAGGGCGTCTATGGCACGGCCTGGGAAGTGCATGGCGGCGGCTTCTACCACGTGGAAAAATTCACCGTGGCTCCGTCGTACCTGCCGCAGGACCTGATCTGGTACAAGTGGGAGGCCTATCTCACCTGGGTCACGGGCTTTGCCCTTCTGGTGGTGCAGTACTACTTCAATGCTTCGACCTATCTTATTGATCCAAATCGACTTGTTCTGACGCCCGGTGAGGCGGTTTTGATTTCGGTCGCAAGCCTTGCTGCCGGCTGGTTCATCTATGACGGGCTGTGCCGCTCGGCGATCGGGCGCAACACGCCGCTGCTGGCGGGCTGTCTCATCATCCTGATCCTGGGCGCGTCCTACTTGTTCACACAGGTCTTCTCCGGCCGTGGCGCGTTGATCCACGTCGGGGCCTTCATTGGCACGATCATGGCCGTCAACGTGTTCGGCGTGATCATTCCGAACCAGAAGAAGATCGTCGGCAGCCTGCTGCGCGGGGAAGCGCCGGATCCAGCGCTCGGCCAGATGGGCAAGCAGCGGTCGGTGCACAACAACTACCTGACGCTGCCGGTGCTTTTGATGATGGTCTCGAACCATTACCCGATGCTGACGGGGCATCCGCATGCCTGGATTCTGGTGGCGCTGGTCCTCGTCATCGGCGGCATGGTGCGCCACTTCCTCAACCGGCATGAGGCCGGCGACCCGTTCGCCCGTTACTGGTGGTCGCTGCCGGTGGCAGCCGTTGGACTTGTGGCCGCGCTGGTGATGACCGCGCCGACCGACTATTCAGGCGCGGCCACGGTGGCCGATGCGGAGGCGCTGAAGATCAGCCAGGCCCATTGCGTCATGTGCCATGCGGCGACGCCAACCCATGAGGGCTTCGGCGAGGCTCCGAAGGAGGTGCGGCTGGAAACGGTTGCCGATCTCAGGCGCTACGCGGATCTGATCATGGCGCAGGCGGTGCAGTCCGATGCCATGCCGCTTGGCAACGAGACCGGCATGACCGATGCCGAGCGGCAGACGCTCGGTGCCTGGATCGCGCAGCAGAAGTGAAGCAGGCATATCCGATGAGCGCAAAGCTGAGTATCGACGCCGTCAACGGCCTGAGCGCCGAAGCGTTTCTCGGGCACTACGGCGATGTGGCCGAACATTCGCCCTGGGTTGCCGAGCTGGCGGCCACGCGCCGGCCCTTCGCCAGCCGCGAGGCGCTGGTCGCGGCGTTTGATGCGGCGATGCAGGCGGCCCCGCGGGAGCGGCAGATGGCGCTGATCCGGGCGCATCCGGATCTGGCCGGCAAGGCGGCGATTGCCGGGGAAATGGCCGAGGATTCCAAAAAGGAACAGGCCGGGGCTGGTCTTGACCGGCTCAGCGCGGACGAGTTTGCCCGTTTCACGGCGCTCAATGACGCCTACAAGGACAAGTTCGGCTTTCCGTTTATCTTCGCAGTGAAAGGCGCGACCAAGGACATGATCCTGGCCGCCTTCGAGAGCCGGATCGGCAATGACCCGGCGACCGAGTTTGCAACCGCACTGGCACAGATCGCGCGGATCTTCCGCTTCCGCCTGGAAGACCGCGTGGAAGATTGAGCGGCGCGCTCAGCCTTCGCGTTTCCAGATCAGCGGATAGGATTCCGGCGCGTCGTCGACGCCGTTGCAGTCCTTCTTTTCGCGCAGTTCCAGCGCCTCCCAGCCGATGCTCTCGCCTTCCAGGAACACCAGCTCGTAGGTCTCGAAGCGGCCGCAGTCGCCGACGCCGCGGGCGCGGGCAAAGGAGGTCAGCAGCGAGGTCTTCGGATCGAAGATCGGGCTGATGATCTCCGGATCCTCGGTCGGCTCGCCGGTCGGCGGGCCCTGGAAATGCAGCAGGGCGGCGTTGAGGTCGCCGTCGAGCAGGATGGAATAGACATAGACGAAGGTGCCCTGATAGGCGCCGAGGAAGCAGGGCAGCTCCCAGATGCCGCTGCGCTCGTCGATGCCGTAGAAGGTGCCGCCGATGCTCTCGATGGTGTCGGGCAGGGGGCAGGCGGGCCCGCCGGCGACCGCCTCGCGCACCCGGTCCGGGATGTCGGCAAGGGTGGCCAGCTTGCGCGTCTCGATGATCGGCACGCGGCGGTCATCCGTCACGGTCGACTGGACGACCTGGGTCTCGCCCGGGCGGAACGAGAGGAAATAGCGGCCGGCGGCCGGGTCACGCGGGCCCTGCACGACGACCGCATCTGTGCGGCCAATGCGGCCCTGGGCGTCATCCATCAACGCGAAAACGGGCGTGAAGCCATCGAGCGAAACGGCGATCTCGGTCTGCTTGCCGTCAGGCAGTTCGACCACGGCGGTGGCGGTGGCCGCGGCCTTCAGCGCCATCATCATCGGCTCGTTCGGCGTGATGCCGCCGAAGCGGACCTTGCCGTCCGAGGGCTCCTTGGTGATATCACCGACCATGCGGTAGTCCTCGCTCGGCACCCAGAGGCGGAGCTTGCCACCGACCGGCGGGGTCAGCGAGGATTGGAATTCCAGCACCATCTCCGCCGATGGATCAGCCGGGCGTTCCAGTGCCAGGCGCAGGTAATGATCCTGGCCGACCGAGACGAAGCTGTCGGCGATGCAAAGACCGTCCGTGTCGCAGGACAGGGTCCAGTTGCCATCCTGCAGCACCAGTTCACTGGCAAGGGCAGGCTGAGCCGCCAGACCAAGGAGAGCTGCTCCGGCCAGCATGCAGCGCTGGCGCATCATCCACCGGCTCATGGCCTTGGCTCCTGTTCAAGCTGTTCGAAACGACCATCGAGAAATTCATCCATGGGCCGGGCCCAGATCGTGCCATCGTGGCCCTGGTACAGGAAGGCCTCCGCGCCCGTCGCCTCGATGCGGCACTTGCCGAGGATCCGGTAGGTGCCTTGCGTCTTGCGGTGGCGCCAGAGGGTGCCGCGCAGCGCCGGGTCAAGCCCGTCGCGGGCCACCATCAGCTGAGCGTCTTGCGCAAGAGATGGGCTCGGCTGTTCGGCCGCAGTGGCAGTCAAGCCGGAGGCTGGCAAAGAACCTGGCAAAGAAACGCCGGACATGGATGCTCCTTGTGGCCCGGCACTGCGGGCATTTCACAAGTCATACGGCAGTCAGCAGAGGTTTCACAAGGCTCAGGTGTGTTATCAATCTATCGAAATGCAATCGGAATGGTGAAGGTCCAGCTGTCGCGGCGTGCGGCAGCGGGAATGGCCGGGAAGGGCGCGGCCCGGCGCACGGTTTCAAGCGCGGCCTCGTCCAGTTCAGGCACGCCGGAACTGCGGGCGACGCGGATCAAGGAGGCGCTGCCGCCCTTCGCGACGACGAAGGACACCAGCGTTTCGCCGGTCAGGCGGCGGCGCTTGGCCGAGGGCGGATAGTAAAGCGCACGGCGCAAGGCGCGGCTGATCTGGCCGGGATAATTGGTGACGTCGGAATTGCCTTCCGCATTGTCCGTGCCGATCCGTCCGGCGCCACCGGCGAGGGCGGTGACGTTCGACTGGCCACCGGCTCCCCCTTGGGCCGGCGCGGCGGGCGCACTGGTCTTGGCGTTGGATTGGGCGGCGGCACCCGGGGCCTTGGCCGCAGCTGGTTTGGCTGGCTTTTTCGGTTTGGGCGTGTCCGTTTTTTTCGGCTCGGGTTTGGCAGGCTCGGGCTTTGCCGGTTCTGACTTTGCCGGTTCTGGAAGGGGCTTCACCGCCTCGACGGGAACAACGGGCGCGAGCGACGCAGGGGCGACGGCGGAGACCGGCTCGGCGGGTTTCTGTGCGGGCGGGGCGCTCGGGGCTGTGGCAGCAAGTGCCAGCGTTGCGGTTGGGTCCGCAGCAAGGGGCTCGGGCAGGACGACTGGCGCTGCGGCCAGCGGAGTGGGCTCGGCCGCAGGCTGCAGAGGTGCCGGCTCGATGGCGGCGACGGGGGGACGCGGGGCCTCGGCGGGCCTGACCGGCTCAGTGACCGGCTCTGTTACGGGCGGGGCGACGGGCAGCGTCTCGGCCGGTTGCGACTGCGGGTCGGGGTCCGGGGTCTCAGGGGTGAGCGTGTCGGGTTGGGTCGCGGCGACAATGGTATCGCTGGGATCACCGGACTGGATGACGGTGTCAAAGGCCGTGCCGATATCCGCGCCGATCTGGACGCCGCCGCCGGCAAGCTGAGGTGTTTCCTCGCGCGTCAGGGCGATCACCCCGGCACCGAGATGGAAGGTCAGCGACAGGCCGAGAGCCAGGCCAATGTGCCACGGCCGCAGTCTCATGGCGTGATCCGTCGGGTGACGACCTTGACCCTTGCTGCGCCGGCCTGCTTGAGGGCATCGACGACCTCGACGAGCTTGCGCGCGTCCAGCTCCCGGTCGGCGGCGAGAAGGATTTCAGGTGCGTCCGTGGTCAGGCGCATGCGCCGGTCGGCGACGAAGGCGTCGGCGGAAATGTCTGCGCCGCGGAAGGTCAGGCGGCCGTCGGCATGGACGAACAGCGCATCGGGCGGCGGCAGGGATTCAGCGTCGCGGGCATCGGTCAGGGTGACCGCGCTGTCGAGCGGCGGGGCAAGCTGGCCGGCGACAAGGAAGAAGATCAGCATCAGGAAGACGATGTTGATCAGCGAGATGGTGGTTTCCATCTTGCGCACCGGCTTGTCGCGTTCGAGGCGGATCACGGGATAAGGTCCTTGTGGCAGATCAGCGGGCGACGGTGAGGGTCAGGTCGGTTCCTGACAGCCTTGCGGCCCGGCGCAGCGCCTCGACGGCATCGACCAAGGCCTGGGCATTGGCTCCCTCGCGCGGCAGGATCATCGCGGATTTTGCGCCCTTCGCGAGGTACCCGGCGAGATCTGCCTCGACCGCATCCGGGCTGACGACCGTTCCGTTGATGCGCAGCCCCTCGCCGGAAACCATGACAAGAATGTCGGGCGTCGTGGCAACGCCGCTTCCGCCAGCCTTGCCGGTCCCGCCAAAGTCGACAGACCCAAACCGGGTGAAGGTCGAGGACAGCATGAAAAACAGCAACAGCAGGAAGATGACGTCGATCAGCGACGTCATCGACAGGGGTCTGCGGCGGGGCGCCGGCTTGTCAATGTGCATGCGAGGCCCGGATCGCGACGGCAGGCGCCTGTCCGACAGCTACAGGGGCAACAGAGGCGGTCTGGTGGCTCAGGCCGGGTGTGCCGGGCAAGGCGACCAGGATTTCGGCGCAGATGGTTTCGATCGCCACGCGCTCGCTCTCGACCCAGCTCTCGAACATCGACAGGATGGCCGAGACCGGCATGGCGACCGCAAGACCGGCGGCGGTGGTCAGGAGCGCGACCCAGATACCACCGGCCAGAAGCGACGGATCGACGGAACTGCCGGCGGATTGCAGCGACTGGAAAGCCTCGATCATGCCGATGACGGTGCCGAACAGACCGAGCAGCGGGGCAAGCTGGGCAATGGTATCGAGCGCCTTGAAGCCGCCCTGCAGGCCATGCAGACGCGCGGTGGCGATGCGGGCAATCTCGGTCTCGATGTCGGAACGGTCCATGCCACCGGCCAGCGACAGGTGCATGGCATTGGCAATGGCTTCCTCGGCAGCGCCCGCCGGCTGGTCAAGGAGGCTTGCCGCCTCGCGCTTGCGGCCCTGCCGCCACAGGCGGGCCGCAAGGCGGGCCCGTCCGGGACGCGCCGTGCGGCAGGTGCCAAACTGGACAAGCTTCAGCAGGATGATGGCGAGCGCCACGACCGACATCAGCGCGATCAGGACCACGACCGGACCGCCGAGGTCCAGAAGATCCGTAACAGGTTGCAGCAGGGCGGCGCTCAGCATGGCAGGTATCCTACTTGTTGAAGCTGATGGGCGTGCGGGAGGCGGTGGACAGCGGGGCGGCGCAGAGCGGCGAGGCGGCCGTGGCACCGCCGCAGCCTGACGCGCCGTTGACCAGGATCGAACCGATGCTCTCGCAAGTCCCACCCGGGATCTGGAACTGGCGAACCACGGTCTTGCCCTCCGGCAGCGCGCCGAAGTCGAACACCGTCATGCGGTCCACCAGCCCATCCTTGTCGAAGAGCACGAACTCGAAGCCGGCCGAGGGCAGCGCCGCGCCGGTGGCGTTGCTGGCCACGAAGGTCAGCAGGCATCCGTTGCTCGCGGCGGCGGCCTTGTTCAGCTCCAGCGTCACGCCCTTGCCATCCGCCGCATGGGCCGGATTGGCAAAGAAGGCCGCAACGGTAAGCGAGACGGCGGCAAAGACTTCCAGTTGACGTGCAAATCGCATTCTTACCACCCGAACTGCTTGTTGACGGTGAGCTTGAACGTCCGCCCCCGGCCGTCATCGCCGGCGAGGTTGTTGCGGTAGCGCTTGTCGAAAATGTTGTCGACGGAGGCACGGACTTCCCAGCCCTTGAACTGGGTCGCCTCGTCGCCCTTCCAGCCGATGAAGGCGTCATGGACGGCGTAGCCCGCGAAAGGCCCGGTGGTCTGCCCGGTCGAGATCGAGGTCGCGAATTGGCCGCGCCAGCCGAAGGTGAGGTTGTAGTCCGGCACCCGCGCGCCGAGCGTCACGGCGACCGTGTCGGCCGGAATCGAGGCGAGGGTCTTTTTCGTCTTCTCGTCCTTGCCGCGAATGATGCTGTAGGCGAAGTTCGCAAAGGCATAGCGCGACTGATAGTCGGCCTCGAACTCGACGCCGTAAATGCGGGCCTGGTTGATGTTGACGTAATAGGGGACAGGCACGCTCAGATTGTTCTGCGGGTTGGTGGCGATCAGATTGGTCAGGTTGTTGTAGAAGCCGGTCGTCTTGAACTGCAGCGCGTCACCATCCTGGATCAGATCCTTGCCAGACACGGCAAAGCCGGCCTCGTAGTTGAGCGACTCTTCCTTCTTCAGCCCGAGGCTGGCTGTCCGTCCGCCGGGATAGGTGGCTCCGGGTCGGGTTGGCCGTGCCGATGTCGAGAACAGTTCATCGAGCGTCGGCAAGCGTTCGGTTCGGGCGAGCGATCCGAAAACCGAGAAGCTTTCGGTGAACTTGTACATGGCCGCGATCTTTGGCGAGAAGGCGAGATACGACTGCGACCGGGCGCCGGGGATGCGGCTGTCGGGTTCCAGCGAGACGTAATCGAGACGGACGCCGGGAATGATCGTCAGCTTTTCGTTCCAGATGAACTCGTTCTGAAGGAACACCCCGATCTTGCGGTCGGTGCCTTCCGGATGGAAGTCGACCCAGCCGGTGCCGCCTTTGGTCTTGCCGGTCCGCTGCTGATAGGACAGCTGGGTGCCGAGCGTCAGGAAGTTGGCGAAGTTGTCGCCGGTCGTCTCGAACGTGTTCTCCAGCTTGGCCTGCCAGGTGCGGTAGCCATATTCGCTATCGAGGAACAGCGGTGACGAGATGCGGGCGGTCGCATTGTCCTGAACGACCTTGGTGTCCGAGACAGACAGGTTCAGCTTGAGGTCCAGGAACGGATTGCCCTGCGCCGGGTTTTCATAGGCAAACACCAGCGTCTGGTCGGTAATCTGACGGTCGATGTTGCCGAAGTCATTGACGGTACGGTTCTGAGCGTAGGACGTGTCGTCCGCATCGCTCTGCCAGCGCTGATAGGACAGGCGGACGCTCTGTTCGTTGTTGTCACCGAAATGATGGGTGACCTTGGCAAGGCCCGAGAACGCCTCGAAGCCCGAGCCGGGAACCTTGGTGCCGTAGCCGGTGAGATAGTCATTGGCGCGGCGGAAATTGCCGTTGACCAGAACGTCCGTCTGCTCGCCAAGGCGCGCCGCAAGGATGGCCGACGTGCTGAGGCCTTCCTTGTTGGAATCGAGCATGGACTTCAGCCGCAGCGCGACCTTTTCGTTCGGCGACAGGAAGTCAGATGCATCCTTGGTGACGAAGTTGATCACGCCGCCGAGGGCGCCCGACCCGTACAGGGTGGAGGACGCCGGTCCACGCAGCACCTCGACCTGCTTGTAGAGCTCCGGATCGGAGAAGAACGAGCCCATGTTGTACTGTTCGTAGAACTTGGTCGCGCCATCCACGGTGATGATGATGGTCGATTCGTCCGAGGCATTGGCCGCGCCGACGCCGCGAATGTTGAAGCCCTGACCGCCGACACGGTCGGTGCCGATGATCGTCACGCCGGGCGTCTGGCGGAAGATGTCGCCGATGGTGATGGCCTGTTCGTCGTCGATCTGTTCCTGATCGATGACCGTGACCGCCTGGGGCGTGTCGATGGCGACCTTTTCGCGGCCGGCCCCCACGACGAGGCGCTGCAGCGCCGTTGCCTGAGCCTCGGTCTTTGCGGCCGGTGCGGAGGAAGGCGCGGCCTGTTGCGCGAGGGCGGACGAGGTGCCCGCCAGAGCCAGAAGGGCAACACCCCCCATCAGATATGTCACATGCTTGCGCGCCGTTGCCATCGAAAAAGCCCCTGTCTTTGGACTGGCTGGCGCGAGCTTGCTTGTCCCTGAAACGGATTGTGTTTCCTGAATATCGCATTCAGGTATTGCGGTCGATACAAAAGATGAATATTCAAGTCAACTATTGAACGAACCCTGCGGCCTGCCTTTGCGATCCGGCGTGGCTGCAGCGTCACAATGAGGACCGGCAAGAGCCGAACCCCGCCAGGTCATCCCCAGCTCCAAGGACGATCCGGCCGGTCCCCGTACACAGGATGTCCCGGAGGGACAGGAAATCACGGCCCGTGCCGCACCGCCTTGACCGGTTGCCGCACGAACATGAGGGGAAAGCCATGACCACAAACCAGAGCCAAGCTGCGGACCACGTTCCGGCCCAGCGTCCGGGACCGGAGGCCATCCGCGCGGCTGTTGCAGCCCATCCGGAGCGCCGCGAGCGGGACCTTGCCCGGGACCTGGGCGTCAGCGAAGCCGAGCTGGTTGCGGCCTTCTGCGGCGAGGGCGTGATCCGTCTTACACCGTCCTTGTCCGGGATCTGCAACGGCATGAAGGCCGTGGGCGAGGTAATGGCCCTGACGCGCAACGAAAGCGCCGTGCACGAGAAGATCGGGCCGTTCGAAAAGTTTGTCGATGGCAGCCGGGCGGCCATGATGCTGGGCAGCGCGATCGATACGCGCATGTTCCCGTCTCACTGGGTGCATGCCTTTGCCGTGGAAAAGCCGGGGGAATCCGGTCCGCGCCGCAGCATCCAGGTGTTCGACGCCCATGGCGATGCCGTGCACAAGATCCATCTGCGGGCGACCTCCGATGTGGCGGCCTTTGAGGCGCTGGTCAAAGACCTGACCCATGCGGACCAGAGCGCGGGGCTTGGCGTGGTGCCGGTTGCAGCGCTGCGTCCGGAGCGGCCGGCGCGGGACACGTCCAAGGCTGCCGAACTCAACCGGCGCTGGAGCGCGATGACGGATACGCATCAGTTCTTCGGCCTGCTGCGCGATATGGACCTGCACCGGCTGAACGCATTTGAACTCGTTGGCGAGGAATGGGCCTGGAAGGTCGATGGCGATTCGGTGCGTGCGATGATGCGGCTGGCCGCAGACAACGACATCCCGATCATGTGCTTTGTCGGCAGCCGGGGCTGCATCCAGATCCATTCGGGGCCGGTGCGCCAGATCAAGGAAATGGGGCCGTGGATCAATGTCCTCGATCCGACCTTCCACCTGCATCTGCGGCTGGATCACATTGCCGAGGTGTGGGCTGTGCGCAAGAACGCCGACAACGGGCATGTCACGTCGCTCGAGGCCTTTGATGCCGATGGCCAGCAGATCATCCAGTTCTTTGGCCTGCGCAAGGAAGGCCGCGAGGAACGCTCCGACTGGCGCGATCTGGTCGAGCACTTGCCGCGCGTCGGCCAGCTTGCGGTCGCCTAAGGGGAGGGGAACGATGCGTGCAGTCGTCTCTTTCGCTCGCCCCAAGGCAGCGGCCCTGATCGCCGCGGCCGTGCTGAATGTCGGCCTGACCCTGAGCCTGTCGTCCGCCTGGGCGGCAGAGACCGCGGATCTGACCGGTGCGAAGCGGATCGTGTCGATCGGTGGTTCGGTCACCGAGATCGTCTATGCGCTGAAGGCGGAGGGCCGGCTGGTGGCGCGGGACAGCACCAGTACCTATCCGCCAGAAGCAACGAGCCTGCCGGATGCGGGCTATATCCGCGCGTTGAATGCCGAAGGCGTGCTCGGCGTGTCGCCGGATGCGATCCTGGCGCTGGAAGGCAGCGGTCCGCCTGAGGCGCTGGATGTGCTGAAGACGGCCGGGATCCCGTTGGCCATGGTGCCTGAAAGCTTCACCGCAGACGGGATCCTGGCAAAGATCGACCGGGTTGGCGCGGCCCTCGGGCTTCAGGATGAAGCGGCCACTCTGGCGGCAGCCGTCCGGGCGGATCTGGCCGCTGCGACGGCCGAGGCAGAGGGCATGCCGGAGAAGCCGCGGGTGCTGTTCGTCCTGTCGATGAATGGCGGCCGCGTGCTGGCTTCGGGCAAGGACACGGCGGCCGATGGCATCATCCGCATGGCCGGCGCCGTCAACGCCGTCGAGGCCTTTGCCGGCTACAAGCAGCTGACCGATGAGGCGATTGCCGACCTCAGGCCCGATGTGGTGCTGATGATGGACCGGGGCGGACAGCATGATGCCAAGGCTGACGAGCTTTTCGCCCATCCGGCCCTTGCCCTGACCCCGGCCGCCAAGACGCGCCGGGTGGTGCGGATGGACGGGCTGTACTTGCTTGGCTTCGGACCGCGCACGGCCGGTGCGGTGCGCGAGCTTGCCGTGGCCCTGCGCCGTCCCGGGACAGCGGCGCAATGACGCTTACCTCCAGCGCAGTTGACGTTTCGCCGGTCCGCCGGCGCAGGATCGAGGGTGACCGTGCTCCCCGCGCCCGCGTTGCCCTCGTCCTGCTGGCGGCCTGCCTGGCGCTTGTCATGCTCGGGGCGGTCTCGATTGGTTCGACAGGCTGGGCCAATGGCGAGGCGCTGCGGCTGATCCTGTCGGGCGAGCGGCCGACGGACAATCCCTTGCTGCTGCGGGACATCATCGTGCTGGCGGACATCAGGATGCCGCGTGTCATCATGGCCGCGCTGATTGGTGCCTCGCTGGCCGTCTCCGGTGCGGTGATGCAGGGGCTGTTCCGCAATCCGCTGGCCGATCCCGGCATTGTCGGCGTGTCTGCAGGTGCAGGACTTGGCGCGGCGCTGATGATCGTGCTGGGCGGCGGCGTGCTGGCGCCGGTTATCGGGCTCTTCGGCAATCACGCCGTGTCGGTCGCCGCCTTCCTCGGCGGGCTGGCGTCGACGATGCTGCTCTACCGCATCGGCACGCGCGGCGGATCAACCAACATTGCCACGATGCTGCTGGCCGGAATCGCGCTCGGGGCCCTGGCGGGGGCCGCGCTCGGGCTGCTGGTCTTCGTGGCCGATGACCGCGCGCTGCGCGATCTCAGCTTCTGGGGGCTTGGCTCGGTGGCGGGTGCCACCTGGGACAAGATCCTGACCGCCGGTCCGGTCATTGCGCTGGTGCTGCTGCTCAGTCCGCTTTTGGCCCGCGCGCTGAACGCGCTGGTTCTGGGCGAGGCGGCGGCGGGGCATCTCGGCGTCAACGTGCAGCGCCAGAAACGCCTTGCCATCGTGACCGTAGCAGCCGCGACGGGCGCGAGCGTCGCGGTGAGTGGCGGCATTGGCTTTGTCGGCATTGTCGTGCCGCATCTGCTGCGCCTCACCATCGGGCCGGATCACCGGTATCTGTTGCCGGGCTGTGCGCTGCTGGGTGCGATCATGCTGATTGCGGCCGACACGGTGGCGCGCATCATCGTGGCACCGGCGGAGCTGCCGATCGGCATCCTGACGGCCCTGGCCGGAGCCCCTTTCTTCCTCTGGATCCTGCTGACACGCAGGGGCTTTTCCCTCGGATGAGATGATGAGCGAACTGGTGCTGGAACAGGTCAGCGTGCGCCTCGGCGGACGCGTGATCGTCGACGATCTGAGCTTTACCGCCCGGGCAGGCGAGGTGACCGCAATCATCGGGCCGAATGGCTCGGGCAAGAGCACGACGATGAAGGGGCTGTCCGGTGAGACCCGCTATCAGGGGCGCGCAAGGCTGAACGGGCGCGAGATCAACGAGACCCCAGCCGTCGAAATGGCCGGCTACCGCGCGGTGCTGCCGCAGCATGGCACGATCACCTTTCCCATGACGGTGAGCGAAGTGGTCAGCCTCGGCTTTCACGCAAGGCGGCGCGAACCGGCGTTGATTGGCGAGGCGCTGGCGCGGGTCGGGCTGGACGGGTTCGGCGGCCGGTTCTTTGAAACCTTGTCTGGCGGCGAACAACAGCGCACGCAGCTTGCCCGCGTGCTGGTGCAGATCTGGGAGCCGGTGCGGGGCGGAAAGCCGTGCTGGCTGTTTCTCGATGAACCGGTGTCGAGCCTCGACATCCACCACCAGATCCAGATCATGGATCTGGCCCATGCCTATGCCCGCGCCGGCGGCGGCGTTCTGGCGGTGATGCATGATCTCAACCTGACCGCGATGTATGCCAACCAGGTGGTTGCCCTGCGCGGCGGACGGTGCCTTGCCGCTGGTCCGACGCGGGAGACCTTGACGGGGCCGATCCTGTCGGCGGTCTATGGCTGTCCGCTGGCGGTCAACGAAGCCCCTCGCGATGACACGCCCTTCATCCTGCCGCATCTGGCGCGCAGCTCTGGCGCCTGAGCACTCGACCCGACAGGGACCTTGCACTTTCCGGCGGCCTCGTCCATTGCAGGACGGGGTCTACGGCCAAATGGGCCAGGGCGGGGGATCAGGATGCGCATGTACAGAGCAGTTGCCGCAGTGGCGCTTGTCGCGATGACCGGGGTGCTGCCGGGCTGTGCCGCCATCGCGGTTGGCGGTGCGGTGGTTTCAACGGCGGCAAGCGGCGTGACGACTGTTGCCAGCACGGCAGTCGGTGTGACCACAAGCGCCGCCGGTGTTGCTGTGGACGTGGTGACCCCGGGATCCAAGGAACCTCCGCGTCCTTGAGACCGTGCGCTGGTCAGTTTGCGGGTGCCATCCGGATCAGGCGGCCATCCTCGGCATCGGTGAGCAGATAAAGGTTGCCGTCCGGGCCACTGCGGACATCGCGGATGCGTTCGCCCAGATCCTCCAGCAGCCGTTCCTCGGCCACAACCTTGCCGTCCTTCACCTCAAGGCGGTTGAGATGGGTGCCGGCCAGCGCGCCGAGGAAAAGATCGCCCTGCCACTCGGGAAACCGTTTGCCGGAATAGAAAGCCATGCCGGACGGGGCGATGGAGGGCACGTAGATGTGGATGCCCTGTTCCATGCCCGGTTTTTCCGTGCCTTCTCCGATGCTGAAGCCGGAATAGGCGCGGCCATGGGTGATGACCGGCCAACCGTAATTGGCACCAGCTTTCAGCACGTTGATTTCGTCGCCGCCGCGCGGCCCGTGTTCATGGGCCCAGAGTGCGCCCTCCGGTGTTACGGTCAGGCCTTGCGGGTTACGGTTGCCGTAGGTGTAAATCTCCGGCAGGGCGTTCGGCTGGCCCAGGAACGGGTTGCCGGGAGCCGGCTGACCGTCGCGGGTGATGCGGATGACCTTGCCTGAGTGCAGCGACAGGTCCTGCGCCGTCTCATCGCTGCCATGGTCGCCAATGCTGGCATAGAGGAAGCCGTCCGGTCCAAAGGCGAGACGCGAGCCGAAGTGGCGGCCACTCGAGCCCTTGGTCTTTGCGGTGAACAGCACCGTGACATCGCGCAGGCCGCCGTCCACCAGCGTGGCACGGGCAATCGCTGTCGTGCCAAGGCGGCCCGAGGGAGCGGCGTAGGACAGATAGATCGTGCTGTTGCTGGAAAAGTCAGGGTCCAGAATCACATCCAGCAAGCCGCCCTGGCCGGTGTCATAGACAACCGGAACGCCATTCAGCGGCGCGCTGATATCGCCCTCGGGCGTGACAAGCCGCAAACGTCCAGCGCGCTCGGTGACGAGCATGCGGCCGTCGGGAAGGAAAGCCAGGGACCAAGGGTTCTCGAGCCCGGTTGCCACATCGCTCAAGGTGAAGCGCGCCTGCTGCGAGACAATGGTCTCCGCCTTTGCCATGCCCGTGAGGGCCAGAAGCGCAGCCAGGACCAGTCCGGCGCCGGTCAGCAGACCAAGCCGCAGCGTTTGCCGCTGCGAGGCCCTGGCCTCTTTCGCCAGCCGCTTTTTCTGACGCGTGGCAATGCTGGGATCCGTGGAAAACACAGGTTGGGGCGTGAGACGCATGGCGGGCCCTTTGCGGCTGACAGTCCACGCTGGCGTGGACACTTGCAACCGATATGGGGCGCTGCGGCGGGTGCGCAAGGCTTTGCCGGCGAAGGCTCACATCGTCGTGATCTGCAGGTCGGTCAGCTCAACCGGCACAGCGTCTTGACGTGACTGTCAGCCGAACGCGCTGGCCTTGCGCTTGACCGAGGCTGCCTTGTCGACCTCAAAGGCAACAGACCGGAAGGCCTTGAGCAGCGGCTGGTCAATCTTCTTGCCAAGGTCAACCAGCACGCCATAGGCCTGGCGCGGGCTGTAGGCAGGCTTGTAGGCGCGCTTCTCGATCAGTGCGGCGTAGATGTCGCAGATGGTCAGCATCCGCACGGCACGGCTGATCTCATCGCCCTTGAGCCCGTCCGGGTAGCCGCTGCCATCGAGATACTCATGGTGATGCACGGCAATATCGATGACGGCCTGCGACACATGCGGCTGGGCTTCGAGGATCTCGCGGGAGCGGACCGGATGCTGCCTGATGATCGCAAATTCTTCGTCGGTCAGTTTCGCCGGCTTGTCGAGGATCGACAGCGGGATATAGACCTTGCCGACATCATGCAGCAGCGCCGCAGCGCCCAGGAACGCCTGTTCCTCGCTGGACAGTCCGAGAGCTGACGAGAAGGCGAGGGCATAGCCGGTCACCAGCATCGAGTGGCAATAGGTGTGGCTGTGGTGCATCTGCACCGCAGAGATCCAGGCATCCATGCCATCCAGCCGGAAGGCGTCGAGCGTGTCGTCGACGGCGCGTGCCACCTGGGTCAGCGGCAGCAAGGTTTCGGTCACGACGGCTGTGGCGCATTCCCCCAGGGCCGCGCTCATGGCCTGGACCGAGCGGGCTGTCTGTTCCGGGGTGGATTTCGGCAGGTCTGCAAGGGCGTAGGACCCAAACAACTGGTCGATTTCGCGCAGCGCTTCCTTCGCCAGCCGGGTGCGCGACCAAACCCGGGTCAAACCCAGGGCGTCGGCCTGGATCTTGTCACGACGGCTGTCTCCCCGGGTGAGTCCGACGCTCACCGTCGAGCCGGATTTGGCGAGGGCCTCACGGACAGCGGACATTTCTTCATCCGTGCCATCAGCGATGTCGACGATCACCATATCCGCAGACTTGAGGTCAGCCTCGCCAACGTCACGGTGCTCGAAAATCTCGGCAGGATGCATCTGGCCGATGGTGTGCAGCAGGGCCGGACACTTTTCGAGATCCGTTACCAGCAGGACCAACCTAAACACAGCGCATTTCTCCCGACCTTCGATGCAATTCAAATTCACTGGCAACGCCTAAGCGAAGCTTAACCGCTTTCTCATGGCGGCAAGAACCGAAGTAGAATGGCATTGCATAATTTACGTAGGGTTATTCTAAGCATGAAAGTTTTACGTGACTGCCATGCGTCGCGCGCGCAGGTCGCCCCCCGGCCGCTTCCTCCTTTTGGACGGCTCGCCATTGCCACAGGAACGTGAAAAGGGGTCCGCTGGTCAATTGCCGGAGGAGAATGCCGGGTGGATGGAGTGCAGACCCTCGCAGATTTGCGCTGCAGCGTGGTGGACCACCTTGTTCCGACCGATCAAGGTTTCGTGTCTGTACGCCAGTGGCAGCCGCAGAACCATTCTCGAGCAGCAGGGGTGCCGATCATCCTGTTGCATGATTCCCTTGGATGCATTGACCTGTGGCGTGATCTTCCTGAACGGATTGCCCTTGCGATCGGCCGAAAGGTGATCGCCTATGACCGTATCGGGTTTGGCCGCTCCAGCCGATTGAATGAGCGTCCGCCTGCGAATTTCGTCACCCTTGATGCGACCGGGGAACTTGCCACCGTTCTTGATGCCCTGGGAATCGCGGAGTTTGTGGTTGTCGGGCATAGCGTCGGTGGCGGGATGGCGCTGGCGGCGGGGGCCGTGTTCGGCGCGCGGTGCCGCGCCGTGATCACCATCTCGGCGCAGAGCTTTCTGGAAGACCTGACCCGGGCCGGGATCCGCAAGGCCGCCGAGGACTTCGCCGATCCCCAGCTGAAAGCGCGGCTGGAGAAGTATCACGGCCCCCGCACGGACTGGGTGCTGGATGCCTGGATCGGATCCTGGCTGTCGCCGGCCTTTGACGACTGGTGTCTTGATGCGGAGATCGGGCGGATCACCTCGCCGGTGCTGACCATTCACGGCGCCCTGGATGAATATGGCTCGCCCGCACAGCCGCAACGCATCGCCCGGACAGCCAGGGTGCCGGTAAGCGCGCTGCTTCTGCCCGATGCCGGGCATTTTCCCCACCGCAGCCATGAGACACAGACGCTGAAGGCCATCATCGGTTTTCTGGCGCAGGTCCTGTAATCCCTGATCACGCGCAGGCCCCGCCGGGACTTGCTTCCGCTTGTTCTATCGTCTATCGACGATAAACGAAGCGAGGTGACAATGCCCGGTAGCAACGAACAGATCGCGGATCTGGCCAAGGCCCTTGGCCATCCGGCGCGTATCCGCATTGTCCGGCTGCTGATGGCAACGCCGGGATGCATCGGCGGGGACATCGTCAATGCCGTTGGACTGGCGCAATCGACCGTGTCCGAACACCTGCGCATCCTCAAGGCGGCCGGCATTATCAGCGGCGAGATCAGCGGCCCGAAGGTCTGCTACGCCTTGACGCCGGATGCCCTGGCGCCGCTCGCCGCCTTTATTGCTGCCCTGACACCGCCGACCGGGACCGGCTGCTGCCTGCCCGTTGCAGAGGAGAGATCATGAGCCTGTTCGAGCGTTGGCTGACCCTTTGGGTGGCTTTGTGCATTGTCGCCGGCATTGCGCTCGGCTGGTTGCTGCCGGACCTGTTCGCGGTGCTGGCAAAGCTGGAATATGCTTCGGTCAATCTTGTCGTTGCGGTGCTGATCTGGGCGATGGTCTACCCGATGATGATCGCCATCGACTTCACCTCCCTCAAAGCCGTCGGCAAGCGGCCCAAGGGGCTGGTCATTACCTTGGTGGTGAACTGGCTGATCAAGCCCTTCACCATGGCAGCGCTGGCGGTGCTGTTCTTCGATTATGCCTTTGCCGGCCTGATCGATCCGGCACGGGCCCCGGAGTACATCGCCGGCCTGATCCTGCTGGGTGCTGCGCCCTGCACCGCGATGGTGTTTGTCTGGTCGCAGATGACCAAGGGTGACCCGAACTACACGCTGGTGCAGGTCTCGGTGAATGACCTGGTGATGGTTATCGCCTTCGCGCCGATTGTGGCCTTCCTGCTCGGGGTGACGGAGATTTCCGTGCCGTGGGAAACGCTGGTGCTGTCGGTGGTGCTCTACATCGTCATTCCGCTGATCGCAGGCTGGCTGACGCGGCAGGCCTTGCTTGCCCGAGGCGGCGAGGGTGCTGTCAGCGACTTTACGTCCCGCATCAAGCCGGCCTCCATCGTCGGGCTGCTCCTGACCGTTGTGCTGCTGTTCGGGTTCCAGGGTCAGGTAATCCTCGCACAGCCGCTGCTGATCGGGCTGATTGCCGTGCCGATCCTGATCCAGTCCTATGCCATTTTCGCAGTCGGCTATGCCTGGGCCTTTGCCTGGCGTCTGCCGCACAAGGTGGCCGCGCCCTGTGCGCTGATCGGCACGTCCAACTTCTTTGAACTGGCGGTCGCAGTTGCCATCGGTCTGTTCGGGCTCAATTCCGGCGCTGCCCTTGCAACGGTGGTCGGGGTCCTGGTCGAAGTGCCGGTGATGCTGAGCCTTGTCGCCATCGCCAACCGCACGCGGGAGCGGTTTCCGGCAGCCTGACCCGTTCGCGTTCTTTTGCCTGTTCCTGTGCCTGTTCCTGGGTCGGGGGTGTCCCTGTCATCAAAACTTCACTGGACTGTGACAAACATTTCCTGCATTCAGGAAATATGGAAACAGAACGCGCTGCTCTTGCCTTTGCTGCACTTGGCCATGCCGGCCGCCTCGGTGTCTTTCGCCTGCTGATGCGGTTTGCGCCGCGCGGGGTGAGGCCGACCGAGATCGCGGACGCGCTCGGTCTGAAGCAGAACACGCTGTCTCACTATCTTTCGGACCTTTTGGCGTCCGGAATCATTCAGGTCGAGCGGCAAGGCCGCTCGCTGCTCTATTCGGTGAATCTCGAGGCGACCGAGGCCCTGATCGGCTATCTCGCGCTCGATGTCGGCAGGGCCCGGCCGGATCTTGTGGTGCCGCTTCTCCTCGCACAAAAGGATACTCCGCCTATGCGTGACACCGGTTTCAACGTGCTGTTCATCTGCTCGGGCAACTCTGCCCGCTCGATCTTTGCCGAAGCGCTGCTGCGCGATCTGGGCAAGGGCCGGTTCAATGCCTATTCGGGCGGGACCCGCGCAGGCTCCGAACTCAATCCCTTCGCGATCGAAGTGCTGCAGCGCAACGGCCATGACACGAGCGGATTGCGATCCAAGCAGATCACCGAATTCCAGCAGCCGGGTGCCCCGGTGATGGATTTCGTGTTCACCGTCTGTGACACCGCCGCTGCCGAGGAATGCCCGCCATGGATGGGCCAGCCGATCACCGGTCACTGGGGCCTGCCGGATCCGGTCAAGGCGACAGGCAGCGATGCCGAAAAGGCGGTTGTGTTTTCCCAGACCTATGGCGCCCTGCGCCGGCGCATCGCGATCTTCGTCGAACTGCCCTTTGCCTCGCTCAATCGCCTCGCCCTGCAGGCCCGGATAGATGACATCGCTGGCGATGGACTTGCCGGGGATGCAGCCGCTGCCGAGAGCGGTTCCTGACGCACGGCTCTTACGATGGATCGCCCCGCGACCTGAGTGCAACGGCGCTGGTCTGCGCCACCCGATCTCCGGTGAAGTTCCTCATCGGGGTCGGGCCTGATTTCCTGAAAGGTTGACTGACATGCCGCGTATCGCCCTGAACGGCCTTGGCCGCATTGGCAAGCTTGTCCTGCGGGACCTCATCGACAGCGGGGCAGGGGGCGATATTGTCCTCCTGAATGATCCGGTCGGGGATGCGGAGCAGCACGCGCTGCTGATGGAATTCGACAGCGTGCACGGACGTTGGCGCACCCCGGTGAGCCATCAGGACGGGGCGCTGATGCTGGACGGCAAGACGATCCGCCTGAGCCATGAAAAGACCATCGAGGCGCTGCCGCTGGCGGAACTCGGCGTGGACATCGTCATCGACTGCACCGGTGTCTTCAAGACGGGCGCCAAGGTCGCGCCTTACTACGAGGCCGGGGTTAAGAAGGTGGTGGTCAGCGCGCCTGTGAAGGATGGCGGGGCCCTGAACCTTGTTTATGGCGTCAATCACCATCTGTATCAGCCGGCCGAGCACAGCCTGATCACGGCAGCGTCCTGCACCACCAATTGTCTGGCGCCGGTGGTGAAAGTGATCCATGAGGCCATCGGCATCCGGCATGGCTCGATCACGACGATCCATGATGTCACCAACACGCAGACCATCGTCGATCGTCCGGCCAAGGACATGCGTCGCGCCCGGTCTGCGCTGATGAACCTGATCCCGACGACCACGGGTTCGGCCACGGCCATCACCCTGATCTATCCGGAGCTCAAGGGCCGGCTCAATGGCCACGCGGTGCGTGTGCCACTGCTCAATGCCTCGATCACCGACTGCGTGTTTGAAGTGGAGCGGGAAACAACGGCAGAGGAAGTGAACGCCCTGTTCAAGGCCGCTGCGGATGGTCCGCTCAAGGGCATCCTCGGCTATGAGACACGCGCACTGGTCTCGACGGACTTCGTCAATGACCCACGCTCGTCCATTGTCGATGCCCAGTCGACCATGGTGATCAACGGGACGCAGGTGAAGATCTACGCCTGGTATGACAACGAGTGGGGCTATGCCTGCCGCCTGGCCGACATCACCCGCATGGTCGCAGGTGCGCTATGACGGACGCTGTAACCCCTGCCAATCCGCTGCGCGCCTATGCCGCCGTGACGGCGGCCTACTGGGCCTTCATGCTGTCCGACGGCGCCCTGCGCATGCTGGTGCTGCTGCATTTCAATACCCTGGGTTTCTCTCCAATCCAGCTTGCCTGGCTGTTCCTGCTCTATGAAATCGCCGGGATCGTCACAAACCTTGCGGCCGGCTGGCTGGCCGCGCGCTTCGGGTTGGCAGCGACGCTCTATGGTGGTTTGGCGCTGCAGATCGCGGCGCTGGTGGCGTTGTCGCAGCTTGACCCTGCCTGGGGAATAGCCGCCTCCGTCGCCTTCGTCATGGCGGTCCAGGGCGTGTCCGGTGTGGCCAAGGATCTGGCCAAGATGTCCTCCAAGTCGGCAGTCAAGCTGCTGGCGCCGAAAGAGGACGGGGGCCTGTTCCGCTGGGTCGCGGCTCTGACCGGATCAAAGAACGCGGTCAAGGGCCTCGGCTTCTTCCTTGGAGCCGCGCTGCTGGCGCTCGCCGGGTTCCAGAGCGCCGTGTGGGGCATGGCAGCGGTGCTCACTGTCATCCTCACCGCTGTCGTCCTGTTCCTGCCGGCCGGCCTGCCGGGCCGGATGAAGTCGGACGAGGCCTGGGGCGGCTGGCGCTCGAAGGACAGCCGGGTAAACCGGCTGTCGCTGGCACGCCTGTTCCTGTTCGGCGCGCGCGACGTCTGGTTCGTGGTCGGGATCCCGGTCTATTTCCAGATGATCCTGTCCGATGGCACCCCTGACGGCCGGCGCGAGGCGTTCTTCCTCATCGGTGGTTTCCTGGCGCTGTGGATCATCGCCTATGGCGTTGTGCAGGGCTTTGCCCCGCGCATCCTTGGCGGCAAGGGCCAGCCGGAAGAGGCCACGGTGCGCAAGGCGATCTTCTGGGCCGGAGCCCTAGTGCCGATCCCCTTTGTCCTGGCCGCTGCTGCCTGGGTGGCAGGTGCGCCGGCACTGTGGCTGACCGTCATGCTGGTGGCTGGCCTTCTGCTGTTCGGCTTTGTCTTTGCCATCAACTCGTCGGTCCACTCCTACCTGATCCTCGCTTTTGGCGATGCAGGCCGGATCACCCGCGATGTCGGGTTCTACTACATGGCCAATGCTGCCGGCCGGCTGACCGGGACGTTGTTGTCCGGCCTCAGTTTCCAGTTCGGCGGCCTGCCGCTGTGCCTCGCCACCGCTGGTTTGATGGCTTTGGCAAGCTGGATTGCGGCGCGGCGTCTGGCCGCGGCGTAATCCGGGACTAGTGACCGGCGTGGTGCCCCGGTGCGGGGATCGGCTCCGCAGGGCCGGCAAAGGCCACGCCGATCTGGTTCGCCGTGCGCCAGACGACCTTGGCCGGACGGCGGCTGTGCTCCGAATCGATGTAGAGCAGGAACGTCTCCGGCACGTCGTGGGTGCTGGGAACGTTGAGCAGGACCCCGCCATCCGACGTGTTGCGGATCACGCAGTCATAAACCCGTGTTCCATTGTGGAAGACAATGCGGGCAGACTTCAGGGTGCGCCGTCGCGGGGCGCTGCGGCGTTCATCCACGGCAACCTCCAGCCTGTCAGGACAGGGCTACCCAAGGATAGCGCTGCGGTGTGAAACAAACCTTGCACTGATCCTGTAAAAGCAGCCACATGAGGCAGGAAATCAGGCCGGACGCGCGGCCTGATGAGGGAGATCCGGAATGTTGTACCTGATCGCAGGGCTTGTCCTGTTTTTCGGCTGTCATGGTGTGACCATGAAACGCGATCTGCGCGCCCGTCTGATCGGGCGACTGGGGGAGGGTGGCTACAAGGGGCTGTACAGCCTCGTGTCGGCAGCCGGCCTTGCCCTGATGATTTACGGCTATGGCGAAGCCCGCTTCGAGGGCGCGCCGCTTGTCTATGAGGCCCCGACCTGGCTGCGGCATGTGGCCCTTCTGCTGCTGGTTCCTGTTTTCGTGTTCCTGATTGCCGCCTATGTTCCGGGCCGGATCAAGACAACCTTGAAACACCCGATGCTGGTGGCCGTAAAGCTCTGGGCATTCGCCCATCTTCTGGCAAACGGAGACCTCGCCTCCGTGCTGCTGTTCGGCAGTTTCCTCGCCTATGCGGTGATCGACCGGATTTCGGTGAAGCGGCGGGCAGTCGGTGGTGGGAGCGGTGCCCCTTCTATCCAGCTCGGTGCTGCCGGTGACATCATTGCCGTGGTGGGTGGTCTTGCGCTTTATGGCCTGTTCGTCTGGAAGCTGCATCTGTGGCTGTTTGGCGTGTCGCCAATGTGAGCGATTCTCGTCGCCCCTGCAGATGGCCGCCTCACTTCAGCCATCAAGTCCTTGAAAACAGCTGAAGACGGACGTTTGCCACAGCGCAGGTGACACTGTAATGTGGCGCCGCGCCGTGCGGGCTTCGTTTCGCGCCGCTCACGCTCAGACAGTTTTCAGGAACCTGGCTCGTATGTCCGACATTTTCCGCGAAGTCGACGAGGATATCCGTCACGAAAAATACCGTCGCCTTTGGGACAGGTTCGGCATCTATGTCATCGGCCTTGCCCTGCTGGTGGTGCTAGGCACCGGCGGCTATCGCGGCTGGCTCTATTGGCAGGAACAGCAGGCGCAACTCTCCGGCGACACATTCCTGCAGGCCGTCAGTCTTGCCAATGACGGCAAGAGCGAAGAGGCGCAGGCCCTGTTCGAAAGCCTGACCGGGGCGACCGGCGGCTATCCCGTGCTGGCGCGCCTGCGCGCGGCAACGGATCTGGCCAGCCAGGGCAAGGAGGCCGAGGCAATCGAGCGCTTCGACGCCATTGCAGCTGACACCTCTGTCGACAGGCTGATGCGCGATCTGGCTGCGGTTCGGGCCGGTTATCTGGCCATGGACAGCGCCGACTACACCGCACTCAGCGCAAGGCTGGAGCCGGTTGCGGCGGCAGATGGCAATGCCTGGCGGTTTGCCGCACGGGAAATCCTGGCTTTCAGCGCCTGGAAGTCCGGCGACCTGACCGCGGCCCAGACATGGGTCGACAGGATCTCCGGTGATCCGCTTGCCCCGCGTGACATCACCGGGCGCATCGGCCTTCTCAATGATCTGATCCGCGCGGCGACGGGCAAAACCTCCGCCGGCGAGGGAGTAAGCAACTGATGCAGCGCCCGCGTTCCCCGCGTCTTACCGCCATTGCCAGCCTCACCGTCCTCCTGGCGGCCTTGCAGGGCTGCAGCTCGGTGTCGGAGTATACCGACGCGATCAACCCTTTCTCGGAAAGGGAGAAGATCCTGCCCGGCGACCGCAAGCCGGTGTTCGCCGAAGCCGATCCGCTGGCCTCGCCGTCCGGCAAGTCGGCCAGCATCGGCTCAGCCACCGGTGGCCAGAGCTGGCCGCAGGCCGGTGGCCCGGAAAGCAATGACCCGGGCAATGTCTCGGTGTCTGTCAGCGGGCAGCGCGCCTGGCGCGCCTCGATCGGTAGCGCCGGTGGCGGTCTGACATCCTCGGGCCTGCGCGCAGCCGCCCGTCCCGTCTCCGATGGCAGCCGGCTCTTCGTCTACAAACCAAGCGGCGAGGTGATTGCCTTCTCGACCGGTGGCGCGCGTGCCTGGACCCGCGACCTTCGTCCCGAAACGGAAGGCGATGTAGCCGCTGGCGGCGGCGTGGCGGTTGCCAATGGCCGTGTGTTCGCGGCGACCGGTTACCGCAAGTTTGCCGCCCTTGATGCGGGCTCCGGCCAGGTATTGTGGTCGATCGACCTCAGCGCCCCGGCGCGCGGCGCACCGGGTGTCGGCGGAGGCTATGTCTTCGTCGTGACCCAGCGCAATGAAGTCTATGCCATCAAGCAGGACGACGGCACGGTGGCCTGGACCTACTCCGGCATCGATGAATCCGCCGGTTTGCTCTCGGCCTCATCGCCGGCTGTTGTCGGCGGCACGGTGGTGGTGCCCTTCTCCTCCGGCGAGATCATGGCGATCGATATCAAGAAGGGTGAGCCGATCTGGGCCGAGGGCGTTGCCCGCGCCTTCCGCACCCTGACCCTGTCGACCATCGCCGATGTCTCGGCCAGCCCGGTGGTTGCCGGCGGTACGGTCTATGCGACCGGCGTTGCCGGACGCACCATTGCGGCCTCTCTGAAGACCGGTCAGGTAGAATGGGAACAGGACATCGGCAGCGTGCATACGCCCGTTGTCTCGGGTTCGGCGATGTTCATGGTCACGCTCGATGACCGGGTCGTCGCGCTGGATCGCAAGACCGGCCAGATCCTGTGGCGCGCTGACCTGCCGCAGCTTGAAAACAAGAAGAAGCGACGCAACTGGGCCGGTCCCGTGCTCGCAAACGGCACTTTGGTCGCTTTCTCGAACGATGGACGCATCGCACTGGTTGACGCGGCGTCCGGAAACGTGCAGAGCGTGAGGGATGTCCAGACCAATGTGTTCGTGACGCCGATCGTGGCCGGTGGCCGCGTCATCGTGCTTGAAGGCGATAGCGGTCTGGCGGCCTTCAACTGATAAAAAAGAAACGGCACCGCGATGGCGGCTGCCGGCAGGAGATGCAATTTGGGTGCGACCGTCGCCATTATCGGCCGGCCGAACGTGGGCAAGTCAACGCTGTTCAACCGGCTCGTCGGCAAGCGCCTGGCGCTCGTTGATGACACTCCCGGGGTGACGCGTGACCGGCGGCCCGGTGATGCCCGCCTCGGTGATCTTCGGTTTACCGTCATCGACACGGCTGGGCTTGAAGACGCGGATGCGGCGAGCCTCGAGGGCCGCATGCGCGCGCAGACCGAGGAAGCGATTGCAGAAGCCGATGTGGTGTTGTTCGTCATCGACGCACGCGCCGGCGTGACGCCACTTGACGCGCATTTCGCTGCCGTCGCGCGCAAGACCGACACGCCGGTGATCCTGCTTGCCAACAAGGCAGAAGGCCGCGCCGGCGAGGGTGGCCTCTATGAGGCCTTCTCGCTTGGCCTTGGCCAGCCGATCCCGGTGTCGGCCGAGCATGGCGAAGGTCTTGCCGATCTCTACGAAGCCCTGTTGCCCTTTGTCGAGCGAGTCGAGGAAGAAGAGCAGGCGGCAGCCGATGAGGCGCGCATCGCCATTGAACTCGACGAGGAAGGCCAGGATCTGGTTCCCGAAGAGCCGGTCGGCACCAAGGAACGCCCACTGCGGGTGGCCATCGTGGGGCGCCCGAATGCCGGCAAGTCGACACTGATCAACCGCATGCTTGGCGAGGAGCGGATGTTGACCGGTCCGGAAGCCGGGATCACGCGCGATTCCATCTCCGTCGACTGGATGTGGCGCGATCATCATATCAAACTTTTCGATACGGCCGGCATCCGCCGCAAGGCGCGCGTGCAGGAGAAGCTGGAAAAGCTCTCCGTCGCCGATGCGCTGCGCGCGATCAAGTTTGCCGAAGTCGTGGTCGTGGCGCTGGACGCCACGAACTCTTTCGAAAAGCAGGATCTGCAGATCATCGAACTGTGTGCCCGCGAGGGCCGTGCGGTGGTGATCGCCATCAACAAGTGGGATCTGATCGAGGACCGGGAAGCGGCCTGGCAGGCGATCCGCGATGCGCAGGAACGCTACCTGAACCAGATCCGCGGCGTCATGATCTGCACCCTGTCGGGCCTGCAGGGCCAGGGCATTGACCGGCTGATGGAAGCTGTGCTCGGCGCCTATGATATCTGGAACAGCCGTATCTCGACAGCGCGGCTCAACCGCTGGCTCACCGGGATCCTGGCGCACCATCCGCCTCCGGCCGTGCAGGGGCGCCGGGTCAAGCTGCGCTACATGACGCAGGCCAAGACCCGTCCGCCGCATTTCATCGTGTTCAGTTCCCGTCCTGAGGAACTGCCGGAGAGCTACACGCGCTACCTGACCAACAACCTGCGCAAGAAGTTCGAGATGCCCGGCACGCCGATCCGGCTGTCCTACCGCAAGGGGGACAATCCCTATGCGGCCCGGGCAAAACAACACCGCTGATGTTTCAGCCCGGGGCAGTGATGCCCCGGGTTTTGTATGCCCGCCGATATTTCCGTTTTCCCGTATTCTAGTGCCAGGAGGTCTGTCATGGCTGGTTCGCGCCTGGAATTTGCCCTTGCGCTGGCCGAGCGCGCCGGTGCGCTTGGTCTTGAGTATTTCCGCCGCCTCGAAACCCTGACCGTCACGGCCAAGGGACATCAGGATCTGGTGTCCGAGGCTGACCGCGACGTCGAAACGCTGGTCCGCGCGGCCTTGGCCGAAGCCTATCCCGAGGACGGCATCGTCGGCGAGGAACATGGCCGGCTGGCCGGCACCTCCGGCTACACCTGGGTGATCGATCCGATTGATGGTACGGCGAATTTTGTCGCCGGCATTCCGCAGTGGTGCGTGGTCATCGCCTGCGTCAAGGAGGGTCAGACGGTGATTGGCATCACCTATGATCCGGTTGCACGCGAGATGTTCCATGCCGAGCGTGGCTCCGGCACCTTCGTCAATGGGCGGCCGGTGAAAGTGTCGTCCAGCGACAGTCTCGGTCGCGGCTCGGTCGGTGTCGGTTTCAGCGGGCGGAGCCACGCCTGCGGTGCCGTCCAGGTGATCGACGCGCTGGTGGCCAAGGGCGGCGTGTTCTTCCGCAATGCGTCCGGCGGCTTGATGCTGGCCTATGTCGCCTCGGGACGGCTGATCGGCTATTGCGAGGCGCATATGAACGCCTGGGATTGCCTGGCAGGTCTCCTGATGATCGAGGAAGCCGGCGGCTTTGCCGTGGCCTATGATGCCGAAGCCGCCTTGACCGATGGCGTGCGCGTCATCGCCGGCGGCAAGGGCATCGAGGCCGACCTTATCGCGATCTGCGACGCGTCGTTCCCCAAGGTTGCCTGAGGCCAGATCGGAATCCAGACAAGAAAGCCGGGGCATGCCCTGGCTTTCTTGCTTTCAAACACCAGTGTCGCGTCAGACGACGAGCGGGACGAAGTCCTTGAACATGCCGGACGGGCGATCAAACAGGCGGCCGGTGTCGATAAAGTCCGGACGCAGCATGGCGATGATCTGAGGTGCCACTTCGGACGGATGCGGCAGGGTGTCCGGATCCTCGCCCGGCATCGCCTTGGCCCGCATGGCGGTGCGCATGGCGCCGGGGTTGAGCAGATTGACACGGACGGTGCCCGACTGGGTTTCGGCGGCGTAAGTCCGGACCAGCGCTTCAAGCGCTGCCTTGGAGGCTGAATAGACGCCCCAGAACGGCTTGCACTTGTGGGCGGCGCTGGAAGTCAGGAACACGGCGCGGCCCGCATCCGATTGGCGCAGCAGAGGGTCCAGCGAGCGGATCAGGCGCCAGTTGGCGGTGACATTCAGCGCCATCACCTTGTCGAAGGTCTTGATGTCGATATGGCCGAGCGGCGACAGACCGCCGAGCATGCCGGCATTCCCAACCAGCATGTCCAGCTTGCCCCAGCGCTCAAAGATCGCAGCGCCGAGACGGTCGATGCCGTCGTAGTCCATCAGGTCCAGCGGCACGAGAGTGGCGCTGCCGCCGAGCCCCTTGATCTCATCATCGAGATCTTCCAGGCCACCGACAGTGCGCGCCAGGGCGATCACATGCACGCCTTCGGCGGCAAGCGCCTTGGCAAGATGATAGCCGATGCCACGCGAGGCGCCGGTTACGACGGCGACGCGGCCTTGAAGTTGAGTATCTGTCATTCGTACTGGATCCCGTTACGGACTACCGGATTTCAACAAGCCGCGGCGGCTTGCGGAACTCGACGTCATCCGCAAGATCGGTCAGCGGGGTCGGATAGTCGCCGGTGAAGCAATGGTCGGTGAACTGCGGGTTGGCGCTGTCGCGTCCCTCATAGCCCATCGCTTTATAGATACCCTCGACAGACAGGAAGGCCAGACTGTCGGCACCGATGAAGGCGCACATCTCGTCGAGATTATAGCGCGCGGCGAGAAGCTTCTCGCGTACCGGCGTATCGATGCCGTAGTAGTCAGAATACCGGATCGGCGGGCTGGCGAGGCGGAAATGCACTTCCCGGGCGCCGGCATCGCGGATCATCTGCACGATCTTCACCGATGTCGTGCCACGCACGAGGCTGTCATCGATCAGGGTCACGCGCTTGCCCTCGATCTGGGCGCGGTTGGCCGAGTGCTTCAGCTTGACGCCGAGCGTGCGGATCGACTGGGTCGGCTCGATGAAGGTGCGGCCAACGTAGTGATTGCGGATGATGCCGAGTTCGAAGGGAACGCCGGATTCCTGGCTGTAGCCGATGGCAGCGGGTACGCCACTGTCGGGAACAGGAACGACGACATCGCTTTCGACATGCGACTCGCGCGCCAGCTGACGGCCCATCTCGCGGCGTACGTCATAGACCGAGCGGCCGCCAACGACGGAATCGGGCCTTGCGAAATAGACGTATTCAAAGATGCAGGGCCGCGCCGGACGGCGGCCGAACGGGAAGTAGCTCTCAATGCCGGAGGTGGTGCAGACGATGACTTCGCCGTTCTCCACTTCGCGGATGAAGCGCGCGCCGATGATGTCGAGGGCGCAGGTCTCGGAGGCGAGGATCGGCGCGCCGTTCAGGTCGCCCAGCACAAGCGGACGGATGCCGAGCGGGTCGCGGGCACCGATCAGCTTCTTGCGCGTCAGGGCCACCAGCGAGTAGGCGCCTTCCATCTGCTGGATGGCTTCGATGAAGCGGTCGACGATCTTCGGCTGACGGCTGCGGGCGACGAGCTGCAGCACCACTTCCGAATCCGACGTCGACTGGCAGATGGCTCCGTCGCGGATCAGCTGGCGGCGCAGGGTCAGCGCATTGGTGAAGTTGCCGTTGTGGCAGATGGCAAAGCCGCCGCCATCCAGTTCGGCAAACAGCGGCTGCACGTTGCGCAGGATCGGTTCGCCCGTGGTGGAATAGCGCACATGGCCGACTGCGGCCGAACCAGGCAGGCGCGAGATCGTGTTGGCGCTGGAGAAATGGTCGCCGACGAGGCCGAGATGCCGCTCGGCGCGGAACTGGTCGTTCTCGTCATAGGTGACGATGCCGGCCGCTTCCTGGCCGCGGTGCTGCAGGGCGTGCAGGCCAAGCGCCGTCAGGGCGGCGGCATCTTCATGCCCTAGAACGCCGAACACGCCGCATTCTTCGCGCAGCGTGTCGCCGTAGAGGTCGTCGGTCTGGTCAATAGCGTCTTTCGACACCTGGTCCGGGTGATGGGATGTTCCGGTCATGGCGATGTCCTCAGCTCTTTACAGGCCGGGCGGACCCGGCCCAACCTGGCTTAGTTTCCGGTGCCACCGGTGGTCAGTTGCTCGATGCCCTGGCGTTCAGCCGGGGAGTAGCCTGTGTTCTCATTGCCCGTCGCCGGGACTGTCCCGGAGGCAGACGCAGGCGAGGCGCCCTGGCCCGAGCGTATCCGGTTGAGAATAGCAGCTTCCGGGTCTTCCGGCAGCGCCGCAACGAGGCGGTCGCCGATATGGACGAGGAGATCACGTGACTTGGCCTGGGCAACCCAGGTCGGCTGACGCTCTGGGGCGACGAACCAGTTGAAGAACAGCATCGCCACTACCACCAGCAGCAGGCCACGGGCCGCGCCAAAGACGAAGCCGAGCGTGCGGTCGAGTGCCCCGATGCGGCTGTCCAGCACGAAATCCGAAATCCGCATGGTGATGTAGCTGACGATGATCAAGGTCAGCAGGAACACGCCGGCGACAGACGCGCCAAGGGCGACATATTCGTTGCTGATATACTGGCGCGCGAAGGGCAGCACATGTCCGTAAAGCATGTAGGCGCTGGCAGCTGCCGCCACCCAGGAGGCGATCGACAGCACCTCGCGGACAAAGCCGCGCACCATCGCCAGCACAGCCGAGATAAGCATGATGACGATAAGGATTCCGTCCAGAAGCGTGATCGGCATTGCTCGGTCTTGTCCTCATGTCCCGCGCGGCGCACCGGACATAAGCCGGTTGTGCCCTGCGCGCAAGGTGCAGGTCAAATTCCGTTCCGGCTAAGTGCTTTTTCCGCAGCTCAGCCGGCACTCCGGCCCGGTGTCCGGGCCGCTTCCCTGGTCGGCGCATCGCCCTTGCGGGCCGCACCGGCGGTGATCCTTGCTATGAAGGCTGCAAGATCCTGGACACCGTCCGCTGCAATCTCCGCCTTGCCGCCGTCCTTGACGGTGCCTTGCGGACAGATCGCGCGGTCAAAGCCGAGTTTCTGCGCCTCTTTCAGCCGGGCCTGTCCCTGCGCGACCGGTCGGATCGCCCCGGACAGGCTGACCTCGCCGAAATAGACGCAATTGGCCGGCAGGGCAAGGCCGCTGAGGGAGGAGACAAGCGCTGCGGCCACGGCAAGGTCGGCGCCGGGTTCGTTGATGCGCAGGCCGCCGGCGACGTTGAGATAAACGTCATGCTGGGAAAAGCGGACGCCGCAGCGCGCTTCCAGCACGGCCAGGATCATCGACAGGCGGGCGCTGTCCCAGCCAATCACCGCCCGGCGCGGCGTACCGAGGGAGGAGGGAGCCACCAGCGCTTGGATCTCGATCAGCAGCGGACGCGAGCCTTCCAGACCGGCGAATACGACGGACCCGGGCGAGTTGGTGGCGCGGTCGCCGAGGAATAGCGCCGACGGGTTGGCGACTTCCTGCAGGCCGGCCCCGGTCATCTCGAAGACGCCGATCTCATCCGTGGCACCGAAGCGGTTCTTCACCGAGCGCAGGATGCGGTACTGGTGCGCGCCGTCTCCCTCGAAATAGAGCACGGCGTCGACCATGTGTTCAACGACGCGGGGGCCGGCGATCTGGCCGTCCTTGGTGACATGACCGACGAGGACCATCGCCGTGCCGGATTTTTTCGCATAGCGCACCATGGCCTGCGCCGAGGCTCGCACTTGTGTGACCGTGCCCGGGGGCGAATCGGCCTGTTCGGTCCAGAGCGTCTGCACCGAATCGAGGATCAGCAGGGCAGGGGGCGGACCAGCTTCAAGCGTTGCGAGAATATCCTCGACGCTGGTTTCGGCGGCAAGCGCAACAGGGGCCTCAGACAGGCCCAGCCGTTCGGCGCGCAGGCGCACCTGGTCGACGGCCTCTTCGCCCGAAATATAGACCGAGCGCAGGCCCTTGTTGGCCAGCGCTGCGGAGGCCTGGATCAGCAGGGTCGACTTGCCGATGCCCGGATCACCGCCCACCAGCAGGGCCGAGCCGCGTACGAACCCGCCACCGGTGACCCGGTCGAGTTCCTTGATGCCGCTCTGGAAGCGCGGGGCTTCCTTGGCCTCGCCCGACAGGCCGACGAGCGGCACGACACGGCCCTTGGCGGGCTTGCCCTTGGCCGGCCCGCCGCCAATGCCGCTGCCAGTCTGTTCCTCGACAATCGAGTTCCATTCGCCGCAAGCATCACAGCGGCCGGCCCAGCGGGTGCTGACCGCGCCACAGGACTGGCACAGGAATGTGGTTGAGCGGCGCGCCATCTCAGCGGTCCTCTTTTAATGTGGCGGCTGCCGGCGCTTGCAAGGGGGCGTACACCCGCTGATGCCGGTGGCCGAGGCTGGTCAGGAGCTCGTAGTCGATGGTCTCTGCAGTGCCCGCGATATGGGACATGTCGACATCGGGCCCATACAGCTCGACAAAGGCACCGCGCCGGGCAAGTTCCGACGGCACGTCTGTGACATCCACGGCCATCAGATCCATCGAGACCCGGCCGAAGAGTGGCACCTTGTGCCCGGCCAGAACGCCATGGGCGGGTGGTGCGTCATCCGGTCGGGTGTCCGCCCCGCCAGCGCGGCGATGATAACCATCGCCGTATCCTGTCGACAGGATCGCAAGCCGTGTCGGGCGGCGGGTGGTCTGGCCCTGGCCATAGCCAACGGGCACATCAGCCGGGACTTGCCGGATCTGCAGGATCCGCGCCTCCAGTTTGACCACCGTCTGAAGCCGTTCCGGCGCGCCCTCGATGATTTCGCCGCCGTAGAGGGCAATCCCGGGACGGACCATGTCGAAATGATAGTCGGGGCCGAGATGAATACCGGCGGAATTGGCAAGCGAACAGGGCGTGCCTGGAAACAGTTCCTGCAGCGCCTTGAACCGCGCGAGCTGTTGTGCGTTGAAGGGCGAACCGGCCGTCGAGCCGCAGGCCAGGTGGCTCATCACCAGCGTCAGGTCGAAGGCCTGCAGCATCGCGCTGTCGGCGGCGATCCGCCGCGTATCGGCCTCGCTCAGTCCAAGGCGGTTCATGCCGGTGTCGATATGCAGCGCCGCGTCCAGCACCACCTTGCGGCTGCGGCAGAACAGGGCCCATTCCTCCGCTTCCGCCAGCGAGCCAAGCACGGGCCGCAGCCGCGCTTCAGCGTAAATGGGAGCTGCGCCCGGCAGGAGTCCGTTCAGCACATAGATGACGGCGCCGGGCACTTCGCGGCGCAGCACGACGCCTTCTTGCGGCAGGGCGACAAAAAAGGTGCTGCAGCCCGCGCCTGCCAAGGCCCGCGCAACCGGCGCCAGGCCGCAGCCATAGGCATCGGACTTGACCGCGGCAGCGCAGTTCACTGACGCCCCGACCCGCTCTCGCAGCACCTGCCAATTTGCGGCAATCGCATCAGTGTCGATGGTCAGGCGGCTGCCATGCACCATGCTGTCCGCATCACCGTCAGCCCCGGCTTCTGGCCGCAGGCCAGGCGATGCAGATGGCGATCTGGTTTGTTTGGTGACTGGCGTCATGCTTGGCGGTCTTGTCCGGCGATGCGTCGACAGGAAGGCGAATCGTGGCCCAGGCGGTTGAGGCCATCATAAAGACCTTAAGGCGGAATTTCGCCATTTGCCTTTGCCCAGAACAAAGATACCCGGACAACGCCGCCACCCGGGATTGTCCAAGGCCTGACAAGGCCGCAGTTGTCGGGGGATTTACTCCATCCGTTCGGGCAGATACTGGTCTTCGGCCAGATCCGAGAAGCGGGTGAACTCGCCCTGGAAGTGCAGCTGTGCCGTGCCGGTCGGGCCGTGACGCTGCTTGGCGATGATGATTTCAGCCTTGCCTTTCAGGCGGTCCATCTTGTCCTTCCAGACTTCGTATTCCGGGGTGCCTTCCTCCGGCTCGGTCTTGCTCATGTAATATTCCTCCCGGAACACGAACATGACCACGTCGGCGTCCTGCTCGATCGAGCCTGATTCGCGCAGGTCCGACAGCTGCGGCCGCTTGTCTTCGCGCGATTCCACCTGACGCGAGAGCTGGGACAGGGCGATGATCGGAACGTTCAGTTCCTTCGCCAGTGCCTTCAGGCCGGTGGTGATCTCGGTGATTTCCTGGACGCGGTTTCCGCTGTTCTTCTGCGAGCCGGAGAGGAGCTGGATATAGTCGACGATGAGCAGGTCGAGGCCGCGCTGGCGCTTGAGGCGGCGGGCACGGGCTACCAGCGAGGCAATGGAAATGCCACCGGTTTGGTCGACATAGAGCGGCACGGTCTGCATGTGCTGGGCGCAAGCCGCAAGCTTCTCGAACTCGGCCTCGGTGATGTCACCGCGGCGGATCTTGGACGAGGAAATCTCGGCCTGTTCGGAAATGATACGGGTTGCGAGCTGCTCGGCCGACATTTCCAGCGAGAAGAAGCCGACGACACCGCCGTTCATCGTCTTCATCGTCCCGTCTGGCTGCTCTTCGGCCATGAAGGCCTGAGCCACGTTGAAGGCGATGTTGGTGGCCAGCGACGTTTTGCCCATGGCGGGACGTCCAGCCAGCACGATCAAGTCGGAATGCTGCAAGCCGCCCATGAGCCGGTCGAGATCGGTCAGCCCCGAGGAGATGCCCGACAACGCGCCTTCGCGGTTATAGGCAGCATGCGCCATCTGGATGGTTTCGGTGAGCGCGTCGCTGAAGGAGACGAAGCCACCTTCGCTGCGGCCCGTTTCCGCCAGTTCGAACAGACGGCGCTCGGCATCGTCGATCTGCTGGTTCGGCGGCATGTCAATCGGCGCGTCAAAGGCGATGTTGACCATGTCCTCGCCGATGCGGATCAGGTTGCGGCGCACGGCAAGGTCGTAGATGGTGCGGCCGTAATCCTCCGCATTGATGATCGAGGCCGCGTCGGCGGCAAGGCGCAGGAAATACTGCGTCGCGCTCAGGTCGGCGATCTTGGTATCTGCGGGATAGAAGGTCTTCAGCGTGATCGGCGACGCGGTCTTGCCGGCGCGGATCAGCTGGCCGATCTTCTCGTAAATGTCCTTGTGCGGGGGCAGGAAGAAATGGTGCGCTTCGAGAAAGTCCGAGACGCGATAGTAGGTCTCGTTGTTCACCAGGATCGCGCCAAGCAGCTGGCGTTCGGCCTCCGCATTATGCGGCGCGACGCGCAGACTGTCGCTGGCAGCCTCGATCTTCTGAATGTTGCCTTTCATGGGGTCCCCCGCCTGTCGCACCCCTTCGTTTAGCGGGGATGGCGAGACAGGAAAAGGCGGGAGTGAAGGATCTGTTAATATCCTTCCCGCACCTCAGATCAGCGGGGACAACTGTCGTTTTCCGCCTTGACGTCCTTGCCCGAGGGGCCGCGCCCTGACCTATCCGGCAAACGAAAAACGGCGCCCGCAAGGGGCGCCGTCGTTCAGGTCTTCGCTGATGCGCAGACCAGAAGATCAGGCGTTGTCGCCTTCGCCTTCGATCTCGTCGTCACCGTCCTCGGCTTCATCTTCTTCAAACTCGAAGATGTCCTGTTCGCGGCCGGTCAGGTCTTCACCGGTTGCCTGGCGCGCGGCTTCGTCGGCCGAACGGGCAACGTTGATGTTGATCGTGACTTCGACTTCCGGGTGCAGCGCAACGATGACGCTGTGCAGGCCGATGTTCTTGATCGGCGCGGACAGAACCACCTGGGTACGGGCAACCGTGAAGCCGCCGGCGGTTGCAACTTCGGCGATGTCGCGGGTCGAGACCGAGCCGTACAGCTGGCCGGTTTCAGAGGCCGAGCGGATGACTACGAAGGTCTGGCCCTTCAGGGTCTCGCCAACAGCCTCGGCGTCCTTGCGGCGCTCCAGGTTGCGGGCTTCGAGCTGAACGCGGTCAGCTTCGAACTTGGCGAGGTTTGCCTTGTTGGCGCGCAGCGCCTTGCCCTGCGGCAGCAGGAAGTTACGGGCGTAACCGTCGCGGACGCGAACCTTGTCGCCCATCTGGCCAAGCTTGGCCACGCGTTCAAGCAGAATGACTTCCATTGGACTTCTCCAGTCGGTCTGTCCCACGGACAACACGGTCCGCGGTTAGAGGCCGAGCACCAGCCCGTCGGCCCCAATCCGGGATTGCCAGGTTTTACGCCGACAGCGTCAGGTCTTAAACTGACAAGGTCGCGGCAAGGAAAACCCCGCCGCGACCTGAACCGGGACAGGCCCGGGATTACTTGATGACGAAGGGCAGCAGCGACAGGATGCGGGCGCGCTTGATGGCGCGGGCCAGCTCACGCTGCTTCTTCGCGGAAACCGCAGTGATGCGGCTCGGAACGATCTTGCCGCGCTCGGAAATGTAGCGCTGCAGCAGACGGATGTCCTTGTAGTCGATGACCGGGGCACCGTTGCCGGTGAACGGGCAGGTCTTGCGACGACGGAAGAACGGACGACGGGTCTGGGACTGGGTCTGGGCGATTTCGGACATTGTCAATTACTCCGCATCTGCACGGCGGGGACCACGGTCACCGCGGTCACCACGAGCCGGACGGTCGCCACGATCCGGGCGGTCACTGCGCTCACCGCCAAAGCGGTCGTCGCGGCGGCGACGGTCGTCACGGTCGCGCTTCTGCATCATGGCAGACTGTTCTTCGTCATGTGCTTCGACCTTGATGGTCATGAAGCGCAGGACGTCTTCGTTGAGGCCCATCTGGCGTTCCATCTCGGCAATCGCGGCATGCGGTGCGTCGATGTTCATCAGGGTGTAGTGAGCCTTGCGGTTCTTCTTGACGCGGTAGGCGAGGGAGCGCAGGCCCCAGGTCTCGATCTTGCCGACCTTGCCACCGTTGGTCTCAAGGAGACCCTTGTACTGCTCGACGAGCTGCTCGACCTGCTGGGTCGACACGTCCTGGCGGGCCAGGAACACGTGTTCATAAAGCGGCATGTGTTGATTGCCTTTCTAAGTGTCAATCGGACAGAACCTGGCGCAAAGCCTCAACGTGCCTACGGAAAGGTACGTATAAGTCCTACGAGAGCGGAGACACGGGAAGGCGGATCCCTTACGATCCTGATGCACCGACAAGGCACATCCTTCCGTTCAGCCACCAGCCAAGGTTCCGGACGAGCCCGCTCTATACAGGAACTTTGCCGGATTGCAAGACGAATGGCGCTCCAAAGCCGGTCAAGGTGTGACAAGGGCGGGTTTGGCCATGGAGCTAGAAAGGCTCTGTGCGGGGAAACGAGGGATCGGGTCCTGCATTCCTGGACCCTGACCAAGGGAAAGCCACGGAAATCTAGGGGTGCATTGGGGGGCAGTCGCCCTGCAAGACTTGACAGCGGGCCAGTGCCCGGACCATAGCGGCGCAAAGAACGGTTGTATTCTGGCCCAAATGGCGCTGCTGCGTCAGGGGTGAGTGCAACCTGAACAGGATAACAAGGGCCGGGCGGATCACGCCTCGCCGCTGCGGAGGCACAGGCATGAGCGTTGCTTTCATCTTCCCCGGGCAGGGCAGCCAGGACATCGGCATGGGCAAGGAACTGGCTGACGCCTTTCCGCAAGCCCGGGCCGTGTTTGAAGAAGTCGACGCCGCGCTTGGCCAGAAGCTGTCCGAGTTGATGTGGTCGGGCGAGAAGGATGAACTGACGCTGACCGCGAACGCCCAGCCGGCGCTGATGGCCGTTAGTCTGGCCGCCATGAAAGCCATGGAATCGCGTGGCATCGAGCTGAAGGCAAGCGCTGCCTATGTCGCCGGGCATTCCCTGGGTGAATATTCGGCCCTGGCTGCCGCCGGAAGCCTGAGCATTGGCGATGCGGCGCGGCTGCTGCGCTTGCGCGGAACTGCCATGCAGGCGGCGGTTCCGGTCGGGGTCGGCGCCATGGCGGCCCTGCTGGGCCTCGATTTCGACGTTGCCCGAGAAGTGGCGGCAGAGGCAAGCGCACCCGGCGAGGTGTGCGAGGCGGCGAATGACAACGCGCCGGGGCAGGTGGTCGTCTCCGGCCACAAGGCCGCTGTCGAACGGGCCCTGGAAATTGCCAAGGGCCGGGGAGGGCGCCGTGCCGTTCTGCTTCCCGTGTCTGCCCCGTTCCATTGTTCCCTGATGCAGCCGGCGGCCGACGCGATGGCTGCAGCGCTTGCGGATGTCACCATTCACGCGCCGAAGGTGCCGCTTGTGGCCAATGTCCTGGCCGCACCGATCAGCGATCCGGACGAGATCCGGGCGCGCCTCGTCGAGCAGGTGACCGGCACCGTGCGCTGGCGCGAATCCATCGAGTGGATGGCCGGCCAGGGTGTGGATACTTTTGTGGAAATCGGGGCAGGCAAGGTGCTGACCGGCATGGTCAAGCGTATTGCCAAGGACGCGGGCGGCCTGGCCGTGAATGCGCCGGCCGATATCGATGCCCTGCTTGAAAAACTGAACGGCTGAGTGGCCCTTGCCGAAGTCGAACGAGGAAGGAAGAAGCAATGTTCAACCTGACCGACAGGATGGCCCTCGTCACCGGCGCGACCGGCGGGATCGGCGAAGCCATCGCCCGTGCCCTGCACGCCCAGGGCGCGACCGTGACCCTGTCTGGCACGCGCGCCGAAAAGCTGGAAGCCCTGGCTGCCGATCTTGGCGAACGGGTGCACGTGGCTCCGGCCAACCTGTCTGATCGCGCTGCAGTCGAGGGGCTCATCCCTGCGGCTGAAGCTGCAATGGGCCGGGTCGACATTCTCGTCAACAACGCCGGGATCACCCGCGACAACATCTTCATGCGGATGAAGGACGAGGAGTGGGACCAGGTGCTGGAAGTGAACCTGACCTCCGGGTTCCATCTCTGCCGTGCCGCGATCAAGGGCATGATGAAGCGCCGCCACGGCCGCATCATCGGCATTGCCTCGGTCGTCGGCATCACCGGCAATCCGGGCCAGGCGAACTATGCCGCGGCCAAGGCCGGCATGATCGGCATGTACAAGTCGGTTGCCCGCGAGATTGCCAGCCGCGCCGTCACGGTCAACACCATCGCGCCCGGCTTTATCGAGACGGCGATGACCGATGTGCTGAACGACAAGCAGAAAGAATCGATTCTGGGCAGCGTCCCGGCCGGACGGCTGGGGACGGCGCATGAAATCGCCGCCGCAGCCGTCTATCTGGCCAGCGACGAGGCCGGCTACATGACAGGTCAGACCCTGCATGTGAACGGCGGCATGGCGATGATCTGATATCCGAGCTGCCGGCGATCCGGCCCTTTGCCGGGCTGGTCCACAGCACGGTTGTTCAGCCACTATAAGGTGCTGATGCACCAGCATCATTGCATCTGTACAAGAGTTTTCGATTGCCGGTGGAACACGTTGTTCCCTGGCGTTTCAAGCCCTGGGTCGGCGGCTGGTAATGCCCTACAAAGTGTGTTACCTAGCCGCCGATTATTCTGGACAGATCAACGGACTGGCCTATTTTCTTTGGTCATGCCCGGCGATTGGCCCGGATATCTCCCGAGCGAGCACTTGTGGATTTCTGAAATATGCCCAAGATGCGCTGGCACGGGTGACCGGTTCGTAAAAACCACCGAGGTAAGTAAAATGAGCGATATCGCGGAACGTGTGAAGAAGATCGTTATCGAGCACCTGGGCGTCGATTCCGAGAAGGTAGTCCTGGGCGCGAGCTTCATCGACGACCTCGGCGCAGACAGCCTTGACACTGTTGAACTCGTCATGGCGTTCGAAGAAGAATTCGGCGTTGAAATCCCGGATGATGCAGCCGAGACGATCCTGACCGTCGGTGACGCTGTCAGCTTCCTGGAAAAGAACGCCGGTTAATCCGGTTCTCCCCCTGACCTTACGGGCAGCAGCGTTCGCGCTGCGCCCGAACCATGTGCGGGCTTATGAGACGAGTCGTCGTTACCGGTATGGGCATGGTCACTCCGCTTGGATGCGGAGTTGACGTGACCTGGAAGAAGATCCTCGAAGGTCAGAGCGGGGCGCGTCGCGTCACCGGCTTTGAGAGCGACGATCTTGCCTGTCAGATTGCGTGTCAGATCCCGCGCGATCCTTCGGTCGAGGGGGCCTACAACCCGGATGACTGGATGGATCCGAAAGAGCAGCGCAAGGTCGACGATTTCATCGTCTATGCCATGGCTGCCGCGGACCAGGCCCTTGCCGATGCCAACTGGAAGCCATCGACTTACGACGAGCAGACCCGCTCGGGCGTGTTGATCGGCTCCGGCATCGGCGGCCTCCAGGGCATCGAGGAAGCGGCCAATATCCTGCGGGACAAGGGCCCGCGCCGCATCAGCCCGTTTTTCATTCCCGGTCGTTTGATCAACCTGGCCGGCGGCCAGGTGTCGATCCGGCACGGGCTCAAGGGACCGAACCACGCGGTCGTCACAGCCTGCTCTACAGGTGCGCATGCCATTGGCGATGCGGCCCGGTTGATTGCCTTTGGCGATGCCGACGTGATGGTGGCCGGTGGAACGGAATCACCGATCTGCCGTCTGTCACTGGCCGGCTTTGCCGCCTGCCGCGCGCTTTCCACAAGTTACAACGATCAGCCGGCCAAGGCATCACGCCCGTATGACAAGGACCGTGATGGCTTCGTCATGGGCGAGGGAGCCGGTGTTGTCGTGCTTGAAGAGTACGACCATGCAGTTGCCCGTGGCGCTCGGATTTATGCCGAGGTCATCGGCTACGGCCTGTCCGGCGATGCGTTCCATATCACGGCCCCGTCCGAAGATGGCGATGGCGCCTTCCGCTGCATGAGCGCCGCCCTGAAGCGGGCCGGCGTCATGGCCAGCGATATCGACTACGTCAATGCCCATGGTACGTCGACAATGGCCGATACGATTGAACTGGGCGCTGTCGAGCGACTGGTCGGCAATGCCGCCAACCGCCTGACCATGTCGTCCACGAAGTCGTCGATCGGACATCTGCTTGGCGCTGCCGGTGCCGTCGAGGCGATCTTCTCGATCCTGGCCATCCGTGACAGCATCGTTCCGCCGACGCTCAACCTCGACAATCCGTCTGTCGAGACCGAGATCGACCTGGTTGCGCACAAGGCCAAGCCGATGAATGTCGACATTGCGCTGTCGAACTCGTTCGGCTTCGGCGGCACGAATGCCTCGCTGGTGTTCCGCAAGGTCGCGGCCTGAGGCAAGATCCGGCGTCTGGTCCCGGGCTGGGCAGTTCTTGCCATCCGGGACTGACCTACCAATCGCTGTTTCGCCCCAATCGGCAGGTTTAAGGTCGATAGGGCGATTGGCCCGGGTCCTGGGTTGTCCAGCGCCCCCTCGACAACACGCAGGCCTCTGGACGTCCGGCGCTTCCATCTGGGCGCAGGACGGGGAGGCGCGGACTGATCCTGAGGAACGAGCGAGCCTATGCGACTGAAGCCGAAAAGCCCGCGCGAAGCGATTCAGCCGGACAAGGCCCCCGAGCCGCCAACCCGTTCGCGCCATGTGCGTAATCCGTTCGTCATTCTCGTGAACCTGATTCTCAGCAGCGTCGTCCTGATGATGCTGGCTGCAGGGGCCGCGCTCTATTGGGGCAAGACCCAGTTCGATGCCACCGGCCCCCTCGCGGCAGACCAAACCGTCATCATTTCCTCCGGACAAGGCCTCAGCACGATTGCCGAGACCCTTGAGGCGAACAACGTCATTTCCAATGCCTGGGTGTTCGATGTCGGGGTTCGCGCCTACAAGAACGCCGGACGGCTGAAAGCCGGGGAGTATGCTTTCAAGGCCGGCGTCTCCATGCAGGACGTCATGAAGGATCTGGTCGAGGGCAATGCCGTCACGCATGCAGTGACCATCCCGGAAGGCTGGTCGACGGCCCAGATCGTGGCACGACTGCGCGAAAACGCGATCCTTACGGGCGAAATCACGGCCATCCCGGACGAGGGCGCCCTGTTGCCGGAAACCTATACCTTTACCCGCGGCGCCTCACGCCAGCAAATCCTCGACCAGATGGCGGCTGCACAGACGAAGCTTCTCAAGGAAGTCTGGGGACGCCGGACAGAGGGCCTGCCGATCAAGACGCCTGAAGAACTGGTGATTCTTGCCTCCATCGTGGAAAAGGAAACTGCCCGGGCGGATGAACGGCCACGCGTCGCTGGCGTGTTCGTCAACCGGCTGAACAAGTCGATGCCGCTGCAGTCCGACCCGACCATCGTTTACGGCATTCATGGCGGCGAGGCCTGGACTCGTGACCGCTCGGCGATCACGCGGGCCGATCTGGATCGCAAGACCCCTTACAACACCTACCAGATCCCGGCACTGCCCCCCGGTCCCATCGGCAACCCCGGCCGGGCGGCCATGGAGGCCGTGGCCAATCCGTCGCGGACCAAGGAGCTGTATTTCGTCGCTGATGGCACGGGCGGGCATGTCTTTGCCGAGACCTACGAGCAGCACCAGGCCAATGTACGCAAGTGGCGCGAGATCGAGCGCAACCTGCGCAGCCAGCAGGGCCAGCAGGCCCCCACAGCTCCGGCCGCACCCGCGACGCAGAACTAGGCCGCCACCGGCAGGGCCACTGGCAGGGCCGGTGGCGGCATCCGAAAGCGCGAAGGACAGGACATCATGGCACTGGCCAGCATGACCGGGTTTGCCCGGGTCGAGGGCTCCCATGGCGGCGCCCGGTGGACGTGGGAACTGCGATCGGTCAATGGCAAGAACCTCGACCTGCGCCTGCGGTTGCCCGCCGGGATGGAGGAGCTTGAGGCCAGCCTGAAGGCACGGGCCGGGCAGGTTCTGGCGCGTGGCAACGTGTCCGCCAACCTGTCGCTGCAGCGCGAGCAGGGCGGGGCAGTGCTTGCAGTAAACGAGGCCGCGCTTGAAGCTGTCCTGCGTGCGATCCAGGTGTTGCACCGCCGGCTTCCGGATGCTGCCCCGCCGACGCTGGACGGGATCCTCGCGCATAAGGGTGTGTTGGAACTCATAGAACCGGAAGAGGACGAGGTGGCCCGTCTTGCCCTTCAGGCGGCCGTTTCCGAAAGCTTCGATATCGCGCTGGCGGGACTGGTCGACATGCGTCTCAGTGAAGGGGCGACCATCGCGCAGGTGCTGGACACTCATCTCAACACCATTGCCGCCGCAACACAGGCAGCCGAAGCGCTCCCGGCGCGGCAGCTTGAGGCGATCAAGGCGCGGCTGAAGTCCCAGCTGGAAGAACTGGTCGCCGCAGTTCCTGCGCTCGATCCCCAGCGCCTGGCACAGGAGGCAGCCTTGCTGGCCACCAAGGCCGACGTGCGCGAGGAACTGGATCGCCTCAGGGCCCATGTAGACGCCGCGCGCAAGCTGCTGGCGACCGGCGGCCCGATCGGCCGCAAGCTCGATTTCCTGGCGCAGGAATTCAACCGCGAAGCCAACACACTGTGTTCCAAGTCGAATGATGTGGCGCTCACCGCCATCGGACTGGAGCTGAAAGCGGTGATCGACCAGCTTCGCGAACAGGTTCAGAACTTGGAGTGACCCCGATGGCAGATGCGCAAAAGTCGCAAGCCGGTACAGTCGTGACTGCGGACGCTGCCGAGGCCAGCCGGCGCGGCCTCATGCTGGTATTGTCGTCGCCGTCCGGCGCGGGCAAGTCGACCATCGCCCGGCTGCTACTGGAGCGGGAAGACAATCTCGAACTGTCGATCTCGGTGACGACCCGGCCCCGTCGCAGCAGCGAGATCGACGGCGTGCACTATCATTTCATCACCCGCGAGCGCTTCGAGCAGATGCGCGACCGCGGCGAATTACTGGAATGGGCCGAAGTGCATGGCAATTACTACGCCACGCCGCGCGATCCGGTCGAGAAAGCGCTCGGTGAGGGCAGGGACGTCCTGTTCGACATCGACATCCAGGGCACGTTCCAGCTCTATGAGCGCATGCGCGAGGACGTGGTCTCGGTCTTCATCCTGCCGCCGTCCATCGCCGAGATGAAGTCCAGGCTGCATCGCCGGGCAGAGGACACCGAGGATGTCATCCTGCGCCGCCTGAAAACGGCTGTCGGCGAGATGCGGCACTGGAGCGAATACGACTATGTCGTCGTCAACGAGGATCTTGCCCGCGCCTATGAGGCAGTCCGGGCGATCCTGAAGGCCGAACGCCACAAACGCGCCCGCTCCGCCGCCATCGGCCAATTCATCGAAGGCATGGTCGGAGACCTGCATGGGGAACTGGGCGGCGAAAGCTGAGCGGACAGGGCAGGATACGTCCCAGACCGGCGCCGGATTGCCGTTCGCGGGCTTTTTTGGCAGTCTCGTCAGAGCAACCAGATGCCGTTCTCGATAGCAGGAGCGACGAGGGCCTTGTTTTCGGCGCTCTCGTAGAAGCCGATGAGGAAGTCGCGAAAAATCTCTCGCGTGCAGGCGCATGTCCCGATCGGAGCCAAGAGACAATCAGGGCGCAAAAGAAGGCGCAGGGCAGGGGGAATGGCGGGGCCGTTTCAGCCCGCACGAGCATAGGCGCGCAAGAAGACGCGGACGGCGGCGTTGACCGTTGCGGTTCGCTCCGTGTCGGTCGGTGCGTCACCGACGTTCAGCAGCATGCGGCGCAGGGTGCCGGCGATGCACAGGTCTAGGAAATGCCAGGCGGCAACGTCCTCGTCTTCGATGTCCAGGGCGCCGGCGGCGATATGCGGACGCAGGAAATCCTTGAGGTTTTCGCGGCCGCGCAGCGGGCCTTCCTCATAGAGCAGGCGGCCGAAGTCGGGGAACTTCTCGGTGGCGCCGATGACCATGCGCAGCATCGAGATCATGTCCGGCTGCATCATTCTGGCCAGATACAGGTCGGCGATGGTCTTGAGGTCATGTTCCAGGTCGCCGATGGTCGCCGGGATCTGCAGGCAGCTTTCCGGCTGGTCTAAACGGTCCTTCAGGATCAGCGCCTTGAACAGGGCTTCCTTGCTGTCGAAATAGACGTAGAGCGTGCCCTTTGACACGCCGGCCTCCCGGGCGACCGCATCCATGCTGGTGCCGTCGAAGCCGTTGGCCCGGAACACGCGGCGCGCGCCGTCGAGGATCTGATACCGTTTGGCATTGTCCTGCCGGTCATCTGCCGGCGTGGCATCTTGCGTGGCTGCCGGCGCTGCATCCGGCCTGGTGGCTCCGCGTGTCATGTCGTGTCCATGGTTAAAGGGCTGGGGTGCTGCCGTTTGTCCCGGTTCGTACGTATCTGGCCCGATCCTGTCAAACCCCGAGACCCGATCTGGCGGAAGAGTGCCAGATTCGCGGTCTCTTCCTGCCAGACTGCCCCGATTTTTCCAGTTGCCCCGACGAGCGTGCACGGGGAGGGGGCGCTTTTTGCCGATGTCCGGCCTCTTGCAAGGGAGCGGGCACAGCGCTATAAGCCATTGACCGAACCGTTCAGTCAATACGCAATGCTCCTTCTGGCGCGCAGTGCGGTTCCAAGGAAAGTTTACGCCTGTGTCCGACAGCGTTCCCGCCTCGATTGACACTTCCGCTGCACCTTCAGCAGCAGAACCGGATCGCCGCTCGCCCCACGCGACGGCGACGGGCGGCGGATCTCCGACAGGTCAACCGGAAGCACATTCCCCCACCCGTGCCCGGAACAACCCCGGAGATCCGTCGCCGATCCCCTCCGACCGCAGCCGCCGCAAGGCGAAGGCGAAGACGATTGTCAGCGTGCTGGCGCTTGCCGCGTTCGGCGGTGTGTCCTGGGCCGGTTACGGCTGGTGGACCGAGGGCCGTTTCATGGAGACCACCGATGACGCTTATGTCGCGGTGGATATCACCGGCGTTCTGTCCAAGGTTTCGGGCTATGTCGCGGCCATCGAGGTGAGCGACAACCAGCGCGTTGCGGCCGGCGACATACTGGCCCGCATCGATGACGGTGACTATCGGCTGGCCGTGCAGGGGGCGCGGGACCAGATTGCCAGCGCCGAGGCGACGGTTGACCGCATTTCGAGCCAGATCGGCGCTGCCCACGCCTCGGTCGACCAGGCCACCGCGACCGTCGCAGCCATGCAGGCCCGGGCGGACGAGGCGCGCGCCAACCACGACCGTCAGATCCGGCTGACCGAAGGCAAGGTGACGAGCCAGGCGTCACTGGATGGAGCCGTCGCCAATCTCCACAGCAGTGAAGCCAACCTGAGGAGCGCGGAGGCCGCTGTTGCCGTGGCGCGCGCCAACATCCTCGTGCTGGAAGGCCAGAAGCGGGAGGCCGAGCAGGCCATCGCCGCGGCCCGCACCAAGCTGGAAAAGGCCGAGTATGACCTCAGCTTCACCGTCATCCGCGCGCCCGTCGCGGGCATCGTCAGCAATCGGGCGGCGCAGGTTGGCACGTTGCTGCAGCCGGGCAACCGGGTTGCGGCCATCGTGCCGCTGACCGACACCCGCATTGACGCCAATTTCAAGGAAACCCAGCTCGGCCACATCCGCCCTGGTGCCCAGGTGGCGGTGAAGGTGGATGCCTATCCGGGACTGGTGCTGGAGGCGACCGTCGACAGCATATCGCCGGCGACAGGCTCGGTGTTCTCGCTGCTGCCGTCGGAGAATGCCACGGGCAACTTCACCAAGGTGGTGCAACGCGTGCCCGTTCGCATCACCGTGCCGATGAGCCAGAAGGGCGCCGATGCCCTGCGTGCCGGCATGTCGGTGGTGGTGGACGTGGACACCCGCACGGGCGCAGCCGATCCCGCCGCCACGGCCAGCCTGCACTAGGCCGGCCATGACCAGCGCGGCGGCAACCAGCAGTGACGCGCCAAGCCGGGGCGGGGAAGGGCGCAAGCTTTTCACCTTCCTCTGCATGGTCTTCGGCATGTTCATGGCGATCCTGGACATCCAGATTGTCTCGGCGTCGCTTGCCGAAATCCAGGCAGGACTGGCGGCATCCTCCGACGACATTCCCTGGATCCAGACCAGTTACCTGATCGCCGAAGTGATCATGATCCCGCTGTCCGGCTACCTGTCGCGGATGCTGTCGACGCGCTGGATGTTCACGATCTCGGCCGCCGGCTTCACCTTGATGAGCCTGATGTGCGCGACCGCCACCTCCATCGAGGAAATGATCGTCTGGCGCGCGCTGCAGGGCTTTCTCGGCGGCGGCATGATCCCGACGGTGTTTGCCACGGCCTATCTCATCTTCCCGCGCGAGAAGTTCAACGTCATCTCGCCGATCATCGGCCTCGTGGCGACGCTTGCGCCCACCATCGGTCCGACGCTTGGCGGCTACATCACCGACTACGGCTCGTGGCACTGGCTGTTCCTGATCAACGTGGTGCCCGGCATCTTCGTGACGCTCGCCGCCGTGACGCTCATCGACTTCGACAAGCCGGACCTCAGCCTGTTCGACCATTTCGACTGGGTGGGCTTTGCCGCCATGGCGGTGTTCCTCGGCTCGCTGGAATTCGTGCTGGAGGAAGGCAACGGCGAGGACTGGTTCCAGAGCGAGGAAATCGTTCTGTTCACGGCCGTCATGCTGATGGGCGCCGCCGTGTTCTTCTGGCGCGCGTTCACCGCCCGCGAGCCGGTGGTGGATCTGACGGCCTTTTCCAACAAGAACTTCGCCATGGGCAGCCTGTTCAGCTTCGTGCTTGGCATTGGGCTCTACGGGCTCACCTACCTTTATCCCGTCTATCTGGCGGGCGTGCGCGGATACACGTCACTGCAGATCGGCGAGACGATGTTCGTCAGCGGCCTCGCCATGTTCCTGACCGCGCCTCTGGCCGGCCGGTTGATGTCGGTGCTGGATCCGCGCGTGATGATGGGCATCGGCTTTGCAGGGTTTGCCGCCGGCACCTGGCTGATGACCGGCATCACGCAGGACTGGGATTTCTACGAGCTGCTGCTGCCGCAGATCCTGCGCGGCTCGTCGCTGATGCTGTGCATGGTGCCGATCAACAACATCGCGCTCGGCATGCTGCCGCCCCAGATGATCAAGAATGCTTCCGGTCTGTTCAACCTGACGCGCAACCTGGGCGGTGCGGTTGGCCTTGCCATCATCAACACGGTGCTGAGCCAGCGGCAGGATTTCCACTACGCGCGGCTGCAGGAAAGCGTCAACGGCGCGCGGGCCCCGGTGACCGAAACGCTCGCCGGCCTGACCCAGACCTATCAGAGCCTCGGCGATGATGCGGCCACTGCGGCGCTGAAGGCACTGAGCGGCATGGTGACGAAACAGGCGTTCCTGATGTCCTTCATCGACGTGTTCCTGATCCTGACGCTGCTGTTCCTGTCGCTGCTGGCGACGATCTTCTTCGTTGAACGGCCCAAACCCATGGGCGGCGGGGGCGGGGGCCACTGAGCGGGCATCCGCATTCGCACCGGCAGACACGGGGCGAATCCGGTAGGCTCGCGCCCATGTCCGACCTCGCAAAACCTGTGCGCAAGAAGCCACGCGTGCCAACTGAAGAGCGGCTGACGCGGATCACGCTGGCCTATCTGGAGCGCTACGCCACGTCACTCGCCAACCTGCGCCGGGTGCTGACACGGCGTGTCGAGAAGGCAGCCAGGGCACATGAGCGCGATGTGGCCGAGTTTCTTCCGCTCGTCGAGATCGTACTGGAGAAAGCCGCTCGGTCTGGCCTCGTCAATGACGAGGTCTATGCCGAGACAAAGGCGGCCAGCCTGCGCCGCAAGGGCGCGTCCAGCCGCCAGATCACCGCGAAACTAAGTGCCCGTGGGGTCAGCCGCAACGTCATCGAGGAAACGCTCGCCCGCGATGACACCGATGCGGCCGCAGCCGCCCGCCGCTATGCACAGCGCCGCCGCCTTGGTCCCTGGCGCAAGGGATGGTCTGAGGAAGACGATGCCGCCCGCCGCGACCGCGACCGCAAGGACCTTGCGGCGCTGTGCCGTGCCGGCCATGGGCTGGACGCGGCACGCAAGGCACTGCAGGGTGCCGAGGACGAGTTGGGGTAAGCGTCGCCATCCAGACGCTTCGAGAGCCTTGGTTGCGGCGGTCTTGGTGGGCGATCGTGGCGGAAATCCCGGCATGAAATGAACAGGTGGCTGGCACAGGGATACGAGCCGACCAAGGTGTACAAATCAAACTATCCGAGTATGTTCCATAATATATCTTATGCGAATTACGGATCAGGTCAGAGCCGTGTGTGCATGTTGCCGTCGACAGCCCCCCGGAACGACGCTCACGAGTGCTGCTACAGGCCAGAACAGCCCTTCTTGCGCCGGGACGAGCGAGACAGTTCCGGTTGCCATTCAGCTGCCTCGGCTTTCCGGTCCCGGGTCTCGTTACACTCGCCCGGGATGACGCCGAGGTTGGGACAGGGCCGGCTGTCGCGCCAGCTCAAGTCCCGCTCAGTCGCTGTCCGGCCGTCCGCTGCGCAGCTTCTTGATGCCGCCGCGTTGTTTCTTCGTGTCGACACGGCGCTTCTTGGAGGCGAGCGTCGGACGGGTTGCCTTGCGCGGCTTGTCGCGGTGTGCGGCCTTGACCAGAAGCTCGATCAGCCGGGCCAGCGCATCCTCGCGGTTTTGTTCGCGCGTGCGGAACCGGTCGGCCTGAATGAGGATTTCGCCGGCCTGTGTCAGGCGACTTCCGGCCAGTTCCCCTGCCCGTTGCTTCACATCGTCCGGCAACGTACGGTTGTTGTCAAGTTGAAAACGCAACTGAACCGCCGTCGAGACCTTGTTGACGTTCTGGCCGCCCGGACCGGAGGCGCGGATGAACTCCTCGCTGAGGTCGCGCTCGTCAATATGCAGCCGTCCCTTGATCGTGATGCGGCGGCTTTCCGGCGCGATCTCGAGCGGCCTTGGCGACGGTGGACCCGGCGGCGCGGGCGGCACTGGAGGCACCCGGTCGCTCATGCCAGCACGCCTCCGAGAATGGTGGCGACCAGCGCTGCTTCTGCCTCGCCGCGGAAAGCCTCGTCCTTCAGCGTCTTGCCGGTGAGCGCAAGAACCTGCGTTTCGAAGTCGGCATAGTGCTGCGTCGCGGACCAGATGAGGAAAATCAGATGCACCGGCTCCACATGCGGCTTGAGTTTGCCTGCCGCGATCCAGGCGCGGATGACGGCTGCCTTTTCGCTCACCAGCTGGCGCAGCGAGCCCTGCAGCACGGGTTTCACCTGCGGCGCTCCTTGCAGGATCTCGGAGGCAAAAAGACGTGATGCCTCAGGCCACTCGGCTGAAATCTTCAACTTCTGCCGGATGTAATCCGCCAGCTCTGCCGCCGGATCGCCGGTGATATCCAGCATGCGCAGCGGTGCCAGCCAGGTGTCGAGGATGTGTTCCAGCACGGCCTCGTAGATCGCCGTCTTGGTCGGGTAGTAGTAGAGCAGGTTCGATTTCGACATCCCTGCCCCGGCGGCGATCTTCTCGATCGTCGCCCCGCCAAAGCCGAAACGAGAGAATTCCGAGAGACCGGCTTCGAGAATGCGGGCGCGGTTGCGTTCCTGGATGCGGGTCGGCTTCCCGTCGGTCTCGCCCAGTGCCTGCCGGGCCACTGGCGCACTGCGCAGGCCGGGCTTGCGCTTCAAGGGGGATGACTTCGGCGTGCTGCGCGTCGGGCTCATCGGGCTGCCCCCGCCTTGACGCTGCTTGCGGCCCTCGCCCGGATGCCGACACCGGACAGGATGATGCGCACCACGTTGTCCCTCGCGACGGCGAACTGGTCATCGCTCAGCGGCTTGCCGTCGTTCAGGGTCTCGATCTGGTGGATGAAGTCGGCGTAATGCTGCGTCGTCGACCAGATCATGTAGAGCAGCGTGCGCGGATCGACCGGATCCATGCGCCCTTCGCTCACCCAGCGCTCGATGATGGCGATGCGGGTGGCCGTCCATTCGCGCAGTGTCGTCTCGAGATAGTCCTGGATGACCGGCGCCCGGTGCAGGATCTCGTTGGCCCAGACTTTGGATCCCATCGGGTGCTGGCGCGAGATGTCCATCTTGGTGGTGATGTAATGGGTCAGCGCCTCCTCCGGGTCCTCGCAGTCGTCGAAGGAGTTGGCGGCATCAAGCCAGATCATGAAGATGTTCTCCACGACCTGGCGGTAGAGCGCTTCCTTGGTGGCGAAGTAGTAATGCAGGTTGGCTTTCGGGATCCCTGCCCGCTCGGCGATCATGCCGGTCGTTGCGCCCCGATAGCCATGCTCGGCAAACACGGCCTCTGCCGCCGACAGGATCGCCCGTTCCGTTTCCGCCCTTGCTGCACTTCTGGTGGACACCTTGCGATCCATGCGCTCCCGTTTCCCCTGCGTTCGGCAGGTCGTATTCCGGCAAGCGGGTGCCGGGAAAATCATCTGGCCGATGAAATTATCATCTTGACCGTTTGGTCAAGTATTCATAGGCTCAATTTGACCGTTTGGTCAGGTTTCATGGACGCCTCGTCCCGGCTGCATAGCCTGGACAGGATGTCATTGAAAGCCAGCCATGGTCCAACGACAAGCGTCAAGATCCGAACATAATGGACGGCGCGATCCAGAGAGACAACCGGACCTGCCAGCGCCGTCAAGAGAGCGGCAGGACCAGTGGGAACAGCACGATTGGAAAAACTGAAGACGATCCCGGACAAGTCCGCCCGCCGCTGCTAGGCTCGGGTGCTTTCCGCGTTCGGCTCGATCCGTCCGCGTGCGCTGAATGCTGCTGCCAAGACCGGTCCGCAAGCGATGGACCGGCAAGGAGGAACCATGTCTGATACGGCTGCAACCGCTGCCATTCCGAACAATCTTGAAGCTTTCTGGATGCCGTTCACTGCCAACCGGCAGTTCAAGAAGGCCCCACGCATGTTCGTGGGCGCCAAGGACATGCACTACACCACCGCTGACGGCCGCCAGGTGCTGGACGGCACTGCGGGTCTGTGGTGCTGCAACGCCGGCCATGGCCGCCCGCGCATCGTTGAGGCCGTGCAACGCCAAGTGGCCGAGATGGACTATGCGCCGGCCTTCCAGATGGGCCATCCGCGCGCCTTCGAGCTGGCCGCTCGCCTGGCTGCCCTGCTGCCCTCCCCGCTTGACCATGTGTTCTTCACCGGCTCCGGCTCGGAAAGCGTCGACACGGCGCTGAAGATTGCGCTCGCCTATCAGCGCGCCATCGGCCAGGGGTCGCGCACGCGTCTCATCGGCCGCGAGCGCGGCTATCATGGCGTCGGCTTTGGCGGCATCTCGGTTGGCGGCATCGTCAACAACCGCAAGCATTTCGGCACCATGCTGGGCGGTGTCGACCACATTCGCCACACCCATGATCCGGCCCGCAACGCTTTCACCCGCGGCGAACCGGAGCACGGCGCCGAGTTTGCTGATGACCTGATCAAGGTCATCCAGCTGCATGATCCCTCGACCATTGCCGCTGTCATCGTCGAGCCGGTGGCTGGCTCCACCGGCGTGCTGATCCCGCCGAAGGGCTACCTGAAGCGCCTGCGCGAAATCTGCGACCAGCACGGCATCCTCCTGATCTTCGACGAGGTTATCACCGGCTTCGGGCGTCTCGGCACCGGCTTTGCGACGGACTATTTCGGCGTGGTTCCGGACCTGATCACCACCGCCAAGGGCATCACCTCCGGCGTGATCCCGATGGGCGCGGTGTTCTGCAGCAGCAAGATCTACGAGACCTTCATGACGGGTCCGGAACACATGATCGAGCTGTTCCACGGCTATACATACTCGGCGCATCCGGTTGCCTGCGCTGCCGCCCTCGGCACGCTCGACACTTACGAGGAAGAAGGCCTCCTGACCCGCGCGGCAGAGCTTGCCTCCTACTGGGAAGATGCGGTGCATTCGCTCAAGGACTGCCCGAAGGTCATCGACGTGCGCAACCTCGGCCTGATCGGTGCCATCGAGCTGGAATCGATCCCCGGTGAGCCGACCAAGCGGGCGTTCTCGGCCTTCCTCAAGGCCTATGACGACGGCCTCCTGATCCGCACCACCGGCGACATCATTGCCCTGTCGCCGCCGCTGATCATCTCCAAGGCGCAGATCGACGAGCTGTTCGGCAAGCTGCGCACCGTGCTTCAGAGCAATATCTGACAAGGCACTCCTGGCCCGCGCGGATACGCGCGGGCCCTTCCAGACAAGACAACAAGTCCGCCAGGGACAGTCCGGGGATCCAGACCATGAAGAAGATCAACAACGCCATCGGCGGCCGCGAAGTCGTGTCGAATTCCGGGCGCGTCGCGCCGGTGTTCAACCCGGCAACGGGCGAACAGGTGGCCGAGCTGGGGCTGTCGTCGGCAGCCGACGTGGCGGACGCCATTGCGGTGGCCAAGGCCGCCTTCCCGGCCTGGCGCGACACGCCGCCGCTGAAGCGCGCCCGCTTCATGTTCCGCTTCAAGGAACTGCTCACCGAAAACACCGACGCCATTGCCCGCGCGATTTCCGCCGAACACGGCAAGACGCATGACGACGCGCTTGGCGAAGTGGCGCGCGGTATCGAGGTGGTGGAGTTCGCCTGCGGCATCCCGCATCTTCTGAAGGGTGAGTTTGCCCGCAACGTCGGCCCGGCCATCGACAGCTACTGCGACCGCCAGCCGCTCGGCGTCGTTGCCGGCATCACGCCGTTCAACTTCCCGGCCATGGTGCCGCTGTGGATGTATCCGATCTCGGTCGCCTGCGGGAACACCTTCATCCTGAAGCCGTCCGAGCGCGATCCCTCCGCAGTCATGTTTGTCTACGACCTGTTCCGGCAGGCGGGCTTCCCCGAGGGCGTGCTCAATGTCGTTCATGGCGACAAGGAAGCCGTCGATGTGCTCCTGAAGCACCCGGACGTGAAGGCGATCTCCTTCGTCGGCTCCACGCCGATTGCCGAATATGTCTATTCCACCGGCACCGCCCATGGAAAACGCGTGCATGCGCTTGGCGGGGCCAAGAACCACATGATCATCATGCCGGACGCCGACATGGACCAGGCGGCCGACGCGCTGATGGGCGCGGGCTATGGCTCGGCCGGCGAGCGCTGCATGGCCATTTCCGTCGCAGTTCCGATCGGCGAGAAGACAGCGGACGCGCTGGTTGAAAAGCTCATCCCCCGCGTCGAGGCGCTGAAGATCGGTCCGGCCACGGACAAGTCGGCCGACATGGGCCCGGTGATCACCGAGGCGCACAAGCGCAAGGTGCTGGGTTACATCGACCAAGGCGTCAAGGAAGGCGCCAAGCTGCTGGTCGATGGCCGCGGCTTCAATCTGCAGGGCTACGAGAACGGCTATTTCGTCGGCGGCACCCTGTTCGACCGGGTGACGAAGGACATGACGATCTACAAGGAAGAGATCTTCGGTCCGGTGCTCTCGGTCGTGCGGGCCAAGGGCTACGAGGAAGCCCTGACGCTGATCAACGAGCATGAATACGGCAACGGCACCGCGATCTTCACCCGCGATGGTGACGCGGCCCGGGCCTTTGCCGACCGGATCGAGGTCGGCATGGTCGGCATCAACGTGCCGATCCCGGTGCCGGTGGCCTATTTCTCCTTCGGCGGCTGGAAGCGGTCGCTGTTCGGCGATCACTCGATTTACGGGCCGGAAGGCGTGCGCTTCAACACGCGCATGAAGACGGTGACAACCCGCTGGCCGGCCGGCATCAAGGACGGCGCGGTCTTCACCTTCCCCAGCCTGGATTGAAAAATGTCAGTCACTGCAAAAATCAGCACAAAGTACAAAAATAGAAGCGGCGCATATAAAAGTTTAGATACAAACTTTTTCAATAACATGACGGTTTTGATGTCTCAAAGTTTTGGCGACAAAAACGACATCGAGTCCGGAGAACTATATATACTTCGTAATGAAATTAATAAGAAAAGTATTTTTAGATATTTAGTTCTATCTCGGGAATTTGATCAAGATCAGAATATTGTATGCGTGGATGGAGTTTTTAGAAAAATTCTTGAAGTAAAAGATGGACATGATGTGAGCATTAGAAAATTTGGTTCATATGATTGGATAAATTTGCTTAGAGCATACCGCAGTATGTCGACAGTTACGCGCATAAATTATTGGTTTATGTGGTTTGGCGTCGTTCTAAGTTCGTTTCTTGGAGCTTCCATCGGGGCTTTAGTTAGCAAACTTTAGGAGTAGCAAATGGCAGCACTCGGACAAAACCTCAGGATCAACCCGGACCGGCTCTGGGACAGTCTGATGGACATGGCGAAGATAGGGCCGGGGATCGCGGGCGGCAACAACCGTCAGACCCTGACGGATGCCGACGCCGAAGGCCGCAGGCTGTTCCAGTCCTGGTGCGAGGACGCCGGCCTGACGATGGGCGTCGACAAGATGGGGACGATGTTCCTGACCCGCCCAGGCACCGATCCGGACGCCCTGCCCGTCTTTGTCGGCTCGCATCTCGACACCCAGCCGACCGGCGGCAAGTATGACGGCGTGCTCGGTGTTCTGGCCGGCCTTGAGGTGGTGCGCACGCTGAACGACCTCGGCATCAGGACGAAGCACCCGATCGTCGTCACCAACTGGGCCAACGAGGAAGGCGCGCGCTTTGCCCCCGCAATGCTGGCCTCCGGCGTCTTTGCCGGCGTGCACAGTCTTGACTATGCCTATGGCCGCAAGGACCCGGAGGGCAAGACCTACGGCGAGGAGCTGAAGCGCATCGGCTGGGTCGGCGAGGAAGAGGTGGGCGCGCGCAAGATGCACGCCTATTTCGAACTGCACATCGAGCAGGGCCCGATCCTGGAGGCCGAAGACAAGCAGATCGGCGTCGTCACCCATTGCCAGGGCCTGTGGTGGCTGGAGTTCACGCTGACGGGCCGCGAGGCGCACACCGGCTCCACGCCGATGAACCTGCGCGTCAATGCAGGCCTCGCCATGGCGCGGATCATGGAAATGGTCCAGACCGTGGCGATGGAGAACCAGCCCGGCGCGGTCGGCGGCGTCGGCCAGGTGAACTTCTCGCCCAACTCGCGCAACGTGCTGCCGGGCAAGGTCGTCTTCACGGTCGACATCCGCACGCCAGATCTCGCCAAGCTCAACGCCATGCGCGCCCGCATCGAAACGGAAGCGGCCGAAATCTGCGAGGCGCTTGGCGTCGGCTGTGCGGTCGAAGCCGTCGGTCATTTCGATCCGGTGACCTTCGATCCGAAACTAGTGTCCAGCGTGCGGGCGGCAGCTGAGCGGCTCGGCTACAGCCACATGGATCTGATTTCCGGCGCGGGCCACGACGCCTGCTGGGCGGCCAAGGTCGCACCTGCCACAATGATCATGTGCCCTTGCGTCGGCGGCCTGTCGCACAACGAGGCGGAGGACATCTCGAAGGACTGGGCCGGCGCCGGCTGCGACGTGCTGCTGCATGCAGTGCTGGAGACGGCGGAAGTGGTTGGGTGAGTGATGCGGCTGGTGGCCTGTTCGGTGCTTGATCCGCGCCGTCCCGGCCTTGAGCCGGGACCCGTGAGGAGCGCTTCGGGTCGAGACGCATTTGATCTACGGGTGGTGGCGAGAACTTCTAGCCCGGATTTACTTCACATGACAGGTCCCGGCTCAAGGCCGGGACGGCGCGGGTGTTCCGGGGAGCGCAGGAAACACCGACAGCGCTGAAACGAAAAGGGGAACAGACATGGCAAGCACTGTGATCAAGGGCGGCACCGTGGTGACCGCTGATCTGACTTACGAAGCCGACGTGAAGGTCGAGGGCGGCAGGATCGTCGAGATCGGCAAGGGCCTTTCCGGCGACAAGGTGCTGGACGCGACCGGCTGCTACGTCATGCCCGGTGGCATCGACCCGCATGTCCACCTCGAAATGCCCTTCATGGGCACCTATTCGGCCGATGACTTTGAAAGCGGCACCCGCGCCGGGCTTGCCGGCGGCACCACGATGGTGGTGGATTTCTGCCTGCCCTCCCCCGGCCAGTCGCTGCTCGACGCGCTGTCCATGTGGCACAACAAGACCAGCCGCGCGACGGCGGACTATTCATTCCACATGGCGGTCACCTGGTGGGGCGAACAGGTATTCAACGACATGGAGACCGTCGTGCGCCAGAAGGGCATCAATTCCTTCAAGCACTTCATGGCCTACAAGGGCGCGCTGATGGTGGATGACGACGAGATGTTCTCCTCGTTCCAGCGCTGCGCGGAACTGGGGGCGCTTGCCATGGTCCATGCCGAGAACGGCGACGTGGTGGCCCAGATGCAGGCCAAGCTTCTGGCAGAAGGCAACACCGGACCTGAGGCGCACGCCTATTCGCGGCCCGCAGAGGTCGAGGGCGAGGCCACCAACCGCGCCATCATGATCGCCGATATGGCGGGCGTGCCGCTTTATGTGGTGCATTTGTCCTGCGAGCAGAGCCACGAGGCCGTGCGCCGCGCCCGGGCCAAGGGAATGCGCGTCTTTGGCGAGCCGCTGATCCAGCATCTGACGCTCGATGACAGCGAATATGCCAATCCGGACTGGGACCATGCCGCCCGCCGCGTCATGTCGCCCCCGTTCCGCAACAAGATGCATCAGGACAGCCTGTGGGCCGGCCTTTCCTCGGGCTCGTTGCAGGTGGTGGCGACGGACCACTGCGCTTTCACCACGGCGCAAAAGCGCACGGGGCTCGGCAACTTCACCCAGATCCCGAATGGCACCGGGGGACTTGAAGACCGCATGCCGATGCTGTGGACCTATGGTGTTGCGACCGGCCGCCTGACGATGAACGAGTTCGTCGCTGCGACCTCGACCAACATCGCCAAGATCCTCAACATGTATCCGAGGAAGGGCGCGATCCTTGTGGGCGCGGACGCGGACATTGTCGTCTGGGACCCGAACAGGGAAAAGACGATCTCGGCCGCCAGCCAGCAATCCTCCATCGATTACAACGTCTTCGAGGGCAAGCATGTGAAGGGCCTGCCGCGCTTCACGCTGACCCGCGGCCATGTGGCCATTGAAGAGACGAAGGTCAACACCCGGGAAGGCCACGGCGAATTCGTCGCCCGCCCGCCGGTCACAGCCGTCAACAAGGCCCTGTCGACCTGGAAGGACCTGGTCGCACCGCGCAAGGTGGAACGCAGCGGCATTCCCGCCAGCGGGGTTTGAGGGTCAACCATGGCGATTCCTACGCTTTTACCAAGTGTCATTCTCCTGGCCCTGGCGGCCGGCAGCGCAATGGCGACAGACAATCCGGTGGTTATTGACGGACGTTATGGCGATGAGGCGGGCTGTCATTTCGCGGCGACAGGCAACTCCAGTGGGGACGGCTTCTTCTTTCTGATGGATGATGAGGGCGTTGCAACGGCCGTATCCTACTGCGCCTTTTCCGCCGACCGGAAAGCTGTCGCAGCCACAATCGAAATCAGCGCGCAATGCCATGAAGAGGGAGAGGAAGGTACCGTGCCGATCACCCTCACGCTCTCGCGGCAAGGAGACAGCTTTGAGGTGAGTTTGCCCGACGGGACGCGCTGGGGGCCGCTGAAACGGTGTCTGCCCTGACCGGAATGACGATCCAGAGACATCCGCCCGACACGGGACTAACCCGGCAGCGGACGCGCAGCAACAGCGGGGAACAATGAGTGTGACGAGCGGAGCAGTGGACCGGCCGGCGTCCGTCCAGCCGGTGATTTCGGCGAAGGATCTGTGCCTGACCTTCGAGACCAATGACGGACCGGTGCATGCCCTGTCCAACATCGAGCTGACGATTGACGAGGGGGATTTTGTCTCCTTCATCGGTCCGTCGGGCTGCGGCAAGACCACGCTCTTGCGGGTCATCGCCGATCTGGAGCAGCCGACTTCCGGCAAGATCGCTGTCAATGGCATGAGCCCGGAAGAGGCGCGGTTGAACCGGGCCTATGGCTATGTGTTCCAGGCACCCGCGCTTTACCCCTGGCGGACCATCGCCGGCAATGTCGCCCTGCCGCTGGAGATCATGGGACTGGACGCGAAGGAGCGTGAAGAGCGCATCGCGCGCAACATGGAGCTGGTCAACCTCAAGGGCTTCGAGAAGAAATATCCGTGGCAGCTCTCCGGCGGCATGCAGCAGCGCGCCTCCATTGCCCGCGCGCTTGCCGTCGAGCCGAAGCTGCTGCTAATGGACGAGCCCTTCGGCGCCCTCGACGAGATCGTGCGCGATCACCTGAATGACCAGTTGCACCAGCTCTGGGCCAAGACCAACAAGACGGTGGTCTTCGTCACCCACTCGATCCCGGAAGCGGTCTATCTTTCTACCAAGATCGTGGTGCTCTGCCCGCGTCCGGGCCGCATCTATGACGTGATCGAAAGCGACCTGCCCCGCCAGCGCACGCTCGATATCCGCGAGACGCCGGAGTTCCTGAAGATCGCCCACCGCGTTCGCGAGGGGCTGAAGGCAGGGCACAGCTATGACGACTGAGGCCGCCGTCCGCCCCCTTTCCCCCTTTGCCGGGCTTATGTCCGGCACGATCGGCCCTGTGCTGGTGGTTGTGCTCGGGCTCATCGCCATCTGGTATGTGGCGACCGTGGCCCTCAACGCCCCATTCCAGCGCGACATCTATGCCCGCGCCGGGCAGACGGATGTACCGTTTTCGCAGATGGTCGCCGATACGCTGGCGCAGGAGCGGCCGGTCCTGCCCTCGCCGCATCAGGTGGCGATCGAGATCTGGGACACGACCGTCAACAAGAAGGTCACCTCCAACCGCAGCCTGATCTATCACACCGGCATCACCCTCTCCTCGACTCTGACCGGCTTCGTCATGGGCACGCTGCTGGGGATCGGTCTTGCAATCCTAGTGGTGCATTCGCGGGTGCTGGACAAGTCGCTGATGCCCTGGGTGATCTCGTCGCAAACCATACCGATCCTGGCCATCGCGCCAATGATCATCGTCGTGCTGAACGCCATTGGCATTTCCGGCCTCATGCCGAAGGCTATGATCTCGACCTATCTGTCGTTCTTTCCCGTCACAGTTGGCATGGTGAAAGGGCTACGCTCACCGGAGCTCATTCACATCGATCTGATGCGCACCTACAGCGCCAGCGAGGCCGAGACTTTCTGGAAGCTGCGGCTGCCCTATGCGGTGCCTTATCTGTTTGCCTCGATGAAAGTCGGCATTGCTGCCAGCCTCGTCGGTGCCATCGTCGGTGAGCTGCCGACAGGGGCTGTCGCCGGTCTTGGCGCTCGCCTTCTCGCCGGCTCCTACTACGGCCAGACGGTTCAGATCTGGTCGGCGCTGGTCCTCGCATCGGTGGTCGCCGGCAGTCTGGTGGCGCTGATCGGCCTGCTGGAAAAGGCAACGCTTGCGAAAATGGGGATGAACCGATGAGCTCGATCGCCACCAGCCGTCCCCGGTTCGACACGCCCGCGCGCCTTGCCATCGGGGTGCTGGTCTTCGCCGTGCTCGGCCTCACCGGCACGGCCTTTCAGCCCGACCTTGGCTCGCTCGATTTGCCGCGCCTGTCCATCGTCGTCACGGTGCTCGCCATTCTTGGCGTGCGCTACAGCCTCGGCTTTGCCCGGCATCGCCTCGGTGATGTCATCATCGGCCTCGTCACGATCCTGTCGGCCTGGTTTCTGGTCGAGACAGTCGGCAACCATCAGGGACTGGCAGCTCCGGGGTTCTGGTTTCTCACCATTGCCACCTGGTTCGCGAGCTGGCTGTTCGTGGAGCGAATGGCGCATTGGCGGGGCCTGTCGCCCTTCGCCCAAAAGCTGGTCAACCTTGCGATCCCGCTGATCTTCGGCATCACATTGCTGGTGCTGTGGCAACTGGTCGTGGTCGGTGCCGGCATCCCGCAGGTGCTGCTGCCCTCCCCCGGTGCCATCGGCACGCGGCTGGTCAGCTCGGTGCCGGTGCTCTGGGCCGACTTCCAGCAGACCTTCCTGAAGGCGGTGCTCGCCGGTTATGCCATAGGCTGTGGCAGCGCCTTTGTGGTGGCCATCCTGATCGACCGGGTGCCGTTCCTGCGCCGGGGCCTGCTGCCCATCGGCAACCTGGTCTCGGCCCTGCCGATCATCGGCGTCGCCCCGATCATGGTGATGTGGTTCGGCTTCGACTGGCCGTCCAAGGCGGCGGTCGTCATCATCATGACCTTCTTCCCGATGCTGGTGAACACGGTGGCAGGGCTTGCCGCAGCTGACGCCATGCAGAAGGACCTGATGCGCACCTACGCAGCCTCCTACTGGCAGACGCTCATCAAGCTGCGCCTGCCGATGGCCCTGCCCTTCATCTTCAACGCGCTGAAGATCAACTCCACCCTCGCCATGATCGGCGCCATCGTGGCCGAGTTCTTCGGCACGCCAATCGTCGGCATGGGGTTCCGCATCTCCACCGAAGTGGGGCGCATGAACCTCGACATGGTGTGGGCCGAGATCGCGGTCGCCGCGCTCGCCGGGTCGCTGTTCTATGCGGCCGTTGCCCTGATCGAGCGCATCGCCACGTTCTGGCATCCCTCGCAGCGCGGCTGAACGGGCCGAACCGGCATAGGCACCTGGCCGGGAAGCCTGTAGGCTCCCGGCCAGGTGATTCCGTCTTATCTGCCCAGCGAGGACCGCCATGAAGCCCGGCCGCGACATTTCCGTTCTGATCGACATCATGGCAGCGCTGCGCACCCCGGTTACGGGCTGCCCCTGGGACCTGGAACAGGATTTCTCCACCATCGCCCCCTACACGGTCGAGGAAGCCTATGAGGTCGCCGAGGCGATCAGCCGCGATGATCTCGATGACCTGCGCGAGGAACTGGGCGATCTGCTGTTGCAGGTGGTCTACCATTCCCGCATGGCGGAGGAACAGGGCGCGTTCAGCTTCCCCGACGTGGTGGAAGCGATCACGAAGAAGATGATCCGCCGGCATCCGCATGTCTTCGGCGATGAGAGCGCCCGCACCTCCGGCATGGCCAAGGGCATGTGGGACCGGATCAAGGCCGAGGAAAAGGCCGAGCGCAAGGAGCGCCGCGCGGCCCTTGGAATGGCCGATACGGAACCTGGCTATCTCGATGCGGTGTCCTCCGCCTTCCCTGCCCTTATGGAAGCTGAAAAAATCCAGCGGCGGGCCGCCCGCGTCGGCTTCGACTGGGACAGCTTCGCGCCCGTGATCGCCAAGATCCGCGAGGAGCTGGACGAGCTGGAAGCCGAGCTGAAGGACCACACGGCGCCGGCTGTCACCGGAAACGTGCCGGATGCAATCAAGGACGAGATGGGCGACGTGCTGTTTGCGCTGGCGAACCTTGCCCGTCATCTGGAAGTGGAACCGGAGGACGCGCTGAAGCGGACCAATGCCAAGTTCCGCCGCCGCTTTGCCGCCATCGAGGTCGAAGCCACCCGCCGCGGCGTTGCGCTGGAGGACATGACGCTCGATGAGATGGAAGCGGTGTGGCAGGCGGCGAAGGGGAAGTGAATGGCCGAGTTGCCGCGGAATTAGACCCAGTTATTCAAAATTGGATCCGAGCAAATGAAAAAGAATTAGGTTCAGCAATAGTTTTCGCTGCACTGTCGACGGCTATCTTTTGCGCAATCTCATTTTCGCTGATTTGGAAAGCAGATTATTTATTCTTTGCGGTTGTAGTCGCTACATATTTTCCGATTAGCTTGATTGGTTGGTACTTAATGGCACGGAAGGTCAAGTCACAACAATAAATGTACGGGCTGCCGTGACGCTTGACTAATCCGCCCCTTCAATGAACGCGCCATAGCGCGCTCGGAAGTTGCCGCGCTGCTTGTCGGAGACGCGGACGGTCAGCTCGATGCCCTCGTCCCCGTCCTCGCGCGCCAGAACCTCGGAGATCTGGTAGAGGCCGGCCAGCAGGTGACCGTCGGTGACGGGCAGAACGAGATCGAACCGGTCATCGCCAAGGGCAACGAAATTCTCGATCCGCTCCAGCAAGGCGTCGACACCGTCGCCGGTGAGGGCTGACAGGGCGATGGCGCCCTCAGGGCCATTGGCGGCGAGGAGCTTGTCGCGCCGCTCACCGTCCAGGCAGTCGATCTTGTTCCAGACCTCGACGATGGGCGCGCCAGTCTGCGGGCTGACGCCAAGGGCCTCCAGCGTCCGCGAGACGTCGACGGCCTGCGCCTCGGTGTCGAGATGGCTGATGTCGCGGACATGCAGGATGAGATCGGCTTCCAGTACCTCTTCCAGCGTCGCGCGGAAGGCGGCGACCAGATGGGTCGGCAGTTCCGAGATGAAGCCCACGGTGTCGGAGAGGATGACCTCGCGGCCATGCGGCAACTTGATCCGGCGCAGGGTCGGGTCAAGGGTTGCGAACAGCAGGTCCTTGGCAAAGACCTCGGACGAGGTCAGCCGGTTGAACAGCGTCGACTTGCCGGCATTGGTGTAGCCGACGAGCGCCACCACGGGCTGGGGGATCTTCTTGCGCTTCTTGCGATGCAGGTCGCGGGTGCGGCGCACCTGCTCCAGTTCGCGCTCCAGCCGCAGGATCTTGTCCTGGATCTGGCGGCGGTCGGCCTCGATCTGGGTTTCGCCCGGGCCGCCCATGAAGCCGACACCACCGCGCTGGCGTTCAAGGTGGGTCCAGGAGCGCACGAGCCGGCTTTTCTGCCAGCTGAGATGGGCCAGATCGACCTGCAGCCTGCCTTCCTTGGTGCGGGCACGATCACCGAAGATTTCCAGGATCAGACCGGTCCGGTCGATCACCTTGGTCTTCAGCTCCTTTTCCAGGTTGCGTTGCTGGATCGGCGTCAGCGCGTGGTCGACGACGACCACATCGACCTCATGCGCCTCGACCAGGGCCGCGATCTCCTCGACCTTACCTGTGCCGAGCAGGGTTGCCGGGCGGCGCTTGGGGATCTTGACGATGAGGGCGTCGACGATCTCGAGTTCAATGGCCGCGCACAGGCCAACCGCTTCCTCGAGCCGAGCTTCCGGCGTGCGGACGGCAGAGGCATCGGTCTCGCTGCCGCGTGCCGTCTTGTCGGCCGTGATCGGCTCGATCACGAGGGTGCGGGAAATCGGCGTGCGCCGGTCCATGTCCGGCCCACGTTCGCCCGGCGCAGTCTCGCCGCGCCGGCGTTCGCCCGATGGGCCCTCAGATCTGGGAGTTTGCGTCAATCAGGCGCCCGCTTTGTCGGAGCCTTCTTCGCCCGGCTCGAACAGCTGAACCGGACCATTGGGCATGATCGTCGAAATTGCGTGCTTGTAGACCAGCTGCGAATGTCCGTCACGGCGCAGCAGGACGCAGAAATTGTCGAACCAGGTCACAACACCCTGCAACTTGACACCGTTGATCAGGAAGATTGTAAGCGGGATCTTCTGCTTGCGAAGATGATTGAGGAAGGTGTCTTGGAGATTCTGCGCACGCTCAGCCATGAGTCTTCTTATCCTGTATCTGCCACATGCGGCCGGGGCATCTGGCAATTGCTTTTTTTACGCAGGGGAGCGAGGCCTTGAACACAAACGCTGCCGCCTCTCCCGGCTGCACCGGGTCCGCCTTGAGACTATATCAAGTCAGCTATGCTGCCCCACTACTATTTCACACGTTTAGCGGATTTCTTCCAGATGGCTCGCGGTGTGAAACGCCTGCCGCAAGCCGGTCGCAACGCTGCCCGGATGCCCGTTGCCGATTGGCCGGCCATCCAGTTGAACAACCGGCATCACAAGCGTGGACGCTGCCGTGACAAAGGCCTCCCGCGCCTCGAATGCCTCATCGAGCGTAAAGGCCCGTTCCTCGAAGCGGATGCCCTCGCGCGCGACCAGATCCAGCACCACCGCCCGGGTGATCCCTTTGAGGATGCCGCTCTCGGCCGGCCGAGTCACCAATACGCCGTCCTTCGTCACGATCCAGGCATTGGTCGAACCGCCCTCGGTGACATGACCGGTTGCATCCACATACCAGGCCTCCTTCGCGCCCTGTTCCCGCGCGTATTGCTTGGCCAATACGTTGGGGAGCAGGCCGACAGTCTTGATGTCGACACGCGGCCAGCGGTTTTCCGGATGGCTTACAACAGCAATCCCGGTCTCGGCCTGCTTGTCGCCCGCGCGGGGGTTGGTCGACTTCGATGTAATCACAAGCGATGGCGCGACATCATCGGCCGGGAAGAAGTGATCGCGCCGGGCCACACCGCGGGTCACCTGCATGTAGACAAGGCCATGACGGACCCGGTTGCGCCGGATCACTTCCTTCATGACAAAGGTCAGCGCGCGTCGCGACATCGGCATGGCGATGCGCAATTCCCGCAAGGACCGCTCAAGGCGGTCCAGATGGCGCGGGCCATCGACCAGATTGCCCTGCCAGACCTCGCAGACCTCATAGACACCGTCGGCAAACTGATAGCCACGGTCCTCGATATGCACTGAAGCGGAAGCGTGGGCGGCGTATTCGCCGTTCACATAAGCAATTCGGCTCATGATCTTGTCCCTGAAACACTCTGAAAGGGGCGAGCCTTGCGGCTCAGAAAAACTCGAGGCTGACGCGGAACATCTGTTCGACCTGGCGCACGCGATTGGCCATGGCAAAGATGACGATCCGGTCGCGCGCCTGGATCTGCATCCCGCCATTCGGCATCAGCACCTTGCCGGCGCGGAACACCGCACCGATCCTGATCCCGTCCGGAAGGTCGATGTCGCGCAACGGCCGGCCGACCAGCGGCGAGGTCTCAAGCGCCTCGGCCTCGATCACCTCAGCCGCACCATTCTGCAGTGAATGCACGCCGCGAATACGGCCGCGCCGGACATGCTGCAGGATGCGCGAGATCGTGACCGTGCGCGGGCTGATATAGGCATCAATTCCGAGCGCATTGGCAAAGGCCGGATAGCTCGGGTTGTTGAGCAGCGACAGATTGCGCCGGCAGCCCATCTTTTTAGCCATGACGCAGGACAGGATGTTGACCTCGTCATCATTGGTCAGGGCCACCATTGTATCGGCGGCCGAAACGTCGGCTTCCTCGAGGATGGCCTGGTCAAGGGCCGAGCCATGCAGGATGACCGAACGCTTCAGCTCGTTGGCGATGCCGACTGCCCGTTCACGCGAGGATTCGATCACCTTGATGCGTGTCTTCGACTGTCGCTGTTCCAGCGCCTTGGCAACATAAAGGCCGATGTTGCCGCCGCCGGCGATGACGACACGATTGGCCTCAGGCTCCTCGTGCCCGAAAATACCAAGGGTCCGGCGCACCTGATCGCGCCGGGCGACCACATAGGCAAGGTCATCGACGAGAAGCTGGTCGGAACTCTTGGGAACGAACAACTTGCCGCTACGAAACACGCCGACAACGACCGCGCCAAGGTCCGGGAACAGGTCGGTAAGTTGCTGCAGAGGTGTATCGACCACGGGGCAGTCTTCCTGGCAGACGATGCCCACCATAACCACCTGGTCATCGGCGAAACGCACGGTTTCCGCAGCGCCCGGCAGGGCCAGACGGCGCAGCACCATGTCCCCCACCTCGATTTCCGGCGAGATGATGACGTCGATCGGCAGATGCTCACGGGCGAACAGGTTGCTCCAGCGGCCCTGCAGGTAGCTCTGGGCGCGCACGCGGGCGACCTTGGTCGGCACGTTGAACAGGGAATGGGCCACCTGGCAGGCGACCATGTTCACCTCGTCATAGAGAGTGACGGCGATGATCATGTCGGCCTGGTCGGCACCGGCCTGCGCCAGCACGTCCGGATGGGCACCGTTGCCGACAAAGCCGCGCACATCGAGCTGGTCACTGATGGCGTTGACGAGCTTGGGCGAGGAATCGATCACCGAGACATCGTTCTGCTCAGCCGCCAGACGCTCCGCAATGCCGTAACCGACCTGCCCTGCCCCGCAAATAACGACCTTCATCGGACTGAACTCCGGATAGACTCACCGCGCCAAGACGCGCTTCACGATAGCCCTAGCGACTTCAGCTTGCGATGCAAGGCCGATCGTTCCATTCCAACGAATTCGGCCGTGCGCGAAATGTTGCCGCCAAAGCGCTTGATCTGCGCCTGCAGATAGTCCCGCTCGAAGATTTCCCGCGCCTCGCGCAGGGGCACGGACATCAGGTGATCCCCGCCACCATTCGACGGCAGGTTGGGCAACATCGCACCCACTTCCGCTGGCAACAGATCGGCCGTGATGACCGCAGCCGGATCGGCGCGGGTCAGGATCATCAGTCGTTCGACATTGTTACGCAACTGGCGGATGTTGCCCGGCCAGTCGTGGGTCTGCAGCACGGCCATGGCGTCCTCGCCGATCCGGCGCATCGGCAGGCCGGCGCTGGAGGATATCTGTTCCATGAAATGCCGCACCAGCACGGGCACGTCCTCGCGCCGTTCGGCAAGGCCCGGCACCCGGAGCGGCACGACACCGAGACGGTGATACAGGTCCTCGCGGAACGCGCCGTTGGCGATCTCATGTTCGAGATTGCGCGCAGTCGATGACAGGATGCGGATGTCAACCTGGACGCGGGTGGCCCCGCCGACACGGGTAAAGGTCTGGTCCACGAGCACGCGCAGGATCTTGCCCTGGGTCTCGCGTGGCATGTCGGCGACCTCGTCGAGGTAGAGCGTGCCGCCATGCGCTTCTTCCAGCGCGCCAACCTTGCGCAGGTTGCCCTTGTCATCCTCGATGCCGAACAGCTCTTCTTCCATGCGCTCGGCCGTGATGGTGGCGGCGTTGAGGGCGACGAAGGGGCCTTTCGCGCGCGGTGACAGGTCATGGATCATGCGCGCCGCAAGCTCCTTGCCCGCGCCCGACGGTCCGGAAATCAGGATGCGGCTGTTGGTGCCGGCAATGCGCTCAATGGTCTGCCGCAACTGATGAATGGCATGGGACTCGCCGATCAGCTTGGCTGTATCGCCGGAGCGCTGCTTCAGGTCGCGGATTTCCCGGCGCAGGTTCGAGGCCTCGAGCGCCCGCTCGGTGATGAGGAGCAGACGGTCGGCCTTGAACGGCTTCTCGATATAGTCGTAAGCGCCGCGCTTGATCGCTGAAACGGCCGTCTCGACATTGCCGTGGCCGGAGATGATGACGACCGGCAGATCCTTGTCCTGCGCCTTGATCTCGTCGAGGAGCGCCAGTCCGTCCAGCCGGCTGCCCTGAAGCCAGATGTCGAGGACCACCAGGGACGGACGGCGGTCCTTGATGGCGGCAAGCGCCGTGTCGCTATCGGAGGCCGTCCGCGTTCCGTAGCCTTCGTCGTCGAGGATGCCCGCGATCATCTCGCGGATGTCCGTCTCGTCGTCCACGATCAGGATGTCATAGGCCATGGCCGGTCACTTCTTCTTTTCTGATGTCCTGGTTTGGCGAACTGGCAGGCCCCTCAACTGCCAGTTCCTGCGGTCCGATGATCAACCGGACCAATGCCCCGCTTTCGCCCTCGCTGGTGCCCGGCGCATCGAGCAGTTCGATGCCACCCCCGTGGTCTTCCATGATCTTGCGCACGATCGCAAGTCCGAGCCCGGTGCCCTTTTCCCGGGTCGTCATGTAAGGCTCCAGGAGCCGCTGGCGATTTTCTGTCGGCAGGCCGACACCATTGTCGATCACGTCGATCACCTGCCGGTCGCCCTCGGCCCGCAGAACGATGCGGATCCGGCCCTTGGGCAGGTTCTCCCCGGTACGGCCCGTGACGGCTTCGGCTGCATTCTTGATCACGTTGGTGAGCGCCTGCCCGATCAGGCGCTGGTCGACAAAGCCCTCGATCGGACCTTCGGGAAGCTCGGTACGGATCTCGATCTCCGGGTTGCCGACCGTCTGCAGGAAGGCGGCCTCGCGCACCATGTTGCGCAGATCCGCCCGGGCCTTGGCCGGCTTGCGCATGCGGGCGAAGGACGAAAACTCGTCGACCATTTGCCCAATGTCACCGACCTGTCGGATGATCGTGTCGATGCACTGGTCAAAGACGGAACGGTCGTCCTCGACCTTCTTGCCATAGCGGCGCCGGATACGTTCGGCCGATAACTGGATCGGCGTCAGCGGGTTCTTGATTTCATGCGCAATGCGGCGGGCCACGTCCGCCCAGGCCGAATTGCGCTGCGCCGAGACAAGGTCCGTAATGTCGTCGAGCGTCACCACATAGCCATGCTCGCGGCGGGTCGACTGCTCGGTGGTAATGCGCACATTGACAGTGCGCTCGCGGCCGCCACGCACCAGCGTGATCTGGGTTTCCTTGAAACGCTCGGTCTCCTTGTGGATCGCGACGGCGACGCACTCGGCCAGCTCCGGAATGACCTCGGCAATGGGCAGGTCGAGCGCATCGCTCTCCTCGATCTGCAACAGGGCACGTGCTGAGCGATTGACCAGCGTGATCGCCCCCTCGTCGTCTATGCCGATGACAGACGCCGTCACGCCGGACAGCACGGCCTCGGTAAAGCGGCGGCGGCGGTCGATCTGTTCGTTTGCGGCCAGAAGCGCATCGCGCTGGCCGCGCAACTGCCCCGTCATGTTGTTGAAGGTTGATCCGAGATTGGCCAGATCGCCTTCAGATTTTTCGGTTACGACCTCGACATAGAGATTGCCCTTGGAGACCTGGTCGGCGGCCGAGATAAGCCGGCGGATCGGTGCGACCAGACGGCTGGAGAAGCCGAAGCCGATCCAGATGGCCGACAAAAGCAGGATCAGGGCGACACCAAGATAGATCAGTGCAAAGGCCACCTGCGCCCCGAAGCGTGTCTCTTCCATCTTGCTGTATTCGGTCGCCCCTTCTTCGGCGAGGCGCAGATACTCAGTGACCCGCGGATCCATGCCACGCGTCACATAGAGATACATGCCCTCAAAGGACTCCAGTTTCATCACACCGCCGACCAGGTTGGAGGTGCCCGGCGCAATCAGGATCGGCTCGCCATCGGTCGCCTTGGCGTAAATGTCCTTGGGGGGCAGCAGGATGTTGGCGCGCGGATCCAGCACGACACGGGTCACCACCGTGCCGTCTTCCTTCATCACGAAGGCCGCAAGCAGGCCACGCACCTGGGCCTGGGCCGTGAAGAACGAATCAAACCGGGTCGGTTCGTAGTCATAGATGCCTCGGGCCCTGTCGACATCGCTGACCATCGCGGTCAGGTCGGCTCGCAGCACATGGGCATGTTCCTGAAGATAGGCCTGGGCCACAGTCAGCGCGTTGTCGATGATCTGGCGGGTGCGCTGTTCGAACCATCGATCCAGCCCCTGGTCCAGGGTAATCGTGGCAACGACGGCCATCAGCAGCGCAGGGACTGCGGCGATCAGGCTGAACATTGCGACGATGCGCACATGCAGCCGGGCGGCCGCCCTGCCCTTGCGCCGCGCCTGCAGCAATTTGTAGATCTCGAGAAGAATGGCGGCAACCAGCCCGCTGGCGAGCAGGCCATTGACCAGCATCGACAACTTGACGACCTGCTGTGTCGGCTCGATCGGAGTTGCACCGGTGAGCACCATGAAGGTGATGCCGATCGAGGCCAGCGACAGGATCATCACCGCCAGACCGATCCGCCGCCCGATCCGGCCACGCCGGCTTTGATCCACATCCGCGCGCGGATCACGTTCCAGTATCATCCGTCCTCATCGCGTTTCGGCTGAAGGGTCATCGGGTGGCGAGACCGGGGCAATTGCGGCGCCAGCAAGTCAATCTGACGCGGGCAAGCCACCGGAAGCGACATGGTTACCACACCTTGTTGCCAAATTGCGACAGGATTGCGACCAGACACCCGGCAAGGACCGCCATGATCCGCAGCACTACGGAGGGTATGTTGCATTGCAAGCTGTTAGCACCCGCCGCATAACTCTCCAAGGAGATCCTGAGGTTGAGGGGCAGACAAGATGACCGCACGCGGACGGATTTTAGCTCTGGTGGCACTGGTTCTCATCGCCGGAGCAGCTGGCGGGTGGTGGTGGTGGCAGGGCCGTTCGACCTTGCCGGAGAGCATTGCCACGGCGAATGGACGAATCGAGGCGGAAACCGTCCAGATCGCGACCCGCACCGGTGGTCGCGTGATGGAGGTGATGGTTGCCGAAGGCGATCTGGTTGCGGCCGGTCAGGTCCTCGCCCGGGTCGATACGTCGGAACTGGACGCCATGCGGCGCGGGGCAATGGCACAGGAGGCGGCATCACGTGAGGCCGTGAACACGGTTCTGGCCCAGATCATCCAGCGCGAAAGCGAACTGAAATACGCAGACCAGGCGCTGGAACGCGCCCGCACGCTGCTCGGCAATGGCCATATTTCGCAGCAGGAAGTGGACCAGCGCCAGACCGCCCGCGAAACAGCTACTGCTGCCCTTACGGCCGTCAAGGCCCAGCTTGCCAATGCCGAAAACACCGTACTTGCGGCGGCAGCGGAAGTTGGCCGGATTACGACCCTGATCAACGACAGCACGCTGACCGCCCCGATTGCCGGACGCGTTCAGTACCGGCTGGCAGAACCGGGGGAAGTGGTCGCGGCCGGTGGACGGGTGTTGACGCTGCTCAACCTTGGCGATGTCTACATGACCGTCTTCCTACCGACCGGCAGCGTCGGGCGTGTGCTGATCGGAGCCGAGGCGCGGATCGTGCTGGATGCGGCCCCTGAATTCGTCATCCCGGCCTCTGTGTCCTTCGTTGCCGCCGATGCGCAGTTCACCCCGCGCGAGGTGGAGACGCGGTCCGAACGGGACAAGCTGATGTTCCGCGTCAAGCTGAAGATCGATCCGGCCCTGCTCGCCCAGCATATCGACAAGGTCCGCACCGGCCTGCCCGGTGAGGCCTATGTCATGATGGCGCCGCCCGTACCGTGGCCGTCGACGCTCGAAGTTCGCTTGCCGCAATAGCCGTGAGGCAACCATGACCCCGTTCACGGACACCCCTGCCCCGGTTCTTGTCGCCCAGCTGATCGATGTCACCCATCGTTATGGCAAGGTTCTGGCCCTCGACGCCGTATCGCTTGATGTGCCAGCCGGTCAGACCATCGGACTGATCGGACCCGATGGCGTCGGCAAGTCGACCTTGCTGGCATTGCTGTCAGGTGCGCGCAAATGCCAGGGTGGCAAGGTCCAGGCACTTGGCGCCGACCTGTCGCAATCGCGCGCGCGCCGCAAGGTGCTGCCGCGTATTGCCTACATGCCGCAAGGCCTCGGCAAGAACCTCTACATGGACCTGACGGCGGCCGAAAACCTGGAGTTTTTCGGGCGCCTGTTCGGACAGGACCGGGCCGAGCGGCAACGCCGGATTGCCGATCTGACCCGGGCGACTGGATTGTTATCCTTTCTGGACCGACCGGCAGGAAAACTCTCCGGGGGCATGAAGCAGAAGCTCGGGCTGTGCTGCGCCCTGATCCATGACCCCGATCTCCTGATCATGGACGAGCCGACCACCGGCGTCGATCCGCTGTCACGCCGCCAGTTCTGGACGCTGATCGAGACCATCCGCGCGGATCGGCCGGGCATGACCGTGATCGTCGCCACCGCCTATATGGACGAGGCCGAAGGGTTCGAGCATCTGGTGGCCATGCATGCCGGACGGATCCTGGCTGAGGGCACGGCAGCGGAGCTGAAGGCGCAAGGCCAGGGGGCAACGCTCGAGGAAGCCTTCGTCAACCTCCTGCCGGAGCGCGCCGGCCGGCCGCATGAGGCACTGATCGTGCCGCCCTTTACCGGCACTGCCGACAAGCCGGCCATCGTTGCCCGGGATCTGGTGCAGCGTTTCGGGACCTTCACAGCCGTCGATCACGTCAGCTTCGAGATCCGCAAGGGCGAGATTTTCGGGTTCCTGGGGTCGAATGGCTGCGGCAAGTCAACAACGATGAAGATGCTGACGGGCCTTCTGCCGCCGACGGAGGGCGAGGCTTTCCTGTTCGGCGAAAAGGTCAACGCGGCCAACCTGGAGAGCCGAAAACGGGTCGGCTACATGTCGCAGGCCTTCTCGCTCTATGGCGAACTGACCGTGCGCCAGAACCTGACGCTGCACGCGCAGCTCTTCCACATGCCGGCCGCCGACGTGATGACCCGTGTCAGTGAGTTGCTCGACCGTTTTCGCCTCGCTGAACATGCGGACACGCTGCCCGATGCGCTGCCGCTTGGCGTGCGCCAGCGCCTGTCGCTGGCGGTGGCCATCGTGCACCGTCCGGATGTGCTGATCCTTGACGAGCCGACGTCGGGCGTCGATCCGGTGGCGCGCGATGAATTCTGGCAGCTGCTCATCACCCTGGCCCGGCAGGACCAGGTGACGATCTTCCTGTCGACGCATTTCATGAATGAAGGCGAACGCTGCGACCGCATTTCGCTGATGCATGCCGGCAGGGTCCTCGCCTGTGACACGCCGCAGAACCTGATCCGAGACCATGGTGCCGCCAATCTGGAGGATGCCTTCATCGCCTGCCTTGAGGCGGCAAGCCCGGAGGAACCGGCAGCCGAGGCAGCGAGGGCCGGTGCGGTTCCGCCTGCCACAACTACGGCGTCAACGCCCGCAACGGCCACCGCCCCTGCCCGCAAACGCCGGGCGCCGTTTTCGTTTCTGTCGCGCCGCCGCCTGATGGCCTATTCGCTGCGCGAGGCCAAGGAACTGCGCCGCGATCCCGTCCGGCTGGCGGTCGCCCTCATGGGAACTATGCTGCTGATGCTGGTGTTCGGCTATGGCATCACCACCGATGTCAACGAGCTGACCTATGCCGTTCTGGATCAGGACCAGACGCGCGAGAGCCGGCAATATGCCGAGAGCTTTTCCGGCTCACGCTATTTTGCCGAACAGGCGCCGATCCGGTCCGAGGCGGAGATCCTGCCGCGCCTCAGATCCGGCGGCATCTCGCTCGCCATCGAGATCCCGCCCGGCTTCGGTAAGGCCCTGCTCAGGGGCGAAACACCGCAGGTCGCGGCGACCATCGACGGGGCCATGCCGTTCCGGGCCGAGACGATTGCCGGCTATGTCGAGGGGCTGAACCGGGCCTATCTGGTCGACCAGTACCGGCAACAGCAAGGCGAAGCCCCGCCGCTCGGGGTTGCGACCATCGAACCCCGGTTCCTCTACAATCAGGATTTCAAGAGCATCAACGCCATGGCACCCTCCGTCATGGCGCTGCTCCTGGTCTTCATACCGGCGATCCTGACTGCCGTCAGCGTGGTGCGCGAGAAAGAGCTGGGCTCGATCACCAATCTCTATGTCACGCCGGTGACGAGCCTTGAGTTCCTGATCGGCAAACAGGCACCCTATGTTCTTGTGGCGCTGATCAATTTCGTGCTGATGACGCTGATCGCCGTGTTCGTGTTCGGCGTGCCGATCAAGGGCAGCCTCGCAGCGCTCACGCTCGGCGCGGTGCTCTACATCCTCGCCACGACGTCCATCGGCCTCCTGTTCTCGACCTTTACCTCGACACAGGTCGCCGCAATCTTTGGCACGGCCATCGGTACGGTTCTGCCGGCGGTGCAATTCTCCGGAATGATGCAGCCGGTGTCGTCGCTTGACGGAGCCGGGGCTTTCATCGGCGCGATCTATCCGACAGCGCATTTCATGACCATCGCGGTCGGCACCTTCACCAAGGGACTGGGCTTTGCGGAGCTGTCAGCGAGCTTCCTGGCGCTGCTGCCGGCAGCCCCCTTGCTGCTTATTGCCTGCGTCCTCCTGCTGCCGAAACAGGAGCGCTGAGCCATGCGCCGTCTTGCCACCATCTACCGGCTGGGCCTCAAGGAAATCCTGTCGCTGTGGCGCGATCCGGTGCTGCTGATCCTGATCCTCTGGGCCTTTACTGGCGGCGTCTATATGGCCGCCGAGGGCATGAAGAGCGATCTCAACAACGTCTCCATCGCAGTGGTGGACGAGGACCGCTCACAGCTGTCCCTGCGGCTCGTGGAGGCGCTGCGACCGCCAGAGTTCCTGCCGCCGGAGCGGATCTCCTATGGCGACATCGACGCAGCGCTCGACAGCGAGACCTACTCTTTCGTGCTGGTGATCCCGTCGCGCTTCGAGGCGGATGTGCGGGCCGGAAAGACGCCGGCAATCCAGCTCGACATCGATGCCACCGCCATGATGCAGGCCGGGATCGGGGCCAATTTCATTGCCAATGCGCTGGGGCAGGAGTTGAACCGCTTTGCGGGCAGCCTCGGCCTGGCGCAGGACATGCCGCTCGACCTGGTGCTGCGCTATGCCTTCAACCCCAACCTGACCGGCGCCTGGTTTTCCTCGGTGATGGAGATCATCAACAACGTTACCATGCTGACCGTGGTGCTCACCGGCGCGGCAGTCATCCGCGAGCGCGAGCATGGCACGCTGGAACACCTCCTGGCGATGCCGCTAACGCCCTTCGAGATCATGATGGCCAAGGTCTGGGCCAACGGGCTGGTGATCGTCGCCGTCGTCGCCTTTTCACTCTGGATTGTCGTCGAGGGGCTGTTGAAGGTGCCGGTGGCGGGCTCGATCCCGTTGTTTCTTGCCGGAACCGTGCTCTACCTGTTCTTCGCTTCGGCCCTCGGCATCCTGCTTGGCACGCTGGCCCGAACCATGCCGCAGTTCGGCCTCCTGTTCATCCTCATCGTGCTGCCGATGAACCTCCTGTCCGGTGGCGAGACCCCGCTCGAAAGCCAGCCGGAGGCCTTGCAGATGGTCATGAGCCTGGTGCCCTCGACCCAGTTCGTGGCGATGGCACAGGCGGTGCTCTACCGGGGTGCGGGCGCTGCCATCATCTGGCCGAAGCTGGTGATGATCACCATCGTCGGCCTGACGCTGTTCACCCTCGCCGCCGCCCGCTTCCGCCGCTCCATCGCCGCTGCGCGGTGAACCATCGCAGCGGCAGGAAGCGTTGCCGGGATCAGCGGCTTGAGCGAAGCACCTGGACGTCGAGGTCGCGGATTTTTTTGCGCAGCGTGTTGCGGTTGACGCCGAGGAGTTCTGCCGCCTTGATCTGGTTGCCGCGCGTGGCCGCCAGAGCGGCGCCGATCAAGGGATACTCGATCTCGCGCAGGATGCGGTGATAGAGCCCCGGAGGCGGCAGTGCATCGCCGTAATTGGCGAAATAGCCGTTGAGGTAACGCTCGACCGCCTGGCTGAGGTTGATCTCGCCGGACTGTTCCTCGGAGGCCTGCGACACGACTGGCGTCGACAGTTCCTGCTCGAGCAGCCCTTCGCCGATCACGTCCTGCGGGTAGAGCGCTGCCAGCCGGCGAACGAGGTTTTCCAGCTCGCGCACGTTGCCCGGCCAGCGGTAGCGGCGCAACAGGTTCATCGCGGCGGCGTCGATCTGCTTGGCCGGCAGGCCTTCCTTCTCGGCCAGCGCGAAGAAGTGGCGCACCAGATCCGGAATGTCCTCGACGCGCTCGCGCAGTGGCGGAAGGCGGATCGGCACCACGTTCAGACGGAAGAACAGGTCTTCGCGGAACAGGCCCTGGTTGATCGCCTGGCGCAGGTCCTTATGGGTGGCAGCGATGATGCGCACGTCGGTCTTGATCGGGGTGCGACCGCCGACGGTGGTGTATTCGCCCTGCTGCAGCACGCGCAAGAGCCGGGTCTGCGCCTCCATCGGCATGTCGCCGATTTCGTCGAGGAACAGCGTGCCGCCGTCCGCCTGCTCGAACCGCCCCGAGGAGCGGGCCTGCGCGCCGGTGAAGGCGCCCTTCTCGTGGCCGAACAGCTCGGCCTCGATCAGGTCGCGCGGGATCGCGGCCATGTTGATGGCGACGAACGGCCCGTTGCGGCGCTTGCCATAGTCATGCAGCGCGCGGGCGACCAGCTCCTTGCCAGTGCCGCTCTCGCCGTTGATCATGACGGTCAGGTCCGTCTGCATCAGGCGGGCCAGCACCCGGTAGATCTCCTGCATGGCCGGCGAGCGGCCGACCAGCGGGATGTTCTCGCCCATGTCCTCGGTCTCGACAGGGCGGCGCTGCTTGGGCTCCTCCAGCGCGCGGGCGATGATGCTGGTGAGTTCCTTCAGGTCGAAGGGCTTGGGAAGATATTCATAAGCCCCCTTCTCCGACGCCCGGATGGCGGTCATGAAAGTGTTCTGCGCGCTCATGACGATGACCGGCAGGTCAGGTCGGAGCTTCTTGATGCGCGGCAGAACGTCGAAGATGTTCTCGTCCGGCATGACCACGTCGGTGACGACGAGATCGCCGTCGCCGGAACTGACCCAGCGCCACAGGGTGGCAGCGTTGGAGGTGAGGCGCACCGTGTAGCCGGCCCGGGACAGGGCCTGGTTCAGCACCGTGCGGATTGCTGCATCGTCGTCAGCAACAAGAATGGTCCCGGTCGGCATGGTCAGGCGGTCCTGTCGATGAAGGGGGTTTCGGGTTCAATGAAGGCAGGCATGAGGATGCGGAACACCGTGCGGCGCGGCACGCTTTCGCATTCGATCACCCCGCCATGATCGCTGATCATCTTGGCCACCAGCGCCAGACCGAGGCCCGAGCCGTTGGTCTTGGTGGTGATGAAGGGCTCGAAAATATGCGGCATCAGGTCGTCCGGCACGCCGGGGCCGTTGTCCTTGACGCAGAACTCTAGCGGCAGGCTGACCTTGTCGCTGGTGCCGGGCACCGACAGGCGCACACCTGGCCGGAAGGCAGTGGTGATGCGGATCTCGCCGTCCGGATCATTGCCGATGGCTTCGCTGGCGTTCTTGACGAGGTTCAGGAACACCTGCACCAGCTGGTCGCGGTTGGCATAGACGAAGGGCAGCGAGGGATCGTAATCCTCGACGATGCGCTTGCCGCGGGCAAAGCCGCTGTCGGCGAGCCGCTTCACGTGGTCGAGCACCACATGGATGTTGACCGGCTCGCGCTCGATCGGCCGTTCGTCCGAGAAGATCTCCATCCGGTCGACAAGTTTTACGATCCGGTCGGTCTCGTCCATGATCAGACGGGTCAGCGCGCGGTCGTCCTCGCTGGCGGACTGCTCCAGGAGCTGCGCTGCGCCTCGAATGCCGGAGAGCGGGTTCTTGATCTCATGCGCCAGCATGGCGGCAAGGCCCGTGACGGTGCGCGCCGCGCCGCGCGAGGTAAGCTGGCGGTCGATCTTCTCCGCCATGGTGCGTTCCTGGAACATCAGCACCACCGCACCCGGCCGGTCAGACACGGGCGCGGCATGGATGTCGACGACCCGGTCGGAGCCGATGCGCGGCGAGCCGATGTCCACCTTGTATTCGTTCACGGGCGCGCCGCGCTCGCGCACCTGCTCGATCAATGTGAGCAGCGGGCTGCCGAAGGGCACGAAATAGTCGATCGGATGCCGGCGCAGCACCGAGACGGAGGAGCGCAGGAAAATCTCGGCCGCCATGTTGGCCGCCTCGATCACCCCGTCCGGGGCCACCAGCAGCACCGGATGCGGCAGGGCATCGAGAATGGTCGGGCCATCCGTGGTCAGGGCGGCCGTCCGGCCGTCCTGGGATCTGGGCGCAGGCGTCGTCATGCGGCGCTCCTTGAGGGCTGCGAGGAAAACCAGGACCGCGCCAGATCCCGCACCAGGGCCGGACTGTCGCTGGTCATCATCTCGGCGCGCAGGGCGCCGGGCACGTTGTCGGTCTGGTCGAGATACCAGCCCAGATGCTTGCGGGCGATGCGCCGGCCGAGCTCCAGTCCGTAGAGCGAGAGCAGCGCGTCATAATGCTCGAGCGCGAGGTCCGCGAGCGCGGCCCCCTCGGGAGCCGATGGCACAGGCGTGCCGTTGAGATGGGCACCGATCTGACCGGGCAGCCAGGGCCGGCCATAGGAGCCGCGCCCGACCATCACGCCGGCAGCCCCTGATTGCGCCAGCATGTCCTCCGCGGCAGCGATGGACACGCAGTCGCCGTTCGCGATCACAGGAATGGTGACGGCCTCGACGACGGCGCGGATCGCCTTCCAGTCCGCCTCGCCCTTGTAAAACTGGTTGCGCGTGCGGCCGTGCACCGTGACGAGCTGGACGCCGGCATTCTCGGCCCGGCGGGCAAGATCGGGTGCGTTCAGGCAGTCCCGGTCCCAGCCCAGCCGCATCTTCAGCGTCACCGGCACCTTGACCGCCTGCACGGTTGCCTCGATCAGCGTCAGGGCATGGTCGAGATCGCGCATCAACGCCGAGCCGGAATAGCCGGTGGTCACGCGCTTGGCCGGGCAGCCCATGTTGATGTCGATGATGTCGGCCCCGGCGTCCTCGGCGATGCGGGCCGCCTCGCCCATCCAGTGGGCCTCGCGGCCGGCAAGCTGCACGACATGCAGGTCAAGGCCATCGCCCTCGGCGCGCGTCCGGGTTTCGGCATCGCCTTCGACAAGGCTCTCGCAGGCGACCATTTCCGAGACGACGACGCCAGCGCCAAAGCGGGCGGCGAGCCGGCGGAACGGCAGGTCGGAGACGCCGGACATCGGCGCAAGAAACGCCCGATTCGCCAGGCGATGCGATCCGATGACCAAGGGGTCAGTTGGGGAAAAGGCGCTGATCGTGCTCATATCGTGTGCAAGTTTCATTCTGCCTACAGAGTAGTCATTTTTTGCGCTGCGGCAAGCGTCATGTTTCCGGTAGAGCGGAAGTGCGGCAAATAACCGGTTGAGCGCTCCGGGTGAAAGCCTTTATCTGCAGGCAGTTCACTGCAACCCCGCAGCTTTGCCTCTCTTCCTGGACAAAAACGCCATGACAAGCCCTCCCCTCGTCGATGCGCTCGTCGTTGCTGCAGGCCGCGGCACACGGCTTAAGCTTGCCGACGACAGCGCCCCGAAACAGTACCTGCCGCTTGCAGGCCGACCGGTTCTGACCTGGACGCTGGAGGCGCTGTGTGCGTGCCCGGAAATTCACCGTGTCCAGGTGGTGATCCATGTGGATGACGATGCGCTCTACGATGAGGCTCGCAGGGCGTTGTCTCCAGGAGCAGCCGCGCGCCTGCTACCGGCTGCAACTGGCGGCGACACCCGCCAGGCGTCGGTACGTCTGGGGCTGGAGGCGATGACCGCCGGTCGTGATGATGTTCGCCACGTGCTCATCCACGATGCGGCGCGGCCATTCTTGCCGGCCGAGGTGGTGGCGCGGCTGGTGGCCGCGCTGCGGGCAGGCGACCTTGCCGTGCTTGCCGCCCTCCCCGTCCACGACACGCTGAAACGGGCCGGACCGGACGGCTTTGCCACCGGCACAGTTGACCGCAGCGGATTGTGGGCAGCGCAGACACCGCAGGGCTTTGGCCTTGCAGAGATTGTCTCCGCCCACCGCGCGGCCCTTGCCGCAGGCGAAACCGCCTTTACCGATGACACATCGCTTGCCGAATGGGCCGGCCTGAAAGTGAGGCTGGTGGAAGGCGCCGCCGAGACTTACAAGATCACCACGAGAGCCGATCTGGACCGGGCCCGCATGGATGTGGACCGGTTCGCGGCAACACTGAACAGGAACGCCCCCGCATGACCGACTGGTCCAACTACCCCGATATCCGTGTGGCCACCGGCTATGACGTGCATGCCTTTGAAGCCGGTGATGCGGTCATCCTTGGCGGGATCGCCGTGCCGCATGAGCGCAAGCTCGCCGGCCACTCCGATGCCGATGTGGTGCTGCATGCGCTGACCGATGCCATCCTGGGTGCAATTGCAGACCGCGACATCGGAGCCCATTTCCCGCCCTCCAATCCGAAATGGAAGGGCGCGGCCTCGGACCAGTTCCTGATCCACGCCATGGATCTCGTGGCCGCGCGGGGCGGCAAGGTCGCTCACCTCGATGTGACCATCGTCTGCGAGGCCCCCAAGATCGGGCCTGTGCGTGATGCGATGCGCGAAAGGATTGCCGAGATCTGCGCCCTGCCGCTTGGCCGGGTCTCGGTCAAGGCAACCACCTCGGAGCGTCTGGGATTTACCGGGCGCAAGGAGGGCATCGCCGCCCTCGCCACCGCAACCGTGCGTCTGCCCGCCGGGCAGGACGAGGCCTGATCCATCCCCCGCAAGCAGGAGCCCTGGAATGACAGAACTTGATCCCCTGCTGGCGGAGACCGCCGACCTGGTGAAGTGCATGGCCGAGGCCGGTTTGAAACTGGCAACGGCCGAATCCTGCACCGGCGGTCTCGTTGCCGGGCTGGTGACCGAGGTTCCGGGATCTTCGGCCGTGCTGGACCGAGGTTTCGTGACCTATTCCAACGAGGCCAAGGCCGAGATGCTCGGCGTGCCGATAGCACTGATCGCGGAGCATGGGGCGGTCAGCCGGCCGGTTGCCATCGCCATGGCAGAAGGCGCGCTCGCCCGCTCAAGGGCCGATATTGCGGTTGCCATCACCGGAATTGCCGGCCCGGGCGGTGGCTCGGCGGCAAAGCCGGTCGGAACCGTGCATTTCGCCTGTGCCGCACGAGGCCAGGACACGGTTGCAGAGATGCACCAGTTCCCGGACACCGGCCGGGCGGCGATCCGTGCCGAGGCGGTCCGCGTCGCCGTTCGGCTTGTTTCAAATTTTACCGATGTTCTGAAGGCATCTTCAAACAGTTGCCCGTAAAACCGTAGCCTTGTGCGAGGCTGTGTGAGGCTTCGCACCGGATACAGAGGGTACCATGCGCGCAATGATTGCGTCGCTCTGGCTGGCCATATTCGGTCAGACCGTATGGGCAGATGAACTGCCGGTCGAGGGAGAGTACTTCCTCATTGCCCGTCAGAATGACGGCAGCTTTTCCGGGAGCCACAAGGTTCTGGACAAGCCCGGAGAGGGCTATGTCGAGGCAACCTATTGCGGCCGCGTATTCTGGGTCCGGCCGACGACCGTTGCCTGGACGCAGATGGAAGTCTCCGAATATCGCCGCCGTGTCGCGCTGGAGTTCAACGCCGGCCGCGGTTGGCGTCCGCTGTGCCAGGAGGCGCACAAGGAAGTCCAGCTGGCAGATATTGGCATCACGGAGGAGGACTTCGTCGTTGCCAATGGCGGCGACTACTCCCGTCCGACCAGTGAGAGCCGCTTCAAGGCCATCAGCGACCGCTTCAACACGAAGCGCGGCCCCTCGCACAAGAGCAGCAGCTATCATCAGAATTGACGGGCCCACGCCCTCCTGTACCCACGCCTTTCCGCGACGCTCATATTTTATTAAATATTGAGCGCCGATACTCATTCTTAAGAAACAGTTATTGTTCACACTGGCATCGATCAGTACCGACTGACAGACGGTTGGCCGGGCAACTCGATGGGATCCTGTCGTGAAGTGGTATGTCGTCCTGATGATCGCCTTGGGCCTGGTTGCGCCGCCATCGGCTGCAGAGGCTTATCGCTATCCCGAAGAGTTTCACATCATATCCCGGGACAACATGAACCGGTTCCGGGGCAGCCATCAGCTGTTGCGGCGTGCCCAGGACGGCTTTGCCGCCGTGATCTACTGTGACACCACCTACTGGGTCCGCCCACGCACGGTTGCCTGGACCGAACAGGAAGCCGAGCGCGGCTATACGCTTGCCATCGAGACTAACAGCGGCAGTGGCTGGGCGCAGGTCTGCCTCAATCCACAAAACCAGGTCCGGCTGCAGGATCTCGAACTGAACCGCCAGGAAGAGCGGGCTGCCACCTCCGAGCCCGCGCCGCGCAAGTTTCGCTTCCAGGAAATCAGACGCGCCTTTGAATCGCGCTGACGTTCAGGCCGGAGTCATGCCGGAGTCATGCCGGAGTCAGGCCGGTGTCGCCGGGCCGTAGACGTCATCCGCCCGCGCCTCGAAGGCGCCGGCAAACTTGCGGAAGGCCATGTCGAACATGGCCCCCATCAGCGATGCAAGGGTCCGGCTCTTGAAGTCATAGGTGATGAAGAACTTCACCTTGCAGCGCCGGTCATCGACGGCGGCAAAGCTCCAGCGGTTTTCCAGATGCCGGAATGGCCCGTCGAGATACTCGACGAGGATCTCGTTCTTTTCCCGGTCGAGGGTGACCTTGCTGGTGAAGGTCTCGCGGAACAGCTTGTAGGCCACCGTCATGTCGGCGATCAGCACTTCCCGTGCCGCATCGAGCTCCTTGCGTCCGCGCACGACCAGATTCTGGCACAGCGGCACGAACTGCGGATACTTTTCCACATCAGCCACGAGATTGAACATGTCGTCCGCAGAGTGGCCGACATCCCGGGTCGTATCAAAGGACGGCATCGTTTCCTGTCCAGCTCCAGTCCGCTTGCAAGGCCCGCGTCAGTGACCGAGCTTGGCCGCGCGCGCCGCACGCAGGTCCGCGAAATCTTCACCCGCATGGTGTGAAGACCGCGTCAACGGGCTTGCGGAAACCTTGAGGAAGCCCTTCGCATAGGCAATCTTCTCATAGGCCTTGAACTCCTCCGGCGTGACGAAGGACAGCACCGGGTGGTGCTTTTTCGAGGGCTGGAGATACTGGCCGATGGTGAGGAAGTCGACGTCGGCGGTGCGCAGGTCGTCCATGAGCTGCAGCACTTCGTTCCGCTCCTCGCCGAGACCCACCATGATGCCCGACTTGGTGAACATGGTCGGGTCGAGTTCCTTGACCCGCTGCAGCAGGCGGATGGAGTGGAAGTAGCGCGCACCGGGGCGCACCTTCAGATACTTCGAGGGCACGGTTTCCAGATTGTGATTGAACACATCCGGCTTGGCGCGAACGACGATCTCCAGCGCGCCTTCCTTGCGCAGGAAGTCGGGCGTCAGAACCTCGATGGTGGTCTTCGGCGCCTTGGCGCGGATCGCGGCAATGACGTCAGCGAAATGGTTCGCGCCGCCATCGTCCAGATCATCCCGGTCCACGGAGGTGATGACCACATGCTCGAGGCCCATGGTGGCGACGGCCGTGGCAATGCCCTCGGGCTCATGCGGGTCGACGGCGGTGGGCATGCCGGTGCGCACGTTGCAGAAGGCGCAGGCGCGGGTGCAGGTGTCGCCGAGGATCATGAAGCTGGCATGCTTCTTCGACCAGCACTCGCCGATGTTCGGGCAGCCCGCTTCCTCGCAGACGGTGACGAGCTTGTTCTCGCGCACCACCTGATGCGTCTCCCGGTAGACGGGCGACGTCGGCGCCTTGACGCGGATCCACGCCGGTTTGCGCGCGACCGGATTGTCCGGGCGATGCGCCTTTTCCGGATGGCGGGGTTTCTGGGCGTCAGTGTCCGGCTGCGGCCGGTTCAGGGTGTCGAGGATCGTGACCATGTGCACCAGATGTAGCGGTTCTGCGCGAAGGTCAAGAGCTGCCTTCGCCGCGGGCCTATGCGTTGTCGTTTGAACTGATGAGCTGCGTCAGCCGCGCGACGGCGGTTGGAGACAAGGGACATGACTTGCGTGTCGTCTCGTCCATCTGGACGATGACGGAAACGGCGCGCGCGGCGCAAACGTCATTCTGGAAAACGGCCTGTTCGAGCGTCATCGAGCTGGTGCCGATCTTCAGGACACGCGTGCCGATGGCAACTTCGCCGGGCCAACGGATCTCGGCCATAAAGTCCAGCTCAAGACGGGCGATGACGAAGGCGGCCCCTGCATCTGCCAGATCGATACCCGTGCCAGACGCCGCGCCGAACAGCGCCTCGACCCGGCCGGTCTCCAGAAACGTCGCAAAGACCGCGTTGTTCACATGGCCCTGACGATCGGTGTCGCCGTAGCGCAGCTTGTCACGGGCGACGCTCGGGTAGTCTTCCAATCTGACGGCCTTGGCGTCCACGCCCCTCTCCCCTGCCGGCAAGAACGCGGCTCAGCGCCCGCGGATCTTGCGCCAGAGAAACAGGAACAGGATTGCCCCGACAGTTGCCACCACCAACTGGTCGAGTATCCCGCCCGTAATGTTGAGCTTCAGCATTTCGGACAGCTTGCCACCGACAAGTGCGCCGATGAGCCCCACGATGAGCGAGCCAAGAAACCCGCCCCGGCTGTCGAGCACCCGGTGGGCGACGGCACCGGCGATCAAACCGATGATGATCCAGTAGAGAAAGCCCATGCCGTCTTCCTTCAGTTCGTGTCTCAGGCCAGCATCCGCGCGATCAGCACGACGACAATCGCACCAATTGCCGCCACCAGGATTTCATTGACCAGCGGATGGCCGATATTGATGGAAATCCCTGTCGCCTTGACCAGGAAGCCACCAACGAAAGCTCCGATCAACCCGGTCAGCAGGTATCGGAACAGACCGCCGCCGCCGACAATGAAACTTGCAATCCAGCCTGCCAGCAGACCGATGATGCACCAGATGACAATCGCCTTGACGTCCATGACAACACCTCAACCTTCAATGAAACAAAAATGAAAGCCGCCGCCCGGGACGACGGCTTTCCGATCAAGCATTGAGGGCGCGGCCATAGGCGTCAAGCACACTTTCCTTCATCATCTCGGAAAGCGTCGGATGCGGGAAGATCGTGTGCATCAGGTCTTCCTCGGTCGTCTCCAGGTTCATGGCGACGACGAAGCCCTGGATCAGCTCGGTCACTTCCGTGCCGACCATGTGCGCGCCGATCAGCTCGCCGGTCTTCTTGTCGAAGATCGTCTTGATGAGGCCGTTGTCCTCACCCAGCGCAATCGCCTTGCCGTTGGCGCCGAAGGAGAAACGGCCGACGCGGATGTCGCGGCCGAGTTCCTTGGCCTTGGCTTCCGTCAGACCAACAGAGGCAACCTGCGGGTTGCAATAGGTGCAGCCCGGGATCTTGCCCTTGTCCATGGGGTGGACATTCGGCAGGCCGGCGATCTTCTCGATGCAGATGACGCCTTCATGCTCTGCCTTGTGGGCGAGCATCGGAGGACCGGCCACATCGCCAATGGCGTAGAGACCAGGCACATTGGTGCGGCCATAGCCGTCGATCACGACGCAGCCGCGATCGGTCTTCACGCCGAGGGCCTCAAGGCCGAGGTTCTCGATGTTGCCCTGCACGCCGACAGCCGAGATCAGGCGGTCAGCGGTGATCTCGGTCACCTTGCCGTCCTTGGTTTCCACATGGGCGGTGATGGAGTTGGCCCCCTTCACCACCTTGGCAACCTTGGCCTCGGTCATGATCTTCAGGCCGCGCTTTTCCAGCGCCTTGCGGGCGATCGCCGAAATCTCGGCATCTTCCACCGGCATCACCTGCGGCATGACCTCGACCACGGTCACGTCCACGCCCATCGAGCGGTAGAAGGACGCGAACTCGATGCCGATGGCGCCAGAGCCCATGACGACCAGCGACTTCGGCATGAAGTCCGGCTTCATCGCCTCGAAATAGGTCCAGATCAGCTTGCCATCCGGCTCGATGCCCGGCAGCGCGCGCGGGCGGGCGCCGGTGGCGATGATGATGTGCTTGGCCGTGTAGGTGCCTTCACCCTTCACACCCTTGGGTGCGGGGTGCTGCGGCTCGACGGCGGGTTTGGACGACTTGCCGACGACGATTTCACCTGGCTTGGTGAGCTTGGCTTCACCCCAGATGACGTCGATCTTGTTCTTCTTCATCAGGAAGCCGACGCCGCCGTTGAGGCGGGCCGAAACGCCGCGCGAACGGGCGACCACGTCCTTGATGTCAGCCGTCATCTTGCCTTCCAGCTTCAGCCCGTAGGACTTGGCATGGTTGGCGTGATCGAGAATTTCAGCGGAGCGCAGCAGCGCCTTGGTCGGAATGCAGCCCCAGTTGAGGCAGATGCCGCCCAGATGCTCGCGCTCGACAATGGCAGTCTTGAAGCCGAGCTGGGCCGCACGGATCGCGGTGACATAACCGCCCGGGCCCGAACCGATGATGAGGACGTCATAGCTGTCGGCCATGGAAGTTCCCTCGCCTGTTTCGCAGGAATTTTGCGTGTGCCAAAAAGGAAGAAAGGCCCCGGACCAGCCGGGGCCTCGCTGAGGTCACTCAGACCAGCATGCTCATCGGGTTCTCGATGTAGCCCCGGAAGGCTCCGAGAAGTTCTGCGCCGAGTGCGCCGTCGACGCAGCGGTGGTCGGTCGAAAGCGTGACAGTCATGACGGTGGCAACCGCCAGGGCGCCGTTCTTGACGACAGGACGCTGTTCACCCGCGCCGACGGCCAGAATGGTCGCATGCGGCGGGTTGACGACGGCCGAGAAGCTCTTCACGCCCATCATGCCCATGTTGGACACGGCGGTGGTGCCGCCCTGGTACTCTTCCGGCTTCAGCTTGCGGTCCTTGGCGCGCTGGCCCAGGTCCTTCATCTCGTTGGAGATGGTGGACAGGGCCTTCTGCTCGGCGCTGCGGATGATCGGGGTGATCAGGCCGCCCGGGATCGACACGGCGACGCCGACATCGGCGTGCTTGTGCTTGACCATGGCATCGTCCGTCCAGGAGACGTTCGCATCCGGCACATCGCGCAGGGCCAGAGCCATGGCCTTGATGACCATGTCATTGACCGAGAGCTTGTAGGCCGGCTTGCCGTCCTTGGACTTCGGAGCTGCGTCGTTGAGCTGGGTGCGCAGGGCCAGGAGCGCGTCGAGTTCGCAGTCGACCGACACGTAGAAGTGCGGGATCGTCTGCTTGGACTCGGTGAGACGCTTGGCAATGGTCTTGCGCATGCCGTCATGCGGCACGAGCTCGTAGGAGCCTTCGGCGAAGAGCTTGAGCACCTGGTCCTTCGACGGACCGGTGGCCAGCGCCGGTGCCGGGGCAGCAGCAGCCGGTGCGGGCGCAGCAGCCGGGGCAGCGGCAGGAGCCGCCTTGCCGGTGCCCGACTTCAGGGCCGCTTCGATGTCGCGCTGGACGACACGGCCATGCGGGCCGGAGCCGGCGATGGCCTTGAGGTCGAGCCCGTTCTGGGCCGCAAGACGCCGGGCGAGCGGCGAGGCGAAGACCCGTGCCCCACTGGACGCCGGCGCTGCGGCGGGAGCAGCAGCGGCCGGAGCGGCGGCGGCAACCGGTGCTACAGCCGGGGCAGCAGGTGCTGGAGCAGCAGCCGGAGTTGCAACGGGTGCAGCCGAAGCCTTGGACGCATCCTCGCCGTCAGCGGCCAGCACGGCGATCACTGTGTTGACCTTGACGCCCTGGGATCCGGCCGGAACCAGGATCTTGGCGATGGTGCCTTCGTCGACGGCTTCCACTTCCATGGTCGCCTTGTCGGTCTCGATCTCGGCGATCACGTCGCCGGAGGAAACCTTGTCGCCTTCCTTGACCAGCCACTTGGCCAGATTGCCCTCTTCCATGGTGGGAGAGAGGGCCGGCATGGTGATGTTGATCGGCATCTGTGCCTCCCTCGCCTCAGGCCTTGTAGGTGACGGCTTTCACCGCATCGATGACTTCCTTGACCGTCGGCAGCGCCAGCTTTTCAAGGTTGGCGGCGTAAGGCATCGGAACGTCCTTGCCCGTGACGCGCAGGATCGGGGCGTCGAGGTAGTCGAAGGCCTTTTCCTGGACCTGGTAGCCGATTTCCGAGGAAACGGAGCAGACCGGGAAGGCTTCCTCGACGGTGATGCAGCGGCCGGTCTTGCGGACCGAGGCCAGAACCGTGTCGATGTCGAGCGGGCGGATGGTGCGCAGGTTCACGACTTCCGCCGAGATGCCCTGGGCTGCCAGTTCGTCCACGGCCTTCATGACATAGGTCATGCCGATGCCCCAGGAAACGATGGTCACGTCCGTGCCGGCACGCTCGATCTTGGCCTTGCCGATCGGCAGGACAAAATCGTCGACCTTCGGCACTTCGAAGGACTGACCGTAGAGGATCTCGTTTTCCAGGAAGACGACCGGGTTCGGATCGCGGATGGCAGCCTTCAGCAGGCCCTTCGCATCGGCGGCCGACCACGGCTGGATCACCTTCAGGCCCGGGATATGGGCATACCAGGAGGCATAGTCCTGGCTGTGCTGGGCGCCGACGCGGGCGGCAGCGCCGTTCGGACCGCGGAAGACAATCGGAGCACCCATCTGGCCGCCGGACATGTAGAGCGTCTTGGCAGCGGAGTTGATGATGTGGTCGATCGCCTGCATGGCGAAGTTGAACGTCATGAACTCGACGATCGGCTTCAGGCCAGCCATCGCAGCGCCGACGCCGAGACCGGCAAAGCCGTGCTCGGTGATCGGGGTGTCGATGACGCGGCGGGCGCCGAATTCATCCAGCAGGCCCTGCGTGATCTTGTAGGCACCCTGGTATTCGGCCACTTCCTCGCCCATGACGAAGACGCGGTCATCGGCGCGCATTTCCTCGGCCATCGCGTCGCGCAGGGCTTCGCGGACGGTCATGGTGACCATCTCGGTGCCAGCCGGTGCGTCGCTGTCGGCAGACCCGGAGGTAACGGGAGCAGCCGGAACCGGAGCTGCAGCAGCGACCGGCGCAGGCACGGCAGCCGGGGCCGGGGCAGCGGCGGGCGCCGCTGCGGGTGCAGCGGTTGCTGCGGAGGCATCTTCGCCTTCAGCCAGGAGAATGGCGATGGCGGTGTTCACCTTCACGTTCTCGGAGCCTTCGGCGATCAGGATCTTGCCCAGCACGCCCTCGTCGACGGCTTCCACTTCCATGGTTGCCTTGTCAGTCTCGATCTCGGCGATCACGTCGCCGGCCTTGATGGTGTCGCCCTCGGCCTTCAGCCACTTGGCGAGCTTGCCCTCTTCCATGGTCGGAGAGAGAGCCGGCATCAGAATGTTGATCGGCATGGTATCCCCCGGCCTTAGAGCAGAATGTCGGTGTAGAGCTCGGACACATCCGGCTCCGGATCGTTCTGGGCGAATTCGGCCGCCTCGGCGACAATCGCACGCACATCGCGGTCGATGGTCTTGAGATCGTCATCCGATGCCCAGCCATTCTCGATCAGACGCGCGCGGACCTGCTCGATCGGATCGTGCTCGGTGCGCATCTTCTGCACTTCGTCCTTGGAGCGATACTTCGCCGGGTCGGACATGGAGTGACCACGATAACGATAGGTGATCATTTCCAGGATGTACGGGCCCTTGCCTTCGCGGCACCAGGCCAGCGCCCGGTCGGAGGCTGCCTTCACGGCGCGCACGTCCATGCCGTCAACCTGCTCGCCCGGGATGCCGAAGGACAGGCCGCGCTGGGACAGGTCGGTCATGGCGGAGGCGCGCTCGACGCTGGTGCCCATGCCGTACTTGTTGTTTTCGATCACGTAAATGACCGGCAGCTTCCACAGCTCGGCCATGTTGAAGCTCTCGTAGACCTGGCCCTGGTTGGACGCGCCGTCGCCGAAGAAGGCCATCGAGACGTTGCCGTTGCCGGTGTACTTGTTGGCAAAGCCGATGCCGGTGCCAAGCGCGACCTGCGCGCCGACGATGCCGTGGCCGCCGTAGAAGTGCTTCTCCTTGGAGAACATGTGCATGGAGCCGCCCTTGCCCTTCGACAGGCCGCCCCGGCGACCGGTCAGCTCGGCCATGACGCCCTTTGGGTCAAGGTCCATGGCCAGCATGTGGCCGTGGTCGCGATAGCCGGTGATCATCTGGTCACCGTCCTTCTTGGCCATCTGCATGCCGACGACGACAGCTTCCTGACCAATGTAAAGGTGGCAGAAACCGCCGATGAGGCCCATGCCATAGAGCTGTCCCGCCTTCTCCTCGAAGCGGCGGATCAGAAGCATTTCGCGATAGGCATGGAGTTCGTCCTCTTTGGAGAACTCTGCGATGGCGGGCGCGGCCGTATTGGCGGCGCCGCTGGACCGGGTGGCGCCTTTCGCGCGCGTACCGGCGGAAGACTTGTTCGTTGCGGCCATGACCCTCGTCTCTGCGTGACGTTTCCCCTAGGAAAGCAAGCGGAAGGTAACCCGCGATCCTTGTCAATCCAAGAGGAGGTGCGTTGGGAAGGAAAATCGGATAACTAATTGAATTAAATGAAAAAAAAGAAATAAACTAATATATGGTTATTTCGGCAAAATGAACTGATTTTCGGTTACTTTTTCATCTTGCAGCCGGACGCAGGATGGCAAGTTCATTGACATGAACAACATTGAGATTTGCCCGGGCCCGCTCGTCCACCATGTCCGGATCAAGGCTCTCGGGACGCAGCAGGCTGACACGGGTGGCGATGTGTTCACGCTCGTCCGTCAGCACGCGCAGTTCCGCTTCGAGCGCAGCAACCTGATGTTCGATCCGCTCGCGGCCAGCCATCCCGAATTCGCCATTCACCGCATGATAGGCGAAATAGGCCAGCACGGCGCTGGCCGCGACCGGAATAATGAAACGGCGAAGGACTGACTTCTTGCGCTGACGGGTGGTAGCAGACACGCGGGACGACCTACACGGGACAATGGGCCTTTGAGATCAACTGTGCCCGATCTGCCTTAACAGACCCTTTCACCTGATATGAACACGGCGGGAAAAAGCCTTGAATATCAGGTGCCGGTTCGGCGAAGCGCGTCCGTCAGGCAGCCTTGAGGGGGGCCGCCAGACGGGCCAGTTTCGTCATGATGGTCGCCGTGCCCTTGAGCCGGTCGTCCGCCTTGTCCCAGTCGCGCGACAGCACGACCTTCTGGTCCGGCCTGATCTTTGCGAGGGAGCCCTGCTCCGCGATATAGGCGACAAGCCCCGCCGGATTGGCGAATTGCTGCCCCCGGAACGTGATGACGATGCCCTTCGGCCCCGAATCGACCTTTTCCACATTCGCCTTGCGGCAGAGGCCCTTGATGTAGACGATCTTCAGGAGATGCCCGACCTCTTCCGGCAGCGGGCCGAACCGGTCGATCATCTCCGCGCCGAAGGCATCGATCTCCTGGGCTTCCGTCAGATCCGCCAGACGGCGGTACAGCGACAGGCGCAGCTGCAGGTCCGGAACATAGCTTTCGGGAATCAGCACGGGCGTGCCGACATTGATCTGCGGCGACCACTGGTCCTCGCCGATCTCGTCGCCGCCATCCTTGAGCTGGGCAACCGCCTCTTCCAGCATCTGCTGATAGAGTTCGTAGCCGACTTCCTTGATATGGCCGGACTGTTCCTCGCCCAGCAGATTGCCGGCCCCGCGAATGTCGAGGTCGTGGCTGGCGAGCTGGAAGCCGGCGCCCAGATTTTCGAGCGACTGCAACACCTTGAGCCGCCGTTCGGCGGTTGCTGTCATCGGCTTGTTGGCCGGAACGGTGAAGAGCGCATAGGCCCGGGTCTTTGACCGGCCAACGCGGCCGCGCAGCTGGTACATCTGGGCAAGGCCGAACACGTCGGCCCGGTGCACGATCAGCGTATTGGCGGTCGGGATGTCGAGACCTGATTCGACGATTGTGGTCGACAGCAGCACGTCATATTTGCCCTCATAGAAGGCGTTCATCACGTCCTCGAGCTGGCCCGGCGCCATCTGGCCGTGGGCTGTGGCCACCTTCACTTCCGGCACGCTGGCGGCCAGGAACTCTGCCTGTTCGGCGAGATCCGAAACGCGCGGGCAGACATAGAAGCTCTGGCCACCGCGATAATGCTCGCGCAGCAAGGCCTCACGCACGACCAGCGGATCAAAGGGCGAGACGAAAGTGCGCACGGCAAGCCGGTCAACCGGCGGCGTGGCGATCAGTGACAGTTCGCGCAGGCCCGTCAATGCCTGCTGCAAGGTGCGCGGGATCGGCGTTGCCGACAGGGTCAGCACATGCACGTCCGACTTCAGTTCCTTCAGCCGTTCCTTGTGCTTGACGCCGAAATGCTGCTCCTCGTCGATGATGAGCAGGCCAAGGTCGCGGAACTTGACGCCGGCACCCAGCAGGGCATGGGTGCCGACGACGATATCGACGGAACCGTCCTCGACGCCCTTCTTGGCCGCCGACAGCTCTTTCGGGCTGACGAGGCGCGAGGCATGGGCAACATTGATCGGCAGGCCATGGAAGCGGGTGGCGAAGGTGCGATAGTGCTGGCGCGCCAGCAGCGTTGTCGGGACCACCACGGCCACCTGGCGCCCCGACATGGCGGCAACAAAAGCGGCGCGCAGCGCCACTTCCGTCTTACCGAAACCGACGTCGCCGCAGACCAGCCGGTCCATCGGCCGGCCGGCCGCCAGATCCTGGAACACCGCATCGATGGCGGTCAGCTGGTCTTCCGTCTCCTCGTAGGGGAAACGGGTCGAGAATTCATCGTAGACCCCTTCCGGCACCTCGACCACCGGCGCGGTCTTCAGCGCACGGGCAGCGGCGGTCTTGATCAGGCCGTCGGCGATCTCGAGGATGCGCTTCTTCATGCGCGCCTTGCGCGCCTGCCAGGCCCCACCGCCCAGCTTGTCGAGCATGACGTCGGTGTCTTCCGAACCGAAGCGCGTCAGCAGCTCGATGTTCTCGACCGGCAGGTAGAGCTTGTCGCCGCCCTGATACTGCAGCTCCAGGCAGTCATGCGGCGCGCCGAGCGCCTCGATGGTCTTGAGGCCGATGAAGCGGCCGATGCCGTGATCGACGTGGACGACGAGGTCGCCTTCCGAGAGGCTGGTTGCCTCGGTCAGGACATTGGCGCCCTTGGCCTTGCGCCGGCCCTTGCGCACCAGACGGTCGCCCAGGATGTCCTGCTCGGAGATGAAAACCAGCCGGTCGACCTCGAAGCCCTGCTCGAGGCCGAGAATGCTGAGCGCCGTGGCGCGCGGCGGCAAGGCGTCGAGATCAGCAACCCGTTCGGCCGGCATCGGCAGGTCGAGCCCGTGATCGCCGAGGATCTGGCCGAGACGGTCGCGCGAGCCCTCGCTCCAGCAGGCGATGACCACCCGGCGCTGGTCCTTGTGCAGCGCCCGGACGTGTTTCACCAGCGCGTCGAAGATGTTCACATCGCCCGCCGCGCGCTCGGCGGCAAAGCTGCGGCCCTGACGGCCGCCGAAGTCGATCACCGTCCGGCCAGACCCCGGCGGCGGCGTGAAGGGATCGATCTGGCAGCTGGCACTGTCGGCAAGCCGGACGGTCCATTCCGTCCCGACCGGATAGAGCGCCTGCGGCTCCACCGGCATGTAGGGCACCGCGCCGGCCAGGTGGCCGTTTTCAAGCGCGTCCTTGCGGGCCGCGTGGTGCTCGGTGATCTGGTCGAGGCGCTCGCGGATGGCATCGCCCGACATGGCATCAAGCACCACCGGTGCGTCGCCGATATAGTCGAACAGGGTTTCGAGGTGTTCGTGGAACAGCGGCAGCCAGTGCTCCATGCCGGCATAACGGCGGCCGTCGCTGACAGACTGATACAGGACATCCTCGCGCCGGGCCGCGCCGAAGCGGGCGAGATAGTTGCGGCGGAAGCGCGAGATCGCCTCCTCGCTCAGCACCACCTCGCTCATCGGCACCAGCTCCAGCCGCTTCAGCTGCTTGGTCGTGCGCTGGCTTTCGGTATCGAAGGCGCGGATCGATTCCAGCGTGTCGCCAAAGAAGTCCAGACGGACCGGATCTTCTGCGCCGGGGGCATAGAGATCGATGATGCCGCCGCGCACAGCATACTCACCGGTCTCTCGGACCGTTGGCGTGCGCGAGAAGCCGTTGAGTTCCAGCCAGGCGGCAATCTTCGTCAGGTCGATGCGGTTGCCAGGCGCCATGGAGAAGGTCTGGGCGGCGACCCAGGCCCGTTCCGGCAGGCGCTGCAGCGCCGCGTTGACCGTTGTCACCAGAACCTTCTGGCCAGACCCAGCAGGAATGCCCCGCGCCAGCTGCCCAAGCACAAGGAGGCGGCGGGCGCTGATCGCCGGGTTCGGCGAGACGCGGTCATAGGGAAGGCAGTCCCAGGCCGGCAGGGACAGCGCCTCGACGTCGGGCGCAAAATAGCTCAGCGCCTCGATGACGCCCTGCGCCCGGCCAGCGTCCCGTGCGACGAAGACGGCAGCCAGCCCGTCCTTCGGTGCCTGCCCCAGGATGCGCGCGAGCGCCAGTGCCTCGGCTCCGTCCGGCACGCTGGCAAGGGTGATGTTGGCACGGTCGCGGAAGAGCGTCTCGAACACGGCTTGGGTTCCCGGGCGGTTTTGACTGGATCAGCGCAGAGTGATGTTGTGGAAGGCCAGCATCTTGCGGAACAGCGGCCGGTTCCATTCCTCCGGCAGCGGCTTGCGGCCCGTGATCCAGGCGTAGAGATCCTGATCGTTGATCGGAATGATCTCTTCCAGCTCGTCCAGCTCCGCCTCGCTCAGCCGCGCGATCTCGGCCTTGGTGAAGCCGCCGAGCAGCATGTCCATTTCCTTCATGCCCCGATGCAAGGTGCGGAACAGGATGCGCTTGCGGCGGGTGTCGAGTTCACCATCGCCGGAGGGATCGGCGGGAGCGTTGGAGCTGTCGGTCATGGCGGATCCTGACGAATCGAGCGGGTGCCGGATGCGGGTTGCATGCCGGAGCGGAGAATGTCTGAGGGCTTATAGCGCCGCGCCAACGAGAAGTCAGTCCCGAACACTTGACTGATTGCCGGAGGTACGGCTTGGCCGGGTGGACCGGACTGACCTTCCCGCGTTGCAAGGCTGCGGTAAAGGGTGCAGAACGCTGGTCTGACCCATCGCGACCGACTGAAGACAGATCCTCGCCCATGCGCCCGTCCCTGCTCGATCCCCTGTTTGCTCCTGTCTCGGTGCTGCCCGGCATCGGGCCGAAGATCGCCAAGCTGCTGGAAACGCTGCTGGGGACAGCGCCGGGACGGGAGGCCACCGTGCTGGACCTTGCCTTTCACCTGCCCCATGCCGTCATCGACCGCAGCCGCCGTCCGGGGATTGCCTATTCCGAGAACGGCGACACGGTAACCCTGGACGTGCGTGTCGAACGCCACATGCCCACCCCGCGTGGCAGCCGGGCGCCTTACAAGGTGATTGCCGCGGATGCGACCGGGAGCATTGCGCTGGTGTTCTTCCATCCGCGGCAGGACTGGCTGGAAAAGGTGTTGCCCGTGGGCGGCCGGCGGATCATTTCCGGCAAGGTCGAATGGTTCTCCGAGCGGCCGCAGATGGTCCATCCAGACTATGTGCTGACGCCGGAAGAAGCCGAGACCATGCCGGCCATCGAGCCGGTCTATCCGATGACCGCAGGGCTTGCGCAGCGCACCTTGCTGAAAGGCATCGCCGGCGCGCTGGATCGTCTGCCGGTGTTTCCGGACTGGCTCGATCCGGAGTTCCGCGCCCGCCAATCCTGGCCCGATTTCGATGAAGCTCTGAAGCGCGTGCACCGGCCGGAAGGCGCGCGCGATCTTGATCCCGCCTCCCCGGCCCTGTCGCGCCTTGCCTATGACGAGTATCTCGCCAACCAGCTGGCGCTCGCGCTTGTCCGCGCGACCATGCGCAAGCTGGATGGCGAACCGCGCGTGACGACCGGTGAGCTGAAGGCCCGGATCCTTGCGGCCCTGCCCTATCAGCTGACCGGCGGCCAGGCCCAGGCAGTCGCAGAAATCGAGGCCGATCTGCGCAGCCCGCAGCGCATGCTTCGCCTGCTGCAGGGAGACGTCGGCGCGGGCAAGACCATCGTCGGCCTGCTCGCCATGGCCGCCGTGATCGAGTCCGGCGCACAGGCGGCAATGATGGCACCGACCGAAATTCTCGCGCGCCAGCATTTTGCCTCGATGGCGCCACTGTGCGAGGCTGCCGGCATCCGGATTGCGCTCCTGACCGGACGGGACACGCCGAAGCAGCGGCGCGAGACCCAGGCAGCGCTGTCGAACGGCGAAATCGACCTTGCCGTCGGCACCCACGCCCTGTTCCAGGGCGCGGTCGAGTTCGCGAATCTTGGCATTGCCGTGGTCGACGAGCAGCACCGCTTCGGCGTGCATCAGCGCCTGGCGCTGTCCTCCAAGGGCAAGGGCGTCGACGTGCTGGTGATGACCGCAACTCCGATCCCGCGCACGCTGGTGCTGACCTATTTCGGCGACATGGACGTCTCCCGCCTGACCGACAAGCCGAAGGGGCGCAAGCCGATCACCACGGTCTCGGTGTCGCTCGACCGGATGGGCGAGATGGTCTCCCGCATCAAGGCCGCGGTTGCCGAAGGCCAGAAGGTCTACTGGGTCTGCCCGCTTGTCGAGGAGAGCGAGAAGATCGACCTTGCCGCCGTCGAGGACCGGCATCGTCACCTGTCCCAGGAGCTGAAGGTTCCGGTCGCCCTCGTTCACGGCCGGATGAGCGGCGAGGACAAGGACACGGCAATGATGGCCTTCAAGGAGGGCCATGCCCGGGTGCTGGTGGCCACCACTGTCATCGAAGTTGGCGTTGATGTGCCCGATGCCACGATCATCGTCATCGAGCACGCCGAGCGGTTTGGCCTTGCCCAGCTGCATCAGCTGCGCGGCCGGGTCGGGCGCGGCGACAAGCCGTCCTCCTGCGTGCTGCTCTACAAGGGACCGTTGGGCGAGACCTCGGCGGCGCGCCTTGCCGTGATGCGCGAGACCAACGACGGCTTCGTCATCGCCGAGGAAGACCTGCGCCTGCGCGGCGAGGGAGAAATCCTCGGCACGCGCCAGTCCGGCGCCCCCGGGTTCCGTCTGGCACGCGGCGATGCCCGCACCGACCTGATGGAAATCGCCCGCGACGACGCAAGGCTCATCTTGGAAATGGACCCCGAACTGAAGGGCCCGCGTGGTCCAGCCTTGCGGACGCTGCTCTACCTTTTCAGCCGCGACGAGGCCATCCGCCTGCTTCGCGCAGGGTGATTTTTTACATTAGATATTTTATATAAACAATTGATTTTGAACAATAAATTGACACCCTTAAAGTACTTTATTAGCTTTCAGGCCTCCGCACCATGATGCAATTTGTCGCCGGGGCTGCGGCGCTTTGGACAGCGCGGAGCAAATCGGCTATGCCAACAGGAAACCGCTGCATCGCAGCGGTGTGAACCGGCGGCGTCCCTCCCAGACCCGCCGCCCAGTGGAGCCCAGCACGTGCGACGGACCGCCTACAAGCTCGCGGGCCTGGCCTTTGTCGCCACCGGCCTTGTCGGTGCAGTGCTGCCGCTGCTCCCCTCGACGATTTTCTTCATCCTCGCCGCCGCCATGTTCGCCCGCTCCTCGCCGGAGCTCGAAGCCCGGATCCTTGCCCATCCTGTGGTCGGGCCGCAGGTGATCGCCTGGCGCGATCACGGCGTGATCCCGCCGCGCGCCAAGGCTCTCGCCCTCGGTGGCATGGCAGTTGGATATGGGGTGTTTCTGGCCACAAGCGGGGCCGGGCTTGTACTTGCGCTGATCGTGGCAGGCATCATGATCGGATGCGCCGCCTATGTCCTGACGCGGCCATCGCGGCCGCAGGCCTGATCAGATTTACGCTCGATTTCGGCCCGACCAGGCGCGCGCTTACGTGTCCGGGATGAGCCGTTTGCCAAGCGAGATCACGTCGTCCTGCGCATAGCCGATACGGTCGTAGAACGCCTTCACCGGAAGGTTGGAACTGCGAACCAGCAGGTTGAGTTTGGGGCAGCCACGGGCGAGCAGCAGTGCTTCACAATGATCCATCAGGCGGCGGGCGTGGCCTTGCCCCTGATGGTCCGGGTGAACGCAGAGATAGTACAGCGAGCCGCGATGACCGTCATAGCCCAGCATGGCGGATCCGATGATGCCATTGCCCTGGCGCAGCACAAGAAAGCCCCAGGGGCTGTCGGCCATCTTGCGGTCAATGTCCTTGTCCGGATCGTTCCAGGGCCGCGTCAGGCCGCAGTCGGTCCAAAGGCGCACGACCCGGTGCCGGTCGCCTTCGGTGAACGTATCGATGACGGTCTCGAAGATCAGGCTCATTCCACGGTCACCGACTTGGCGAGGTTGCGCGGCTGGTCCACATCCGTGCCCATGAAGACGGCCGTGTGATAGGCAATCATCTGGATCGGGATCGAATAGACGATCGGCGCGACGATATCGGCAACGGCCGGCATGATCACCCGGTCCTTGTCGGTGAGACCTGAGGCCTCGGCGCCCTGCGCGTCGGTGATCAAGAGGATGCGCCCGCCGCGCGCAGCCACTTCCTGCATGTTCGACACGGTCTTCTCGTAGACGCTGTCATGCGGCGCGATGACGATCACCGGCAGGTTCTCGTCGATCAGCGCGATCGGTCCATGCTTCAGCTCTCCGGCTGCATAGCCTTCGGCGTGGATGTAGGACAGTTCCTTGAGCTTCAGCGCGCCTTCCAGGGCAAGCGGGTAATTGGTGCTGCGGCCGAGATAGAGCACATCCGAGGCCCGCGACAGGCTGGGGGCGAGCTTCTCGATGCGCGGCTCAAGCGCTAGCGCGGTCAGGGCAAGACCCGGCGCCTCGGCCAGCGCCTTGACCAGTTCTGCTTCCTGGGCTTCGGACAGGACGCCGCGCTGGCGACCGGCCAGAATGGCGAGAGAGGCCAGCACCGCCAGCTGGCAGGTGAAGGCCTTGGTGGAGGCAACGCCGATTTCCGGACCGGCGATGGTCTGGAACACCACGTCGGATTCCCGGGCGATGGTCGATTCCGGGACGTTGACGACGGCGCCAATCGTCAGGCCCTGCGCCTTGCAGTAGCGCAGCGAGGCCAGCGTGTCGGCCGTCTCGCCGGACTGCGAGATGAACAGCGCCATCTCGCCCGCATTGACGGGTAGTTCGCGGTAACGAAACTCGGACGCGACATCGATCTCGACCGGCAGGCGCGCGTATTTCTCGAACCAGTATTTGCCAACGAGACCGGCGTAATAGGCCGTGCCGCAGGCCGACATGACAAGGCGCGTCAGCTTGGAGAAATCAGCGCTCGCGCCTTCCGGCAGCTTGGCGCGGTGGTTGGCCAGATCCAGATAGCGCGACAGCGTGTGGCCAATGACCTCCGGCTGCTCGTGGATCTCCTTGGCCATGTAATGGCGGTAGTTTCCCTTGTCCATCATGGCCGCGCCGACGCTGGAGCGGCTTTCCGGCCGGACGACTTCGCGGTTCGCGCTGTCGCGGATGCTGCAGCCCTTGCGGCTGATGACGGCCCAGTCGCCTTCCTCGAGATAGGTGATCCGGTCAGTGAAGGGGGACAGGGCAATGGCATCGGAGCCGAGGAACATTTCGCCCTCGCCGTGACCGACGGCAAGCGGCGAGCCCTTGCGGGCACCGATCAGCAGATCGTCCTCGCCCTCGAACAGGAACACCAGCGAGAACGCGCCCTTGAGGCGCGGCAGAACAGCGGCAACCGCGTCCGCCGGGCTCTTGCCGGAGCGCAGTTCAAGGTCGGTCAGGAGCGCGACCACTTCCGTGTCCGTATCGGTCACCGGGGACAGGCCTGCCGCAACGGCCTCGGCGCGCAGGGCGAGATAGTTCTCGATGATGCCGTTGTGAACGACGCAGACGCGGCCACTCTGGTGCGGATGGGCGTTGGTGACCGTCGGCGCGCCATGGGTGGCCCAGCGGGTGTGTCCGATGCCAATGGCCCCACTGAGCGGGCTACCATCCAGGACCGCTTCGAGGTTGCGCAGCTTGCCGCTGGCCCGGCGCCGGGTGAGGACGCCTGCCTCCAGGGTGGCGACACCGGCGGAATCATAGCCGCGGTACTCAAGGCGCTTCAGCGCGTCCACAAGCTGCGGCGCAACGCCCGACTTCCCGACAATCCCGATGATGCCGCACATCTCCATCCATCCCTTGTAATGAAACTCGCCTGCCTCCCTTAGACGACGCAGGCTGGCGGATTGAAATAAAACCTTGTTTCAGACCGTGACAGGGAAATGCCCGGTCACGACTTTTCCGCCTTGCGCGCCGCGAACCGCGCCCGCAATTCCTTGGCGCGCTCGGGCTTCACCGACTGATGTGCCCGGCCGATGGCCAGCGCATCCACCGGCACGGCTTCAGTGACCGTGCTGCCAGCCGCGATATAGGCGCCATCGCCAATCTGGATCGGCGCCACCAGTGTGCTGTTGGAGCCGATGAAACAGCCCTCGCCGATCTCGGTCTTGTACTTGCCGTAGCCGTCATAATTGCAGGTGATGGTGCCCGCGCCGATGTTGGAGCGCGCGCCAATGCTGGCATCGCCAATGTAGCTGAGGTGATTGACCTTGGCCCCTGCCCCGACCTTGGCGTTCTTGATCTCGACGAAATTGCCCACATGCGTGTCGGCGGCAAGGTCTGCGCCGGGACGCAGGCGCGCATAGGGACCGATAAGCGATCCGGCCCCCACATAGGCCCCCTCCAGATGGCTGAAGGCCCGGATCCGCGCCCCTGCCTCGACCGTGACACCCGGCCCGAACACCACATTCGGCTCAACCGTGACATCAACGCCCAGTACCGTGTCATGCGAAAAGAACACGGTCTCCGGTGCCTGCAGCGTCACTCCGGACAGCATGACGTCCTGCCGCATCCGCTTCTGGAAAATTGCTTCACATTCAGACAGTTGCGCGCGATTATTGATGCCGCGCACATCGTTCTCGCTGGCCGAAACGGCGATGACCTTGAGCCCGCGCGCATTGGCAAGTTCGGCCGCGTCCGTGAGGTAATATTCGCCCTTGGCATTGGTGTTGCCGATGGCCGAGATCAGCTCAAGCGCGATGGCGCCGCGAAAGCCCATGATGCCGGAATTGCAGAAGGTGATCGCCCGCTCAGCCTCGGTCGCGTCCTTCTCCTCGCGAATGGCGAGGAGCGCGTCGCCCTTCATCACCAGACGGCCGTAGCCGAACGGATTGACGGCCTCGAACCCCAGCACGACCACATCAGCCCCAGAAGCCAGTCCGTCGCGGACCCGGTCAACTGCGGCGTTGCTGACGAGTGGCGTATCGCCGAAGAGGACAAGCACGTCGTCCTTCGGTTCCTTGAGAACATCGCGTGCAGCCAGCACGGCATGGGCGGTGCCAAGGCGGTCGACCTGCTCATGGCAGCTCGCTCCCGGAGCCAGCTTGCCGACCAGCTTGACCAGCTCCGGCATCTGCGGCCCGACGACAACGGCGATCCCTGCCCCATCGTAGCGCTGCACGCGCTTCAGCACATGCCCGACCATTGGCAGATTGCCGATCTCATGCATGACCTTCGGGGCGGCGGACCGCATCCGTGTGCCAAGCCCGGCGGCCAGAACGATTGCCTGCAGGGTACGATCGGACATCAGCTTAACCTCTTCACTCGGTCGGCGCTTGCGCCATGTCCGGGACATAGCCCGCACGGCGTCTGTTCAGGCCGGCACTGTTTCGATCCGCGCGCCGGCACGCAAGAGGGGTTTCACGCGGAGATCCACAGGTCAATAGCCTACACATCCATGCGTCAGTTCGGGTTTCTTGTTCGTTAACCATATTTGCGCTGTGATGACAGCGTCGCGATACCAGATTCGTTTCAGGGCAGGACACAACCGCCGTGCGCAGCCGTCAGAAGGACGCCGAGATGCCGGAGGCCGGAGCATCCTTGCTCCGGTCGCGCTATCTTCTGGCCGGCTGGTCCTTTGCGGCCGTGTTGTTTGGTGTCGTGGGGGTGTCAGCCGTCCACTTTGCTCCAACGCCGGATATCGAGCGCAACAGCCGCACCTTCGCCGGATTGCCGCTTCCGTCGGGAGGAGCCGACCGTGTCGGCCCGACTGGCAGCATCGTGGCTGACGACGAGACCGTGACCATGGGCGTGTTGCCCTCCGCCGGCGGCATGGCCAATGCCGAGGCCATGCGGTTGATGGAAGCACAGGTGGACACGCTGCGGCGAGAACTTGTTGCCCTGCGCCGCCGCTCCGAGATGCTCGCGGAACAGAACAGGGCCCAATCCGACCGGATCGCAGCACTGGAAAAGTTGGGAGCGACCGTCCCGGCAGAGGTCGAACGCACACCGCGCCCTGCTGTCCCCCAGTCCCAACCTGACGCAAAGGCGGTCGATACACCCAAGCCGGAGAAGAAGGTCAGCGCTGTCCCTGCTCCGCGGCCAGTTCCGGTCGAAACCATGCCGGCGCCCGAGACACGCGCCGGTATCGAGCCTCCGGTTGTCGCTGTGCACGACCGCGGCAACCCTGAGGCGATGACAGCGGAGCCTGTCAAAGTCGCCCGCACACCGGCAACACCGGTCCGGATCGTTGATCTGCCGAAATCCGGCGCGGCCGAACCTGTAGCGACGGGATCCATTCCGCAGACCGAATCTAGCCCCCAGGCGCTCACCCGCGATCTGGCCGCTGCCATGATCATTCGCCCAGCCAACCCGTCCGGTCGAACCCTTGGCTCCAGCACGGCGATTGGCCGCAGCGATTTTGCCATCGAGATCGGGCGCTACGTCAGCCGCGCCGAGGCTGACGCCGCCTGGACCGGTTTCCGTGATGTGCATCAGGACCGGATGGCTGACCTGCGGGCGTTGACGGCCCCGGTCGAGGGCGCAGACGGCGTGCGGCTTCTGGCCGGCCCTTTTGCCAATGCCGCGCTGGCTGCCGTTGCCTGTCTTCGCCTCAGTGAAGATGGCAGCACGGGCTGCAAGCCGACCTTCTTCGTTGGTGAGCCGCTGGACGACCAGTAGGCTCAGCCGATCTGGCTAAACACCGGGAATGTATCGAGGAGCCAGAATGAGGCCTGCTGCATCCAGCCCCCGAGAAACAGGATCCCGGTCAGGATCATCACCACGCCCATTGCCTGTTCCACTCGGCTGATATGCCGGCGGAACCGCGTCATGAAGCGGAGGAACGGTCCGGCAAACAGCGCTGCTCCGAGAAACGGAATGCCCAAGCCAAGGGCATAGGCGGACAGCAGCAATGCCCCTTGCGCAGCCGTATCCTCGGCCCCCGCAACAAACAGGATTGCCGCTAAGATCGGCCCGATGCAGGGCGTCCAGCCAAAGGCAAAGGCAAGGCCGAGCACATAGGCTCCCGGCAACCCGGCCGGCTTGCGCTCCACCTGCACCCGCGCCTCCCGGTACAGCAAGGCAATGCGGAACACGCCGAGGAAATGCAGCCCCATAACGATGATTACGATGCCCGCAATGGTGCTGAGGATACCGACATATTGCGAGACCGCCTGTCCGATCAGCGAGGCACTTGCCCCCAGCGCCACAAACACCGTCGAAAAACCCGCAACAAAGGCAAGCGACGTCTGGAACACCCGGCGGCTGGCGTCCGATGGAGCGCTGCCATCGGCCACTTCCTCAAGACTGGTTCCGGCGAGATAGCCCAGATACGGCGGCACGAGCGGCAGGACACAGGGCGAGACGAAGGAAAGAAGGCCGGCAAAGACGGCTCCAACGAGCGTTACGTCCTGCATCATTGTGTTGGAATTCCCTGGCTGTGCGTGCGGATCGGCGACGTCGCCGAGAAAAGGTCCACCTCTTTTACCGGCATTGCGGTGAAAGCTAAAGGTGCCGCCGTGTCACAGGTTCGGCACCAAACACAGGCACGCCGTGAAGCGAAAGCCATCCCGGACGAGCGAGCAAGGAATTGAGGTAGGTCGAAAAGACAACTCTTATGTCAGGCGTCGTTCTTGAGACCGCCCCTGACGACTTCAAAGACACGGCGGTTCAGCTGTGCCACATCATGCCCGTCGCGCAGGCCCTGGCGCCATTGTTCCAGCACGGTGCGCAAAGCCAGTGTCTGGCGATTATGCGGCAGCTGGTGCATGAAGCCGGCAAAAAAACTGTCCAGCGCGACCCTGTCCACCGCGCCCTGATCGATCAGCGCATGGATCAGCGTCATGGTCGCTGCGATGTGCCCCTTCAGGAAGTCGAACTCCGCGCCAAGGGCGGCATGATCTGCAGTTGCGTCCAGCATGTCCTCAACCCATCTGCCGGCCATCCCGGCCAATTGGCACCACGCCTGTCTACCGAAGCTGACACATCTTCCTTTACGTCCGGTATCTCACGCCGCAGCTCGATCTAGGTACATTTCCTAGCAAAGACCCACTAGTTTGCCGAACTGTACACAATCCGACCGGATTTGAAATGGAATTGATGTCCGTCTTTCCCCGAAGTTGCAGAAGCGGCCGACTTGTGCGTTGCCACTGCAGGGCGTCAAGCTGACCTTCGGCCAGCGCTCTGGTCTGCAACAAGACTTCCCTCGGCCAACAGGTAGCGAGAGATACCGGTTACCCGGTCCGTGCCCAGAACACACAAATGCCCAGACCAGATTGGCCTGGGCGTCGTCGTCAAAAAGGGAAGGGAATGGTGAGCGAGCGGGGGCTCGAACCCCGGACCAACTGATTAAAAGTCAGTTGCTCTACCAACTGAGCTACTCGCTCCCACTTAAGGGACCGCAGAGCCAGGCTCTGCGTTGGCGGTGTGTTTATGTCCAAGTTGCGCAAGGCGCAACCCAGAAAATGACAGACAGGACAAGCTATCCACGATCCATACCCTGACATGCAAGCCATGAAGAGCCCGTAAACCGGCTGCGTCACCGGCTTGCGGGCTCCGATCTTCTCAAGTTGGGTCGAGGATCAGGCCAAGGCCGAAATTGTCGGTCGCAGAAATGACCTTGCGCGTGCGGATTGACGGCCCAGCCAGGCGCACAGCGGCAATGCAGGGCAAGGTGCCAGCCCCGTCGACCTTCATCCCGTACAGCCCTTCAAAGGCGACCGGCGACAGGATGGTGATCAGGCCGCGCGCAGTCCGGCATTCAATGCCCAGACTGGTCGAACGCAATTCACGCACGCCTGTGAAGGCCTCCAGGAACACATGATGATCGGCCGGATCCCGCGCCACCAGAATCACTTCCGCCAGATCCACCGCGCCGTTTGCATGCGCCTGGTACTCTGGCTTCCAGAAATTCTCCGGATAGCGGTTGCGGCAGGTGAAGAAACCGATGCCCGGCGCATCCGGGTCGGCGGTAAAGGTCAGATCGAACCCGACCTTGCGGGCACTGCCGTCCGGGGCTGTCGCTGTCCGCTCGAACCCGAAGGGCTCGAAAAGGCTCAACCCGGCAGTGGCAAGGACGGCCCGGTCCGCCTCTGGATCGACGCTGTCCAGAACCAGCATCGAAGCCCCCTCGCCGCGGGCGAGAAAGTCCCGGTTGAACGCACCGAAGGAAAACACCCCCTGACCTGGAACCGCGAGTTCGACACCGGCGGGAACCGTCAGCAACTCAAGGAAGGCCCCCTGGAGCTGGACCAGACGGTTCTCGGTGCCCCAGGGATGCCGGGCCTTCGGCGTGACGGTAAAGCCCAGTGCTTCATAATGTGCCGCAGCCTGATCAAGATCACGCACGGCCACAACGACATGATCGAGACCCCGGATCATGCGTCCCTCCCCGCCCGGCTTAGACAAGCCGGCTGCGCTTGACGGCGGCGCCAATGAAGGACGCAAACAGCGGATGCGGCTCGAACGGACGCGACTTCAGTTCCGGATGATACTGCACACCGATGAACCACGGATGATCCGCGATCTCGACCGTCTCCGGCAGCACGCCGTCCGGAGAAGTGCCGGCAAAGCTAAGGCCGCAGTTCTCCAGCGTCGGGCGATAAGCGATGTTCACCTCGTAGCGGTGACGATGGCGTTCCGAAATCGTCGTAGAGCCATAGATCTCGGCAATGCGTGAGCCCGGCTTCAGCGCGGCCTGATAGGCACCGAGGCGCATGGTGCCGCCAAGGTCGTCGCCCTCGTTCCGTGTCTCGGTCTCGTTGCCACGCACCCACTCGGTCATCAGGCCGACGACGGGCTCCGACGAAGGGCCAAACTCGGTCGAACTGGCCTTGGCAATACCGGCGAGATTGCGGGCAGCTTCGAGGACGGCCATCTGCATGCCGAAGCAGATGCCGAAATACGGCACCTTGCGCGTGCGGGCGAAATGCGCCGCAGCGATCTTGCCTTCGGCACCGCGCTCGCCGAAACCACCCGGAACCAGGATACCGGCGACACCCTCGAGATAGAGACCTGGATCTTCCTTCTCGAAGGTCTCCGATTCGATCCATTCGAGGTTGACCTTGACGTTGTTGGCGATGCCGCCATGCACCAGCGCCTCGATCAGCGACTTGTAGGCGTCCTTCAGCACCGTGTACTTGCCGACGACGGCAATGGTCACCTCGCCTTCCGGATTGGCGATCCGGCGCGAAATTTCCTCCCAGCCTTCCAGCTTCGGTGCCGGCGCTCCGGTGATGCCGAAGGCCTTCAGCACTTCCTCGTCGAGGCCTTCCTTGTGGTAGGCGATCGGCACGTCATAGATCGAGGAGACGTCATAGGCCGGAATGACCGCGCTTTCCCGCACGTTGCAGAACAGCGACAGCTTGCGCCGTTCGGTGTCCGGAATCTTGCGGTCGCAGCGGATCATGAGAATGTCCGGCTGGATGCCGATGGAGCGCAGTTCCTTGACCGAGTGCTGCGTCGGCTTGGTCTTCATCTCGCCGGCGCTCGGGATATACGGCATCAGGGTGAGATGGATGTAGATCACCTGGCCGCGCGGCAGGTCGTTGCCGAGCTGACGAATCGCCTCGAAGAACGGCAGCCCCTCGATGTCGCCAACCGTGCCGCCGATCTCGACCAGCACGAAGTCGACGTCCTCGTTGCCGTCCAGAACGAAGGCCTTGATGGCATCCGTCACATGGGGAATCACCTGCACCGTGCCGCCGAGATAGTCGCCGCGGCGCTCCTTGGCGATGATGTCCTGATAGATGCGGCCGGTGGTGATGTTGTCCTGCTTGGTCGCCGGACGGCCGGTGAAGCGCTCGTAGTGGCCCAGATCAAGGTCGGCTTCAGCGCCGTCGTCGGTGACGAAGCACTCGCCATGCTGATAGGGGCTCATCGTGCCCGGATCGACATTGAGATAGGGATCGAGCTTGCGAAGGCGGACGGAATAACCGCGCGCCTGCAGGAGTGCGCCGAGGGCTGCCGAGGCAAGGCCTTTGCCGAGGGAGGAAACCACGCCGCCAGTGATGAAAATGTATCGCGCCATGGAGCAACACCTTAACGGGACCTGGGCCGGGTCGGCCACACGGGTCTTGCGGTTAGACACAATAAAAATGCCCTGCGATTGGTGCCGCAGGGCAAATTCAGACTGATGAGCCGGCTGGGCCGGGGCGCATTACTGCGCCGCCGGAACCTGCGGACCGGTCGGTTGCGGGCTCTGCTGCTTCAGCGCATCCAGAACGCCACCGCCCGTAGCCGGCGCATCGCCGCCCAGCGGCGCCGCAGGGGACTGCGAGGTCGGCAGGCTGTCGAGCACCGAGGCCGGGCTGTCATTCATCTTGGCGATGAGGGTAAGCGAGATGGACGTGACGAAGAAGGCCACGGCGAGCAGCGAGGTCGCGCGGGTCAGCACATTGGCCGTGCCACGTGCGGTCATGAAGCCGCCGCCACCGCCGCCGCCCATGCCAAGCGCGCCGCCTTCGGAGCGCTGCAGAAGGACGACCAGCACCAGGGCCAGCACGACCATCAGATGAATGACGATGACCACCGTTTCCATTTGGGACCGAAACTCTGTTGTACGATTGGCGCCTTCTACACCACTCGTGTCTGGCTTTCCACCCTTGATGCAAAAGAGCTGCCCTGCGCCTGTGGCAAAGCAGCCCTCCGCTCACGGATCAGCGATAGGCTGCAATAATGCCGAGGAAATCCGCCGCTTTCAGGCTGGCGCCGCCAACAAGCGCGCCGTTGACATTGGGAACAGCCATCAACTCGGCGGCATTAGCCGGCTTCACAGAGCCACCGTAGAGAAGCCGCATCGCGGCTCCTTCCGCGCCAAAGCGGGCACCAAGCCGGGCCCGCAAGTCGCCGTGAACCTCTGCAACATCATCGATGGTCGGCGTCAGACCCGAGCCGATGGCCCAGACCGGTTCATAAGCGATGACCGTGTTGGCCGCCGTCGCGCCATCGGGAATGGACCCGGCAATCTGGCCGGCGACGATCTCAATCGTCTTGCCCGCCTTGCGTTCCGCTTCGGTCTCACCGACACAGATGATTGCAATGAGGCCGGCGCGCCAGGCGGCTTCCGCCTTTGCGCGAACCGCAGCATCACTCTCGCCATGATCAGCCCGCCGCTCCGAATGGCCGACGATCACCGCTGTGGCTCCGGCATCCTTCAGCATTTCAGCCGAAATATCACCGGTGTGGGCGCCCTTGGCATTGGCATGGCAGTCCTGGCCACCCATGGCGATCTTTGTCGATGCCGCATCAGCCACCAGAGGCGCCAGCAGCGTTGCCGGGGGGCAGATCATGACATCGACCTTCTGGGTCAACGAGGGATAAAGCGCTGCAGCAAGCGCCTTGAACTCGGCGCGGTTGGCGTTCAGGCCGTTCATCTTCCAGTTTCCGGCGACGAGCGGACGGATCGGATGTGGGTTTGCTGCGGTCATATTGCGCTCCTCCGGTCTGCCAACTGGGGCAAGTCAAGCTGCTTTGCCGTCTTGGCTAGCGGGGTGCGGGAGAAAGCGCAAGAGCTGCAGCGGTGACAGCTTGTCCCTTGCCCCTATTGTCCGCTGCCCTGCAACGGGCTATGCAGGGGAAATCGCCCGGCGGCAACGCCAGGCCGCATGCATATTGACCAGTGGAGACAACATGCTCGACGCGCTGCGCAAGGGCGCCGGCACCTGGGTTGCCAAGATTTTCCTCGTCCTCCTCGTCCTCAGCTTTGCAGCCTGGGGCATTGCGGACGTCTTCCGTGGCTTCCAGACGACGACCGCTGCCAAGGTCGGCGATGCCGAAGTATCCCTGATCGACTTCGAGCGAAGCTATCGCCAGGAGCTCGACCGGATTGGCCGCCAGATCGGACGTCCGCTGTCGACGACCGAAGGCGCGCAGTTCGGCATCCCGCAACAGGTGCTGGCACGCCTCATCGCCGATGCTGCGATGAATGACGAAGCCAGGGCCATGAACATCGGCCTCTCGAAAGAGGAACTGGCCAAGGCGATCCAGGCCAACCCGGCCTTTCAGCGCGGCGGCAAATACGACCGCAACCTGCTGCTGGAACTGCTGCGCAGCAACGGCATCCGCGAGGAGCAGTTCGTGACTGACCAACAGCTCACGTTCCAGCGCATGCAGATCGCAGAGGGCATTTCCGGTGGCATGAGCGCGCCGAAGACGATGCTTGAAGCGGTCAACGCCTATCAGAATGAAAGCCGTAGCGCGCGCTATCTCGTTCTGACGCCGCAGAGCGTCGGCGTTCTGGCGGATCCGGATGAGGCCGCCCTCACCGCGTTCTATGACGAACGCAAGACTGACTTCCGGGCTCCGGAACTGCGTGCCCTCACGGTTCTGGAATTGACCCCCGAGAACATGGCCAAGGCCGAGACCATCACGGACGAGGCCGCGCGCACCGAGTATGAGCGCACGATCAACCGGTACCGCACGGATGAGCGACGGCGCGTCCGGCAGATCCCCTTCACCGATCCGGCTGAAGCGGAAGCGGCGGCGGCGGATATGGCTGCCGGAAAGACGTTTGCCGACCTGATGGCGGCGCGCAATCTCAAAGAAACCGATGTTGACCTCGGCCTGCTCGCGCGGGACAAGTTCCTCGATCCGGCCATTGCAGAGGCGGCTTTCTCCGCCGCCCAGGGTATCGTTGCGCAGCCGGTCAAGGGACGTTTCAGCACAGTGATTCTTGAGGTCGCCGAGATATCGCCGGCGGCGACCCGGCCGTTCGAGGACGTTCGGGACGAGATCAAGGCATCGCTGGCACTCGCTGCCGCAGAAAAAGATGTCATGGACCTGCATGACGAGATCGAGGATGCCCGTGCCGGCGGTACGACGCTCGCGGAGATCGGGACCCGCTTCAATCTTTCGCCGCTCACGATTGCCGCTGTCGACAGCACCGGCAAGGACGCAAACGGCAATGCCGTCACCCTCCCCGGCACCGGCGACCTGCTCGCCAAGGCCTTCGACAGCGATGTCGGCGTGGAAAACGACGTACTGGCTTCCGGCCAGCGCGGCTATCTGTGGTTCGAGGTGGCCAGCGTGACCCCTGCCCGCGACCGGGACCTGTCGGAAGTGCGTCCCGCCGTCGTGACGGCGTGGCTTGCAGCCGAACGCGAGAAGAAGCTCGCGGACCTGGCCCTGGCTACCGCAGAGCGTCTGCGCAAGGGCGAGACACTGGAGGCGGTTGCCACGGAACTCGGTCTCGAAATCAAGACGGATCCGGCCCTGAAGCGCAACCTTGCCACCGCAGACCTTCCTGCGACCACCGCGAATGAGGCCTTTACCGGCCCCGTTGGCACCGTGGTGGAAGCTGCCGGAACCGCTGGCAACCGGGTGGTTCTCGTCGTCGACAGCATTGCAACCCCGGCCTTCTTCCTTGAAGCCGAGGAAATCAAGCCGATCGACGAGCAGATCACGCGCCAGCTGCAGGATTCGCTGCTGAACCAGCTGATCTCGCAGGTCGAGAAGGACAAGGGCGTCGAGATCAACCAGGCCGGGATCGCCCAGATCATCGGAACCAGCCGGACCCAGTAGCCGCCTTGTAACGGCAGCGCGCGCCCCTCCCCCGCGAAGAGACAACCCATGAGCAACTTCAAGGCCTATATCGCCAGGATCGCCGACGGGGAGCCGCTTTCCCGCGAGGACGCCCGCGCTGCCTTCGACATCATTTTGTCGGGCGAGGCCACGCCGTCGCAGCTCGGCGGGTTCCTGATGGGCCTCAGGATGCGCGGTGAGACCATCGACGAGGTCACCGGGGCGGTCGCGTCCATGCGCGCCCGCATGCTGCCGGTCGCGGCTCCAGACGATGCCATCGACATCGTCGGCACCGGCGGCGATGCCACCGGCAGCTACAACATCTCCACCTGCGCCGCGCTCGTCGTCGCCGGCTGCGGCGTGAAAGTGGCCAAGCACGGCAACCGCTCGCTCTCCTCCAAGTCCGGCTCGTCGGAAGCCCTCGCCCAGCTCGGCGTCAACATCGATATAGGCCCGGAGCGGATCTCGGCCTGCGTCGCGGAGGCCGGCATCGGCTTCATGTTCGCCCCGCTGCACCATGCAGCCATGAAGCATGTGGGGCCGACCCGCATCGAGCTGGGCACGCGCACCATTTTCAACCTGCTCGGCCCCCTCTCCAATCCGGCTGGCGTGAAGCGCCAGATGACGGGGGTCTTCGACGGCCGCTGGGTCGAGCCGATAGCCCATGTGCTAAAAAACCTCGGCTCCGAGCATGTCTGGATCGTGCATGGTTCCGACGGCATGGACGAGATCACCACGACGGGCCCGACTGAGGTGGCCGAGCTGAAGGACGGCGTGGTCCGGACCTTCACCATCTCCCCGGCCGATGCCGGCCTGCCGACCGCCCGCTTCGAGGACCTCAAGGGTGGCACGCCGGAGGAAAACGCGGCAGCGCTTCGCGCCGTGCTCGCCGGGGCCAGAAACCCCTACCGCGATGTGGTGCTCATCAACGCCGCCGCCTCGCTGATCGTTGCCGGCAAGGTCGCGACCCTGCCCGAAGGCGTGGCGCTGGCCGCCCGCTCGCTCGACAGCGGCGACGCGCTCGACCGGCTTGAGCGGCTCGTTGCCGTCTCCAACGGATAAGATCCCATGGCCGATATTCTGACCCGCATCGAAGCCTACAAGCGCGAGGAAATCGCCGCCGCCAAGGCTGTCCGCCCTTTGAGCGATGTTCTAATGGCGGCAAAGGCCCAGTCGGCGCCACGCGGCTTTGCCAATGCAATCCGGGCGAAACATGCGGCAGGCGACTATGCCCTGATCGCCGAGATCAAGAAGGCAAGCCCGTCGAAAGGCCTGATCCGTGCCGACTTCGATCCCCCAGCCCTCGCCCGCGCCTATGAGGCCGGCGGCGCGGCCTGTCTCTCGGTGCTCACCGACACGCCCTCCTTCCAGGGCCACCCGGACTTTCTCACCGCTGCCCGGGCTGCCGTGACCCTGCCGGCGCTGCGCAAGGATTTTCTCTACGACACCTATCAGGTGGCCGAGGCCCGCGCCTGGGGTGCCGACTGCATCCTGATCATCCTCGCCGCCGTCGATGACGCGCAGGCGAAGGATCTCGAGGACGCGGCCTTTGACCTTGGCATGGACGTGCTTTTGGAAGTCCACGACGAGGCGGAGCTGGAGCGCGCGCTGAAGCTTGCCTCGCCGCTGATGGGCATCAACAACCGCAACCTGAAGACCTTCGAGGTGTCGCTGGAGACAAGCGAACGCCTGGCGCCGATGATCCCGGACGACCGGATCATCGTCGGCGAATCGGGTCTGTTCACCCCTGCGGACCTTGCCCGCATGCAAGCGGCGCGCATTTCCACCTTCCTCATCGGCGAAAGCCTGATGCGGCAGGAGGACGTGGCAAGCGCCACCCGCACGCTGCTGGCCCGCAGCCCGGAAGCGGCCTGACCCATGGCCGGCGACCAGGATCACCTTACCCATCTTGACGCGGCCGGCACCGCCAACATGGTCGATGTGGCCGACAAGGCCGTGACCCGGCGCGAGGCGCGGGTGCAGGGCGAGATTCGCATGGCGCCGGAAACCCTGCAGCTCATCCTCGACGGCAACGCCAAGAAGGGCGATGTGATCGGCACGGCGCGGCTTGCCGGCATCATGGCCGCCAAGCGCACGCATGAGCTGATCCCGCTTTGCCATCCGCTGCTGATCACCAAGGTTGCCGTCGACATCGAGCCGGATCCCTCCCTGCCCGGCCTCGTCGTCACCGCGTCGGTCCGCGTGACCGGCCAGACCGGCGTAGAGATGGAAGCACTCACCGCCTGTTCCGTCGCCTGCCTGACGATCTACGACATGGCCAAGGCCGTCGATCGCGGCATGGTCATCGGCAACATCAAGCTGTTGGAGAAGAGCGGCGGACGCTCCGGCGACTGGCGCGCCAGCGACACCCAGCCAGACGCCTGAACCCGCGCAAGGATCCACTGCCATGAGCCTGATGCCGGTTGAGGACGCCAGAGCCAAACTCCTCGCCGGCGTTGAACCGCTTGGCCGAGAACAGGTGCCACTCAAGGCGGCCAATGGCCGCGTGCTGGCCGAGAACCTGATCGCTCGGCGCACCCAGCCGCCCTTCCCGGCCTCTGCCATGGACGGATATGCGCTGCGTGCAGCCGATGCTGCGGCTCAGGGGCTGAACCTCAGGATCATTGGCGAGGCACCGGCCGGCCATCACTTTGCCGGCAAAGTTAACCCGGGCGAAGCCGTGCGCATCTTCACTGGTGCCCCAGTGCCCGCCGGCGCAGACGCCATCCTGATCCAGGAAAATGCCGTGAGAACCGGTGACCGGTTGACGGTGCTGGAACCCGTGCAGCCGGGCCAGTTCGTCCGCCCGTCAGGGCTCGACTTCCGGGAGGGGGATCTTCTCCTGCGCGCTGGAGACAGCCTTGACTACAAGGCCCTGGCCTTGGCTGCAGCCATGAACCACGCAGACCTGCTCGTCTGGCGCAAGCCGCTGGTGGCGATCATCGCCACAGGCGACGAACTTGTGCCGCCGGGAGGCACGCCCGGACCGGACCAGATCATCGCCTCCAACCACTGCGGGGTAGCGGCACTCGTCGAGGATTGCGGCGGCACCCCGCTCGACCTCGGCATTGCCGCCGATGATCCGACCGCCATCGCCCTCAAGGTGCGCGAGGGCATCGCCGCCGGGGCCGATGTGCTGGTGACGCTCGGCGGCGCCTCGGTCGGCGATCATGATCTGGTGCAGTCGGTGCTGGGCAGCGAGGGCATGGAGCTGGCCTTCTGGAAGATCGCCATGCGGCCGGGCAAGCCGCTGATGGCCGGTCACCTCGGCCGCACGAAAGTGCTTGGCCTGCCGGGCAACCCGGTGTCGAGCCTTGTCTGCGCCCTCCTGTTCCTGCGCCCGCTGCTCTATCGCCTGACAGGCCAGCCGGACGGCACGGGCCAGACGACGGCAACGCTGACCGCGCCTGTGCCAGCGAATGACCAGCGCCAGGACTATCTGCGCGCCCGTCTCACCACCCATCCCGACGGCACCCGCAGCGTCACGCCCTTTGACCGGCAGGACAGTTCCATGCTCGGGCTTCTGGCCGCCTCCGGCGCCCTCATCATCCGCCCGCCACATGCTCCGGCGATGGTCGCGGGTGAGAAGGTGGATATTTTGGTGGTCTAAGCGGGGTTTTCAACCGGAAAGATACTCCCGCCATATTCCGGACACTGTGCAAGGTCTATAGGTCTGGCGCCCCACCTTGGTGCGTCTCAAGATAGTCCTGATCGCGTGGATGCTTGAGGCGACTAACGTAACGTTACTTATTTGTTTGAGCATGAGACTAAAAAGATCGTTCTTGAAGCGGACAAAGCATATCCGCGCCCGCCTGTTCGACTATCCACTTTCTCCACTTCTAGACGCCGAACATGCTATCACTCCGGAAACTTCTCGATCAGCTATCCCCCCGGTCGTCTATCAAACCTGGGAAGAGAACCTGTTCGGCAAGCGCCATCTGGCTGCCCTGCAGGCCTTCAGGGCCAACAATCCAGACCTGCAGTTCGTCCTGATGGATCGCAAGGTGCGGGATGACTACATGGCAAGGACCTGGGGGGAGCATCCGGTATACCCGATCTACTGCGGGGCACAGTTTGGGCCGATGCGCGCCGACATTTTCCGCTACTGCCTGCTGCATGACAGAGGTGGCTACTATTTCGACATCAACAAGGCCGTGACGTGTCCGATCCGCGCCCTCCATCCCGCAGGCGCAACCGCCGTGCTTTCGCATGAACTGAGTGAATGCAACATCCTGCCGGACCGGGAAATCCTCGGCTTCTTCCCGCATCCTGGGCAGAACATCATCCAGTGGTCCTTCGGCTTTGCAGCCGGGCATCCGTTCCTGAAGCGCACGATTGACTACATCTGCGACTATGCAGACACCTACGCAAACCGGGTGTTTCACAATCCGAAATCGGCAATCCTGCAATTGACCGGCCCCGGCGTCTTCACCAAGGCCGTGCGGGATTGCCTGAAGGCCGATCCGTCGCTCGCGTCATCCCTCTGCATCATCGGCGAGAATTACGGCGGAAGAGCAGAGACCAACCTCCCGGGCTCGGAAGTCCGCTATCTGCGCCAGCCGCCCTATTTCCAGAGCCGGAACCAGCCGATTCTGGTCTTGCGCGAGACGCATGCTGCACACCCGATAGTCGCCGCCTCGCCGGACTGCCAGCCCGTGGCGTGACGCAAGGCCGCCGCCCCGAGGACCTCTGCAGCGTCAACCACATAATCATTTCACATGAATTGCAATTATTTCGCGTCCTGTGAAACTATATCGCTGGCCGGATCCAGACCGCCGTATCGTGGAATGCTGCCCCGCCGTAAGGGGCGACCGGGTCGGCGCCGGTCAGCGTGTTGATGCCGCAGCCGGTCTCGAAGGCGGAGTTGGGCCACAACCCTTCGGAGATCACCGTCCCCTGCACCAGCCCCTCGATCACCCGGGCGTGCAGGACGACCTCGCCGCGCGCGTTGCCCATCACCACCTTGTCGCCGTCGGCCACGCCGGCCTTCGCGGCGTCCTGTGCCGTCAGCCAGACCTCGGGCCGACCGCCTTCCTTCTTCACCGAGCCAGCGGTCTCGGAGAAGGTTGAATTGAGGAAGGATCGCGCCGGCGCTGTCACCAGGCGGAACGGATGGTCCTTGTCCGCCTTCTCGACGGCGTCCCAGTAGTCCGGCAATTCCGGCATTGTGGCAACGGGCCCAAAGGCCTTGCCGTGCTCTGGCCGGTTCGGGGCCAGGGTCTCAGCCCAGTCGACGCGGAAATGGAACTTGCCATCCGCATGTCCGAAGCCGTCAAGGAAATGCGCCTGCTCGAATTCAGGCTGCATGTCCTTCCAGCGCCCGGCCTCCAGGTCGTCGAGCGTGCCATAGCCGGAATTGACCAGCATCCAGTCGACATGCTCGCGCGCGGTCATGTGGAACCCAGGATGATCCTTCGCCCCGAGACGGCGGGCCAGTTCATTGATGACGAACAGGTTCTCGCGCGCCTCGCCGGGGGCCTCGGTCAGCTTCGGACCGAAGATCAGATACTGGTGGCCGCCGCCCTTGTAGATGTCGTCATGTTCGAGGAACTGCGTCGCCGGCAGCACGATGTCGGCATGGCGCGCGGTATCCGTCATGAACTGCTCATGCACGACGGTGAAGAGATCCTCGCGGGCGAATCCTGCGGTCACAAGCCGTTGCTCGGGAGCAACCGACGCGGGGTTGGTGTTCTGGATCAGCATGGCCGTCACCGGCGCGCCACCGGCCAAAGCTTCTGGATCACCTGTCAAAACCCGGCCAACGAGGCTCTGGTCGAGGAGGCGCGTTGCCGTCTTCAGCTCCGGGGCTTCCACCATCGCCTTGTTGAGCTGGTAGATCGCCCCGTTGTTGTGGAAGGCGCCGCCGCCCTCATACTGCCAGCAGCCCGTCACCGCGGCGATGCTGGCCGCCGCATGCATGGACACCGCGCCGTTGCGCGTGCGGGTGAAGCCGTAGCCGAGACGGAAGAAGGTCTTTTTCACGCTGCCGATCATGTGGGCAAGGCTGACGATGTCAGCCGCAGGCACACCGCAGATGGCCTCCGCCCACTCCGGTGTACGGCTCGCCAGATGCGCTTCCAGCGCATCCGGACAGTCGGTGTAGCGGGCGAGATAGGCCCGGTCGGCAAGACCGTCGCGGAACAGCACATGCATGACGGCGCAGGCGAGCGCCGCATCGCTGCCCGGCTTGACGATCACGCCCACATCCGCCTGTTTCATCGTCTCGGTGCGGTAGACGTCGACGACGATGATCCGCGCGCCGCGCTGCTTGCGGGCGGCAATCGCGTGGGTCATCACGTTGACCTGCGTCGCCACCGCATTGGTGCCCCAGATCACCACCTGGTCGGCGCGGGCGATCTCGCGCGGATCGGGGCCTGACAGCCGGCCCGTGCCGGCGACATAGCCGGTCCAGGCCATGTTGGTGCAGAAGCTGTCGAACTGGCGCGAGGTGCCCTTGGCGTGGCGGAACCGGTGGATTGCGTCACGCTGTACCAGCCCCATGGTCCCGGCATAATGATAGGGCCAGATCGTCTCGGTGCCGAAGCGGGCCTCGGCGTCGAGGAACTTCTCAGCGATGAGATCGAGCGCCGCGTCCCAGGAGATGGGCTCGAAGCGCCCCTCGCCCTTGGCTCCGACGCGCCGGAGCGGGCGGGTCAACCGGTCGGGATGATACAGCCGCTCGGTGTAGCGGGCCACCTTGGCGCAGATGACGCCGGCCGTGTAGTCATTGTCCGGCGCCCCGCGCAGGCGGCCAATCCGCCCCTCCGCCGTCACCTCCACCTCGAGCGCGCAGGTCGAGGGACAGTCGTGCGGGCAGGCGGAGAAGGCAGTGATCGTGGCGGGCTTGTTCATGAAACACTCGCTGGCTGGTGCCTGAGCGGACGAAAGCTCCGATCAGGCGACGTTGACCGAGGTTTCAGACCTTGCGCCAGCGAAGTCAAGCAACAGACGGCGCAGAATCGAGGTGCCAGTTTGGCCCCTGTGCCAGGACACGAAAAAAGCCGGCCCCTCGCGGAGCCGGCCTTTGATTTTGCGTGATGGTCAGCTGATTAGCCGACGATCTCGTTGCCGGCGAACCAGAACGCGATTTCTTCTGCAGCGGTTTCCGGAGCGTCGGAACCATGCACCGAGTTCTCGCCGATCGACAGGGCAAACAGCTTGCGGATGGTGCCTTCTTCGGCGTTGGCCGGGTTGGTGGCGCCCATCACTTCACGGTTCTTCAGGATGGCGTTTTCGCCTTCCAGAACCTGAACAACGGTCGGTCCCGAGGACATGAACTCGGTCAGTTCGCCGAAGAACGGACGGTCCTTGTGGACGGCGTAGAAGGCTTCAGCCTGACGCAAGCTCATCCAGACGCGCTTGGATGCAACGACGCGCAGGCCGGCTTCCTCGAGCTTGGCAGTGATGGCGCCGGTCAGGTTGCGCTTGGTTGCGTCCGGCTTGATCATGGAGAAGGTGCGTTCAATGGCCATGGGTCGTCTTTCCTGAAAGTGTCAAATCCGCTTGAAAAGCGGCGGGCAGCTTATGGCCCGGGCAGATTGCCCCGGGCCGGAAACTCGCGCGTTCCTATAGCTTTGCCCCGCACGCCCTGCAAGGGCCCGTGGAGATTTCTCGCCACACCTTGGCAACTCCGTGCAGGGAACAGCCAAAGTCCTGTGCGAGATGCTTGCAAACGCTGCAAAGCTCCCCCAAAGATCCGCCCATGCTTCAGATCAATGACCTCACCTATCGCATCGCCGGCCGCCTTCTGATCGATGGCGCCAGCGTTATCCTCCCAGCCCGCACCAAGACCGGTCTCGTCGGGCGCAATGGCGCTGGAAAGTCGACGCTTTTCAAACTGATCACCGGCGACCTGACGTCGGAAACCGGCTCGATCAGCATTCCCAAGTCATCCCGCATCGGACAGGTCGCCCAGGAAGCGCCGGGCACGGAGCAAAGCCTGATCGAGGTCGTTCTGGCAGCCGACACGGAACGCGCCGCCCTGCTTGCGGAAGCCGACACGGCCACCGATCCGAACCGCATTGCCGCCATCCACACACGCCTTGCCGATATATCTGCTCATACGGCAGAAGCCCGTGCCTCCTCGATCCTGTTCGGTCTGGGCTTTGATGCCGAGGCACAGCGCCGGCCCTGTTCGGCCTTCTCGGGCGGCTGGCGCATGCGCGTGGCGCTGGCTGCGGTGCTGTTTTCCGAGCCCGACCTGCTGCTGCTCGATGAACCGACCAACTACCTCGATCTTGAAGGTACGCTGTGGCTGGAGACCTACATCGCCCGCTATCCGCATCAGGTTCTGCTGATTTCGCATGACCGCGAACTGCTCAACAAGGCGGTGGATTCCATCGTTCATCTCGACCGTGGCAAGCTGACCTTCTATCGCGGCGGCTATGACAGTTTCGACCGGCAGCGGCGCGAGACCATGATCCTGCAGCAGAAGGCCAAGGAAAAGCAGGACACGCAGCGCAAGCACATGCAGGCCTTCGTCGACCGCTTCCGCGCCAAGGCCTCGAAGGCCCGCCAGGCCCAGTCGCGCCTCAAGATGCTGGAGCGCATGGACACAATCGTGCCGCTCACCGAGGAAAGCGCCAAGCCGATCCACTTTCCCGCGCCCCAGGGCCGGCTCGCTCCGCCGATCCTGAAGCTGGAAAATGTGTCGGTCGGCTACGACGCGCGCGTTGTCCTGTCACGCCTCACCCTCAACATCGATACCGATGACCGCATCGCCCTGCTCGGCTCCAACGGCAACGGCAAGTCCACCTTCGCCAAGCTCATTTCCGAGCGTCTTGCTCCGAAGGGCGGCGAAATCACGCGCGCATCCAAGCTGAAGATCGCCTTCTTTGCTCAGCATCAGCTCGATGAACTGCGCCCGGCCGAAAGCGCGGTCGCCCATGTGCGCAGCCTGATGCCGCAGGCGGCCGAGGCACAGGTCCGCGCCCGCGTTGCCCGTTTCGGCCTGCCAACCGACCGCATGGAAACCCCGGCCAAGGACCTGTCCGGCGGCGAGAAGGCCCGGTTGTTGCTGGGCCTTGCCACGTTCGATGGACCAAACCTGATCATCCTCGATGAACCGACCAACCACCTCGATATCGACAGCCGCGAGGCGCTGGTTCAGGCCCTGAACGAATTCGAGGGCGCCGTCGTGCTGATCTCGCACGACCGCCACCTGGTGGAAGCCTGCGCCGACCAGCTCTGGCTCGTCGCCGATGGCGGCGTGAAGAATTTCGACGGCGACATGGAAGACTACCGCCGCTACATCCTGCAAGGTCCGGACGCCGTCCGAAAGGCCCGCGAAGAGGAGGCCCGCGCCGCCAACGCGCAGGAAAAGCGCCGCGAGGCGGCCGTAAGACGGGCCCAGAACGCGCCCCTGCGCAAGAAGCTGGAAGCTGCGGAAGCCGAAATGGCCAGGCTTCAGGAAAAGATCGCCAAGATCGACGCCATGATGGCCGATCCTGACTTTTTCACCCGTGATCCCGAACGGGCCTCCAAATTCGCCAAGGAACGCGCCTTCTGCGAAAAGAAGCTGACGTCGACCGAGGAGGATTGGCTGGCCCTGTCTTCGGAACTGGAGGCAGGGTGAATTGATAGCGTATCGCGTTTGAGATACAGTCGGCAGGAACCAGACGCGCGGCCAACAGCCCAGGAGACTTCTCATGACCTCCAAGACCGGCATGCTGCATGTCCGGATTGAAGACGAGACGAAGGCACGTGCCGCAGCCGCACTGGATGGCACCGGGCTATCCCTGTCGGATGCGGTGCGTATCCTCGTGACCCGGATCGCACAGGACGGTGTCCTTCCCCCGAAGCTGTTGCTGGATACGGAAGCCCATGACGCCTGGTTTCGGGACAAGGTGGCCGAGGCGCTGAACGACCTTTCGGCCCCCGTGTCGCATGAGGACGTCATGGCGGCAGCAGACCGGCGGATTGCACGCGGCCGACTTGACAGCGGCGACTGAGGGTGTCTGCGGTGCGGCTGGCGTGGCACCCATTGGCAGCGCAGGACTTTCTTGCGATCATCGACTACATCGCGGCGGACAATCCAGCTGCCGCAACGGCGTTCAAGCAAGATGTGGAAGCCCGCGTCGCAACACTGACGCGTCATCCTGACCTCGGCCGCCCGGGCCGTGTCGCATCAACACGGGAGCTGGTCGTTCGGCAGACCTATATCGTTGTCTACACCGAACAGGCCGGTTCGATCCTCATCCTGCGCCTGCTTCATGGCGCCCGGCAATGGCCCTGAGCCCACCCGTCACCCCCACCAGAAAGCCTGTCCATGCCGCTGCTGCAGTCTCCCGCCGTGATCGCCTTCGATGCCGATGACACGCTCTGGCACAACGAGAGCTTCTTCAAGCTGACGGAAGCCCGCTTCGCCGAATTGCTCGCGCCCTATTGCGAGAAGAACCGCATCGAGGAACGGCTGGTGGCCGCCGAACGGCGCAACGTCCACCACTATGGCTACGGCATCAAGGGCTTCATCCTGTCGATGATCGAGACGGCCATCGAGGTCACCGATAGCAAGGTGCCGGCGACGGTGATCGGCGAGATCCTGGCGGCGGGACAGGACATGCTCGGCCACCCGGTCGAGCCGCTCGTCGGCGTGCGCGAGGCCCTCGCCGCCATCCGGGGCATCGCCCCGCTGATCCTCATCACCAAGGGCGACCTGTTCGACCAGGAACGCAAGATCGCCGCCTCGGGCCTGCAGAAGCACTTCACCGCCGTCGATGTGGTCAGCGAGAAGTCGCCGGAGGTCTACGCCCGGGTTTTTGCCCGCTACACCGACGACATGTCGAAGGTGATCATGATCGGCAACTCGGTGCGCTCCGACATCCTGCCCGTCCTTGAACTGGGCGCCACCGCCATTCACGTCCCCTACCCGCTGCTCTGGGCGCTGGAAGCGGCCGACTTCCCCGATGACCATCCGAAAGCGATCCAGCTCAAGAGCCTCACGGACCTGCCGGCGCTGTTCGGGCGGGCCTGACTGGCGTTTGCGTCAGGGTGCCTTCACCGGATGCAGCGGGGCACCGGTTGAGAGGAAGCTCGTGACATTGGCGATGGTCGTCTCGGCGATGGCCGTCAGCGCGTCCTCGGTGAAGAAGCCCTGGTGGCCGGTGATGAGCACATTCGGGAAAGTCAGGAGCCGGGCAAAGAGGTCATCCGGGATGATCCGGTCCGACAGGTCCTCGAAGAACAGCTGGCTTTCCTCCTCATAGACATCGAGACCGAGGGCGCCGATCTGGCCGCTCTTCAGCCCCCGGATCACGGCGGCCGTGTCGATGACCGCCCCGCGCGAGGTGTTCACCAGCATGACGCCGGGGCGCATCTGCGCAATCGTTTCATCATTTATGAGATGAAACGTGGCTGGCGTCAGCGGGCACTGCAGCGACAGGATGTCAGCGGCGGCGAAGAGTTCGGCCAGCGGCAGATAGGTGACGCCAAGCGCGAGGCAGGCAGGGTTTGGCACCGGGTCATGCGCCACCACGCGGCAGCCGAAACCGGTCATGATCCGCGCCAGCACCTCGCCGATGAGACCGGTGCCGATGATGCCGACCGTGCGCCCATGGAAGTCGAACCCCATCAGCCCGTCCAGCGCGAAATTGCCGTCCCGCACCCGGTTGTAGGCGCGGTGGGTCTTGCGGTTCAGCGTCAGCATCAGGGCCACCGCGTGCTCCGCCACCGCATGCGGCGAGTAGGCCGGCACGCGGGCCACCTGAATGCCGCAGGCCTCTGCGGCCTTGAGGTCAACATGGTTGAACCCGGCCGAGCGCAGCGCAACGAGTTTCACCCCGTAATCCGACAGTCCGTCGAGCACCGGCGCCGACAGCGTGTCATTGACGAAGGCGCAGACCACATCCGCCCCGCGCGCCAGCGGCATGGTCCGCTCCGTGAGGCGCATGTCGTGATAAACGAGGCTGACCGGCGCCTCCACCCTTGCTGCCGCCGCATCCAGAAACCGGGCGTCATAGGGCTTGGCGCTGAACACATCGACACGGTAGCGGGCATCGGACATTGTCGGGCTCCGGATGGGATGATGGCATGATTGGCTGCGTGCCCCGTCTGAGGGGGCGTTGCCGACAGTGATACACATCGCCGCGCAACAGCCCATGACATGGCGCATGGCCCCGTAACGAAATCCATGCCTCCCCTCCTCCCCGTCATTCCGGACAAGGTGAGCGGCAGTGAACCGCAGATCCGGAATCCAGCGAGCCCGTGCGAGCGGCAGCGAGCGCAAATGCAATTTCGCCTGACAGGCGCGCGCTGGACCAGTGTGTCGCGCTCCGCGCGGCTGATATCTGGATCCCGGCTCGGCGCTTCGCTGGCGCTCAGCTGGTCCGGGATGACGCCGCATAAAAAGTCGCCCGCAAACGAAAACCCCGGACCTTTCGATCCGGGGTTTCCAACACTCATGCGCAGTTCAGGTCAGCCAACAAAGGGCCGGGTTCCGGAGGCGTCCTTGATCTCGGTCGGCAGGCCGATGCGGTTGAGGAGCGCGAGGAAGGGCTTGGGGTCAAGCTCCTCGACGTTCTTCATCGCACCCACATCCCACGTGCCGTCGGCAATCAGCATGGCAGCGGCGACCGGCGGCACGCCGGCGGTGTAGCTGATGCCCTGCGAGCCGACTTCGTTGTAGGCGTCCTTGTGATCGGCGATGTTGAAGACCAGAACTTCGGCCGGCTTGCCGTCCTTCTTGCCCTTCACCAGCGTGCCGATGCAGGTCTTGCCGGTGTAATCCGGGGCAAGCGACGAGGGATCCGGCAGCACGGCCTTGACCACCTTTAGCGGCACCACTTCAAGCCCTTCGGCCGTCTTGACCGGCTGTTCGGACAGAAGACCGAGGTTCTTCAGTACGGTGAAGACGTTGATGTAGTGATCCGAGAAGCCCATCCAGAAGCGCACGTCCGCCTGCGGATAGTTGGCCGACAGGGAATGCACTTCGTCATGGCCGGTCAGATAGGTCTGCTGCGGGCCCACGAGTGGCATGTCCCAGGACTTGCCGACCTCGAACATCTTGTTCTCCTGCCAGCCACCGTTCTGCCAGGAATAGACCGTGCCGGTGAACTCGCGGAAGTTGATTTCCGGGTCGAAGTTGGTCGAGAACCAGCGGCCATGCGAACCGGCGTTGATGTCGATGATGTCAATCGACTCCGGCTCAGTCACGTATTCGTCGATGGCGAGGCGCGCATAGGCATTGACCACGCCCGGGTCGAAGCCGACGCCGAGGATGGCGGTGATGCCCTTGTCGGCGCAGGACTCGCGGCGCTTCCACTCGTAATTGCCGTACCAGGGCGGCGTCTCGCAGATCTTCTTCGGATCTTCGTGGATGGCCGTGTCCATGTAGGCCACGCCCGTCTCGATGCAGGCATCCAGAACAGTCATGTTGACGAAGGATGAGCCAACGTTGATGACGATCTGACACCCGGTCTTGCGGATCAGCGCGGCGACTGCCGCCGTGTCCATTGCATTCAGGGCATGGGCTTCAAGAGCGCCCTCGACCTTCAGGCTGCCTTTCTCGCGGATGCTGTCGATGATCCGCTCGCACTTCGCGGGATTGCGCGAAGCAATGTGAATGTCGCCGAGCAGGTCGTTGTTCTGCGCACATTTGTGCGCGACAACCTGCGCTACGCCACCGGCGCCGATGATGAGTATGTTGCGCTTCATTTCGCCCATAGTCCTCCTTGAGTCATAAAGGGGCAGTCAAACGATGGGCCACCGGGCCCTTGATCACGACAGGGCAGCCGTGAAATCGTCATAGGTGAAGTCACGGGCAAGGCGCACGGCCCCGTCCAGTTCCTTCACCGCTATCGCCGGCATCTTCACGCCGTTGAACCAGTTCTTCTTGACCATCGTGTAGCCGGCCGCATCCTGCATGGAGAGCCGGTCGCCGGCCTTCAGCGGCTCGGGGAAGCGGAACTCGCCGAAGATGTCCCCGGCCAGGCACGACTTGCCGCAAACCATCCATTCATGGTCGCCGGCATTCGGCTCCATCTTGGCGTTCAGCCGGTAGATCAGCAGGTCGAGCATATGCGCCTCGATCGAGCTGTCGACGATGGCGAGGTTCTTGCCGTTGTAGAGCGTGTCCAGCACGCTCACTTCCAGCGTGGTGGACTTGGTGATCGCCGCCTCGCCCGGCTCCAGATAGACCTGCACCTCGTTTTCGCCGGCAAAGCGCTTCAGCCGCTCGGCGAATTTCTCCAGCGGATAACCTTCGCCGGTAAAATGGATGCCGCCGCCCAGGCTTATCCATTTCATCTGCCGGATCAGGAAGCCGAAACGCTGCTCGATATGGCCGAGCATGGCGTCGAAGCGGTCGAAATCCTCATTCTCGCAGTTGTTGTGGAACATGAAGCCGGTGATCTGGTCGGCCACGGTCGCGATCTTATCCGGGTCATGCTCGCCAAGGCGCGAGAACGGCCGCGCCGGGTCGGCGAGGTCAAAGTCAGAGGTCGACACGCCGGGGTTGACGCGCAGCCCCCGCACATGTCCTGCAGACTGCGTCTCGAACCGCTGCAACTGGCCGATGGTGTTGAACAGGATCTTGTCCGACACTGCGACGACTTCATCGATCTCGTCATCGGCATAGGCAACCGAATAGGCATGGGTCTCGCCCGGGAACTTGTCGCGGCCAAGCTTCACTTCATAGAGCGATGAGGACGTCGTGCCGTCCATGTACTGCGACATGAAATCGAACACGGACCAGGCTGCAAAGCATTTCAGGGCCAGGAGAGACTTGGCACCAGAGGTCTCGCGCAGCCACGCGATCTTCTCCATGTTCGGAAGAAGCTTCGACTTGTCGATGAGATAATAGGGAGTGGGAATCATCATTAGCCCTTCCGCCATCCTGAACAAAACAGGGAGGGAACCCAGTCAGGGGGGCCTGTTACCCCCTTTACCCCCCGGGCACAATGAAAATCGGCCGCCTTGCTTAAAATTTCGCGCTTGACCGCCTCTTGCGGCACAGCGTTCGCATGTGCGGCAACAGCAACGCACAACTGCAAACGTAATGTAGGACGGCCGAGCGATAATGGAAGGACAAGGGCTGTTGTCAGGCGATGATTTACAGCCGCACGGCTATTGCAATGGCGGCGGCCCTCAGCCGGCTTAGCTAGACCATCATCTCACAGCAATAACTTGAAAGCTGCAAACGGCATCCTTGAACATTTCAGAAAGTACTCGCATCCAGACCAGCCTAGGCCTTGCGCTCCCAGCCGCCATTGGCTTTCTGCTGCCAGTAGGTCACCTCGGCGCCCTGCCCCTTGAACATCTTCCAGTGACTGCGCGCCTCGGCGAGCGCATCGGGGTTCTCACCGTCGAACATGACGACGATCCGGCTGTAGCCATCGATGCTACCGGGGCGCGCCCGGCCGACCAGAAAACGCACCTCTGCGCCGTTGGGGTTTTCCTCGCCGTCCGTCAGATAGATTGGCTGGTGTTCGGCAAGGCCGTCTGCGGCCGTGCCGTGGGGCAGAAAGCTGTCGTCGGAAAATGACCAAAGATGTGCATCCAGCGCGGCGACCCTGTCTTGCGACCCGCATTGCACCACCACGGTCCAGTCTCGCTCCAGGCACTTCAGCAGCAGCCCGGGCAGCACCGCTTCAAGAGGCTGGCTCATCAGGTGGTAGAACAGGACTTCAGTGGCCACGTGGCTTCCTCTCCGGTCTCGACGTTTCTTTGTGATGCGACACGGCAACAATCCCTGGCAAAGATGTGCGACGCAAAAATAACGCATAGACAGATGCCCGGACTCCTAGCATTAACCGGACACAAATTTGCAGGCCCTATTTTCTGATGATGTGCGCAGCGACTCGTTAACCCGCGTCGCGCGCGACAAAGTTTCACATGCAGGGTTCTCGGGGGTTGATGATGGTTGTTCGCGTTGCGCTGTTTTTCACGCTGGTTCTCGGGCTTGCTGGTGCAACCGCAGCCCTCGGCCTTATCGTGACGGAGCCTGCAACCGCCTGTCAGGCCTATAAGGCCTGCTAGGACCGGGGAAAAGTGCTGGTTCCGGCACTGAACAAACTGTTGAAAACCCGCTGGATAACCGGCGGGTTTTTTGTTGGCGATCAGTGGATCGGCAACTCCTGCTCCCAACCAGAGCAACGGATCATGGAGAAACGACGGGCGCGCAAGGCGCACCCGTTGCTGTGTCGTGGTCAGTCCTCGTAGTGGGCCCGCACCAGCTCGTCGAGCAGACGCACGCCGAAGCCGGATGCCCAGCCCTGGCTGATCTCGTCCTTGTCTGAGCCCATCGCCGTGCCTGCGACATCGAGATGCGCCCAGGGCAGATCGTTGACGAAGCGCTGCAGGAACTGCGCCGCCGTGATGGATCCTGCCGTGCGGCCACCGGTGTTCTTCACATCGGCATTCGGCGTGTCGATCAGCTTGTCATAGGCCTTGGACAAGGGCAGCCGCCAGACAGTCTCGCCGGTGCTGAGGCCCGATTCCGTCAGCCGCTGGGCAAGTTCGTCGTTGTTGGAGAAAAGGCCAGCGTTCTGCGTGCCGAGGGCAATGATCACGGCGCCGGTCAGGGTCGCCAGGTCAATCATGAACTTCGGCTTGAAACGGTCCTGCGTGTACCAGAGCGCATCGGCCAGCACGAGGCGGCCTTCGGCATCGGTGTTGAGGATCTCGATCGTGGTGCCGGACATGGCACGCACGATGTCGCCCGGACGCTGCGCGTTGCCATCGGGCATGTTCTCGACCAGACCGATGACGCCGATGGCGTTGACCTTGGCCTTGCGCGTGGCCAGCGCATGCATGAGACCGGTGACAGCGGCGGCTCCGCCCATGTCGCCCTTCATGTCTTCCATGCCTGCAGCCGGCTTGATCGAGATGCCGCCGGTGTCGAAGACAACGCCCTTGCCAACGAAAGCGACCGGTGCCTCGTCCTTCTTAGCCCCGTTCCAGCGCATGATGACCAGACGCGGCGGGCGCACGGAGCCCTGGGCAACGCCGAGCAGCGCGGCCATCTTCAGCTTCTTCATTTCCTTCTCGGTCAGGATCTCGATCTCGACGCCGAGTTTCTCCAGCTTTGCGGCGCGATCGGCGAACTCGACCGGTCCCAGCACATTGGCCGGCTCGTTGACAAGATCCCGGGCAAGAAGCACGCCCTCGCCGAGCCCTTCCTTGACGGCCCAGGCCTTCTTGGCCGCCTTCGGGTCGACGCCAGCGATGTTCAGCGTCACTTCGGACGGAGTTGCATCCTCGTCCTTCTTGGTCTTGTAGGTATCGAACGTGTGGCTGCGCAGGACCGCGCCAAGCGCAAAATCGGCCGCATCATCGGCACTGACCTCACCCGCTGCGGTCTCCAGATAGACAAGGGCATGTTCGGCCTTGGCTGCAGCAACAGCTGCCTGAACTGTGCCGCCAAGCTTCATCCAGTCGGTGCCCTTCAACTCTGCCGCCTTGCCGAGGCCAATCACGATCAGACGGTCAAGGTCGAGACCTCCCGGGGCGATCAGGTCGAGCTTGCTGCCGCGCTTGCCTGCAAAGGCTCCAGCCTTTGCAGCGCGGGCCAGACCGCCTGAGAGGCTCTCAAGGACACCTGTGCCGAGGGCACCGCTGGCCAGGGCGTCATCGGCCAGGATCACCACAACGCCCGGCTGGGATACGGCCTTGCCGAACTGGATCTTTGTGAGCTTGCTCATGATTTGTATGGGTTCCATGTGTTGTTGCTTGTCTGTTGCGGCACCATGGCGTGCCGGCGTTGCGCTCGCAAGCCTTGCTAAAATTATTGTCAAATTCATCCGCTTGTTTGCGTGCTGTTCATTCCCTTCCATGCTAATCGGAGATCGGGGGCGTGCAGCGGGGCATGGATTTTGGACAACTCGTGCCTGAAAGGGCGCTTCGGCTGATCGAAATGAAGACGCTTGAACGATACATCATCCGGCGTGCCCTGTTTGTGTTTGTCATGACACTGACTGCCATGACCGGCGTCGTCTGGGCGACCCAGGCCCTGCGTCAGTTGGACCTCGTGACCTCCAAGGGGCAGACGATCGTCCAATTCATCTCGATCACCATGCTGGCGATGCCGTTCCTGGTCGTCATCGTTGCGCCCTTTGCGCTGATGATCGCCCTGATCCTGGTGCTGAACGCCCTGTCCAGCGACAGCGAACTAATCGTCATAAATGCCACGGGCGGGTCACGCTGGCTGGTGCTGCAGCCGGTGCTGTTGTTTGCCCTGGGCGTGACATCGGCAACGGCGCTGTTCTCGCTTTATGTCGCGCCACAGGGCCTGGCGCAGTTGCGCGACGAGATTGCGCGCGTGCGCGTTGACCTTGTGGCCAACATCGTGAGGCCCGGACGTTTCATCACGGTCGAGGATGGCCTCACCTTCCACATCCGCAACCGCAGCGGCGACGGCAAGCTGGACGGCCTGCTGCTGCATGACACGCGCGATCCGGAAACGATTTTCACCTATCAGGCACACCAGGGAAACATCGTCGAGGCGGCCGGCCGCACGCTGCTGATCATGCAGAACGGCACGATCCAGCGCCGGCCGAAGCGTCAGGGCGACATCTCCATCGTCCGTTTTCAGTCCTACGCCTTTGATCTCTCGAGCCTGATGCCGCAGGCCAGCGAACCGGTCTACAAGGCGTCGGAGCGCTCGACCTATGCCCTGATCTTCGAACGCGGCATCGACGACTATGCGCGCGGCAACCGCGAGCGGCTGATCGGCGAATTGCACAACCGCATGAGCCAGCCGCTCTATCCCTTGGCCTTTTCCTTGATCGTCTTTGCCTTCCTAGGTCAGGCACGCACCACACGGCAAAGCCGTGGCATGGCCATTCTGGGGGCTTTGACCGGCTGCATCCTGCTACGGACGGCCGGCTTTGGGGTAACATCACTGACCGCCGGCGATGACGCGATGATGATCAGCTACTATCTGGTTCCGCTCGGCGGCATGGGGTTGGCGATCTGGAGCATCCTGCAATCCGAACATTCCGCTCCGCTCTGGCTCAGCCGAAACCTGGAACGCATCACCGACGGGTTTGAGGCGATCCAGCAGCGCCTGCAGGGCCGCACCAATGGCAGGGGCGCCTGAGATGCTCGGCAGAACCCTCACGGTCTATCTCTCCACACGGTTCCTGAAGGCGATCCTTGGCCTGTTCCTGCTCGCTGCGGTCCTGATCTATCTGTTCGATGTGCTCGAATTGTTGCGCCGCGCGGGGGAACGCGGTGACGTTTCTGTCCTGCGCGTCAGCCTCATTTCGCTGTTGCGCGTACCTCTGTTGCTGGAACAGGTGATCCCCTTTGCAGTGCTGTTCGGTGCGATCCTTGCCTTTGTCACCCTCAGCCGGGCGCTCGAGCTTGTGATCACTCGCGCCGCCGGCATCTCGGTGTGGCAGTTCGGGGCACCTGCCGCGCTTGTGGCGCTGCTTCTCGGGGTGCTTTCGGTGGTGGCCTATAACCCGCTCGCCGTCTGGATGCAGCAACGTTCGGACACCCTGGCCGCAGGCATCTTCGGGGCGGAGGAAACATTCCTGCTGCAGACCACCAACTCGGTCTGGCTGCGGCAGGATGGCGTCGATGGCGAATCGGTTCTTCATGCCGAACAGTTGCTGTTCCAGGGCACCGTGCTGCGCGGGGTGACCATATTCACCTTTGATCACACCGGCACATTCCAGGAGCGCATCGAAGCCCGTGAAGCGCGTCTTTTCGAAGAGTACTGGAACCTGACGGACGCAACCGTCTACACAACGCAGGCTGACCCGCAGGCCTATGGTGCCTACAAGGTGTCGACGTTCCTGACCCCGACGGAAGTGCGCGAGAGCATCGGTGCGCCCGAATCAATCTCTTTCTGGGACCTGCCCCGCTTCATCGAACTTGCCCGTCGAGCAGGTCTGCCAGCCTACCGATATACGCTTCAATATCAGTCGCTTCTCGCCCGTCCCCTGCTTTTGTTGGCGATGGTTCTGATCGCGGCGGCTGTTTCGCTAAAGGTTTCTCGATTTGGCGGGCTCGGCCAGATGATTCTGGGTGGAATCCTTGCTGGCTTCGTGCTTTACGTTCTGTCGGAGCTCGCGCGCGATTTCGGTGGTGCAGGTATTGTACCGCCACTTGTCGCCGCTTGGGCCCCGGGTGTGTTTGGAGTTCTCATGGGATTGACGATCCTGCTCAATCAGGAAGACGGCTGATGGCGCTTGCTTCGCGTTTCGCCCCCTCTTTCCTGAAGCAAGGTGCTGTGCGCCCGGCGCGTGGATTGTTCATCCGCGGCCTAGGTCTCGTCATTGCCACCAGTCTGGTTGCCGCCACTACCGGAACCGCACCGGTCCACGCCCAGGATTCGCTTGCCGGCGCCCTCCAGGCCCGCATCAAGCCAGATGCGCAGATGCTGCTGGAAGCCGGTGAACTCACTTATGATTTTGACCGCGACCTGATCTCTGCCATCGGCAAGGTCGAGATTTTCTATGACGGCTTCACGCTCGAGGCCGAGCGTGTCGATTTCGACCGCAAGAACGGCAAGATGGTCGCCCGCGGCTATGTGCGCCTGACCGAGCCGGACGGAAACGTCGTCACGACCAATGAAATGCAGCTCTCGGATGACTTCGCCGAGGGCTTTGCCAATTCGTTGCAACTCGACACGCCCGAACGCACCCGGTTCATTGCCGATCGTGCCACCCGCAGCGCCGGCAATGTGACGACCTTCGAGAATGGTCTCTATACGGTCTACACCAATGCCGGGCGCCCTGCGGACAAGCCGCCGCTCTGGCGGCTGCGCGCCCAGAAGATCATTCACAACCAGCAGGAACAGGTTGTCCAATTCGAGGACGCCTCGCTGGAGTTCTTCGGGCAACCGATTGCCTACATGCCCTATCTCTCGATGCCGGATCCGACCGTCAAGCGGAAGACCGGTTTCCTGATGCCTTCAGGCGTTTATTCCCGCCGGCTGGGTGTCGGCGTGGCGCTGCCCTACTTCTGGGCGCTGGATCCAAGCTATGATCTCAGCGCCACCCTGACGCCGCTTTCAAAGCAAGGTGTCCTCAGTGAGGCGGTATGGCGCCAGCGCCTTGTTTCGGGCTCCTACCGGGTGGCCGCCGCGGGCCTCTTCCAAGCCAAGCCTTCAGAGTTTCGGGGCACATCGGGAGACCGCCGCTGGCGCGGTGCAATCCACACCGATGGCGAGTTCCGCATCTCCCGCGACTGGTACTGGGGCTGGGACCTCACCCACAAGACCGACCGTGCATTCCTGCGCGACTATGACAGTGTCAGCTTCGCCAAGAGCGACGAAGTCTCGCAGATCTATCTCGCCGGTCAGACCGAACGCAACGCGCTCTCGGTGAAGGCCTATGCCTTCCAGATCTCGCAGGAAGACTATAATTCCGCGCCTGACGGACATGATCCGGTCGGCCCCTTCGCCAAGGTCGGCAGCAGCTTGCAGGACAAGCAGCCTTACGTACTGCCGGTCGTCGATTACAATTATGTCTTCGAGAACCCGGTCGCCGGTGGCGAGCTGTCGCTGTCCAGCAACTTCACCAGCCTGACCCGCAGCAAGACCGACGCCTTTGCCTTCAACGGCGTCGACCGGTTCCGCGGGATCGATGGAACTTTCAGCCGCCTCAGCGTCCAGACTGACTGGCGCCGGACCGTGATCGACCCGATCGGCCAGGTCTTCACCCCGTTTGCCTATGTCCGCGGCGACCTGTTCTTCCTGGCCTCGCAGGACAAGAACGTCACCGAGCTGACAGACGATGCGTTTGCCGGCCGCTTCATGCCGGCAGCCGGACTTGAATACCGCTATCCCTTCGTCGCGGCATTCGATGGCGGCAACCAGATCATCGAGCCGGTGGCGCAGATCATCGTCCGTCCGGATGAACAGCGGATCGGGCAGCTGCCGAACGATGATGCGCAGAGCCTCGTCTTCGATGCTTCAACCCTGTTTGATTATGACAAGTTTTCCGGCTTTGACCGTGCCGAGGGCGGTACCCGCGCCAATATCGGCTTGAACTACAAACTGCAGTTCGATAGCGGCGAGTATCTGAGCGCCATGTTCGGCCGCTCCTTCCACCTGGCAGGCCGCAATTCCTACGCCAGGCCCGACCTTCTGGGAGCAACCCAGAATTCGGGTCTCGAGACCGGGCGGTCGGACTATGTCGGCAGCGCCTATTTCGATACGCGCCACGGTGTGAAGCTTGGAGCCCAGGCGCGGTTTGACGAAAGAAGCTTTGCCGTCCGACGGATGCAGGCCCAGGCGACAGCGACCTATGGCCCCGTCGTCAGCAGTCTTGCCTATGCCTTCCTCGGAGCACAGCCGGACCTTGGCATCGACAAGCCCCGTGAAGAAATGCTCGGAGCCTCCAGCCTTCGGCTGAGCGACAATTGGCGCATATTTGGCTCGCTGCGTTACGACATGCAAAACCGCAACGTGGTTCAGAATGGTTTCGGCATCGGCTACGACGACGAAGGGTTCTCCCTCTCCGTCGCCTATCAGGAAGACCGCAGCCGCAACAACAACGAGTCTGTCGATCGGACAGTCTTCTTCCGCTTTGGCCTGCGCACGATTGGCGATACGCAAGTTTCGACAGGTTCGTTCTAGCCCGGTTCATTTGCAAAAATGGGCAACCGCAGATCGGAACAGGCCTGACTTCCAAACTTTGGCCATGGTTTGACGTCATGGGCTGATAGGAGAACTCTTGAAAGTTCTTGGAAGTTCTGGGGAATGAGGGTGAAGATCGGGGGACAGCACGGCACGGCTGGTCCGAACGGCAACAGGGAGGCGCCGGGCATCAAGGCCCGGCAGGTCTGAACATGAAGAAGTCATTTCGCCTCGCATGCATGGCCTTGTTTTTGGCAACCGCCCCTGCATCGCACGCCGTGGCGCAGTCCGCCATCAAGGTCATCGTCGCCGACCAGGCTGTCACGTCCTATGATATCAGCCAGCGTGCCCGCCTGATCAGCCTGACCCAGCGCAAGAGCAGCGGTGCCGCAACCCGCGAAGCGCAGGAAGAACTGATCGACGAGGTCCTGAAGCTCCGCGAAGCCCGCCGCATGGGCATCAATGTCTCGAAATCCGAGGTCGATGGTGCTTTTGCCAGCATCGCCAGCCGCGTCAAGCTGACCCCGGCAAACCTTGCTGCAGCCCTGCGCCAGGCTGGCGTCAATCCGGACACACTGCGCAACCGGCTAAAGGCCGAACTGGCCTGGCAACAACTCGTCCGCATGCGCTTCCGCACTGAAGTACAGATTAGCGAATCTGACATCGTCAACGCGCTGCAGAAGCAGCAATCAAACGAAAAAGACAAGCAGCAACAGGCAATCAGCATCGAGTATGAACTGCAGCAGGTGATCTTTGTCGTTCCGGCAAAGTCGAGCGGCGCCTTCAAGACCCAGCGCAAACGCGAGGCCGAAAGCCTGCGCAAGAGCTTTACTTCCTGCGAGCAGGGTGTACCCCAGGCCCGCGCGCTGTCAGAAGTCGTGGTAAAGTCTGTAGGATTCCGTCTTGAAACCGAACTCCCGCCCAACATGAAGGACGAGATCGGCAAGACGGAAGTTGGCCGCCTGACCGCTCCGCAGGATGGCGATCGCGGGATCCAGATGATCGCCGTCTGCAAGAAGCGCGAGATCAAGTCCGATATTTCCGCCCGCACCGCCATTGAGGACGATCTGCGCCAGAAGGAAGGCGATCAGCTTTCCAGGCGCTACATCCAGGAACTGCGCCGCGCGGCGGTCATTGTCTACAAATAACACAGGCCAGCGCCATGACATCCTTCCGCCCTGCCCTCGCCGTCACCTGCGGCGAGCCCGCCGGAATTGGTCCCGATGTCACGCTTCTGTCCTGGGACCAGCGCGCGGCATTCGAGTTGCCGCCCTTCTATCTGCGCGGGGATCCAGAGTTTTTCCGTGCAAGGGCCGCCCGTCTCGGGCTTGATATTCCGGTTGTCATCTGTACGCCGCAGACCGCAGCACATGTGTTTGATGACGCATTGCCCGTAGTCCCGACCGGCAGGGCAATCGAAGACCATCCAGGCGCGCCGGCGCAGACGACCGGAGCAAGCGTGATCGCATCCATCGATGCCTGTGTCGACGATGTGAGACAGGGCCTGGCCGCCGCAGTTGTCACCAATCCGATTTCCAAGAAGGTGCTCTACGACGCGGGCTTCCGCCATCCCGGGCATACGGAGTATCTCGGTGAACTCGCAACCCGGTTTGCGCCCGGCCCCTTTTTGCCGGTCATGCTGCTTGCCGGGCCCAAGCTGATGGTTGTGCCCGTCACCATTCACGTGCCGCTGATGAGCGTGCCGCAACTGCTGACCGCAAAACTAATCGCGGACACCGCCCGGATCGTCCACGCCGACCTCGTCACCCGCTTTGGACTGGACCATCCACGCATTGCCGTTGCCGGCCTCAACCCCCATGCCGGCGAAGGTGGCAGCATGGGAACCGAGGACCGTGACCTGATCGCGCCGGTGCTCGAAGTGCTGAAGGATGAAGGCCTGAACGTCTCAGGTCCCTGGCCGGCCGACACGCTGTTCCATGAGGCGGCCCGGCAAACCTATGATGTGGTTCTCGGGATGTATCACGACCAGGTGCTGATCCCGGTCAAGACCATCGGCTTTGACGACACTGTCAACGTGACGCTTGGCCTGCCTTTCGTGCGCACGTCGCCCGATCATGGCACAGCTTTCGACATAGCCGGAACCGGCAGGGCGCGGCCCGACAGTTTTGCCGCAGCCGTCCGCATGGCAGACGCCCTTGGCCGGAACGACACGCTCAACAAGGATGACAAGGCCGCATGAGCCAGATCGACGACCTGCCGCCACTGCGCGATGTCATCCGCACCCATGGCCTTGATGCCAAGAAGTCGCTTGGCCAGAACTTTTTGCTCGACCTGAACCTGACCTCGCGCATCGCCCGGGCCGCCGGCGACCTGACGAATGCAACAATTGTCGAAGTCGGACCAGGGCCGGGCGGCCTCACCCGCGCCCTTTTGGCCAATGGTGCGCGCAAGGTCGTCGCCATAGAGAAGGACAGCCGCTGCCTTCCCGCCCTTGCCGAGATCAGCGCCCGCTACCCGGGCCGGCTTGATGTCATCGAGGGCGACGCGTTGAAGGTCGATGTCGCTTCGCTCAGTGAAGGCTACCCGATCCGGATCGTTGCCAACCTTCCTTACAATGTCGGTACCCAGCTTTTGTTGAACTGGATCACGACGGACGACTGGCCGCCGTTCTGGTCGTCATTGACGTTGATGTTCCAGAAGGAAGTCGGCGAGCGGATCACAGCAACCGTCGGCGACAACCACTATGGCCGGCTCGGCGTGCTGGCCGGATGGCGCACCCGCGCCCGCATCCTCTTCGACATCGGCCCGCAGGCCTTCACGCCGCCGCCGAAGGTCACCTCCGCCGTGGTCCACCTCGAGCCGAACCTGGCCCCCCTGCCGGGCAAGCTGAAAGACCTCGAACGCCTGACCGCCTGCGCCTTTGGCCAGCGCCGCAAGATGCTGCGCGCTTCCCTGAAAGCGCTGAAGCCGGATGCAGAACAACGCATCACCGACTGCGGCATCGCCCCCACCGCCCGCGCCGAAGAAATCGACATCGCCGGCCTGGTGCGGCTCGCCACACGGTTTGCCGAGACTTAGCAAGTTCAGGCGGGGACCTCGGCAGCGTTCAACCCAGGGAAACAGTTCCCTCACCAAGGCGCAGCACCATTCCGTCATGCGCCGGAATGACGCCCTTGGGCAATTCCTGCGTCAGCGCCGCATGGTCCATGTCGTTGTGCATGTTGGTCAAGACCGCCTGCGCCGGCTGCAGGTCGGCGATCCAGCCGAGCGCATCAGCGAGCGAGAAATGGCTCGGGTGCTGCGTCCGCCGCAGGGCGTCAATGATCCAGAGCCTGAGCCCGGCAAAGCGCGTCACCGCCGCCTCCGGAATGCCGGAAACGTCGGGCAGGTAGGCCACATCGTCGAAGCGGAATCCGAGGGCATCGATGTCGCCGTGATGCACTTCGATGGGCAGGAAGCGGATGTCGCCCCCCTGCCCGCTGACCACCGTTTCCACGTCCTTCACCAGCCGGAATTCGTCGAGGATCGGCGGATAGGACGAGCCCGGCGGCGTCTCGAAACAATAGCCAAAGGCCTCGCGCGAGCGGCGCGAGGTTTCAGCGTCCATGTAGACGGGAATGCGCCGGCGCTCGCGGATGGCAAACATGCGCAGGTCATCGATCCCGTGCAGGTGGTCGGCGTGGGCGTGGGTGTAGAGCACGGCATCGACGTGATCGACCCCGGCGTCCAGCAGCTGTTCGCGCATGTCCGGGCCGGTGTCGATCAGCACGGTCGTGACCCCGGCCTCACCGATCCGGCGCACGAGGATCGAGCAGCGCCGCCGCCGGTTCTTAGGGTTGCGTGGATCGCAGCTGCCCCAGTCGTTGCCGATCCGGGGCACACCGCCGGACGAGCCGCAGCCAAGGATGGTGATTTCCAGCTCTGCGCTCATGCAGCCTCCGGGCGCGGCACCTTGGAAAAGAGACGGAAGAAATTCTCGCTCGTCTGCCGCGCCATCTCCTCCGGCGACACCCCGTGCACCTCGGCCAGCGTCTCGTTGGTGAAGGCGGTATAGGCCGGTTCGTTGCGCTGGCCGCGCCGGGGCTGCGGCGCCAGATAGGGGCTGTCGGTTTCCACCAGCAGCCGGTCACGCGGCACGCTGGCGGCAATCGCGCGGATCTCGTCGGAGCGCTTGAAGGTCAGGATGCCGGAGAAGGAGACGTAAAGCCCCAACTCCACCCCGCGCCGGGCAAGCTCGGGCCCCGACGAAAAGCAGTGCAGCACCGCCGGGAAAGCACCCTTTTCCATCTCGGCGCTCAGGATGGCGATCATGTCGTCATCGGCGTCGCGCGAATGGATCACCAGCGGCAGCTGGGTCCGGCGCGCCGCCTCGATATGGGTGACGAGACCTGCCGCCTGCGCCTCGCGCGGCGACTTGTCGTAGAAATAATCGAGGCCGCATTCGCCGATGGCGACCACCTTCGGGTGCGCCGCCAGACGCTCCAGCTCATCGGCCGTGATGTCCAGTTCCTCATGGGCATTGTGCGGATGGGTGCCGACGGAGCAATAGACGCTGTCGTAATGTTCAGCGATTGCAAGCACTTGCGGGAATTTCCGCACGCGGGTCGAGATTGACACCATCAGCTTCACCCCGGCCGCATGCGCGCGCGCGATGACCGCATCGCGCTCCTCGGCAAAGTCGGGGAAATCCAGGTGGCAATGACTGTCGACAAGCATGGGACATCCTGTGGAAAACGACTGTAAAACCAAAGGACAGGTTGTGGACGTTTCCGGGTTCCCCGAGACCTGCCCTGCGCCTGTCGTTCCTGTTCCGGATCTTGCTTCCCCGTATCGTCTGGCTCCCTCTCCCCCCTTGAGGGGGAGATGTCTGCGACAGCAGACAGAGGGGGGTGTCAGCCTGTCGACACGAAACCACGTCCCGGATGATCGGAGGGACCGTTACCCCCCTCTGCCCCCTATCGGGGGCATCTCCCCCTCAAGGGGGGAGAGGGATGCTGCGGTAACGGACGATCTCCTCGCTCAAGGATCTTGCTCAAGGGGCCAGACCCGGGCTTTCGCTCCTCTCCGCTCAGCCCTCGCCCGCCTCTGCCTCCGGCTCGACATAGCGCGGGAAGGCCTGTTCCGGCTTGGTGATGGCAACACCCGGCGCCAGCCGCCCGGCCGCGCCAAGCGTTGCAAAGCTGCGCTGGCCCGCCGGAACCTGCAAGCCATCCAGCAGCTTGGAGGCCGCCAGCGGCGTCACCGGCTGGGCCAGGATCGCGATCTGGCGGATCACCTCGGCCGTGACATAGAGCACGGTGTTCATGCGCGCAGGGTCGGTCTTCTTCAGCGCCCAGGGCTCTTGCGCGGCGAAATAGCGGTTGGCCTCGGCCACGCACGCCCAGACGCAATTGAGCGCCTGATGGATCTCCTGCTTGCCGAAAGCCGCGCGGCAGGTCTCCAGCATGGCGTCCGCCTGATCCAGCATTGCCTGGTCGGCCTCCGAGAACGCCCCCGGCTGCGGCAGCGCGCCGTCACAGTTCTTGGCGATCATCGACAGCGAGCGCGAGGCCAGGTTGCCAAGGTCATTGGCCAGATCCGCATTGATGCGGTTGACGATGGCCTCGTGGCTGTAATTGCCGTCCTGGCCGAACGGCACCTCGCGCAGGAAGAAATAGCGCGTCTGATCAAGGCCGTAATGCTCGACGAGGTTGAACGGATCGATGACGTTGCCGACCGACTTCGACATCTTCTCGCCGCGGTTGAACAGGAAGCCATGCGCGAAGACGCGCTTCGGCAGCGCGATGCCAGCTGCCATCAGGAAGGCGGGCCAGTAAACCGCGTGGAAGCGGATGATGTCCTTGCCGATGACATGCACATCCGCCGGCCAGTAGGCCCACTTCGGATCGCTCTCATCCGGGAAACCGACGCCGGTGATGTAGTTGGTGAGCGCGTCCACCCAGACATACATCACATGCCGCTCGTCGTCCGGCACGGGGATGCCCCAGTCGAAGGTGGTGCGCGATACGGAGAGGTCTTTCAGGCCGCGGCTGACGAAGCTGACGATCTCGTTGCGGCGCTCCGACGGGCCGATGAAATCGGGGTTGGCCTCGTAATGGGCCAGCAGGCGATCCTGATAGGCGCTGAGGCGGAAGAAGTAGCTCTCCTCCTCGACCCATTCCACGGGCGTGCCCTGCGGGCCGTAGCGCACCCCGTCCGGGCGCAGCTCCGTCTCGCCTTCCTGGTAGTAGGCCTCGTCCCGGACAGAGTACCAACCCGAATAGCTGTCCTTGTAAATGTCGCCATTGGCCAGCATCCGGCGCCAGATTTCCTGGCTCGACTTGTAGTGCCGCTCCTCGCTGGTGCGGATGAAGTCGTTGTTGGTGCAGCCGAGCGTCTCGACCATCGCGCGGAACCGGGCCGAGTTGCGGTCAGCCAGCTCGCGGGGCGTGATGCCCTCCTTGCGCGCCGTCTGCAGCATCTTCTGGCCGTGCTCGTCCGTACCGGTCAGGAAGAACACGTCCTTGCCGTCCAGCCGCTGGAACCGCGCCATGGCGTCCGTCGCAATCGCCTCATAGGCATGGCCGATATGCGGCACGCCATTGGGATAGGAGATCGCGGTGGTGATGTAGTAGCGGGGCTTGTCGGTCATCAGGGTCGGGCGCTTTCAGCGAGGGGCGGACAGGGATCGGAGTAGGGACCGGGCAAAGATCAGCGGCGGCGACGCGTTGGAGGAACGCTCAACCCGGCATTCGCATGACTTCGGAAAGGCTCCGGAACACGTCGATCACAACCTGTTTCTTGTCGAGATTGAGCGCTTCGGCATCGGCCGCCGCGCGGCCCATCTTTTCCCATACCTCCGTCCACCTGACAAGCCGGGAGGGGCTGGCAAGATCAGCTCCGGTCAGGCGCTTGTGCAGCCAGTCACGGGCCACGACAAGGAATGCATCCCAGTTGTCGGACTGGCCTCGCGCCGCCACAAGATCGGCGAAGGCATGCAGCTTGATGACGTCGATCTGCGGCAGACGGTCGGTGAGCGCCAGGAAGCCGCGGTTGACGGCCAGCCCCTCCCCGCCCATCAGCAACAGGGCAGACCGCAGGCTCCCGTCGGCAAAGCGGGCAACATCGGCCTGCGTCGCCGCGTCCGGGCGCTCGCCCGTTACAGCCGGCAGCGCCTGTTCCAGCACGGCTTGCGGCAAGGGCATGAGGTCCAGCCGCCGGCAGCGCGAGCGGATCGTCGGCAGCAGGCGTCCGGGGGCATGCGAGAGCACCAGGAACACGGAGTTGGCCGGCGGTTCCTCAAGGATCTTCAAGAGCGCATTGGCCGAGGACGCATTCATGTCGTCGGCCGCATCCACGATACAGATGCGCCAGCCTGCGCCCGAGGCCGTGGTGCCGAAGAACGACACGGTGCGGCGCACCTCCTCCACCGGCAGCGCCTGCTTGAAGCGCTTGCCCTTGTCGTCCCAGGGACGGCGCAGATGCAGGATGTTGGGGTGGGCTCCGGCCGCCACCTGCCGCGCTACCGGATGCTCCGGCGCCACAGCCAGGCTTTCGGCCGCCGCCACCGCCGGTGAGAACCGGTCGGGATGGGCCAGCGCGAAGCGGGCAAAGCGGAACGCCAGCGTTGCCTTGCCAATGCCCTTCGACCCGCCGATCAACCAGGCATGGTGGAACCGCGACGAGCCATAGGCCCCGATCAGTTCGCGCTCGGCCGCCTCATGGCCAAACAGGTGCATCTGGGCCCGGGGCAGATCGACACCATCGATGTCGTCGATTTCGGGCGCGGCCTCGATTTCCTGCACCCTAGCCATGTCCGGCCAGTCCCAGCCGCGCTTCCACCGTCTGCCAGATCGCGGCTTCCACCGTGACCGCGTCGCCTGTGCCGTCAACGACGGCAATCCGGTCGGGCTCTCTGTCGGCCAGCTCCAGGAACAGCGCCCGCCGCCGCTCGTGAACGGCCAGCGTGTCGGTTTCAAAGCGATCCGGTGCGGCACCGGCCGGATTGTAGCTGCGCGCCTCCACCCGCTTCAGCCCGATCTCGGCCGGCACGTCGATCAGGATCGTCAGATCCGGCTTCAGCCCGGCGGTCGCCGCAAGTTCCAGCAGATCCAGCATCTGCCGGTCGACCCCGGCCTCGCCTTGATAGACCCGGGTGGAATCGGCGTAGCGGTCACACAGGACCCAGGCTCCGGCCTCCAGCGCCGGGCGGATGGTGGCATCGACATGATCGGCGCGGGCGGCAGCAAACAGCATCGCCTCACCGCGCGGCCCGAGGCTCTTGGCCTTGCCGGACAAGAGCACCTCACGGATCATTTCTGCGCCGGGCGACCCGCCCGGTTCACGCGTTACTGTCACGGCCAGCCCGGCCTTCTCCAGCCGCTCGCGCAGCCGGCGGATCTGCGTCGACTTGCCTGCGCCCTCGCCGCCCTCAAAGGTAATGAACCTGCCGCGCACCCTGACCTCTTGCCTGACGCAGCCCGAAAGCCGCCGGTTTCCTTACATCCAGCCAAACAGAAGTTCGGTCACGCCATTCAGCGCGCGCTGGCTCAGCGTGCCCTCGGCAATGCCGTCACCCGTGACCAGCGGTGCCTTGTAGACCACCGCGTCGTCCGGGCCAATGACCCTCAGCTCGCCCGCCGGCGCACCGGGCGCAACCGGGGCAAGCAAAGGCCCCGAATAGACGAGCCGCAACCGGTAGCTCATGCTGGCGCCGAGCGGCAGCAACACCGCGATCCGGTCCCGTGCCACCAGCGGCACAGCGGTCTCAACACCGCCGAACACCCGCGCTTCGCCCACCCTCGCGCCGGGCTCATAGAGCACCACCGTCGCAAAGCTGTCCCAGGCCGTATCGGCAAATTCCTTCAGCGCCGTCAACCGGGCCTTGTCCGTCGGCAATCCGGCGAGCACGCCGACAATCCGCCGTCCCTCCCGTTCGACCGTGATCAGTCCGGAAAACCCGTCCCGCTCAGACTGGCCGCCGCCAAAGCCGTCCAGCCCGCGGATCTCGCCCAGGAACGGGTTCTTGTTGCGCTGGAAGATGTTGTTCCAGGTGAATTCCGGCCGGGTGAACAGCTCCAGCCTGTCCCGGTGCTGTCCCAGGAGGTGCCGCCCGAGCAGAGCCATGTCGCGGGCCGTGACGCTCGAGCCGTCGCCATCCTGTCCGGTCGAACTGGCAAAGCGCGAATTGGTCAATCCGATCGCCTTGCCGAAGGCCGTCATCCGCTCGGCAAAGGCCGCATCGGATCCAGACAGTCCCTCGGCCAGAATCAGCGCCGCGTCATTGGCGTTGTGCACAATCAAGCCGGCCAGCAGATCCGACACGGCAATCTGGCTTTTCACGGCGGCAAACATCGTTGCTCCGCGCGACGGCGCACCGCCCGTGCGCCAGGCGTGTTCGGACACCGTGTACAGCGTGTCGGCGCTGATCTCGCCCTTGGCCAGCGCATCGAACACCACCGCAGCCGTCATGATCTTGGCAAGTGACCCCGGCGAAAACGGCTTGTCGGCCTCCTTGGCGAACAAAAGCGTGTCGGCAGTGGTGTCATAGAGATAGGCGATGGGCGCCTTGGTCGCGACGACTTCGGCGGCCGCAGCAGGGAACGCCAGCAGTCCGGCCACCAGTAGCCAGAGGCTCAGGCCAACCGCCCGGAACCAGTCGAGGAAACGCTCAGACGCCACGCGGCACACCCTCCCCGCCAAAGACCTCCGCCGCAGGATTCGGCAGGCCAGTCAGAGGCCGGACAAGTCTAGCGATTCAGGCTGCTGAGGGGAACAGAAGTTGCCTCGAAGGCGGAGAAGGCCGAATGCGCGCCGGAGATGCGGGTGTTGGCCGCATAGGACGAGATCGCGCCGCCCAGAAGCAGGTTGCGCGGGCCATTGCCAGCTGGCTGCAGGCCGTCAAACGGCGAGGAGACAGGCTGGGGGGCGTAGGCTGCCGGCTGCGACAGGCCCTGCGCCGGAAGACGGACCGGCAACGTGCCGAGGCTCTGCGGCGGCGTGCCAATGGCCGGTGCGGCGGCCGGGGTGCTGCCGTAGGACACGGGCTGGACACCGCCAGTCGGAAGTGTGGCAGCGGGCGCGGCCGGAAGGCTCGCCGGAGCTGCAACTGGCTGGAACTGGCCGCTGGTCGTGACTGTCGAGGCGGAGGCCACCATGACCGACGCAGCGCCGGCCTCGAAGGCGGCAGCCGGATCGAAGGCGACCTGATAGGCCGGATTGGATACCGGGGTGGACCCCGAAGTGCTTGCAACCGTCAGGGTCGCCATCATCAGGAATGGCCGCGGAGACGGAGCACGTATGCCGCCTGTAGAGGCCGCGGCGCCAAGCGTATCGGCCGCCGATGCCATCATCACGGGCGCTGCCACCGCTGAAGCTGCAGGCGCTGCAGTAGCCGGTGGCGGCGTTGCCTGGGCAATCATCGTGCCCGGCATCGTGCCGCCCGGCGTCACGGCATCCGGGCCACTGTAGGAGGCCATCAGGAAGGCTTCGTCCCGGCCGTGCAACGGCGCGCGGCCGACATACTCGACCTTGACCTTGGCAACGCCCGCAGCCTTTGTGCCGAGCATCTTGGCGACACGCTGCGACAGGTCGATCTCGCGGTTGCCATGGAACGGTCCACGATCATTGACACGCACGATCATCGAGCGACCGTTGGCGACATTCGTCACCCGCGCATAGGAGGGCAGCGGCATGGTCGTGTGCGCTGCGGTCAGCGCGTTGCGATCATAGATCTCGCCATTGGCCGTCTTGCGGCCATGAAAGGCCTCGCCATACCAGGAGGCAAAACCCGTCTTCTTGTAATTCGGATCTTCCTTGGGATGATACCAGCGGCCGGCAACCTTGTAGGGCTTGCCGGTGATGTCGCGGCCACCGCCCTTCGGCACGGCCTGGCCATCGGCGACAACGCGCGGGCTGGCCTTCACACCATATTTGGATTCCGGAAAATACTCGCTGGAGCGCTTCTTCGGCGGGGTCGAGGCGCAGCCGGCCAAAGCCAGCGCTGCTGCAACCGCCACCAGGATCCCGGATGTCAGCCGACGGGAAGAAGAACGACTGGACGCAGCACAGCTCGGATCGATCGGGGAAACGGATCCGGAAACGCAGCCACCTGCGGCGGCATTCGTCAGATCGGTCCCGGCTTTCGGGCTCAGTCGGCTCACGCCATTACCTTGCATACTGCCGTCCCACTCATCACGCGTCTGGCGGCCCCAGGCTCACGCGGTCCAGTTCACCGGTTGTCCGGCTCTTGTCTCGCGATCGTGGCGCAGTCGCCGTTCTGATCACATCCCGATGGACGTATCCCTGAACGACTGCGCGCACGCAACAGCCGCATCCCGCCCCCGCAGAATGCCGCTGATCGCAGTTAACGCTATAGTCGTTACCCGATCCTTACCGCGCCGCCAAGTGCCCAAATCACCGCAAGGTCCTGACCTGCGGCAGCCGGCCGGCAGAAACCTGTTCAACGTGCCACCAAATCCGGGTTCGGGAGCGCCAGTCTCCCAGGCGTTCCAGCCCGTATGGCCGTCTTGCGCCCCGGTCCACCGACTCAGATACCAAGGCTTGTCGCAACTGTCAGCCAGTCCGCCAGCGGATCTACCAGGCCGCCCCGCGACGTGATCCCGAACCGCCCGGAGTGTGATGGCCGTCACACTTCGGTTTGGCCTGGCAATGCTACCTAGATGTCACTGCAGCAGGCCGCCCCGCCGCGCTGCAGGCTGGGGCCCTCCCGGCACCGGCCGTCGACCCGACCCCTGCCCACAGTTCATGGGTCGACGGCCCCCTCCCCTTTTGCCGCCTTTCCCATGTCACGTCGTCCCCTGCCAGGCAGCCCGGTCAGCGCGGCAATTGCGGGCCGTGCTATCCTCGCGATCGGATCATGTCAGGCCTCCAGCGAGCGCGGTCCCCATCTTAAGCCCGGCGCTGCGCTTGACATTCCCGCGCAAAGGCGAGAAACGGAAAACAACGGAGGGGTGGCCGAGTGGTTTAAGGCACCGGTCTTGAAAACCGGCGAGCGTGAGAGCGCTCCGTGGGTTCGAATCCCACCCCCTCCGCCATTATTCTGCTTTCTCAGATAACTTTCTCCCCATATCTAAAGCTGAGTGTTTGTGGACATGTGCTGTGAGAGCCCAATGGCATATCTGCGAGCTGATACCCACTCGTCATAGGTGATGGTTGCGCCGCCTCTCCACCTTGAACAGAAGGATGAGGGAAGCCGTAAGCAGGAGAGCCGCATTGAACGGATGAAAGGCAAGTGCCGCTGGTCCCCCCGCGCCGAGCAGAACCTGCAGGATATACAGCCCCGCGATCAGGGCGGCCCACCAGCCGAACCCGCGCAGATGACGAAAAGCTGTGGCCCCGGCGGCAAGAACAATCACGGGCAGAGCAGCAAGGCCACCCAACGTGCCATGCATCTCCCAGGAATGGCCGCCGAAGAGGGCTTGCCCGGCAAGCAGGAACTGACCTGCAATCACTACAGGCAGAAGCCGCGCCGACCAGAGATAAACGGCAGGTGTGCCACGGCCGAGGTGCTGAAGTGTATCGTGCGACAGTCTGGTCATGGCTCAGACTCCCTCATTTTGCAGGATTGAAGGTGAAACCGCGACCGGTGCCGGAGCCCACGCGGCAAAACGCTTCAGCGCCGTGACGTAATGTGCGGCAGCGTCCGCCAGGGCACCGTCCGACAGGTGCCCCGCTGCAAACAGGATGTGAGGCGCGTGCCAAGGCAATCCGCACCGATGGGCCATGGCTTTCAGCGGCGTCAAAATTTCGCCGATCGTATAGTGGTTTTGGCCATCGGACCCATAGGCTTCGGCGACATTGCCGGCAGTCGCCGCAATCATCAGCGGCGTCCCGGCCAGCCGGGCTCCCTCTGTGCTGGCCTTGACATAATACATACGTGTCAGAACTGCATCCTGCCATGCCTTGAGGAGCGCAGGGGTCGAGTACCACTGGATCGGGAACTGCAGCACGATGCGGGAGGCGCTAAGCAGCATCTTAGCTTCTACGGCGCCATCGGTGAACATGTCGATCTGACCGCTGGGATAGCGCGCCTGCACATCGACGACTTCAGTATCGGCCAACGGCTGTGCCGCCGCCGCTAGGGCTGCATTTGCCTTTGATCTTCTGATGTCCGGGTGAAAGAGAAGAATGAGGGTCTTGTTCACGTCTGCCTCCTGCTTGTCTGTGATGACCGAAGGCTAGATGCTGGATAAAAATCACTCCAATCAATGATCGATATATGTCATTATCTGTTTCATGAATTTAAGATCCATCGACCTCAACCTTCTGGTTATTCTCGACGCCCTGCTTGATGAGGCGCATGTCTCGAGGGCGGCGCAAAGGCTGAACCTGTCGCAGCCAGCCGTTTCGAGTGCGCTGCAGCGTTGCCGGCATCTCTTTGGGGATGACTTGCTGGAACGGGGCCGGGGCGGAATGCTGCGCACGGCGCGCGGAGAAGCCCTGCGTGCCCCGCTCAAGTCGGTTCTTGCGGGGATACAGGGTCTGACCGGCCCAAAGGATGTCCCCTTGCAGGAAATCGAGCGAACAGTCCGCATCGTGACCGCCGATCTTCCGGCCTGCATCATGACCGGTCCGCTTCTTGAAACATTACGGCAATCCGCCCCGGGGATTACAGTCATCATCCAGCCCTGGCATGGATCGGGCGCGGCAGTGTCAGCGCTGATCAATGGCGATACGGATCTGGCGATCTCCGTATTCGTGTCCGAGCCCGACGACATCATGCGCGTCACGCTGCTGCAGGAGACTTATGTTGTTGCCATGCGCAAGGGGCATCCGGCTCAAGGCCATCTGGATCTGGAAACGTGGCTAGCCTGGCCACATGTCATTGTCTCCGGGCGTGGCGATCAACGCACCCCGGTCGATGTACAATTGGCGACCATGGGGCTGAGCCGCCGGGTCGGGCTCGTTGTTCCAACCTTCCAGCTTGTTCCGGATCTGCTGATGCGAACCGATTTTCTGGCACTGCTGCCCAGCCACAGTTTTGCCTGGCAGAAAGATGGCAGCCTCGTCAGCGCAACGCCGCCGATTGCCGTTGATGGCTTTCCGCTTCATCTCGCCTGGCACAGGCGGCAGACCAGCGATCAGGTGCTCTCACACGTAACGTCAACGATCCGCCAGATTTTCCGCGGGATTGCTGCCGGCTGAAGCAGGGGCACACCGGCTCGGGCGGCTCACGCATCTCCCCTTATCTGGCCCGCTCCATGCCATCCGTATCCAGCCGCAAGGCCGCCTGCCACAGGGGTGTTTTCGTGAACACGGCCTCGCTAACGCGGAAGTTTCCGGCGTCTTCTGTTTTCTGCAAAAGCCCTGCCCAGCAAAGTGGACGCAGAACATTAATGTAGAGGCCGCTCATCATGCAGTCGTGCTGCCAGACGGGGCCTGATTCCGGTTCGCCGAAAAACACGCGGCGCAGCTCGCCGCCGGTGGTACCATTTTGTGTCTCGACATTCAGAACGTTCAGAAACACATCCCAGTTGACCAGAGGAACAGCCTCTTCATTGCGGGCGGACAGACTGGCGTGATTGAGGTGGAACAGGAAGACCGGAACCATGGTGCTGAAGATCAGCCCCGACCGGCCCGTGAGATCCTGACCGGCCTTCGTCAGCCTGAATTCACCCTTGTAACGGCGGCCAAGCCGCATGGAGAGCATGAGACCGTGCAGCATATGCAACGGCATGAAATCGGCCTCATTCAGCACCTTGCAGACGGCAAAAAGCTCATCTGCCGTGTGCCCCGGCCAAGCAAACTCAGCCGCCGCCCAATGCACGAAGGAGCGCTTGAAGGCCTTGGCCGGCGTCAACGGAATGCCGCCATGCTCCGCCATCCACCCAAGCGTCTTTTCCACCCCGCGCACCAGCGGCGACAGGCTGAGCGCCGGGTTCTGATCGTCCAGATCGCAAAACGTGATCATGCCCGATGCCTCCCCTGCCTGCTTTCCGCAGCATTCAGCATACCCCGAACCGAAATGGGAACCGCGCAAATGAAAAGCGGCCCCCGGAGGAGCCGCCTTATTTGGTGCTGTCTAGAGCGTGTTATCGACCAGACCGCGATTTCCGAACTGATATACGCATAGGTTGCAGCATAACCAGCCCTCCGTCAATCCAGCCGGAACGCACTCCGAGCGCGACCTGTTCCACCTTGGCAGCTTATCAGTTCAGAAATCGCGGTCCAGCCGGAGCTTGCACAGGCTCGTGAATGGCGATTGATATCGCCCCGTGTTGGCCGCGCGGCGACCGAGACCGAATGGACTTGTCAGGCCGCCAGCCGCTCTTTTGCCTCGCGCGGGTTGGATGGCCTGAGCGCGGGTTGAACCAGCCACGCCGATCCATGATCCTGAGCCGATGCAACCGCTGGCGAATGTGCGGCGCATAGTTCTGCGGCGGGGTCGGAGAGCCCTGCCGCAACGGGCCGGATCATCCATTCCGAGGGAGTTCCTTGAAAAATCCGCCATAAGTGCAATCGGGGTTTCATCTACCAAGCACTGTATTCCGCTTGGGAAGGGACCCGACAGGGCAGATGCGCAAGCAGCTGACACCAAACCGTCACACAAAAGAAGTGGAACATTTACCCCTTGTCTGCGATCTTTTGGAACGAATGCCACCGGATTCCCTGAATTTTGTTATGACCCGATCCAATGACTACGCGGCAGACTTTGTGGATGTCGCCATCAGCATGGAGCAGGCGCTGGATGAGGCGGGGATATTCACCGCACTCCATGCCGCGTGCGAGCGAATGCTGGGGCCGACACACCTGTCCGGCTATGTCGCTGCGCTGAACAGGCGCACGGTTCGGCGAGCCTTTGCAACCGGGATGGAAGAATTCCCGGTTGAAGCGATCAGGGACTGGCTTGCCGGCGCCGATGGCCCGCCGCCTGTGTCCCCTGCCCGGCCCGGCAGCCACCCGTTGGTCTTTCACAGGCTGACCAGCAACAATCAGCCCGTCGGCGGTTTCGTGCTTGAAACCGCAACTCTCGCGGCAGAGGGCAAGACGGTCGTCGATCAACTGGCAAGGCTGACAAGCAGCAGCCTCCTGACGCTGCAGCGCCGCAAGCTGTCACAGCTGGTTCTGGAAGCGCTGGAGCAGAGTGAAGAGGCAATTTCCTTCTACGACGAGGAAGATGGAGTCGTCTTCAGCAACCCGGCCTATCACCGCGTCTTTCCGTATTATCCGGACCGCCAGGGGCTGCTTGGCGCCCGACACCTCGACCTCTACAAGCTCGACCTCGAAGCAGGCGTAATCGACGATCCCCTCGCCCGCAGTGACCCGGACGCCTATCTCGCGGAGCGGGCCCGGCTCGCCGACCGGCTTGTCGACAGCCACCGGGAAATCCAGCCGCTCGGTGGCCGGGTTTATATTTATTCCAGGGTCAAGTCGAAGACCGGGGCGACCATGTCGCGCCGGATTGATGTGACCGAGCAGTGGCAGGCCACGGCCCAGTTGCGTGAGCGCGAACGTGAACTGAAGGAACTGGTTTTCCGTGATGCCCTCACCGGCCTCCACAACCGTGCCTTTCTGCGTGAACATATCGCCGGGATCACCGCAGCGATCGAGGCCGGCGCCGTCGATGGTTTTGGTGTCCTTCTGATCGACCTCAATGATTTCAAGGTCGTCAATGACGGATATGGTCACGATGCCGGCGACCAGGTGTTGCGGGTGGTAGCGCAGCGCATTTCCGGGACAGTCGGGACGGACAATGTTGTGGCGCGGCTTGGCGGCGACGAGTTTGTCGTCGTCCTGCAGAACCAGACCGCCCGCCCGGTGCTCAGTTCGCTGGCGCGCAAGCTGATTGCAACCATCGGCCAGCCAATCGAGACCAGCGCACGGATCTTCCGGATGGGGGCGAGCATCGGGATCGCGATGTCACCGGGGACGGGCGGCGCGGGCATCCCGGAGAGCGGCACACGCGATGTCCTGGTCGATGCGGATGTCGCCATGTATGCGACAAAGAGCCAGCGGCCGAAGACAAGCGACTATGCCTTTTTCCGCCCGGCCATGCTTGATGCGCTGACACAGCGGCGCAACATGGTCGACGCACTGCGGACGGCGGTTGCAGAGCAGAACTTCGAACTGCACTATCAACCGCGTTTCTCAACCCATACCCGCGAACTGCTCGGCTTCGAGGCCTTGCTGCGCTGGCGTGACGACCAGGGCCGCCCCGTCCCCCCAAGCCGGTTCATTCCGCTTCTGGAAGAAGCAGGCCTGATAGAACAGGTTGGCGAATGGGTTCTGGCCACAGCCTGCCGGCAGGCACAATCCTGGCCCGCACACCTGTCGATTGCCGTCAATGTGTCACCGCTTCAGGTCTGCAATCCGCGCTTCTCCATGAAAATCGTGGAGACCTTGGCCCATACGAGCCTGTCGCCGCACCGCCTGGAACTGGAGATCACGGAATCGGTGTTCCTGGAAAACGAACAGATCGCGATCCAGCGTCTCACCGAATGGCGCAATCTCGGCGTCCGCGTCGCGCTGGACGACTTCGGCAAGGGCTATTCATCGCTGGACTATCTCAGCTGGGTTCCGGTCGACATCATCAAGCTTGACCGCACGTTCATCGCCCGTTTCGATCCGAACGCACCGGATGAACGGGTGAAGGCGATCCTCCGGAGTGTGATCGACCTCGGCAAGGCGCTCGGCATGATCGTGATCGCGGAAGGCGTTGAGCGCGAGGACCAGTTGGACCTGCTGCGAAGCATCGGCTGCCCCCAGGTGCAGGGCTTCCTGCTGGGACGTCCGATACCGCTCTCCGCCCTGCCCTTGCTGCTCAGCAAAACCGGTTAGAAATCCCGGCTACCAAACCCGCTGCCGGAACTGATGGTGCGATGTGCATCCGTTGCCAGACAATGCCTGGAAAGCCAAGTGGTCTGAAGGCACCCTTGCGATTGGTCTCAAAGGTGTCACTCGCGCTCGTCTGGCGGAAGGAAACTATGGCACCACCAGCCGTTGACGCTCAGCTACAACTTGTCAACGACGAAGGCCAGACAGGCCCCTAGCCTCGGAGCCAGGTAAGGCAACATCGATCAAGCAAAGGGCTTTACACGCGCTCGCCCTTCATTGCGCATTGCAGGATCTGCGCCAGCGTGACCTGCTTCAGTCTCGTTTCGACGACAAGATCGAGATCGGTGTAGAGGTCAAAGACGACACGGTCGATTGCACGGCCCTCATCACAATTTGATTCTGGCATTCCGTGACGCTTGCGAAATGGACCGGACCCCTGGACAGCATAATAGATGTCCCAAAGCGTCACCTGGTCCGCCGCACGAGCGAGACGATATCCACCACGCGCGCCCAGCACAGCTTCTGCCAGACCGGCCTTGACCATCGAGCCGATGATCCGCTTCACGATAAGTGGATTGACCGAAATATTTTCACCAACGAAGACCGCGTTGGACAAATCAGGCGAGCGAAAACTGAGGACACACATCGCGTGCACGGCAACAGAGAAGCGCTGATCAACCCCTCCGGTCAAAGCATCCTTTACAACCATAGGGTATTACCCTTCCCATATACGCAAACACCTGAATGCAGACATTATCAGCTACCAATGGCATCTAACAGCAGTGGCGATTTTATCAAGGATCGACGAACAATCAGCCATACACAACCTGAAATTACATTCCGTTGCGACATAAACACCAATTTCAGTTACATAAAATACTTATATATTGATCACATCAAATTTCGTGTAAATCGCACGCTTTAGCCTATCAATCGAAAAGAAATTACAATAGCACTGTAAAATTATCTTCAACATTAGAAAGTATAATACTTTAAAATTACATTCAATACAGAGCGTTAGCAGAATTATATTTCTAATTTTCCTCTAGTTATTTGGATTTTACGCTAAATGATCGTTATAGTTTTGTTTGTTTTAATGGCGGTGGATGACCACTGCGCCGCACACTCCCCGTTCAAGCCCGCTTGACGCATTAACGAAACGGAAATAGGAATGGATAGTGTAACCATTATTTTTAGGAATAGAGAGTTCCATGGCGACTTTTTCTCGCGCTGGCGTTTTCAACTATAACGCGAATTCATTCTTGTGGGGCTTTGGAGGAACTTACGAAACCGCGACCACCCTGAATTTCCTTGGCAGCATGACGATTGATGCACCGGCCGCCCTGGCGGTTGCTGCGGTCTCCCTTGAAAGCGCAACCGTCAATGTCACCGGAACGATCAGCAGCACTGCCCGCAGCGGTGCGATCGTCACCCTGCCCGTGCCGGTGCCGCCCGGCGAGCCTCAGCCCGCCGGACCGGTCGACGAGCTGATTGCCGCCGGCGCGATCCTGGGCGATGCCCGGGTCACATTCGCCGGCTCCGTTCGCGCCCAGATCGAGGGCGGCGGCACCATCGGGGCCTTCTCGGCGCTGGCTGACGCCTATGTCACCGCGACCGGCGTGATGATTTCCGAGCGCGGATTTGCCCTGCGGACGCAGGCAGCCTCCGGTGATGCCCATTCGGTGACAAACGGACTGATCGAGGCCCGTGGCGGCGAATGTGCGATCATGGTCGAGGGCCGTGAAAACAGTTTCGTCACCAACCGGGCAGCCGTGCTGACGGGCGGTGACCATGTCGACGGGATACTCGCAACCGCCCGCGTCGATCTTACCTTCTCCGGCGACCGGGTCGCCGCGCTTGCCAATTCCAATGTCACCGTCACCAACAGCGGCGCGCTGTGCACGAGCGGCGACGGCATCCGCGCCGAAGCCCAGAGCACCATCGAGATCCGCAACACCGGACGCATCGACGCCGATGGCATCGGCATCCATGTCCGTGACATCGACGGTAGCGACGGGATCGGCCGGGCGATCATCCACCAGAAAGGCCTTCTGGAAGGCGCTACCGGCGGAACTATCGTCACAGGCGATTTCGCCACAACAACCATCGACGTCTCTGGCGTGGTCAAGGGCGGCAGCGGCGCGGCGATCTCGACGGATGCAAGCAACGACAGCATTCATGTGAGAAGCGGAAGCAAGATCTTCGGCGACATCCTGACGGGGGCGGGCAATGACGTGATCCGCATCGATAATGGCGCGCAGGTTTACGGCGTGATCGATACAGGCAGCGGCAATGACACGGTCTTTCTTGGCAACGCCGGTTATGTGGTCAATGGCGGTGCCGGCGATGACATTTACTATGCCGGAAGCGGCCGCGACGTGTTTCGCTACAGCGCCGGCGATGGTGGCCATGACCTGTTGTTCGGCTTCGATCTGCGCCGTGACGTGCTCGCCTTCGACGTTGGGCCAGTCGACATCCACATCACAGGCCGCGACACGCTGATCACCTGGTCGGAGGGCAGCCTGCGCCTTGTCGGCGTTGCCAGTCCCGACCTTGATCTCTCCGGCGCCTGGATCGCCTGACATGGCGGGCGATCTCACCGCCGAACGCAAGGCGGCCCTGTCGCGCGGCGAAATTGCCGCGTCCAACCTGGGCGAGATCCTGGCGATCGACTTCACTGACCTGATGGAGACGCTCGCACCGGGTGCCGGACTTCCGGCCTTTCAGAAAGAAGGCATCTCGCGGCGGATGGCCCTGTGCGGCGAGGCGTTGCTCGCCCACTTCGGCGCTGACGTCCTTGCCACCTGGACAGACCATGCCAGCGACACCGTGCGTGGGTTGGCCCTGTTTGGCCTTGCGCGTCACAACGATGATTCGGCGGTGGCGGATGTGCTGACCATGGTCCGGCCTTTCGCCGCGGACGGACATTTCGGCGTCCGCGAATGGGCCTGGTTGGCGGTTCGGCCGCGTCTGGTGCGCGATCTCGACCTGTCGATTGCCGCGCTCGCCGGCTGGACGGGCGACGCTGACGAGAACATCCGGCGTTTTGCCGTGGAGGCGCTGCGGCCGCGTGGCGTCTGGTGCAAGCATATCCCAGCCCTGCGCGAGGACCCGGCCAGGGGCTTGCCCCTTCTGGAGCCAATGCGACGCGAGGGCGAGAAATACGCGCAGGACTCCGTCGCCAACTGGCTCAACGACGCGGCCAAGGACCGGCCCGACTGGGTCAGGAGCCTGTGTCAGCGCTGGCTGCGTGAAACAGACGATTGTCCGCCGACCCGGCGGATCACCACTCGGGCCCTGCGCTCGCTGACATAGTGGTTGGAGACAAGCCATGAAAGACCGGCTCGGCCGCTTCAAGAATGCTCACTTCGCATTGTTGCCACCACAACTTATGCGTTCATTTGCCATGCGACGCATCCGTGCCAGCGACATCTCCTTTCCGGACGTGACCTTCAAGATCGTCTCGACGGAAGAGGAAATGGCAGGCGCCTTCGCGCTGCTGGAGGAGAGCTACGTGCGCCGCGGCATCGTCGCCGAAGGTCAGATGCGGCTGCAGGTCATCAGCCTCCTGCCGTCGACAACAACTTTCATCGCCAAGCGGTGCGACCAGATTCTCGCCACGCTCTCGCTGATCGAGGATTCCGATCTGGGCCTGCCCATGGAGAAGGTTCACGGCCCGGAAGTCGCCGGCGTGCGCCAGCTGTTCCGCAAGGTCGCGGAAGTGGGGGCGCTCGCAGTGCGCTCTGATCAACGCCGGACCGGCCTTTCCATCATGCTTTACAACATGATGTACCGCTGGGCCCGCTACTGGCGGCATGTCGATGACCTCATGATCGCGGTGCATCCTTCGGCGCGGTTCTTCTACTCGAACCTGCTGCTGTTCCGCCCGCTTGGCCGGGTCCAGAACTACGCCGGCCTGCGCGATGCCGCCTCGCTGCCAATGCGCCTCGACATCCCGGGCGTGCAGATGCGCTTCCACCGCATCTACCGTGGACAGATCGTCGATCAGCGCTCAGGGCTCGATTTCTATGATTTTTTCTGCGCCCCGTCTGACCGCTTCGACTTTTCCGCCCACCCGGATTTTCGCCGGCCGATCGCCGTTGAAGGCCCCTTGGAAGACCGCGCAGTCAGTGGCCTTCTGCGGCGGTTCTCGCTCTGCCCGACAGCCATGGAGGACCAGGAGGCTGCTGCCCTGCGCCGCCATTTCCCTGCCCTCTCCCTCTCGATGGATGGTGCCGCATGACACTCGACCTTCCCCGCGCCGTGTTCCATGAGATGACGGCGCGCAAGCAATTGCCGCGTACGCCGGAGACCGAGCTGGTCATGAACGGCGTGCAGACGGTGGAGGACTACTCCAGCTGTGGCGAGGAAGGCGGCGCGCTGTTCGGGCCTTACCTTTACAACGCGTTGCAAGTCTCTGCCCGCGTTGCACCGGGCAATCAGGTGATCGATCTGGGATGCGGCTCCGGGCGCCTTCTGAACCTGATTGCCAGCTGGAATCCGGAGGTGTCCTTCATTGGCACTGACCTCGCTCCCGTGATGCTCGAGACCGCGCGTCAGCAGGCCGAGCTGCTTGGATTGCGCAATGTCACCTATCTTGAGGCCGACTTCTCGCGCCTGGACGATTTCGGGCTGCATGAGGCGGATGCCATCATGTCCTCGATGGCACTGCACCACCTGCCGGACCGGGTCAGCCTGTCGCGCTGCTTTTCGTCAATCGTCCGGGTGCTGAAGCCGTCAGGTCAGCTTTACCTGATGGACTTCGGACGCCTGCGCTCCCGCCAGGCGGTCGAGATCTTTGTCGGCAAGGTCGCCCGGACGGAAACGCCCGCGCTCAGTCAGGACTATCGCGCCAGCCTCTATGCCGCCTTCACCCCGGAAGACTTCGACCAGGAGATCCTGCGTCTCGGCCGCATGGACGTAGCCTTGCACCGCAGCGTGATTGCCCCGCTCCTGATGGTGGCCTGCACTCCGGCCCCCGGTCCGGCGGGCCAGCGCGCGGTCGATGCCTTTACGCGTGCGCAGCGCCAGCTGTCGGCGCACCGCCGGGCCGAGCTGGCGCAGATGCGGCTGTTCCTGAGGCTGGGTGGTCTGGGGTTCCCGTTGTGACGCAACACTCCCCTCGGGCCGATTTGGCGTTGGAGCGGTTCCGCGAGGCGGTCCGGACCAGCGGCACAGCGGGTCGCCTTGCCGGCACCGAAAGGTCCGCCGCGCGCGGTCACGACACGCTGGAATGGCCGCACCCCGCCGCCGCGCCGCTCGTGCTGCTGCTTGAGACCGAGGACGAGATCCGCGCGGCCCTCGACCTTGCGCGCCGCGAAAAGCTCAGCATTCACCCCGTCTCGAGCGGGCACAACTGGGGCTATGGCACCGCGCGTCCGGCCAGCACTGAAACGCGAGTGCTGTTCGACCTCAGCTCCATGACGCGCATTCTCGCCTTCGATCCCGACCTCGGCGTGATCACCGTCGAGCCCGGCGTCACCCAGGGCCAGCTGGAGGCCTATCTGGCCGGGCGAGGCGCAGAGTTTATGGTGCCGACCACCGGCGCGGGACCGGACTGCAGCCTCGTCGGCAACGCGCTGGAACGCGGCTACGGCATGACACCGGTTACCGACCATTTTCAGGCCGTGCTGGGCCTGACCGCCGTTCTTGCCGACGGGTCGCTCTATCGCTCGCCCTTCCTCAGCGTCTCCCCGAACCAGACCAGACCCACCGGATACCGATGGGGCAGCGGGCCCTATCTCGACGGACTGTTCAGCCAGAATGGCGGCGCGGTGGTGACCAGCGTGACGTTGCAACTGATGCCGCGTCCGGCAGCCGTCGAAATGTTCGTGTTCTGGCTCAAGGATGACGCGGATCTGGAACGCACCATCGCTGCCATGCGCGGGCTCCTCACCCGCAGCGGTCTCACCATCGGTGGCATTAATCTCATGAACGCGGCCCGGGTCGGCGCCCTGGCTGGCGACCAAGCCCTGAAAGGCGCGCCCTGGATCGGAACCGGCGTTGTCTACGGCGACAAAGACGTCGTCCGGGCTGGCCGCAAGGTGTTGCGCCGGGCGCTGAAGCCCGTTGCCGCGCGGCTGGCCTTCGTCAACAGCCAGCGTCTGCGTCTGGCCGAAACGCTCGCCCGTCTGCCCTTCATCGGGCGGTCGCTGTCCCCGCTCGTCGCCCCTGTCAGGTCCGCCTATCGCATGCTGGCCGGCCACCCGGGCGAATTTGCCCTGGCGCTTGCCTATGGCGGCGCGCCAGAGGCGATGCCAGACAGCGGACGGGATCCGGCCCGCGACGGCTGCGGTCTGCTCTGGTACGCCCCGATCGTGCCGATCGAGGGCCGCGCGGCCCGGCGCTACATCGACATGGTCGCAAGGGTCTGCGGCGCGCATGGCTTTGCCGCGCCAATCACCTTCTCCACCCTGTCCGTTTCGGCCTTTGACAGCACGGTGCCGCTCTTGTTCCCGCGCGACCGGAACAACAGCGACAGGGCGCTGGCATGCCTGCGCGCGCTCATAGCCGAGGGGCGCCGTCTCGGGTTTCCCCCATACCGGTTCCACAGCGGCCTCATGGACGAGGCCACGGCCGGCAACGACGCCTACTGGCAGCTCGCCGAGAGGGTCCAGAGCGCGCTCGACCCGAACGGCCTCATCTCGCCGGGGCGCTACCGCCGCCGGGCCGCAACCGATGCCGTTGCCCCCCTTCTGCAGGAGACTTTCGCATGACCCGTATCGCGATCATCGGCCGCGGCCTCGCCGGCAAGATGGCGGCCCTGTACCTCGCGCGCGATATGGCCGACGCGGAAATCACGGTGATTGACCCGGAAGCTGAGGGATTGCCGGTTGTGGGCGAATCCACCGTCGAGGTGACGGCCCAGTTCATGAAGGCACTTGGGCTCGGGGAACATCTCGAGGAAGACCACCTGCACAAGTATGGCCTCACCTATTACTTCCGCCTGCCCCCCGGCGAAGATCCGGATGCACCGGACTACATCCAGCACGAGGCCCCCGGCATCATCCGCCTGCCCTCCTACAACCTCAACCGCCACAGCTTCGACGCCGAACTCGATGCCCGGATCGACCCGCTGGTGACCCGTGTCACCGGCCGCGTCACCGGTGTCGATCTGTCGGACCAGCCCGGCGCGCCGCAACAGGTCAACCTGCAGCTTGCGGATGGCTCAAGCCGGCAGATCGAAGCCGATCATGTCATCGACTGCTCGGGACGCATGCGCGTCCTCACCAAGCAGTTCGGCCTGCACCAGGACCCGCCCTACCAGCGCTGCAGCTACTGGTTCCGCCTGCAGGGCTTCGACCGGCGCATTCTTGACGGGTTGCGGCTGGCCAAGCTGAAACAACACTGCTTCGAGTCCTATTACGTGACCCACCACTTCTACGGCGAGGGCTACTGGATCTGGATCATCCCGATGCGCAGCGACACCGGCGAGGACATGGTGAGCTTCGGCATCACCTACCGGCCGGAGGTCATGGGCGAGAAGCGCATGGGCTTCGAGCGCCTCTGCGAGGTGCTGGAGCGCGACCATCCGCAGCTGAAGGCGCTGATCCTGAGCGGCCGCAAACTCGATGACAGCCGCTACTTCAACTACATGTACGAAGCCAGCAGCTACTACGACCGCAATGGACGCTGGTTCCTGCTGGGAGACGCCGGCTTCACCTTCGACCCGGCCAACAGCGCCGGCATTGCCTATCTGGCGCATCAGATCCCGCAAATCACCGGCATGATCCGCAAGGCGCGTGGCGGGATGCTGTCCCCCTGCTATGTCGAGGCGCTGGAAGGCCACCTGCGGGCCCAGCTCGCCCTGCAGGACCAGTGGAGCCACTGGTACGAGGTCATGAATGACCCGGTGAAAATGGCCTGGACGCTGATCGTCGCCAACATGGGCTATTTCCACCTCGTGGTGCCGAACTACATGAGCGGCGCCTTTCTGAACGCCGGTGTCGCCAGACAGGTCGCGATGCTGCTGCCCCGCTACAAGCGCGGCATGCAGCCTGCGGTCTATCCGTTCCCGAAGCTGCTCGACGCCCTCGCCATGACCATGGACCCGCAGGAGCTGATCCGCCGGGCGCCGGCGCTCTACGAGACAACGGTGCCTTTCAGCTACTACCGGCCGGATGACATTCCCCGTGGCCGCCTCATCAGCCGCTATTTCCGCAAGCGCGCCTATTTGCGGATGAAGGCACTGGCCCTGCTGGCCCCGCTCGGCAAGCCGCAGCATTGGTTGCTCGCGATCGGACAGACGCTGCTTGCCGGCGGCGATCTGCTGCGATCGGGCCTGATCGGCCTCGTTCCCTGGACCTATGAGCGGGCTGCTTCCCGCAAGCCTGCCGACCAGAGCCCGTTCTCGCCGACCCACGCCTTTCTCTTTGCGCCGAACAAGCACATCGGCATGGCCCAGTCGCGGCTCGTCCAGCGCCGGCAGGCCGCTGAGCGGGCCCGGCAGCTTCCGCCTTTGCTGGCGGCGGACGATGCCGTTCCGGCAAAGTCCCCTGCCCATTCCCCGGACCTGATGCGCAAGCCCACGGCGGACGCTGCAGCATGACTTCAGCCAACCAGCCAGCATCCTTGCTGCCTCCCGCAGCTCAGAGGGGGGCGGCCGCACCGCTTGCGGTCGCGGTCGCCCTCCAGGAAGTGTCAGCCAGCGAACTGACGGAACAGGCACTGCAGCGCCTGTCCTCCGCCGGGCGCCGGTTCGGTGCCTTGGCTGGACTGCTGCCGGATCAGGCCCGCCGCGCGGCCCGGGCCGCCGACAGGATGGCCCGGGCGCTTGGCCCAGAAGCGCTGGTCAGCCAGCCGTTGCTTGGGTTGCCGGTCACGGTCAAGGAAGGCCTGAAGGTTGCCGGCGCTCCGTGGATGATGGGCGCCGCCCGTCACCGCGACCGGATCGCTGAACGGGACGGCACGGTCGTACAGCGCCTCCGGTCAGCTGGTGCTGTTATCGCCGGTGTTGGCAGCATGGCCGAAATGGCGCTCTGGCCGGAAACGGTGAACCGCATCACCGGACGCGCCCGTCACCCCATGGACAAGTCCCGCACCCCCGGCGGCAGCTCGGGCGGTGATGCCGCGCTGGTCGCCGCAGGCGCGGTGACCGTTGCCGTCGGCACGGATGGCGGCGGCTCGGTGCGCATCCCGGCCGCCTATTGCGGCCTCTACGCGCACAAGCCAACGGCCGGAATGGTTCCGCTCACGGGGCATGTCCCGCTGGACCGGGGCCCCGATACGGCTGCCGCGCCCCTGGCCCGCTTCTTTGCCCCCGGACCAATGTGCCGCGAGGCGGCAGACCTCTGGCCGCTGCTGTCGGTGATGGCAGGTCCGGACGGGATCCATCCGGGCCTGGAGGCTCCCCTTCCCTCCGACTTGCCACGGCCCACCCCGGCCCAGCTGCAAGGATGCACCGTCTTTGTGTTGCCCGCGCCCTCCATAGCCGGCAGCGAGCGGACGGACCCGGCGCAGGTTGCAGCGGTCGAGCGGGCCGCAAGTCACCTGCAATCGGCGGGCGCGCGTTTGCAGACTGTGCGAACGGATCTGCTCAAGGGCGCCTTCTGGATCTGGATGGGCACGCTGCATTGTGCCGCTGACGTAACAATGGAACAGCTGGTTGGTGACGGCACTCGTCTGCCGCTTCTCCGCCAATCCATACGCCATTTGACTGGCCGCGGCGAGCACACCACTGCCGCGCTGCTGCTGGCCTGGAGTGCAAGGCTTGATCCAACCGGCCCCAGGCTCTGGCGGCGCTGGCGCGACCAGGGTCAGGCTCTCTCAGACGAGCTGGCCGATATGCTTGCCGGAAATGCGCTGCTGCTATGCCCCCCGGTGCCAGGACCTGCGCCGCACCATGGCCACGCCTTCCGCCATCCCTTCAACATCGGCGCAACCGCCGTGTTCAACGTACTCGGCAACCCCGCCACCATCGCCCCGGTTCTCCTCGGGCCGGAGGGCTTGCCGCGTGCCGTCCAGATCGTCGCGGGCCCGGGTGCCGACCACCTTGCCGTGTCTGCCGCCCTTGCCCTCGCGCGGACGGAAATCTTCCCCCAAGACAGGACAGTTCGATGAAGAAGACTCTGCTCTCCTTGAGCTTTTCACCCCGCGTCGATTCAACCAGCGCCGCCCTAGCTGACGGGTTCATTGCCGACTGGCACAAGGCAAATCCGGACGCCGACCTGCGCCAGCGTGCCCTGGGCCGGGATGTGATCGCAGGGCCGGACGAGGCCTGGATCGCCGCCAACATGACGCCGGAGACGAATCGCACGCCGGATCAGGTCCAGCGCCTCGCTGCCTCGGATCAGGCCATCGCCGACCTGCATGCGGCGAGCCACATCGTCATCGCCACCCCGATGTTCAATTTCGGCCTGCCCTGGACGCTGAAGTCCTATGTCGATCTCATCATCCGTGTCGGCAAGACCTTCTCCTTCGACCCGGCCACCGGCTTCGGACCGCTCCTGTCGGCCGACAAGAAGCTGATGATCGTCTGGTCCAGCGCGGGCGAGTACCAGCCCGGCACTCCAACTGAGCCCTTCGATCACCTGACGCCGTATCTGCGGCAGATCTTCGGCTTCATGGGCGTCACCCAGTCGGAGGCCGTCTCGGCCGGCAACATGTGGGGTGGCCCGGAGGCTGCGGCAGCTTCGCTAGCTTCCGCCCGCGCCCGGTTGGCTGCGCTGAGCCCGAGCTGGTAGGCCGCAGGTCGACAGACAGTTCGTCCCGCAATTCGGATGCCGGGGGATACCCGGCATCGCGCTTCCCTGCCCGGAGTCAGACATGCAGATCCCGATCACCGAACTGTTTCTCATGGCCCTGCTGGTGATCTTCACCCTGCCCTATCTGGCCTGGCGCCTGCTCGGGCAGCGCAGCTGGGCGCCGCTGGTCGTGGTGCAGATCGTCGGCGGCATCCTGCTCGGGCCCGGCGTTCTGGGCGCGGCACTGCCGGAGGTCTACACGCTGGTCTTCACGGACAAGGTCATCACCGCCCTCAACGGCATCGCCTGGTGGGCTGTGATGATGTTCATCTGGATTGCTGGTATCGAACTCGACTTGCACGAAGCCTGGGCAAAGCGGAGGGAAACAGGCACAGTCGCCTTGCTCGCGCTCATCGTTCCGCTGGGGCTTGGGGCCGGGGCTGCCGCCATGCTGCTGGCCACGGACGGCTGGATCGGACCCGGCGGAGCCTACTGGCAGGTGCTGCTCGGCATCGGAATGGCCTGTGCCGTGACCGCGCTGCCGATCCTGGTCCTGTTCATGGAGAACATGGACATCCTGCGCTCGAACCTTGGCCAGCGCATCCTCAGGTATGCCAGCCTTGATGACGTGGCCATCTGGGCCGTTCTGGCCTTGATCCTGCTCGACTGGGAGCGGGTAACGCGACAGGCCGGCTTCCTGCTCGTCTTCATCCCCGCCGCCCTCCTCGCCCGCAGGATTATTGCCGCGTCCGGAGAGCGGGACCGCTGGATCCTCGGGCTGATCTGGCTGATTGCCTGCGGCCTTGCGGCCAACTGGGCCGGGCTGCATTACATGGTCCGTGCCTTCCTCTCCGGCGCCGTGCTGGACAGCCGCTGGTACAAGCTGGAGCACATGGACGCCTTCCGAGGGACGGTCCTGATGACGGTGATGCCGGTGTTCTTCCTGTCGACCGGCCTGCGAACGAGCTGGGACATGGGCGGCGTCGGCGTGCTGGCCGCCGCAGGGCTCCTGCTCGTCGCCTCCGTCTCCGGCAAGCTGATCGGCGTGCAGATCGCCGGCCGGCTGCTGCGCTGGGAACCGGGCGAAGCGTCGATCATAGGCTGGCTGCTCCAGACCAAAGCCCTGATCATGATCATCTTCGCCAACATCCTGCTCGACAAAGAGATCATCACCTCGACGACCTTCACCGCCCTGCTACTGATGGCCGTCGGCTCGACCATGCTGACGATGCCGGTCGTCTCCCCCCTGCTCTCCCGCTACCGCAACATCCGCGGCAAGACCGAAGATCTGGTACCCGTAGAAGCCGGCGCGCCGGCAGCCCGGCCGCTCGCGATCCAGCAGGGCAACGGCTAAGGCTACACCGGACAGAAATCCTTTCATTCGGCGGCAAACGTGCGCTGCCGGATGGGGATAATGACCGCAATCACAGCGTCAACCGCCACGGCCCACGGTCCTGTATAACTTGTCTTTTGATTTCAGCGCTTTGATGACGGCATCCGCGCCCGCCAAATCGGTCAAAATTGACCGGAGGGCGCCCCATTACAATATCAGGCCCCAAATGGACCTACCGGCAGGCGTTTTCTAGCTTTCTCAGCATGTTAAGCGAAAAATAGACCGTCAGACGCTCACTAGCGTCTGACGGTCTATGCGGTTTTCGGCGGAGACAAGGTGCACCATAGCATCAGCCACACCGACACTCCGGAGGCAAACCCGGCGATAGATGACAAAAGGCTGCGAGATCCTCAGCTATACATTTCGGCTCGTGTTCCGCATTCCGGCATAAGGTCGGATACCCCCCGATAAGCCTGAATCATTCCCACTCGATGGTGCCCGGGGGCTTCGAGGTGATGTCGTAGGTGACGCGGTTGATGCCTTCGACCTCGTTGATGATGCGGGTCGCGGTTTCGCCGAGGAACTCGTGCGTGAACGGGTAGTAGTCCGCCGTCATGCCGTCGACGGAGGTCACGGCCCGGAGCGCGCAGGCAAAGTCGTACGTGCGTCCGTCGCCCATCACACCAACGGTGCGCACGGGCAGGATCGCGACAAACGCCTGCCAGATCTCGTCATAGAGACCGTGCTTGCGGATCTGGTCGATATAGACCGCATCCGCCTTGCGCAGGATGGCGAGCTTCTCGCGGGTGATCTCGCCCGGGCAGCGGATGGCGAGGCCCGGCCCCGGGAACGGGTGACGGCCGATGAACTTCTCCGGCAGCCCCAGCTCGCGGCCAAGCGCACGAACCTCGTCCTTGAACAGCTCGCGCAGCGGCTCGACCAGTTTCAGGCCCATCTTTTCCGGCAGTCCGCCGACATTGTGATGGCTCTTGATCGTCACCGACGGGCCGCCCGAGAAGCTCACGCTCTCGATCACGTCCGGATAGAGCGTGCCCTGCGCCAGGAACTCGGCGCCATCAATCGAGTTGGCGTGTTTCTGGAACACGTCAATGAACAGCTTGCCGATGGTCTTGCGCTTCACTTCCGGGTCCGACACGCCTTCCAGCGCGCCGAGGAACAGCTCCTGCTCATCCGCGTGAATGAGACGGATGTTGTAGTTGTCCCGGAACATGGTGACGACTTCTTCCGCCTCGCCCTGGCGCAGAAGACCGTGATCGACGAAGACGCAAGTCAGCTGGTCGCCGATGGCCTCATGGATCAGCACGGCCGCAACCGAGCTGTCGACGCCGCCGGAGAGGCCGCAGATCACTTGTCTGTCGCCAACCTGGGCGCGGATCTTGGCAATCGCGTCCTCGCGGTAGGCGCCCATGGTCCAGTCGCCGGAGAAGCCGGCCAGACGGACGAAATTCTCGTAAAGCTTCTTGCCATTCGGCGTGTGGTGCACCTCCGGGTGGAACTGCACCGCATAGAAATTGCGCGAGGTATCGGCCGTGATGGCATAGGGCGCGTTCGGCGACACGCCATAGACCTCGAAGCCCGGCGCGATCTTGCTGACGTGGTCGCCGTGGCTCATCCAGACCTGTTCGCGCTCGCCTTCGAACCAGCCGTCGAGCAGCGGCAGCTTGTCGCCAGCGGGCGTGACGAAGGCGCGGCCGAATTCAGCCGTGCCGCCACCGCCGGAGATCTTGCCGCCTTCGACCATGCCGCCGAGGTCCTGCATCATGGTCTGCTGACCATAGCAGATGCCGAGGATCGGCACGCCGAGTGTGTAGACCGACTGCGGCGGGCGGGGCGAGCCCGCGCGGGTCACCGAATCCGGCCCGCCCGAGAAGATCACGGCCTTCGGGGCGAACGCGGCGAGAAAGGCGTCGGTGACCTTCTGATACGGATGGATTTCGCAGTAGACATTCAGCTCGCGCAGACGCCGGGCGATGAGCTGCGTCACCTGCGAGCCAAAGTCGATGATGAGGAGGCGATCATGCTGTGTCATGGGCAGCTTCTACTCTGACATCTGACGGATTTGAACCGGATTCTTGACGTCTGCAACAGGCAAACCGCGCAGGCGCGCCTGCCCTGGCCTGACCTGTCGCGTTCAGGCGCCATCCTTGGTCTGCAAGGCCGCCAGCAGACTGGCCAGCCGGATGCGATCCGACGCGCCCAGCCCTTTGAATATCTCGCCTTCGAGCGGCCCCAGCTTGTGTCCGATTTCCCCGGCCAGATCCCGCCCGGCCTTGGTCGGCTTCAGCACGACCAGCCGGCGGTCCTGCCGGTTTTCGGTTTTCTTCAGCAGCTTTCGGTCCGTCAGCCGCATGGCCGCGCGGCTGATGGCGACCGCATCCAGCCCGGTCCGCGCGCCCAGGTCCCGGACAGACCCCTCCCCTGTCTCGATCAGTGCCGACAGGACCAGCCATTCCGGCAAGGCGATGCCATGATCGCCCTGCAGCGCCTTCACCAGGCGCCGCTCGACGAGGCGAGCCGTGGCCAGGATCTTCAGCGGCAGGAAATTGTCGAGCCCGATCGCCGGCTCGCTGTCGAACAGGCTGACCTGTGCCGGGGCGCTTGTCGCCCCCGCTGCCGATTTGCCGCCCTTGGCCGCCATCCTTGTCTCCCCCGGGCTGTCCCGGTTACCATCCTGGTCACATTTCCGGACATCACGCCTGCCCAACGCAAGCAACCAAGCCGGATACAGCCCATGTCATATCAATTTCACTTCAAGTGAAAAGATCTTGCGCGTCGCAGTTCCAGCTCCTCCACAGCTTTCACGGGCATCGCGAGCCACCGACTATCCCATAGCGAGGGCAGCTTTTGACCCGGGGCACCAGACTGGATATGGTTACCGCACACGCGGCAAGGACGATTCGGTCTGAGTTCCAGGGCAATGCACAGGCACTCGGGGCAGGCACACAGCTGCGGTCAGGTGTAGTACCGCCGGCAGACCCGGCTCTGCAGACAGGTCCCAGGCCCGATTAAGAGGGGAAACGGTCCTTCGCCATGACTACGGCCGACATGTCCACAACAGAGGTTGCGCGCGCAGCGGACAGCGCTGCCGAGACGTGTCCGTCAAAAGGCCGGACAGATCCAGAAACTCGGACTGCTGCCGAACTTGCCTTGGAAGCTCAGGCAGCGACCATACCTCCCGTGCCGAGCCTCGAAAGCGCGCGCCGATCCCAGGAGGAGGTCGAGGACGCCTATCTTCAGGCGACCGAAGCCATGCGCAATGGTCAGCTCGAGGACGCTGCGGCGCAATTGCGCAAGATCCTCTTTGCCCATCCCGATCACACCCGCGCCCGCGCCAACCTTGGCAACTGCCAGTTCCTGCTGGGAGATCTGACCAATGCGGAGGCTGCATTTCGTGCCGCTCTTGCAGAGGATGCGGACAATCACAATGCTCTTTACGGCCTGGCCAGCATCCTGATCCGGCAAGACAATCTGGACGAGGCGCAGGGACTTGCGGCGCGGCTCGCTGCCTTGATGCCGGAAAGTGCGCCGGCGCTCACCCTGCTCGGCGATGCAACGACGACCGATCCTCGTCCGGGCACCGCCATTGCGGCCTATCGAGCAGCCCTGCGCATCGACGAAGGCTATGCCCCTGCCCTCACCGGCCTGTCGCGTCTCATGCTGAAACGCAGTCGTCTTGACGAGGCGCGCGACCTGGCCGAGCGGGCCACCCTGTCCGGAGCCGTTTCGGCCGAGGCCTTCACCTGCCTGGCGGACGTCCTGGCAGCCCAGGGCGATCTCCTTTCGGCCCGCAATGCCTATGAGACGTCGCTGCGCCTCGAGCCCGGGGATGCCGGGGTCAAGGTTCGACTGTCGCTGCTTGCCCGCAAGGCGGGCGACTTGCGCGCGGCCTTGCGACATGCCGACGACGCCTGGACCGATCAGAGCGACAACCGCGATGCCGGAAATGCGGTCGGGGCGGCTCTTGCCGCCATGGGCGAACGCCTGGCCGCCCGTGAAATCCTGACTGCCATTGCCAATGGCCGCAGCGTGCCGGACTGGGTTCGCGATGTCATTGAACGTCACCGCACCGTGCCCATGCCGGACCTTGTCTGGTCGCCGCATGCAACGGCTCCCTCGGTTCTGGGGAATGATCCTGACGACGACGGGGTAGAACTGCCCCCCTTGCAGTCCGAGGCCCATATGGCAGCGCCAGACACCGCTGAGGACGAAGGCGCTACAGGTATCGACGCGGCTGAGACGCATCAAGGCTGATCCGGGTCAAACCGGAGCGACAACCGGCACCTCAGTTCATGACGTGCCATCGACCGCAGCTTCTGCCGCCTGCGCCGGCTTCGTGCTTGCCTCACAAGTTCCAAAATCGAAACGCGGCGTTCAAGGCCGCGCTCGCTCGTCAAAAATCAGACCGTCCGGGCCACAACCGAAAGGAAGAAGCCGTCCGTATCTGTGGAGGCAGGTGTCAGCAGGACATGACCTTCCGGGCTGACGTGAGCAGGCATCGGCTTGCCCGGCAGCGCTGCAGCAAATGCACTCGCCGCAGACCTCCGGGCAAAGCGCGCGTCCCGGGCAAGGAAGGCCTCGATCTGGCCGCGGTTTTCCGCATCCAGGATCGAACAGGTGGCATAGACCAGCCGGCCGCCCGGCTTGACGAATCGGGCCGCCGCATCCAGCACCCGTGCCTGTTCCTCGATCCGGTCAGCAAGGGCCTTCTCGCTGAGACGCCACTTGGAATCCGGCCGCCGGCGCCAGACGCCGGTTCCCGTGCAAGGCGCGTCGACGAAAACGAGGTCCATCTGACCTTCCAGATCCTCAAGCGTTCCCGTTCGCGGATCGCGGACCTGCACATTGCGGGCGCCGGCGCGGGCCAGCCGCTCATGGATCGGGGCCAGCCGCAGACGATCATTGTCATAGGCATAGATCTGGCCGCGGTTTTCCATCAGGGCTGCCAGCGCCAGCGTCTTGCCGCCGCCACCAGCACAGAAATCCAGCACCTGTTCACCCGGCTTTGCCCCAGCCACCAGGGCCGCGATCTGGCTTGCCTCGTCCTGCAGTTCGAACCAGCCCTTGCGATAGCCTTCCTCGGCCTGCACATGCGGCAGACGCGCCGCACCCGGCTTCGGCTCGACCCTGAGGCCGAACGGCGACAGCGCCGTTTCCTTCAGCTCGATATGGGCGAGGCGCTTGAGGACCTTGTCCCGTGACGCCTTCAGCGTGTTGGCGCGCATGTCGATGGGGGCCCGGCGCGCCAGTGCCTGGCCTTCGGCGACGGCGTTGTCGCCAAGCGCGGCGGCAAAGGCCGGCCAAAGCCATTCCGGCACGTCTGCGGCGATGGCATCGGGCGCCGCGTCCGCACGCGGCGTGGTCAGCGCGGCCTTTTCGGCTTCGCTCAACGCCTCCGGCGCATGCCGGTCATCGGCCATCACCTCTTCCAGCCGCGCCAGACCCTGCTGCCAGTTGAGCGCGTAAGTCGCCAGCGCCAGCGCACGGGCACTGCTGTCCTGCATCTGCCAGCCGAGGCTCTGCTTGTGCCGCAGGGCATCGAACACCAGGTTGCCGATGATCGTACGATCTCCAGACCCGGCAAAACGGTGGGCGTTGCCCCAGTCCTTCAGCGCATCCTGCACCGGGCGGCGGCGGCTTTCCACCTCGCCCAGCACTTCGATGGCCGCGGCGATCCGTCCACCATCTTTCATGTCATTGCTCCAGTGTTTCAGGCGGGCACCACGGCGCCCATCCCGGTCACCTGTGGCTCTACCCGTCAGATATTTGTCGGATAGTTCGGGCTTTCACGCGTGATTGTCACGTCATGGGCATGGCTTTCCCGCAGGCCAGCGCCGGAGATGCGCACGAACCGCGCCTTCTCCTGAAATTCCGGCAGCGTCTTGGCGCCAACGTAGCCCATCGCCGCCCGCAGGCCACCGGCCAGCTGATGCAGCACGCTGGACAGCGGGCCCTTGTAGGGCACCTGCCCCTCGATGCCTTCGGGAACCAGCTTCAGGGCATCGCGCACTTCCGCCTGGAAGTAGCGATCCGCCGAGCCGCGCGCCATTGCACCGACCGAGCCCATGCCGCGGTAGGACTTGTAGGACCGGCCCTGGTGCAGATAGACCTCGCCCGGGCTTTCCTCGGTTCCGGCCAGCAGCGATCCGATCATGGCACCGGCAGCGCCGGCCGCCAGGGCCTTCGCCAGATCGCCGGAATACTTGATCCCGCCGTCGGCGATGATCGGCACGTTATGCTTGGCCGCCTCGTCGCAGGCTTCGAGAATGGCAGTGAGTTGCGGCACGCCGACACCGGCCACAATGCGGGTGGTGCAGATCGAGCCCGGCCCGATGCCGACCTTCACGGCGTCAGCCCCAGCATCAATCAGCGCCTTGGTGGCCTCACGGGTGGCGACATTGCCGGCAAGCACCTGCACGGTGTTCGACATCTTCTTCACTTCGTTGACCATCGCCAGCACGCGGGCCGAATGGCCGTGAGCGGTGTCGACCACCAGAAGATCGACGCCAGCGTCCATCAGGCGCTCGGCGCGCTGCATACCCTCGTCGCCGACGGAGGTCGCGGCGGCAACGCGCAGGCGGCCTTGGTCGTCCTTCGAGGCATTCGGGTTCAGTTGCGCCTTCTCGATGTCCTTCACCGTGACCAGGCCGATACAGGTGTACGTATCATCGACCACCAGGAGCTTTTCGATCCGGTGCTGGTGCAGCAGGCGCTTGGCCTCTTCCTGGCTCACCGTGTCCCGCACGGTGATAAGGTTCTCGCGGGTCATCAGTTCGAAGACCGGCTGATCCGGATTGGTGGCAAAGCGTACGTCGCGGTTGGTCAGGACACCCACGAGCCGGCCGGTCAACTGGCCGCCGAGGCCGCCGTTCTCGACCACCGGGATGCCGGAAATGCCATAGGCCTTCATCAGGTCCAGCGCATCCTTCAAGGTCGCGTCCGGCCCGATGACGACCGGGTTCACCACCATGCCGCTTTCAAACTTCTTCACCTGGCGCACCTGCTCGGCCTGCTGGTCAAGGCTGAGATTGCGGTGAATGACGCCAATGCCGCCGGCCTGCGCCATCGCAATGGCCAAACGCGCCTCGGTGACGGTGTCCATGGCGGAGGACAGGATCGGCAGGTTCAGCTCAATCGACCGGGTAACGCGGGTGCGCAGGTCGGTATGCGCCGGCATGACCTCGGAGTGCCCCGGGATCAGCAGCACATCGTCGAAGGTGAGCGCCTCTGCGCCTGTTGCCGGAACGAAAAAAGTGGCCATTGCCAAATCCCCTGTTGAGAAAGCCCGAAATCCGCCATCCCTTGCCGGGGATGACGGCGACGAAGTGTGCTTCGGCGTTGCCGGAGAAGTTGGCGCGGGTGAATAACACGCAGGTGACACCTTGAAAAGATCAAAGCGCCATCAGTCCCGGATTGCAGTTAAGACCCCGCCAATTGGACAGGCTCACATGTCCTCGTCGTCGCCGCGTCCAAAGACAGTGCCAGGGGCACTTTTACCGCGGAAACCCTTGGCAACGACGTAAAGTTCCGGGCTTTCCTTACGACTGGCGGGCGGCTTGAGATGGGCGACCGAAACGAAATCGCGCTTCAGCAGCGCCAGAAGCTGCCCCTCTGTCCCGCCCCGGAACACCTTCGCCAGGAACGCGCCACCAGGGGCAAGGTTCTCCAGCGCAAACTGGATCGCCACCTCGAACAGGTGAGTCGTGCGCAGGTGATCGGTCTGCCGGTGCCCCGTCGTCGGTGCCGCCATGTCTGACAGCACCACATCAGGCTTGTGCCCGCCAAGCGCGGCGAGCAGAGCATCCGGCGCATCTTCGTCAAGGAAGTCCTTCTTGAGAAAGGTCACGCCCGGAATATGGTCCATGTCGAGATAGTCGATGCCGACGACGGTGGGGGTGTCCGGCGAGGACACGACCCGGTCGACTGCGATCTGGCACCATCCGCCGGGCGCTGCCCCAAGGTCAACAACCCGGGCGCCAGGCTTCAGGAGGCCCAGCTTGTCGTCGATCTCGATCAGCTTGTAGGCCGCCCGCGAGCGGTAACCGTCCATCTTGGACCGGCGCACATAGGGGTCGTTGAGATGGCGTTCGAGCCAGCGGGTCGAGGACACCGTCCGCTTGGCCGCCGTCTTGACGCGCACATGCAGGCCGCGCTCGCCTGAACCGCGTTTGCCGTCGGTCATGTCTTTCCTTTCTGCCCCCGCTGGGGCCGGTTGCCGCGCGACCAGACGCCGTCGGCAGCCATCAGTTCCGTCAGAATTCCCTCGCGCAGGCCCCGGTCCGCAACCCGCAGCCGCGAGCAGGTCCAGCGCCGACGGATGGCCTCGAGAATGGCGCAACCGGCCAGCACCAGATCGGCCCGGTCCGCCCCGATGCAAGGATTGTCGATCCGCTCGTCATAGGACATCGCCCTCAGCTTCTCGATCATCGCCGCGACATCCTCATCGGCCAGCCAGGCGCCATCCACCCGCCGCCGGTCATAACGCCTGAGACCAAAATGTACCCCGGCCAGCGTTGTCACCGTGCCGGAGGTGCCCAGCATATGCACCTGTCCGGCATCGATCGCCTCATTCAAGGCAGACCCGACGGCAAAGCCCTGCAGATGCTCGGAGACATCATTGACCATGTCCTCGAAGATCTCGTGCGTCACATGCATGCCGCCATGGCGTTCGGCGAGATTGACAACACCCACGGGCAACGAGGTCCAGGCCCGGATGAAACGAGTCAGCGCATAGCCTCGCGCGTTGCCCCGGTTGCGCAGGTCCAGCCAGACGATTTCAGATGAGCCGCCGCCGATATCGAACAGCAGCACCCCCTCCGCCTCCCGGTCGACAAGCGTCGCACAGCCGGCGACCGCAAGCCGCGCCTCGGTCTCGCGGTTGACAATCTCCAGCGCCAGCCCGGTTTCCCGCTGTACCCTGGCAATGAATTCTTCGCCGTTGCCAGCAGCCCGGCAGGCCTCGGTGGCGATCAGCCGGAACCGCGAGACGCCCCGCTCGACCAGCTTGCGCTGGCAATTGTCGAGTGCATCGATGGCCCGGTCCATCGCCGCATCGGACAGCAGCCCGCTGGCGCCAACGCCCTCGCCAAGCCGCACGATGCGCGAGAAGGCATCAACCACCTTGAAGCCGCGCTCTTCCGGGCGGGCGATCAGCAGGCGGCAATTGTTGGTCCCAAGGTCCAGCGCAGCATAAAGCCGGTTGTCGGGCGCGCGGCCAGAAACAGTGGACACACTGCCGGAACTGGCGCCTGGAACGGCACCGGAACCGCGCCACATGCCGTGATCGGGCGCATGCTCCCGGGTGACGTTCCGTCCACCTGCGCCCGCCCGGACCGGCAAAACGGACGACCTTGAGCCGGCGTCCCCCTGAAAACCAGGGGCATGAAAACCAGGGGCCTCAGAACCAGGGACCCGGGAACCAGGGGCAAGAGAACCCTCGGCTTGGTTACCCGGGGTGCCAGGCGCAGCGCTGCCCCCCGCGGGTGCCCCGCCCTGGGAATCGGCGCGAAAATGACCGCTTGGCCGCCCGCGCGCCCGGCGACGCCGGTTGCCCGGGGTATTGTGGCCGGATCCGCCCGAACCGGCGTCCGATGACCGGATCGCCGCGACGCCCAACACCGCCGGATCAGGTCCGGCGAGCAAGGAGACGCCACCAGACCCAGAGGCACTGCCAGAACCAGAGCCAGAGCCAGAAACCGAGCCAGCCGGCTGGGCATGGGCCGATCGCCCCTCGCCCCTGTGCGAGCCAGCCTGCTGCGGACGTTCCGGCTGCTCCTGCCGACCAGTCACAGCAAACGACTTCGCGCCGCCCCGGCGTTTGCCCTGGCGACGTCCTGGCCCGGTTCGGGCTTCTGCGGGCGGCGCAACAGCGCCTGGATCCCCCAGCATGTCGGCCCGGCGCTCCGCCCTGTTGGGTCGGTTGCGCCGTTTGCCCTTCTTTTGCGCCGGACGCGGCGCCGAAGACGTTTCCGCCTGCAGCTTCGGTGCCGGAGCACCGGATTCGCCTCCCCGTCCGCCGCCGGCAGGTCCCTTGCCCTGGCGACGACGCTTCTTGGAACGCGGCCGCCCATTGGCTGCCACGGGAGGCGACGCCGCGCCAGCCTGCCCCCGTCCTGTGCCGGGGGCGTCCTGACCCGAGTCGTCCACTTCGATGTCCTTTTCGCGCAGCCTCAGCCGGATGGGCCGGGCGCGCCTGATCGTGTTGTTGACGAAAGTGTAACAGGTTGCCCCCGCGCACGCAAAGGACACCTGCGGGCCAGCGCTTGCTGCACCGCGAGACAGCGCGGGCCGGCATCTGCGCGAAATGGCGTCACCCGGCTTGCACCGCAAAGCGAGCCGCCCCTTGCGGCGGTCTGGCACCTCACGACTGTCATCCCTCAGTCATCCACAGGCGACAAAACTTTTTGCAAGAGCCTGTTGATCCCGTCCGAACCTGCAGCTATAAGCCCCTCACATCGCGGCGCGGACAGCAGCCGCAGCGTCTACTGGGGAATAGGTTAACGGTAGACCCACGGACTCTGACTCCGTTAGTCCTGGTTCGAATCCAGGTTCCCCAGCCAACGCCCTTCCAAGTTATTGATATCATTGAGATAATCGGATCAAGAAATCCGCATTCTCAGTCGATTTGACCAAGTGATGCCCAAAACTGGTCCCCAGACGTGATGCCCATGAGCGCCGTCTGGCTCAAGGATACTGGGCTATGGCTCGTCGACACGACGTTCAAAATCTCCTTCGCCGTGGAAATATCTGGTACTGGCGCCCTCGCCTCCCGAGTAGCCTTTCTCAATCCGACCTTAACCAGAAGCTGTCATTCAGCCTGAGACAATCGGATCACCACCGGGCACGGTTCATGGCACGCCGCCTGAACACCATGCTCTCAGAAATGAGGTTTCGGCGGAACTTGGGGACATCACGACAAGACGCTCTGAAGGCGCTGTTCAAGGCGGAAATCGATCGCATGTGCGAGATGATGGACGATCTCGTCACCGCGTCAAAAGCGACCGGCACCAGTCACAAGTCCTATCATCTCGAAGCAGACCTGATGAACGGCTGGGCGTTCCGCCTGCTTGAGGTCTTTGGCACGGCGACTGATCTGTCGTTCGACGTTGATTGCCCTGGACGACGACACCTCCTCCAGCACAATGTCCCCGTCGATTTCATTCCGGTCATTGCGGAGACCTACCGACAGGAGCGGCAGTTCGCCCGCACGCACCTGTTCGAAAAACCACTTAAGGACGACATGGGCGACGTCGGCCTCGACGTCACAAGACTCAATATCGAGCGCGCCCGGAGTGAGATCTTCCGTGCCAAGGCGGACGTTCTCCTCAACACGCAATCGCTTTATCCATCGACAGAAAAACCAGAACCGGAGCCAATCGCGCGCGAGCTAATCCCTTGCGATGAGCCACTTTCTCTTCAGCCTGTGCTGGAACCCGCGGCGGTTCATGCCGCAGCTCGGCAAGAGGCTTTGCCCGCCACGTCAGAGCCGCGGACGGTTGAAACCAAGATCATCGAAGACGGGGAAATCGTCGCCGATGAAAGTCCTGCAAATCTGCCTGTCGCCGACTTCCTCGAGAAATTCGACATTCTTCTGCGCAACAAGCGCAAGGAATGGAGACCGGAAACCGCGAGTGACGTCGGTGTTGTCGTACGGATGTTCATAGACATCCTCGTCGAAAACGGTGTTGAGCACTCCGGCCAGATCCGTCAGGCACATCTTGCCGCCCTGCGTGACTATTTCAGCCTTGTTCCGACCAATTACGGCCAGAGCTCAAGACTGCGGTCCTTGTCCGTGCCGGAACTCCGCGCCCTGGGCCAGAAGATGCTTGAAGAGGCGGACGACGACAGCGGCGCCAGGGTCGGTCTGGGTGCGCAGACGATCCGCAAGCATCTGGGCAACCTCCAGACCTTCCGTGACTTTCTGGCCGCACGCGGTCACTCCATTGTTTCATTTGAAATGAAGGGCTTGCGCCCATCGAAGAAGCGCGCCTCGGAACTGGCGTCTCTCACGCCGAAACCCGGGCCGGACAAAACCGAATTGATGTTCCAGATGCCGGTCTTTTCGGGCTGCGTGTCAGAGGTTGAAATGGCTCTGAGCGGCTCCGAGACAATCCATAACTCGCTCTACTTCCTGCCGATGATGCTCGTCTATCTGGGAACGCGCCGGGCCGAAGCCGCCGGACTGACGGTCGACGATGTGGTCAAGACGGCGTCAGGCTGGGCCATCGATATCAAGAGCAATGAAATCCGCAGCCTCAAGACGCCGCAATCAGCCCGCATGCTTCCAGCTCCTCCCGAGATGCTCCGCCTCGGATTTCTGGACTATGTCGAAAAGGTCCGGTCGCTCGGCTATCGGCCGCTCTTCCCCGAACTCTGCAATCCATTCGATCGCAAGAATGCCGATCCGGGCGATCGCTTCTACAAGAATTTCAATCCGCTCTTTGTCGCCAATGCCGCAAAAGGCGGGCCACACTGGCTCCGCGTCCTTCACGCCCTCCGTCACGGGCATGCGGATACACTAAAGCAGAACGGCGTCTCTCCTGAACTGATCGAGGACATTCACGGCCGCGACGGCGCGAGCCAGACAACCATCCGCTACACCAACCCTGCCGGGCTTCCGCTTCTCAAAGACCTCTTGTCACGATATCCGGTCGTGACCGGGCATCTGGAACCAAAGCCGATCCGGCTGCTGAGCTTCGTTGACGCGAAAGAGCCTGCACCTTGGTACGAGGATCCAGTTGGGAAAAGGGGAATGAGGGGGAAGCGGGCTTAGTTCGTGCAATTGCCCGGGTGCTCATTGAGCGTCACTAAGCCCCACTCCGTACGCGGCTACCAGGCCCTTGCGGCCTACATCGCCTAGTTCGCTGCGTCGGGCGATCATCTCCACGAAACGAAGACGTTCCGACGATCGCCCATTGCTCGCTCCACTCATGCGAGCATTTATCGCCCGTCGACCTTGGTTTCAGCTGCATAAAAGTCAAGGATCAGCGCATTAAGCAACGCCGGGGGTGCCCCCCGGCGCTTGTTTTTGTTTTCAATGTCGAGGCCTCGCCGAGCCGGAACGATCACACTGCCGTCCGGTAGTGCTGTTTGGCCCCGGAAATAATCTCCAACACCTCGCTTCCCTGAAGGTCATGACGCTCCAGCAGCGCCTCTACCAAAGCCTGATGGGTCGCTCCCTTCTCCACGAGAATTGTCCGGGCGCCCTCGAAGGCCTTTTCCAGCGTCTCCTCCACCCGGCGCCGCAGTACGCGGTCTCTCAGCAGGAGATCGGGCACGCGGCTCGACCCGCAATTCAGAAGCTGGACGAGACTGTCGCCCAGGCCGACGCTTGCCTCCATTTCGGTTGCCAGCTGTGTTGCGAAGGCAAGATCCGATTGCGGCACACCACCACCACCGTCGGAAAAGGCGCCAAAGATGAGCTCCTCCGCTGCGAGGCCTGCCATATGCACCATCAGCTGCGCTTCATGATCCTTTCGGGTGCTGCATTTCGGCTTCATGATCCGGATTGAAAGTGCTCCGGCCTCTCCGCGGGAACGACTCGGTACGTAATCGGGATAGATCGACAGCCGAACGATTTCACCGTCCCCTACAGCCGCATGTACGACGGCATGTCCAGCTTCGTGCACGGCCATACGTCTCAAGTCCTCAGGATCAAACTGGATCCTCTGCGGCAGAAGAACTGTCAGATCATCAAGGTACAGTGCCCGGCCATTCCTGCGAGCGATCCTCTTAGCGTCACGCACCAGCTTTTCAATATCCGCGCCAGAGCAGCCCTCCATCCGATCAGCGATATCCCGGATCGGCTCGCCGCTGAGACAGCCATTCAAATGCCATTTCAGGATCTGCTCCCTGGCGGCGGCATCCGGCAACGGAATACGGACGGTGCGCTCCAGCCGCCCCGGCCGCAGGAGCGCCGGATCGATCAGGTTAGGGTGATTGCATGCACCGACCACGACGACACCCTCGCGACCGTCGATGCCGTCGAGACATTCCAGCAGACCATTGATCTTCTCGATGATGTAAAGGGCGTTGTCTCCGCGGGCCGTGGCCCGGTCGCCGACAGCGTCGAATTCGTCGATGAAAAGGATGCATGGCGCTTTCTTCTTGGCTTCCGCGAATGAACGGCGCATGGCTTTCAACAGATCGCCCAGATGACCTGCCGCCTGCCATTGAGCCAGCGAGGCAGCTACCAGATTGACGCCGCAACTGTTCGCGAGGGCCTTGGCAAAGGTCGTCTTGCCGGTTCCCGGAGGCCCGGCAACAAGGACGCCACGGTCCACCTCGGACCAAGGCAGCTTTCCGCCTCGCCAATCAGCAAGATCACGCGCCAGCTCCCTGCCCCAGTCTGCGGCCTCACCGAGACCTGCCAGATCCTCCAGACGGAACTCCAACTTGGCGCCCGACTTTTCATCATGAGCCGTCTCTGTCGAAACCGCCTGGAGAACACGGCGCCAGCCTTTTCCCCGAGAAGCGGCGAGCGTCAGGTCAAAGAGCGAGTAGCCGGTGAGCCCCTCAGCTTCATCGAGGCCGACATCCACTCCAACACAATATCTGAAGGCCGCGCGGATATGCTGCGGCGTAGGGATTCCGAGATGAACGACAGCATCCGCAATGATCCGAAACAGGTCCGGGAGATCCTCCTCGGTAAGCGGTGTGCCGGTCACACCTCTGCAGCGAAGTTCCATGGAAGCAGTTCAACGACCTTACCCTGCTGATGGCCGTTGGCGACGGCACTGAGGGTTGAGCTCAGCCAAGCGTGAGGATCCACAGC
>NZ_PUDR01000001.1 GCF_003012935.1 Pannonibacter carbonis | reverse complement strand
TCCCTGAAGAGCCGTGGAAGACCACCACGTCGATAGGAGGCATGTGGAAGCACGGCAACGTGTGAAGCTGAGCCTTACTAATAGCTCGTTCGGCTTGATCACTCTCATTAATCAATGTCCATTCCATATAAATGTTCTCACGGACGGTCGCGCTCGCGCGCTGTCCTGCGAACCACGCGCGGCATCAACCGCGGCGGCACTCGGCCTTGCGAAGCATAGCTTCGTAATCCTTCGCCGCTCAGGGGCGTAGCCCTCCGCGAGGGCGGCCTAACGGCCGGCGGCCCTTGGCCTTGCGAACCTTCGGTTCGACACGTGCCTCGCACCGCCGATAACGCACAAATCATCGTCAGCAAAAACGCTGAAACAAGACCAGTTCCTCAATGTCTGCACTTCGCCGGCCTGGTGGCCCCAGCGGGGGGCCCCCACCCGATCCCTTCCCGAACTCGGCCGTGAAACCCCCCAGCGCCAATGGTACTTCGTCTCAAGACGCGGGAGAGTAGGTCGCCGCCAGGCCTGCAAAGTGCAAACAAACAAATCTCCAACACATCAAGAAACAAAGCTCCGCGGACAATACCGCAATACACCTCAACGCGGGGTGGAGCAGCCCGGTAGCTCGTCAGGCTCATAACCTGAAGGTCGCAGGTTCAAATCCTGCCCCCGCAACCAAAACTCACAAAAAATCACCATCACACCGATCTAAATTGCATCGGCAAAAGAACAAAAAAAGAACATAGACGCCGCGTCGCAGGATTGAATTGTCCGAGGCAGGAGCCCGGCGTACCCGTCGGGAAGGAACCCTGGCCCTCGAAGGCGTGCATCACGACCCATTCAAGGAGGTCGCCCTAGCTCATGTAGCGATATTCGGCGAGCGTCTTCAGAACCTTCCCAAGTTTCTCTTCTAGGCGCACGCCTGTCTGGACGCGTTCCATCATGATGCAGAAGCTGCTGTCGTACATTGGTAGCGCAAGCTGATTTTGCGTTTTTGAAAGCGAGTAAGCAGCATGTGACCTGTTGCCTTTCGTACCGACAGGCTCGAGACACCTCATGTCGGGTGTTTCTGCGATCAGCTTTGCTTTCTGATGACCTGCGGAAGCCGTCTTTTCAGAAGGTCAACAAGCTCGGGTTGCATGAACTCGAAACTGTCCGGTATATCAAGACAAACGAGCTTCCGAGCCTTGAGAGACCCGCCGGCCTGCCGTTTCAGGCGCACCAACTGCCGCTTCTCCATCACAACAATCACGTCGGCCCAGGCCAAATGCTCGGCAGTGAGCCTTTCGTCGGCGTCGGTACTAAGGCCGGCAAAGTCTGTTGGCAGTCCGAATTCCGCGGCCGCGATAGCTGCGGCGGTCGGGCTGCGTTTGCGTGCCTTGCCGCATATGAAAAGAACATTGGTCATGGCGCAATTGTCATCGATCGCAAGCTGGTTGGCCAGCGACGATTTGCTGTCGCTGCGATCCGCGCCGCGCCGCGACGTGGCTTCGCTGGCTTCTCAATCCACCTCGCCGCCACTTCCGGCCTGCCCGACGCCAATGTCGATCGCTTCAACGAGCTGTTTACCCGCACGGAAAAGGCCGTGACCGTCGACAGCCAAGGCGTCAACCAGTGCGTCTGTGGCACGGACAAGGCCGAGGAACTCAGTGAGCAGGACGTGCTGGGCAAAATCACAACATACGCGTGGCGAGAACGGGGGAGTGTATAGAAACGACCCCTCAAGCCGACCGGACCAACCCAGCCAGACACACGGTGGCGAATGCCCCCATCGGCTTCAATCTAGGACCGATGCTGACTCTAGAAGGTCGGCGGCGTGCAGACCCACAGGATGCTTGCCGGTTCACTGCCGATGTTGCGATAGGAATGCGGGATGTTGGACCGGAAGCAAAAGCCGTCGCCAGCCTCGAGCGCATAGGTCTGGTCGTTGAGATCGAGCGCAACCTGGCCCGCGATCACATAGCCGACTTCCTCGCCTTCATGCGTGATCGACCCGCCCGAGCGCCCGCCCACTTCAAGATGGTGGATGTTGCATTGCAGGAGGTGACCCTCCTTGTAGGGAATGATGCGTTCGAGCATGACGCCGCTGGTGCGTCCGTTGCTCTTTTCCAGCGAGATGAACGGGCGCTCGCCCTTGCGGAACACCACATTGTCCTGCGGCCCTTGTTCTTCGAACAGCCAGGAGATGTTGGTTTCGAGCGCGTGCACGAGCCGGTGAACCAGTGGCAACGACGGCATCACCTTGCCGTTCTCGATCTTCGACAGAAGACTTTCCGAACAGTCGCCTCGTTCTGCCAGCTCCTTGAGAGTAAAGCCCTTTGTCTGGCGTGCCAGCTTCAGCTTGATGCCAAGGTTGCGGCGTGCATCGCCGAGATCAACCGTTGAAGCAGCCTTGCTTCGTGTCATGCCCTTGTCCCCTTGCGGAGAAACTGTCTGGCGCTCCGTTGCGCCTGTTCCAAACCGCTCAGCGACCCGCTCGTGGTTCCCATGATGTCGCTCCATGCGGCGATATAAGCGCAGATGCGCTTGGTGATGCAACTGCCCCTACGCGAGGCAGGCGCCACTTTCCCCCGGCTTGTTCCCCGTCAATACGTCTTTCAGTGCGCCATGCCGCCATCGACCATCATCGACTTTGCCGTGATGTAGCGCGCCTCCTCCGAAGCGAGGAAGACATAGATCGGTGCAACATCTTCCGGCGTGCCCTGCCGGCCGAGCGGCACGACGCGGCGCACGATCTCGGCATGGGCCTCGACACCGCCCATCAGGTCGATGGCGGGCGCGTTGAACGGCGTATCGATCCAGCCTGGCAGCACCGAATTGACGCGGATGTTCTGCGGGGCCAACTCCTGGGCAAGGGCCACGGTGAAGGCGATCACCGCGCCCTTGGCCGCAGCATAGGATGCCATTCCGGCAGCACCACGCAGACCCGCCAGCGACGACGTGGTTATGATGGCGCCACCTCCCGCCCGTGCGATCGCCGGACCTGCATATTTGGCGGCAAAGAACGTGCCGCGGGCGTTGACGTCGAAGATCGCGTCCCAGGTTTCCGCATCGAACTGTTCGATCAGTCCGGTGCGCTGCAGGCCGGCCAGATAGACCAGCGTGTCGAGCCCGCCGAGGGTCGCTTCGGCCGTCTCGACGACGGACCGCACCGAGGCCTCGTCGCGGACGTCGCACTGGAGCGCGATGGCCGCGCCGCCGGCCGTGCGGCACAGCGCGGCGCAGGCTTCTGCCTCTTCTTTGTTGATGTCGGCGATCACCTGGCTTGCGCCATTGCGGGCGAACTCGATGGCCGTGGCCCGGCCGATGCCGGTTGCTGCACCGATGAGGAGGGCGCGTTTACCGGAAAGTCTCATGTCCTGTCTCCTTGAACCGGGTTGGGTCAGTTGCGTGCGCCGGTGCCAGGGGCATCCAGTGCCTCGCCGGCGACCTCGATCCAGTAGCGTGCGCCGATCGGGATCAGGTCGTCGTTGAAGTCGAAGTCGGGATTGTGCAGCGCCGTGTCGCGGCCGTTGCCGATCCAGGCATAGGCGCCGGGCCGGGCCTGCAGCATGAAGGCGAAGTCTTCCGACGCCGTGCTCGGGGTGAACTGCTCGACAATGTCCAGTCCACCGGGTAGCCGCCGGGCGGCCCTGACCATCGCAGCCGTGGCCGTCGTCTCGTTCAGGGTCACCGGATAGGCCGGCTTGATGTCGAGATCGATGGCCACGTCGTGGCTGCGGGCGATGCCCTCGGCGATCTCGCGCATGCGCCGGTGGGCGATGGCGCCGGCCGTGTCGTCGAAGTAGCGCAGCGTTCCCTGCAGGTCGACCTGGTCGGGCAAGGCATTGAGCGACTGGCCGCCATGGATCTGGGTCAGCGACAGCACGAGCGGATGGTGCGGGTCGATGGCGCGCGAGACGATGTTCTGCAGGCTTCCGGCCAGCGCGCCGGCCGCGACGATGGAATCCGTGCCGAGATGCGGCATGGCCGCATGCACGCCCCGCGCCCGGATCCGGAAGGAAAACAGGTCCATCGCCGCCATCATGGCACCCGGCCGGACGGCGACCTGGCCCAGCGGCAGGCCCGGCCAGTTGTGCAGCCCGAAGATGCTGTCCATCGGATAGCGGTCAAAGAGGCCCTCCTCGACCATCTTCTGCCCGCCGCCCGCGGCCTCCTCCGCCGGCTGGAACACGAAATGGATGGTACCGGCCAAATCTGTCTGGCGGCTCAGATAGTCGGCGGCGGCCAGCAGCATTGTCATGTGGCCATCATGGCCGCAGGCATGCGAGACCCCGGGTCGGAGCGACCGCCAGGGCACGGTGCCCGTCTCGGGGATCGGCAGCGCGTCCATGTCGGCGCGCAGGCCGATCTTGCGGCCCGGCCCTGTGCCCCGAAGCGTGGCGACAAGGCCGGTGCCCGCCAGGCCCTCGGCCACCTCGAGCCCCATGTCCCGCAACCGTCCGCCTACGAAGGCGGCGGTCTCATGCTCGGCGAAGGCCGTCTCCGGGTGACGGTGCAGATGCTGGCGCCAGTCCCGGTAGATCGGGAGACGTTCGGTGAGGAAGCGGGTCGGATCCGGGGTTTCTCGGGTCATGGTCACGTCTCGAGGCAGGCGGCGGCGCGCCCGGCAGGCGCGGGCGGCAGGGAGGGCGGCGGCAGGTGGCCGGGCTCGAGATGGCAGGCCGCCCCGTTGCCCTCGGCAGTGGCAACAAGATGCGGCTCCTCGGTGGCACAGCGGGCGGAGGCGAACGGGCACCGCGTCCGGAACGTGCAGCCGTCCGGGATATGGATCGGATCCGGCGGCTCGCCTTCCATCAGATAGGTCTCCGGCAGGAAAGGCTTGGGCTCGACCGTCAGGACGGAGCTCAGCAACGTGCGGGTATAGGGATGGGCGGGGGTCTCGAAGATCGTGTGATTGTCGGCAAGCTCGACAATGCGGCCGAGATACATCACGCCGATGCGGGCACAGACGCGCCGCACCATGGCAAGATCATGCGAGATGTAGAGATAGGTGATGCCGTGGCGCTTCTGCAGCGCCTCGAACAGGGCGAGAAGCCGCGCCTGCTCCACCTGGTCGAGCGCCGACAGCGTCTCGTCGAGGATCATCAGGCTCGGTTCGAGGATCAGGGCGCGGGCAATGTTGATGCGCTGGCGCTGGCCGGCCGAAAGGCCAACCGGCAGGTTGTCATAGAGATCCGGTGACAGTCCCACTTCGGTCATCACGTCGCGCACGCGCTGTTTCAGCGCTGCGCCGCGCGCCAGCCCGTGGATGCGCAAGGGCTCCTCAATTGTGCGGCCGATCGAGGCATGGGCAGGGATGGCGTTGTAGGGGTCCTGCAACAGCAACTGGAACCGCCGCCGCATCGCCAGCAGCGGCGTGCCCTTCAGCCCGGCAATGTCGCGGCCCTCGACCTTGATCGAGCCCTTGTCCGGCTGCTCGATGGAGGACAGCAGCCGGGACAGGGTGGACTTGCCGCAGCCCGATTCCCCGATCAGGCCGAAGCTCTCGCCGCGCCGCACATCGAAGCTGACGCCGCGCACGGCGCGCACTTGGTTCTCGCCGAAGAGCCGGGCACGGTCGCGCACGACGTAGGTGCGCTCGACGTCGCGCACTTCCAGCACGATGTCGCTGCCCGGGCTCGGTTCCGGGGTTTCGGCCTCAGCCCACAGCCGGGGCACCTTGGCGATGAGGTCGCGGGTGTAGGCATGCTCCGGCGCGGCGGTAATCCGTGCTGCCGGCTGCCGTTCGACGATGCGGCCGGCATTGATGACGATGACATCGTCGGCCGTGTCGGTGACGACGCCGAGCGACGAGGAGATGAAGACGATCGACGTCTCGAAGGCACTCTGCAGGTCGCGCAGCAGCCGGATGATCTGCGCCGCCACCGTCACGTCCAGCGGCTGGGTGATGTTGTCGGCGATCAGGAGCTTCGGATTGGACACCAGCGCGTCGACGATCATCGCCCGCTGCATCATGCCGCCGGAGAACTGGAACGGGTACTCGTCGAACCGGCGAACGGCCGAGGGGATGCGCACCGCGTCGAGCGTGTCGACGACGCGCTTGCGGGCATCCGCCTCGGAGATGCCGGGCTCGACTTCCTTGAGTTTCTCGACGATCTGGTGACCGACCGGAATGGTCGGATCGAGGGCGATGGTCGGGTTCGCGCCGATATAGGCGATCTCGCGACCGCGCAGGTTCGCCATCGCCTGTTCCGGCAGGGCGAGAAGGTCGCGGCCCTGATAGAGGACGCGGCCGGAGGTCAGCCGCAGCGGCTTGTGGATCCAGTTGATCAGCGCGTTCGAGAGCACCGTCTTGCCTGAACCGCTTTCGCCGATGATGCCAAGCACGGAGCGCGGCGCCACGTCGAAGCTGACATCGGAGAGGATCGGGCGGGATCCGGCTGCGCTGTCGAGCACGACCGACAGGCTCTCCACCCGCATGATTGGTTCGGTCGCCATCACAGTTGTCCCTGGAGCACGAGGTTGCGCGAGCGCTCGAGCACGCCGCCCATCAGGTTGAGGCTGGTGAGCGCGAGGGCGAGCAGGAAGCCCGGCACGATGGTGATCCACCAGGCGTTGAGGAGATACTGGGTGCCGGCCGAGATGATCGTGCCGAAGGTCGGCGTCGGCGGCTGGATGCCGATGCCGATGAAGCCGAAGATCGCCTCGAAGATCATCATCCGCGCGATGTCGAGCACGGCGACGAAGGCAATCGATGGCAGGATCGACGGAGCAATGTGTAGCGCCATGATCCGCAGGTCCGATGCGCCGAGGATCTTCGCCGCGCGCACATACTCCTTCTGACGCTCGGCGAGCGTGACCGAGCGCGCGACGCGGGCGTAGGCAGGCCAGCTGGCAAGCACCAGAACGGCAATCACCGTGAAGGCGTTTGGCCGCGACATGCCGAGGATGGTGATGGCGAGGATGACCACCGGGATCGACATCTGCACGTCGGTGATGCGCATCAGCACGACATCGACCCAGCCGCCGCGATAGCCGGAGTAGATGCCGATGGCGCAGCCGATCACGAACATGATGACCACCGAGACGATGCCGATGGCGAAGGCGTTGCGCAGGCCGATCAGCGAGCGCAGCAGCAGGTCGCGGCCGAGCTGGTCGGTGCCGAGCAGATAGGGATAGCGCCCGCCCTCCATGAAGATCGGCGGCAGGAAGCGGTCGGCCACCGTGATCTTCGTGGCCGATGCGTCGATGACGAACGGGGCGACCACGGTCAGCACGGCGAGGGCTGCGAAGATGAAGAAGGCCACCTTCATCTCGGTCGTCGCCCAGGCGCCGGCAAGGATGCGGTGGGCGACCGAACGGCTGCGGGGCCGGGCAGAGAGAGGGATGTCAGTCATCCGGGGTCCTCAGAACTTCAGGCGGCGGTCGATCGTCGTCGAGGCGAAATCGACGAGGATGTTGATCAGCACCAGGACGGCGCTGGCGAGGATGGCAACCGCCTGGATGATCGGGAAATCCCGCTGGAACACGGCGTTGATGGTCAGCAGCCCGATGCCCGGGAACGAGAAGATGTATTCGACCACGAACAGGCCGCCGAGCAGCATGCCGATCATCTGCGCGCTGAAGACATTGAGGAGCGGCACGGCTGCGTTGCGGACCACGTGCCGGTAAATCATCTTGCTGCGCGGGATGCCGCGCACCTGGCCGACGTTGAAATAGCCTTCCTGCACGTTCGCGGCGATCGACACGGCGATGGCGCGGATCAGGATCGGCGACATCTCGATGGCCATGACGATGGCCGGGATGATCGCATAGGCGATGCCGCGATAGCCGATGGCCGGAAGCAGCCCGGATTTCGCCGACAGCAGGTAGATCAGCACCACGCCGACCCAGATGTTGGGCAGCGAGACGAAGAAGGACGAGATGTAAAGTCCGAGCTTCTGTTGCCATCGTCCGGCATTGAGGCCGGCGGCGAGCCCGATCGGGATGGCGATCAGGAAGGCGAAGATCAGGCCGAGGCTGGCAAGGATCAGCGTGTAGGGCAAGGCGGTGAGGATGAGGTCCATCACCGAGGCGCGCTGCGACAGGTCCGGCGCACCGTCCTGAGAGCCGCCGCTCGCCCCGCCCTGCTTGCCGCGAATGAAGGAATGGCCGAAGTCACCGCTGGCGACCTGCACGATGAAGCGGCCGAACTGGACGGGAATGGGGTCACGCAGGCCAAGTTCGCGTGCTGTCTCTTCCATGGCCGTCGCCGTCGCCATCGGCCCCAGGATGATGCGGATCGGGTCACCCGGCGCGATGCGCAGCAGCGTGAAGATGACGAAGGCAACGAGCAGGACGATCAGCAGTCCCTGGCTCAGGCGCCTGATGAAGAACTCGATAGCAAATGCCATAGACGGGATTCCTGGCAGGGCCGGGGCCTGAAACGGACACGACGGGGTGTGCTGCCGGCCGGATGATCCGGCCGGCAGTCCGCTGTCTGGAGAGAGGCAGGCTTAGGAGATGGTCGCCTTGCGCAGGTCGATCGGCCCGTTTGGCAGGAACGTGACGCCGTCGACCTTGTTGCTCATGGCGCGAAGGAACACGCTCGAGAACAGGGAGATACTCGGTGCCTTCGCAGCGATCAGCGGCAGCGTCTCGGTTTGCAGGATCTTCAGCCGTTCTTCGGTGTTCGGCGCATTGCGCTCCTTGTCGAGCGAGGCGTCGATCTCCGGATCGTTGATGCCGTTGATGAGCGCGAACTGCGAGTGGTAGTTCGGGCGCAACACCAGGTCCGGCTCTGGCGAACCGGTGATCCAGCCGACGTCGACGATGTGGCCGGGGCCCTGGCCGTCGGCGCGGCGATAGAGCTGCTCTTCCCAGGCGGCAGGTTCCAGCGTGGTGAGCTTCACTGGGAAACCCTGCTCCTGCAGCATCGCCGAGATGAGCTCGCCGTATTCGCGCGTCTTCGGATAGAAGCCGACCGAGGTGATGTATTCGATTTCCGGCAGGCCCTGGCCGTTCGGGTAGCCGGCCTCGGCCAGCAGCGCCTGCGCCTTCTCCGGGTTGTATTCCGGGTAGCCCTCGACATCAGTGAAGCCGAACTTCACCGGCGACAGGTGGCAGTTGGACGCCTGGCCTGCCTCGCCGACAATGGCGAGAACCTGATCGCGGTCGATCGAGTGGAAGGCGGCGAGGCGCACGCGCACATCGTCGAACGGCGGCTTGTTGCAGCGGAAGTGCAGGTACTTGTTTTCGCTGGACAGCGAGCGGTCGGTCTTGATGCCGGCTTCCTTTGACAGCGAGACATACTGCTCGGGCTCGAGGCGCTCGGTCAGGTGGTACTGTCCGTTCATGAGGCCGAGCACACGGGTGTTGGCGTCCGGCACATAGGCCCAGATCAGGTTCTCGATCGCCGGCTTTCCTCCATGATAGCCGTCGAAAGCCTGGAAAGCGATCTGGTCACCGGTGGTGCTGACATACTTGAACGGTCCGGTGCCGTTCGGGCGCTGCTTCAGTGTGTCTGGATTGGCGACATCGTCTGCACAAAGGATTGGCAGGAACGAGGAGACATACCAGAAGTTCAGGGCAGGATAGCCATGAGCCTTGGTGGACAGCCGTACAGTGAGGTCATCGACGACCTCGACGTCAACGCGTCCCGGATACCAGGCCGAAGCCGGGCGGCTCGGGTCTGAGGCATACTCATAGGTCGCCTTGACATCCCGGGCCGTGAACGGTTTGCCGTCATGGAAGGTAACGCCTTCGCGCAGCTTGTATTCGAGTGTGAACTCGTCGATCTGGCTCCACGACACCGCGAGATCGGGCAGGATCTCGCCCGGGTTTTCTGGCGTCATCGGGCAGTGCGTCAGGCGGCCGAACAGGAAGCCTTCCGCCGTGATCTGCGGCGCGACGGTGTGCGAGCTTGGATCCCAGGACCCGGTCACTGTACCGGCGGCCGCAAAGATCAGCGTATTGGAGGCCTGTGCAAAGGCCTGCGAGAACAGGCTGGGCACCCCGATGGCTCCCGCGACGCCGACGGCCGCCGTACCTGCAAGAAATTGTCGCCTTGTCGTCTTCATGATGTGGCTCCCTCCGCTTTTTGACGCACGAAATCACTTCCCCTCCGATGAGGGAATGCGGGCCGCAACGCGCGTGAGTAAGCGATGGCGCGCCATGTCCGTGACCCTCCCCCAGCACCTGCCGAGCGAGCGCTGCAGCAGGTACGTCACGCACGGTAAAGAGGCTTGAAATGAAATTCAAGTAACTTGAATAAGCTGAAACTTGACTGAACGTGCAGTTTTTGACGGTGTCCGGTCAGCCAAGGGTACTGCCCTGCTATGCCCGGCGGCAGTGGAGCACGCCTGACCAAAATAGAGCCGAGTGCATCGGCCTCCTGACGTGAGAGGCCGATACACTCGGTGCCGGCAGCCGGATGTGCTGCGGAATCATGTTTGGAGTCGGGATGTAAATCCCCGGCTTTGGTGCAAGCCTTGCGCTGGCATCCTCTGATCAGGCGATCAGGCGCAGATCAGGTCCAAGCGCGATCATGTCGCCCGCCGGCAGGCCAGTTGCGATGCCGAGCGGCGGCAAGTTCATCGCCGCGCGCGGTACGTCGGTGGCCATGGCAATCGCCTCTGCCAGCGGCAGGCCGATGTGGTGATGCGCGTTGGCAAGGCTCGTCACCATGTCGATATGGGCGCCGGCCAGCGAGCCCTCCGCATTCACCAGCGCTCCGTCGCGGACGAAGATGTCCTGGCCGTAGATGGTGAAATGGTCAGGCCCGCCTACGGTCGCCATGGCGTCGGAGACGAGGAAGGTCAGGTTCTTCCCCGGCCGGGCGGCGCAGGCGATCTGAGCCATGCGCCAGTCGACATGGATGCCGTCGGCGATGAGCCCGACATGGGCATTCGAGCGGATCGCTGCCGCCACGATCCCCGGCGCGCGGGAGGTCATCGGCGGCATGGCATTGAAGAGATGCGTGAAGGCGGAAAGCCCCGCCGCCAGCGCCCTGTCCGTTGTTGTGGCGTCCGCTTCCGTGTGGCCGGCCGAGACGATGACACCGAGGTCGGCGAGCCGGGTGATGGTCTCGGGGGCCGTGCGCTCCGGTGCCAGTGTCAGCAAGACGGGAATACTAGCCGCCCGCAGCCGCTCGCAGTGGTGGATCGTCGTTTCGTCCAGCGGCCGGATGAAGGCTTCCTTGTGCGTGCCGCGCCGGGCCGGGGCGATGTGCGGGCCCTCGATGTGCAGGCCGAGAAAGCCCGGCGTGCCCTTCATCTCCAGCGCCGCATTGACGGCGCGGGCCAGCACCTCGGGCGCGTCGGTGATCACCGTCGGCAGGATCCAGCCCGTGCCGAGGCCGCGGTGCGCGGCGATGATCGCAGCCATGCCCTCCGGCGTCGGTTCGGAATTCAGCATCACGCCGCCACCGCCATTCACCTGCAGGTCGGTCAGGGCAGGCAGCAGCAGATAAGGCTCGGCATCCGGGCGCGCGTCATCGCTGCGGCGGGGCCGCACGGCGGTCACTGTGCCATCAGTCACCTCGACCACCTGTCCGCCTACCAGATCGCCATTCCGGTACAGAAGTTCCGGCGCAATCAGCCGCGTCATGCTGCCTCTCCCATGTAGGGCTCAAGGGCGAGCTGCACGCTCGAGATCAAAATGGCTCGGGAGAGCGGAATGCCGCGCCGCGCCAGATTTTCTGCAGTCGTGGCGACGGAGTGCGGGATGTAGGCCCGCAGCAGCGGTTCCGGAATTGCCGCGTTTGCCAGTCGCTCATGCAAGTCCTTGAGTTCCGACTGCGCGTCCGGTTCGTTCCAGTAGTAGCGGATGCGGTCGGCATAGCCGAAGTGGCGCAGCGCCCGGTCATCCGGGTAATGCCCTTTCCATGGCTTCGGGTTTGCCAGCATCAGCCGTTCCATTGTCGCGCTGATATGCGGTGTCCCATGCAGCCAGCTGTCGACATGCGACAGGCCGTACAGTGCCTCGCGCCAGGCAAAGGTCAGTGCCGGGCCCACCTTCAGAATGCCGAAGTGACGGCGGGCGAGATCCGGATAGACGTCTTTGCGCTGGTAGTCGGTCGAATGCGCCTCGAAGCAGAGGTCCGGATAGCCGTCCAGCGCCGCACTCAGGAGGTCAGGCTGCATCCGGTCGAAATGGTCGATATGTGCGGGGCCGAACTCCAGTCCGGGCTGCACGACCAGCCCGCGCACGCGGGCAAAGGCTGCGTCCAGACCCAGTGCGGCAAAGGCTTGCCGGTGAGCTTCCAGCGTTGCCCTCGCCCGTTCCGGCGAGGTCGGCGTGATGCCGTGCTCGTCGGCGCGGGCGCCGCCCGGAGGTGGCACTTCGGTGCCGATGACGTATAGCACTTCGCCCGGCGAGGTCTCCTCGCACACCTTGGCAAGCGCAGCGGCGCGTGTTGCCGCCAGCTCGTCGCCGACCTGTGCCGGCTCGCCGGCGCAGCCCTCCGAACAGTCGAGATGGATCTTGCGGAACCCGGCGCCTACATAGTCGCGCATCATCACCGCCGCATGGCCCATCGCCACGTCGGCCGGTTCTGACCGCCAGGCTTGCGGGCCCAGATGATCGCCGCCGAGGATGACCAGATCCATGTCGGATCCTGCAGCCGCCGCAATCTGTCCGACATAACGGGCGAAGTCCTGCGGCGTCATCCCCGTGTAGCCGCCAAACTGGTTCACCTGGTTGCTGGTCGCTTCGATCAGGACCGTCTGCCGCCGGTCTTGCGCCAGCATCAGCGATGCCATCAGCACATCCTCATGCGCGGAGCAGACGGAAGGCATGGCCTTCCCCGATCCCGCGCGGTTTGCGCGCAGGAAACTCGTCAGTTTGTCCATTTGTCAGTCCTATGCTGGCGGGCGTTCAGGCTGATGTGCTTGAGGCCGCGCGAAGAGCGATGAGCGCCATGCCGCGTCCGCCCGAGCTGTCGCCATGTTGGGCGATGCGCAGGGCAGGGGGCCGGCTGGTGCCGAGGCGCAGCCGCAGCAGTGCCTGCTCCAGCCGCGCAGTGAGGTCGGGCAGGCGGGAGACACCGCCGCCGAAGGTGATGCAGTCCGGGTCGAACAGCAGCTGCAGCGTGTCCAGCGCCTCCGCCGTCACGTCGGCCCAGATGTCCAGCACCTCGTCGCCGCGCGGATGAGCGGCAATCTCCGCCGCGCTCACCTCTTCCCCCAGTTTCCAGCGGGCAAGGTTCGCAATCCCCTTGCCCGACATGTAGGGCTCGAAACAGGCGCTCCGGCCGCAGCCGCAACGCCACTCCGGCAGGCCGTGCCGGCGGAGCGTGCGTGCGGGAACGCCGACATGCCCGATCTCGACGGCCAGCTGGTTGTGCCGTGGTGGCGTGCCGCCATCAATGGAAATCCCCGCGCCGACGCCGGTGCCGATGATCAGCCCGACCACGCAGCGGAATCCCTCGCCGGCACCGCCATTGGCCTCCGACAGCGCGAAGGACACGCAGTCGTTGCCATAGACGAAGCTCCGGCCAACGCTTGCCTGCAGCGCGGCGGCAATGTCGCGGCCCGAGGTCGGGATGTTCGAGGCAGTCGAGGCCCCGCTCACCGGGTCGACGATGCCGGGCAGGCCGATACCGATCGGCAGGTCGGCGCGGCCGGACTGGGCGATGAGCCAGCGCGCTTCCTCGGCAAGGCCCGCGATGAAGGCGTCGAAATCCTCGTGCCGCGTCGGGCTGCGGCGGCTTGTGACGAGGCGCATCCCTTCATCGAAGAGCTGCGCCTCCATCTTCGTGCCGCCAACGTCGATGCCGCCGCAGATCATCGGGCGAGCGCGTAAAGCTTCACGCCGGAGACGACGCGGCTGAGCGCACCACCGGCAAACGGGTTGTCGACGTTGAGACCCAGGCTGTCCGACCAGCGGGTCGCCAGAACCTGCGCAACGCCGACATAGAGCACGGCATCGACAGCCGCGACGCCTGTTCCGGCGATGCTGATGTCTCCGGCCGGACCAATCGTCAGCACCCGGTTGTCAGGAAACTGGCGGCGGATCTCGGCGGCGATGTCGGCGTCATAACGCGCGGTGTGGTGATCGGGGTGCAGCAGCACGTAGATGTCGCTGCCCGGCGTGATCGCGGCCTTCGGACCGTGCCGGAAGCCGAGCGTGCTGTCCCACTGCGTCATGGTCTGGCCGGCGGTGAGTTCCAGAATTTTCAGGGCGCATTCCCGGGCTGCACCGGTCAGCGCGCCGGAGCCGAGGAAGATTGCCCGTTCAGGGCGGGGCTGATCCAGTTTCGCCGCCCGGCCGAGAATGCTCTCCAGCTCCGTTGCAAGTGTCGCAATCTGTGCAGGAACGCTCCCGTGGCCCAGGATCGCGGCGGCCGACAGCAGCATGGTGGAGAAGCTGGAAGTCATGGCGAAGGCGCGGTCATGGGTTGCCTCGGGCAGAACCAGCACGCGCTGTTCGCCGGGCCCGGGAGCGGCCCGGGTCGCCAGGGCACTGTCAGCGTTGCAGGTGATGTGCAGCCGGTCGGCCTCGGGCAACAGCTGGTCCATCAGGTCCAGCATGCCGACCGTTTCCGAGCTGTCGCCGCTGCGGCCGAACTGCACCACCAGCAGGCGCTTGCCCGTCGGGCGGATGGTCGTCGGCGCGGCCACGTAATCCGTGGTGGCCACCGCAACAAGGCGCGGGCCATTTGTCATTTCGGCGGCGAGGATCTGGCCGATGAAGGCCGAGGTTCCCGCACCGCACAGCCAGACCTCGTCAACGCCGCGGCGGTTGATCCACCCGGCAATCTCGCGGGCCTGGCTGGCCAGTTCATTGGCAAAGCCGCGCCAGATGTCCGGCTGTGCGTGAATCTCGCGCCAGGTGTGCCATCGGGAGAGTTCGGTCATTCTGCGGCTTCCTTGTCCTTGGCAAAGACGAGCTGGACCCCGAGGTCCGCAATGGTCGTGGCGACGGGATCCTCGGGGTCGAGATCGGTGACAAGCACGTCAATCTCTTCCCAGGTGCAGATCCGGTGCAGGCTCGGCTTCATGAATTTCGACCGGTCGGCCAGCACGATCACGCGCTCGGCCGCCTGTGACATGGCTCGGGTCTGGTGCGCCTCATCCTCGCGGAACGTGGAGAGGCCGTTGATTGGATCAAGGCTGGTTGCGCCCATGATGAAGGTGTCGAAACGCATGCCGGCCAGCGAGGATTCAACCAGACGCCCGGTGAGGGATCTCGCATTGGGGCGGATCCGGCCGCCTGTCAGCATCACATCATGGCGACCGTGGCCCATCAGGGTCTGGGCCACGTTCAGGTCCGTGGTCATCACCGTCAGCGGATCCACCTTGTCCAGCAGGGCTGCGAGCAGTTCCACGGTCGAGCCGTTGTCGATGAGGATCGCCTTGTCGCCGGCAATCAATGGGGCGGCAGCCCGTGCAATGCGGCGCTTGCTCTCCAGATTGATCGTCCGGCGGTCCTGCAGGACGGGCTCGATGAAGCGTGGCTCGCTGCCGCTGGCGCCCGCCAGGGCAAGGGCCAGATCGATCCGAAACTCGGCCAGTCCGCTGTACCCGAAGTCCTTGCAGAACCGGATCAGAGTCGGTTCGCTCGTTCCAAGCGCAGCGCAGATCTCGCGGGAGGTCAGGCGAATGAACGATTCCGGTTCGGAGCGGACATAGTCGGCTATCCCGCGCAGCTTGGGCGTGAGCTTGGCATAGCTTGCCTCGATCTCCGCCAGAATGTCCCGCACCTGTCCAGCCATGGTCTCCGCCTGTTGAACTCGCTCACTGTCGATCGGGATCGAAAGAGGCGGTAAGAATTTTTGCTTGGCTAAAATAGAAACTAAAAATTTTAGCTGCAACAAAAAAATTAGTTGCGCATACCTAAAATCTGTGTTGGTTTGACTCAACTTTCTCCAGGGGGAGGCTTGTGCCCTGCACAAATATCAAGATGGTTCTTGATGTGTCTGGGCTTTTTGCAGCTTTGCGAGGGTGGAATGAAGGTCGCTGTAATCGGATTGGGTGCGCGTCTGGCGAAGCTGATGGCCGACTTTGTGTCGGTTGCGCCGGATTTTCAGGTGGTCGCCTATGTGGATCCGAGCGCGGACCGTGTTGAAAAGCTGACGGCATTGGGCATGTCGGCCAAGGCCTACCCTGACGCGCCGAGCCTCTATGCGGCCGAAGAACTCGACATGATCATGATCGGCTCGCCCAATCATCTCCACCTCGGCCATATCCGCGAAGCGCTTGAGACTGACGTCCAGCACATCTTTGTCGAAAAGCCGGTGGTGATCAGCAAGGCGGAAACGCTCGAGATCGCCCGGTTGATGGCGAAGCACGATGGTGCGCGCCGGCTGATGGTCGGGCTTGTGCTGCGCTATGCCCCGCTCTACCGCGCCCTGCGCAAGGCTCAGGCGGATGGCCAGATCGGCGAGATCATGTCGATCGAGGCGTCGGAGCACATCGCCCCGTATCACGGGTCGTTCTTCATGCGCGACTGGCGGCGCGATTCGGCGCTGTCCGGTGGCTTCATGCTGGAGAAGTGCTGCCATGACCTCGACCTCTACCAGGGCGTGGTCGGTGCAAGGCCGGTGCAGATCGCCAGCTTCGGTGGTCGCAAGAAGTTCCTGCCGGCCCACCGCCCGGCGACGGACCCGTCCTATCTCAAAGTGATGTCTCCACGCTGGAACGGCACCACCGACGCCTTTTCCGGCGACGGTGATCTCGTCGACTACCAGACCGCCATCGTGTCTTACGCCAATGGCGCGACAATGGCCTTCCACACCAACCTCAATGTCCCGGACGAGTTCCGCCGCTTCTGTGTCGTCGGGCGCGATGGCATGGCGGAAGGGGACTTCATCCGCAACTCCTTCCGCGTGACAGCTTCCGAAAGCGGCGAACGGCTGACCGAGTTGGCCGAACTTGGCAGCGGCGGCAATGCCCATCACTATGGCGCCGATGTCGCCATGGCGCGCGACATCCTCGCCTATGTGCGCGGGGAAGAGACCAGCCTGCCGGTGTCCGTCATCGACGCGCTGGAGGCCGGTGTCACCGCGCTCACCATGGATGAGGCACGGCGCGAGGGACGCGTCGTCGACCTCACCGGCTTCTGGCAGGACTTCGACGCCGCGCTGGCAGGGAAGGCCGCATGACCCGCCGGCGTGATCTCTTCCCCTATCTTCTCCTGCTGCCGGCGCTGGCGCTGACCCTTGCCATTGTGGCCTGGCCGCTGGCGGAGACATTCCGGCTCTCCTTCACCGATGCTTCGATGAAGCCGGTCACCACCTATGTCGGCTTTGCCAACTACGCGAAGATCTTTCGCAGCGGCTTTGAAGAAATCATTGGCCGGACGCTGCTCTGGGCGTCGCTGTCTGTGTCACTGAAGATCCTGCTCGGCCTGCTCGTGGCCGTGCTGCTGAACGCCGCCGTTCCCGGCCGCGCGCTGTTCCGCATCCTGGTGATGCCGCCCTGGATCGTGCCGATCGCCATCGGCGTGTTCATGTGGAGCTGGATGTACAACGGCCAGTTCGGGATGATCTCCGGCCTGCTGCAGCGCTTCGGCCTGATCAGCGAACCTTTCGAGTTCATGGCCTATGGCACCAGTTCCTTCATCGCCACCGTCGTCACGGATGTCTGGATCGGCGTTCCCCTCGTCTCGCTCTATTTCCTGGCCGCAATGCAGGGCATTTCGAAGGAACTGTACGAGGCAGCCTGGGTGGATGGCGCGAGCCGCCTCTACAGGTTCCGCCGTGTGACGCTGCCGCTGCTCCTGCCGTCGATCGCCACCATGGCACTGCTGTCGGCGATCTGGACCTTCAACAGCTTCGACATCATCTGGATCCTGACCGAAGGCGGCCCGCGCGGGGCCACCACAACGATGATCATCGACACCTACAAGACCGCGATCAGCCGCTTCCGCTACGGCGAAGGCGCGGCGCGGGCGGTGCTGATCCTCCTGTTCCTGTCGGCCTTCACCTCCGTCTACGTCTACCTGCTGCTGCGCCTGACGCGGAAGGGAGGCACCCATGATTGACCGTTACCGCTGGTACGAGCTGGTCCTCATCTACGCCGGCATCCTGCTGACACTGATCTTCCTGCTGGCGCCGTTCCTGGAAGCCTTCATGGTCAGCCTCAGGCCGCTGGAGTTGATCTTCCGCATTCCCTATCGGTTCTTCACCGACGACATGAGCTTTGATGCCTATGCCGCGATGTGGAGCAGCGTACCTGGTCTGCCGCTCTACATCTTCAACAGCTTCTTCATCGCCGTGTCCGTGACGGTGCTGGCACTCGCCTGCATCATCCCGGCCGCCTATGCGGTGTCGCGCTTCACCTTCTTTGGCCGCGACGCCATCCTCGCCGCTTTCCTCGGCATCAACATGATCGGCGCCGCCGTGCTGATCATTCCGCTCTACAAGCTGATGCTCTCGGCCGGGTTGCTCAACACCTATCTGGCGATGATCATTCCGGGTGCGGCCTTCTCCGTGCCCACCGGCATCTTCCTCATGCGCAGCTATTTCCTGCGCATCCCGCGCGAGCTGGAGGAAGCCGCTTATGTCGATGGCGCCGGGCGTCTCTACACCCTGTGGCGCGTGATCCTGCCGGTGTCCCTGCCGGGCATCATGGTTGTCGCCATCACCACCTTCATCGCCGCTTATGCGCAGCAGTTCCTGTTCGCCCTGACCTTCAACGCGGTCGATGCCTACAACCCGCTGCCCATGGGGCTCTACCAATTCTTCGGCCGCGAACGCGTGCTGTGGAATGAGCTGATGGCCGCGAGCCTGACAGGAATCCTGCCGGTGCTCCTCGTCTATCTGTTCCTGCAAAGACACATCGTGGCCGGGCTGACTTCCGGCGCGGTGAAGGAATAACAGTCACTTCTCGGGAGGAAAACATGCAACTCAAGACGCTTCTTCTGGCTGGCGTCCTGTCTGGCGTCGCCTTCGCGGCCCAGGCGCAGACCACACTTACCTTCATTAATTGCGGCGGCAAGGATGATCCGACCGCCCCGGTCCAGGCCAAGCACATTGCTGAATGGGAAAAGGCCAATCCGACCTTCAGGGTCGCCGAGGAATATCTGCCCTGGGGCCAGTGTCAGGAGCGCGCCACCACACTCGCCGGTGCCAGGAATGCGCCCGCTCTGGCCTACATGGGCTCGCGCACGGTACGCATGCTGGGCGCCGCCGACATGATTGTTCCGGTCAGCCTGTCAGACGAGGAAAAGGCCTCCTATGAACAGTCGGTTCTGGCCACCGTCTCCTTCGACGGCAAGGAATGGGGCCTGCCGCGCGCCTTCTCCACCAAGGCGCTGTACTGGAACAAGGATCTCTTCGCCAAGGCCGGCCTGCCGACCGACAAGGGCCCGCAGACTTTCGAGGAAGTGCTCGCTGCCGCCAAGGCGATCAAGGAAAAGACCGGTGCTGCTGGCTTCGGCATTCCGGCGGCCTCGTTCGACAACACGATGCACGAGTTCCTGAACTGGCTTTATTCCAACGGCGGCAGCGTCGTCGATGCCGAAGGCAAGGTCACCTTCGACAGCAAGGAAAACGTCGAGGCGCTCGAGTTCTACGGCGAGCTGGCCAAGTATGCGCAGCCAGGCCCGGTCGCCTATGACCGCGCCAAGCTCGAGCCGCTCTTCGCTGAAGGCGCGATTGCCATGTACACCAACGGTGGCTGGGGCCGCGCCCGGGCGGGGAACGTCAACTATGGCCTGGAGATGATCCCGGCTGGCCCGAGCGGCAAGAAGTCGACCCTGCTCATCACCGACAGCATCGTCGTGTTCAAGGGCACGGGCGTCGAGGAAGCTGCACTGGATCTTGCCAAGTATCTGACCACGCCCGAGCGCCAGTTCGAGATCGACGTGGCCGGTGGCTGGACCCCGATCCGCAACGTCGCCGGCGTGAAGGACATCGTCGCCAAGGATCCGTCCTGGACCGTGTTCATCGATGCCATCCCGACCGGTGGCCCGGAGCCACTGATGGTTGACTACATTGCCATGCAGGACGCCATGAACGAGGCAATCCAGTCGGTTGTCACGGGTGACGTCGCCGCCAAGGACGCTGTCAAGAAGGCCGCCGAGGCACTCGCCGACCTCAACAACTGATCCGGAATCGGACCGGGACGGGAGGCTCTGCCTCCTGTCCCATCACGGGAGGAATGTGTGGGACAGCTCAAACTCAACGCCCTTGTGAAGCGCTTCGGCTCGGCCGAAGTCATCAAGAGCGCAACGCTCGATATTGCCAATGGTGAGTTCGTCGTCTTCGTCGGGCCGTCCGGTTGCGGCAAGTCCACGTTGCTGCGCATGATCGCCGGCCTCGAGGACGTCAGCGGCGGTACCATCGAGATTGATGGCCGGGTGGTGAATGATCTGGCGCCGGTCGAGCGCGGAATTGCCATGGTGTTCCAGTCCTATGCGCTCTATCCGCATATGACCGTCTATGAGAACATTGCCTTCCCGCTGCGCGTCGCCAAGGCACCGCAGGCGGAAGTTGATCGCCGAGTCCGTCAGGCGGCTGAGGTGCTGCAGCTGACCACGCGGCTTGAGCATCGTCCGGGCCAGTTGTCCGGCGGTCAGCGCCAGCGCGTCGCCATCGGCCGGGCCATTGTGCGCGAGCCGCGCCTGTTCCTGTTTGACGAACCTCTGTCCAATCTTGACGCGGCCCTGCGCGCCGAAATGCGGTTAGAACTCTCCCGCCTGCATGCCCAGCTCGGCAACACGATGATCTATGTCACCCATGATCAGGTCGAGGCCATGACCATGGCGGATCGCATCGTGGTCCTGCAGGGAGGCGTGATCGAGCAGGTCGGCACGCCGCTCGAACTCTATCACAAGCCGGCAAACCAGTTTGTCGCCGGCTTCATCGGCAATCCGAAGATGAACTTCCTGCCGGCAACCGGCGTCGGAGTGACGGAGGCCGGTGTGCAGTTGCGCCTGTTCAACGGGCTGGAGCTGGTCGTTCCCGTCGACGGCGTGGTCGCTACCGGAGAGGCGCTGACCGTTGGCATCCGCCCGGATGACCTGCACCCCTCGGAAGTCCCGGGGCTCCAGGTTGTCCCTGAAGTGATCGAGCGGCTCGGCAATGTGTCGATCTGCTACGCCGATGCCGAAGGTGGCATTTCGGTCAATCTCGTGGCTGGCGGGTTGGCAGATCTCGCCCGTGGCAAACCGGTCAACATCGGCATTGACCCGGCTTGCTGCCATGTTTTCCGTTCGGACGGATCTGCTCTGGTCCGCCGTTTCGACATCACGCTCGCGCGCGACAAACCGCATGCGCTGGCCTGATGTCACGCCGCGATGGCCGTGGCTTGGAGAAGGATTGAACGCCGGCCGGAGCGGTGTTTCCCGCATCGGCCAGCTCGCCTGACGCAGGTGGTTTCAGCGTTCCACTGGACCACAAACGGCGAAGGGCTCACACGAACCAGTGCGCGGAGGGAGGCGGCCCCACACTGCCTGTCCCTCAACAAGCCTGGTCCCTCCCGTCGAACCTGGCCCGGCCGCACGCCGGGCCATTCTTTTGCGAGAGAGACGCACTGCCCTCCGTCAGCCACCGAACGGCAGGGCATCGGCGATCTCATAGCGTTCGCCGCCAATCCGGATCAGTGTCAGGTCGCCGACCCGTTCGGCCGCGAAACTCAGACCCGGATCTGTCGCCACCACCCGGCCGCCGCGAAACTCGATGAAGCGTTCGCGCCCCGATGGCAGCGAGATCCAGACTGCCGCGTTGCCGGGTTCGCCGCGCTGCGCCCGGAACGGACAGGTTCCCGTCGGCTGGCCGAGCGCGGTTGCGCAGGGCAACAGGCCGGTGATCTCCTGCGGCGGCCGCGGGCGTTGTGGCTGCACGGGCACCGGCGCGCCGGGGCCGGCAGGGGACCCGGCCTCGACAAGAAAGCGTCCGCTGACCCAGCCGGTCATCCGTTCGTTCAGGCCTGTCGCGATCTGGCACCAGCGGCTACCACCGGCCATCCGGCATCCCAGGTTGCGCACCACCATGCCGTTGGCAAGCTGGCTGACGACAGGATTGCCCGTGCCGGGTGCGCTGCGCATGTTCAGGGTGTCGGCGCCGGCCAGGCCGGTCACCATCCAGTAGTCAGGACCGCCGGCCAGGCCATCGGCAAAGTCCGGCTGCGGCGCGGGCTGCGGTGGCGGCGCGGGCGATGTGCGGACTTCGGCGATGAACCGCCGGTTCACCCAACCACTGATGCCCTCCTCGTTGCCGAGCGAAACCTTGCACCATTCTGTCTGGCCACCGGCCTCACAGCCAAGGTTGCGCAGCAGGGTTCCGTTCGGCAGTGCTTCGAGCACGCCAAAGCGCTGGCCCGGACCGGCGCGCATGTTCAACCTGTCGCCGGGCTGCAGGCCGGTTACCACCCAACTGCCGCGACCTCCGATTTCCGGGGACGGACGGGCAGGACCGTCGCCGCGCACGGCTACCGACAGGGTGAACCGGCTTGTTTCGCCGCGCCGGGCTGCGTTGCGCATCAGGTAGACCTGAATGCGATAGTCGCCACTCTGCCGCAGGACAGCCGAAAAGCGGTTGCCCTCTGACGGGCCGATGAAGATCGCGGTGTCGCCACGTGGCGGCAGGATGTTGAAATAGGTCGAGGCGTTGTCCGCGCTAAGGTCGACACTGAGCCGCTGCCCGCCACGGGCGCTCAGAATGTAGTCGATGCTTTCCCGGCCACGCAGGCGCCCGGCAATCTCGGCCGAGGACTGGCCGCGCGCGAATTCGACCCGCGCGCTCCGTGCTTCTTGCGCAGTCGCGGTAGTAAGGGGCGCCATCAGCAGACAGGCGAGACCAAGTAGTAGAATTGCCGGACGTGTCACGTCAGTCGCTCCGTTGCGCAGGGGACGGTCCGCTGACCATACGCGAATGGTCAGATGGCAGCATGTCTGTTTTATCACAGATCGTCGACAGGACGCCGCTGCTGTACGCGTCACAGAGCTTCGTCGATCAGGTGCCGCAGAAAGTGCGGTATTGGCCGAAGTCTGCCGGTGCCGGTTCAGCGAAGGCCTCAAGACCTGCGCGCTCCGTGAAGGGATCGGACAGCACATCCAGCAGGCTGTTGAACGGCGCAAGATCGCCCGCGACCGCCGCGGCCAAAGCTTCCTCAACCTTGTGATTGCGCGGGATGTACAGCGGATTGACGGCAAGCATTGCCCGCATGCGCTGCTCTGCGGGCATGGAATCCCGGTCAAGCCGCGCCGTGTAGGCTTGCAGGAATGCCCTGAAGCGCTCGCCGTCCTCACCCGCTGGACCCGGGTGCTCGGCCAGTCCGCCGGCGACGGCCGCCAACCGGCGGAACGTCAGGGTGTAATCGACAGCGGGAGCTTGTTCCGAAGCCCGCAGACTTGCCAAAAGGTCTGCGGCCAGCGTCGCGTCGCCCTCTTCTGCACTCTCAAGCCCCATCTTTGCGCGCATGCCGGCGGCCCAAGCCGCCTCAAACCGCTCCGGAAAACCGTTGATTGCTTCGCTCGCCTGGTCAATGGCCGTAGACTCATTGTCGTCGATCAGGGGCAGCAAGGCCTCGGCAAGCCGGGCAAGGTTCCACTGTGCGATGGCTGGCTGGTTGCCGAAGGCATAGCGGCCGTGGGTGTCGATCGAACTGAATACGGTTCGCGGATCGTAGGCGTCCATGAAGGCGCAAGGGCCGTAGTCGATGGTCTCGCCGGAGACGGTCATGTTGTCCGTGTTCATGACGCCGTGAATGAACCCGGTCAGCATCCACTGCGCCACCAGCTTCGCCTGCCGGTCGATCACCCTGGACAGGAACCCCAGCACCGCGGCGCCTGTGATGTCGCCGTTCTCGATGAGGTCGGGATCGTGCCGGGCAATCGTGTAGAGGGTCAGTTGGCGCAGACGGCTGACTTCGGATCTGGCCGCAAAGAACTGGAACGTGCCGACGCGGATGTGGCTGGACGCCACCCGGGCCAGGACAGCCCCAGGCAGGATCGTGTCGCGCAGCACCTGTTCGCCAGTGGCGACCGCCGCCAGTGCCCGCGTCGTCGGAATGCGAAGCGCATGCATGGCCTCACCGATGATGTATTCCCTGAGCACGGGGCCGATGGTCGCCTTGCCATCACCGCCGCGGGAAAACGGCGTACGGCCCGAGCCTTTCAGATGAATGTCGCGGCGCTGCCCGTTGCGGTCGATCACCTCGCCGATCAGCAACGCGCGGCCGTCTCCGAGCTGAGGGGAAAAGCCGCCAAACTGGTGACCGGCATAGGCTTGCGCCAGCGGCGCTGCGCCCTCGGGCATCTGGCTGCCGGAGAAGAGGACGGCCGCCTCGTCGTCCGGCAGGCTTTCCGGATCAAGCCCCAGTTCGGACGCCAGCTCCTTGTTTAACTTCAACAGCCGGGGAGCCGGCGCAACATCGCCGCGCCACGGCACATAGAAGCCATCGAGGTCGCGGGCGTAGCTGTTGTCGAAGGCGAATGTGGCGTGCGTCATGCGGACGGTCCGATCCCTAAAATTCTCATCAAATCTAAGGCTTCTTCGCCAGTTGGTCACGCCCGCAAGTCCATCTGGCGCCATCAGCGCAGCCTCAATCGGTTGCGCTGATGAACGCGGCGTTAATTCCGTCGATGAAACTTGCCAGCAGTCGGGTCACTCTGCGGCCGCACGCCGGGGCAAAACCCAGTTGGGACGCGGAAAGTGGCAGGTGTAGCCATTGGGGTAGCGCAACAGATAGTCCTGGTGCTCAGGCTCGGCCTGCCAGAAGGGGCCAGCCGGTTCGACTTCCGTCACCACCTTGCCCGGCCAGATCCCGGAGGCATCGACATCGGCGATGGTGTCCAGCGCGACCTGCTTCTGCGTCTCGTCGACGTAGTAGATTGCCGAGCGGTAGGACAGGCCGATGTCGTTGCCCTGGCGGTTCCGCGTGGTCGGGTCGTGGATCTGGAAGAAGAATTCCAGCAGGCGGCGGTAGTTGATCTTCGCCGGGTCGAACACGATCTCGATGCCCTCGGCATGGGTGCCGTGGTTGCGGTAGGTCGCATTGGGCACGTCTCCACCTGTGTAGCCGACGCGGGTCGCCAGCACGCCGGGCAGCTTGCGGATCAGGTCCTGCATGCCCCAGAAGCAGCCGCCGGCGAGAATTGCAGTTTCGCTCATGTCAGATGTCCTCTACCTGGTCGAGATAGGCACCATAGCCCTCGCGCTCCATGTCATCGCGGGGAATGAAGCGCAGGGCTGCCGAATTGATGCAGTAGCGCAGGCCGCCGCGGTCGCGCGGGCCGTCCGGGAACACGTGGCCGAGATGACTGTCGCCGTGGGCGGAGCGCACTTCCGTGCGGATCATGCCATGCGTGGTATCGGTGAGTTCGTTCACATGCGCCGGCTCGATCGGCTTGGTGAAGCTCGGCCAGCCGCATCCGGATTCGTATTTGTCTGAAGAGGCAAAAAGTGGCTCGCCCGAGACGATATCGACGTAGATCCCTGGCTGCTTGTTGTAAAGATATTCGCCGGTACCGGGACGCTCAGTTCCACTTTGCTGGGTTACGCGATACTGTTCCGGTGACAGCCGGGCAATGGCTTCTTCGGACTTCTTGTACTGCGCCATGTTTAAACCTCCGTCATCAATGAGCCAGATATGGTGCATTCCAGACGGTTTGCCCAGTTGCCGGATCTACACCTCAGCGTGAAAGTCCGGTGAGCGGATCAATCGTCGCCAAGTCAAAGGCAGTGAGAGCAGATCGTCATGACAAGTCCTTCGTCCATGCCCGCAAACGAGCCCGCGTCTGCCCCCTGGCCGAAGCTGCGCCTGCGGCTTGTCTTTGGCGACGACGCCATGCTTGGGCCGGGCAAGGTCGAGCTGCTTGAGTTCATTCGCGAGGAAGGGTCGATTGCAGCTGCGGGCCGGCGCATGAACATGAGCTACAAGCGGGCCTGGATGCTGGTCGAGCATCTCAACGCCGCTTTCCGGGAGCCGCTGGTCGACAGCTCCCGGGGCGGAGCAAAAGGCGGTGGCGCCCAGCTGACCGCCACGGGCGAGCGCGTCCTTGCGGAGTACCGCAAGCTGGAAGACCGGATCGCGGAGGCCGGATCCTCCGAAATCGACACGATCCGCTCGCTGCTGCGGGATATGTCTGACGAGAAATAACGCTTGCTCCAGAGGTCCGGTCTTGCAATGGTTCTTTTCCGGTCTGACGCATGCGGAGAAAATAATGCCCCGGCTTCCTGAGGTCTGGTTGCAATTCATTGCCAAGGGGCTTGGCACCGTCCTTGGCGCCGTGATCCTTGCCGTCGGGGGCTGCGGACTGCTCGTCTCGGCAGCCAAAGCGGCTGAGGTCACGGTCTTTGCCGCCGCATCGCTGAAAACCGTACTCGACGAAATCAATGCTGCCTATCAGGTCGCAGGTGGCGGCAGGGTGACCGTGTCCTATGGCGGCAGTTCTGCACTCGCGAGGCAGATAGAGCAGGGTGCCCCGGCCGATGTTTTCTTTCCCGCTGCCGCAGACTGGATGACCCGGTTACAGGAGGGCGGACTGATCCGGGAGGCAAGCCGGATAGACCTGCTTGGCAATTCGCTGGTTCTGGTCGCGCATGGTGCGGATGCTGCGAAAACAGAGATTAACGCCGGCCTCGATCTAGTTTCCATGCTTGGCGACGAAAAGCTGGCCATGGCGCTGGTGGACAGCGTTCCAGCGGGTATCTATGGCAAGAGTGCACTAACGTCGCTCGGGCTTTGGCCTTCTGTCGAAGCAAGGGTGGTCCAGTCCAACAATGTCCGCATCGCCTTGTCCCTTGTGGCCTCCGGCGACGCGCCATTCGGAATAGTCTATGCAAGTGACGCCAAGGCTGAAAGCAATGTCAGCGTTGTCGGTACTTTCCCTGCCGGCAGCCATGCCCCCATCGTTTTTCCGGTCGCTTTGACGGCTGATGCAAAGCCCGAAGCTGAGGCATTTCTCGCCTTTCTTCTCGGCGCATCAGCTCGTGCCGCATTTGAGCGGCAGGGTTTTAAGGTTCTGGCCAACTGAGGGACGAACCGGCTCATGCAACTGGAGTGGCTGAGTGCAGAGGAATGGCAGGCAGTGGTCCTGTCGCTCAGGGTGGCGTTCTGGGCCACGCTGGTCAGTCTGCCGCTGGGTATCGGCGTTGCGCTGGCATTGGCGCGGGGCCGGTTTCCCGGACGCCAACTGCTCAATGGCCTTGTGCACCTGCCGTTGATCCTGCCGCCCGTTGTGACCGGCTATCTTCTTCTGCTTACATTTGGCCGCCGTGCGCCGCTGGGCTCATTTCTCTATGACACTTTCGGCGTCGTCTTCGCCTTTCGCTGGACAGGAGCCGCACTGGCTGCCGGGGTGATGGCCTTTCCACTGATGGTCCGGGCAATCCGGCTGTCCATTGAGGCCGTGGATCCAAAGCTGGAACAGGCAGCCGCCACACTTGGGGCGTCGCGGGTCTGGGTGTTTGTGACCGTTACTCTGCCCTTGATCCTGCCAGGTATTATTGTCGGCGCGATACTGGCCTTTGCCAAGGCGATGGGGGAATTCGGCGCGACCATCACTTTTGTTTCCAGCATTCCCGGCGAAACGCAAACCATGTCGCTGGCTGTCTATACGCTCCTGCAAGTCCCGGGCGGAGACGCAGCGGCTTTCCGTCTTGTCCTCGTTTCCCTCGTTCTGTCGATTTCCGCGCTGCTCCTGTCGGAAGTGGTTGCCCAGCGTGTGGCGCGGAGGATTTCCGGACGATGACGCTCGATGTCCGCCTCAGGCACCGCTTTGCCGGATTTGACCTCGATGTCGCCTTCCGCAGCCCGGGCGGTGTGACCGCCCTGTTCGGCCGCTCAGGCTGCGGCAAGACCAGCATCGTGCAGGCCGTCGCCGGCTTGCTGCGGCCGGATGAGGGCAAGATCACACTCGCAGATGCTCAGTTGCTGGATACTGCCAGGCGGATCGAAGTTCCAGTGCATCGGCGGCGCATGGGCTACGTGTTCCAGGAGGGCCGCCTGTTTCCCCATCTCTCCGTGCGCCAGAACCTTCTGTACGGCCATTGGTTTACTGGCGGCGGCACGGCGACAGAGCTGTCGCGGGTGGTCGACCTTCTCGGGATTGCGGCCCTTCTTGACCGTGCGCCGGCGAGCCTTTCCGGCGGCGAGAAGCAGCGTGTGGCGATTGGCCGGGCCCTGCTTGCGCGCCCGCGTCTCCTCCTGATGGACGAGCCGCTTGCCGCGCTGGACGAGGCGCGCAAGGCGGAGATCCTGCCTTATCTCGAACACCTTGCCCGCGAAAGCGAGGTTCCGATCCTCTATGTCAGCCACTCGCTGGCCGAGGTCGCGCGTCTTGCGGCGCATGTGGTGGTGCTGGAGGCGGGCCGGGTGGTCCGCGCAGGGCCGGCTTCCGCCGTCCTGTCAGATCCGCTGGCGGCCGGAACGCTGGGTGCGGCCGGGTCTGGCGCGTTGCTGGAAGGTATCGTGCTTTGCCATACAGTCGACGGCCTGACCGAAGTCCGCATCGCGGCAGGCACCCTGCTGCTGCCGCGCCTCACGGCTGCTCCCGGATCTGCCGTGCGCCTGCGCATCTCGGCCGAAGACGTGATCCTGTCGCTGCAGGCACCCGTCGGCCTGTCCGCGCTCAACATCCTGCCAGCCGAAGTCCTGGCGCTTGAGCCTGCCGGGCCGGGCCGGGTTCTGGTGCAGCTGCAGCTTGGTTCAGACCGGCTGCTTGCGTCCCTGACCGAGCGCTCCGCCCTTGCGCTGGGCCTTGCACCCGGTGAGCCCTGCCACGTGGTGCTGAAGTCCGTCGCGCTGGCCTCGTCCGGTGATGCTCCGGACTAGAACCTCTGTTGTGCGGACGTCAGTCCTTCACCCGGCCATAGCGGCGCATGACCTCCACCAGGGCATCGTGGTCGATCGCCTGCACCAGCGCGATGTCGTGCTCGGTGCCGCCCAGGTCGCGCGCTGCGATCATGGAGTTGAGCACAGCCTCCTCCACGCCCTCCACCGCCGCCTGATAGACGGGATCGAGCAGGTCGTCGTTCACCATCTCCAGCGCGTAGCGGGCCGGGGCCTTGTGCGGCAGCGGCCGGGCATTGGCCGTGGAGAAGGCAAGGAAGATGTCGCCCGACGAATTGCCGCCGGCGGTGCCGCCGCGCGCAATGCCGAGCGCCCCGCGCCGGGCCAGACGCTTCAGCTGATGCGGGGCAAGCGGCAGGTCCGTGGCGATGATGATGATGATCGAGCCGCGCTCGTGGTCTTCCGGGCCGTCGCTGTCTGCCATCGGCATGTGACGTCCGACGGGCACGCCGAGCGGTGAGAACCACTCGCGGATGCCATGGTTCGCCTGCACCAGCACACCCACGGTGAACTCGGTGCCGTCAAAGGTCACCTTGCGCGAGGCGGTGCCGGTTCCGGCCTTGAAGCGATAGGCGATCATGCCCGTGCCGCCGCCGACATTTCCTTCGGCCACCGGTCCGGGTCGGGCCGCGTCCAGCGCTGCGCGGGCATCGGCTTCTGTCAGCGGCAGGCCATTGATGTCGTTGAGCACACCATCATAGGTCTCGGCGACGACAGGCATCAGCCAGAGGTGGTCGCCAGCGTTGTAGGTTTCGGGATGGCTGTCCAGTATCCAGCGGATCGCCGCCTGATGGCACGCGCCGACCGCATGTGTGTTGGTGATCAGCACCGGACCAACAAAGAAACCGCCGTCCTCGATCCAGTGGCTGCCGGTCATCTCGCCATTGCCGTTGAAGCGGTGAATGCCGGCATAGACGGGTGACGGTTCGGCCTCACGCGGGCGTGGAAGGATTGCGGTCACACCGCTGCGCACCGGCCGGCGGCGTCCAGGACGCGGGGCGTCCTCGATCACGGTGCGGAAGCCGACCTCGACGCCCGGCACGTCGGTGATGGCGTTGAAGGGGCCAGGCGTCCCGGGCAGGTCGAGGCCAAGATCGCGCGCGCGGGGGCTGCGGGGCGCGGAAGACGCGGTATGGGTCATGGGGCGTTTCCCTTGGAACGTCTTTGTGGTTCAGCGCTTGCGATTGCGCAGGTAGAGCCCGGCGAAGGCAATGGCGAAGGAGAACACCAGCATCATCACGGCCAGCGCATTGACCTCCGGTTTTATGCCCCGCCGCAACATGCCGAAGATGTAGATCGGCAGGGTCTGCGTGTTGGTGCCGGAGATGAAATAGGTGATCACCAGATCATCCATCGAGATGATGAAGGCGAGCAGCGCGCCGCCCATGATCCCCGGCATCAGCTGCGGGATCAGGATGCGGCGGAACGTCGTCCACTCGCTGGCGCCAAGATCCGCCGATGCCTGTTCGAGGCTCCGGTCCATGCCGGCAAGGCGGGCCGAGACGACGATGAAGACATAGGACGTGAGGAACGTTGTCTGGCCGGTGATGATCGTGCCAAGCCCGAGCTGTCCGCCGATGCCGACGAAAAAGATCAGCAAGGCAATGCCGAGAACAATGTCTGGCATCAGCATCGGCACGAACAGCAGCACCCGGTAGAAGCGCTGGGCCGCGAAGGGGTGGCGGTAGAGCGCGATCGCGGCACTGGTGCCCAGCACGGTCGAAAGCGCCGTGGTCGAAAAGGCGACGATGAAACTGTTCTTCACGGCCGCCAGCAGCTGTTCCGTCGTCTCGATGTAGAGCGCGGCCTCCGAGGCAGCGTTGCGAAGCCCCAGAATCTGCCGGTACCAGTCCAGCGTGAAGCCGGACCAGCGCATCATGTTCACCGGATCCGAGTTGAACGAATAGATGACGATCAGCGCGATCGGCACATAGATGAAGGCGAAGAAGAGGACGGTGAAAGCCAGCAGCGCTTTTGTCCCGAGGTGTCTGAACATGGGTCCTCTCCCTCAGGCGTGGCCGGAACCGGGCTGATCGGCCCGTTCCTGGCGAATGGCGATGAACAGCAGCACCAGCACCACGGCCATCACCAGCATGGCGAGCGCCGAGCCGAAGGGCCAGTTGCGAGCAGCCAGGAATTGCTGCTCGATGAGATTGCCGAGCATCATCGACTTTGCCCCGCCCAGAACGGCCGGCACGATGAAGTTCCCAAGCGCCGGGATGAAGACGATGATGCAGCCGCCGGCAATGCCCGGCAGGGTCAGCGGCAGGATGATGCGGCGGAACGTGTCGAACGCGCCCGCGCCCAGATCCTGCGAGGCGCGGATCAGCGTCCAGTCGAGCTTCTCGACGCTCGCATAGAGCGGCAAGAACATGAAGGGGATGTAGATGTAGACCATCCCCAGGATCACCGCGCCTTCGGTGTAGAGAAGGTCCAGTGGCCGGTCGATCAGCCCCAGCGCGCCGAGCGTTTCGTTGATGAAGCCGGTCGGACGCAGGATCAGCACCCAGATGAACAGCCGCACGATCAGGCTGGCGAAGAAGGGCAGCGTGATCAGGAACAGGGCGAAGTTCTTCCAGCGTTCGGGCAGGGCTGCGATCTGGAAGGCGGCCGGATAGCAGATGAGCAAGGTCACCGCGACCGTGATCAGCGCGATCGACACCGAGCGAGCGAAGATCGACAGATAAACCGGATCGAAGACCTCGAACTCCGGATCGGCAAAGCCAAGAATGCGACCGTAGTTGTGCGGGTAATAGGTCCACTCCACCCCGCCGTAGAGGCCCGGCATGAGGAAGCTGTAGACGACCATGATCGCCAGCGGGAGCAGCAGGAAGATCCCGAGAAACAGCGTGACTGGCCCTAGCAACAGCGCAAGCTGCTGCCGTTTGCGGGCCTTCAGCGTGCTCATGCCGCCTCGCTGACGGCCGGGAACAGATGCACTGATGCCGGGTCGTAGGTCAGCACCGCGCGGCGCCGGCCTTCGGCTTCCGCGATCCGTGACTGCTGCGATGCGGGCAGCGTGGCGACCACCTTCTGGCCATCGTCCGTGCGGCCGTGGATTTCGAACACCATGCCCATGAACACCACCTGGTCGATGCTCACCGGCAGCTCCGACAGGCCGTGGGTGCCGGTATCCGGCGCCAGTGCAAACTGCTCCGGACGGATCAGCGCCGTCACCGGCCCGCTCGAGGGCAGGGCCATGCGGGCATGGACCGTCAGGCCGGCGCTGGTGCGGACGATGGTCTCGGCCCCGCTGCCCGATCCGCTGCCGGTGAAGAGATTGCTGGCGCCGATGAAGGACGCGACGAAGCCGTTGGCCGGGCGATTGTACACCTCGCCGGGGCTTGCCAGCTGCTGGATCTCACCGCCGTTCAGGACGGCGATCCGGTCCGACATGGTCAGCGCCTCTTCCTGGTCATGGGTGACGAAGACGAAGGCGATGCCCAGTTCATGCTGCAGTGTCTTCAGCTCGATCTGCATGGCTTGCCGCAGCTTGCGGTCCAGTGCCGACAGGGGCTCATCAAGCAGCAGCAGCTTCGGCCGGGCGACAATGGCCCTTGCGAGGGCGACGCGCTGCTGCTGGCCGCCGGACAACTGGCGCGGCAGGCGCTTTTCCAGCCCGCCAAGGCCGACCATCTCCAGCGCGGCCCCGACGCGGGCGTTGCGCTCGGGCCGGGCAACACGGGCGATATCGAGGGCGTAGCCGACGTTGTCGCCCACACTCATATGCGGGAACAGCGCATAGCTCTGGAACACGGTGTTCACCGGCCGCTTGTTGGGCGGCCTGTGCGTCATGTCCTCGCCATCGATGAAGATGCGCCCGGCGTCCAGCTCGACGAAGCCGGAGATCGCATGCAGCAAGGTGGTCTTGCCGCAGCCGGAAGGGCCGAGAAGGGTCAGGAATTCGCTGGGTTTGACGCTGAGATCGATACCGGCCAGGGCCGTTACCAGAGTTCCTTCCGGTGAGGCAAAACTCTTTCGTGCCCCGTCAAGTCTGACGCTGCTGTGGTCCATGGTCCGGACTCCGCCACTGATGTTCCCCTGAACAGGTTTTGTTATTGAAGTACCTGTTCCATATTTTAGTTATCATGATATCGTTTGGATGCGGATGTCAATGCAGCGAGTTCGGCGAACCGGACCGCTGGCCCATTGGGGAACAGGGGCGGCAGCCGCGACCGCTGAATTCAACAGGGGAGTTTTGCAACATGACCACCAATCGCCGCCTGCCCAGCCGCGCGCTTGCCAGCACCGCACTCGGCCTTGCCTTTGCCTTTGCAGGCACGTTTTCCGCCGCCGCGCAGGGCACGCTGAACCTCTACAACTGGGGCGAATACATCAATCCGGAAGTGCTGAAGGCCTTCGAGGCGGAGACGGGCATCAAGGTCAATCTCGACACCTACGGCTCCAACGAGGAAATGCTGGCCAAGGTCCAGGCAGGTGGCACCACCTACGACATCGTGTTCCCGTCGGTGCACATGCAGGACATCATGGCCAAGCTCGATCTGCTCGAGAAGACCGACATCAACACCTATGAAGGCTTCAAGAACATCGAGCCGACGTTCCTGCGCGCCAAGTCAGACCCCAAGGGCGAATATTGCATGCCCTATGCCTGGGGAAGCGTCGGCATCGTCTACAACCGCGAGGTTCTGGGCAAGGACGTCACCGGCTGGAAGGATCTCCTCGCAACCGTCAGCGCCAAGAACCTCAAGTTCACGTTGCTTGATGACATGCGCGAAGTGCTGGGCGTTGGTCTCATTCTGAACGGCAAGTCGGTCAACTCCACCGACGCGGCCGACCTGAAGTTGGCGGCTGATACGATGATCGCGATGAAGCCGCACGTGGCGGCCTTCACCTATGACGCCCGCCCGATGGTGCAGGCGGGCGACGTCGCCGCCGGGCATTTCTTCGTGGGCGCGATGGTCGATGTCTTTGGCGCACCAGAGAAACTCGGCTACGTGATCCCGGAGGAAGGCGCGACCATGTACCAGGAGAACATCTGCGTCCTGAAGAGCGCGCCGAACAAGGACAACGCGCGCCGGTTCCTCGAGTTCTACACCAAGCCGGAAATCGTGGCGCTTAACATCGCCCAGCAGACCAACGGCACCGCCAATGCGCCGGCGCGCTCGCTGACGCCGGACAACATCAAGAACTCCAAGGAAATCAACCCGCCGGCCGAGGTGATGGCCAAGCTGCAGATCTTCGAGGATCTGGGGGCTGACCTGCGCAAGGTCGATCGGGTGTGGACGCAGGTGAAGACGGCGCAATAGTCTTTAGCCGAGTATGCAACATGTCAGTCACGGCGGCGCGTCTGCCGTGGCTGACTTTTCAGGCAAGATCGAGAGTAGCCCATGACACCGGTCGTTCTGACAAGGCTGAGATCGCCCGACGCGCGTCAGACCAAGTCGGACATTCTCATTGCCAACTATCTGGAGCGGAACCTTGCTGAGGTTCCGTTCGAAACCGCCAAGTCGATTGCCGAACGTGTCGGTGTCAGCCAGATGACCGTCGGCCGGTTCCTGCGCCGCCTCGGCTACAGTGGACTTGAGGAGCTGAAGCAGGATCTGCGCGAAGGCTCCGCCCGCACCGCCTGGGACGTGCGCGGCGGCTTTGACCGGCTGAAGGAGGATGCGCAGGACGGACGGCTTCTGGCGCAGCTGATCCAGCAGCAGGTTGATGATCTCACCCGCATGTACGAGATCACCACCGCGCCGCAATGGCAGCAGGCGGTTGACGCCATTGTCGCGGCCGAGGAGATCTACGTCGCGGCCTATCAGAATGTGCGCGGCGTTGCCCAGTATTTCGCGGCGCAGCTGTCCTATGCCCGGCCACGCGTTCAGTTTGTCGACGGGCTCAACGGCACCTATGCCGAACTGCTGGACGGCAGCGTGCCGAACCGGCTGCTGATCCTTGCCGACGTCCGCCGCTTTGCCGCAAAGGCCCAGCCCCTGGCCCGCGCGGCGCGGGAGGCGGGCGTGACTGTCCTGCTGATTTCCGACGACGCCTGCACCTTTGCCGATGACTGCGCCGATATTCCGATCATCATGCCCGGTGCGCGCGGTCCGCTCTGGGACGGTGCCGTGATGATGGTCGCCGTGTTCGATCTTCTCATCGCCAACCTGATCGTCGCCCTCGGCGACAGCGTCAACGCCCGGGTCGACCGGCTGACGGCGCTGCAGGACACATTCGGCGACTTCGAGGATTGAGCCCGGGAGACCCGGGCTCCTGTTGCGCCAATATGCCTCTCAGGCCTTGGAAAGGCCGGCCGCCAGACCGTCGGCGATTTTTGCGACATCGGCAGAGGTGATCACCAGCGGGGGCGACAGGATGATGTTGTTGCCCGACACCCGGATCATGATCCCCGCCTCGTAGGCTCCGTCGGCAACGGCGGCCATCACCTTCTTGTCGAGAGGCTTCTTGCTGGCGCGGTCGCTGACCAGTTCGAGCGCTGCCATCAGCCCCTTGCTGCGCACGTCGCCCACCACATCGAAGCGGGCCTCGAGGTTCGCCAGCACGGCGGCCAGTTCCTCGCCCCGGGCGGCGGCGTTGCCGGCGAGGTTCAGGCGCTTTGTTTCGGCAAGGGCGGCAAGCCCTGCCGCGCAGCCGACCGGATGACCCGAATAGGTGTAACCGTGGCCGATGGCGCCGAAGGAGGTGCGGTCCGCCTCGAAGACGTCTGCGACCTTCTGGCTGATCAGGGTGGCACCCAGCGGGAAGTAGCCGGAGGTGATGGCCTTGGCGATGGTCATCATGTCCGGCTTCACGCCCCACAGGCGCGAGCCCGACCAGGCCCCCGTGCGGCCGAAGCCGGTGACCACCTCGTCGGCGATCAGCAGGATGCCGTGCCGGTCGAGCACCTCGCGCAGCATCGGCATGAATGTCTCGTGCGGGACGATGACGCCGCCCGCGCCCAGCACCGGCTCCATGATGAAGGCGGCAATTGTGTCGCCGCCCTGGAAGGCGATCTCGTCCTCCAGCGCCCGAATGCAGAGTTTGGCGAGTTTCGCCGGATCGGTCTCGTCAAAGGGATTGCGATAGGTCCAGGGGGCGGGGATGTGGAAGCAGCCCGGCAGTAGCGGCTCGTAGTTGCGGCGGAAATTGGCGTTGCCGTTGACCGAGGCACCGCCGAAATGGGTGCCGTGATAGCCCTTCTTCAGCGCCAGAAATTTGGTCCGGTCGGCCTCACCCTTGATCTTCCAGTACTGCCGGGCAAGACGCAGCGCAGATTCAACCGAATCCGAGCCGCCGGAGGTGAAGAAGCTGCGCACCATGCCTTCGGGCGCGAAGAACTCCGCCAGCTCGTAGGCCAGCTCGATCGAGGGGCCGGTCGAGGTGCCGCGGAAACCGGAATAATAGGGCAGCTCTGCCAGCTGGCGGGCGATTGCTTCCTTCACCGGATCGCTGGAATAGCCAAGGTTGACGTTCCACAGGCCGCCGACCGCATCCAGCACTGACCGGCCGTCGATGTCGGTTACAGTCACGCCTTCACCCTTCATGATGACGCGGGGCGGATTGGCCTGCATCTCGGCCGGATGGGCCATGGGATGCCAGATTGAGCGGGCGTTGTTTTCCGTCAGGAAGTTCATGTCGCGCATGGCGCACTCCTCTTGGAGGATCAGAAGGGGGAGGGAAGACCGAGATGGCGGAGCGCCTCGGCGTAGGACTGGTCAGGGCGTGTGACATCGAAGTGCACGCAGATCATGCCGGCCGCCTCGCCGCCGCGGATGTTGCGAAGCTGGTCATCGACAAAGACGCAGTCGCCGGCCGGTAACTGCAGCGTGTCCGTGACAGCGGCATAGGCGCGAGGATCGGGCTTCAGGATGCCGCTGTAGGTCGCGTCGACGATCACCTCGAAGTCGGCGAGGAAGGGCAGCTTCTGCCGGAAATCCGCGCCGTAGAAGAGATCCAGCTCGTTCGACAGGATGGCGAGCCGCTTGCCGGCCGCCTTGGCAAGGGCGATGGATTTCAGCGCTTCCGGCCGCATGACGGCTTCGGGATCGGCCCCTCGGGCGCGTTGGACGAAGGTTTCCATCTTCGTCCAGGTCTCGCCCAGCAAGGCCCCGGTCTCGCGGGTGCGCGTCATCCAGTAGTCGCGTTCGGAAATTTCGTCGCGCTGCATCGCCTGCCACAGCGCATCTGTCTGCGGTCCCTCAACCGGCGCAAATGGCCCGCGCCAGGTCAGCGTGCCGGGTGCAAGTCCGAGCGCTGCCTCGGTCAGGTCATGGGTCTCGAACAGCGTCCGCGTCACCACGCCGCCGAAGTCGAGGACAAGAGCCTGGGCCGTCATGTGCGTTGCTCCTGCTGTGTGCCGATGTGCGTTGTGGCGCAACCCGACCGTTGGTTTCGATCAAGCGCTTGAGAGAATCCCCTCTCGCCACGGCCCTCAGAAATGTGTATATTCATACACACTTTTTGAGGGCGGACATGGAGCGCGATAGCCGAAAGCTGATCCGTTTGCTGGAGGCAGATGGCTGGGTGCTTGTGGCTGTGAAGGGAGACCATCACCAGTTCAAACACCCTGACAGGCCGGGCCGTGTGACGGTCCCGCACCCTGTCAAGGATCTGAAGACGGGAACGGTCTATTCGATCTACCGCCAGGCGGGCTGGCACTGATGTCTGACGAGAACCGGACGAAGCGCGTTCGTTTGCCCAGAGTGTTTTAGCCGAGAGACGCTGATGAGATACGTCGCATTTCTGCATCAAGACGATGGTCCTGGTTACGGCATCTCGTTTCCAGACTTTCCCGGTTGCGTCAGTGTTGGTGATACCGTTGACGACGCTATCCGGAACGGGGCCGACGCGCTTGCCTTCCACGCCGAAGGGATGATTGAAGATGGCGAAGGCCTTCCTGTCGCTCGGGATCTGGCCAGCATTTTGGCCGATCCCGCGCTCGCTGAATGGCGCGAGGGTGCGGCCTTTGCCTATGTTCCTGTCGTCATCGACCGTGGATCGCCCCGCAGGGTGAACATCTCGCTCGATCCGGGGCTCCTTGGGGCTCTCGACGAGGCCGCGAAGAGCCGGGGCATGACGCGCAGCGCGTTCATCGCAAGTGCAGCTTGGAACGAGATCCTTGGATTGCGCAGGTCGCGCTGACAGGGTCATGCCGCCGCTCCCTCCGCTGCCGGGGCACCCGGTTCGATGATGCCGGCCGCGACCCAGCGGTCGAACAGGGCGAGGGCGGTGTCGGTGAATTCAGCGCTGTTGATGTGTCCGTTGATCTCGACCAGCTCGGCATTGGCGGGAACGGTCTGGCGCATCTCGTCGAGGAAAGCAGCAAGGCTCTCGGGGTCGTGCAGCGGCTCGCCCTCCTGGTCCCATTGCTGGATGCCACCGTTCGGCAGCAGGAAGGTGACGGGTCCGGTCGCCTTTGCCAGCTTGCGCCCGATTTCGCGGGCCACTTCGCGCCGGCCATCGGGGCCGGTGGTGACGGAGGCCAGCAGGCGGTTGTGGGCGTGGTAGGGGCGGTCGGCGAACTGAGCTGGAACTGGCTGCCAGGTCGGAAAATCGACCATGTCGATGGCGCCGGGGGCGACGATCTGCGGAATGCCGGCAAGGCCGGCGCTTTCCAGCCGGTCGGCACCTGAGGTCACGACGGAGCCGTTGAGGTGATTGGCCACCTCCTGCAGGCTGAAGTCGAGCACGGCGGCAAAGCGCTTCTGTGCGGCGAGCGCTTCAAGGGCGCGGCCGCCCATGCCGGTGGTGTGGAAGACCACGACCTCGTAGCCGCGTTTCTCCAGTTCAGGGCGCAAGCGCACCATGTAGGACAGGCAGCTCTTGCCAAGGGAAGACATGGCGACGACCGGACGGGCCTGAAGCGGGCGCTGGGCGCTGCGGGCCGCGCCGACTACAGCGCCGCAAGCCTGCGAGAGCACGGCGCGGCAGGTCTCGTTGAGACCATAGAGCCCACCGGCCCAGAGGATCATCATCAGGTCAGCGGCGACCCGTTCCGGCGGCACCAGATGCGAATAGGAAATGGTGGAGACGACAAACTTCGGCACGCCGAGCGGCAGGGCAAGGGCCACATCCAAGGCTAGATCCGTGCCCATGGTGCCGCCGAGGATCAGTGCGCCATCGATCTCGCCGCGCTCATGCAGCTGACGCGCCAGAGTGGAGGCGCCGAGGGCCATGGCGGACATGGCGGTGTTCTCGTCACCACTTGCTGCAATGGCTTCGATGGTCGTTTCTGCCGCGGCTGCGACCGCATGCTTGTCATGTTCAGGAATATACGGCGGGTCACCAAGCACGCTGACATCCATCATGACGGGGCGTCCCCCAGCCTCCTGGATCTTCTCGGCCATGTAGGTCAGCTCGTCGGCCTTCGTGTCGCCGGTGCCGACAAGCAGGATCGCCGGCGGTCGTACGCCTCTGGTCATGGTTCAAGGTCCCTCTGGTTATCTTTTTTGGCGGATGTCCAGTCCGTAAAGCGCTGCGGACAGGCGGCTGGCCGCAGCCTGCGCTGCCGAATTCAGCTCGGCGAGGCGCGCGTCATCGACACGCACTTCCGGCGCGGCGATGGAAATCGTTCCGACCGGCAATCCATCCGCTGAGAGGACCGGCGCCGCGGTGCTGATCACCCCGGGTTCGAGGCCATTCCGGCTGACCGAGGTGCCGCGCGCCCGCGTCTCGTTGATGCGCGCGCGCAATGCTTCGGGATCGGTAACGGTGTGCGGCGTGAAGGCCTTCAGCGGCTGCGCCAGAAACGCCTCGCGGCTTTCCTCGGGCAGGAATGCCAGCAGGGCGAGGCCTGACGCTGTGGCATGCAGCGGATAGCAGGAGCCAACATCGACGATGACGCGGTTGGCGCGGGGCGATGTTTCCACATGCACGGTCCACAGCTCGTGGCCGGAGAACTCGCTGAGGTGGCAGGTTTCCTCCGTTTCCTCGTTGAGCGCCTTCACCACAGGGATCGCGGTGCGCAGGAACGGGAACCGGGCTTCGCGGATCCGGGCGAGGCGAACCGGAGCTGCGCCGATGCGGTAGCGCTTGGTTGCCTTGTCCTGCTCGATGAAATCGTGTGCCTCAAGATCGACCAGCAGCCGGCGGGCGGTCGCCTTGTCAAGGGCAGCAAGCCGGGCGATCTCCGACAGGCCGGTGTCCTCGCTGAGCGAGGCAACCAGGTTCAGGAGCGACAGCGCCTTGCCCACAGTGCTCACGGTGATCCTCCCAGATCGATAACATCGCAATTAACTTGACAGCAGCCGGATTCATTTGCAAGTCTATATTTGAAATGAAGGTTCACATAATGAACCGATAAGGCCAAAGGTCAACGGGAACAGCAGAAGAGGACGGAACCATGCAGAAGGCATTTCTCGCCGCTGTGGCGGCAGCAGTGACAGCAACGGCCCCGATTGCGATGTCGGGCGCGGCACAGGCCGAGTATCCGGAAAAGCCGGTCAGCTTCGTGGTGCCCTTTCCCCCCGGCGATCTGGAAGACGTGTTGACGCGGATGATCGCGGAGGACTTCCAGGCCAAGTACGGCGTCGCGGCAGCGGTCATCAACAAGCCCAGCGATGGCGGGCCGTTCCCGGGCGCGGTTGATGTTGCGGGAGCCAAGCCGGATGGCAGCACCATCGGGTCGTTCGTTGTTGATATTCCGGTGATCGGGCCGGACGTCGGCATCCCGGCGCTCAACCCCAACCCGTTCGAGCCGGTTGGCATCTTCCTGACCTATCCCTTTGTCATCGCGACGCTCAAGGATGCGCCCTATGACACGATGGAAGAGCTGGCCAAGCACGTGAAAGACACGGGCGATAGCGTTGCGCTCGGGCACTTCGGCTCGTTCCTTCTGCCGACCCAGGCAACATTGGCCGCAGCAAAGGTGATGGGCTTCGAGTGGGGTGCGGAAGCCGCCAATGACGCGCTCGACTGCAACACGCTGGCGTCGGGCGACTTCGATGTTGTGACGACCACGATGCAGCAGATCCTGCCGTGCCTCGACAAGGTGCAGATCCTCGCCACTATTACGGACAGCCCGATCCCGGTCATACCGGATGCACCGCAACTCGCATCCGTTGCTCCGGAGTTGAAGCTGTCGCTGTGGAACGGCCTGTTCGTGTCCAAGGGAACGCCGCAGGAGATCAAGGACAAGATTGCTGCGGTCGCCATGGAGACCATGGCGTCCGAGCGGGCGCGCAAGCTATCTGCGGACACGGGTGCGATCCTGTACTGGAAGGACGCGGCCGCGTCTGAGGCGCAGATTGAGGCCGACAAGGCTGTCGTTGCCCGCGTCAACGGTCTTCTTGGTCAATAAAGTGACCGGGCCGGCAGTCTGACCCTGTCCGGCCCGTCTCTTCGAACTCTCCCAAACCTCAGGGAAGGCCAGCTCATGCAGCCGGACGATCCGACTCCGCATGTCTTTCCAACGGCCCGCCGTCCTGGCGAATTGCTGTTTGCGATGTTGTTCCTGGGACTGTCGGTTCTGCTTCTGGCGCAGATCGGCTGGCAGACAACCTGGCTGCCAGGCAAGGGTCTGGCGGCGCAGCCGCGCACCTGGCCGTTTGTCGGCCTTGCCGGCATGGTGCTGTTCGGAACGCTGCATCTGATCGCCACCAACCGCGTCCGGCGCACGCCGGGACGCTGGCAGGAGGCGATGCTCTGGCTTCGCTCGCTCGAGTTCGTCGCCTGGTATCTGGTCTATGTCTTCAGCGTGCCTTACCTCGGCTATCTGCCGGCAACACTGGTCTTTTGCCTCAGCCTGACCTGGCGTTGCGGCTATCGCAGCCGGGTCGCACTGTTCGCTGCGGCCGGCTTCGGTCTGGGTGTTGTCTTTTTCTTCCGGACGCTTCTGTCGGTGAAAATTCCGGGCGGTGCGCTCTATGACGCCCTGCCAGCCCCGCTCGACATCTTCTTCCTCACTTACTTCTGACCCGGGGCGGAACATGGACCTTCTTCTTGCCAGTCTCGATATTCTCGCCCGCTGGGATGTGGTGGTAGCCCTGATCATCGGCTCGGTTGGCGGTGTCATCGTCGGGGCGATGCCAGGTGTAGGTGCCGCCGTTGCCATCGCGATCCTGCTGCCTGCAACCTTTTCGCTGGAACCGATCGTCGGCCTGACCGCGCTTCTGGGCATCTATGGCTCGTCAATGTTCGGCGGGGCGATCCCGGCGATCCTGATCAACACGCCCGGCACGCCAGTCAATGCGCTGACCACCTATGACGGCTATCCGATGACACGGCGCGGCGAGGCAAGGCGAGCCCTCAGCCTTGCCTATTCGGCCAGCTTCTTTGGCGGCGTCTTCTCGATCCTGTGCCTGATGGCGCTGGCTCCTGTGCTGGCCTCGATTGCGCCGATGTTCGGTGCCAGGGAAATCTTTCTTGCCGCGCTCCTTGGGATTGTCCTTGTCATTCTGACCCATCGCGGCCAGATCCTCGTCGCAGCCATGCTGGTGTGCCTCGGTATCTTCCTGAAAACGGTTGGGCTCGAGGGTACCGCTTATACCCAGCGCTATACGTTCGGCCAGACCTGGCTGGCCTCGGGCATCGACCTGATCGTTGTCGTGCTAGGACTGTTTGCCCTGTCCCAGGCCTTCCTGCTGCTCACCCAGCGTGACACGACCTATGAATTGCCGCCGGTTCGGGGCAAGTTCCTGCAGGGCCTGACGGAGCTCTTCAAATACAAGCGCCTTGCCACCGTCGGATCCAGTTTCGGCGTTCTCTGCGGCATGATTCCGGGCGTTGGCGAGTTCATGTCGCAATTCCTCTCCTACAGCTATGCGCAGAAGACTTCCAAGACGCCGGAACTGTTCGGCAAGGGCAATCCGGAGGGCATTGTCGCCTCGGAAGCGGCCAACAACTCGGTGCCGCCGGCCGCCATGATCCCGCTTCTTGCCCTCGGCATTCCGGGGGAGGAACTGACCGCCATGATGCTGGCGGTGTTCTATGTCCACAATGTCATCCCCGGCCCGCAGCTGTTCCGCGACCAGATGGACTTCGTCCTGGCGCTCTACATTGCGCTGCTTGCGCTCAATGTCCTCGTCATCCTGTTCCTGATGTCGTCGACCAACATCCTCATGCAGGTGATGCGCATCCCCAGCCGCTTCCTCGGCATGATGATCCTCACCTTCAGCCTCATCGGCGTCTATTCCCTGCGCAATTCGCTGACGGACTGCGCGATTGCCGCCGGCTTCGGCGTCTTTGGCTTCATCCTCAAACGGCTGGAACTGCCGACCTCGCCGGTCATCCTCGGCATTGTTCTCGGCGGGCTGATGGAAACCAAGCTGCGCACGGCGATGGTCAGGGTCAAGTCGCCGTTCGACTTCATCGACCGGCCCATCGCTTTCATCCTGTTCTCGATGATCATTCTCGCTATCGCGCTGCACATCGTCACTCATCTGCGCAACCGCGCCAAGGACAAGTCCCATGCTTGATCAGGCCCGTATCGACGCCCTGAGACATCTTCCCGTTGCTCCGCAGCAGCTGTTCATTGATGGCCGCGAGGAAGCCGCCGCCGATGGCCGCCGGATGGATGTGGTGTCCCCGCTCGACGGCAAGGTCTTCACCAGTCTGGCGCTGGCCGCCGCAGCCGATGTGGACCGGGCCGTTGCCAGCGCCCGCGCCGCCTTCGAGCGCGGCAGCTGGTCGCGCGCGGCACCGTCCGAGCGCAAGAAGGTGATGCTGCGCATCGCGGAGGCCATCGAGCGCGAGGCGCTGGAGCTGGCCGTCCTCGGCGTGCGCGACAACGGCACCGAGATTTCCATGGCGCTGAAGGCCGAGCCGCTGTCGGCTGCTGCCACCTTCCGCTACTACGGCGAGGCCATCGACAAGGTCTACGGCGAGATCGCGCCGACGGCGGAAGGCGTCCTGGGCCTGGTCCGGCGCGAGGCGCTGGGCGTCATCGGGGCCATCGTGCCCTGGAACTTCCCGATGATGATCGGGGCCTGGAAACTGGCGCCTGCGCTTGCTGCCGGCAATTCCGTCGTGCTGAAGCCGGCCGAAAGCGCGTCGCTGACGCTGCTCCGTCTGGCCCGCATCTGCGTCGAGGCCGGGCTGCCGGAGGGCGTGCTCAATGTCGTCACCGGTGAGGGCGCGGTCGCCGGCGAGGCGCTCGGCCTCAGCATGGACGTGGACGCGCTTGCCTTCACCGGCTCCGGCGGCGTTGGCCGCAGGCTTCTCGACTATGCGGCCCGCTCCAACCTGAAGCGGGTGCATCTAGAGCTGGGCGGCAAGTCGCCCAACATCGTCTTTGCCGATGCGCCGGATCTGGGCAAGGCCGCAAAGGCGGCCGCCAACGCGATCTTCCGCAATGCCGGCCAGGTCTGCGTCGCCGGTTCGCGGCTTCTGGTCGAGAACAGCGTGCGCGACGCCTTCCTTGGCGAGCTGGTGAAGGCGACCGAGGCCCTGCGCGTCGATGATCCGCTTGCCGTGACCACCGACATCGGTGCCCTGTCGAGTGCCGAGCATCTCGCCCGCGTCGAGGCGCATCTGGCCCGCGCCAGGCAGGAGGGCGCCGAATGCCTCACCGGCGGGGCGCGCATCAGGACGGAAACGGGCGGATATTTCCTGTCCCCGGCGGTGTTTGCCGGCGTCACGCCGGAGATGTCGCTGGCGCGGGCGGAGGTCTTCGGCCCCGTCCTGGCCGTGCAGGGCTTTGACAGCGAGGACGAGGCCGTGCGCCTTGCCAACGATACCGACTATGGCCTCGCCGCCGGCGTCTGGACCGCCAACCTCGGCCGGGCACACCGGATGATCGCCCGAGTCCGCGCCGGCCTCGTGCATGTGAACACCTATGGCGGTTCGGACCTGACCGTGCCGCTCGGCGGCTTCCGCCAGTCCGGCTTCGGCCGGGACAAGTCGCTGCATGCCTTCGACAGCTACACCGATCTCAAGAGCGCCTGGATTTCCCTAACATGACCATCGACTATGCCCCGACGCAACAGGCCACCGACCGCGCTGCCACCATCGACCGCCTGATCGAGGCGGAACAGGCCCGGTTTGCCGCCCGGCATCCGAAGTCTGCCGCTGCCTGGGCCAGGGGGAGGGAGCATTATCTCTATGGCGGCCCCTCTCACTGGATGCGCCGCTGGGCCGGTGGCTTTCCCATCTATGCCGAGGCGGCCAGCGGCGCGCGCATCCGCGACATCGACGGCCATGACTATGTCGACTTCTGTCTCGGTGACACCGGCGGCATGTGCGGCCATGCGCCAGAGCCGGTGACCCGGGCCGCCCTGCACCAGCTGCAGCGCGGCACGACGATGATGCTGCCGACGCTGGACAGTCTCTGGGTCGGCGAGGAACTCACCCGCCGCTTCGGTCTGCCCTACTGGACGCTGACAACCTCGGCCACCGATGCCAACCGCGGTGCGATCCGCATCGCCCGCATGATCACCGGCCGCGACAAGGTGCTGGTCTTCTCCGGCTGCTATCACGGCGGCGTCGAGGAGGCCCATGTCGAGATCCGCAACGGCAAGATCGGCCTGCGCAACATGATCCATCCGAATGCGGTCGACCATGCGGCCGTGTCGCGGGTGGTGGAGTTCAACGATGTCGCGGCGCTGGAACAGGCGCTGAAGGCCGGTGACGTCGCCTGCGTGCTGACCGAGCCGCTGATGACCAATTTCGGCATGATCCCGGTCGAGCCCGGGTTCCACGATGCGCTGCGGAGGCTGACGCGCGAGACCGGCACGCTGCTGGTGATCGACGAGACGCACACCATCTCCTGCGGCCCAGGCGGTTATACGGCCCTCAATGGCCTCGAGCCCGACATGTTGGTGGCCGGCAAGGCCATCGCCGGCGGCATCCCGGCGGGCATCTTCGGCCTGAGCCAGGCCGTCGCCGAGCGCATGTGGCAGATCGTGCCCCATGCCAATCCGAAGCAGCGCCAGTCGGCGCATCTGGGCATCGGCGGTACGCTGGCCGGCAATGCGCTCACCGTCGCCACCATGAAAGCCGTGCTGGAGGAAGTGCTCACCGAGGCGAACTACGCCCGCATGATCGCGCTGGCGACGCGGCTGGCCGACGAGGCGCGGGCCCTCATCTCGCGCAGTGGCCGGCCCTGGCACGTCACCCAGATCGGCGCGCGCGCGGAGATCATGTTCACGCCGAAGGTGCCGCGCTCCGGCGCCGATGTGATTGCCACGCGGCAGGGCGATCTGGAGACGCTGCTGCATGCCTTCTACATGAACGAGGGCATCCTGGTGACGCCGTTCCACACCATGTTCCTGATGTGCCCGGCCAGCACCGACGAGGATGTGGCGCGGCACACCGAGGTGTTCGCCCGCTTCATCGAACTGCTCGACCGGGAGGGCATTGCCGGATGACGACGCCTCCCTTCCGCCTCGACGGACAGGTCGCGCTGGTCACCGGCGGCGCGCGCGGCATCGGCGCGGCCATCGTCACGCGGCTGGCCGAGGCCGGTGCGCTTGTCATCATTGCCAACCGCACGCTTGATGTTGCCGAAGACTTGGCCCGGACCCTCGGCGGACGGGGGCTTTCCGCCGCCGCCGTGCCTCTCGCCGACCTGTCGCGGGATGGGCTCGCCCGGCTGGTGCAGGAGACCACGGCGCGCGAGGGCCGGCTCGACATCCTGGTGCACAATGCCGGCGGTTGTCCCTGGGCGGGCATCGAGGAGATGACTGAGGATCAGCTGGACGAAGCGCTCGACATCAACCTGAAGGCGGCCGTGTGGCTGACCCAGGCGGCCGTGCCGGGGATGCGGGCGGCCGGTCATGGCCGGCTCCTGTTCACCTCGTCCGTGTCCGCGCGGGTGGCCATGGCCGGCGGGGCGCATTACTCGGCGGCCAAGGCCGGGCTCAACGCCTTCATCCGGGGCGCGGCCTTCGAGCTGGCGCGCAGCGGCATCACGGTCAACGGCGTCGAGCCGGGCTTCATCGCCAAGCCGGGGCGCGGCACGCTGAGCACCCCGGAAAAGCAGGCCGAGATCGGTGCCGCGATCCCCATGGGCCGGATGGGCGAGGCCGACGACATCGCCTGCGCCATGCTCTACCTCGCCTCGCGCGAGGCGAAATACATCACCGGCCAGACCATCGTCGTCGACGGCGGCTCCACCCTGCCGGAGACCGGCTATGCGGTGACGAGCCTTTTCGGGGCAGGGAAGGGCGCGGCATGAGCGGCGCACTGTCAGGCCTCACCGCCCTGATCACGGGGGCTGCCACCGGCATGGGCGCTGCGACGGCTGAGCGCTTTGCCGCCGAAGGTGCGCGGCTCGTGCTGTTCGGGCTCGGCGGCGCGGCGCTCGACCAGATGGCGGCGGCGACCGGCGGCGTTGCCGTGCAGGGCGACGTGACCAGCGCCGCCGACATCGACCGGGCGATTGCGGCCTGTGACGGGCGGCTCGACTGTCTCGTCAATGCCGCCGGCCTCATCGTCCCGGACCGTCCCGACAGCATCGAGGATGCCGTCTGGGCGCGGACGCTTTCGGTCAATCTCACCGGCACCATGATGGTCTGCCGCGCGGCGCTGCCCCTTCTGAAGCGACAGGGCGGCACCATCGTCAACATCGCCTCGGTCGCAGCCTTCAACGCCAGCCCGGACAGCGCCAGCTATGCCGCCAGCAAGGCGGGCGTTGTCGCCCTGACCCGGTCGCTCGCCTATGCTCATGGCAGCGACGGCATCCGGGTGAATGCCATCGCCCCCGGTTGGGTGCGCACGCCGATGAGCGAGATGGAGATGGACCTTGCGGCCAGGGCTGCCGGGACCACGCGCGAGGAGGAATTTGCCGCGCTCACCCGCCGGATTGCGCTTGGCCGCATTGCCGAGCCGGAGGAGATCGCGGCCTGCTGCCTGTTCCTGGCCAGCGCCCAGTCCTCCTTCGTCACGGGCACCGTGCTCGTGGCGGACGGCGGCGGGCGGTCGCCGACCCAGAACAGGGCGGTCTGATGGGCCCGCCGCGTCTCTTCCGGCTGGAGGAGACGCGGCGGATCCGGCCTTTGATGCCGGATGAACTTTTGCTTGATCCAGCGTGCAGGCCGGTGAAGCCTGCCTTGAGCTGGACGAGCGCTGCAAATACCGCTGGGCTGGGGTCTCTTACCCTCGGCCCCCAAGAGCGAAGACCATCCAGGCCACCACTGACGCTGGCCTTCAAAAATCAAGACCAAGTCGCGGCACCGTTGCCGCCCCGGGGGTCAGTCCGGGCCTGTTTCATCTTCAAGTGGGGGGAGGATCACCCATGTCCGCAGTTCACGCCGTCGCCGATCTGGTTCTGACCAACGGCCGCATCTACACGGTTGACCCGGCGCGCAGCAGCGCCGAGGCGCTGGCCGTGCGCAATGGCCGGATCATCGCCGTCGGCAGCGAGGCGGATGTGCGCCCGCACATCGGACCTGAGACGCAGGTCGTCGATCTCGGCGGCCGGCTGGCGATGCCCGGCATCGTCGACATTCATACGCACATGATGATGGGGGGGCAGGCGGAGCTGTTCGAGCTGCGCTTCGGCAACACGCTGCGCCGCGAGGCCATTCTGGATCAGGTGCGCGCGGCGGCGGAGACGACGCCCGAGGGCAAGTGGATCATCGGCGCGCAATGGGGCAGCGATCTCCTTGCCCTGTTCAACAGCGAGGAGTCCCTCGCCCTGCTGGACGCGGCCAGCCTCGGCCGTCCGGTCATGCTGCGCGACGACACCTATCACAACCGCTGGGTCAACACGGCGGCCCTGCGGCTGGCCGGCATCACCGCGGACACCCCCGATCCGGACCAGGGCAGCTTCGGCCGCGACCCGTCGTCCGGCCGTCTCACCGGCATCATGATCGAGGCCGCAGCCGGTCTGATCGAGCGCACCATCGTCGCCAGCGGCCACTACACCGAGGACATGGACCGGGCCGCCGTTGCCCATTCCATCGCCACGCTCAATCAGCATGGCGTGACAGCCTTCCTCGATGCGGCGGCGATGCAGCCCGTGCTGGCGGCGCTGAAGGGACTGGATGATCGCGGCCTGCTGACCGCCTGGGCCAGCGGCGCCATGCCGGTCACCGAACCGTCGTTCCTGTTCGGCGTGGCGGGCGAGGAGCTGTTTGCCCTGCGCGACACGTTCCGCAGCCGGCACGTGCGGCCCGACTTCACCAAGATATTCCTCGACGGCGTGCCCGGCGCGCGCACCGCGGCCTTCCACGAACCCTACACGCCCGATGCGGTCTTCGGCTGCTGCTTCCGTGGCACGACGCTGGCGACCGTACCGGAACTGGTGCGCTGGATCGGCCGCTGCGAGGAGTTGGGCCTGTCGGTCAAGATCCACTGCGCGGGCGATGCCGCCGTGACCATGGCGCTGGATGCGCTGGACGTGGTGCGCTCCTTCAACGGCTCGACGCGGCTGACGCATCACATCGCCCATGCCAGCTACATCCGGGACGCGGACATCCCCCGCTTCCGCGAGCTGGGCATGGGGGCCGACCTGTCGCCCTTCATCTGGTTCCCGACCGCCTTCCTCGAGGGCCACAAGCAGACCATGGGCGTCGAACGCGCCACCCGCTTCTGGCCCAACCGCGACTTGCTCGATGCCGGAGCCCTGATGGCCGGCGGCAGCGACTGGCCGGTGATCCCGAACCCGAACCCCTGGACCGGCATCGAGGGGCTGGTGACGCGCCAGAACCCGCATGGCGATTTCCCGGGCGAGAGCCTGTGGCCGGAACAGGCGCTCGATATCGCCACCGTGCTCGAGATCTTCACCATCAACTCCGCCCGCATGATGGGTCTGGGCGATGTGGTCGGCTCGCTGGAGATCGGCAAGTCCGCCGACATCATCGTCCTCGATCAGGACGTGCTGACCTGCCCGGCCGGTCCGATCGGCAAGACCCGGGTGCTGCAGACCTGGTTCGAGGGGCGGCTGGTGCATGGCGCGGAGGGACTGGCATGACCGGTGACGCACCTCTTCCGCTCACGGTCCTGGCCGGCTTTCTCGGGGCAGGCAAGACGACGCTCCTCAACCGGCTGCTGCGCCAGCCGGCGCTGGACGGCACGCTGGCGATCATCAACGAATTCGGCGCCATCGGCCTTGACCACCTGCTGGTGGAGACGAGCGAGGAGCGTTTCGCCCTGCTCGACAACGGCTGCATCTGCTGCACCGTGCGGGATGATCTCGTCACCACCCTGACCGAAATCCTCGCCCGGCGCGACACGGGCGAGCTGGCTTCCGTCACCCGCATCCTGATCGAGACCACGGGTCTCGCCGATCCGGTGCCCGTGCTGCATACGCTGCTGGTTGCCCCCGCGTTGTCGGGCCGGCTGGCGGTGGAGGGGGTCGTGACCGCCGTTGACGCCGTCAACGGCCTTGCCAGCCTCAACGCCCATCCGGAAGCGGTGAAACAGGTGGGCCTTGCCGAGCGCATCGTCATCACCAAGACGGACCTGGCGAGCGACGCCAAGCTGGAGCGTCTGCGCATTGCCCTGGGCCTCATCAATCCGGCCGCGCGGGTGCTGGAAGCCGACATGGGGCACGTCGCGGCCGCGCGTCTTCTCGGCACGGGTTTCGATCCGGATGCGCTCGGCCGGGCTGCCGTCGACTGGTTCGCGTCCGCCACAGCGCTGGCCGGCTTCGTCTGCAGCGATCCGCAAGCAGGCGATCCGGGCCACGTGCATGGCCCCGGCTGCGGCCATCATCTCCCTGCTGGTGTTGCCGGCAGCGGACATGCCGGCATCGAGACCCATGCCTTCGTCATCGACCAGCCGCTGTCGTCGCCCGCCTTCTTCCGCTGGCTGGAGTATCTGACCCTGCTCAAGGGCGAGAGCCTGTTGCGGATGAAGGGGCTCGTCGAACTGGACGACGACCGCGACCGTCCGCTGCTGGTACAGGGCGTGCAGCATGTGCTGCATCCGCCCGTCCGCCTTCCGGCCTGGCCGGACCAGACCCGAGGCACCCGCCTCGTCTTCATCGTGCGTGGCATTCCGCGCGACGTGATCGAGCGAACCCTGGCCCGGTTCGCCGACGTGGATGCGGCCGCCATCAAGAACCCGGCAAGGGGCGCGATGGCCGCATCGGGGAACATGGCCGCCTGAAATGCTGTTTCTGGATCAACCGCGATCGACGCGATTGGGAGGGTTATCACATGAAGTCCATTTCGATGCTTCTGGGCGGCGTCGCCCTTGCCTGCCTCGCCGGCCTGTCCGCAACGACCGCTGCCGAGGCGGCCGGTCCCACCTGCAAGGACGGCGTGATCCGTCTGGGCGCTGTCTCCACCATCACCGGCCCGGCCGATTTCAGCGAGGTTCCCGAGGCTGCCGCTGCCGTCTTCGATGCGGTCAATGCCAAGGGCGGTCTCAACGGCTGCAAGATCGAGTACACGATCTCCGACGACAAGGCCGATCCGGCCGTGGCGGCCCAGGCCGCGCGCGATCTCATCGACAACAAGGAAGTGGTGGCCCTGGTCGGCTCGGGCAGCCTGCTCGATTGCGCCGTCAACGCCACCACCTACAAGCGCAAGGGCGTCCTGTCGGTGCAGGGCCTTGGCGTCGATGCCGCCTGCTTCAACGCCCCGTCGGTCGCCCCGGTCAATGTCGGGCCCTACACGCTGTCGACGGCGATGGCCTATTACGCCACCAACCAGCTCAAGGCCGAGAAGGTTTGCGGCTTCTTCATCATCATCGGCGGCACCCAGGAAGCCTATAAGGGCGCCATCGAGACCTGGGAGAAGATCTCGGGCAAGAAGATCCACCTGCTCGACATGACCCTGCCGTTCCAGGGTGACCTCACGCCCTATGTCATCAAGGCGCGCGATGCGGGCTGTGATGCGGTGATCCAGAACGCGGTCGAGCCGGGTGTGGTGCAGTGGGTGAAAACTGCGGACGCGCAGAAGATCACCGGCATCAACTGGCTGTTCCTTGCCCCCGGCTACACCCAGGAAGTCGCCAAGGCGCTGGCCGACAGCACCCAGCCGGTCTACGTCGGCACCGAATGGGAGCCCTTCACGGAAACCGGGTCTGCGGCCAACAAGGACTGGATCGCCACCATGACGGCGGCCGGCAAGCCGCTGACCGCCTTCTCCCAGGGCGGCTATCTCGCAGCCACGGTGATGCTGGATGTCCTCTCCGGCATCAACGGCGAGGTGACGCGTGAGAGCGTGACCGAAGCTCTGCAGAAGATGCAGCCCAAGTCCTATGAGCTCGCCGGCACGCCCTACGTCTTCGGCGAGGGCGATCGTCATGCCCCGATGCAGGCGACCAAGGTAATGAAGCTCGACAAGGGCACCTGGACCGTCGAGACACCGGACTGGGTCGTTCTGCCGTCCGCCAACTGACTGACACCGGTGGCACGGCTGTTGCCGTGCCACCGTTCTGCAGCGGGAACACTTGCCATGAATGCGCTTCTCACCTCGGCCGTGGCCGGGCTGACTGCCGCCGGCGCCTATGCGCTGCTCGGGGTCTGCGCGGTCTTCACCTTCCGCCTTGTCGCCGTGGTCAACTTCACCGGCGCGGCCATCGGCACCGCCGGCACCTTCTCCATGATCGGCTTCATCTCCCTCGGCGTGCCGTTGTGGCCTGCCGTGGTGCTCGGCATTCTCGTCGGCACGCTGGCCGGCGCGCTCATCGGCCTTGTCATGACGCAGTGGTTTTCGGAATCTACCGCGACCACCAAGGCGGCGGTCACGGCGGCGCTGCTGGTCGGGATTGTCGCACTGGGGCTGCGGCTCACCGGTGGCCAAAGCCCGAAGGAGTTTCCGACCCTGTTCCCCGGCTCGGCCTTCCGTCTCGCAGGGGTGGAGGTAACGGTGGCCTCCGTCCTGACCGTCGTGCTGGCGCTGGTCTTCACCCTGCTTGCCGACGCCTTCCTCAACCGCACCCGCACGGGCCTGCACCTGCGCGCCCTGTCGGAACGGCCCATGGCCGCAGAACTGCTGGGCGTGCGCGTGCGCATCCTCGCCCTGCTGGTCTGGGCGGTGACGGGGGCCTTCACGACCTTCGCTCTGATGATCATCGCGCCGCAGCGCTCGCCCGACTTCATGTCGCTGTCGCTGTTGGTGGTTCCCGCCCTTGCGGCGGCGCTGGTGGGCGCGTTCCGCTCCTTCCCGCTTGCGCTGGCCGGCGGCCTCACGATCGGCATCGTCGAAGGCATGAGCAGTGCCATCGACGGTATCAGCCAGTACCGGGGCATCCTGCCCTTCTTTGTCATCCTGGCCGTTCTTCTGTGGTCGCAACGTGGAGCCCGCTGGGATGAAGCGCGCTGATCTCACCTCATGTCTCGCCCTTGTCGTCACCACCGCCGTGGCTGGCCTTGCGGTCTACGGGCTGCTGCCGGCCTACTGGGTGTTCCTCGCCACCGCCGTCGTCATCACGGCGATCTCGCTGCAGGGCCTCGGTCTGGTGACTGGCCGCGCGGGCATGATTGCCCTGTGCCAGATGTCCTTTGCCGGCGTCGGCGCCTGGACCGTCGGCTGGCTCAATGTCATTGAGGCGCCGGGCGGCCTGCCGGTCTGGGTCGTGCTCGGCGGTCTGGCGGCCGTGCCGTTTGGCGTCGCCATCGGCCTGCCGGCCCTGCGCCTGCGCGGCATCAACCTCGCCATCGTGACGCTGGCCTTTGCGGCGGCTTTCGACGTGATCCTGGCGACGATCACCTTCCCCGGACAGACCAGTTTCCTGTCGGTTGCCCGGCCGGAGCTGTTCGACAGCGACGAGGGTTATTTTGTCTTCGCGCTGCTGTTCTATCTGGCGGTCGCGCTCGGCCTCTCCGTCCTGTCCCGGTCCCGGCTCGGCAGTGCCTTCCTCGCCATCCGTCACTCCGAGCGGGCCGCGGCGGCGCTCGGCGTGTCGATCCCGCTGACCAAGCTGTCGGCCTTCGCCTTCTCGGCCTTCATCGCCGGGCTGTCCGGGGGGCTTCTGGCGGGCTATCTCGGCACGCTCGTCTCGGAAAACTTCTCGATGATGCAGTCGCTGGCGCTGTTTGCGGTCGCCACCATGGCCGGGGCCCAGCTCGCCGAGGGGGCGATCATCGGCGGCATGCTGGTGACGCTCTTCCCCGAGCTGCTGCGTCGCCTTGGCCTGCCGCAGGATGTCGGCAACGTGCTCTTTGCCCTCGGCGCCGTGCAAGCGCTGGCCAGCGGCGAGACCATGGCCGAGACCTTACGGCGCAATCTCGCGAGCCTGACCGTAAAGCTGGGTCTGCCGCGCTTTGCACCGCCAGCAATGATTGGCACCGTGCTGCCTGCTCCCCGCAGCCGTCGCGATCCGGCTACTGCCGGGCCGACGCTGGTCATCGACCGGCTCGGCGTGCGCTACGGGCAGGTCGTCGCGCTGTCGAACGTCAGCCTGAGCGTGCCGGCCGGAACCGTCGTCGGGCTGATCGGTCCCAACGGCGCCGGCAAGTCGACCTTCATCGACGCGGTGACCGGGTTCCTCCCGGCCTACGAGGGGTCGGTGCGGCTGGAAGGGCGGCCACTCGAAGGGCTGCCGGCCCATGAGCGCGCGCGCCTCGGCGTCCGCCGCACCTGGCAGACCACCCGCATTCCGCCTGATCTCTCGGTGGGGGCCTATCTTGACCTCGCCGCTCCTGGTCTCAGATCAGAGGAGCGCGCGGCCGTGCTGGCCTGGATCGGCTGTCCGTCGCCTGACACCCTGGTGCAGGCGGTGGACGCAGGCACCCGGCGGCTGCTGGACGTGGCAGGGGTCGTCGCCGCGCGGCCTGCGGTGGTGCTGCTCGACGAGCCGGCGGCCGGCCAGTCCTATGACCAGGCGCTGCGGCTTGCGCGGCGCATCGCCGAGATCCCGAAGCTGTTCGGTTCGTCCGTGCTTCTGGTGGAACACGACATGGATCTGGTGCGCTGCGCCTGCTCGCAGATCACGGTCTGCGACTTCGGCCAGGTCATTGCCTCCGGTCCGCCGATGCGCGTGCTGGAGGAACCCGTGGTGAAGAAGGCCTATCTCGGCATTGCCCTGGAGGAGGACGCGGCATGACCAGAACACTCGACGTCTCCGGCCTCGTCATCAACCGGGCCGGTCTGCCGGTGGTGCGCGGGGTCAGCCTGTCGGCGCAAAAGGGGCAGATCAGCGTCCTGCTCGGCGCCAATGGGGCCGGCAAGACGACACTGCTGGAAGGACTTTCCGGGATCATCCCGACCAGCGGGGGCGACATTGCCCTCAACGGGCGGAGCGTGACCGCCGCCCGCGCCGGCGAGCGGGCCCGGGCGGGCCTGTCCCATGTCGAACAGGGGCGGACGGTGTTCCGGCAGCTGTCGACGGAGGAGAACCTGCTCGTCGGCATGGCGCCGGGGGGCGATCTCGCCGATGCCTATGACCTCTTTCCCGAGCTGCTCAACCGGCGCGGCGTCCGGGCCGGGCTCCTGTCCGGCGGCGAGCAGCAGATGCTGGTGATTGCCCGTTCGCTGCTCACCCGTCCCGAGGTGATCCTGATCGACGAGATGTCGGCTGGGCTCGCCCCGGTGGTGGTGCAGCGGCTGATGGCGGCGGTGCGCCGGCTGGCGGATGCCGGCCTTGCCATCCTGCTGGTGGAACAGTTCGCCGCGCTGGCGCTCAGGATCGCCGATCATGCCTATGTCATGCGGCGGGGTGAACTGGTCTATGACGGTCTGCCGCAGCCGCTGCTCGCCGATCCCGATCGCTTGCATCACTTGTACCTTGGTGATGTCCAGGCGGCGTGAGGCTGACGTTTCCTGCGGCAATCGGTGGTCCAGTGGCTTCAGGCCGGCGTAGTACCGGCATGAGCACGTTGAGCACTCGTTCCCCAATCGCGATCATCGGCGCTGGCATGGCCGGCCTCGCTGCCGCCCTGCGTCTCGATGCGGCGGGATATGCCTGCCGCATCTTCGAAAAAAGCCGTGGCGTCGGCGGGCGTCTTGCGACCCGGCGGGCTGGCGATTTCCGGTTTGACCACGGGGCGCAGTTTTTCACCGCGCGTGGGACGTCGTTCCGCAAGGCGATCGCGAAATGGTCCGGCGATGGCTTTGTCGCACCCTGGTTCGAGGACAGTTATGTCGGTGTGCCGGCCATTGGAGCACCGGTCCGGGCCATGGCGAACCGGTTCGAGGTGGTGCTGGAAACCCAGATCACCTCGCTTCAGTCGGTCGAGGGGGGCTGGCTCCTGCATGACGCGGTGGGAATGGTCCATGATTGTGCCGGCCAGCCGTTTGCGGGTGCTGTCCTTGCCGTGCCCGCGCCGCAGGCGATCCCGCTTGCCGAAAGCGCCGGCGCGTCGTTTCCGGGTCTGCAGGAGGTGCGTTACGCGCCGTGCTGGACCCTGATGGCGGCCTTCGAAGAGACGCTTCCGGGCCCGGACAGGTATAGTTTCCCGGAAGGTCCCCTCTCCTGGCTTGCCCGCAATTCAGCCAAGCCCGGCCGTGATCCAGTTCCCGAGGCCTGGGTTATCCATGCCTCGCCGGCCTGGTCGCGGCAACATCTGGAACTGTCTGCAGACGAAGTTGCTCCCCTGTTGTGGCAGGAGGCCCGTTCGGTACTGGCAACACAGGCAGAGCCTGGCTTCATGGCCGCGCATCGCTGGCGCTATGCCCGGGTCGAGCAGACTGCTCCGCAGCCCTTCGTCTGGGATGCCGATCTGCGCATCGGTGCCTGCGGCGACTGGGGGCTCGGTCCCCGGGTCGAAGCGGCCTTTGACAGCGGCGAGGGGCTAGGCCGGATTATGGTATCGAGCCTGTCCCAGATCCGGACTGCTGCTGAGTAAACCGGGCGGATTTGTCGAAGCTTCATGTTCGTGCCATGAACCTCGTCTAGCCCTGTCGGCGAGGCGGAGAAGGTACATGGAAGCGACTGTCGATCTCGTCCGGGCGCTCGTTGCCGAGCAGTTTCCGCGATGGTCCCATCTGGCCGTTGAACCTGTGCCACAGGGCGGGTGGTGCAACCGGACGTTCCGGCTCGGCCCGGACATGCTGGTTCGTCTGCCGAGTGCAGACCGCTATGCGTCGCAGATCCCGAAGGAATGCGAGTTGCTGCCGCAGCTTGCCTGTCATCTGCCACTCGCCATTTCGCCGGTCCGTGGTCTCGGGCAACCTTCCCTTGGATATCCGTTCCACTGGAGCGTTCTTGACTGGATTGAGGGCGACCGCCTGCCGCTCGATGGATCCATCGAGCTGAATGCCATGGCGACGGATCTCGGGGCCTTTCTGAAGGCCTTGCAAGGGGCGCCTGTCGAAGGACCTCCTCCGGGTCCGCATAATTTCTGGCGTGGTGGTCCGCTTGCGACCTATGACCGGGAGACGCGGGACGCCCTTGTCCGCCTTGGAAACAAGGTGCCTGGCGATATTTGCCTGGCATTGTGGGAAGAAGCACTCGATGCGCCGTTCTCCGGCCCGGATGTCTGGCTGCATGGCGACATCAGTCCGGCCAATCTGTTGGTGCGCGACAACCAGCTCGCCGCGGTGATCGACTTTGGCAATTGCGCTGTCGGTGATCCGGCGTGTGACTACTCGATTGCCTGGACGAGCCTGCCTCCGTCCGCCCGCCGCCGCTTGCGCGAAACTGTCGGCGGCGATACGGGCACCTGGCTCCGTGCCCGTGGTTGGGCGCTCTGGAAGGCGGTGATTTCGCTGGCGGGGGAACCGGGCAACCTGGGTGAGGCGCAGCATCGGGCGACGCTTCAGGCCATTCTCGACGACCCGGTGTTCTGAGCGCCGCTCAGGTTGCGTCCGGGGCCGCTCCGATCAGAACTTTCGTGCCGCGGGCCTGCAACATGCTGTCCAGTCCGGCCGGGATCGACGCATCACAGACAACATGGCTGACATCACTGATATGGCCTCCGCGCACATGGGCGGCGCGGCCAAACTTGCTGTGGTCGAGCACCAGCAGCGACTGGCGGCAATTGGCCAGGATCGCCTGCCGGGCGGCGACTTCCTCTTCGTGGAAGTCGAGCAACGTGCCGTCCTCGTCGACACCGGCCACGCCGAAGATGCCGAAGTCGACCTTGTAGCTGGCAAAGAAGTCCTGCGTCCCGGCCCCCAGGATGTCCCGGTCACCGGAACGCAGGCGTCCGCCGGCAATGGTGACGTCGACGGTGGGGTTCTCCGAGGCGGTGAAGGCGACGTTCAGGTTGTTGGTGAACACCTTTAGCCCGGAGTGCCGGACCAGCGCCTGCATGACGATTTCCGGGGTGGTGCCAATGGAAAAGGCGACTGAGGCCCCATCGGGGATCAGGGTCGCAACGTGGCTTGCGATCAGACGCTTGGCCGGCAGGTTGAGAATGCGGCGTGTGCTGTAGTGAACATTTCCCGTCGGGACCGGAGGTTCCACGCCGCCATGGGTGCGCCGGAGGATCCCAAGTTCGCACAGGCGGTTGACATCGCGGCGGATGGTCTGGGTGGTGACATCGAACCGCTCGGCAAGGCTGTCAACCGACATGAAGCCGTTGGCCTGCACGAGATCGGCGATTTCCGCCTGCCGCTCCGAGATGTCGCCTTGCCCCAGCATCGCTATTGTCATTCCCGATTGCCGCTTTTCCCGCTCGTCCGCATTCTGGCCCGGATCGTGGCCTCAGCGACTCGTCTGTCCATTCGTCCGTACGACGGGAATAGTCGGCTCATATGAAACTAGAACGACGTTCATATGAACATAAAATGACAGAGGCCGCCATCGTTGTTTCGACAATCCTGGTCGCGGGTCTGTTCCCGAAGCGACATGGGTATGCCGCAAAACTAACCGTCGCTGTTCAAATAATCACCTTGACCGGAAGGGGCGGCAGTCCCTACGTTTTTTTGACCATTTGGTCAGCATGCGTCGGCTGTAGCGGAAGGCTTCAAGCCGTGGCAGGCTGTCGATGGATACCGCGTCCTGCGGAACAGTCAAGAGAATGGATCCGGGCAAAACCGGGCCGCAAGGGGAATGGCAACGGGAAGGCTGCATGATCGCCGACACATTGGAATAGGTCCAGGCAATCGGACCGGCTCCGCGTGTTGCGACACGGCCCCTGCTCCATAATCCCCCGCTTTCCAGAACCGGCGGTGAAACTCGCCGGCAGATCAAGAGGAGAAGGGGAATGGCGAAATTCGCAGTAAGGGCCCTGGCAGCAGCCACGATGCTCGCAGGCGTTCTGTCCGCTGGTGCCGCATCCGCGGCAGACCAGCTTACCCTGCAGCTGAAGTGGGTGACCCAAGGCCAGTTTGCCGGGTATTACGTGGCCAAGGACAAGGGCTTTTATGAAGCTGAGGGTCTTGATGTCACCATCAAGCCGGGCGGCCCGGACATTGCCCCGCCGCAGGTGATCGCCGGTGGTGGCGCGGACGTCATCATCGACTGGATGCCGTCGGCGCTGGCGTCGCGCGAAAAGGGCGTGGCGCTCGTCAACATTGCCCAGCCGTTCAAGAAATCCGGCATGATGCTGACCTGCCGCAAGGACACCGGCATCACGTCTCCGGCTGATCTCAAGGGCAAGACCCTTGGCGTCTGGTTCTTCGGCAATGAATATCCGTTCCTGTCCTGGATGAGCCAGCTCGGCCTGTCGACAGCGGGCGGGGCTGATGGCGTCACCGTCCTCAAGCAGGGCTTCAACGTTGATCCGCTGCTGCAGAAGCAGGCGGACTGCATTTCGACGATGACCTACAATGAATACTGGCAGGTCATCGATGCCGGTATCTCGCCGGATGATCTTGTGGTCTTCAAGTATGAGGATCAGGGTGTCGCGACCCTTGAAGATGGTCTCTATGTTCTGGAGAACACGCTGCAGGACCCTGCGATGGTCGACAAATACGCCCGTTTCGTGCGAGCTTCGATGAAGGGCTGGGCCTATGCGGCTGAAAACCCGGACGAGGCGGCTGACATCGTGCTCGAAAACGATGCCTCTGGCGCCCAGACCGAAAAGCACCAGAAGCGCATGGTTGGCGAAATCGTCAAGCTGGTCGACGGGTCCGACGGCAAGCTGGACATGACCGCTTACGAGCGCACCGTGAAGTCGCTGCTGTCCGGCGGCTCCGACCCGGTTATCTCCAAGGAGCCGACCGGCGCAACCACGACGGCCGTGACCGACAAGCTCTGAGCTGAAACAAAAAAGCCCCGCCCGGGTTCCGGGCGGGGCCTTCTTTCTCGCGACTTGCGTCAAACGAACAGGTTGACCAGGCTTTCCAGATATTCCTGACGGCCTGACTTCGGCTGCGGCTCGAGGTTGGTTGCGTGCACGCGGTCTGCCAGGGCTTCCAGCGTCACGTTCCCCTTCAGGATCTCGGCGTTCTCCGGCTTGTCCCAACCGGCGTAGCGGTCCTTGACGAAGCCGCCGAGACGGCCATCCTCGATCATGGCAGCTGCTGCCAGTAGGCCGCGCGCGATGGCGTCGGCAGAGCCCACGTGAGCCTGGATCAGATCGACGGCGTCGATCGACTGACGGCGGATCTTGCTGTCGAAGTTGGTGCCGCCGGTGGTGAAGCCGCCGCCTTTCAGGATCTCGTAATAGGCCAGCGCCATCTCCGGCACGTTCATGGCGAACTGGTCAGTATCCCAGCCCGACTGATAGTCGTTCCGGTTCATGTCGACCGAACCGAAGATGCCCAATGCGTTTGCAAGCGCCAGCTCATGCTCGAAGGAGTGGCCGGCAAGGATCGCGTGGCCTTGTTCGATGTTGACCTTGACCTCGTTTTCCAGGCCATAGGCCTTGAGGAAACCGAAGACCGTGGCGACGTCGAAGTCGTACTGGTGCTTGGTCGGCTCCTGCGGCTTCGGCTCGATCAGGATGGCGCCCTTGAAGCCGGTGCGGTGCTTGTACTCCACCACCATGGACAGGAAGCGGCCGAGCTGGTCCAGCTCGCGCTTCAGGTCGGTGTTGAGCAGGGTCTCATAGCCTTCACGGCCGCCCCAGAGCACGTAGTTCGCGCCGCCGAGGCGGTGCGTCACGTCCATGGCGTTCTTCACCTGGGCCGCGCCATAGGCGAAGACATCCGGGTCCGGGTTGGTCGCCGCGCCGCCCATGAAGCGGCGGTTGGAGAACAGGTTTGCCGTGCCCCAGAGCAGCTTGACGCCGCTGTCCGCCATCTTGCGCTCGAAGATGTCGGCGATGGCGTTCACATTGGCGTTGCTTTCGGCCAGCGTTGCGCCTTCCGGCGCAATGTCGCGGTCGTGGAACGTGAAGAACGGCATGTCCAGAAGCTGGAACATCTCGAAGGCGACATCCGCCTTGAGCTTTGCCTGTTCCATCGGATCACCAGCGGCCATCCACTTGCGCTGGAACGTGTCACCACCGAACGGATCACCACCCGGCCAGCAGAAGGAATGCCAGTAACAGATGGCGAGGCGCAGGTGGTCTTCCATGCGCTTGCCCAGGACCACGCGGTCCTTGTCGTAGTAGCGATATCCGTAGGGGTCGCGGGCGTCCGGACCGACAAAGCGGACCGGCTCCAGGCCGTCGAAAAATCCAGTGGCCACGTCAGATCTCCTTCATTGCAGGATAGAGGTTCCGCCAGCGCCGATAGGCATCGGCATAGGCAGAACGGAGGTCGGGATTGGGGTCGATGCTGGCCGCCAGCGGCGGCGTGAAGAAGGTGGCCGGGTCGTAGCCGTCGGCCGCCGCCTGTCCGAGGCGGGCAGCACCCAGGGCCGCGCCGAAATCGCCGTCCTGCGGCACGTCAACGGTGACACCCAGAACTGTGGCAATGATCTCCAGCCACGTGCGCGAGCGGGAGCCACCGCCAACAGCCGTCACGCGCGTGACGCTGCTGCCGGCCGCTGTGAGGGCGCCGAGGCAATCCATCAGCGCGAAGGCGACGCCATCGAGCACCGCATGGGTCAGATCCGCCTCGCCGGTCTCATGGGCCAGACCCTGGAAGCCGCCGCGGATCGCCACGTCATTGTGCGGGGTCCGCTCGCCGCCAAGATAAGGCATGAACTGCACCGCCGATGGGCCCTTGAGGCCGGTGACCATGGCCGTCAGCTCGGCGGCCGGCCGGCGCAGGATCTTTGACAGCCAGTTGAGGCTGTCGGTGGCCGATAGGATCACGCCCATCTGGTGCCAGGTATTGGGAACGGCATGGCAGAAGGCATGCACCGCGCTGGCGACATTGGGCGAGAAGCGGTCGTTGGTGACAAACAGCACGCCGGAGGTGCCGAGCGAGACGAAGGCCGAGCCCGGCTTGACGGCGCCGACGCCGCAAGCAGACGCAGCATTGTCGCCGCCGCCCCCTGCCACCACCGGGGCCTGTGTCATGCCCCAGCGCGCGGCCAGCTCCGGTCGCAGACGGCCGCTGGCATCCGATCCCTCGACCAGCCGGGGCATATGTTCCCGGGTCAGGCCGGTTGCCGCCAGCAATGGCTCCGACCAGTCGCGGGCCGCCACGTCCAGCCACAACGTGCCGGCGCTGTCCGACATCTCGCCGACATGGTCGCCGGTGAGACGCAGCCGCACGTAGTCTTTCGGCAGCAGCGCCTTGGCGACCTTCGCGAAGATGTGCGGCTCGTTCTCGCGCACCCATTGCAGCTTGGGCGCGGTGAAGCCGGGCATGACCCGGTTGCCGCCGAGGGTCAGGAAGCGCGGCTCACGCGCCTCCAGCCCGGTGCACTGGCTGGCCGAGCGTCCGTCGTTCCAAAGGATGCAGGGGCGCAGCGGCCGGTCGGCAGCGTCCAGCAGGGTTGCGCCATGCATGTGGCCCGAGAGGCCGATGCCGCGAACGGCCGCCATCTCGCGCTGAAACCGGTGGCTGAGGTCATCCAGTGTCGCCTCGACGCCGGTCCACCAGCTGTCCGGATCCTGTTCCGACCAGCCAGGATGAGGGCGGGAGACATCGAGATGGGCGCTGGCCGAGGCAACAGGGCGCTGGTCGTCGTCCAGCAGCACCGCCTTGACGGAACTGGTGCCGATATCGAGGCCGATGAACATGAGGTGCGTTCCTCAAAACTGGTCCAAGAGAACCCCGGGCCTGCGAACCACGTCGGGTTCCGGCGCCGGGGAGCCTTGTCTTAACGGGTTTGGAGGCAGCCGGAAAGTCCGGCTGTCGGGGTCACAACAGCGCAGCTTTCAGGCGGCTTCGGCATCTTCTGCCATGGCGCCGGGGCCAGGCTTTGCACCCGGAGGGCACTTGCCCAGGATGATCATGCCGAGCACTTCGTCCTTGGTCACGTCTTCCGTGCGGGCGGTGCCGACCACACGGCCGTTCTTCATCACGGTCAGACGGTCGCACAGCTCAAACACGTCTTCGATGTCGTGGCTGATGAGGAAGATGCCGAGGCCCTGGCGCTTCAGCTCCTGGATCAGCTCGCCCACCATCTGCGTCTCGTGCACGCCGAGCGCCGCAGTCGGCTCATCCATGATCAGGATGCGCGCGTTGAAATAGACCGCCCGGGCAATGGCCACTGACTGGCGCTGGCCACCGGAGAGGGCTTTTACCGGAACCTTGAACTTCTTGAAGTTCGGGTTGAGCTTACTCATGATCTTGCGCGTTTCGGCTTCCATCTGGTCGTCATTGACGAAGCCGAACGGCGTCACCAGCTCGCGGCCGAGAAACAGGTTCGATGCCGCGTCGAGATTGTCCGCCAGCGCCAGTGTCTGGTAGATCGTCTCGATGTTGTAGGAGCGGGCATCGCGCGGGCTGTTGATCGTGGCCGGCTTGCCATCGATGCGGATTTCGCCGCTGTCCGGACGGTAGGCGCCGGACAGGATCTTGATCAGCGTCGACTTGCCGGCGCCATTGTGACCGAGCAGACCCACCACTTCGCCGGGATAGAGATCCACATAGGCGTGGTCCACGGCATGCACCCCGCCAAACGAGATGCAGATGTCTTCCATTTCGACCAGTGGCGTTCCGCCGTGGCCAGGCTTTTTAACAAGAGGCGCGGCCATGGCTCAGTCTCCCGTGCGCTTGCGGTAAAGGATGTCGACGAGGACGGCGAGGACCAGAACGATGCCGACGACGATGCTCTGCAGCGGGGCGTCAACCCCGACCATGGCCATGCCGGATTGCAACGACTGCATGATCAGTGCGCCGAGAATGGCGCCATAGATGGTGCCGATGCCGCCGGAGAGGGCCGTGCCGCCGATGACGGCAGCGGCGATGACGCGCAGTTCGTCCAGCGTGCCGATATCGTTGGTCGAGAACCCGAGGCGGGCAGAGGCAACGGCTGCAGACAGGGCACAGAGGCCGCCCATCAGGGCAAACACCTTCACCGTCAGCAGGCGGGTGTTGATGCCTGACAGCTCGGCCGCATCCGGATTGCCACCAGTGGCGAAGACATAGCGGCCGAAGCGGGTGCGCCGGGCAACAATCGTCATCGCAATGGCAACGATGATCAGCAGAAGCACCGAGATGGGGATGCCGTAACCCATGACCAGACCCTCGGGCATGGTCTGTCCTTGCGCGGCGAACATGCGCTGCAGGCGCTGCGTCGGGATATCTGCGGCATTGAGAACGGCCACGAAGCCCAGGATTGCGGCGCTGATGATCACGGCCATGGTCACTTCGGCCCAGACAGGCTTGACCGGGAACCCATGCGCGGCGCGGCGGCGGCGTGCCGACAGCAGCAGCCAGATCGACGCGGCCACGGCAACAAGTCCGATGATCCACGACCAGGTTTCACCCAGCGTGCCGCCGGCGCCGCCCATCATGGCGAAGGTTTCGTCCAGCGGACCGATGGTCTGGCCATCGGTGATGAACCAGGCGGCATTGCGCCAGACGAGCAGGCCGCCGAGTGTCACGATGAAGGCAGGGATGCCGAGATAGCCGACCATCCAGCCCTGGAATGCGCCGATCACAGCGCCGACGACCAGGCCGACGACAAGTGCAATGATCCAGATCGACGGATTGCCAAGACCCAGGCCAAGCGTTGTCGGAAGAACCTGCGTCTGCATCACGGCCATCACCGCCGCAACCGTGGCCAGCAGTGAGCCGACCGACAGGTCAATGTGACGCGTGACGATGATGAACACCATTCCGGTCGCCATGATCGCGACGGAAACGGTCTGGATCGTGAGGTTGAAGATGTTGCGCGGCGTCAGGAACCGGCCATCCGTGAAGATGTTGAACGCAATGCACAGCACCACGAACGCACCGATCATGCCGAGCAGCCGGGTGTCGAGTTGCAATGCGGATACGAGGGATCTGGCTGTCGGGGTCTTGGACCCGGACAGGGTGGCATCGGACATCGGAATGCTCCTGAATATCGCTGGTCGCCGGTGGCCTGATAAGAGCGCGTGACGCAAGGGCAGTCAACACGGCACTCGTGCTTGAGTTCAGGCGCGTCCGGATATCACGCTGCCCCGGTGTGAGCCGGGGCAGCGGAAAAAGACCTGGAAGGTCTTAGTTGCAGGGGGCCGGGCCGCCCGACACGCCCTGGCACAGGGCGTCCTTGGAAATCCAGCCGGCGTCAACGACGACGTTCAGATTGTCCTTGGTGACGGCGATCGGGGTCAGGAAGCGGGCGGTCAGCTCGTTGCCGCTGCCCGACTTCCACATGGTTGCGCCGTCGACGTCGCCGAGCTTGCCGCCCTTGGCCAGAGCCACGGCAACTTCAGCTGCGGTCTTGCCGAGTTCGCGTGCGTCCTTCCAGACGGACACGGTCTGGGTGCCCTTGGCGATGCGGTTCAGGGCGGCGGCGTCGCCATCCTGACCGGAGACCGGGGTGCCTTCCATGCCCTGGGCCGCAAGAGCTGCCACGGCGCCACCAGCGGTGCCGTCGTTCGAAGCCACGACCGCATCGACCTTGTTGTCGTTGGCGGTGAGGATCTGCTCCATGTTGCGCTGGGCGTTGGCCGGCAGCCAGCCGTCGGTGTAGGCTTCGCCGACGATCTTGATCTTGCCGCTGTCGATTGCAGCCTGCAGGACTTCCTGCTGGCCGCCACGCAGGAAGTCTGCGTTCGGGTCAGTGGCCGAGCCCTTGATCATGACGTAGTTGCCTTCCGGCTTCGCCTTCAGGATCTCGCGAGCCTGCATGCGGCCCACTTCAATGTTGTCGAAGGTCAGATAGAAGGCGCGCGGATCGTCGATCAGACGGTCATAGCCGACGACCGGAATGCCTTCATCGGCAGCGGCCTGAACGGCCGGGCCGATCGCCTGTGCGTCCTGGGCAAGGATGATCAGGGCGGTGGCGCCCTGTGCGATCAGCGCTTCGACGTCGGAGAGCTGCTTGGCGGAAGAGCTCTGGGCGTCTGCGGAAATATACTTGGCGCCAGCGGCTTCGAGGGCGGCCTTGATGGCGGCTTCATCGGTTTTCCAGCGTTCTTCCTGGAAGTTCGACCAGCTTACGCCGACAACGATATCCTGGGCTTTGGCGGCAGTCAGAGCGGTCGCAGACAGAAGCGCTCCCGCGACGAGTACGGCAATCTTGCGCATAGCGGTGTTTCCTCCTAAAGGCGCCGCCCTTCTCCCGGCAGCACCTCCTTTTTTCCCTGAGGGATTGAGAGCACCCTCCTGTGCTCAGGCGCTCGATCTATTTTTTTTGGCGCCCGAAAAAAAGTTGCTCCATCTCTTTGCTCCTGTCAACATGCTTTTCGAAACGGTAGACCCGTTTCAGAACTCGACGACCATGCCGGCAAACAGAATCGGCAGGACACGGGCGGAAACACGAGGGAAGAAACGTCATCCCATGACGCAGACAGCGAACAGGGACCAGGTCCGGCTGCGCAACCGCAGCTTGATCCTGCAAACCCTGCGACGAGAAGGGCAAATGGCCAGGATCGATCTCGGGCGGGCAACGCAGCTCAGTCCGGCGACGATCACTGCGATCACGTCCGACATGCTGGAGGAGGGCCTGATTGTCGGCATTGATGCCGATGAACCCAGGGCGCCTCTGGCGCGCGGCCGTCCGCGCAGCCTGCTTGCAATTGATGGCAGTGCCGCGAATGTGATCAGCGTGCGGATCTCGGTCAACCGGATCGATCTCGCCATGGCCGATTTTGCCGGCCAGATTTTCCACAGCCGCAAGGTGTATTACGATGCCACCCTGGCTGACCGAGGCACCTTTCCGGCGACCCTGACCGATGCGGTTCGGGACTTCGTTGCTGCGGCCGGCGTTGACCCGGAAAGCGTGCTCGAGATCGGGGTTGCCTCCCAGGGTATCGTCGATACCAACAAGGGCGAGGTGGTCTGGAGCCCGGCCTTTGCCGGACGCGACATACCTGTCGTCGGTCCGTTGCAGGAAGCGTTTTCCGCAAGGGTGACCCTGTCCAACGACACCAACATGATCACCGAGGCGCTGCACTGGTCCGATCCCGAGCGCTACAGCGGCACCTTTGCCGTCATCATGGTCGACTACGGCGTCGGCATGGGGCTGTTTCTGGATGATCATCTGTTTGTCGGGGCCAGTGGGGCAGCCGCCGAAATCGGTCATGCCAACCACATTCCGGGCGGTGCCCGTTGCCGTTGCGGCCGCAGCGGTTGCCTTGAGGCCTATCTGGCTGACTACGCCTTGCTGCGCATGACGCAGGCCCTGCCGGATGTCACGGATCCGGCCTCCATGCCCGTCACCGCGAACACCTTCGAGGAGCTGCATGAGCGGGCGGAGGCGGGCGATGCGCAGGTAATCGGCGCGTTGCTTCAGGCGGGAACGGCGCTCGGCTATGGCGTTGCGCGGCTGCTGGCTGTCATTGACCCGGCCCGCATCGTGCTCACCGGTGCCGGTATCCGGGCCTATCCCTTTATGGAACAAGCCATGCACACGGCTCTGGAGGACGCGCTGGTGGAGGACCTGCGCCGTTCGCTGACCATCGACGTTGTGCCCTGGAACGAGGATTTCATCCGCCGTGGCCTGATTGCCCAGGCCATGCGGCGGCTGGACGAAACACTTGTGATCGCAACACGCCGCGTCCGCACGGGCCGCAGTTCCCTGGCTCCATGAGGCAAGGGAACATCAGAGAGCCTTGATCGACGCCGGCCGCAGGGGAGGAGACTGCTGCCATGAACCGATACATGACCCGCGAGATTGCCAGACGCGGCCGTGACCACCTGATGGTGCTCCTTTGCGCCGGGGCGCTGATGTCGTCCGGTCCGGTTGCGGCGCAAAGCTGGAGCGAGCGGCATCTGGATCGCCCGCTGTCCTTTGATGAACTGCGAGAGGACCTCAAGACCGAAGCCGCAAGACAAGACACGAAGCGGCTGGAGGAGCTGATCGCCGAAGGTCAGCGGCTGTTCGAGGCGCGGTTTATCCGGGCAGAGGGCGCGGGCCGGCCGATGGCGACCCAGGCGATCGTGCCAACCCGGCGCAAGCGCCCGGCCGAGACGACCTTCAACCGGCTTCCCGGCCCTGACGCCAGCGCCTGTTCGGGGTGTCACAACCAGCCGGTGACCGGCGGCGCTGGAGATTTTGTCGCCAATGTCTTCGTTTCCGAAGGCTTCGAGAGTGCCGATTTCGACACGACCGACCCGCAATTCTCCAATGAGCGCGGCACCAACATCCTGCAAGGGGCGGGGCTTGTCGAACTGCTCGCCCGTGAAATGACCGTGGAACTGCAGGGCCAGCGGCGCGACGCCCTGCGGCAGGCGCGGCAGTCGGGCGAGCCGGTGACGGTCGCCCTTTCCACAAAGGACGTTGCCTTCGGCAAGTTGACGGCCCATCCCGATGGCACGCTGGATGTGACGGCTATCGACGGCATCGATCCGGACCTGGTGTTGCGCCCCTTCAGCCAGAAAGGTGTCTTCGCTTCCTTGCGCCAGTTCACGGTCAATGCCCTCAACGTGCATCACGGCATCCAGGCAACGGAGCGATTCGGCGCGCAATGGACCGGCAGTTCCGACTTCGACATGGACGGCGTTCCTGACGAGATTGATACGGGACATGTGTCGGCGCTCGTCGCCTTTCAGGCCGCACTGCCGGCGCCGGGACGCCGGAGGGACCTGCCAGACGATTGGTCGGTTGCCGCTGCCGAGGGCGAGAAGGCCTTCGCTGACATTGGCTGTGTGTCCTGCCATCGCCCGGCGTTGCCGCTCGAAAGCCTGGCTTTCTCTGATCCCGGTCCCTTCGAAGGCGCAGGAACCTTGCGGGCACAGGATGTCAGCGATCCACTCGTTTTGAACCTTGCCGCTCTCGATTGGGTCAAGCGCCTGCCGCGCGACGACAAGGGACGTGTCCTGGTGCCGCTGTTCGGCGATCTCAAGCGTCACCGTATTGCGGACGCCCAGACAGACGAACTTGGCAACGAACTTCTGGGTCAGCGCTTTGTCGACCGCGACGTGTTCATCACCGCCGAATTATGGGGCGTCGGCAACACGGCGCCCTACGGCCATCGCGGCGATATAACCACGCTCAATGAAGTGATCCTCGCCCATGGAGGCCGTGCTGCTCGGGTCCGCGATGCCTATGCCGCGCTTCCCGAAGTCCAGCAGCAATCGATCATTGCCTTCCTGCGCACGCTCGAGGTGGCCAAATGAAATCCTCCTTCCTGACCCTTCTGGCGGCCTCGCTGGCCGTGGCCGCACTGCCCGCTCGGGCTGAGGATCGCGCCGTATCGCTCGCCCCGGTGCCGGCCTTTGTCGAACAGGCAGAGGCCGCCGGGATCGCACACCAGTATGATGGCCCCTGGGAGTATTTCGTCGGTGGCGGCGTCGCCATTGCCGACTGCAACGGCGATCGTCGTCCCGACCTGTTTCTTGCCGGCGGCAAGAACCCGGCGGCACTTTACGTCAACGAAAGCCCCACCGGCGGCGCTCTGGCCTTCCGCAAGGTTGACATGGGGCTTGGCGAGAAGGAGCTTGCCCGCGTCACGGGGGCCTATCCGCTCGACTTCGACAATGATGGCAAGGTTGATCTCGTCGTCCTGCGCGTCGGCGAGAACCTCCTGTTGCGCGGCCTTGGCGAATGCCGCTTTGAAGTTGCCAACCGCCAGGTCAAGCTGGATGGCGGCAACGCCTGGAGCACGTCCTTTGCCGCGACTTGGGAGCCGGGCGAGACCTATCCGACGCTTGCCTTCGGCAATTATGTCGACCGGTCCCAGCCCGGATCACCCTGGGGCACATGTCATGACAACATGCTGCACCGGCCTGTTGCCGGCGGGCGCCCGGACTACAGCCAATTCCAGAGCCTGACACCTGGCTACTGCAGCCTGTCGATGCTGTTCACGGACTGGAACCGGTCCGGCGAGCCGGCGCTGCGCATTTCCAATGATCGCCAGTACTATCGCGGCGGCGAAGAGCAGCTCTGGGCCGTGCCGCCTGGCCGCCCGGCGCAGGCCTACCGGCGCGCCGATGGCTGGCGCAAGCTCACCATCTGGGGGATGGGTATTGCCAGCATTGACCTCGATGTCGATGGCTTGCCGGAATATGCGCTGACAAGCATGGGCGACACCAAGCTCCAGAGCCTCGAACCGGAAGGAGACGAACTCGTCCCCGTCTATGCCGACATCGCCTTCGACAAGGGCGTGACGGCGCATCGCCCCTACACAGGAGACGACCTGCGTCCCTCCACCGGCTGGCACTCCGAGTTCCAGGATGTCAACAACGACACCTTGTGGGATCTCTACATCGCCAAGGGCAATGTCGAATCCATGCCTGACTTCGCGGCCTTCGATCCGGACAATTTGCTGCTGGGCCAATGGGATGGCAAGTTCGTGGAAAGTGGCGATGTTGCGGGTCTGGCGTTGCCTCGCCGTGGCCGGGGCGCCGGGTTTGCCGATTTCAACGCCGACGGTCTGCTGGATCTCGTCGTCGTCAATCGGGGCGAGCCGGCCAGCCTGTTCCGGAATGTCGGGGCCGGGGATGCGGTACGGGCGCGGCCACTCGGCAACTGGCTGGCGGTTGAACTCGTCCAGCCCGGCAAGCCGAACCGGAATGCGGTCGGCGCGAAAATCAGCGTGCGCGTCGGCACCAAGTCGATCGAGCGCGACGTCCTCATCGGCGGCGGCCATGCCTCCGGCCAGCTCGGCTTCGTCCATTTCGGCCTTGGCGTTTCGGAACGGGCCCAGGTGCGTGTGCGCTGGCCGGATGGCGAGTGGAGCCATTCCTACCGCGTCTTTGCCAACAACCACGTCGTGATCGAGCGCGGTGCCGAGGCGGCCAAGCTCTGGTTCCCGGAGTGATGCAGCCACCGATCACCGAATTTCGTCGTGTTCTCCTCTGCCCGGCTCTTGCTGCTGGGCAGAGACGTCTTGTCCTGCGGTAAGCTCCCTTGAGGAATTTCAGCAGCTTAGCGGGTATCAAAATCTGACTATCACGTTCATATAATTATCTTTTCGAAAAATATTTGACTGTTTGGACAAATTTTCCTTCAATGCTTCCAGGAAAGCCTGTTCGAGACAAGAAACGGGCACCAGACATAGGTCGCCACCTTCCGGAGATCCTCTCATGACTCAGACCAAGACAGGTCCTGACATCGCGCCCGCGCGCCTGTCGCTGGATCAATACGCCAAAAATTTCTGCGATCTTCACCCGCGGCTCGATCCGCATGAGGCGAGGGTCGAGTCGGATCGCTGCTACTTCTGCTATGACGCGCCCTGCGTCACGGCCTGCCCGACCAGCATCGATATTCCGCTGTTCATCCGCCAGATCTCGACCGGCAACGCCAACGGCGCCGCGCGGACCATCTTCGCGCAGAACATCCTGGGCGGCATGTGCGCCCGCGTTTGCCCGACCGAAACCCTGTGCGAGCAAGCCTGCGTGCGCAACGAAGCAGAAGACAAGCCGGTGAAGATCGGCGAGCTGCAGCGCTTTGCCACCGATCACTACATGGACAATCACGACACTACCCCGTTCACCCGGGGCGAGCCGACGCTGCGCCGCATTGCGGTGGTGGGGGCCGGTCCGGCCGGTCTGTCCTGCGCCCATCGCCTTGCGTCCTATGGCCACGACGTGGTGCTCTATGATTCCCGTTCCAAGGCTGGCGGCCTGAATGAATACGGCATTGCCGCCTACAAGTCGGTCAATGACTTTGCGGCACGCGAAGTCCGCTTCATCCTGTCGATCGGCGGCATTTCCGTGGTCAACGGCCAGACGCTCGGCGAGGATTTCTCGCTGCATCAGTTGCAGCAGGAATATGACGCGGTGTTTCTTGCCATCGGTCTGGCCGGTGTGAACGGCCTGTCCGTTCCCGGCGAGGACTTGTCGGGCGTCGTCGATGCAGTCAGCTACATCGCCGATCTGCGCCAGGCGCAAGACCTCTCCCGCCTGCCGGTTGGCCGCCGCGTTGTCGTCATCGGCGGCGGCATGACGGCGGTCGACATCGCCGTCCAGAGCAAGCTGCTTGGCGCCGAGGATGTCACCATCGCCTATCGCCGTGGCAAGGAAAACATGAACGCCAGCGAGTTCGAACAGGATCTCGCCCAGACCAATGGCGTGCGCATCCTGCACTGGGTCGCGCCGAAGGCGATCATCGGAGCGGACGGCAAGGTCACCGGCATCGACCTTGAACGCACCCGGCTCGACAGCGCCGGCAAACTTTCCGGTACCGGCGAAATCGTGCATCTCGATGCCGACATGGTGTTCAAGGCCGTTGGACAGAAGCTGGAGCCGGCTGGTCTCAACGGTTCGGCTGCCGGCCTCACCCTCGACAAGGGACGCATCGTCGTCGACGCCGACCGCGCCACCTCGCTGCCCAAGGTCTGGGCCGGCGGTGACTGTGTTGCTGGTGGCGAGGACCTGACGGTCGCTGCAGTCGAGGACGGCAAGATTGCCGCCGAAGCCATTCACCGGGCGCTCAGCGCCTGAGCCAGCCGTTATTCGGGAGATCCCATCATGGTTGATCTGAGATCAGATTTCATCGGCATCAAGTCGCCCAACCCGTTCTGGCTGGCCTCCGCGCCGCCGACCGACAAGGAATACAACGTCGTCCGCGCCTTCAAGGCAGGCTGGGGCGGTGTCGTCTGGAAGACGCTTGGCGAGGACCCGCACGTGGTCAACGTCAACGGCCCGCGTTACGGCGCGATCCATGGCAAGGACCGTCAGCTGATCGGCCTCAACAATATCGAGCTGATCACCGACCGTCCGCTCGAGGTGAACCTGCAGGAAATCAAGCGCGTCAAGCGCGACTGGAAGGACCGGGCGTTGATCGTCTCCCTGATGGTTCCTTGCGAGGAAGCCAGTTGGGCCTCGATCCTCAAGCGGGTCGAGGAGACCGAAGCCGATGGCGTCGAGCTGAACTTCGGCTGCCCGCATGGCATGAGCGAGCGCGGCATGGGCGCGGCCGTTGGTCAGGTGCCGGAATATATCGAGATGGTCACCCGCTGGGTGAAGCAGTACACCCGCATGCCGGTGATCGTGAAGCTGACGCCGAACATCACCGACGTGCGCAAGCCGGCCCAGGCGGCCAAGCGCGGCGGTGCGGATGCTGTCTCGCTGATCAATACCATCAACTCCATCGTTGGCGTTGACCTTGATCGCATGGCGCCGACGCCGACTGTCGATGGCAAGGGCTCGCATGGCGGCTATTGCGGCCCGGCCGTGAAGCCGATTGCGCTCAACATGGTCGCCGAGATTGCCCGCGATCCGGCGACACGCGGCCTGCCGATCTCCGGCATCGGCGGCATCACCACCTGGCGCGATGCGGCCGAATTCATTGCCCTTGGTGCTGGCAACGTCCAGGTCTGCACCGCAGCCATGACCTATGGCTTCAAGATCGTCGAGGAGATGATCGAGGGTCTGAAGGACTGGATGGGCGAGGCCGGCTATGAACGTATTTCCGACTTCTCCGGCATGGCCGTGCCGAATGTGTCGGACTGGCAGTATCTGAACCTGAACTACATCGCCAAGGCGAAGATCGATCAGGATCTCTGCATCAAGTGCGGCCGCTGCCACATCGCCTGTGAAGACACCTCGCACCAGGCGATCACCAACCTGGTCGACGGCGCACGCAAGTTCGAGGTCATCGACGCAGAATGCGTCGGCTGCAATCTCTGCGTTTCGGTGTGCCCGGTCGAGAACTGCATCACCATGGAGGCCATGCCCGCCGGCAGCGTTGACCCGCGCACGGGCAAGACCGTCAATCCGGACTACGCCAACTGGACGACCCACCCGAACAACCCCAACGCCCTGCAGGCGGCGGAGTAAGCGGGTCAGCCAGACCGTTCAAGCGAAGGGCGCACTGTTCATCGGTGCGCCCTTCAGGCTTTTGACAGGCCTCTCGTCGTCATCCCGGACGAGAGCGAAGCGGAGATCCGGGACCGGAGAGCCTGGGCTTTGCCGGCCTTAACTGATCGAAATATTGACGCCTCGACCCTCCGGTCCCGGCTCTCGCGTAGCTCGACCGGGATGACGCTGCTGGCTCGGTTTTTTGAGCTCGGCAAACGCCCGCGTCGGCAAAGTCCAGTTTCTGCGCCGATCAGCCTGCCAGTGCGCCCGAGGAACCTGTCGAAACCTCGGGCATGGCGCCCTGTTTGGGCATCAGCTGAATGAAACCCTGATCCGCGAGCTCCAGCACCGGCTTCGGCCGGCTGAACAGATAGCCCTGCAGCATCTGGCATCCAGCGCTGGCGAGCATGACCTTTTGCTCTTCGGTCTCGACGCCTTCGGCAACCACGGTCATGTCCAGCGTTCGGGCCAGTTCGACCAGCGAACGAATGATCGCCTGCGCCTTGGGGTCCGTGCCGAGGCGCGCAACGAAGCTGCGGTCGATCTTCAGGGTCTGGAATCGGTACTCGTGCAGGTAGCTGAGGCTCGAATACCCTGTGCCAAAGTCATCGATCGCGATCCCGACCCCAAATCGTGACAACTCGCTGATTGCATCATCGATGACGCCGGACCGGTCCATCATCACGGTCTCGGTCACTTCGAGTGTCAGGCGCGACGGCGGCAGCCCGGTTTCAGCCAGCAGGGTCTCGATCTGCTGCGGCAGCGTGCCGGATCCGACCTGCGTGGCACAGACATTGACGGACACCCCGGCCCCGTCCCAGGTGCTCGCGTCACGGATCGCGCGTTGCAGCACCCAGGCGCCAATCGGATCGATCAGTCCGGTTTCCTCGGCAACATCGAGGAACGCTCCGGGGGCCAGTAGGCCGCGCTCGGGGTGATGCCAGCGCAGCAGTGCCTCGAGATGGCGTACCTTGCCATCACGGGCATCGACGATGGGTTGATAGAACAGATCGAATTCATTCCGCTCCAGCGCCTGGCGCAACTCGTCGCGCAGCCTGCGGCGCTCGCGGATTTCCTCGTCCATGGCCTTGTCGAAAAGCTTGAACTGCCGGCGTCCTCCGGCGCGGCAACGCTGCAGGGCGACGTCAGCGGCCCGCAGCAGCGACGGCATCCGCGTACCGTGGTCGGGCCGCAGCGCCACGCCGATTGAGCAGGAGACCTCGATGGGATGATCGTCCAGCATGGCAGCCCTGTTAAGGGAGGCCGTGAGTTCCTTCACTTCATCCAGCAGTGCGTCGGATGATGGTCGTCCACTCAGGATCAGTACGAACTCGTCGCCGCCCATCCGGCCGATGATGTCACCGGTTCGGCATTTGCGTTGCATCACCGAGACGACATGCTGGATCAAGTGGTCGCCGACCACATGCCCGAAGGCATCGTTGATCTGGGTCAGGTCATCGATATCAAGGTAGATGACCCCCAATGTTCCGGCGCTTGCCAGGGGCCCATCCAGCAGATCATCCGCCGTAGCCAGAAAGAAGTCCCGGCGCAGAAGCCCGGTCAGGCCATCATGCCGTGCGGCCTCGAGGATATCGCGCTTGCGGATTTCCAGTTCCCGATAGGCTGCCGTGTTCCGGCGCAGGATCAGAAGAGCGACCGCCAGGATGACGAAAAGCGCGACGGCAAGCACCGGAGCGGAGGCCAGAATGAGCTGCGAGGCTCGCGCCATCGGATCCCAGGTCAGGTAGGCGAGGGCGGTGCCATCCTCATCCCTGATCGCTGCTCCGTTCATGCCGGAGGGAATGGTCTGTTCGAGGAACAGGTTTGCCAGCGACAGCGATGACAGCATGTCGGCGAGGGCCTGCGCGTCGATCAGCTTGACCGCCACAAGCACGTGGGGCACGTCCCGGCGCATTGGAATGCCACCGGGATCCGGGACAATTGCCATGACGGCAACGATGGCGATTCGCTCGCCGATCTGGACCTCGGTTACCGCGGAAATGTCCTTCATCTTGCCCGAAAAATAGGTGTCGCCATTGCGGGCGGTGACAAGGCCGGTCACATAGCGCTGCCGGATATCGGTGGTAAGCCCTGCGGTCTCCGGCGACAGGGCAGAAGCAAGCGTGAGGTCCGTCGGTCCGCTTTCAGGGCGGTATGAGAAGGCTTCGTTCATGTCCCGGTCGAAAATGGCGACCAGATCATAGCCCTCGCGAACAGCCAGGCCGCGCCCGAAGCGTGATCTCACCCACTCGGGGTCAAATGCCGTGTCTGTGTTTACATAAGCGGCGTTGGAAGCTGCATAGCGCTCGATGCGCTCGATGCGCTCGAGCAGTCGCAGCTTGTGATTTTCATAGGCACGTTCGACCGAGCTGATCTCCCGGACGGACGATTCCCGCTCATAGATCAGGATGGCTGACAGAACAAAGATGAAAGCGGCAACGATCGCGGCGAACATGCCCACCAGCAAGGCAACAAACGAGTAGTTGCCCAGTTTCGCTGGTTTGAGGTCCAGCGTCCTTGCCGGAGATGAGGCAAGAACTTCTGTCTCTGTCGTGGCTCTCATGCGGATCTGCGGGCTTTTCAGCTTCCGTTGATGGTCTGGTCAAGCCTCTCCGCTAAGGCTTAATTTTCTCTGGGTTTTTCCGGGCGTATTCGCTCCACTGTGCAAAGGTTGTGCTGAATCGGCGTTTTGCACGCAAAAAAGGGGCGCAGAAAATCCGCGCCCCTCGCAAAATTTACAATCCGGATCGCGCTTACTCGGCCGCATCGACCTTGATCACGCCGCGACGGATCTGGTCTTCCTCGATTGATTCGAACAGGGCTCGGAAGTTGCCCTCGCCGAAGCCTTCGTCGCCCTTGCGCTGGATGAACTCGAAGAAGATCGGGCCGATCACGGTCTTGGAGAAGATCTGCAGCAGGATCTTGGTCATGCCGCCGTCGATAACGCCTTCGCCATCGATCAGGATGCCGTGCTTCTTCATGCGGTCGAGCGGCTCGTCGTGGCCGTTCACGCGGGCATGGGAGCGCTCGTAGTAGGTTTCCGGCGGGCCCGGCATGAACTTCAGGCCGTTGTCGGCCAGCTTGTCCGTCGAGCCATAGATGTCATCCGTGCCGACGGCGATGTGCTGGATGCCTTCGCCCTTGTACTTGCGCAGGTATTCCTCGATCTGGCTGGTGTCGTCCTTGGACTCGTTCAGCGGGATGCGGATCTTGCCGCAAGGCGAGGTGATGGCGCGGCTGACCAGGCCGGTGATGCGGCCATCGATGTCGAAGAAGTGGATCTGCTTGAAGCCGAACAGGTTGCGGTAGAAGTCCCACCACTTGTCCATGTTGCCGCGATAGACGTTGTGGGTCAGGTGGTCGAGATAATAGAAGCCGACGCCTTCCGGCTTCGGGTTCGCGCCGTCCAGCCAGTTGAATTCAGCCGAATAGGCCGAGCCCTTGTCGCCGTAGGTGTCGACGAAATACAGCAGCGAGCCGCCGATGCCGATGATGGCCGGCACGTCGAGTGCCTTGTCGTCGCCCTCGTAAGGCGTCGCGCCCATCTTCACCGCATGCTCAAACGCCTTCTTCGCGTCGACAACGCGCCAGGCCATGCCCGGAGCGCAAGGGCCGTGCGCCTCGACGAAACGCATGCCAAAGGAGCCCGGCTCGGCATTCAGCACATAGGTGACATCGCCCTGACGGTAGAGGGTGATGTTCTTGGTCTTGTGCCTGGCGACCGGGACATAGCCCATCTTGCGGAACAGCTCGTCCAGCTTTTCCGGTTCCGGATGCGAGAACTCGACAAACTCGAACCCGTCGGTGCCGGCCGGGTTGGCGTCGCTGATCACCGCCGGGGGGGCGTTGTGCGGAAAGGGTCCCATGATGTCTCCTCCTCTGGACTTACACGTAGGCCAAGAGTGCGCCTTCCCACGTGCAAGGTGTGTGCAAAGGACGTGACAGCGGCGTCTGCTTCGCACAAACTACGCGTCGTTTGACTTTTTGGTGCACGAAAATGGAACTGGACAGCTTTGACCTGCGCCTTCTGGGTGCACTGCAAGAAAATTCCGCACTGACCAACCAGCAGCTCGGCGAGCGCATCGGCCTCTCGGCTAGCCAGGTATCGCGCCGGCGCCAGACGCTGGAAGGGGAGGGGATCATCCGCCGCTATCGCGCGGATCTGGCCACCGAACGCCTCGGTTTTGCCGTCACGGCCTTTGTCGGTGTCACGCTGGGCGCGCACAGCCGCGAGAATGCCCGCCGTTTCCGCGCCATGGTCCAGGCGATGCCGGAGGTGCAGGAGGCGCATACGCTGACTGGCGATGTCGACTACATGCTGAAGATCGTGGTGCCGGACCTGAAGGCGCTGAGCCGGGTGATCAACGATGACCTGTTGCCACACGAGGCGGTGCAGCATGTGCGCTCGTCCATCGCCATGGACACGCTGAAGGATGACAATCTGCTGCCGTTGGACAACCGTTGAAAGCCAGTCGCGGTGGCTGCATGACATTTCGGACGGTTTGCTTGTATCCGGCGCTTTGCGCTCCCATGTCAGCGTCATCTGACCTGACTGCTGCCGGAGTGCCCCGATGTTTGATGCCAAGTCGCTTCTCGACCAGTTCCTCGGTTCCGCTCAGGGCCAGCTCGACCCACGCAAGGGCCGGTCGGGTGGGTCCGGTGGCGACCTGATGCAGAAGGGCAAGGACTTCCTGTCGTCCAATGCCGGCGGTCTGGCGGCTGGCGGCCTTGCGGGCATTCTTCTGGGCAGCAAGACCGGCCGCAAGATTGGCGGCAAGGCGCTCACCTATGGCGGTCTCGCCCTGGTCGCAGGCCTCGCCTACAAGGCCTACAAGGACTATCAGGCCGGTCAGCAGCCCGGCAGTCAGGGCTCTGGCGCAAATGCCGGCCATACGGGCGCATCGTCCGGCATGGGCACCTCCGGTCCCTGGTCGCGAGCGCCGCTGGAACTGGAAGCCCCGCGTGGCACGGCCTTCGATCCTGAACGCGCGCCGGGTGGCAGCCAGCAGGTGGCTGTGACCCTGCTCACCGCGATGATCGCGGCCGCCAAGGCGGATGGCCACATCGACGCCGACGAACAGCGCCGCATCTTCGGCAAGATGGATGAAGCCGGCCTCGACAACGAAGCCAAGGCGTTCCTGATGGACGAGCTCCGTTCCCCCCTGGACCTCGACAAGATCGTCGCCAGCGCCACCACGCCTGAGGCCGCTGCCGAGATCTATGCTGCCTCTCGTCTCGCCATCGATCCCGATCACCGCGCCGAGCAGGCCTATCTCCAGATGCTGGCAGCCCGGCTCGATCTCGATCCGGCCCTGGTTGCCGAGATCGAGAACGCGGTGAAGGAAGCCGAACTCGCCTGACGGCGACAGGTTTGCTGCTTGCGCGGCGCGGAGTTTCCGCGCCGCTCGCCTATCGGGTGGTTTGCCGCTCCGCCTGCTGGCAGGGTCCTGCCCGGATGAGATCATCCGGACAGGAGACCCCCATGGCATTCCAGATCGAACCGCTTTCCGCTGACAGCTTCCGCCCTCTCTTCTCGCTGTCAGATGCCGAACTTGCAGCCCGCAACATCGACATCCATATCGCCGACAAGAAGCCCGCCTATCCCTGCCGCCTTGGCCTCCGCTTTGCCGATATCGGTGAACGGCTGCTGCTCGTGAATTACGAGCACTTGGCCGAGGACACGCCCTACCGCGCCTCGCATGCGATCTATGTCTGCCAGGACGCGGAAAGTGTGCGGCCCGATGTCGATACGGTTCCCGAGTCCCTGCGCGTTCCTGCGCTGTCGGTCCGGGCCTTCAATGCCGCGCACCGGATTGTCGATGCCAGCATCGTCAGCGGCAAGGAACTCGGCGGCGAGATCGAACGGCTGTTTGCTGATCCGGCGATCGATTACCTGCATTTCCACTATGCCACGCGCGGCTGCTACGCCGCCCGTGCGACGCGGGCCTGACAACCTGACTTCTTTGCCATGCCAAGAAATGCAGGTCCGTTGTGCGGGCCTGCGCCTTGACCGGCAGGGCTGCTGGATGTCTCCTTGGGTCATGTGCAGGCAACACTGCGCGTCGGGAGGCATCATGCAGGATCTGGGCACGTGGGATTACATCATCGTCGGCGCGGGCTCGGCCGGCTGTGTGCTGGCCAACCGGTTGTCCGCCGACCCGGATGTCAAGGTTCTGCTGCTGGAAGCGGGCGGTCCTGACAACTACCACTGGATCCACATCCCCGTCGGCTATCTCTACTGCATGGGCAATCCGCGCACGGACTGGTGCTTCAAGACCGCAGCCGAATCCGGCCTCAATGGCCGCAGCCTCAATTACCCGCGTGGCAAGGTGCTGGGCGGCTGCTCGTCCATCAACGGCATGATCTACATGCGCGGCCAGGCGCGCGATTATGACGGCTGGCGGCAACTGGGGCTGACGGGCTGGGGCTGGGACGATGTGCTGCCGCATTTCCGCGCGTCGGAGGATCATTTCGCGCTGAACGATGATCTGCATGGCCAGGGCGGCGGCTTGCGTGTCGAGCCACAGCGCCTGTCCTGGGAGGTGCTCGATGCCTTCCGCGATGCCTGCGCCGAAACGGGCATTCCGAAGGTCGACGACTTCAATCGCGGCGACAATTTCGGCGCGTCCTATTTCCAGGTCAACCAGAAGCGCGGCATTCGCTGGAACACGGCCAAGGGGTTCCTGCGCCCGGCGATGAAGCGGCCCAATCTCAAGGTCCTGACCCACGCGGAAGTCCAGTCCCTGACCCTCGAGGGACGGCAGGTGACCGGCGTGTCCCTGAAGCTGAAAGGCGAGCCCGCTGTGGCGCGCGCCGCCGGCGAGGTCATTCTTGCAGCCGGTGCAGTGAAGTCGCCGCATATTCTCGAATTGTCGGGCATCGGCAATGCGGCCGTCCTGGAGCGCATCGGCGTCGAGATCCGGCACGAGATGCCGGACGTTGGCGAAAACCTTCAGGATCACCTGCAGCTGCGCACCATCTTCAAGGTCGAGGGTGCCGTCACGCTCAACCAGATGGCCGGCAACCTGTTCGGCAAGGCGAAGATTGCCCTGCGCTATGCGCTCAATCGCTCCGGCCCCATGTCGATGGCGCCGAGCCAGCTCGGTGTCTTTGCCCGCTCCGATCCCTCGTTTGAGACGGCCAACATCGAGTACCACGTGCAGCCGCTGTCCCTCGACAAGTTCGGCGAGCCGCTGCATTCCTTCCCAGCCATCACGGCCAGCGTCTGCAATCTGAGGCCAGACAGCCGTGGCCATGTGCACGCGATCAATCCCGATCCGTCCGACCAGCCGGAAATCCGTCCCAACTATCTCTCCACCGGCAGCGACCGGAAGGTCGCGGCCGACAGCATCCGCCTGACGCGCCAGATCATGCAGGCGCCCGCCATGGCCAGGTACCGCCCCTCGGAGTATCTGCCGGGGTCGCGGTTCGAGAGCGACGAGGATTTGGCCCGGGCTGCCGGTGATATCGGCACCACGATTTTCCACCCGACCAGCACATGCCGCATGGGCGTTGATGACCGCGCCGTGGTCGACGAACGGCTGAGGGTCCGGGGCCTTTCTGGCCTGCGCGTGGTCGATGCGTCGGTGATGCCGCTTATCACCTCCGGCAACACCAATGCCCCCACTGTGATGATCGCCGACAAGGGGGCGGCGATGATCCGCGAGGATCGTCGGCGTGGCCTGTCCGCATGACAGCCTGCTAGAGCCCTTCGGTCTTTCGGGAAAATGCTCTAGTGTCCGGTCATGACGCAGCGTTTCATGAGACGGCGCCGGGGGCCGCGCCAACGGATTGCCATCGTTGCCGGACTTTGTCTGGTGGCGTTTTTTGTTGTCTGGCTGACAGGTGTCGCCAGCCTGCGTGTTTTTCTCGGTGATCTGAAACTGCGCAAGCAGGCAGCGCTTGCCGTCCAGGCCGGAGCGCTGGAAAGTTTGCTGGACAAGTACCGGCTGATGACACCGCTCCTGGCCCGCCGCCCGGACATTGCCCGCATCATCGAAACCGGCAGCCGTGCGGAGGGGGACCGGATCGCAGCCATCGCGGCAGCCATGTCCAGTGCGCGAGAAGTCTGGTTTCTCGATGCTGCCGGCCAGCCGGTCGCCGTCAGCCCACCGCCGGACGGGCTTCCCGCCCCTGCGCCCCCTGACATTCGCCATGCCTTCGCGGCCGCGATGTCAGGTCAACTTGGCCGGGAGGTCCTGGGCGGGCAGGACAGGAATGCCGGCAGTTATATTTTCGCTTCCGGCGTTCGTAGCGAAAAGGGCCTGGTTGGCGTCGTCGCGGTCCGGGTCAGTCTGGAGGATATCGAGCGCGCCTGGGCGCTCAGTCTGGATGCGTTGATCGCTGTTGATGCCGGCGGGCAGATCGTTGCCTCGAATGTTGCTGCCTGGCGCGGGCTGTCCTACCAGCCAAGGGATGACCGGCGCGGTGCCTCGTTCCTCTTTGGGCTCGAGCCAGGCGGGCTGGCCGGAGAGTATCTTCTCGTCCGTGGTCCCGGTGCCGGCATCGGGCGTCCCTATGTCGCCCTGGGTGAAGATCTGCCGATCCTCGGCTGGCGCGTCTATCTGCTCGCCGATACGGCGGAAGCCGAAACGCAGACTGCCAATGCCATGCTGATCGCCTTTCTGGTGTCCATTATCGCGGGCGGTGTGGTGTGGTCGGTGTTCGAACGGCAGGACGCGATGGCACGTCGCCTGCGCAGCAACCGTGCGGCGGCGTTGTGGCTTGAACGCAGGGTCCAGAGCCGAACCCGGGAATTGACCCGCGCAAATGCGCTTCTGGCCGATGAGGTGCATGAGAGGCAGCAGGCGGAAGAGGACCTGCGCCGCACCCAGGCTGGTCTTGTCCAGGCAGCGAAGCTGGCGACGCTCGGGCAGATGTCGGCTGCGCTCAGCCATGAATTCAACCAGCCGCTGGCTGTCATCTCTACGCACGCTGAAAATGCCGGCATGCTGATTGCGAGGGGACAGGCGGACAAGGCGCAGGATAATCTCGCCCGCATAACGGCGATGGTCCATCGCATGGCCGAAATCGCCCGCACCTTGAAAGGGTTCACCCGCCGTGCCGGCACGGAGGTGCAGATCGTGTCCCTGTGCCAGGTCGTGGAAGAAGCCCTGCTTCTGGTGATGCCGCAGGCCAAACGCAACGGCGTGCCGCTGCGGCTCATCCGACCGGAGCATGATGTTCGTGTCGCAGGAGGCCGCATCCGGCTGGAGCAGGTGGTGGTGAACCTTCTGAGCAATGCACTGGACGCCGTCGAGGGCCGGCCGGATCCTGAGGTCGAGATCCGCCTGACGGTCGAGGATGCGGTCTTGCTCGACGTGCTCGACAATGGACCAGGCATTCCTGAGGCGGTCATGGACCAGATTTTCGACCCGTTTTTCACGACCAAACCGGTCGGGGAGGGGCTGGGCCTCGGCCTTTCCATCGCCTACAAGATCGTTCACGACTTTTCCGGCAGCCTTGTCGCCTCGAACCGGGCGGAGGGCGGTGCCTGCTTCCGTATGAGCTTGCCGCTCGCAGAACCAGTCAGCCGGGCGGCGGAGTAGGACATGGATCAGGCAACGGTCTATCTGGTGGATGACGAGGAGGATCTCAGATCCGGCCTGGCCCAGGGTCTGGAACTGGCCGGGCATCATGTCATCACCTTCGATGATCCCGAGCGCGTGCCCGAAAGCCTCGGCCGGGATGCTTACGGCGTCCTCGTCACCGATATCCGCATGCCGAAGATGGACGGGTTCGATCTGATGCGCCGGGCGCTGGAGATCGATCCGGCCCTGCCCGTCGTGTTGATCACCGGTCATGGCGATGTCCCCCTTGCCGTTGAGGCGATGCGCGGCGGAGCCTATGATTTCCTCGAGAAGCCCTTTGCGGTCAGTCATCTGGCCGCCGTCATCGAGCGGGCTCTGGAGAAGCGGCGTCTCGTGCTCGAAAACCGTGTCCTGCGGGAGCGGCTTGCCGACAGTTCCGATCTCGACAGCCGGCTTGTGGGTCGCGCGCCGGTCATGGAGAAGCTGCGCCGGCAGGTGCTCGCGCTGGCCCCGACGGATGCCGATATCCTGATCCTCGGCGAAACAGGTGCGGGCAAGGAAGTGGTGGCCCGCGCGCTGCACGAGCATGGCCCGCGGCGCGAACGGCCCTTCGTTGCCCTCAATTGTGGTGCGTTGCCGGCCGATATCATCGAGTCCGAGCTGTTCGGGCACGAGAAGGGCGCCTTCACCGGGGCCAGCGGCCAACGCATCGGCAAACTTGAACATGCCCATGGCGGCACCGTATTTCTCGACGAGATCGAGTCCATGCCGCTGGATCTGCAGGTCAAGCTGTTGCGGGTGATCGAAACCCGTACCATCGAGCGCCTTGGCTCCAACAAGGTGATCCCGCTCGACGTCCGCTTTGTTGCGGCCACGAAAGAAGATCTCGCCAAGGCCGCCGCCGAGGCGCGTTTTCGCAAGGATCTGGTCTACCGGCTCAATGTGGTGACCTTGTCGCTGCCGTCGCTGCGCGACCGGCGGGAGGATATCCCGCTCCTGTTCTTCCATCTGGCGCGCGAGGCCAGAGCCCGCTACCGCCGCGAGATCCCCGACATGCCGCCTGACTACATGGCGGAGCTGATGAGCCGGGAGTGGCCGGGCAATGTGCGCGAATTGCGCAATGTTGCCGACCGCTTTGTCCTCGGGCTTGAAGGCTTCGACGAGGGCGGCGCGCCCCGGCCCGACAGCTTGTTCTCGCGTGTGGCCGCCTACGAAAAATCGCTCATTCTTGCTGAACTGGCGCGTCAATCCGGCAGCATCAAGGCCACTTATGAGACGCTCGGACTCTCGCGTAAGGCGCTCTACGAAAAGATGCGCAAATACGGTCTCGGCAAGGATATTGAGGGCGAGGCCTGAGCCTGATCGCTCGATGTGTCGAGTTCGACCCATTTGCGGGTACACACATGTGTCGGGTCCGACACATGCGATGCAGGGTTGATGCGGAAGTTCGTGATGGTGAATTTTTAAGTGATTGATTTCAATGTCTTGACCTATTGCCATCTGGTTGGCACGACCATTGCTAACAAGCGGTTGCCGAACGCGACAGTTTGGCCCTGAAGATTTGTCTGGGAGGACACCCATGAAGAAAATGTTGCTGGCTGCTGCTGCGGCCACGGTGATGCTTGCCACCCCGGCTCTGGCGAATGATTGCCAGCCGGGTGAAGTGGTCATCAAGTTCAGCCACGTTGTGGCCGCCACAGGTCATCCCAAGGGCGAGGCAGCCGAGCTTCTGGCCAAGCGCATCAACGACGAGATGAACGGCAAGGCCTGCATGCAGGTGTTCCCGAACTCGCAGCTGTTTGACGACGACAAGGTGATGGAAGCCCTGCTGCTTGGCGACGTTCAGCTGGCAGCGCCCTCGCTGGCCAAGTTTGAAGCCTATACGCTGAAGTACCGCCTTTTCGACCTGCCGTTCCTGTTCAAGGACACGGCTTCGGTGGACCGGTTCTTTGTCAGCGATGCCGGCAAGGGCCTGCTGACCTCGATGACCGATGTTGGTTTCCTCGGCCTCGGCTACTGGAACGCTGGCCTGAAGCAGTTTTCAGCCAAGAAGCCGTTGCAACTGCCCTCCGATGCCAACGGCCTCAAGTTCCGCATCCAGACTTCGGATGTCGCCGAAGCCATGATCTCCGCCATGGGCGGCAATGCCCAGAAGCTCGCCTTCAAGGAAGTCTATGGCGCGCTGCAGACCGGCGTTGTCGACGGTCAGGAAAACACCTGGTCCAACATTTACACCCAGAAGTTCTTCGAAGTGCAGGACGGTATCACCGAGACCAACCACCAGCTCCTGGCCTATCTGCTGGTCACGTCGGATGAGTGGCTGAACAGCCTGCAGCCGGACGTCAAGGAACAGTTCCTGAAGATCGTCGATGAAGTCACGGTCGAAGCCAACGCCAGCGTGGCCCGGATCGAGGCTGAGAACCGCGAGCGGATCAAGGCGACCGGTACTGTTCTTCGTGAACTGACACCGGAACAGCGCCAGGCCTGGGTCGAAGCGATGAAGCCGGTCTGGACCAAGTTCGAAGGCGACATCGGTGCTGACCTGATCAACGCCGCGGTTTCTGCCAACAGCGGCAGCTAAGCACACAAGCCGACAGTCTCGCGCACCGGAGGGGTACGCCTCTCCGGTCACCCGGTGGCATCGCGCCGCCGGGGCGGGGATGTTTTATCCTGGGGGCACGTCCATGCAACGTCTCGATTCCCTGGTTACCCGCTTCGAGGAGGGGGTGATCGCCTTTCTCATGGCGGCGATGACCATTGTCACCTTCACGCAGGTGGTCGCCCGATATGGCTTCAACTCCGGCTGGACCGGGGCGCTGGAGTTCACCCGCATCCTCTTCGCCTGGCTTATCCTGTTCGGCATGAGCTACGGGGTAAAGATTGGATCGCACCTGGGCGTTGATGCCATCATCCGCCTGTTCCCGAAGCCGGTCTTTCGCATGCTTGCCGTCTTCGGGGCCCTGTGCGGTGCGGCTTACGCCGTGATCCTCCTGTCTGCAGACTGGCTGCAGTTCTTCGGGATCAGTGCCCGTGGCGGTGCCCTCGACTACTGGTCCAAGATGTACAAGGTCGGCATTGGCCTTGACGACCTGCGTTACCCCGAATTCATCCAGGAGACCTTCGGCACCAAAGAGCGCGTGCAGCGCTGGATCGCCTATCTGATCCTGCCGGTTGGACTTGCCCTGCTTGCCTTCCGCTGTTTCCAGGCGGCCTGGCAGATCATCACCGGTCAACGCGAGATCATGATCGCGTCGCATGAGGCTGAAGACCTCGTCGCCGAGAACAAGGACGTCCTGAAGGACTGAGGGTCACCACCATGGAAGCTGCCATTCTCTTTATCATGGTGCTCGGGCTCCTGTTCCTCGGAGTGCCGATTGCCATTTCTCTGGGCCTGTCCAGCGTGCTCACCATCGCGCTGTTCTCGAATGATTCCGTGTCGTCGGTTGCCCTGCAACTGTTCACGGCCTCTCAGAACTACACGCTGCTGGCCATTCCCTTCTTCATTCTGGCGTCGGGCTTCATGTCGACGGGCGGCGTGGCACGGCGCATCATCCGCTTTGCCATTGCCTGCGTCGGCCACATGCGTGGCGGCATGGCCATTGCCGCCGTGTTTTCCTGCATGCTCTTCGCTGCCCTGTCCGGCTCGTCGCCGGCGACCGTGGTTGCCATCGGCACCATCGCCATCGCCGGCATGCGCGAGGTTGGCTACACGAAGGAATTTGCGGCCGGTGTCATTGCAAATGCCGGTACGCTCGGAATTCTCATTCCGCCGTCGATCGTCATGGTCGTCTATGCGGCCGCAACGGATGTCTCGGTTGGGCGCATGTTCCTGGCCGGTGTCATCCCGGGCCTGGTCGCCGGCCTCATGCTGATGACCGCGATCTATGTGAATGCCCGAATCAAGGGCATGCCGAAGCAGGCTTTTGCCGGTGTGAAGGAAATCTTGTCGGCTGGTGGCGAGGCCGGCTTCGGATTGCTGCTCATCGGCATTATCCTGGGTGGCATCTATGGCGGCGTCTTCACGCCGACGGAAGCTGCTGCCGTCGCCGCCGTCTATGCATTCTTCATCGCTGTCTTCATCTACCGCGACATGGGGCCGCTCAAGGGCGTGCCCATGCGCAAGCCCGGAGAACCCATCGGCGCGGCCATCGCGCGGAACCTGTGGCTGACCGTAGCAAACTTCGTGCCTGGTTTCTTCCATGCCGAGACGCGAAAGGTGCTGGTTGACGCCGGACGTACGACGATCATGCTGATGTTCATCATCGTCAATGCCCTGCTTTTCGCGCATGTGCTGACATCCGAGCGCATTCCGCAGGTCCTGACCGATGTAATGGTGGACGCCGGCTTCAACTGGTTCACCTTCCTGATCGCCGTCAACATCATCCTGCTGATCGGCGGCCAGTTCATGGAGCCGTCAGGCCTTTTGCTGATCGTCGCTCCGGTGGTGTTCCCGATTGGCATGGCGCTCGGCGTCGATCCGATCCACCTTGGCATCATGATGGTCGTGAACATGGAAATCGGCATGATCACACCGCCGATCGGTCTCAACCTGTTCGTCACATCGGGCATAACGGGGATGAGCCTGATTCAGGTCGTGCGGGCGTCCATGCCCTTCGTGGCGATCCTGTTCCTGTTCCTGATCCTGGTGACCTATGTTCCGGCCCTGTCGACCTGGCTGCCCTACACGCTGATGGGCCCGGAACTGATCCTGAACAAGTAAGCGAAGACATGACACATGCAAAGGCCGGTTCTCTGGAGCCGGCCTTTGCTGCTTTCAAACTCTCAGGCCGCCGGCATGGGTCCCACATAGCGCGAGCCAGGGCGGATCAGCCGGCCGGTTGCCCGCTGTTCGGCGACATGGGCACACCAGCCGGCAACACGACCCGTGGCGAACAGCGGTGTGAACAGGCTGCGGTCGATGCCCGCGGCTTCCAGCAGCACGGCCGTGTAGAACTCTACATTGGTGTTGAGCGGCCGGTTCGGCTTGTGCCGGGCGAGGGCTGCCACCGCCTCCAGTTCAACGACCTCGGCCAGCGCCACGCGGCCATCGGCCGCCTCAAGCGTTGCCAGTCCCGCCTTCAGCACATCCGCGCGCGGATCCCGCTGCCGGTAGATCCGGTGACCAAAGCCCATCAGGCGTTCACCCTTCGCAAGCGCGGCGGAAATCCAGCCGGCGGCCCGTTCCGGTGTGCCGATGGCGTCGAGCATGTCGAGCACCGGTCCCGGCGCGCCGCCATGCAGCGGGCCTTTCAGCGCGCCCATGGCGCCCAGCACAGCCGATCCCATGTCCGCCCCCGTCGACGCGATCACCCTTGCGGTGAAGGTCGAGGCGTTGAAGCCGTGGTCGAGGATGGTGACAAGGTAGCGGTCAATCGCGGCGATGGCGCGTGCTGTCGGTGCTGTGCCTGTCAGCATGCGCAGCAGGTCTTCCGCGCTTGCGACCGTCGGGCTTGGTGCAATCGGGGCTTCGCCCGTCCCGATCCGCGATGCAGCGGCCAGCAGCACGGGCAGGGCGCCGGTGATTGCGAAGGAATCTTCCGCGGCATCGTCGCAGCACAGCGCTGAAAGCCCCAGTCGCATCCGCTCGTAGATGCCGAGCCCGGGTCCGGCTGCCCGCATCACCGGGACGGCGGTGGCAAAGGCCTGCAGGCGGGCGGTGGCGAGGGCCTCGGCAGTCGTCCGGGTCTGCTGCATCGGCAGCAGTCCTCGCCAGAAAAACTCCAGCGCCGCCTCGAAGGTCAAGTGACCGGCAAGGTCCTCGATGTGGCGCCCCCGCAGGATCAAACGGCCATTGGCGCCGTCGACTTCGCTCAGGATCGTATCTGCGGCGACAATGCCCTCAAGGCCCGGGGCAAGGATGGCACGCGTGGCGGTGTCGGCTGGGAATGTGACAGTCATGGGACGCTCCTGTGTTTGGCAATCCGGCCAAGCTTCGCGTCACGGCGTTGATATCGTCAATATTGATAGATACAATCAATACATGACAGCTCCGCTCTATCTTTCCGCCCGCGAGGCTGCCGCCGAACTCGGCGTGCAGCCCGCCACGCTCTATGCCTATGTCAGCCGGGGCCTGATCCGGTCCGTTCCCGGTCCCGGCAAGCAGAAGCGTTATGATGCCTCCGACATCCGGGGGCTTGCGGCGCAGCGCGACCGGCCTGAGCCAGCTGCGACGACGTCTCTGACCGGCGGCGCTGTCCTTGAGACGCGGCTGACGCTTATCGCCGAAGACGGGCCATGGTACCGGGGCCATTCGGCGCTGGATCTGGCGGAGAGTTTCTCACTCGAAGCCGTCGCCGGCCTGCTGTGGGCGTGCGACAGCGATCCCTTTGCCTCACCGCCGCCGCCCGCCTTGCCGCCACTGCCGGATGGCAGCGCACCGTTGGAGCGGTTGATGCTGGCCCTTGCGGCCTATCCCCTGCTTGATCCGGCCGCCTATACCCGGGCCCCGGCGTTGCTGCCGGTCAAGGGGGCGGCGTTGTTGCGGCTTGGCGTGGCCGCGCTGCTCGGCCAGCCGGTGCCGAGCGCCGAGCCGCTGCATCGGCAGATCGCCGCGGCCTTTGACTTGCAAGGGGATGCGGCGGAAGATCTGATCCGGGCAGCGCTGGTCCTGTCGGCGGATCACGAACTCAACACCAGCGCCTTCGCCGTGCGCTGTGCCGCCTCCACCCGCGCCCCCCTCCATGCTGCGCTGCTGTCGGGCGTCGGGGCTTTCAGCGGCCCGCGCCATGGAGCCGCGTCCGATCGGGTCGCGGCGTGGCTGGCCGAGATCCGCGATCCGGCCGATATTGCCCCGGTGCTGCAGCAGCGGCTTCAACGCGGGGATCCGCTCCCCGGGTTCGGACATATGGTCTACCGTGGCGAGGATCCGCGCGCGACCTGCCTGCTGGCGCACGCACGTCGGGCCCTGCCGGACAATCCTGTCCTGGAATTGGCGCCTGCCTTGATCACCCTGGCGGCGGAATTGTTCGGCGCGGCGCCCAACATCGACTTTGCGCTTGCACTGCTTGGCAGGGCCCTCGGGCTGCCGGCTGAGGCGGCGAAGATCCTGTTCTGTGCCGGTCGAATTGTCGGCTGGATCGGTCACGCGTTGGAACAGATGACGGTTTCCGAGCAGATCCGCCCGCGCGCCACTTACGTCGGCGAGCGCCCGCGCCGGGGCAAATGAGACAGCAAGAGGTTACCCGTTAACCCTGTTTCTCACGACAATCTTAAACAAGTTCGTCGACCCTTGGGGCTGGTTTCCTGCGCCCATGAAAGGGGTCCGCCGTGCGTTTGCGGCCTGTTGTCATCTCGGGCTTCCTGCTACCAGCCCTGCTTCTGCTCAGCGGCTGCGGCTCGCTGTCCGGCGTGACGGGGCTCGGCTGGATGACGTCGTCATCGGACAAGATCGTCTACAACGATACAGAATGGTGCGTGCCGCGCAGCCTGAAGAAGGTGCTCAACCGGGTTGCGGACCGCTATGGCCGGGTGACGGTGCATTCGACCAAACGCTGGTGGCTGGAGAACTGGTGGAAGGGCGGGGCGAGCAACTCGTATCATCTCGACTGCAAGGCCGTGGACTTCACCGTGCGCGGCGATCCCGGCGCGATCCTCGCCTTCCTGAAAGCGCAGCCGGAAGTGGGCGGTTACAAGCGCTATGCCTTCGGCCACTACCACATCGACACCGGCCCGCGCCGCACCTGGTAGGCAGCATGCGGCGCGTGCGGCGGCAGGTTCAGGCTTCTCAGGCCAGTTCGCCCATTTCGATGGCGAGTTCCCATGAAACAGGATCGAAGCCAAGCAGCGTCCGGCCCTTGGCGACCACGATCGGGCGCTTGATCACCGAAGGCTGGTCCAGCATCAGGGCCAGCGCGCTCGCGGCATCCTTCACCGCAGCCTGATCGTCCTCCGGAAGCTTGCGCCATGTGGTCCCCTTGCGGTTGACCACCTGGTCCCAGCCGAAGGTATCGATAAAGCCCTGCAGCGTCGCCGCATCGGCGCCATCCTTCTTGTAGTCATGGAAGGTATAGGCAAGGCCTGCCGCTTCAAGGAAAGCCCGGGCCTTCTTCACCGTGTCGCAGTTCCTGATGCCGTAAACGATCATACCACCCTCGTGTCCGCGTCGTGTACTCTGAGGTCCTAGATGCGCCAGCCAGCCGGTAAAATCCACCCCTGTTGATGTCGATGGCGACAGCGAACCTGTCGGGTGAGCCGGCCGGGCTTGCAGGACCGAGGTTGGGGCGGCATACGTAACCTTACGGAGCGGCTCCATCAGTTCCGGCAGGAAGGGATAAGGCCATGGCCCGGCAGGACACGCGCACACCACCCGGCAAGGGGCCGATTGCCCAGCAACTCCGCCTTTATTCCGGACTTGTCCTGTTTGCTTTCGCCGCAACGCATTTCCTCAATCATGCCCTCGGCAACATTTCACTCGACTTGGCGCAGAAGGGGCAGGACCTCAGGATTGTGGTCTGGTGGTCGTGGCCTGGAACCATCCTGCTTTACGGCGCCTTGCTCCTGCATGTGGGCTTTGCCCTCTACCGGATCGCGATGCGGCGCACCTTCAGGATGCCCGCCTGGGAAGCACTTCAGATCGTGCTTGGTCTGGCTATCCCGTATCTCCTGATCCGGCATATCGCGATGACCCGCGGGGCCGTGACCCGCTATCACTCGTTTCTTGATTACCAGCACGAACTCTCCGTGCTCTGGCCCGGATCCGGCCTGACGCAGAGCTTTCTTCTGGTGATCGTCTGGCTGCATGGCTGTATTGGCCTGCATTTCTGGCTGCGGTTGAAGCCCTGGTACCCGAACTGGCGCGGCACGTTGCTGGCGCTTGCCGTGGCTGTTCCGATCCTCTCGCTGACCGGCTGGATCAACGCTGCGCGTCGTCTGGTTCTCGAAGGCCAGTTCCAGCTCAAGGTCACGGCTGAACAGACGGCCGAGTTGCAGGTCCTCGCGGATGCGGGCCGAATTGTGTTCTTTTCCCTGTTGCTGGTTGCTGTAGCTGTCTCCTTGCTGCGCCAGTTCGGGGCCATCGGCAAGCGGCCGATCACGGTGCATTATCTGGGTGAGAAATCCGTTCGCGCCCGGCCCGGTCCGACACTCCTGGAAATCAGCCGCATGAAGGGTGTGCCGCATATGTCCGTCTGCGGCGGCCGGGCGCGCTGTTCCACCTGCCGCACGCTGATCGTTTCGGGCGCAGGCAACCTCGCCCAGCCCGGACCGACCGAGCAGCAGGTGCTGCAGCGGATCCACGCGGGCAAGAACGTCCGCCTTGCCTGCCAGGTGCGGCCCGCCACTGATCTGGTTGTCCGGCCGCTTCTGAATGGCGGCGCAGCGTTCCCGCGGGAAGGCCTGCAGGATCGCTACCGGTGGGGCACGGAGCAGCCGGTCGTGGTCATGTTCGTCGACTTGCGCGGCTTCACCGCTCTCAGCGAGGGGCGCTTGCCCTTCGATGTCGTGTTCATTCTCAACCGCTATGTCGACAGCGTCGTGCGTGTGATCCGCAAGCATGATGGCATGATCGACAAGGTCATGGGGGATGGCATCATGGCGCTGTTCGGCGTCGAAAGCGGCATGGCGGGCGGATCTCGCTCCGCGCTGGCCGCCATCGTTGACCTCGCCGAAGAACTCAAGCGGGTCAACCGGGACCTGGCGGCGCAGCTGTCCGCTCCCTTGCGCATTGCCGTCGGCCTGCATGGCGGCTCCGCCATTCTCGGGCGCATCGGCCTTGATGGCCGCAACGGAGTTGCCTCGGGGCTGACGGCGCTGGGCGATGTGGTCAATGTCGCCAGCCGGCTTGAAGGAGTTGCCAAGGAGCAGAATGCGTTGGCGGCCATCTCGCTGGATGTGCTGAAGGCATCAGGGGCCGGGCTTGATCCGTTCATGCCCTTGCTCCAGGTGCCGATCCGGGGTCGTCTCGCTCCGCTCGACGTGGCTTGTCCGTCCAGCACCGCTCCCATTCTCGCGGCACTTGAGCGTGCCGCCGTTGCCTGACCTTGGCTCAGAAAAGCTGCCTCGGTGCGGGTGTCGTTGGATGCAGTATTGCGAATATATCAAGAAACACAAAAATTTAGCTCTGGACGGCGAGACTGACCCTCTGCAAATATAAAACAATGTGCCGGACTGTCCGGCAAAGGTTTTGCCGAAAGCGTGCGATCTCCGGACGGTTCGGATCTTGGGCAAGGGATGCAATAGATGAAACTGCAACAGGTTCTGCTGGCGGCAGGTCTGGCCGCAGGGGTATGGGGCGCGGGACTTCTTGAAGTCGCGAGAGCCGAGACGTTGAAGTTCTCCTATCAGGGGTCGCTGAACCAGCTCGATCCCTACAGTCTCAACGAGAGCTTTACCCTCGCAACGCTCGCCAATGTCTACGAGGGACTTGTTCGCCGCAATGCGCAGCTTCAGCTGGAACCGGCGCTGGCCGAGCGTTGGGAGATCCTGTCTCCGACCCATTGGCGCTTCCATCTGCGCAAGGGCGTCAAGTTCCACAATGGCAATGACTTCAATGCCGAGGACGTGGTGTTTTCCGCATCACGCGTTCGCTCAAAAGGCTCCGACCTCGGCAAGCGCATTGACGAAAGCGCCCGCATCGAGGTGATCGATCCCTATACGGTCGACTTCTTGCTCGATGCTGCCAATCCGATCCTCCACGCCGAGTGGGAAACCTGGTTCATCATGGACAAGGAGTGGACCGAGGCGAACAACGCCGTCGCGGTCACCTCTGCGTCCGACACGTCCGTCAACTTTGCCGCGCTCAACGCCAATGGCACCGGCCCCTTCCGCATCACCAGCCACGAGCCGGGCGTCAGGACCGTGTTCGAGCCCTATGCCGGCTGGTGGGATGTCGCCCTGCACAACTTGACGAGGGTTGAGTTCACGCCGATCGCCTCCGATGCGACGCGGGTCGCGGCGCTTCTGTCGGGGGAACTGGACCTGATCTATCCGGTGCCGGTGCAGGACATCAAGCGGGTTGAGGAGAATGCCGGGACGCGCGCCCTTATCGGTCCTGAACTGCGGACGATGTATCTTGGCATGGATCAGCGACGGTCGGAGCTGCTCTATTCAAGCGTCAAGGGCAAGAACCCGTTCCAGGATGTGCGGGTGCGCAAGGCGCTGTATCAGGCCATCGACATCGAGGCGATCCGGTCAAAGATCATGCGCGGCATGTCGACCCCGACTGCCTTGCTGATCTCGCCGTATCTCTTCAACCGCGCCGAGGAGATCCAGCGCTGGCCCCATGATCCGGCGGCGGCCAAGGCCCTGCTTGCGGAAGCCGGATATCCGGATGGCTTTGAACTGGTGATGGACTGTCCCAACGACCGCTATGTCAATGACGAGGCGATCTGCCAGGCCGTTGCGCAGATGCTGACCAAGGTCGGCGTCAAGACCAGCGTGAATGCGCAGCCGAAGGCGAAATATTTCGCCCGGATCCTGCCCTCGGGCGGCTTTGAAACCTCGTTCTTCCTGCTCGGCTGGACACCGGGTTCGCTCGACAGCTGGAACGTGCTGGAAAACCTCACCACCTGCCGGGACGATGCCGGCAAGGGCGGCGCTTTCAACATCGGCGGCTATTGCAATCCGAAGTCTGATGCCCTGGTCAAGGCGATCATGGCAGAGGTTGATCCGGCCCGGCGTGATGCCCTGATCCTGGAAGCCTTCCTGCTGCATCATGAGGACGTGTCGCATATTCCGCTGCATCAGCAAGGCCTTGCCTGGGGTGTCTCCAATCGGCTTGCCCTTGCCCAGCGGGCTGATGACACGCTTATGTTCCGCTCGGTGACCAAGAACTGACCCACGGCGCCCGGTGACCGCACCGGGCGCAGCACTCCCAGCCAGGGAAGCGGCAGCATATGATCGGATTTGCCTTCAGGCGGTTGCTGCAGGCCGGCGCGGTGATGTTCGTCGTCGCGCTCATCGCCTTTTCGCTGTTCCGCCATGTCGGCGATCCGGTCAACCAGATGGTCGGGGTCGAGACCTCGACAGAGCAGCGCGAGGCCCTGCGTGAGCAACTGGGCCTCAACGACCCGATGCCGCTGCAGTTTGTGCGTTTCCTCGGCAATGCCGCCCGGTTTGATTTCGGCACGTCCTACCAGTTCCGCCAGCCGGTCGCCGATCTCTTTGCCAAGCGCATTCCGGCGACGCTGGAACTGGCCTTCACATCAGCGCTGCTGGCTCTGGCGGTAGGCGTTCCCATGGGCGTCTACGCGGGCCTCCGGCGAGAGACGGTGCTGGCGCGGCTGTTCCTGTCGCTGTCGCTGGTCGGAATTTCGCTGCCGACGTTCTTCCTCGGCATGCTGCTGATCTACATCTTCGCGGTCAGCCTGCAATGGCTGCCCAGCTTCGGGCGCGGCGACGTGGTGGATCTTGGCGGCTGGTGGACGACCGGGTTTCTCACCGTGTCGGGGCTGAAAGCCCTCGTCTTGCCGGCCATCACGCTGGCGCTCTACCAGATGACGTTGATCATGCGGCTGGTCCGGGCCGAGATCCTAGAGGTGGTGCGGGCCGACTTCATCCGCTTTGCCCGCGCGCGGGGCCTGCCGGACCGGCTGGTGCATTTCCGTCATGCGCTGAAGAACACGCTTGTCCCGGTCGTCACCATCACCGGGCTGCAACTGGGGTCGATCATCGCCTTTGCCACCATCACCGAAACGGTGTTCCAGTGGCCCGGCATGGGGCTGCTGTTTTTGCAGGCAGTGCAGACTGTCGATATCCCGATCATGGCCGCCTACCTGATGTTGACCGCGTTCTTGTTCGTCACGATCAATTTCGTCGTCGACATCCTGTATTTCCTGATCGATCCGCGCCTGCGGGCCAGCGCATGAGGAGGGGGCGATGAACATGCCTGCGGCGCGCGCCTGGCTGACACGGCTTCTTAATAGCGACCTGTGCTATGATTTTCGCCACTCCCCGGTTGCCGTCGCTGCGGCCGTGCTCGTGTTGCTGTTCGTCCTCGGGGCTTTGCTGGCCCCTCTGATCGCGCCACAGAACCCGTTTGACCTCGCCGAAATCAGCATCCTCGATTCCCGACTGCCGCCGGTCTGGATGGAGGGCGGCGACCCGCGTTTTGTTCTGGGCACGGATGACCAGGGCCGCGACATTCTCTCGGCCATCCTCTACGGCCTGCGCATTTCTTTAGGCGTCGGCATCACGGCGGTGCTTGCGGCCGCCTGTATCGGCATCAGCCTTGGACTGGTTGCCGGCTATCTCGGCGACCGGGTCGATGCGGTTCTGATGCGCATCGCCGATGTGCAGCTGACCTTCCCTGCCATCCTGATCGCCTTGCTCATTGATGGTGCCGCCAACGGCCTGTTCGGACGGCTTGACCGGGAGGTCTTCGCCTTCTGGATCCTCGTGTCCGCCCTCGCGCTCTCCTTCTGGGTGCAATATGCCCGGACCGTGCGTGGTGCCACCATGGTGGAGCGGAACAAGGACTATGTTCTGTCCGCCCGCATCATGGGCCTGCCCGCGCATCTGATCCTGATGCGCCATATCCTGCCGAATGTGCTGGGTCCGGTTCTCGTCATCGCCACGATCAATCTGGCCGTCGCCATTGTCACCGAGGCGACCCTGTCGTTTCTCGGCGTCGGCATGCCGCCCACCCAGCCCTCGCTTGGCACGCTGATCGCCTCCGGCAATGACTTTCTGTATGGCGGCGAATGGTGGATCGCCCTTTTCCCGGGGGCAGCGCTGGCGGTGCTGGTTCTGGCGGTCAATCTCCTGGGCGACTTCCTTCGCGATGCGCTCAATCCAAAACTGCGGTAGCGCCTCCGCCTCGCTGCGCGGGCCACTCTGGATCCCCTTAAATTGGGCAGGGCGGGGCAGATCAAGTCTTCGCAGTTCCGGCTCGCCCCTGTACGCAGCAGTTTCTTGCCATGATGCCGCCGATGGTGCTTCTTGTTCAGCCTGAGTTTGCGCTCGATCACAGGCCCTAAGTTGGACAAAAGAAAAGGGGAGAGACGCCCCCGTCTCTCCCCTCACTTACGACGCCCGGTTCAATCATCTAAACATTTGCTTGGCCCTTAAATACATCGGGTCAACTCAAATTCCGTATGGTTAGAATATCGCATTGCAACATGATTGAAAGGGGTGCGCTGCACAAATTGTCGGCAAAACCGCTGCCTCCGCGCCAAAATGTCGTGCAGTGCGGAAGGGGCTTGACCTTCCAGTGACTGGAAGCCCTATCTGGGGCCAAACAGGAAAGGCTGAACTGCTTCGCCGGTTCGCCTCCGCCCCACCAGATGCATCTCGTCAGCTAGGATCCCGACCATGGCTCCGCACCGCGCCGCGACCGCCCCGACCGTAACGCTCGATGTCACCGGCATGACCTGCGGTGGCTGCGCCGCGCGTCTCCAGCGCACGCTCGCGTCAGCCGAAGGCGTCAGCGATGCCAATGTGAACTTCGCGCTCGAGCGCGCCACTGTGACCCTGCGCCGCAAAATGTCACCGGCGCCCTTCATTGCGTTGGTCGAACAGGCCGGCTTCCAGGCGCGGCTGCATGATGAGCCGGGCGTCAGCGCAAGACAGGAGCGTGAGAAGGCGGAAGCCGGTCAGCGGGCTGACGAACGGCGCACGGTGCTGCTGCTGGTCATGGCCGTTCTGCTCACCCTGCCGCTTGTCGTGCCCATGGTCCTGATGCCCTTCGGCATTCACTGGATGCCCTCGCCGATGACGCAATTGCTGCTGGCGGCCCCGGTGCAGGTCTTCGTCGGCGCGCGGTTCTATCGTGGCGCGATAAAGGCCCTGGCGTCGGGCGGGGCGAACATGGACGTGCTGGTTGCCCTCGGCACCTCGGCCGCCTTTGGCTACAGCCTTTACCGGGTGTTCGTTCCCGGCGGGGCAGGGCATCTCTATTTCGAGGCATCGGCCGTCATCCTGACGCTGGTTCTACTTGGCAAGCTGCTGGAAACCCGCGCCAAGCGGTCGACGTCAGCCGCTGTCCGCTCGCTTGCCGCTCTCCGGCCCGAGACAGCCAACCGGATGGTCGGGGATGACGTTGAAACGGTTGCGCTCAGCGAGATCCGTCTTGGCGACCGTGTTCTGGTCCGCCCGGGCGAGCGCGTGCCCGTGGATGGCACGATCCTCAGCGGCACCAGCGAGCTGGACGAAGCGCTGATCACCGGCGAAAGCCTGCCGGTCACCCGGCAGAGCGGTGACTGGGTCACTGCCGGTACCGTCAATGGCTCCGGTGCCTTGCAGGTCGATGTCGGCGCGCTTGGCGAGGACACGACGCTCGCCCGGATCATTCGCCTTGTCGAAGGAGCGCAGGCCTCGCGCGCGCCGGTGCAGAAGCTGGTCGACCAGGTCTCCGCCATCTTCGTCCCGGTCGTGCTGGTTCTCGCCGCCTTGACCTTCGCCGCCTGGTGGTTCCTCGCGGCGGACTTCGATGCGGCCCTGTCCACCGCTGTTGCCGTTTTGGTCATCGCCTGCCCCTGTGCGCTTGGCCTTGCCACGCCGACGGCGCTTGTCGCGGGCACTGGCGCTGCGGCCCGGGCCGGCATTCTCATCCGTGACATTGAGGCCCTGGAAGTGGCGCACCGGCTGAAGGTCGTCGCCTTCGACAAGACCGGCACGCTGACGGAAGGCCGCCCTGTCGTCACGGATGTGGTTGCCTTCGACAAGGACACCAACCGGCTCCTGTCGGTTGCCGCCTCGGCCCAGCTTGCCAGCGAACATCCGCTCGCCCATGCGATGGTCAATGCCGCCCGGGCGCGCAATCTGCCGCTGGCCGCGCCGAAGGAATTCGAAGCTGTACCGGGGCAGGGGCTTGTCGCCTTCATCGGCGGTCACGCGCTGGCCATCGGCAACGAGGCGCTGATGGACCAGCTGAAGATCGACCGGTTCACCGCCGATTCCCTGCGCCGCAACTTTGAGGCCGATGGCAAGACCAGCGTCATCGTCGCGCTGGATGGACGCGCAGTTGGCGTCATCGCCATGGCTGACGAGATCCGCCCGACGGCGCGCGGCGCGCTTGAGGCGCTGAAAGCCCAGGGCATCCGCACCGCCATGGTCACGGGCGACACCGAAGCGGTCGCCCGGTCTGTCGCCTCCCGCATCGGGCTGGACGACGTGCGCGCGAGCGTGCGTCCGGAGGGCAAGGCGGAGGCGATTGCCAGCCTGCGCCAGTCCGCCGGCGGTGCCGTTGCCATGGTTGGCGACGGGCTCAACGATGCCCCGGCGCTGGCGGCGGCCGACATCGGCATTGCCATGGGATCGGGCGCGGATGTTGCCATGGAGGCGGCAGGCATCACCTTGATGCGGTCTGATCCGCTGATGGTGGCCGAAGCCATTGCCGTGTCGCGGGCGACCTTCGCCAAGATCCGGCAGAACCTGTTCTGGGCCTTCGCCTACAACGTCATCGGCATTCCCTTGGCGGCGATGGGACTTCTGTCCCCCGCGCTGGCCGGGGCTGCCATGGCGCTCAGCTCCGTCTCCGTGGTGACCAACGCCAGCCTGCTGCGCCGCTGGAAGCCGGGCAAGCGCTGAGGCAGCCGGGACGGCGCGCCCGCTCCCTCAGTGTACGAGATTTCATTTGTATGATGAATGACTGTTTCTGTATGATCTATTCAGATCAACAGGACCAGACGCCCCGTGCTGCCCAGTTCCCGCCCAGCTGCTGCCGAGATCGATGACGATCAGACGCCGCCCCGCCGTCCGCGTGTCCGCAAGATGGTCACGCGCGCGCTGGCCGCAGACATCTGCGGCGGCGCATTTCCGCCCGGTGCCACGCTGCCGACTGAGAATGACCTGTGCCTGCGCTACGGCGTCAGCCGCACGGTGATCCGCGAGGCGCTCAAGACCCTGGAATCCAAGGGCATGGTCATGACCCGCTCGCGCGTCGGCACACAGGTCTGCGCCAGGGAAAGCTGGAATATTCTGGATGCCGAGGTGCTGGACTGGATCGGCGCGCAGATCCTTGATTTCGGCCTTCTGACCAATGTCCTCGAAGCCCGCCGGGCCATCGAGCCCGCAGCCGCCGAGCTCGCTGCGCAGCGGGCAACGCTACAGGACATTGCCGATGTCGAGCATGCCTTCGCTGCGATGCGTGACTCCGGCGGTGACCTCGAGCGCTTCACCGAAGCCGATGTTGCCTTCCACGTTGCCCTCCTGAAGGCGAGCCGCAACCAGGTGTTCCTGCAGCTGGCCGGCATCATCGAGACCGCCATGCGCCTGTCGCTGCATGCCTCCAACGCGGTGGCGGATCTTCCCGGTGAAGCCATCGAGGCCCATGGCGCCCTGGTCGAAGCCCTGCGCCTGCGCGACCGCGCGGCCGCCCGCAAGGCCTCCGGCCATATCCTCGACCTTGGCGAGCGCGACACCGCCATCGCCCTGCAACGCGGGACGGCGCGGCCGTCCCTGACCTGATCATCCGACACGACCGCCCGGCCTGACGCCTCGGGCAATTTCTGAGGGAGAGACTGGAATGACCGAGAGCAAGCGCCGCCCGTTGCGGTCCAGCAACTGGTTCGACAACCCGTCCGATCCGGGCATGACCGCGCTCTACATCGAACGGTACCTCAATTTCGGCATCACCCGTGAGGAGCTGCAGTCCGGCAAGCCGATCATCGGCATCGCCCAGACCGGCTCGGACCTGTCGCCCTGCAACCGGCATCATCTCGAGCTGGCCAAGCGCGTGCGCGAGGGCATTGTCGCGGCCGGCGGCATCTGCTTCGAGTTTCCGGTGCATCCGATCCAGGAGACCGGCAAGCGCCCGACCGCCACGCTCGACCGCAATCTTGCCTATCTCGGCCTCGTCGAACTGCTCTATGGCTATCCCATCGACGGCGTCGTGCTGACCATTGGCTGCGACAAGACCACCCCGGCCTGTCTGATGGCAGCGGCGACCGTCAACATCCCGGCCATCGCCCTGTCGGTCGGCCCGATGCTCAACGGCTGGCACAAGGGCGAGCGCACCGGCTCCGGCACCATCGTCTGGAAGGCACGCCAGCAGCTCGCCGCTGGCGAGATCGACTACAACGGCTTCATGGACCTCGTCGCCTCGTCCGCGCCTTCCGTCGGCTATTGCAACACCATGGGCACGGCGACGACGATGAACTCGCTCGCCGAGGCGCTCGGCATGCAGCTGCCCGGCTCGGCCGCCATTCCCGCGCCCTACCGCGAGCGCGGCCAGATCGCCTACGAGACCGGCCGGCGCATCGTCGACATGGTCTGGGAGGACCTGAAGCCCTCCGACATCATGACCCGCAAGGCCTTCGAGAACGCGATCGTCGTCAACTCGGCCATCGGTGGCTCCACCAACGCCCCGATCCATCTCAACGCCATTGCCGCGCATCTGGGCGTTACGCTGACCAATGATGACTGGCAGGCAATCGGCCTAGATGTGCCGTTGCTGGTTAACCTGCAGCCGGCCGGTGCCTATCTCGGCGAGGACTATCACCACGCTGGCGGTGTTCCGGCCGTCGTTGCCGAGCTGATGCGCAACGGCAAGCTGCCACATCCCGATGCCGTAACCGTCAACGGCAAGTCCATCGGCGACAACTGCGGCCACTTCACGACCGATCTGCCGGACGTGATCCGCAGCTTCGACAATCCGATGAAGGAGAAGGCGGGCTTCATCAATCTCTCGGGCAATCTCTTCGACAGCGCCATCATGAAGACGAGCGTGATCTCGAAGGAATTCCGCGACCGCTATCTCTCCAACCCGGACGATCCGGAGGCCTTCGAGGGCCGTGCCATCGTGTTCGAGGGTCCGGAGGACTACCACCACCGCATCGACGATCCGGCGCTCGAGATCGACGAGTACTGCATGCTCTTCATCCGGGGCACGGGCCCGATCGGGTATCCGGGCGGGGCGGAAGTGGTCAACATGCAGCCGCCGGCAGCCCTCATCAAGCGCGGCATCACGGCGCTGCCTTGCATCGGCGATGGCCGCCAGTCCGGGACGTCCGGCTCCCCGTCGATCCTCAACGCCGCGCCGGAGGCTGCCGCCATGGGTGGTCTGGCCCTGATCCAGACCGGAGACCGGGTGCGCATCGATCTGGGCCGGGGCACGGCCAACATGCTGGTGTCCGATGAGGAACTGGCCCGCCGCAAGGCTGATCTGGTGGCCAAGGGGGGCTTCCCCTATGCGCCCAGCCAGACGCCCTGGCAGGAAATCCAGCGCGGCATGGTCGAGCAGTTCGACAAGGGCATGGTGCTGAAGCCGGCCGTTGCCTACCAGGACGTGGCCCACAGCAAGGGTCTGCCGCGCAACAACCACTGATCAGGATCCCTCCCGGTGCGGTCTGTGATGAGGTCGTGCCGGGAGTTCCTCGCCCCGGTTGGTAATCCCGTTCTTACACTTCCCCGGTAATCTGCAGGCAACAGGCAAAGCTCACTTGACGATTACGTAAAGGGTATGCTTGGGTCCGTGCAAACCGGCGAGAGGCGCCGGGCATTCGGGAGATGAGACATGACGCTGGAACAACTGACGGAAGCTGTGCGTGGCAAGGTCGCCGGTGGCGGCATCGACGAGAGCGTGAAGTTCGACCTCGGCGACGCCGGCGTCATCGTCATGCAGGGCACGAACGTCACCAATGACGACGCGGACGCCGACTGCACCATCACCATTTCCGCCGACAACCTGGCTGACCTCCTGGCCGGCGATCTGAACCCGACGATGGCGTTCATGTCCGGCAAGATCAAGGTCGCCGGCGCCATGGGCGTCGCCATGAAGCTCAGCAGCGTCCTCTGAGACCTCTGGTCTTTTTGCCTTGAAACAAAAAAGCCGGCGCATGCGCCGGCTTTTTTCTTGAGTGCATGCCTTTCCCTCGGCGGTCATCCCCGCCTCGTGCGGGGATCCATGCAGCCTCTCGATGGCACGGGAACGCACCGGCATCTTGAGCCACAAGGCTGGATCCCCGCACGAGGCGGGATGACTTCCGAGTCTAGGCCTTTGCCGCTGAAGAGTCTCCGCGAGGCTGCCAAATACAAAAAAAGCCGACGCGTGCGCCGGCTTTTCCATGTCGAGAACCACTCTCAGCAGAGCCAGCAGTTTTCCGGCATCTTCGGGGCTTCCACCGGGCCGCCGGCGGAGATCCACCCGTTCATGCCTTCGGTGACATGGCCGAGGTTGCTGAAGCCGATGTTGTCGACCAGATACTTGGCCAGCACCGAGCTGCGGTTGCCAGAGCGGCAGATCAGGATCAGTTCCTTCGACGGGTCATCGACCAGCTTCTGCAGTTCCGGACCGAAGTTCGGGTTCACCTGACCGGCCGGGTCGAAGAACGTGACCAGATTGACGCCGGCGATGACGCCGGTTTCGGTCCATTCCTGCGGGGTGCGGATGTCGATCACGGTGGCGCCTGCGGCCATGCGTTCCTTCAGCTTGTCGTTGGTGAGTTCGGAAAAGCTCTTGCTCTTCACGCCCAGCAGCTCGACTTCAAACTTCAGCGTGGCATTCGGCGGAATGACGCCGCCAGCGCCGCGCTCGCCATAGGCCAGCTCCGGCGGAATGATCAGCTCGCGCTTGCCGCCGACCTTCATGCCGACCACGCCCTGTTCCCAGCCGGCGATCACCCGGCGCTCGCCCAGGGTGAAGCTGAAAGGCTGCCCCCGGTCGAGACTGGAATCGAACTTGGTGCCGTCCATCAGCCAGCCTGTGTAATGCACGCTCACGGTCATGCCGACATCGGCTTCCTCGCCGGTGCCTACGATCAGGTCCTTCATCTGCAACTCCTCTGCTGCGGCGGGAACCGCCAGGAAGATCGTCAGCAGGGCCGCTGCAATTCGCTTGAACATCAATGCGCCTCTTCACGTCGCTGGCCGGGAATGGCCATGGGTCCTTGCTCTGTCCCGAATTGGGGGCAGGAGCGGGCGCAAGTCAAGTCACGGGTCAGTCGACCAACGCATAGTAACGCTGCGACAAAGCGCGCAGCTTCGGTGAGGAGAAGTACTTCATCTTGGCCGGAGCGACGTCGTAGGCAATCCCGACCCGAGCTCCGGCCCGCCAGCGGATCGTTGCCAGCGCCACCGTGTTGTCGAGCTCGTCATAAAGCACCAACTCCTCGGGCAGGGTGATCCCCTCCGGGATGCTCAGCCGTGCGCCGCCCGCCGACACGTCATAGATGCCGCAATCGCACAGGAACCGGTTGTCGGCGTCGGCCAGCCGTCCGGCCCTGAGGCGGGTGCGCTGGCGCGGATGACGGCGCAGGTCTTTGGTCGCTGCGGAAACAGATCGCATGGCAAGCCTCCCCGGCAGGTGGCGCCGCCGAACCGTTTCTCCGATGCCTGCAACAGGGGCACCGGAGGTCGATCTGCAACTTGCGCTGCCAGGCTTGCGTGAACCTTGTGCAAAACTTCCTCCGCGGAAGAAGTCAGCCGACAGGCGTCTCCGCGACCGGCGTCAACACCCGGCGGTGGTGGAACCAGCCGGTCAGGTTGTCGACGACCAGCTGCCCCATCGCGTTGCGCGTTGCCTCGGACGCCGAGCCGACATGCGGCAGAAGCACGGCGTTCGGCAGGTCCAGCAGCGCCTGCGGCACATGCGGTTCATTTTCGAACACGTCGAGCCCCGCCGCCAGGATCGTTCCCTTGCGCAGCGCTTCTGCCAGCGCCGTTTCGTTCACCACCGATCCTCGGCCGATGTTGATCACGACCCCCTGCGGTCCGAGGGCTTCCAGCACCCGCTCGCCAACCATATGGCGCGTTTCCTCGCCGCCGGGGGCGACAAGCATCAAGGTGTCGACGGCTTCTGCGAGGCTGATGAGGCTGGGGTGATAGGTATAGGCAACGCCGTCCTGCCGATTGCGGCCGTGATAGTGGACCGCCATGCCGAAGGCTTCGGCCCGTTCGGCAATGGCCTTGCCGATGCGGCCAAGGCCGAGAATGCCCAGCGTGCGGCCACGCAAGGTGCCGCGTGTCAGGGGAAACGCGCCCTGGTTCACCCACTTGCCCTGCCGCAGCCAGCGTTCGGCGGCCGGCAGTTCGCGGATGGTCATGATCATCAGCGCGATCGCCGTATCGGCCACTTCATCCGTCAGCACGTCCGGCGTGTTGGTGACGATGATGCCCTTCGTGCCGCAGTAGGCCGCATCCACATTGTCGTAACCGACGCCGAAGTTGGCGACGATCTCGAGCTTCGGCAACCTGTCGACCAGAGACTTGTCGACAGGCCGGAACGAGATGGCGATGCCGCGGATCCTTTCGGCAACATCGGCCAGCATGGCGTCCCGGTCCTCAGCCTCATACAGCTTGTGCAGGGTGAAATGCGGCTCCAGCCCGTCGAGAATCATGTCGCGCATCGGGGCAGGGACGAGAATGTCGGGGCGGCTCATGGATATGTCCTTCGGGCGGATCGCTGGCAAGGACCGCATAACAGACCAGCCGGCCAGCGCTTGCAAGGGCTTCGCGTGCCTTTCCGGTTCGCGCGATGGTTGACCCGACATGCCGCCTTTGACACAGTGCGCCAGAGCCTGGGGAGAGGCGCCGGAGCGGTCCGGTGGCACGCTTCGTTCCCGGAGCGGGAGTAAGCATGCCGAGCCTGCCCGACTTCGTGAACCGTCTGTCCGTTGGCGCGGCCTGGCTGGCGGTGGTCCTGTTTTCAGCAGCTGGTCTGCTGCTGGCCCTCGATGGTCTGTCAGGCTTCATCGTGCATCGTCCCGTTCCCTATGCGGTTGATGCTGCGCAGCTGCTCGGCCTCTGGGGCGCGCTTCTTCCGCTTGCCTTTCTCTACAGTGCGAGGCGCAACTGGAGCCCGCAGCACTTCAACGAGCCTGTCGGACGCGGGGCGGGACGATTGCGTACATTGAAAACAGGCCCCCGCATGATCCAGGCTCTTGTTCTTGCCGTCTCGCTCCTGGTCACCGGGCTCGGTCTGATGCACCTGGGCGGAGCGTTCGAGGACGGTGGCTGGTCGGTTGTCGCGGGGCTCGCATTGCCAGCCGCATTTGCCCTTTTGAGCCTGCAGGCTGTCACGGATATGGCGCCACGTCCGCCCGTCACCAGACCCGATGCCAGACGCAAGGCGCCACGATGACTGCCGATGCCATGACCGGCCTTGGCGGTCTGTTTCTCCTTGTGTCCCTGCTTTTGATGCGCATGCCTGCCGCACTCGGGTTGCTGCTTGTCGGGCTTGCGTTGATGCTTCTCTCCGGTGCCCCGGTTGGCGGCATTCCGGCGACGATGCTGGCAACGCTTGACCGGCAGGACGTGCTTGCGGTTCCGCTGTTCCTGTTTTTCTCCCACGTGATGGTGAAGGGGGCAGCGGCGGATACGTTGCTGCGGTTCAGCCAGGCCCTGGTCGGGCACTGGCCCGGCGGCCTGCTGGTTGCCGCGGTAGCGGCCAGTGTTCTGCTTGGCTTCCTGACCACTTCGGGCGTTGCGGCAACGGCAGCGCTGGCCGCGCTTGCCATGCCCGGATTGCTTTCCGCCGGCTATCCGCGCTGGCTTGTCCTGGGTCTGATGGCCGGCAGCGGCACGCTGACCCTGCTGCTGCCGCCGTCCATGCCGCTGATGATGCTGGGGCTGGTGATGGACCAGCCGGCCGGTGATCTGCTGATCGCCGGGATCTATCCAGGCCTGTTGCTCTCGGTGCTGTTAGTCGTCATGGCCATGATCTTCGGGGCGCGTTTTGGCCGGCGCCACAAGAAAATGCCAGCCCCTCGCCGCCGGGAAGCGCTGATTGGCGGCGTGCCCTTGCTGCTTTTGCTTGGCGTCCTCGTTAGCCTTGCGTTCTTCGCCGATCTGGCAGCGGCGCAACTGGCGGCGATTGCTGCTACGCTGGCGGTGCTGGTCATCTGCGGTGTCTATCGCCGTCTGCCTCTGCGCCAATTGGCAGACACCGCCTTTGAGAGTGCCGTCGGCGCGGCCTCCTTGCTGGCTATTGCGGCGGGCGCAAAGGCCCTGCTGCTCGGCCTGTCGGTCACCGGTTTTCTCGGCGCGCTGGTGGATTTGGTAACGGGGCTGCCTGGTGTCGCCGTCTTCATCGTCCTGCTCAGCCTGCTGGTCATCGTGCTGGCCTTCCTGCTTGACGGGCTTGGCCTGCTTCTCGTCGTCCTGCCGATCCTGTTGCCGGCAGCGCTCGTGCTGGGTCTCGATCCGGTCTGGCTTGCGGTCTATTTCGTCATGCTGCTGCAGGCGGCGCTGGTGCTGCCGCCCTCCGGGCTCAATCTGCTGATAATCCAGGGACTTGCCCGGTCACAGCCTGCGGAAATCACGGAAGGGGCGGCGGTGTTCCTGCTGCCGCTCGCCCTTGTGGCTCTGGTCTGGTGCCTCTGGCCGGGTCTCCCCTTCGGCGAGCCGGTCATCCTCACCCTGGTGCCCACCGCCTGGTGATACCTTGATGTCTTCGTCATGCCATGGCTCGACCATGGCATCCATGCCGTGACCTCTCCTGTCTGATGGCACCCATTTGATCGGTAACGCCGGTCCCGAAGTCCTTCGTCACCCGCATGGAGAGGCAAGGGCATGGATGCCATGATCAAGTCATGGCATGACGGCTGCCAGAGTTTGGCGTCTTTGCCTCGCCCCTCCGCCCTTCCGCACAAGGCGGGGATGACCTTCGAAACGGAAACTCCGGCCTGCCTACTGACCAGGCGTCCACAGCCGGGACATGTCGAAGGCATGCACATCCTTCAGCAGCTCCACAAAGCCTTCTGCCGCATGGTCCAGCGAGGCCTTGCCCTTTTCCGCCGTGGCACGGGCGGCATTGCCCACGGCACCGGCCGGGTTGAGGTCCTGCGCCTTCCAGCCGAACTGCTGCTGGCCATGCCCGCGCAGGTATTTGAATTCCTTGATGAAATCCTGCTGCGTCGAGGGGAAGTCGATGGCCTTGTCCATGCGCACCAGCTCCGGATGCAGATGCAGCATGATCGAAGTCTCGATGTCGCCGCCATGGATGCCATAGGTGAATTCCTCGGCCGGGAACACGCCCTCCGGCTGGCCGAAGCGCGACCAGGCCGTGGCCGTCACCAGCATCTCGTGGCTGTTGCGCAGTTCCCGCGCCACGATGTCGATGATCGGCACGTTGCCGCCGTGGGAGTTGATCAGGACCAGCTTGCGGATGCCGGCGCGGGCGACGCTCTCGCCGATGTCGATCCACGCCCGCGTCAGTGTCTCCCAGGAGATGGTCAGCGTGCCGGGCGAGGAAATATGCTCGTTCGACTTGCCGATCTGCTGCACCGGCAGGAAGGTCACCGGCAGGTCGTCAGGCAGCAGCTCGACGGTGCGGCGGATCTGCCCCTTGGCGATGGCCGTGTCCGTCCAGACCGGCAGATGCGGCCCGTGCTGCTCGATCGCCGCCACCGGCAGCACGGCAATCCAGCCGCTGGTGTTTGAGCCGGAGAAATCGGTCGTGGTCATCTCGTGCCAGAAGCGGCGCGGCAGGGCGGTCATGGAAGGCCTCGCTGGAGCAATCGGAAGGTCCGCCGAGATTAGCCGCCTGCTCCTCTGCCGTCATGCCCGTTCTTGCGGCGATGCTGCCTGTCCCGGCGGCTCACGCAAAACTGATCAAAGGCGTTAATGGCCGTTAACGGGTTGGAAATGGGTCTGGGGCATCGTCTTGCTCATGGTGACCGCACTTGCAGCCCTTTCGGCTGGGGCCACCCCGCGTGGAGGCTACCAGTCCCAGCAAGGCCCGCTCACGGCTGATCCGCGTGACCGGGACGGGACAGTCGTGTCCGCGACACAGAGTGCGGCTGCTGCCCCGCGCCAGGCTGAGCTAAGCGGTGCCGTCGCAACTTTTACCGCAGCGGCGCTGCAGGCGTTGCAGGATGGCGAAGCCTTGCAGCCAGAAGACAACCGCAAGCCCGGGCAATCTCCCCGCCAGCCTTCCGATCCGTCGTCCGGCGATGCAGACACCGGTCAAGCATCGGCGCAAGCGGAAGCACCGCCACAGGATGCGAGAGCAAATGCATCTGCGGCTGCATCCTCCGGTGAAAGCGACGCGGCTGCGTCAGAAGAGGAAGACCCGGACCAGGACGGGTTGACCGAGGAAGAAGAGGACCAGGTCGAAAAGCTGAAGCAGCGCGACCGGGAAGTCCGGGCGCATGAGCAGGCGCATGCCCGGGTCGGTGGCCCCTATGCCGGTGCGCCCAGCTACACGTTCCAGCAAGGGCCGGACGGTGGCAGCTATGCCATCGGCGGCGAGGTCCAGATCGATACCTCGCCGGAAAGCGAACCGGAAGCCACGGTCCGCAAGATGCAGATCGTCATCCGTGCGGCGCTCGCCCCTGCCGAGCCGTCCTCGCAGGATCTGCGCGTGGCACAGCTCGCCCGCTCGCAGTTGCAGGAAGCCCAGTCACAGGCCCGGGCCGAGGCTGCGGCCGAGCTGCGCGGCGAGGAAGGGGAGGGCGAAGGGGTAGCGCAGACCAGCCAGACCTCAGCCACTGCACCTGCGGACAAGTCGGAGCCGTCCGGATCGCGTCAGTCTTCAAATGAGGACAACGAAAGGTCCGCAGACGCTGAAAACCGGCCAACTTCGGATGCTGCGGGGCGCCGCTCGCAGGAGACGGCCAGCGCCTATCGGCAGGCGGCTGACCGGCTGGCGGAGGCTGGCCGACTTGCGGCAGGCACGGGTATTTTCGCCTGAGATCAACTGGTTCCGATTGTTTCTGCCATCTGGCGCTTGAGTTTGTCACCCCTTGGCCGCAATTAGCATCGATACGTGTTTTGCCTTCCTTTTGCGCTCATCCGGATTCCCGCCATGTCCCATCTCGCCCGTGCCCGGCTCGCCGTGGCCATCGTGTTCTTTGCTGTCGGCAGCCTGGTTGGCACATGGGCCTCGCGCATTCCGGACATCAAATCCTATCTCGGTCTCTCCGAGGCCGGGTTTGGTGTCCTGCTCCTGATCATGGCGGTTGGCGGCATCCTGTCCTTCCCCCTGTCCGGCCGGGCGATCGACCGGTTTGGCGGCGTCACCGGTGCGCGGGTGGGGGTTGCCGTCTGTTTTGCCATCTTTGCGCTGGTGCCGCTGGCCGGATCGGTTTGGGTGATCGCACCGATCCTCGCCGCCTTCGGTGCCATCATCGGCGCGTCGGACGTGGCCATGAACGCCTGGGCCGCCGAGGTGGAAAAGGCCATGGCCAAGCCGATCATGTCGTCGTTCCACGGCCTGTACAGCCTGGGCGCAGGCGTGGGCGCGGGCTTTGGCGGCCTCACGATTTCGCTCGGTTGGAGCGTGACAACCCATATCTGGGTCGTGCTCGCCGCCCTCTCGGTTATCTGCCTCATCTTCGTGCGGGTGCCCTGGACCTCCGAAACGCACGAGACCACAGGCAAGCGTCCGCCACTTGTCGCCCTGCCGCGCGGGGGGCTGATCTTCATCGGCGGCATGGCCTTCTGCGCCGCCGTCAGCGAGGGTTCGGCCGTCGACTGGGCGGCGCTCTACCAGATCCAGGAACTGGGCATCGAGCCGTCGATGGCGGCCATCGGCTTCTCGGTCTTCTCGGTGGCCATGGTCGGCATGCGCTTTGCCGGAGATTTCATCATCGCCCGCTTCGGCCAGATGAACACCGCGATTGCCAGCGGCATCACCGCCGGCATCGGCGCCATGATCTTCGTGCTCGGCAGCGATCCTTACGTGATCTGGCTCGGCTGCGGCATCATGGGCCTCGGCAATGCGGTCATCTTCCCCATCGCGTTTTCCCGCGCCGCTGCTGATCCGGACATGTCGCCGGGCGAGGCGCTGGCTGCGGTCTCGACCCTCGGCTACGGCGCCTTCCTGTTCGGCCCGCCGCTGATCGGCTTCATTGCCGAAGCCTCATCGCTGCGGGCCTCGTTTGTGTTGATCGCCGTGCTGTCGTTCCTCATCGCCGTCTTTGCGGCGCTCGGTCGTCGCCAGGAACGGCGGATGCTGTGAGAGCCGGCAGCTAGAGGCTCTCCAGGAACCGCCTCGCGGCCTCGCCATGCTCGTGCCGCAGCCGGGCGGTGTCGATGGTGACCGGTTCGCCGTCGGTCACCGTCCAGGTCCCGCCCACCATCACCCGGTCGGCCCGGTGCGCGCCGCACAGGATCAGCGCCGCCAGCGGGTCTCCCGCACCGGAGAAGCGCAGCTCGTCGAGGCTGTAGAACGCCAGATCCGCCATCTTGCCGATCGCGATCGCGCCGATGTCGTCCCGGCCGAGACACCGGGCCGAGCCTTCCGTGGCCCAGCGATAGGCATCCAGATGCGTCACCGAGGCCGCGTCATAGGTCAGCCGGTTGATCATCAGCGCGTGGCGCAGCCCTTCCATCAGGTTGGAATTGTCGTTGGAGGCCGAGCCGTCGACGCCGAGGCCCACCGGCGATCCGGCCGCCTCCAGCTCCTTCGTCCGGCATTGGCCCGACGCCAGCACCATGTTCGAGGTCGGGCAATGGCAGACACCGACGCAGGCATGGCCAAGCCGGCGCACCTCGTCGTCGTTGAAGTGAATGGCATGCGCCAGCCAGGTCCGGCTGGTCAGCCAGCCGCAGTCCTCGAGGTAATCCACCGGGCGGCAGTTGAACTTCGCCTCGCAATAGGCGTTCTCGTCGTGGGTCTCGCCCAGATGCGTGTGCAGGCGGCAGTCGTGCCGCTCGGCCAGAACCGCGCTCTCGCGCATCAGCTCCCGCGTCACCGAGAAGGGCGAGCAGGGTGACAGCGCCACCTGCAACTTCGCGCCCTTCGACCGGTCATGATATTTCGTCAGCACCCTTTCGCAGTCGGCCAGGATCGTGTCCGTGTCCTGCACCACGCTGTCGGGCGGCAGGCCGCCGTCCTTCTGGCTGAGGTTCATGGACCCGCGCGTCAGCGTCATGCGCAGGCCCACCCGCTCGGCCTCCTCGGCCTGGATGTCCATCGCCGCTTCCAGCCCGCCCGGATAGAGGTAATGGTGGTCGGCAGCGGTGGTGCAGCCCGACATCATCAGCTCCGTCAGGGCGAGACGGGTGGCCAGGCGAAAGGTCTCCGGCGTCACGGCCCGCGCCCAGATCGGATAAAGCGCCTGCAGCCAGGGAAACAGCTCCTTGTTGATCGCCTCAGGGTGAGCCCGGGTCAGGGTCTGGTAGAAGTGATGATGCGTGTTGACGAGGCCGGGCACGATGACATGCCGTCCGGCGTCGAAGGTGCCGTCCACCGGCAGCATCGGCGTGCGGCCGCGCCCCACCAGCTCGGCGATGACGCCGTCTTCAATGACAATCCCCCGTTCCGCGCCCCCAGCGAGGATGGCGATCGGGTCCTTGATCCACAAGCGCATGATAAATCTGGTCCTTTTGATCGGGATATGATCTGGACCTGCAGGCTTTGATAGCGGCGCTCAATTTCACCGCCCGAGTTCCGCACAGGGCTTCCCGGTGACATCCTTGCTCCCTGAAGGTGGTGCCTGATATGTGCCTCTACAGGCAGGCAAGGATGCGCAACCGAAGTTCTGGCATGGCATCAAGGCTTCTGTCGAGCCGCTCGCGCCATTTCGGCCCGTTTTGCCGTGCGTCTTCCCAGGCCTGCGCCAAGTCGTCGGGCCGGTCTTCTACCAGTGCATCGATCAGAAATGCCGCCTGTAGTCGGTCCTTGCGCGCCTTGAGGCTTCCTGGTCCCTCGCGGCGGCGGTCTGCAACAATCAGTTTGTGGATGGCGAAGCGTTCCGGCCGGGGGATCTGCACCAGCACGCCTGAACGGTAGAGAACGGCTGCCGGGATTTGGGCGGCGATCAGGTAGTTGAGGAAATGCAGGGACTGCGCGCTGACACCGAGAGCCTCCAGCGGGCGAAGGTCCTCCTCGGCACGGAACGAGGGGGTGAGAAACTCCACCAGCGTGTCGTTTCGGGTTTGCCGCCAGCGCCAGACCCGACCCGGGTCGAGGCTTGGCACGGGATCAAAGGTGAAGTCCGAGAGCACGTCCTGGATCGGTGGCGAGACCTGTTCTTCCTGCGAGAGAGAAAGCGACAGTTGCTCGAAGCTGGCGATATCCATGTCTTGCGTCATGGCCGTCTGGTCAAAGCGGTAGCGGATGCCCAGTTCGCCTTCATAAAGACGGAACGCATGCGTGCCGATTACCGTGCCGCCAAGGCGGAATACCCCGGCGGTCGCCATGGCTGCGAGGAGGCTGCCGGTGGCACCGTCGGTGCCGAGAAATCCTTCCGCGCGCAGCAGCCGGATCAGCCGGGAGCGTTCCTTCTTGCGCGCCTCTGTCTCGTCCTTGAGGACCTGGTGACGGTCAATGCGGGCCTGCAGGGCCTCGGTGTCTTCGCCGATGTAGCGTTTGCAAACGTCGGTACCGACCCGGTAGGTGTCGTACCAATAGGTCTTGCCGTTGCGGATGACCCGCGTCGGCGTGCCACGCATCCCGGCCACTGTTTCATCGAGCAGCGATCGAAGAAGGTCGTGATAGGCGGCGTGGCTGATCGGGGAATGCCTTTGCATGGCGCTCATGTTCAACGAATGGAAGTTTTGTTGAACATAGCATTCCGGGGCGTGTTCAACAAAAATTATTTTCGTTGAACACGGGATCTTGCAGGTCTCAGTCCGCCTTTGCCGCAATGACCTCCACCTCAACGACGAATTCCTCGCGCGTGAAGCCGCCGACGATCATCAGCGTCGAGGCCGGCGGGGGCAGGGCGGTGAACTCGTCGCGGGTCTTCATGTAGCCGGCCATGTGTTCGCGGGCGGTGACAAAGGCATTGATGCGCACGATGTCGCCCAGCGTCATGCCGGCCGCTTCAAGAATGTGGCCGATGTTGGTGAAGCACAGCCGGGTTTGCGCCTCCACGCCCGCCGGGATCACATCATCCGGGCCAATGCCGAGCTGGCCTGATGAGAACACCAGCCTGTGTCCGGCCTGCACTTCCACGGCGTGGCTGTAGCGGGCAAAGGGGGCGCGAATTGTTGTCGGCGTCACGGCGCGGGTCATTTAACGGCCTCGGTCCTGATTGGTTGCGGGGCGAAAAGACAATAGCCTTGCATTGCAGGTGCATGGCGGGGAACCGGCTCGAAGGCTAGAAACGGATGCCGATCTGCGCAAGTCGTAAGCATGCTGAAGTGAGTGGCATATGACTGGAAATTATGCACAGTTGACGCTAGGGGCGGCTGAAAAACTCGGCCAAAGATCGGGGCCCTCATGGGCGGTGATTGACACAGCAACGCGGCGTAGACGTGGCACAGGCCTTGCAATGGACGTTCAGCGTGATTGCCTGAACCGCTCCCAGGGCCTTTGGAGGCACAGCGGCAGAGCTTTGAAAAAGCAAACGGAGGCGGAAGACAACATGCGTAAAGTGACTTCTCTTGCAGGCCTTGCCATGGGCCTGGCTTTCACCGCTGGCCTCAGCACCAGCGCTCTTGCTCTTGACGAAGTGAAGTTCGGCACGAACTGGCTCGCCCAGGCCGAGCACGGCGGCTACTATCAGGCCGTTGCCGACGGCACCTATGAAAAATACGGCCTTAAGGTCGAGATCCTTCAAGGCGGGCCGCAGGCGGCCAACCGGGCGCTGCTGCTGGCCGGCAAGATCCAGTTCTACATGGCCGGCAACATGCTGCAGCCGCTCAGCGCGCTGGCGGAAGACATTCCGGTCCTGGAAGTTGCTGCCATCTTCCAGAAGGACCCGCAGGTCCTTATCGCCCATCCTGATACCGGCATCGAGACCTTCGAGGATCTGGCCAAGCTGCCGACGATCTTCATGGGCGCGGACGGCTTTGCATCCTATTTCCAGTGGATGAAGTCGGCCTATCCGGGATTCAAGGACGAGCAGTACAAGCCCTACCAGTTCAATCCGGGTCCGTTCCTGGTCGACAAGCAGTCGGCGCAGCAGGGTTACATCACGTCCGAACCCTTCGCCATCGAGACGGAAGGCGGCTTCAAGCCGAAGCTGTTCCTGCTCGCCGATGCCGGTTTCGAGACCTACTCCACCCTGATCGAGGGCCGGAAGGACTTTGTCGAGGCCAACAAGGATCTCACACAGCGCTTCGTCGATGCCACCATCGAAGGCTGGTACAATTATCTCTACGGCGACAACACGGCCGCCAACGCCCTGATTAAGGCCGACAACCCGGAAATGACCGATGACCAGATCGCCTTCTCGATCGCGACCATGAAGTCCTTTGGCCTCGTGGAATCCGGCGAGGCGCTGGAAAAGGGCATCGGCTGCATGACGGATGCCAAGCAGCAGGCCTTCTATGACGCGATGGTCAAATCCGGCGTCATCAAGGAAGGCGTTGACATCAAGCAGATCTACACGACCGAGTTCGTCTGCAAGGGCGTCGGCATGAACCTGAAGAAGTGAGATGATGCCGGGCCGGCGGGGGGACACGTCCCGCCGGCCAGCGACCGCCTCCCTGCTTTTGGTTGAACGGAGCCCGTGCGTCCCATGTCCGCAGTGCCTGAAACCGCCAGCCTGGTTACCGCCGGGCGGGTGCCTGCCTCGTCCCGTCCGCTTGTCCGTCTCAACGGCGTTTCCAAAACTTTCTCCAACGGCACCATCGCCCTCAAGGACATGACCCTTGATGTCGGGCAAGGTGAGTTCATCAGCCTTCTGGGGCCTTCCGGCTGCGGCAAGTCGACGGCGCTGCGCATCGTCGCCGGGCTGGGCGAGCCGTCATCGGGAAGCCTCGACTGGCCAACCTCCGAGCACAATGCGGCCGGTCAGCCAGAGCCGGAGATCAGCTTCGTCTTCCAGGAGCCGACGCTGATGCCCTGGGCCACGGCCTTCGAGAATGTCTGGCTGCCGCTGCGCCTCAAGGGCCTGCCGCGCAAGGCTGCCGAAGAGCCGGTGATGGAGGCTCTGTCGATGGTCGGTCTCGACCAGTTCCGCGATGCCTATCCGCGCGAGCTGTCAGGCGGCATGAAGATGCGGGTCTCCATCGCCCGCGCGCTCGTGACCCGGCCGAAGCTGCTTCTGATGGACGAGCCCTTTGCCGCTCTTGATGAGATCACCCGCTTCAAGCTCAACAACGACCTTCTGCGCCTGTGGCAGCGCTTTGGCTGGACGGTGATCTTCGTGACCCACTCGGTCTATGAAAGCGTCTATCTCTCCAGCCGGATCGTGGTGATGGCGTCCCGCCCGGGCCGGGTTGTCAGTGACCTCGCTATTGACGCGCCCTATCCGCGCGACGAGGCCTTCCGCACCTCACCGGTTTACAACGAGCATTGCCGCCACACCTCCGCTGCCCTGCATGCGGCCATGGATGGGGGAGAGCACCTATGACCGCGCTTGATCCTGCAAACGGGGCTGCAAAAGAGGCATCTCCCGCGTCAGTTCAGCACAATGACACCCCGCAGCCGGTACCTCGCGCCGAGGAGGCCAGCGACCGGCTGATGCGCCTGATCATTCCGGCAGTGATGCTGGGGCTGCTGGTCCTCCTCTGGGCCTGGTACGTCTCGGCCTATGACGTCCCGCATTACATCCTGCCCAGCCCGTGGCGGGTCGCCCAGTCGCTGGTCAATGACTGGCCGACGCTGTCCTCCGCGCTTCTGGTGACACTCAAGATCACCTTCATGGCCCTTGGGCTGGCGCTGGCTGGCGGTGTTGGCCTTGCGATCATCATGACCCAGTCGCGTTGGGTGGAACTGGCGATCTATCCCTATGCGGTCATCCTGCAGGTGACGCCGATCGTGGCCATCGCGCCACTGATCGTCATCTATGCTCCCACCACCCAGGTTGCCGTGCTGATCTGCGCCTTCATCGTCGCCTTCTTTCCGGTTCTGTCCAACACGACGCAAGGGCTGAAATCGACGGACCACAATCTCCTGAACCTGTTCGAGATGTATGGTGCCAGCCGCTGGCAGACCCTGCGCTATCTCAAGCTCCCGGCTGCCTTGCCATATTTTCTCGCTGGCCTGAAGATTGCCGGTGGCCTTGCCCTCATTGCAGCCGTGGTGGCCGAGTTTGCCGCCGGGTCAGCCGGCGCAAACTCCGGGCTCGCCTACCGGCTGCTGGAGTCCCAGTTCCGCCTCAACATTCCCCGTCTCTTTGCCGCGCTTCTGCTCCTGTCCCTGACAGGTGTGCTCATTTTCGCCCTCACCAGCGCGGTGTCCCATCTTCTGTTGCGCCGATGGCATGAAAGCGCCATCCGCCGGGAGAACTGAGCCATGAGTGAAGTCCTGTCTGTTCCCATTCGCGGCACTGCCTGCCTGAGACAGGCGCGCGTTCCCGCCGCGCTTTTGCCGGCAGTCGTGGCTGGGCCTGATCCTGCCGCCCTCGTTCTGGTCGACATCGAGTTCGAAAACGGCTCAATCCTGTCGATCACGCCCGCCGGCAGCCGTGCACCGGTCTGTGGTGATTACAGCTATGACCTTGACGAGGGGCTGGTGCTGCCGACGCTGGTCGACATGCACACCCATCTCGACAAGGGCCACATCAGCCCGCGCCAACCCAATCCGGATGGCACCTTCATGGGGGCGCTCACCGCTGTTGGCGCGGATCGCACCGCCAACTGGACGGCTGAGGATGTGCGCGCCCGCATGGAGTTCTCGCTCCGCTGCGCCTTTGCCCATGGCACGTCGCTCATCCGCACACACCTCGACAGCATTCCGCCGCAGGAGAGCATTTCCTGGCCCGTGTTCGAGGAAGTGCGTGCCGACTGGCGCGAGCGGATCGACCTGCAGGCCGCCTGCCTCTTCGGCATCGACCGGCTGGACGCGGATGACGGGTTCCTGACCGCCATAGCCGACCGGGTCGCTTCGGCGCGGGGCGTGCTGGGCGCCGTCACCTACATGATCCCGCGTCTTGACGAACACCTCGATGCAATGATGGTGGCCGCTTCGGATCGCGGCCTCGACCTGGATTTCCACGCCGACGAGACCGGCGACTGCAACGCCCGTACCCTGCATCACATTGCCGAGGCCGCCATTCGCCATGGCTTCGAGGGCCGGATCGTCGTTGGTCATTGCTGCTCGCTCGCCCGGCAGCAGCCGGACGAGATCGACCGCACGCTGGATCTGGTCGCAAAGGCCGGGCTCGGCATCGTTTCTCTGCCCATGTGCAACATGTATTTGCAGGACCGGCAGGCCGGCCGCACGCCGCGCTGGCGCGGGGTTACCCTGCTGCATGAGATGAAGGCGCGGGGCATTGCCGTTGCCGTCTCGTCCGACAACACGCGGGATCCCTTCTATGCCTATGGCGATCTCGATCTCGTCGAGGTCTACACCCAGGCAACCCGCATCCTGCAGCTGGATCATCCGGTCGGCGACTGGATCCGCACTGTCAGCACCACCCCGGCCGAGTTGCTCGGCCGGCCGGAGCAGGGCCGCCTCAGGGAGGGCGCGCCCGCCAATCTGATGCTGTTCCGCGCCCGCAACTGGACCGAACTGCTTGCTCGTCCGTCCGGCCCGCGCACTGTCATCCGCTCCGGCCGTTCCATCGACCGGACTTTGCCCGATTACCGTGAACTGGACGCCGTCCTTGCCGCGCGTCCAAAAGCCCTGGCCAAAGCCATGGCAGGAGTTGCCTTATGAGCGCTATCGACACCCTGAAGTCCGAGCTGGCCGGCCTTGCCATCGAGGACAATCCGCAGATCGTCAAGCAGAAGAGCCGCGACTTCTTCTGGTACTCGCCAGTGCTGAAGCAGCAGCTCGATCACGTCACCGGCGACCTCGTCGTGACGCCAAGGTCCGAGGCTGAGGTCATCCGCGTGCTGAAGGCCTGCTATGCTCTCGACATTCCGGTCACAACGCGCGGCGCCGGCACAGGCAACTACGGCCAGGCCATGCCCCTGTCGGGCGGCGTCATCCTCAACCTTTCTGAAATGAACCGCATCCTGTCGGTTCGCCCGGGCGTCGTCGTGGCCGAAGCCGGCGCGATCATCTCCAAGATTGACGAGGAAACCCGCGCCCATTCCGGTCAGGAGCTGCGCCTGCATCCCTCGACCTATCGCACCGCGACCATCGGCGGCTTCATCGCTGGCGGATCCGGCGGCGTCGGCTCCATTTCCTGGGGCGGCCTCAGGGATCTTGGCAATGTGCTGGGCCTCAAGGTCATCACCATGGAAGCCGAACCGCGCGTCCTGCATCTCAAGGGCGCGGACCTGTCCAAGGTCATGCACGCCTATGGTACCAATGGCGTCATCACCGAGGTCGAGATGCCGCTGACCTCGGCCTATGATTGGGTCGATGTTATCGTTGGCTTCGACGACTTCATGGACGGCGTCGTCTATGCCGATGCGCTGGCCAATCAGGATGGCATCCTTTTGAAGGAACTTGCCCCCATCGCCGCGCCGCTGCCGCATGAGTATTTTCTCCGGCACCAGAAGTTCATCCGCAAGGACCAGTCGGTCGTGGTGATCATGGTCGCGCCTTTCGCGATGGATGCCTTCGCAACCTTTACGGCCTCGCATGGCCGCGCCTCGATCCTCTATCGCTCGGATGAGGCGGACGAGGCGACGCTGAAGACCCTGCCGCCAGCCTATGAACTGGCCTGGAACCACACCACCCTGCGCGGCCTGCGCGTCGATCCGGCCATTACCTATCTGCAGGTTCTCTATCCCTATCCGGACCAGGTGGCCAAAGTCCGCAAGATGACCGAACTCTTCGGCGACGAGGTGCCCGGACATCTGGAGTTCGTGCGCTTTGATGGCAAGATCACCTGCTTCGGCCTGCCGGTCGTGCGTTACACCACGGAAGCAAGGCTCGACGAGATCATCCGCCTGCACGAGGAAGCCGGCTGCCCGATCTTCAATCCGCATCGCTACACGCTGGAAGAGGGCGGGATGAAGCAGACGGATGCGGTGCAGCTCGCCTTCAAGCGCGAGGCCGATCCCAAGGGTCTGCTCAATCCGGGCAAGATGATCGCGTGGGAAGATCCGTCCTACGATTTCACCTCCGGCAAGGTCTTCCTGTTCTCAGGCCTCACCCCGGCCTGACCCTTCGGTCCGGTCCCGTCAGACGGCCGCCCTGGGTCCCGCCGGATCCGGGCCGTCCCTGACGGCTGGCCGCAGCAGTGCCTTGCTCCCCGCAAGGCCGAGTCGAGAATGATCCCGCCTGGAGTGGTCTGATGAAAGTGCTTCTGCTCTATGCTCATCCGGTCGAGACCAGTTTCGCCGCGGCCCTGCATGCCGAGGTGCGCGGGGCGCTCGAACGCGCTGGACATGAGGTGGACGACTGCGATCTTTACGCCGAGGACTTCGATCCGCGCCTGACGCGGGAAGAGCGGCTCGGTTATCACGACCTGGACCACAACCGCGAGAGCGTTGCGCCTTATGTGCAGCGGCTTCTGGCCGCCGAAGCGCTGGTCCTCGTGCACCCGGTGTGGAATTTCGGCTATCCCGCAATCCTCAAGGGCTTCTTCGACCGGGTGTTCCTGCCCGGCGTATCGTTCCGGATGGAAAACGGCAAGGTCGTGCCGGCGCTCGCCAACATCCGCAAGCTGGCCATCGTCACCACGTATGGCGGCTCGCGGCTGAGGGCCTTCCTTGTTGGGGATCCGCCGCGCAAGCTCGGCACCCGAGTCCTGCGGGCCGTCATCCATCCCCTCGCACGCATGCGCTATCTCGCGCTCTACGACATGAACCGGGCAACCGATGCGGCCCGGTCTGCCTTTCTCATGAAAGTCCGCAAGACAATGGAGGTCTTCTGAACATGCGGGTGCTGGTTGTCTATTGCCATCCCTGCCCGGAAAGTTTCAACGCCGCCGTAAAGGAAACCGTGCTCTCGACGCTTGTGTCGTCCGGGCATGAGCTCCGGGTCATTGACCTTTACGGCGAGAATTTCCAGCCGGCCATGGGGGCGGACGAGCGGCGGGGCTATCACGACGAGGGCGGCAACGTGCGCCCGGTCGAGCGCCATGTCGAGGCGATCCTGTGGTGCGAGATGATCACCTTCGTCTACCCGACCTGGTGGTTTGGCCTGCCGGCCATGCTGAAGGGCTGGCTCGACAGGGTCTGGGTGCCACATGTCACCTTCGAGATGCCAACCGAGACGACCGGCATGCGGCCGAAGATGCAGCACATCCGCAAGATTGCCGTGGTGACCACCTGCGGCGCGACCTGGTGGGTGTCCAAGCTGATGGGTGAGCCTGGCCGCAAGACGCTCCTGCGCGGCATGCGCGTCCTGTGCGCCCCGCGCTGCAAGACCCTTTATCTGGCTCACTACACTATGGACAGCTCGACACCGGCAAGCCGGGCGCAGTACCTTGAAAAGGTTCGCAGGAAACTTGCCCGGTTTTGAGTTGTCGCCACGCGGTTGTCATTTGACGGTTAAGGAACGCGGCTAGTCTCGCGACGAATCGCGCGGGACTGGGTTCTCGCGTGGTCGCAAGCTAGGCTTTGCCAACCGGCAGTGGAGTGATCGACGATGGCATTCAGTTACAAGAAGAGCGTGACTTTCCGTCTGCTGCAGGCGGCCAAGGCCCAGCGGGCTCGCTCAGGCGGTCATTTGATGCGCATTGGCCTGCATCCGGGGCAGGAACTGGTGCTGAAAGTGCTGTCGGATGGTGATGGCCGCACGATGAGCCAGCTGGCCCTCGCTCTCGGCGTGCAGCCGCCCACCGTGACCAAGATGGTGACCCGGCTCTCGGCCCAGGGCCTTGTCCGCCGTCAGGTGTCCGAGACCGATGGCCGTCTCGCCCGCGTATTCCTGACCGACGAAGGCCGCACCCGTGTCCTGTCCGTCGACAAGGCCTGGAAGCGTCTCGAGAAGGAAGCGATTGCCGGTCTCGATGACAAGGATCGCAAGAAGCTGCGCAAGCTGCTGCGCCAGATCGAAAAGAACCTGTCGCTGACCACCGAGATCGATCCGGAACTCGACAATGACACGGACGTCGATGATCTCGACGAGGAAGCGCCCGTCGCAACCGTTGTCCCGCTCGCCGTCGAGGCCTGAGTCTACCGACGCGCGATGCATCGGCGTCGCTGCAACAACGCGTCATCCAGGGGGAAAGCCGTACCGCTTTCGTCCTGCATGATCTTTCAGCGGCGCAGTGAGCGGTCTACTGTAAGGGCTTGGCGGCGTGTCTGCGTCGCCGGCTGATCCGGCCCTCCCGCCAGCGGACCCAAGACCATGACCGAGCCCATCACGCCCCTCCCGTCGAAGGACAGCGAGGCGGCGGCGGAAAAGCGTTCCCATCTCATCGCCATCGGCATGATCCTCGCGACCTGCCTGTGCTTTTCCATCCTGGATGCCACGGCGAAATATCTGACCACCTACAGCCATCTGCCGCCCTTGCAGATTGTCTGGATGCGCTTCGTCAGCCATCTGGTCATCGCCTTCTTCATGTTCCGCATGTGGGCGCATCCGGAGATTTTCCGCACCGACCGTCCGTGGCTGCAATTCATTCGCGGCCTGACCATGCTCGGCACCACCTCGTTCAACTTCCTCGCCGTGCAATACCTGCAGCTGGCCGAGACCATGTCGATCTTCTTTGCCGGTCCCATTGTCGTCACCGCACTCGCCGGGCCGCTGCTCGGCGAATGGGCCGGCATCCGGCGCTGGGCGGCGATTTTTGTCGGCTTCATGGGCGTGCTGATCATCGTCCAGCCGGGCAGCGGGGCAATGCACTGGGCGGTGATCTATTCTGTCGCCTCGATGCTGTGCTACGCACTCTATGCGCTCATGACACGCATGCTCACCTCGACCAATTCCACCATCGGCATGCTGGTCATCCCGGCGGTGATCTCGTCCATCGCCATGACCGGGCCGGGGCTTGCCGTCTGGGTCAATCCGCCGGACCTGTTCCACTGGGTGCTGCTGCTGTCGACCGGTGTCTGGGGCGGGCTCGGCCACTGGATCTTCATCGCCGCGCATCGCCGCGCGCCCGCACCGCTGCTGGCGCCTTTCACCTATCTGCAGATCATCTGGATGATCGGACTTGGCTTCCTGGTGTTCGGCGACATTCCCGGCAGCTCCACCATCATCGGCGCCAGCGTCGTCGTCGCCTCGGGCCTGTACATCCTCTACCGCGAGCAGGTGGTGAAGAAGACTTGAGCTGACGGCGGTGCGGGTGGTTGACGCCGCAGCGTTCCCCTTGCCAAATGGCGCCACATTTCAGGCTTGCGCTTCGGGGGGAACATGCGGGCGGTTCGTAAGATTGATCACTTTGCGCGAGTCCGCTTCGGGTGCCTTGCCATGCTTGTTCTCAGCCTCGGGATCCTGTCCGGCTGTCAGGCCATCAGTGAAGCTGAAAAGCCGCAGACCCCGTCGCAGGCCGCCGGCTTTGCACCGGGCACCGAGGAAGAGTTCATGCTCGATATCGGCCGTCGCATCTATTTTGCGGAAGGCAGCTCCGATCTCGACGACAAGGGCCGCGAGATCGCCCTCCGCCAGGCGGCATGGCTCAAGGCCAACCCGCGCTGGCTGGCCAAGATCCAGGGCCATGCCGATGAACCGGGCGGGGAGGCTGCCAACAAGCGCCTGTCTGAACGCCGCGCCAAGGCCGTCTACGACCTCCTTATTGCCCAGGGCGTCGAGGCCAAGCGGATCTGGATCAAGGGCTATGGCATCGAGCGGCCGGAGACGGACTGTGATCCTGCCGAGTGCACCCGGCTCAACCGGCGTGTTACCGTCAACCTGCGCGAAGAGTATGACGACACAGCGCCGCAGCGCTGATCCTTCGGCATCGGTTGCACCGGCAACGATCGCGCGGCACACTTTCACCTTGCGGGAATCACGGCGGCGCGAGTATCTGCGCCAGCGATAGGCCCCGTACGGGGAACGTTTGAGGTGGCGCGCATGAGCGACAATCCGGGTTCTGGTTCAGGGGTTCACCCCGATGAACCGCGCGGCCGCCGCCTGACGCTGGGCGACATCGCCGAGCGGCTCGGCATCTCAACTGCCACCGTCTCTCTCGCGCTGCGCGATTCTCCGCTTGTTGCCAAGACCACCCGCGACAAGGTCAAGGACATGGCGCGGCAGGTGGGCTACATCTACAACCGCTCCGCCGCCTCGCTGCGCACCTCGCGCACGCAGATCGTCGGCGTCGCCGTGCATGACATCATGAACCCCTATTTCGCCGAGATCTTCTCCACCCTGGAGGACGAGCTGGAGCGTCAGGGGCAGATGGTCTTCATCTGCAATCACCGCGACAATGTCGAGCGTCAGCGCGTGTTCATCGACACGCTGCTGCAGCACCGTGCCGATGGCCTCATCCTCTGTGCGTCGGTTGGCACCACGCCGGAAGAAATCAACCGTCTGATCGATCAGGGCATTTCCGTCACCCTCATCTGCCGCGATGTCGAGGGCGCGAACGCCCCCATCGTGCGCGGCGACGATGAGACCGGTGCCTTCCTCGTCACCCAGCATCTGATCCGCCAGGGCCATCGCCGCATCGCCATGGCGGGCGGGCGGCGGGAAACCTCGACAGGCCGCGACCGCAATACCGGCTGGCGCCGGGCGCTGGCAACAGCCGGGATCGACCCGGATTCGCAGCTCGATATTCCTGAGCTGATGAACCAGACCGACGGCCAGTCGGTGGTGCCGCGTCTGCTGGCGGCGCCGGAGCGTCCGTCGGCGGTCATGTGCTTCAATGACATGGTCGCGCTCGGCATGATGCCGGCCTTGCGCTGGGCCGGTGTCGAACCCGGGCCCGGCATGGCCGTCACCGGCTATGATGATGTCGATGGTGCCGCCGCGCGGACCCCGTCTCTGACCACGGTCGCCAGCCATGCCGACCGCATTGGCTCCATGGCAGCATCCCTGATGCTGCGCCAGATCGGCGGCGAGGACGTCCCCGTCACCCGCCACCTGATCGAACCGGACGTGAAGATCCGCGACTCCTCCCCACCCCCCGGCGTCCGCCACGGCCGCCGCCTCGGGGCTTGAGGGCCGCGACTACTGCGGCAAAGGCGCCAAGGGCCTTGCGGTCTTGGCGAGATCGACGAGGCCGATGAAGGCTGCCCGGTGGCCGGCGCTGTCCTCGCCCTTCGCGCTGCGGGCCAGCGCCGCCACGTCCTCAAGCCGGTAGTCCCTTGTGAAACGGCCGCCCTTGAGAATGTCGCCGAAGGCGGCAACCGCAGTGGCAAAGCGGAAGTCCGCGTCGGCTGCCTCGAAGCTGTCGACGACCATTGCCTGTGTCACCGGCTGCTCGATCAGCTTGCTGTCGTTTTCGCCGGGCGTCTTGTAGCGGATGCGCAGGAACGCCAGCTCATCCGTGGAACCGGCCGGCGCTGCGGGCGGCGCCACCTGATAGCGCAGGGTCTCGGTCAGACCGCCGGTTACGCTCGCGGGCGTGAATTCATACAGCGCCGTCACCGTGTGGCCTGCGCCGATGTCGCCGGCATCCACCTTGTCGTTGCTGAAATCCTCCTGGCGCAGGGCGCGGGTTTCATAGCCGACCAGCCGGTAGTCCTTCACTTCGGCCGGGTTGAACTCGACCTGCAGCTTGACGTCGCTTGCTACCGTGAACAGCGTCGCGCCGACCTCTTCCACCAGCACCTTGCGGGCCTCAGTCAGGCTGTCGATATAGGCGGCATTGCCATTTCCGTTCTGCGCCAGCGCCTGCATCAGCTCGTCATTGTAGTTGCCCTGGCCGAAGCCCAGCACCGACAGGGTCACGCCGCTCGCCCGCTGCCGCTCGACGAAGGCCTGCAGATCGGCGACTTCGGTGAAGCCGACGTTGAAGTCGCCGTCGGTCGCCAGGATGACACGGCTGACGCTGCCGTCCGTCTTGCCGGCTTCCGCCAGCGCATAGGCCTGGCGCAGGCCTTCGCCGCCTGCCGTGGAGCCGCCGGCGTCCAGACGCTCCAGTGCGGCGAGGATCTTGGCTCCCTCTTTGGCCTGCGTCGGCTCAAGCACCGTTCCCGCGCTGCCGGCATAGGCAACAATCGCCACCGTGTCCTCTGGCTTCAGCGTCGTCAGCAGCAGGCGGAAGGCGTTCTTCAGGAGCGGCAGCTTGTCGGGTGCATCCATCGACCCGGAGGTGTCGATCAGGAACACCAGCCGCGCCGGCGGCATCGCGCTGCGGTCCGGCACGGCCGTCTTCAGCCCGATGCGCAACAGCCGCGTGTCCTTGTTCCAGGGCGTGGGTGCGATGGACAGGCTGGTGGCAAAGGGCGCAGTGTCCTTTACCGGTGCCGGATAATCATAGCTGAAATAGTTGATCAGCTCCTCGGTGCGGATCGCGTCCGGCAGAGGCAGCACACCGTCCATCAGCGCCGCGCGCATCACGCCATAGGAGGCCGTGTCCACATCGGCCGAAAAGGTCGAGACCGGATCATCGGCGACCCGTTTGACAGGATTGTCATCGGCCTTCGGAAACCGGTCGCGGCCGTGTTCCACATAGGCGATGCCCGGCACTGCGACGGCCGGCTTGCTCATCTTGGCTGCATTCGGCATGGCCATCGGAGCCATTGCCCCACCCGGAGTGGGCATCAGCGCCGGGGCAATCGGTGCCGGCTGCGGCAGGGCATCGGTCAGGGCGGTGGGTGCCTCCTCGGCCAACCTCGCCCGGTCCTGCGCCACCAAGGGCTGGTTTGCATTCTTTGCCAATTCTGTCTTTTCGCTCGCCTGCGGCATTGCCGCATCGCCGGAGGTATCGCGCAAGGTCTCCTGCCAGGGAGCAAGTTGCACCGTCAGGGCAATCGCGGCGATCCCGACGCCTGCGCCGGCGACGGCCGGCCACATGGATCTGCGGCGCGGTGCTTTCGGTTCTGTGGTCATGCCAAGCATCCTTCCAAGTTGGTCTGTCCAGTTCCTGCCCCAACTCGTCTGACGCCGCGGCGTTGCCGCTTCTTGGCTGGCATGTGAAATTTTCTGATGATGATCAAAGGCGGCCATTGCGGCGCCAAGCGCACGCGCCCTCGCTGCCGGGTCGGCGGCGGGCAGCGTCGCCTCAAGCGCCTGTCTGGCCTCGTCCAGTTCGTCACGCATGGTCGCGCTCCTTCAGGGCTTTCAGTTTCTGCCGCAGATCCGACAGCCGCCAGGAGATCGTGCCCGGCGATACCGCAAGCACCTCTGCCGCTTCTGCGTGTGTCATGTCCTCGCCCAGCACCAGCAGCGCAGTTGCCCGCAGCGGATCGCCGATTTCGTCCAGCGCTGCCATCAGCCAGGCATGGGCCGCTGCCGCCGCATTGGCCTCCGCCCGGGTGCCGGCCTGGCTGCGCGCGTAGTCCGCGTCCCGGGTGAGAGAGCGGGACTGGCTCCGGCGCCGGTCTGCCGCTGCATTCAGCGCCAGCCGATATAGCCAGGTGGAGAAACGGGCCTCGCCGCGAAAGCTCTTCAGCCGTGCAGGCAGGGTGGTCAGGATGTCCTGTGTCAGGTCCTCCGCCTCTGCCCTGGCACCGCAGAAACGCCAGGCCAGGCGATACAGCCGGTCATAGTGACGCTCTGCCAGCAGGCGAAAGGCCTCGCGGTCGCCCTGTCCGGCCCTGAGGGCAAGGTCTTCATCGCTGGCTACAGCATCCATCAGGCGTCCACATTGTCTCCGGAGTGTCTCCGGCCGGGGGATCTGTCTTTAAGACGCCGCCGGATGGCCAAAGCTTGGCCCGGCTTGTGTGTTTTTTCAAAGGCAGGATATGTCCGACGCGAAAGGCGTGAACTTGCGCGCACAACATCCTATATTGCGTTCCAATCCGACCCGACCTATCGCGGTGCGAATCGAACCGGAGCCTCCGCCGGCGTCGCCCCCACTGACAGGACCCTGTTCTCATGACCACTGCCGCTAACGAGCCGACCAAGCAGATCCCCGTCACCGTGCTGACTGGATATCTGGGCGCCGGCAAGACCACCCTGCTCAACCGCATCCTCTCGGAAAACCACGGCCAGCGCTATGCCGTGATCGTCAACGAGTTCGGCGAGATCGGCATCGACAACGACCTGCTCGTCGAGTCCGACGAGGAAATCTTCGAGATGAACAACGGCTGCATCTGCTGCACCGTGCGCGGCGACCTGATCCGCACCGTGCAGAACCTGATGAAGCGCCGTGGCAGCTTCGATGCCATCATCGTCGAGACCACCGGCGTCGCCGATCCGGCCCCGGTGGCCCAGACCTTCTTCATGGATGACGACGTGCGCGCGGCCTCGCGCCTCGATGCCGTCGTCGCTGTCGTCGATGCCCGCCACGTGCTGCAGCGCCTCGCCGACACGCGCGAGGCCGAGGACCAGATCGCTTTTGCCGACGTCATCCTCCTCAACAAGACCGATCTTGTCTCGCCGGAGGAACTCGCCGCCGTCGAGGCCCGGATCCACAAGATCAACCCCTATGCCGTGCGTCACCGCACCGAGCGCTGCGCCATCGACATCGCCAAGGTGCTGGACCGTGGTGCCTTCGATCTCGACCGCATCCTGTCGCTGGATCCGCAGTTCCTGAAAACCGGTCACGGTCATGACCACCATCATGGTCACGACCACGACCATCATCATCATGATCACGACCATGCCTGCGGCCCGGACTGCGCGCATGATCATCATGGCCATGACCATCATCACCACCATGATCATGATCACGGGCATCACGCGCATGACCATGACCACGACCATGACCATGATCACGTCTGCGGCCCGGACTGCGACCACGACCATCACCACCACCATGACGATCCGCATTCGGTCCGCAGCATTTCCCTGCGCGCCGGCGAGCTGGATCCGGACACCTTCTTCCCCTGGATCAACCGCGTGACCCAGGAAGACGGCGCCAAGATCCTGCGTCTCAAGGGCATCCTGGCCTTCAAGGACGACGCGCAGCGCTACGTGCTGCAGGGTGTGCACATGATCGTCGAGGGCGATCACCAGCGCGACTGGAAGGACGGCGAGCCGCATGAAAGCCGCCTGGTCTTCATCGGCCGCGAGCTGGATTTCGATGCCCTGAAGCAGGGCTTCGCCGCCTGCGCGGTCTGACAGGAGAATTCGACGTGACGACGCTTGCTGCGGCTGACGTCTCGGGCTTCGTTGTCCGGGCCGGCTTTCTCAAGGACACGCCCTATTTCGCCCTTGGCGGCGGTGAGGTCGTGTTTCTTGCCGGAACCCAGATCCACGTGGCCGCCCATTCCGGCGGCCTGCTGGCGGCTGATGAGCGCCCGGACGGCTCGGGTCTGGTCACCGGCGGTGACGATGGCCGTGTGGTCGAGGTCAAGCCGGATGGCTCGGTCACAGTCCTGGCTGAACGCCCGCGCAAGTGGATTGATCTTGTCGCCTGCGGTCCCTCCGGCGCGGTTGCCTACGCCAGTGGCCGGACGGCTTATGTCCGATTGGGCGATGGCACGGAGAAGGAATTCGCCCATGCCCGCGCGGTCGGCGGCCTTGCCTTCGCGCCCAAGGGCCTGCGTCTGGCTGTGGCCCGCTATGAGGGCGTGACCCTGTGGTGGGTCAACACGCAAGGCGCACCGCAGATGCTCGACTGGCCCGGCGCGCACCATGCGATCACTGTCTCGCCGGATGGCAAGTATGTCGTCACCACCATGCAGGAAAACGCCCTGCATGGCTGGCGGCTTGCTGATGGGCAGGACATGCGCATGACCGGCTATCCCGGCAAGGTGAAATCCTTCAGCTGGTCGGCCAAGGGTAAATATCTCGCCACTTCCGGCGCCAATGCTGCGATCGTCTGGCCCTTCTCCGGCAAGACCGGCCCGATGGGGCAGTCTCCGCTGCAATTGGGAACCCGTTCAGACATGCTTGTCAGCATGGTCGCCTGCCATCCGAAGGAAGAGGTCGTTGTCGTCGGCTATCAGGACGGCATGATCCTGCTGTGCCGCTTTGCCGACAATGCCGAGGTGCTGATGCGCCGTCCGGGCAAGGCGCCGGTGTCAACGCTGGCGTGGGACCGGGACGGTTTGCGCATTGCCTTTGGCACCGAGGACGGCGAAGCTGGCGTCATCGCGCTGGAGTAAGGAGACCGCCATGCTCGCCAGGTCTTTCGTCATCGCCGTCGGCATTCTGGCGGGTGTGACCTCCTCGCAGTTGCCCGAATTTGCCCAGCAATATCGCCAGCGCCTCGGCGGGGCCATTGACGCCCTGCAGCAGGTCATGGCGGTCACGGCCGAGGATGCGGCCCGCAACGGTCTGGATGTGGATGGAGCGCTGGCCCGGCTGAAAGGCAGTAGCGATCCGCTCGTGGCCGCTCAGGGGCGGTCGCTTGAGGACATGCGCGAGAAACTGGCCAATATGCGCGCCCAACGCGATGCCTTTGCGCAGTCCGACGAGTTCGGGCGGCTCCTTCTCTTTCTGACATCCGCCGACCCGGATGTGGCCCGGGGCACCTATGAAGATTTCGAACCGGCGGTGCCGGCAACGGCGGAGGGGGTTGTCACGGCCCTTCTGGGCGGACTGGCAGGTGTCGGCTTGTTGCGCCTGATCGCTGCCTTCCTGCGCGGGCTCTGGCGCGTTCTGGTGCCGCGGCCGCACTGATCCACTGGCGCCAAAACACTCATTTCTGACGGGAGAAGCAGATGGACACCATAACCTCATCCGGAGGCATGGTCGTTGCCCCGCATATGGCAGCGGCAAACGCCGGGGCAGAGATCCTCGCCGAGGGCGGCTCTGCCATCGAAGCCATGATCGCGGCAGCCGCCACCATCGCGGTCGTCTATCCGCACATGAACGGCATTGGCGGAGACGGTTTCTGGCTCATTGCCCCTCCGGGCGAGGACCCCAAGGTGATTGCCGCCTGCGGTCCGGCCGGCTCAAAAGCCACCATTGCCGCCTACAACCGTGCAGGTCACGGCACTGTGCCGACGCGCGGACCGCTTGCCGCGCTCACGGTTGCCGGTACGGTCGGTGGCTGGCAGAAGGCCTATGAGGCCGCCGCCAGCCTCGGCGGCCGCATGCCGCGTCGCGAGCTGATGCAGGCAGCCATCGCCCACGCCAGGGACGGCATTACCGTCTCGCGCAGCCAGGCGCATCTGACGGCGGAGAAGCTGGCCGAGCTCGAAGCTCAGCCAGGCTTTGCTTCCGTTTTCCTGAAGGACGGCAAGGCACCTGAGGCCGGCGCAGTGATCCGCCAGGAGCGGCTGGCCGATACGCTGGATCACCTTGCCGTCGCCGGCTTTGACGATTTCTATCGTGGCGACGTCGGCGCCTCGATTGCCGACGATCTGGAGCGCATAGGCGCGCCGGTCACCAAGGCCGATCTGGAGCGCTACGAGGCCCGCATCCGCCATGCGCTCAAGCTGCAGACGAAAGCGGGCACGATCTTCAACGCCCCGCCACCGACGCAGGGGCTCGCCTCACTGATCATCCTCGGCCTCTATGACCGGCTGAACGTTCCGGCACGGGAAGGGTTCCCGATGCTTCATGGTCTTGTCGAGGCGACGAAACGCGCTTTCCTTGTCCGGGATCGCATCGTCACCGATCCAGACCGTCTGCCCGAACCGCCGTCCAAATTCCTCGATGCCGCCTGGCTCGATGCAGAAGCTGCCACCATTTCGCTGAACCGCGCCCTGGACTGGCCGGTCAAGTCGGCGCTCGGCGACACCATCTGGATGGGGGCAGTGGATGCCAAGGGCTGTGCCGTCTCCTTCATCCAGTCGGTCTACTGGGAGTTCGGCTCCGGCTGCCTGCTGCCGAAGACCGGAATCCTCTGGCAGAACCGCGGGGCCAGTTTCTCGCTGCACCCCGAGGCGCTGAACGCGCTGGAACCGGGACGCCTGCCGTTCCACACCCTCAACCCCGCGCTGGCCCGCCTGTCCGATGGCCGCGTGGTCACCTATGGCACCATGGGAGGCGAGGGGCAGCCGCAGACCCAGGCAGCCATCTTCACCCGCGCCATTCTCAACGGCATGCCGGTGGGCGAGGCCATCGACGCACCCCGCTGGCTGCTCGGCCGCACATGGGGCGATGCGACGACGGCGCTGCGTCTGGAAGCCCGTTTCGATCCCGATCTGGTGCGGGCGCTGGAGCGTGCCGGTCACGAGGTGGTGGTGCTTGGCGAGGATTATTCCGATACGATGGGCCACGCGGGCATGATCATCCGCAATACGCGGGGCGGGCTGGAAGGCGCACACGACCCGCGCGCGGACGGCGGCGCAGCGACGGCCTGATGACGCCCTGATCGGGCAAGGGAGACGAGGCAATGGATGCCATCACGCGCATGCGCTGCTTCATCCAGGTGGTGGACAGCAACGGTTTTTCCGCCGCAGCCCGGGAAATGGGCCGCTCGAAGGCGTTGGTCTCGAAATACATCGGCGAGCTGGAAGACGAACTTGGCGTGCGGCTCCTGAACCGCACCACGCGCCAGATTTCCCTGACCGAAGTGGGTGAGGCCTATTACAAGGAAGCCTCCGACATCCTGCAGCGGATCGATGACCTGCAGGCCTCGGTCCAGTCCACCCATCACGAGGCTCGCGGCCGCCTGCGTGTGTCGGCTCCGCGGTCGATGGGCGACGGCCTCATCAACCGGGCGATCATGGAGTTCCTCGTCGCCGAGCCCGAGATCACCATCGATCTGCGCCTTGATGACCGCTTCGTCGATCTGGTGGAAGAAGGCTTTGACGTTGCGATCCGGGTGACGGATCTGGAGGATTCCAGCCTGATCGCCCGCAAGGTCGCGCCCTTTAGCACTGTGGTCTGCGCCACACCGGCGGTTCTTGAGCGCTATGGCCGGCCACAGCATCCGAGCGACCTGGCCGGCAAGCCCTGCATCGTCGACACGAACTATCGTCACAAGACCAACTGGCATTTCGCCGAGAACGGCACCCGCTTCGCCGTGCCGGTGCGCGGACGCATCGAGGTCAACAGTGCATCCGCTGCTCGTGATGCCGCGATCTGCGATCTGGGTTTCCTGCGCACGCCGCGCATGTTCGTGCATCAGGACCTTGCGGATGGCCGTCTGGTCCCCGTGCTGGAGGGCTTTGATCACGACGGTCCCGCGATCTATGCGGTCTATCCGCACCGCCGCCACCTCTCCGGCAAGGTGCGCTCCTTCGTCGACTTCCTCGCCGCCTGGTTCGGCGAGCGCCGGAAGGCCGGCGAAATGTGCTGAGGCTGACAACCGGCAGCATCGCGTGTAGGCTAGTGTGCAGAGAGGTGCGACGTGACGGCACAGGTTCACAATGGCAAGGCCATTGAAGCGCTATTGAGCAGATTGCTTGCGACGGGCCGCTATGCAACGGCAGATGATGCGTTGCTTGCGGGTCTCACCTTGCTTGCCGAGCGGGAGCTGCTGCGCAGTGCAATTCAGGATGGCATTGCCAGCGGCTCAGGCATTCCTGCCGACGAGGTCTTCACCCGTCTCAAGAGGAAATACGCGAGTTCCGGCAGCAGGCCGCAGTCTTGAACCTTGAGTTTTCACCTGCAGCTGCGGGTGACCTCGAGCAAATTGCCGATCAGATCGCCTTGGACAACCCGGCACGTGCTTTGCAGTTTGTCGATCAGGTTGAGGCGCTTTGCCGAAGCTTGACCGAATTTCCCTTTCGCGCTGGGGAGCGGAGCGGTATTTCGCCTGGTCTGCGCCTGAAACCTCTCGGGCTTTACCTGATCGCCTATAGGGTCCTGCCAAACCGGTTGCGTATCGAACGTATTCTGCATGGCGCACGCGATTTGCCGGCCCTCTTTGCAGACTCTGGCGGCAATCGCGATCTCTGAGGGTTCCCCTCCCGCCAGCCGTCCAGCCAGCGGGAGGAGATTAGATCAGCGGCCGGCAGCGGCGAGGCGTTCTTCCGCCATCCTGTCGGCGATGCGCTCCGGGGTCACGTTCTCGTCTCTAGCGCGGTCGAAGATGCGGGTCAGCGTCGTGCCGATGGCCAGGGTCTTGTCCCTGACCAGCACATCGTCACCGCCTGGCCGGGCGAGGGCGATGGAGATGACGCCGCCGGCATTGATCGCGTAGTCCGGGGCGTAGAGAATGCCACGGGCCTTCAGGGCCTCCCCATCGGCCGGCGTTGCCAGCTGGTTGTTGGCAGCGCCTGCCACGATGGCCGCGCGGATGGCCGGAATGGTAGCGGCGTTAAGCCCGGCGCCGAGGGCGCAAGGGGCGAAGACATCCGCCTCCACGGCATGGGCCTCGCCCGGGTCGACAGCGATGGCATTGAAAGCGGCCACGGTACGATCCACCGCCGGAGCATGAATATCCGACACGATCAGCCGGGCGCCGGCTGCGTGCAACTGGCTGGCAAGATCGAAGCCGACATGGCCGAGGCCCTGGACCGAGACGGTGCGGCCGGCAAGGTCTTCGCTGCCGAAGACATGGGCAAGCGCGGCGCGGATGCCGGCGAAGACGCCGAGTGCTGTATAGGGCGACGGGTCGCCAAGCCCTGTGCGGGCCGTGCCGCGGACATGGTCTGTGTGCTCTGCCACGGCTTCCATGTCAGCCGGGGATACGCCGACGTCCTCTGCGGTGATGTAGGAGCCGTTCATCCGCTCCACATGCCGGCCGAAGGCGTGCATCAGGTCTGCCGTCTTGTCCCGGCGCGGGTCGGCGATGATCACCGCCTTGCCACCGCCCAGGTCCAGGCCAGCAAGGGCGTTCTTGTAGGTCATTCCGCGCGACAGCCGCAGGGCATCGGTCAGCGCCTCGCCCGCGCTGGCATAGGGCCAGACGCGGCAGCCGCCGAGGGCAGGTCCGAGGCGCGTGTCATGCACGCACAGGATTGCCTTCAGGCCGGTGTCCCGGTCATGGGCGAAGACCACCTGTTCATGGGCGTCGAATTCGGGATGGTCAAAGGCCGCGCCGGCAACAAGGGCAGCGGGACGGGTTACGGCATTCATCGGCACTCTCGCGTCCAGAGGGGAAATGCGTGCCGAAAATTGCCGGTTTCAGAGAGAATTAGGTGGTCTTTCTTCCGGATATTTTCAGACTATCGGGAAATTTTTCCCTCAGAATTGCGATGATGGGCAGAAAGCTGCATCGTTTCCTGTTGCGTTGCGGAACACACTTGTCACAGCCATGTTCCTGCCGCCTTCTGGCATCATGCCAGTGCAGCAGAATCACCCAGGTCTGTCTGCAAACGCCCCTGATCCCCAGAGCTTGAGCCGGTTCCCTGATGCGCGCTTTCTCCGTCTTCGCTTTCCGGAACATACCTGCTGCGTGCCTGGCCCTGGGGCCATCCGGTACCTGGATCCGCACCGCTGTCGTTCTGATGCTTCTGCTGGGACTGTCAGTTACACCCCTTTCGGCTCATCCGCATATTTTCGTCGAGGCGCGGTCGAAGCTGGTCATCGACGCCTCCGGCAAGGCGGCGGCCGTCGAGCATGTCTTCCGCTTTGATGATGCCTATTCGGCCTTCGCCATCCAGGGCTTTGATGCCGATGGTGATGGCCAGTTCAGCCGTGACGAACTGGCAGAGCTTGCCAAGGTCAATATCGAGAGCATGGAGGAGTTCGGCTACTTTACCTTCGGCGACAACGGCCGGGTCGAACTCGACTTCACCATGCCGCAGACCTACTGGCTCGAAGTGGTCGATGTTCCGCTCAAGGACTACTGGGCGATGAAACCGGAGGATATCGAGGCGATCCAGCAGGACAGCGTCCGCCTCGGGACCCCGATGCCCGAGACAGCGCGGCTGCTGGAGCTGCATTTCGTGCTGCCGCTGAAGGAGCCGAGCGATCTGGCGGCGGCGATCACCTTCGATATCTATGATCCGACCTATTACGTCGATTTCCGGTTTTCCCGTGCTGACGGGGCTCTGGGGGTGGTGGGCGGTCCCGGGAACTGCCGGGTTGAACGACGCGATCCTCCGTCGCTGGATGCCCAGACGGCTGCGGCTCTTGCGGCGATCGGTCCCGAGCAGCGCGACCTGCCGCCGGAACTGGAACAGGCCGCCGCACAGCTCGTCAATCAGATGATTGTCACCTGCGGCGAGGCGCTGGTGGCCGCCCCCGCAGCTCCGTTCCCGCCGGTGACCCCGCTCAACCGCCAGCAGGCGGAAACAGGTTCAGCCTCAACGGGGCTGTCCGTTGGCGTAGAGATCCCCGCCAACCCCGCTCCGTCCGGCAACTCCCTGTCGCTGGTGTCCAGTTTCTTTGGCCATATCGCCCTGCTGCAAAGCGAGTTTTACCAGAAACTCGTTGCGGCCCTGCGGGCGTTTCGCACCAATCCGGAGGCAGGCTGGCTGCTGGCCGGGATCTCGTTCCTTTACGGCATCTTCCATGCGGCAGGGCCCGGCCATGGCAAGGCGATCATCTCGTCCTACGTCCTGGCAAGTGGCGACACGCTGCGGAAGGGCGTGATGCTGTCCTTCGTTTCGGCCTTCGCCCAGGCGGTGACGGCGATCCTGTTGGTTGGCGGGGCGGCGTGGATCTTCAACCTCACTTCGCTGGCGCTGCAGGAGACAGTGAAGAGCTTCGAGACGCTGTCCTATGCGCTGGTCACCGGCCTCGGCATCTGGCTGGTCTATGCCAAGGCGATTAGGCCGTATCTATTACAGCGCCGGGCCGCTGCGGCGATCGGCCATGTGCATGTTGCCGGGGCTGACGGCTCCTGTGACGCCTGCGGCCATGTCCATGCTCCGAGCCCGGCGATGCTGGCCGAGCCGCTGACCCCGGCGCGGGCCGCATCGATCATTCTTGCCATCGGTCTCAGGCCCTGCTCGGGTGCGCTGATCGTTCTGGTCTTTGCCCTGTCACAGGGGATGATTCTGGCCGGCATTGCCTCGACCTTTGCCATGGCGCTGGGCACCGGCATCACGGTAGCCTTGCTGGCGCTTCTCGCTGTCGGCGCCAAAGGGCTTGCCGCCCGTCTCGCCGGCAGCGAAGGCGTCTGGCCGGACCGGATCCATCGCGGCATCGAAATCCTGGCCGCGCTGATGGTCCTGGTGATTGGCGGAACCCTTCTGATCGCCAATCTCGGCTGGGCGTGAGGCTCGTCGCGCCGGCTTTACCGCAGTTTCTGGTCGCGATATCGGGCCACGTCGGCGCCGAAGGCTGCGAAAATCTTCTGCGACGGCTGATCGCAGGCGACCCAGTATTCGGGATGCCACTGGGTTCCAAGCGCGAAGGACTTTGCGCCTTCTACGGACACCGCTTCGATGGTTCCATCCTCGGCAACGGCCTCGATGGTGAGCTTGCGGCCCAGTTCGCCAAGGGCCTGGCGATGCAGTGAATTGACCTCGATCGTCGTGTCGCCGACCGCGCCGTGCAACTGGCCCCCGGCGCGCACGTCGATCGGATGAGAAATGGCAAAGCGCTCTTCCTGGCGTTCGGACACTGGGGCCCGGTGGTCCTTGCGGCCCTCGAGTTCCTGGATTTCGGTCAGAAGTGTGCCGCCAAGCGCCACGTTCAACTCCTGCATGCCACGGCAGATGGCGAGCACGGGGATACCCCGTTCCAGGGCCCGGCGCAGCAAGGGCAGCGAGGTGGCGTCCCGGTCCGGGTCATAGGGCCCGTTGGCCTCGCTTGCCTCGCCGCCATAGAGATCCGGGTTGACATTGGAGCGTGAGCCGGTCGCCAGCACCCCGTCCACCCGGTCCAGCACCGCATCCAGGTCGATGGCGCCGCCCAGCGACGGCAGGATCAGCGGGATGGCATTGGCACCGTTCAGTGCCGCTTCCAGATAGGTGGAGGGCGCGGCGTGCCAGCGATAGCCGTCAATCGGCTTGACGTCGGCGGTGACGAGAACAACGGATTTCGACATGGGGGCAAGGCTCTTGCAGGTGACGCGGCAATCAACGGCGAATGAATGCGACCCTGCCACGAACCGGAGTTGCCGCCAAGGGGCAGGGAGGGGCGGGTTCAGGCGGCAGTCGCCGCAGTCAGTTCGGCATAGGTGGTCTGGATGTCGACAGGACCTTTCTGATTGGTTGCAAACTGCTGCAGATCGTAATTTGTCTGCATGTTGAGCCAGTACTGCGGCGAGGTCTCGAAGAAGCGGGCAAGCCGCATCGCAGTATCCACAGTCATTGCCGTTTCGCCTTTGAGCAACCGTTCGATCCGGGTCCGCGGAAGATTGAGCAGGCGAGCGAGCTTTCCCGCGCTCAATCCGGCCGGATCGAGGTAGAGATCCTTCAGCAGGACGCCGGGATGAAAGGCTGGAGCTACAATAGGCATGCTTTCAGGTCCTGAGATGAATGATAGTCACACACTTCGACAATATCCGGGCCAGAGTCGGTCCAGATAAAACAGATCCGCCACTGATCGTTGATCGACAGCGAGTATTGTCCTTGCCGATCGCCTGTCAGTTTATGCAGCCGGTTGCCAGGTGGCAGCCGTAGGTCGTCCACGCGTGTCGCAGCATTGAGTGCTGCCAGGAGTTTTTGCGCTCGAAGGACCAGATCCGGCGGAAATCCCTTGCCAACTTTCCCAATGGCAATGCTTTCCGTCAGTTTGTCGCGGTATCCTTGGATCACGTCCGCCCCTCTGTTGCCGGAAGTCCAGCCTGGGACTGCAGGCACCTGTTTACCGCTTTTGTATCATTCCATGATACATCTTTTTGTCAAGATCCTCAAATCAGCTGCAGTTCCTGCGCGATGCGGTAGAGATGCGCGGCGTTGCCGCTGCCGGCCTTGTCGCGGATATTGAGCCGGTGCGATTCCACCGTGCGCACGCTGATGCCGAGGGCCTGGGCGATTTCCTTGTTGGTCTGGCCGCGCGCCACGCCCTGCAGGACTTCCCGCTCGCGTTCCGTCAGGCCATAGGGGTCGCTGGCCGGGGCGGCTGGCTGCCGGTTTTCCATCAGGCTCGGGCCGACGCGGGACGAGAAATAATACCCGCCATTGGCGACGGCCAGGATTGCGTTGATCATTTCCTTGGCCGAGATGTCCTTCAGCAGGTAGCCCCTTGCGCCGGCCTGCATGACGCCGCGCACATATTCCGGGTTGTCGTAAATCGACAGGATCAGCACGCTGATCTGCGGAAAGCGGCGGCGGATTTCTGCGGTGGCCTGCAGGCCGTTCATCTCCGGCATGGAGATGTCCATCAAGAGAATGTCTGGCTTCAGGGCTTCCGCCATCTGCAGCGCCTGGCGGCCGTCGGTGGCCTCGCCGACGATTTCCAGCGGGGCGACGCCTTCGAGCCGTGCCCTTATACCGGCGCGGACAAGTTCATGGTCATCGGCCAACAGCAGGCGGACAGGCTGGTTCGGGTTGCGGTGGGTCATTGTCAGTGTTCCGTCTCATGTCCCGGTATCAGGCAGCCGTTTCAGCCAGGACGTCATCTGCAGGTCCAAGCGGCATCGACACCCGGATCAAGGTTCCGCGCAATGGCATGCGCGACATCGTCATCGTGCCGCCATGGGTCTCGATCCGCTCCAGCATGTTGCGGATGCCAAGACCACCGCCGGCATTGACAGGGAGGATGATGCCGACTCCATCGTCTTCTATCGTCAGCGACAGGGTCTCGATGCCGGCCTTCAGGTTGATGGTCACTTCTTCGGCCCGGGCGTGGCGGGCGACATTGGTCAGCGCCTCCTGCACCACCCGGTACAGCGCCGTCTTGGCCTTGTCGCTCAGCCGTCTTCGGCACCGATCGGCCGAAATCCGTACCTTGATGCCGGATTGCGCCTCAAAATCCTTGGCAAGGCTGACGAGGGCGGCCGACAGGCCCATGTCGTCCAGGACACTTGGCCGCAGGTCCTTCGAGATGCGCCGGACTTCGGAGATCGCGTCATCGAGGATGCGCAGGCAGCGTTCCGCCTGCTGTTGCAGCAGCACCTGGGATCCGGCGCGGGAATGGATCATCTCGATGCCATAGCGCACGGAAACGAGCAGTTGGGAGATGCTGTCATGCAGCTCGCTCGAAACGCGCTTGCGCTCCTGTTCCTGCACATCGACGATACGGTTGGTTAGGTCCTTCAGCTTGCTGTCAGCAAATTTCTGCTCGGAGAAACTGACCGTCGCCACAGCCGTGAGGCTCAGCAGGATGGCGATCATGGTGATGAGAAAGATCACGAGCAGGGTCTGGCGCACATTTGCGGTAAAGTCGGCCCGCACCATCGCCACTTCGCTGGCGATGTCGTCGATGTAGACGCCTGTTCCCAGCATCCAGCCCCATTTTTCCAGCATGACGGCGTAGCCCAGCTTCTCCGCATCGCCGCTGGCGCTGGGCTTGTTCCAGACATAGCGGTGGAAGGCTCCGCCCGCTTCTGCCGCGGCCATCAGGTTGCGGATGACATAGTCGCCTTCCGGGTCCTGCAGGTCCCACCACTTCTTGCCAATCAGATGCGGCAGCTTCGGATGCACCAGGTTGGTGCCGTCGCGGCTGTAGACGAAGAAATAGCCATCATCGCCAAAACTGATCTCGGTCAGCAGGCGCTTGACCTCACCCTGCGCGGCCTCACGTCCATCGGGTTCCTCGTCGATCTGGCCCTTGATTGAGGTCAGCACCAGTTCGACAATGTTCTGGATTTCCTGACGCTTGGAGGCGAGAATCCGCTCCTCGACCGCTCGCGTCTGCTCCTCGATCAGGCGCGAAGCTTGCAGAAATGTGATGCCGCCGATCAACAGGGACAACGCCACCAGTGGCAGGACCGTGATCAGGAACAGTTTTGTCTTGAATGGCACGTCTTGCCCTCGTTCTCTTGCCGTTCCTTGCGATACTGAGGCGTCTAACGCAGCATTTTATGCGCAGTTTCCGTACTACTACTGAGAGACTGCGCAGAAACACGACTAGCGCCTCCATCCAATGATCACCTAGACACAAGTGCTGATCGGTGCAACTGTTGGCCCCGATGTTTCAAGGTCCATATCTGGGAGGATAAAGCATGGATCGTCGTTCGTTTATCAAGACTGCTGGCCTTGGCGCTGGTGGTGCCGTCGCTGCGACTGCTCTCGCAGCTCCGGCCATCGCGCAGTCGACCACCGACATGGTGATCGTGTCGACCTGGCCGCGTGACATGCCGGGCCTCGGCATTTCCGCACAGCGTCTTGCAGCCCGCATTGAAGCCCTGACCGAAGGTCGCATCAAGGTTCAGTACTTCGCCGCCGGCGAACGTGTTGGCGCTTTTGACGCTTTCGACGAAGTGGCCTCGGGCAATGCACAGGCCTATATCGGTGCCGACTACTACTGGAAGGGCAAGCACCCGGCCTGGTCGTATTTCACCGCCGTTCCGTTCGGCCTGACCTACGCCGAGATCGATGCCTGGATCAAGGTTGGTGGTGGCCAGCAGCTCTGGGACGAGCTGGCTGACGGCTTCGGCCTCAAGAACTTCAACGCCGGCAACACCGGCGTGCAGATGGGCGGCTGGTTCAACAAGGAAATCGAGACCGCTGACGACCTCAAGGGTCTGAAGATGCGTATCCCGGGCCTCGGCGGTGACGTCATGGCCAAGCTGGGCGCGTCTCCGGTTGCTCTGCCGGGTGGCCAGATCTACGAAAACCTCGTGTCTGGCGCCGTTGATGCCACCGAGTGGGTTGGTCCGTGGAACGACTACTTCATGAAGTTCTACGAAGCTGCCAAGTACTACTACTACCCGGGCATGCATGAGCCGGGCTCGATGCTGGCGCTGGGCTGCAACAAGGCCTGGTTCTCCAAGCTGTCGAAGATCGACCAGATGATCATCGAAGCCGCCTGTAACGAAGAGAACGCCTTCTCCATGGCTGAAGCCAACGGCTTCAACGGTGCTTACCTCGACAAGCTCATCAACGAGCATGGCGTGGTGCTGAAGCAGTTCTCCGACGAAGTCTATGACGCCTTCGGTGACGCGGCAGCTGCCGTGTTCGAGGAAACCATCCAGCACTCCGACCTTGCCAAGCGCACCCACGAAAGCTTCGTCAAGGCGCGTTCGGAAGTGGGTCGCTGGATGCTGCTCGCTGACACCGGCTACACCGTCCAGCGCAACCGCGTTCTGGGCATCAAGGTCTGATGCGCTGCAACGGCGTTTGATCTGACCGGGGACGGGGGGAACCCCCGTCCCCTTCTTGGTTGTAACGGTGAATAGACGAGGCGCTCGACGATGACGTCCTTGAATCCGGTTCAAGGCGCCGCAACTGATGATGTGCGCGCGCTGGAAACCCGAACCGGTGGTGTTCTTGCCATCCGGCTGTTCGGTTGGATCAATCTGGCAGTGATGGCTGCCTTCCTGATCAACAATTACCTTACCTATTGGCTGGGTTTTCCTGGGCCGGGAACCGGATCTGTGGCTGCCCAGATGCAACTCGGCCTGTATGCCGTGCTGGGGCTTCTGGCCGTTGCCTATGTGCTGCGTCCCGGCGCGCCTGGGCTGCGGCCTGACAGTGAGCGCATCAGCAACTTCAATGCCTTTCTCATCCGTTGGGCATTCTGGTCGGTGGTTATTGTCGGCGTTGTCGATACAACGATTTCTTTCCTGCGGGTCGAGGGGATGCTTGAGGCGCTGCTTGGCAGCCAGCTGACATCCGATCTTGGGCGACCGCAGTTCCGCGGGGGCTATGTCCACATGCCCTTGATCGCATTCTCGATCCTTCTTGCGGCAGTGACCCGCACTCTCGGCTTCTTCTGGTTGGCGCTGCTGGTTGTGGTGTCGCAGCTTCTGATCGTTCTTGGACGCTTCGTGTTCTCCTATGAACAGGCGTTCCTGTCGGATCTGGTGCGGTTCTGGTATGCGGCACTGTTCCTGTTCGCCTCGGCCTACACCCTGCTTGAAGAAGGCCATGTGCGCGTCGACGTGCTCTATGCCAGCTTCGGTCAGAGCGCGAAGGGCTTTGCCAATGCCTTCGGCGCCATCGCCTTCGGCATGGTGTTCTGCTGGACCATTCTCTATTTCGGTCTCGGATCAAAGCAGTCGATCATCAACAGCCCCATGCTTGCCTATGAAACGACCCAGGCCGGTTTCGGCTTGTACGTGAAGTATCTGATGGCAGGCTTCCTCGGCGTCTTTGCCGTAACCATGATGATCCAGTTCGTCAGTTATCTGTTTGCCGCTGTCGCGGACATGCGCGGCGAACCTGGTGGCCGTGACCTGTCCGGCTCCATCAAGCACTGACCCAGCAGGATTTGCACCCATGGAACTGTTTTTCCTTCTTCTGCTGATCGTCCTGATGGCTGCAGCGCTCGGCTCCGGTTTCCCGGTGGCCTTTGCCCTGCCGGGGTCGGCGATCATTGCAATCGGTCTTGCCGCAGGTTCTGGTTATCTGTTTGCGGGCAATGTCGATGCTTATTTTGCTCATGGCGGTCCGACCCAGTGGCTTAGCGCGGGTGTAACCAACTTCCGCGGCATTTATTGGGAAGCGGAACGAGATACGCTCATCGCCATCCCGCTGTTCATCTTCATGGGCATCATGCTGCAGCGGTCGAAGATTGCTGAAGACCTTCTGATCACGATGGCCCGCCTGTTCGGTCCGGTTCCGGGTGGCCTGGGCATCTCGGTTATTCTCGTCGGTGCCTTGCTGGCGGCCACCACTGGCATTGTTGGTGCCACCGTCGTGGCCATGGGCCTGATCTCGCTGCCGGCGATGATGCGCAATAATTACTCCGTGCCACTGGCCACGGGCACGATTGCCGCTTCCGGCACGCTCGGACAGATCATTCCGCCGTCTATCGTTCTGATTATTCTGGCGGATCAGCTCTCGTCGAGCGTCGATCAGGCCGGCAATATTCGGCAGGCTTTGTACCGCGAGGCCAATGGGGCAGGCCAGATGCCCTCGGACCTTGCCATCGCCTCGACCAGCGCGGGCGAATTGTTCCTTGGCGCAATCCTGCCCGGCCTGCTGCTCGTTGGGCTTTATGTGCTGTTCATGCTCGGCTTTGCGCTTATCAACCCCAAGGCGGCTCCGGCTGTGCGGGGCCAGGGCAAGATGGACCGGCAGTTCCTGTTCCAGGTGTTCATCACGCTTGTTCCGCCGCTTGCACTGATCGTTCTGGTGCTTGGCTCGATCATGGCGGGTGTCGCCACCGTGAACCAGGCCGGTGCCGTCGGTGCCATTGGCGCCATGGTCATGGCCGGCTACCGGTTGCAGGACGGCAAGGGCAAGGGCGTCTACACGCCGGCGATCATTGCAATCCTGGCGCTGCTTGGCATTGCGGTGGCCGTCAGCTTCTATGACACGAACATCAAGCGTGTGATGTCTGGTGGTGATTTCACCGGCGTGATCCTTGCTGCGATTGCCGTGCTGACGCTCGTGTTTGCCATCATCTGGAGTGGCTGGCGCACGATGGTGACGGACAACACGCTGCGCGAGGTGATGATCGAGACCGCCAAGGGCTCCTGCCTGGTGTTCATCATCCTGATCGGCGCGGCCATGTTGACATCTGCCTTCCGCGCCTTTGGTGGTGAGGATCTGGTCAAGGACTTCCTGCAAGGCCTGCCAGGCGGGTTCTGGGCCCAGTTCTTCATGGTCATGCTGGTGATCTTCATCCTCGGCTTCTTCCTCGACTTCATCGAGATTGCCGTGGTGGTGGTGCCGATTGTTGCGCCGATCCTGCTGGCGGATCCGTCGGCCAACGTTACTGCCGTCTGGCTGGGCGTGATGTTCGGGCTCAATCTGCAGACGTCGTTCCTCACCCCGCCGTTTGGCTTTGCGTTGTTCTACCTGCGCGGCGTTGCGCCGGCTGTTGTGAAGACGGTCCAGATCTACAAGGGGGTGTTGGCCTTTATCGGCATTCAGCTCCTGGCTCTGGCAATCGTCGGCTTCAATCCCCAGATCGTGAACTATCTGCCGAACCGGTCTTCCCTTCTCTCGGAAACCGCGCCGCCACCAAAAAACCCGCGTCTGCAGTATTGCATCGAGACTTACACCAGTCAGCAATTCCGCCAGCGTGGAACGGAGATTGCCGGCGCTATCAGCCGCATGCAGGGTGTGGACATCGGTTATCTTCCGGCTGATCTGCAGAAGGAACTTCAGTCTGGTTTGCAGAATGCCGAGAAGGCAATCCCGCAGATGGCCGAGATAGATGCCGCTGTTGCCGCGGTCGGGCAGGCGGCGGTCAGCTATCGTCCGTTGCTTGTCCAGGTGCGTGCGATCGAGCGCGATGCGCGCAAGATTGAACGGGAAATCAAGGACCTCGAGGTTGTTGTCACCCGCGCAGGGCCGACCGGCATCTATTCCGCCGAGCGCGGAGAGGAAGCAAAGCAGGAGATCCTCGAACTGCAGGCCACGCTGGATGCCATGCGGGCAGGGATTCCGGCATCCTGGGACCAGGTGCACACGGATTTCGCCAAGGTGCAGGACGCGGAGAACAAGGCCCGCACGGCCTACCGCCGTCTGGCTGACAATGCGGCGGAGCCGGTCATCAAGGTAACCGGGGTGCTGCAGGCCGCTCCGGCCCTGCAGGAGATGGAAGCGAAGTTCACCGCCTTGCAGGACGCGATCCTGTCCAAGCCCCTTGCCGAAGTTCTTGACCAGATCGACCTGTTGCGCAGCGACGTTTCGGCTCTCGACGGCACGGCAGAGATCCGCAAGGGTCTCAATGAGGCACGCAAGATCATGCGTTCCACTGCCCCGGATGCCCAGGCGGCTGTCGCCGAACTGGACAAGTCCATCGCCGAGCTGAAGCAAGATCTGGTCTGGCGCCAGCGCGGCTTTGACGAGTTGCTGCCGCAGATCACGGCCTATCAGGCGGCGACGAACGGGACGATCGGCCTGCGCCAGTTGCCGCGTCTGCCACGTGAGGTGGCTCTGGCTCTGGCGCCCTGTCTGTCCAACCATCGGGATGTTTCTCTGAACTTCTGATGCTGAGCACTTGACCTGATGGCGGCGGGCGGGACTGATGGTCTCCCCGCCGCCTGTCGTTTGACCGAAGGATCGCCATTCATGCTGAGGGTCGCACGCGCCCTGTCGGGCCTCAACCAGGCCGTTGGCCAGTCCGTATCCTGGCTGATGCTGGCCATCGTGCTGGTGCAGTTCGCCGTCGTGATCCTGCGCTATATCTTCGGCACCGGTTCGATCTGGGTGCAGGAAGCCATTGTCTACATGTTTGGCTTCCTGTTCCTTCTGTCCGCAGGCTATGCCTTGGCACTTGATGGCCATGTCCGGGTCGACGTCTTTTACCGGGATGCCGCACCGCGCACCAAGGCACTCGTCGACCTGGTCGGCGCCATCCTGTTTCTCCTGCCCATGTGCGCCGTGATCTTTTGGTACTCCTGGCCCTTCGTGCAGATGTCCTGGATGATCGGTGAGGGCTCGCGCGAAACGTCGGGCCTGCCGGCGCTCTATGTGCTGAAGGCCGCAATCCTTCTCTATGCCGGGCTGTTGGCGCTGCAGGGGATTGCGCTCCTTTTGCGCTGCCTAGCCGCGCTGACTGGCAACCGCGAAGCGCTCGCCTCCTTCCCCTCGCACAAGAACTGAGCCCGTCCCGATGGATCTTGTTGCCTTTCTCGACGTGCTGATGTTCGCCGCTGCCGTCGCCTGCCTGATGGCCGGTTTCCCGGTTGCCTTCACGCTGGCCGGTGTCGCCTTGGTGTTTGCCCTGCTGGGGTCATTCGCCGGCGCGTCGCTGTCGCTTGGTGCCATTCCTTTGCGCATCTTCGGCATCATGACCAACGAGACGCTGCTGGCCGTGCCGCTGTTCGTCTTCATGGGCGTGATGCTGGAACGCTCGCGCGTCGCCGAGGACCTGCTGGAGACCATGGCCAAGCTTTTCGGCAAGATGCCGGGTGGCCTTGGTCTCTCCGTCTTTCTTGTGGGCGGGCTGCTGGCAGCGTCCACTGGCATCGTCGGCGCGACGGTGGTGACGATGGGGCTCCTGTCCCTGCCGGTGATGCTGCGCAACGGCTACAATCCGCGTCTGGCCACCGGCTCCATCGCCGCTTCCGGCACGCTCGGCCAGATCATTCCGCCGTCCATCGTTCTTGTGTTTCTGGCTGACCAACTCTCCAACGCCTATCAGACGGCGCAGCGGTCGCTTGGCAACTGGTCGCCGGATCCGTTTTCCGTTGGTGATCTCTTTGCCGCCGCCCTGTTCCCCGGGCTCGGCCTCGTCGGCCTCTATATCCTCTACCAGCTGGCGATTGCTTTCCTGCGTCCGCAGGACGCGCCGCCGATCAAGATGGCGGAAGGCGAGCGGGTGCCGCTGTCGGATGTGGTGCGGGTGCTGGTGCCGCCGCTGGTGCTCATCGTTGCCGTGCTCGGCTCGATCCTTGGCGGGGTGGCCACCCCGACGGAAGCGGCGGCCGTTGGCGCAATCGGGGCTGCGCTGCTGGCGGCCCAGCGGGCGGATGCTCTCCGCCCCTGGCCGGTCTATGTCGCGGCGCTGTGTCTGCTTGCAGCCCTTGGTCTGTCACGCCTGTTCGACCTGCGCGTGGCCCGTCTTGAAATCCCTACTGCGGACTGGGTTGCCATCGCGGCTGCAGCCGCCTTGACACTCGCGGGGGCAGCCGCTCTGCTGGTGTGCCTGTTCCGGGTCAAGCGCGGCGGCATCCTGTCGGATGTGCTGCGTTCCTCGACGCAGATCACCGCAATGGTCTTCACCATCATGATCGGCGCGACTTTCTTCTCGCTGGTGTTCCGGGATCTTGGCGGCGACGAGCTGGTCCATTCGCTGCTGAAGGACCTGCCGGGTGGTGCCGTCGGTGCGATCCTGGTGGTCATGCTGGTGATGTTTGTGATGGGCTTCTTTCTCGACTTTCTCGAGATCGTCTTCATTGTCGTGCCGCTGGTTGCACCCGTCCTGCTGCAACTGCCCATGCCGGATGGCTCGCCGATGCATCCGGCCTGGCTCGGCGTGATGATGGCGGTGAACCTGCAAACATCTTTCCTGACGCCGCCCTTCGGCTTTGCCCTGTTCTACCTGCGCGGCGTTGCCCCGCCTGAGGTCAAGAGCTCGGATATTTACCGGGGCGTGATCCCCTTCGTCCTGATGCAGATCGCCATGCTGACGATCCTGTGGTTCTTCCCCGCGCTTGCCACCTGGCTGCCGAAGGCGATCTACGGCTGAGCGGCCTCAGCTCCAGTCGACAGCCGAGGTCAGCATGTAGCCGGAGCCATAGATGGTCCGGATCAGCGGCGTGCCGCCTTCGCCTGAGAGCTTCTTGCGCAGGCGCGACACCCGCACGTCAATGGAACGGTCGAGGCTCTCATCGCGGCCGCCATGTTCCAGCAGGTAATCCCGCGACAGCACCCGCTTGGGCGCCTTGAGCAGCGCCTCCAGAAGCGTGGCCTCCCCGGTGGACAGAAAGCTCTCCTCGCCATCCGGGCTGAGCAGCCGGTGCGAAGACGGGTCGAAGACATGGCCGGAGAACCGGGCCACGCGGACGGCATCCACGGGCTTTGGCCGGTCAGCCGCGCGGCGCAGCACCGAGCGAAGTCTCGCCACCACCTCACGCGGGTCGAACGGCTTGACAACATAGTCATCCGCCCCCAGTTCCAGCCCCATCACCCTATCGGACGAATGGCTGCGCGCGGACAGGACCAGGATCGGCACGAAGGTCCGGCGGCGGATCTCGTTGATCAGCACCATGCCCTCCATGTCGGGCAGGCCGAGATCGATCAGGCAGGCTTCCGGCACCTGCCGGTCCAGCGCTTTCAGCATCTCGTCGGCACGGGCAAAACTCTCGGTCCGGAAGCCGAATTGCGCCAGCGTGTCGGCCAGCAGCGCACAGATTGCCGCCTCGTCATCGACGACATAGACCAGTCCGATCATGGGGGGGGCGACCATTGGGGTTCCGCTCGCGGGGGACTGGCTCATGGGGTCATGATGGCTTTCAGGGTTTCCGCCAGCCGCCGGCTGTCGAAGGGCTTGGCGATGACCGGGAACGCGGTGTCTGCGCCGGTTTCGCCGGTGTCGGCGTAGCCGGTCATCAGGGCGATGCCGATGTCCGGCCGTGCTGCCCGCACCGTCCGTGCCAGCGCCAGTCCGTTCATCTGGCCGGGCATGACGATGTCACTCAGCATGGCGCGGATCTCGCTCACGTCCCGGGCGAGCTCGATGGCATCTGCAGCGCCTTCGGCGTTCAGCGCCGTGTAGCCGAGATCCTCGATCTGCCGCGCAACGGTCTCGGCCACCGCCGGGTCATCCTCCACCAGCAGCACCAGTTCCCCGGCACCGAGCGGCAGTGGGCCTTGCGCATCGCTCTGCTGCGCAAATGCCTCAACCTTATCCAGCCGCGCCGGCAACAGCAGGATCACCGATGTCCCTTCGCCGGGCGCCGATTCGATCCGCACCGAGCCCCGAGCCTGTTTCGCCAGCCCATACACCATGGACAGACCCAGGCCCGAGCCCGTCCCGAAGGGTTTGGTTGTGAAAAACGGCTCGAACACCCGCATGCGCGTGTTGTCATCCATGCCAAGGCCGGTATCGCGTACCACGATGCGGGCATAGGTGCCCGGTGTCACGCCGGCACTGGCTGCGTGTTTCGGCGTCAATGTCTGCAGCGTCAGGCTGACGTCGATGTCGCCGCCATCGGGCAGGGCATCGCGGGCATTGAAGACGAGGTTCACCAGCGCGGTTTCAAGCTGAGAGGGATCCAGCCGTGCCGTCAGTGTCTCGGTGCAGGGCACAAAGGTCAGGCGGATAGTGGCTGGCAGGGATCCGGCCAGCAGGGTTGCGGTGTTTGCCAGCACGGTGTTGAGCGACGTCTCGACGAGATCCTGCGCCTTGCCACGGCTGAAGGCCAGCAGGCGGCGTGTCAGGTCGGCGCCGCGTTGCGCGGCCTGCAGCATGGGCGCCAGATGCGCCTCCACGTCCTCGGCCGACACGGCGTTTCCCTTGCGTTTCAGGCTGAGCAGGTTGCCCATCAGGATGGCGAGAAGATTGTTGAAGTCATGCGCCAGTCCGCCGGTCAGCTGGCCAACCGCATCCATGCGCTGTGATTGTACCAGCGCTGCCTCCGAGCGCTTCTGGTCGCTCGCGTCGAGCGACAGGACGAAGATGCCCAGCGTGCGCCCGTCTGTGGTCATGTCCGGGATCAGGGTTGACCGCATATAGGCAAGTTCGCCGTCCGGCTTGGCGCGGCTGTACTCGTAGGACACCGCATTACCTTCGAAGGCCCATTCGATATAGGGGCGGATCTCGGCATAAAGCTCGGGTCCCAGAACCTCCGCTGGCGACCGTCCGGTGATCGAGGCGACGGACTGCCCGAACCAGTCGGCATAGCGGCGGTTGGCAAAACGGAACACCGGGCCCGAGCCGACATAGGCAATTAGCGCCGGCACATTGTCGGTGACCAGCCGCAGCCAGTCTTCGCTCTGGCGCAGCGCCCGCGTGCGTTCCTCCACGGTGCGTTCCAGCTTTTCCTGGCGTCGCCGCTCGGCGGTGATGTCCGTATAGGTGGTGACAAAGCCCCCTTGCGGCAGCGGTGTGCCGCTGACGGCTATGATCTGGCCGTTGGGCCGCATTCGCTCGAAGTAATGCGGTTCGAATTTCGCCGCCCGCTCCAGCCGCCGCTGGATCTTGCCCTCGATATCGCCGGGGCCGTACTCGCCGCGCTGTGCATTGACGCGCAGAAATGCTTCCAGATGCGTGCCACGTTGCGCCAGGGCTTGCGGCAGGTCGAGCATTTCGTAAAGACCGCGGTTCCAGGCCGCCAGCCGCAGGTCGGCGTCGAAAACCGAAAACCCCTGACTGACATGGTCAAGGGCCGCCTGCATCAGGTCAATCAGGGCTTGCTGGGACGAGGGCTCGCTCATCCTTTGACTTTAGGCAAGGCCGACCCGTTGCGCCAGTCACCCAAGCGGCGGACTGGGCGAGGATCCAGCCTTGGTTTCCCCTGCCGTGATGCTGCCCTGCAACAGAGAGACAGGGTAAACGAAACATTTCGTCACAATCTGCACATACTGGCGAAATCTGCCTGGCCTAGCGTCGGACCTGCGTCTGGAAGCGGCCCGCAACAAGCCCTCCCTCGAAATGGGGGCTGTACAGCGGGGAGGAGCCGTCGTTCCATGACGTCATAAGCGCGACTCCGATAAACGGGGCGCACATCAAGGGTGGAACACGCTATGGCAAGGCTGGCCAACGTCGCGGGAGGCGACGTGGACACCTTCCCGAAGATTCTCCTGCGCAATGCGCGGGATCTCGGGGAGCGGACCGCAATGCGGGAAAAGGACTACGGCATCTGGCAAAGCTGGACCTGGGCCGGAGTTCTTGAAGAAACCCGCGCCTTTTCCCTCGGGCTTCGTCAACTCGGGCTCACTGCGGGCGACAAGGTCGCCATTGTCGGTGCCAACCGGCCGCATCTCTACTGGTCGATGGTCGCCGCGCAGGCGCTGGGGGCCATCCCGGTGCCGGTTTACGCAGACTCGGTCGCTGAAGAGATGTCCTACGTCCTCAGCCATGCCGAAGTGCGCTTTGCCATCGTCGAGGATCAGGAACAGGTCGACAAGCTCCTGTCGATGGAGGACCTGACCAGCCTCAAGCACATCGTCTATGACGAGCCGCGCGGCCTGCGCGATTACGATCACACCCATCTCAGCCATTTTCCCGCCGTCCAGGACATGGGCCGCGCCGTTCTCGCCAAGGACGCGGGTGCCGCCGCCGCCTGGGAAAACGGCTTTGCCGCCCAAAAGGGCTCGGACATCGCGGTGATGCTCTACACCTCGGGCACCACCGGCCGGCCGAAGGGCGTCATGCTGTCCTTCGACAATCTCGTCATCTCGGCCCGCAACGGCAATGAATTCGACCGGCTCGACGAGACCGAGGAAGTGCTCGCCTACCTGCCGATGGCCTGGATCGGTGATCACGTCTTCTCCCTCGCCCAGGCCTATACCGCCGGCTATTGCGTCAACTGCCCGGAGAGCCTCGAGACTGTCGATCTCGACCGTCTCGAGATCGCGCCGACCTATTTCTTCGCCCCACCGCGCGTCTTCGAAAGCATGCTGACCCGCATCCTGGTCCGCATGGAGGATGCCAGCCGCCTGAAGAAGAAGATGTTCGACTTCTTCATGGACGTCGCCCGCCGCTCTGGCGAAAAGATCCTCAACGGCGAGAACGTGCCCTTCACCGACCGGCTGCTCTACAGCCTCGGCGAGATCATGGTCTACGGTCCGCTGAAGAACCGCATCGGCTTCACCCGGCTCAAGGTCGGCTACACGGCCGGCGAGGCCATCGGGCCGGAAATCTTCCGCTTCTACCGTTCGCTCGGGCTCAACCTGAAGCAGCTCTACGGCCAGACGGAGGCCAGCGTCTACATCACGCTGCAGCCCGACGGCGAGATCTATGGCGACACGGTCGGCAAGCCGGCACCGCAGGTCGAGCTGAAGATCGCCGACAATGGCGAGGTTCTGTACCGCTCACCGGGCGTCTTCGTCGCTTATTACAAGAACGAGGAAGCGACCCGTGCGACCAAGACCGAAGACGGCTGGGTGCTGACCGGCGACGCCGGCTTCATCGCGGACAATGGCCACCTCAAGATCATCGACCGCGCCAAGGACGTCGGCAAGCTCAATGACGGCGCGCTGTTCGCGCCGAAATACATCGAGAACAAGCTGAAGTTCTTCCCCAACATCAAGGAGGCGGTGGCCTTCGGCAACGGGCAGGACTTTGCCACCGTCTTCATCAACATCGATCTGACCTCCGTCGGAAGCTGGGCCGAGCGCAACAACGTCAACTACGCCTCCTACCAGGAGCTGGCGGCCAATCCGGACGTCTATGCCATGATCCAGGATCACGTCGATCAGGTGAACCGGGATCTTGCCGGTGAGCCGATGATGGCCGGATCGCAGATCCGCCGCTTCCTGATCCTGCACAAGGAACTGGATGCCGATGATGGCGAGCTGACGCGCACGCAGAAGGTTCGCCGCTCCTTCATTGCCGACCGCTACGCCCCGCTGATCGAGGCGCTCTACGACGGCTCCACCTCACGTCATGTGCGCACCGAAGTGACCTTCGAGGACGGCCGCACCGGCATCATCGAGGGCACGGTGGAAATCCGCGACCTGACACCGCACGCGCCGCGACACCAGCTCCAGGAGGCCGCCGAATGAATGCCGTGACCGCAGCCAAGGTCGTTCCGGCCCAGCCCGTCGCCGCGCCTGAGCCCGAGCGCGAGGTGCTCTTGAAAGTCGACAACGTCTCGCTGTCCTTTGGCGGCGTGAAGGCGATCACCAACATCTCCTTCGACATCCGCAAGGGCGAGATCCGGGCGATCATCGGTCCGAATGGCGCCGGCAAGACGTCGATGCTCAATGTCATCAACGGCTTCTACCATCCGCAGCAGGGCACCATCACCTGGCGCGGCGAGGTCCGGCGCAAGATGCGGCCCTATGAGGCCGCCAGCCAGGGCATCGCCCGCACCTTCCAGAACGTGGCGCTGTTCAAGGGCATGACGACGCTGGACAACATTATGTCCGGCCGCACCCTCAAGATGCACCGCAACTTCTTCTGGCAGGTGCTGCATTACGGCCCGGCGCGCGATGAGGAAATCGCCCACCGCCGCAAGGTCGAGGACATCATCGACTTCCTCGAGATCCAGGCGATCCGCAAGACGCCGGTCGGCAAGCTGCCCTATGGCCTGCAGAAGCGCGTCGAGCTGGGCCGGGCGTTGGCCATGGAGCCGGAGCTGCTGCTGCTGGACGAGCCGATGGCCGGCATGAACCTCGAGGAAAAAGAGGACATGAGCCGCTTCATCATCGACGTGAACCAGGAGTTCGGCACCACCATCGCCCTCATCGAGCATGACATGGGCGTCGTGATGGATCTCTCCGACCGCGTCGTCGTGCTCGACTACGGCAAGAAGATCGCAGACGGCGCTCCAGCCGAAGTCCAGGCCAGTCAGGAAGTCATCGACGCCTATCTCGGCGTGTCGCATTAAGGGGGCAGGAGCATGCTCTACGACATTTTCATCGACCCCTTCGTGCAGATGGGGGCCCAGCCTGACTTCCTGATCCAGGTGCTCTGGGAAGGGTTCGTCTCCGGCATTCTCTACGCGCTGATCGCGCTCGGCTTCGTGCTGATCTTCAAGGCGTCCGGCGTCTTCAATTTCGCGCAGGGCATCATGGTGGTGTTCGCCGGCTTGACGCTGGTCGGCCTGCACGAACAGGGTGTGCCAGCCTTCCTCGCCCTGATCCTGACCATCGGCGTCATGGGCGTTCTGGCCTATGGCATCGAGCGGGTGGTGATGCGGCCGCTGGTCAACCAGCCGGACATTATCCTGCTGATGGCGACCATCGGCCTGACGTATTTCCTGATTGGCTTTGGCGAATTCGTCTTCGGCGGCGAGCCCAAGCGCATGATCACCGAGGAGCTGTGGCTGCCGACCGGCTCCACCGCCATCGAGTTCGGGGAGCGTGGGCTTGTTCTGCTGCAACATATCGACATTGCCGCAGCTGTGATTGCGGTGCTGATGGTCTCCGGGCTTGCGCTGTTCTTCAACAAGACCCGCATCGGCCGCGCGCTGCGCGCCGTGGCCGATGACCACCAGGCAGCCCTGTCGGTCGGCATTTCGCTGAACCAGATCTGGGCCATTGTCTGGTTCGCCGCCGGCATCGTGGCGCTGGCCACGGGCATCATGTGGGGCGCCCGCTCCGACGTGTCCTTCGCCCTCGAGATCGTCGCCTTCAAGGCTCTGCCGGTGCTGATCCTCGGCGGTTTCACCTCGGTTCCCGGCGCCATCATCGGCGGTCTCATCATCGGCTTCGGCGAGAAGCTGGGCGAGATCTACTGGGGCCCGCTCGTTGGCGGCGGCATCGAGAGCTGGCTGGCTTACATCATCGCGCTGATCTTCCTGCTGTTCCGTCCGCAGGGCCTGTTCGGCGAACGCATCATCGAGCGCGTGTGAGGACCTGACCCATGTTTTACCGTGAAGCAGGCCAGTTCAAGACGACCTACGAGGCAGATCAGGCCCTCTTTCCGATCCGGCAGGACCGGATCGCCATGGGGCTCATCCTGGCCGTGGCCTTCGTCGCCATCCCCTTGCTGGCGAATGATTTCTTCCTCACCTCGATCATGATCCCGTTCCTGGTGTTTTCGCTGGCCGCCATCGGCCTCAACATCCTGACGGGTTTTGCCGGCCAGCTGTCGCTGGGCTCGGGCGCCTTCATGGGCGTTGGCGCCTATGCGGCCTATAAGCTGACCTCGATCTTCCCCGATGCCAATGTCATCGTCCTGGTGCTGATCTCGGGCGTGTTCTCGGCCGGCATCGGCGCAATCTTCGGCCTGCCGTCCCTGCGCATCAAGGGCCTTTACCTGGCCGTCACCACGCTGGCGGCGCAGTTCTTCCTGGAGTGGTGCTTCATCCGCATTCCGTGGCTCTACAACTACAACGCCTCGGGGGCGATCGAGATCCCGCGGCGCGAGGTGTTCGGCGTCATCGTCACCGGCGCCGAGGCCCTTCCGCTCACCCGCTACTTCATCGTCTTGAGTATCGTCGTGGTCATCGCGTTTCTCGTCGCCAATGTCATCCGTGGCCGCATCGGGCGCTCCTGGATGATGATCCGCGACATGGACATCGCCGCCGAGCTGATGGGCGTACGCCCCTTGCAGACCAAGCTGCTGGCCTTCGGCGTCTCGTCCTACATCTGCGGCGTGGCCGGCGCGATGATGGTGTTCTTCTGGCTCAACGCGGCGGAGCCGTCGTCCTACTCGATCACCCTGTCGTTCCAGATCCTGTTCATGGTCATCCTGGGCGGTCTCGGCAGCATTGCCGGCTCGTTCCTTGGCGCGGCCTTCATCTGGATCCTGCCTGTGTTCCTGCGCTTCCTGCCGGGCCTATTCGGCGTCGAGGTGGCCGCAGAGTCAATCCAGCACGTGACGTTCATGATCGTCGGCGCGCTGATCATCTTCTTCCTGATCGTGGAACCGCACGGGCTTGCCCGGCTGTGGCAGATCGGCAAGCAGAAGCTCAGGGTGTGGCCCTTCCCGTACTGACGGGCCCATCCACGCTTGGCCAACCGGGGAAGCGAACCGACCCGGGGGAGGAGGCCTGAGGTCGGTTCGATGACGCGGGATATCCCGGCCGTCATTTGGCCGGCCGTCATTTGGGAGGAAAACAAGATGAACTTCAGAGCATTCGCACTGGGAACAGCATTGTCGCTCACCCTCGCTGCGCCCTTCGGGGCTGGCGTGGCGCAGGCCGAGGACAGCAACTACGTCCCGCTGCTCACCTATCGCACGGGCGCCTTTGCCGGCTCCGGCATCCACATTGCCAACGGCATGAACGACTACCTGAAGATGCTCAACGAGCGCGACGGTGGCATTGGCGGCGTGAAGATCGCCATCGAGGAATGCGAGACCGGCTACGACAGCCAGAAGGGCATCGAGTGCTACGAAGCCACCAAGGGCAAGGGCGCGCTCGTCTATAACCCGTATTCGACCGGCATCACGCTGCAGGTCATCCCGAAAGCCGCCGTCGACAAGATCCCGGTCCTGTCCATGGGCTACGGCCTCTCGGCCGCTGCCGTCGGCAACACCTTCCCCTGGGTCTACAACGTGCCGGTCACCTACTGGGACGGCGCCTCGGTCATCATCAAGTACATCGCCGAGCAGGAAGGCGGCCTCGACAAGCTGAAGGGCAAGAAGATCGGCTACATCTTCCTCGACGCCGGCTTCGGCCGCGAGCCGATCCCGCTCCTGGAGCAGCTGGCCAAGGACTATGGCTTCGAACTCGTGCAGTACCCGGTTCCGGCCAAGGAAATGCAGAACCAGGCCTCGCAGTGGCTGAATGTCCGCCGCGACCGCCCGGACTACATGGTCATGTGGGGCTGGGGTGCGATGAACCCGACCGCCGTGAAGGAAGCCGTCAAGACGCGCTTCCCGATGGAGAAATTCATCGCGGCCTGGTGGTCGGCAGGCGAGGAAGACGCCGGGGCCGGCGGTGAGGCTGCCAAGGGCTTCAAGACCCTGAACTTCTCCGGCGTCGGAACCGACTTCAAGGCTCTTGGCGACATCAAGACCCTCGTCGTCGATGCCGGCAAGTCGCAGACCAATCCGGAAACCTTCGGCGGTGCGCTCTATAACCGCGGCGTCCTCAACTCTGTGATCATCGCCGAGGCGATCCGCACGGCGCAGGAAAAGACCGGCAAGAAGGTCCTGACCGGCGAAGACATGCGCATCGGCCTGGAAGCCCTCGACCTGACCGAAGCCCGCCTGGAAGAAATCGGCCTCGCCGGCTTTGCCCATCCGATGAAAGTCACCTGCGAGGATCATGCCGGTTCGCATCCGGTGTTCATCCAGGAGTGGGACGGCAAGAAGTGGGTCAAGGCCACCGACTGGATCGAGCCGATGAAGGAGCAGGTTCGTCCGCTGCTGGAAGCCGCTGCCAAGGACTACGCGGAGAAGAACGCGCCCTGGCCGGTCCGCACGGAAGCCTGCCCGAACTGAGCCCGGCCGATGGCCGGGCCGGGCCCGAACTGAGCCCGGCTTGACCTGAGCCAGACACGACAGATCCCGCCGCACCGTGCGGCGGGATCCTTCCCGGACACCAGAGACGCGAGACCGGAGACGAGTTCCATGTCCGCACATGCAGCGACCACGTCAGGCCCGACCGGCAGCAGCCCCATCCTGTCGGTGAACAATATCGAGGTGATCTATGATCACGTCATTCTCGTGCTCAAGGGCGTGTCCCTGACGGTTCCGGAAGGCGGCATCGTGGCCTTGCTGGGTGCCAATGGCGCCGGCAAGACCACGACGCTGAAGGCCATCTCCAATCTTCTGGGGGCCGAGCGCGGCGATGTCACCAAGGGCAACATCCAGTTCAAGGGCGAGCATGTCCAGGACCTGTCGCCCAATGATCTGGTGCGGCGCGGCTGCATCCAGGTGATGGAGGGCCGGCATTGCTTCGGTCACCTCAGCATTGAGGAAAATCTCCTGACCGGCGCCTATACCCGCCGTGACGGCTCGGGGGCGATCAAGGCCGATCTGGAGATGATCTACGAGTATTTCCCGCGTCTCAAGGAACGCCGGCACAGCCAGGCCGGCTACACCTCCGGCGGCGAGCAGCAGATGTGTGCTGTCGGGCGGGCGATGATGAGCCGGCCGCGCATGATCCTCCTGGACGAGCCGTCCATGGGTCTTGCGCCGCAGCTGGTCGAGGAAATTTTCGAGATCGTGAAGCAGCTCAACGAGCAGCAGGGCGTGTCGTTCCTGCTGGCCGAGCAGAACACCAACATCGCCCTGCGCTACGCCACCTACGGCTACATCGTTGAATCCGGCCGCATTGTGCTGGACGGCGATGCCAGGTCGCTGCGCGAGAACGAGGACGTGAAGGAGTTCTACCTCGGCGTGGGCGGGGAGGGCCGTCGCTCCTTCCGGGACGTGAAACACTACAAGCGTCGCAAGCGCTGGCTTGCCTGAGGCAAGGCCGGCTCGGTGCCGAGAGGTGCGCGCGACGTACAACAGACACTCCCCAGGTTGCTGGCAACCATGGGGAGGCGGGACAAGGCGAGCGAGGACAGAGCCATGACCGGTGAACAATTCGAGGCGCGCGACCGGCAGCCACCGGCGCAGCGCGAGGCAGAGCTTTTTGCCCGGCTTCCGGATGCCATTGCCCATGCCATTCGCACAGCACCCGGCTGGGCCCGCCATCTTGCCGGTGTGGATCCGGCGTCCATCTCCTCGCGTGCTGCGCTGACCGGCCTGCCGGTGCTGCGCAAGTCGGATCTCATGGCGCTGCAGAAGCAGCATCCACCGTTCGGTGGCTTCCTCTCCGGCGACATGAAGGGCGCGCCGCGAGTCTACATGTCGCCCGGCCCGATCTTCGAACCGCAGCCGGAGGGGGACGATCCCTGGAACTCCGCCCGGGCACTTGCGGCTGCCGGCTTCTCGCCCGGCGATGTGGTGTTCAACACCTTCTCCTACCACCTGACGCCGGGCGGTTTCCTGCTCGATCACGGCGCTCGGGCACTCGGCTGTACTGTCTTCCCGGCCGGCGTCGGCAACACCGAAATGCTGGTCGAGGCCGTCGCCATCCTGCAGCCGGACGCCTATGTCGGCACGCCAGACTTTCTCAAGGTGATCCTCGACAAGGCCCGCGACCTTGGCCGCGATGCCTCGTCGATCAAGCGCGCCCTTGTCTCCGGCGGCGCCCTGTTCCCGTCTCTTCGCGCGGATTATGCGGCGCGCGGCGTCACCGTGCGCCAGTGCTATGCTACCGCCGAACTCGGCGTCATTGCCTACGAATCCGAGGTGGCGGACGGCATGATCGTCAACGAGGACTGCATCGTTGAAATCGTTCGCCCGGGGACCGGCACGCCGGTGGCTGATGGCGAGGTGGGCGAACTCGTGGTCACCACCTTCAAGCGCGCCTATCCAATGCTGCGCTTCGGAACCGGTGACCTGTCAGCCATCTTGCCGGGACAGTCGGCCTGCGGGCGGACCAACATGCGGCTGGCCGGTTGGCTCGGCCGTGCCGACCAGCGCACCAAGATCAAGGGCATGTTCGTCGATCCGGTTCAGATTGCCGAAATCACCGGGCGGCACCCGGAACTCGTCAAGGCACGCCTGTCGGTCTCCCGGCGTGACGAGCAGGATGTGATGGCGCTTCACGCTGAGGTTCCGGTCATTGACGACGGGCTCGCCGCCCGGGTCGCCGACACCTTGCGCGATGTGACCAAGCTGAAGGGCGCCGTGACACTCGTGCCTGTCGGCAGCCTGCCGAATGACGGCAAGGTCATCGTTGACGAACGCGATTACGCGGCGGCTCCCGCCTGAGGCACGCTGTCACAGGCGGGTCCGGATTGCTGATCGATCAGCTCATGTACTGATCTGCCATGGGGAAACGGGCGTACTGGACAAGAATTGTGTGTGACTTATGTTGCCGCAAATAATAATGCGCGGCCCCGTGCCGCTGTCCGTGCTCCGGAGTACCCATGACACTGCAGTTCTCGCCCAAGATGCCGGCCAATGCCGGCGAGGAGATGCGCGCCGTCCGCCTGCCGGCAGACCACCCACAGGTAAAAACCGGCAAGATCGGTGTGCTGCTGGTCAACCTCGGAACGCCGGATGGCACGTCCTACTGGCCGATGCGCCGGTATTTGCGCGAATTCCTGTCCGACAAGCGCGTCATCGAATGGCCGAAGGCGCTCTGGTACCCGATCCTTTATGGCATCGTGCTGATGACGCGGCCGAAGAAGTCCGGCAAGGCCTATGAGGAGATCTGGAACAAGGAACTCGACGAGTCGCCGCTGCGCACCATCACGCGTAACCAGTCGGACAAGCTGACCCAGCAGATGGGGACCCAGAGCGGGCGCCTGATGATCGACTGGGCCATGCGCTACGGCACGCCCTCGATCCGTTCGCGGCTGGAGCATCTCAAGGCCGAAGGCTGCGACCGGATCCTGATCTTCCCGCTTTATCCGCAATATGCCGCAGCCACCACGGCGACCGTCAATGACGAGGTGTGCAGGGCATTGCTTGAGATGCGCTGGCAGCCGGCGATACGCACCGTGCCGCCGTATCACGATGACCCGGTTTATATTGAGGCGCTGTCCCAGTCGGTCGAGCAGCATCTTGCCGGGCTCGACTTCGAGCCGGACGTGATCCTGACCTCCTATCACGGTATCCCGCAGTCCTACTTCAAGAAGGGTGATCCCTATCACTGCCAGTGCATGAAGACGACGCGTCTGATGCGCGAACGTCTCGGCATGGACAAGGAGAAGCTGCGCGTCACCTTCCAGTCGCGCTTCGGTCCGGAAGAGTGGCTGCAGCCCTATACCGACAAGACCGTCGAGGCCCTCGGCAAGGGCGGGGTCAAGAACATCGCCGTGATGAACCCGGGCTTTGTCGCCGACTGCCTTGAAACGCTTGAGGAAATTGCCGGTGAAGCGGGCGAGATTTTCCACGAGGCGGGCGGCGACAACTTCACCCACATTCCTTGTCTCAATGACAGCGATCTCGGCATGGCTGTTCTCGAAGCCGTTGTCCGGCGTGAACTGTCCGGCTGGCTGTAACGGCTATCCGGTCCAGCAGCATCGCCCATTGCGCTGGCATGGACGATCATCTGTTTCGGCATGGAACCCGCCGTCCCGGCCTATCGCCGGGACGGTGCTGCGCAACTTTGCACCTTTGGCGCTAGCCCTCGACGGCGATCCGTCGCATACTCCGCGCGATTTTTCGGACGCGGAACACGGGAGCCCGGTATGCCGCAGATTGCTGGTTTTGACATTGTCCTGATCGTCCTTTTCCTCGTGGTCGTACTGCTGATCTTCGCCGGCGTGAAGACAGTGCCACAGGGTTACAACCTCACTGTCGAGCGTTTCGGCCGTTATCGCCGCACGCTGTCGCCCGGCCTGAACATCATCGTTCCGGTCATCGACAAGATCGGCCGCAAGCTGGTCATGATGGAACAGGTGCTGGACGTGCCCTCGCAGGAGGTGATCACCCGCGACAACGCCACCGTCACTGCTGACGGCATTACGTTCTACCAGGTGCTCGACGCCGCTCGGGCAGCTTATGAAGTCGACGGGCTCGAGAACGCCATTCTCAACCTGACCATGACCAACATCCGGTCGGTTATGGGCTCGATGGATCTGGATGAACTCCTGTCCAACCGCGACGAGATCAACATCCGCCTCCTGCGCGTGGTGGATGCGGCGGCCGAGCCGTGGGGCGTCAAGATTACCCGCATCGAGATTAAGGACATCAATCCGCCGCGCGATCTGGTGGACTCCATGGCGCGCCAGATGAAGGCCGAGCGCGACAAGCGCGCTTCCATCCTCGAGGCCGAGGGCAAGCGCCAGTCGGAGATCCTCAAGGCCGAGGGCGAGAAACAGGCGCTGATCCTGCAGGCCGAAGGTCGGCGCGAATCTGCCTTCCGGGATGCAGAAGCCCGCGAGCGCGAGGCGGAGGCCGAAGCCAAGGCCACCAGGATGGTCAGCGAGGCGATTTCCTCCGGCGACATGCAGGCGATCAACTATTTCGTCGCGACGAAATACATCGAGGCCTTCAAGGAACTGGCCACCTCACGCAACCAGAAGACCTTGATCCTGCCGATGGAAGCGACCGCCCTGCTCGGCTCGCTCACGGGCATTGGCGAGATCGCCCGCGAGGTTTTCAACCGGGATACGGACAAGTCGGCAGGGACTGGCGCAACCCCGCGCGTGCCGTCGGTCACGCCGTCCAGCGAAGGGTAACTGATGGGTCTGTTCGAGCGCATCCTGTTTGAACTGGGCCCCTGGAACTGGTGGCTCCTGGGGCTTGGCCTGATTGCTCTGGAAGTGGTGCTGCCTGGCACCTTCTTCCTTTGGTTCGGCATTGCCGCGTTTCTGGTCGGCACGCTAGCGCTGATCGTCGATCTGTCCTGGCAGGTGGCGCTTGGCCTGTTCATTTTCCTGGCGCTGCTCAATCTTGTCGTTGGCCGGCGCCTGTTGCGCAAGGGCGAGGCCAGCGTTGGCGATCCGCACCTGAACATGCGCGGCAGCCGGTACATCGGCCGCGAATTCGTCCTGGCCGAACCGCTGGTAGAAAGCAGCGGCCGACTGTCGGTGGACGATACCGTCTGGCGCGTTACCGGGCCCGATCTTGCCGCAGGCACCCGTGTAAAGGTTGTGCGGGTCGAAGGCGCCCAGCTTGTTGTGACGCCGGCCTGATCCTTACGGATTATGTCCGAGCGGCAGCGGCGGCGCCTCGGCCATCAGCAGGATGGCGATGCGGCGGTTGGCGGCCAGGAACGGGTCATTCGGAAACAGCGGCTCGCTGTCCGACTTGCCCACCACGGAGAAGATCTGGTCCTGCGGCACGCCATATTCGGTCAGGATCTGCCGTGTCACATTGGCGCGGTCACTGGACAGTTCCCACCCGGTGTAGGATGGATCCACGGCTGAACTGCCGGTGGTGGTGTGCCCCGTGATTTCGATCCGGTTCGGCATCTCGGACAGGACCGGAGCCAGCCGCGTCAGCAGGCGGCGCGTGGTCTCGTAAGGGTATTTCGACCCTTCGCGGAACATGGCCCGGCCGTCCTGGTCGACGATCATGATGTTGAGTCCGTCTTCGGTTTCCTCGAAGATGATATTTTGCGAGATTTCGGTGATTTCCGGCATTTCCTGCAGGGCCTGGCGCAGGGAGGCGGCAGCTGTCGCAAACTGGCGCGAGCGCTCGATGTCCGCTTCCACCGTGTCATGGGTGTTGGCTTCCGGGCCTTGTTTGCTTTTCTGTTCATGCGGCTCGGAGGCGAAGTCTGAGTCCATCTCCTGCGGTGCCTGGCTGATGCTTTTCATGTAGTCGCGCACCGGCGTGCCCTGGATCTCGATGACGCCGTCACGCTTGGAAGTCTCCTTCACGCCGAAGGCGTCCTTCATCGAGCCGGCAACGATCTGCATCTTCTGCTTGTCCTGGATGGAGAAGGAGATGATGAGCACGAAAAAGCACACCAGCAGCGACATCAGGTCGGCGAAGGTCACAAGCCATTCGGGTGCGCCGCCGCCTGCCGGTTTCTTTCGGGCCATGTCCGGGCCTCCTTGCTTGCCGTTCGGGTTACGCCGCGTCCATCAGGCCGGCGCGTGCCTTCTCGGGCAGATAGGCAATCAGCATTTCCTTGATCAACGCGGGCGACTTGTTCTCGCGGATCTGGGTAATGCCGTCGATGATCAGGGTCTGGTTGAGTTCCTCGACATCGAATTTGGAATCCAGTTTGTCGACAACGGGAAGGCACAAGATGTTGGAAACCAGCGCGCCGTAAAGCGTCGTCAACAGCGCGATGGCCATGGCGGGGCCGATGGCTGACGGGTCATCCATATTGGCAAGCATCTGCACCAGACCGACCAGCGTTCCGATCATGCCGAAGGCCGGGGCGCTGTCGCCGAGGGCCTTGAACACGCGCTTGCCTTCCGACAGGCGCGACAGGGTCAGGTCCCGTTCGCGCTCCATGGATTCGCGAATGAAGTCCAGTTCATAGCCATCGGCGATATACTGCACGCCCTTGGCCAGCGACGGATCGGAGACGTCGACATTCTCCAGCCCGAGTGGCCCGGACTTGCGGACGATCTCTGCAAGGTTGCTGATTTCCTCGATCAGGTCGCGCGGCTTGATGTTCTTGCTGGTGAAGGCAACCTTGCCGCCCACCACGAACGCTCCGCCAATGCCGGCCAGCGGAAAGCGGATCAAGGTTGCCGCGAACCCACCGCCGAACACGATCAGGATCGACGGAATGTCGACGAACTGACTGAAACTGCCGCCCAGCAGGATCGCCACCGCGACAACCACAAAGGATCCCACGATCCCGAGAAGTGTACCAAGATCCATCCACGCGACCCGACTGTACCGGGGCGATCTGCCCCCAACCTTTGGGCCGGAGTGTAGGCAGCGTTTGGCTAATCAATCGCTAATGCACAAAGCACGAATATGTGTAGGCCTTGCAATCTGCAAATCACGCTGCGCCAATGCGCAACAGGTCGTGCAGGTGAATGATGCCGATCGGGCAGTCATTGTCGACGACGAAGACAGACGTGATCTGGGCCGCGTTGATGAACTCGAGCGCCGCCGCTGACAGCAAGTCGCCGGAAATGGACTTCGGCTTGCGCGTCATGATTTCGTCGACGGACTTGTCGAGGAAATTCGTCGAGATGTGCCGGCGCAAGTCACCGTCCGTGACGATGCCGACCAGCTTTCCATCCGGATCGGTGACACCGACCACGCCGAACCCCTTCTGCGTCATCAGCACGATGGCATCGCGCATCGGGGCGCCCAGGCTGATCAGCGGAACGCTGGCGCCGGAATGCATGATGTCCCGGGCAAGGCGCAGGCTGGCGCCCAGCTTGCCGCCCGGATGAAACACCCGGAAGTCCTGTGCGGTGAAGCCGCGGGCCTCAAGCAGCGCTACGGCCAGCGCGTCGCCGATTGCCAGCTGCAACAGGGTCGAGGACGTCGGAGCGAGGCCATGCGGGCAGGCTTCCGTCACCTTGGGCAGGGCGAGGACGATGTCGGCTGCCTTGCCAAGGGCGCTGGTCTCGGACGAGGTGATCGCTATCAGCGGAACGCGGAAACGGCGGGTGTAGCCAATGATGCTGGCCAGTTCCGTCGTCTCGCCGGACCAGGACAGCGCCACGACCACGTCATCGGACGTGATCATGCCGAGGTCGCCATGACTGGCTTCGCTGGCATGGACAAAGAACGCCGGCGTGCCGGTGGAGGCGAGCGAGGCCGCCATCTTGGTGCCGATGTGACCGCTCTTGCCGATGCCGGTGATGATCGCGCGGCCGCGAATGCCGCGCATCAGGGCGATGGTTCGGGCAAAGGGCGCACCAAGCCCGTTGCGCAGCGCAGCGCGCAGGGCGGTGAGGGCGGCAATCTCGGTCTCAATGGTGCGGTCTGCGGACGCAAGGCTTGCCTCTGCATCGCCCGCCAGTCCGGCGTCCTGCGCCGGAAGATGTGCACTGTGCATCTGTCCTGTCCCGTTGGGTCTTCTTTGGCCCGGCCCCCGCCTGATCCCAGGTTGTCTAAGCCAGCGGAAGGCTTCAGGCAAGGGGCCGCACCAACCGGCTAAGGGATGTGGGCGTGAAGCGTTCCGGTGTTCCGTAGGCGGGCGGCTCACCCTGTGTCCTGAACCATGCTTGGCAACTGCCTATTAACCATGTTCGGTCACCATGTGAGGGTTATTTGTATTCATTCCTGTCCGGGTGCCCGCATGTTTCGCAGAATGTCCGTCCTGTTCCTGCTTGCCGTGGCTGGCGTTGTGCCGGCTGTGGCGCAGCAAGCGGATGGGGCTGGCCTCCGAGGTTCTGCGAGTGATGACAACGGCTCCCTTGATAGCCTGTCGGCATCCGGGACGCCGTCTGATCTGGGCAGGCTTGGCTCTGAAGCGCCGGAGACCACAGGCTCCATCGGCACACAGCCGAACGGTCGTCTCAGCGCCACGGCCGAGCGAGGCTCATCCGGTCTTGTCAGCGGCGGGCGGCAGGACAGTGTCCGTCCGTTTGCCGACAGGCTCTCTGCCGTGCGCCGGACCCCGGCTCTGGGCGGCAGCGGCGGAGCTCTGGCCAATGACGTTTTCGCCGGCGACACCACCTACGATGCCGCAACTGGACTGCGTATCGGCACCTTCACCATCATCCCGCAGCTGACCGTCAGCGGTGGCTGGTCGACCAATGCGGCCGGCTCTTCTTCCGGACGTGGCAACTCGCTCTACACCATCGCACCCGACCTGTCGGCGACCTCGAACTGGTCACGCCACGAACTGTCGCTGTCGCTGCGCGGCAGCTATGCTGCCTTCCCGGGCAGCAAGTTGCAAACAGAACCCTCGCTGACCGGATCGACTGCACTGCGCCTTGATCTCAGCGACACGACCGAGGTCAACACCAGTGCCAGTGTAACCTATTCGCGCGAGACCCAGTCAACGGCGGAAAACCCCTCTGGCGAGGGTGATGTCTACGGTATCACCGGATCCTTGAGGGTAACGCATGCCGCCGGTCTTGTCGGCCTCACCTTGCGCGGCGATATCGAGCGCACCGCCTATACGCTGGAAACGACGGCCGATGCCAACAATCGAAACAACACGCTGCTGTCTGCAACGGTACGCGCAGATGCCCTGACAGGGGCGACCTTGCAGCCCTTTGTCGAGGCAACCGTGCTGCGCCGGGCCTTTGACAGCACCTGCAATGCCGCCTGCGTGAAACGCGACGCCACCGGTTACCAGCTTCGCGCCGGCACGACCATCGCGGCTGGGCCGAAGCTGGCGGGCGAGATCGGAGCCGGCTGGCGGGTGGAGAAGCTCGACACCAACCGTCTTGACGATCTGTCCGGGCTGGTTGTCGATGCCTCGCTGGTCTGGTCACCTTCGCGCCTGACGACCGTGACGGCGGGCGTTGGAACCACCTTTGCCCCGTCCTACTTGCCAACAGCAGCGGGCTCGATCCTGTATTCGGGCGACTTGCGCATTGCCCATGCCTTCTCTGACCGGTTTGTCGGTCAAACCGGTGTTGGCTATCAGATCCGGCGCTATGAGGGCGTCAACATCGAAGAGCGCACGACCAGCGCGCTGGCGGGGCTCACATATGCTGTCACCCGCAATGTTGCCCTGACAGGCAACTATACCTTCCGGGCCTTTGACAGCAGTCAGGCCGGTGCGAATTACAACGAAAGCCGGATCCAGGCCGGCGTCCGCATTCGTCGGTGAGACACATGCGGGCTATCTGGATGGTTCAATATGAGTGCGGGGGCATTCCAGGCTTGAGGAGGCCTTGATGACGAAGATCGGTTTGACCGGAAAAGACTTGTCCCGGCCGTGTGGCCGCTCTTTGCGGGTGGCTTCTGCCCGCGCCCTATCCCTGGCCCTGCCGCTGGTTCTGTCGCTGGCGGCGACAGTGTGGTCAGGGGCAGCGCAGGCGGATGCGCGCTTTGATGCCTTTATTCGCAACATGTGGCCGGAAGCGCGGGCTGCCGGCATTTCGCCCGATACCTACAATGCCGTCTTCACCGACATGACGCCTGATCCCGACACAGTCCGCCTGATGTCGGCTCAGTCCGAATTCGTCAAGCCGGTCTGGGACTATCTCGGCAGCGCCGTGTCCGAAAGCCGGATCGAGACTGGCCGGCGGATGCTGCAGGAGCATGGCGCCGTCCTGCGGGAGATTGAGGCGCGCTATGGTGTCGACCGGGCCGCCGTTCTGGCTGTCTGGGGCATGGAGACGAATTACGGCGGCTTCATGGGCAAGCACAATGTGATCCGTGCGCTGGCAACGCTTGCCTATGGCGCGCCGCGCCGACAGGATTTCTGGAAGGGTGAGTTGATCACCGCGTTGGCCATCGTGCAGGCCGGGCATGTCCGCCATGAGCAGATGATCGGCTCCTGGGCGGGCGCGATGGGCCACACCCAGTTCATGCCGACCAGCTGGAAACGCTATGCCGCCGACTACAACGGCGATGGCAAGCGCGATATCTGGACCAGCATTCCTGATGCTCTTGCCTCTACGGCCAACTATCTCAAGGAGCATGGCTGGCAGACCGGCAAGACCTGGGGCTATGAGATCCGTCTGCCGCGCGGCTTTGACTATTCTCTTGCCGATGACAGCACCACCAAGACCATGGCCGAATGGACCCGTCTTGGTGTGGTTCGTGCCAATGGCAGGGACTTTCCACGTCCCGACGACAAGGCGGTGCTGGTGTTGCCGGCCGGTGCGGCTGGACCGGGCTTTCTGATGCTGCGCAATTTCTTCGTCATCAAGCGGTACAATAACGCCACCGCCTATGCGTTGGCCGTTGGTCATCTGGCTGACCGGATCCGGGGCGGTGACGCGTTGGTCGGCGACTGGAAGCGGGACCAGCTGCCGCTCAACAAGGAACAGACGATGCAGCTCCAGGCGGCGCTTAACCGCAAGGGGTTCAGTGTCGGCAATCCGGACGGACTGGCCGGCCCGGCGACCCGCAAGGCGATCCGTGCGTTCCAGAAGTCGCGTGGCATGATCCCGGACGGCTACGCCTCGGTGACCCTGCTGGCCCAGATGCAGCGTGGCGGCTGAGCCTTTCGGCGCGGCGCGCTTCGGCCTATAGTGCGGCTTGCACAGATGGAGGCTACCGCCGTGCCGCGCAGCCTGGGTTTCTTGACGATGATCTTGCTGTGCCTCGGGCTCGCCCTTTCGGGCGGACCTTGGGGCACATCGGCTTTCGCCCAGAACGGGCCGATCACGCCGCCACCTTCTGCTGACGGGTTCAATCCCTTCGGTCCCCTGCTGCGGCTCTTTGGGGTGACCGAGCGTGAGCGGCCGGTGAAGGAGAAGCCTCCCGCCGCTGTCCGCCCGGCGCGCCAGCCCAGCGGGCCTCCGGCTTTCACGGCCGCCCCCAAGGACGATGATGCTGGCATTATCCTCATTGTCGGCGACGGCATGGCAGAAGGCCTGGCCGAGGGAATGGCCTTTATCCTCGCGCAGAAGCCATCGGTCCGCGTCGAGAGGCTGGTCGAACCCAAGGCAGGATTACTCGGCACGCCTCCCGTTGCCTGGGCAGACAAGGTCGCTGCCCGGATCGCCGGAGGCAATGTCCGTGCCGTGGTGATGATGCTGGGGTCCAGCGATGTCGAGGTCGGCTCTGCTCCGGTCGAGCCGACCAGCGGGGAGGCGGGCATTGCCGGTTCAGCGTTCGGTACGCCAGCCTGGCGCGAGACTTACCGGCAGCGGCTCGGGGCGGTGATCCAGGTGGTGCGCCGGGAACGCAAGCCGTTCCTGGTGGTAAGCTTGCCGCCCGTCGAAGCCGCTGACCTCAACCAGGGCTTTCAGGTCGTCAATGAGGTCCTGAAGCTGACGGCCGAGGCTGCGCGCTCGACCTATGTGGACATCTGGTCGGTTTTTCTGGACGACAACGAGGCTTATGCGGTTTTCGGTCCGGATGTTGCGGGCCAGCGCCGCCGCCTGCGTGCCAATGACGGAATCGGCTTCACCTGGGCCGGCTACCGGAAGGTCGCCTTCTTCGTCGAGCGGGAACTCGGTCGTGTTCTCGGTGGATATGGTAGCCAGGCCTTTGAGGGCGTTGCCGATGACCCGGACTTTATCGTCCTGACGGGTCGGGCGGTTCCAGCTGCCGATGCGCTTGCGGGAGGACCCGAGGTGATCGATGAGTTCGCCCCCGAACCCCCGGTCTCGGTCCAGGCCGCACAACGCTTCTTCATCCTTGGCGAAGCGCCTCCCTCCGTCCCCGGCCGCGTCGACGACACCCGGCTGGAAACGCGCTGATCCAGCAGTGTCACCCCCGGCTTTCGCGATGCTCGCCCGGCGTGACCCGTTTCGAAACTGCGCCTTCGGTGAGCGACAAAAAAGGGCGGCCAATGGCCGCCCTCATGATTTCACTGTCGCAGCGCCTCAACGCGGCAGCAGGCTGGAGCCGGTCAGGTACTCGTCGATGGCGCGGGCGGCCTGGCGGCCTTCGCGGATTGCCCAGACCACCAGCGACTGGCCCCGGCGCACGTCACCAGCGGCAAAGACGTTGTCGATGCTGGTCTTGTAGTCCTCGGTGTTGGCCTTGACGTTGCCGCGCGGGTCCAGCGCCAGCTTGTCGCCGGCTTCCGCGATGAATGTGTCGGCACGCGGGCCGGCAAAGCCGATGGCGGCCATCACGAGGTCGGCACGCAGGATGAATTCCGTGCCCGGGATCGGCTTGCGCTTCTCGTCGACGCGGGCGCACTTGACGCCGGTGACGCGGCCCTCTTCCGACACGAGGCCCAGCGTTGCGGCTGCGAACTCGCGCTCGGCGCCTTCGGCCTGTGACGACGAGGTGCGGAACTTGGTCGGCCAGTAGGGCCAGACGGTCAGCTTGTCCTCGCGCAGCGGCGGGATCGGGCGGATGTCGAGCTGGGTCACCGACAGGGCGCCCTGGCGGAAGGCGGTGCCGACGCAGTCCGAAGCCGTGTCGCCGCCGCCAATGACGACGACATGCTTGCCACCGGCCCAGATCGGCGCTTCACCCGACACGTCTTCCCCGCCAACGCGGCGGTTCTGCTGCACCAGGTAGTCCATCGCCCAGTGCACGCCCTCAAGGTCCATGCTGCCGATGCCCGGATCGCGCGGACGCTCGGCGCCAGCGGCCAGCAGCACCGCATCATGGCGCTCGGACAGCTCTTCCATGGTCACGGTGACGCCGACATTGACGCCATAGTGGAAGGTGACGCCTTCGGCCTCCATCTGGGTGACGCGGCGGTCGATGTGCCGCTTCTCCATCTTGAAGTCCGGGATGCCGTAACGCAGCAGGCCACCGGCGCGCGGCTCGCGCTCGTAGACATGCACCGTGTGGCCGGCGCGGGCCAGCTGCTGTGCTGCGGCCATGCCCGCCGGACCCGAGCCGATGATGGCGACGGTCTGGCCGGTCTTGGTGGCGGAGGGTTCAGGAACGATCCAGCCTTCGGCCCAGCCCTTGTCGGCCAGCGCCTGCTCGATGGTCTTGATGTTGACCGGCATGTCTTCCAGGTTCAGCGTGCAGGCTTCCTCGCACGGGGCGGGGCAGACGCGGCCGGTGAATTCCGGGAAGTTGTTGGTCGAATGCAGGTTGCGCACGGCCAGTTCCCAGTCGCCCTGGTAGACCAGGTCGTTCCAGTCCGGAATCTGGTTGTGCACCGGGCAGCCGGTGGGGCCATGGCAATAGGGAATGCCACAGTCCATGCAGCGCGCGGCCTGGCGTTCCACGTCCCCTTCGTTCAGCGGCAGCGTGAACTCGCGGAAGTGGCGAATGCGGTCGGAAGCCGGCTGATACTTCTGGTCCTGCCGGTCGATCTCGAGAAATCCGGTAACCTTGCCCAAGGTAACCTCCTTGAAAAATCCTGTCTGTGACGGGCCGCCTCGACCATCAACGGGAGGCGGCGGCTTGGCGTTGGCACCCGCCCCGCCGGCTTGCCGGAGGGGCGGGGGAGGGGCGGCTTACTCGGCCGCCACCATGCCCAGCCGTTTCTCTTCCATCTCACGCAGCGCGCGGCGGTACTCGACCGGCATCACCTTGACGAACTTCGGACGGTACACGTCCCAGGCGTCGAGGATTGCCTTGGCCTTGGCCGAACCGGTGTAGGCCACGTGGTTCGACAACAGCTGGCGCAGGCGCTCGTCGTCGTGCCGGGTCATGTCGCCGGTCACGTCCACGCGTCCCTTGTGCTCCAGGTCGCCGCCGTGGTGATGCAGCTTCTCCAGGAGGTCATCCTCCTCGCTGACTGGCTCGATGTCGACCATGGCCAGATTGCAGCGCGAGGGGAACGAGCCGTCCTCGTCCAGCACATAGGCGATGCCGCCCGACATGCCGGCCGCGAAGTTGCGTCCGGTCTGGCCGATGACCACGACAATGCCGCCGGTCATGTATTCGCAGCCGTGGTCACCCACGCCCTCGACAACCGCCACGGCGCCCGAGTTGCGCACGGCGAACCGCTCGCCGGCCACGCCGCGGAAGTAGCACTCACCCTCGGTCGCACCATAGAGCACGGTGTTGCCGACGATGATCGCCTCTTCCGCCGGGATCTTCGACTTGTCCGACGGCCGCACGATGATCTTGCCGCCCGACAGGCCCTTGCCGACATAGTCGTTGGCGTCGCCCGTCAGGGTCAGCTTGATGCCGCGTGCGAGGAAAGCGCCGAAGGCCTGACCGGCAGTGCCCTTCAGGTTGATCTTCAGCGTGTCGGCCGGCAGGCCCTTGTGGCCATAGCGCTTGGCAACCTCGCCGGAGAGCATCGCGCCGGCCGAACGGTCGACCGAGCAGATCGTCTCTTCCACGATGGTCGGCGCCTTGTCGTCCAGCGCCGGCTTGGCGGCAGCGATCAGGCGGCGGTCGAGGATGTCGACGATCGGATGCTCCTGGCGCATGGTCCAGCGGGTGTCTTCAGGTGCGGCTTCCGGCTGGTAGAAGATGCGGCCGAAGTCGAGCCCGCGTGCCTTCCAGTGGTCAATCGCACTGTCCTTGTCGAGGAAGTCGGCGCGGCCGATGATTTCGTCCAGCTTGGCAACGCCAAGCGAGGCCATCAGTTCGCGCAGTTCTTCGGCGACGAAGAAGAAGTAGTTGATCACATGCTCCGGCGTGCCCTTGAAGCGCTTGCGCAGCACCGGATCCTGGGTGGCAATGCCAACCGGGCAGGTGTTCAGGTGGCACTTGCGCATCATCAGGCAGCCCGCCGCGATCAGCGGCGCGGTGGCAAAGCCGAACTCGTCAGCACCCAGCAGGGCGCCGATCAGCACGTCACGGCCGGTCTTCAGGCCGCCGTCAACCTGCAGCGCCACGCGGGAGCGCAGGCCGTTCAGCACCAGCGTCTGCTGGGTTTCGGCCAGGCCGATTTCCCAGGGGCTGCCGGCATGCTTGATCGAGGTCAGCGGCGAAGCGCCGGTGCCACCGTCATAACCGGAGACCGTGATGTGGTCGGCACGTGCCTTGGCGACGCCGGCGGCCACCGTGCCCACGCCCACTTCCGACACCAGCTTGACGGAGATGTCGGCTTCCGGGTTCACGTTCTTCAGGTCGTAGATCAGCTGCGCCAGATCTTCGATCGAGTAGATGTCATGGTGCGGCGGGGGCGAGATCAGGCCCACACCTGGTGTGGAATGACGCACCTTGGCGATGACCGCATCCACCTTGTGGCCGGGCAGCTGGCCGCCTTCGCCGGGCTTGGCACCCTGCGCCACCTTGATCTGCAGCATGTCGGCATTGACCAGATACTCGGTGGTGACACCGAAACGGCCAGAGGCGACCTGCTTGATCGCGGACCGCTGCGGGTTCATCGAGCCGTCCGGCAGCGGGTTGAAGCGCTCGGCTTCCTCACCGCCTTCACCGGTGTTCGACTTGCCGCCGATCTGGTTCATGGCGATGGCCAGCGACGTGTGCGCCTCGCGGCTGATCGAGCCGAAGGACATGGCACCCGTCACGAAGCGGCGCACCAGCTTCTCGGCCGATTCCACCTCGTCGAGCGGGATCGGCTTGCGGCCGAGTTCTGCCGCGTCCTTGATGCGGAACATGCCACGGATCGAGAAGCGGCCGGTCTCCCGGTTCGCCATCTCGGCAAACTCCCGGTACTTGTCCGGCAGGTTGCCGCGCACGGCGTGCTGCAGCGTCGCGATGGAATCCGGCGTCCACATGTGGCTCTCGCCACGGATGCGGTAGGCATACTCACCGCCGACCTCGAGCGAGCGGCGGAGAATGGCCACGTCCTCAAACGCTTCGCGGTGACGCATCACCGTTTCTTCCGCCACTTCCTTCAGGCCGATGCCTTCGATGGTCGTGGCGGTGCCGAAGAAGAACTTCTCGACAAAGGCCGAAGACAGGCCGATCGCGTCGAAGATCTGCGCGCCGCAATAGGACTGGTAGGTCGAGATGCCCATCTTGGACATCACCTTGAGAATGCCCTTGTCGATCGACTTGATGTAGCGGTGAACCACTTCATCGGCGTCGACTTCCTCGGGGAAGTCCATCTCGTGGTGCATCGAGAGCAGGGTCTCGAAGGCGAGATACGGGTTGATCGCCTCGGCGCCATAGCCGGCGAGCACGCAGAAATGATGGATCTCGCGCGCCTCGCCGGTCTCCACGACCAGGCCCACGGAGGTGCGCAGGCCCTTGCGGATCAGGTGATGGTGCACGGCGGCAGTGGCCAGCAGCGCAGGAATCGCGATGCGGGCACGGCTGATCATCCGGTCGGACAGGATGATGATGTTGTATCCGTCCCGCACGGCCTTTTCAGCGCGCTGGCACAGCTCTTCCAGCGCATCTTCCATGCCTGCAGCGCCCTTGGTGGCGATGTAGGTCATGTCGAGCGTCTTGGCCGAGAAATGATTGTCGGCGATGTCGCCAATGCGGCGGATCTTTTCCAGGTCCTCGTTGGTGAGGATCGGCTGGCGGACTTCCAGACGCTTGCGGTGCGACAGGCCCTTCAGGTCAAACAGGTTCGGACGCGGACCGATGAACGAGACAAGGCTCATCACCAGTTCCTCGCGGATCGGGTCGATCGGCGGGTTCGTCACCTGGGCGAAGTTCTGCTTGAAGTAGGTGTAGAGCAGCTTCGACTTGTCCGAGAGCGCGGAAATCGGGGTATCCGTGCCCATGGAGCCCACGGCTTCCTGGCCGATTGTCGCCATCGGCTGCATCAGGAGCTTGATGTCTTCCTGGGTGTAGCCAAAGGCCTGCTGGCGGTCGAGCAGGCTCTCGCCGGCCACAGGGGCGCGCTCACGCACGCCCGGCATGTCTTCCAGCACGATCTGCGACCGGTGCAGCCAGTCCTTGTACGGGTTCGCCGTGGACAGCTGGCGCTTGATCTCGTCGTCCGAGACGATGCGGCCTTCTTCCAGGTCGATGAGCAGCATCTTGCCCGGCTGCAGGCGCCACTTCCTGACGATCTTCTCGTCCGGGATCGGCAGCACGCCGACTTCCGACGACATGATCACATAGTCGTCGTCGGTGACGATGTAGCGGGCCGGACGCAGGCCGTTGCGGTCCAGCGTCGCGCCGATCTGGCGTCCGTCGGTGAAGGCCACGGCGGCCGGGCCGTCCCACGGCTCCATGATCGCAGCGTGATAGGCGTAGAACGCGCGGCGGTTCTCATCCATCAGCGGGTTGCCGGCCCAGGCTTCCGGGATCAGCATCATCGCGGCGTGGGCCAGCGAATAGCCGCCCATGACGAGGAACTCGAGCGCGTTGTCGAAGCAGGCCGTGTCCGACTGGCCTTCATAGGAAATCGGCCACAGCTTGGTGATGTCGTCGCCGAACTGCGGCGAGGAAACCGACGCCTGACGGGCCGCCATCCAGTTGACGTTGCCGCGCAGCGTGTTGATCTCGCCGTTGTGCGCGACCATGCGGTACGGATGCGCCAGATCCCAGGACGGGAACGTGTTGGTCGAGAACCGCTGGTGCACGAGGGCCAGGGCCGAGGTGAAACGCTCGTCCTTCAGGTCCTTGTAATAGGCACCCAGCTGGTAGGCCAGGAACATGCCCTTGTAGACGACGGTGCGGCTCGACATGGAGACCACATAGAAGCCGTGTTTCACCGCGTCGCTTTCTGCGCGCACGGTGTTCGAGATCACCTTGCGCAGCACGAAGAGGCGACGCTCGAAGGTCGTCTGGTCGGTGCCGGCAGCGGCAGCAATGAACACCTGGCGCGAAACCGGTTCGGTCGCGGCAATGTCGGGCGCCTTGGACAGCGACGAGTTGTCGACCGGCACGTCGCGCCAGCCGATGACCTGCTGGCCCTCTGCAGCGACGACGCGGGTGACGATTTCCTCGCACTTGGCGCGAAGGGCCGCATCCTGCGGCATGAACAGGAAACCGACGCCATACTTGCCCGGCTCGGGCAGGGTCACGCCCTGCGCGGCCAGTTCGGCAGCAAAGAAGGCATGCGGGATCTGCACCAGCATGCCGGCGCCGTCGCCCATCAGCGGGTCAGCGCCAACCGCGCCGCGGTGGGTCAGGTTTTCAAGAATGTTCAGGCCATCCTGCACGACCTTGTGCGACTTCTGGCCTTTGAGATGCGCAATGAAGCCGACGCCGCAGGCGTCGTGTTCGCGAGAAGGATTATAAAGCCCTTTGTCTGCCGCCTCGCGCAGACGCGTAGCCATGGTAGTCGCGGTTCGGGTGGTTGCACCCGTTTCGCGTTCGCCCAGGGCCATGGCTGTGCTTGCCGTCAGCTCACTCTTCATCATTATGCGTCCTCACTGTGATCGCAGTGGTGCCGCGTGACTTTCAGGATCAAGCGCAAGCGCGTCCGTCCACCCTGGACCAGGCGCAAGCGACACCTCCCTCAGCCTCTGCCGCGGCTCTGTCTTAATTTAACGCTTCGCTCGTCGAAAGCGAATCGTCACGCGTCCGGCGGAATTGCCGCCAGGCTTGGATCCGGCGGGTCTGCCCTGGTGCGGCCATGCGGCGCGCGCCCGGTGTGGACCAGTCCGTCGGGGCCCCTGTCTTGCCTGCGCTGGCCGGTGGTACCGATCCGGTCGTTCAGCGCCTTGCCACGGTTCGCCCATGGCTTGTCAGGTTTTCCATTTGCCGTCAAAAGGGACAGCATTGCTGCCCTAATTCTAGGCCGGGCGAACATGCCAGATTTCAAACGGGGGAGCAAGACCGTTTCTGAAGGGTAAAATCCTGTTTGTTTCGCGCCTTGCTCTGATTTTGATTTTTCACTTCACTTTTCCGCTTGTGGGGAAAGAAAATTTCACACTTCCCGTTCAATTAGTGTTGGGCCGGCGTGGTCAGTTTGTCACAGGCCTTTGATTTCCTGTTGAAGTGCAGTCTGGGCAATCTCCTGTTGCGCCAGACGGACAGACCGCCTGCCCCGCAGATCCTTTCTGGGAGATTTACATGAGCAAGATGATCCTTTCCGCCGCCTTCGTCGCTGGCGCCGTTGCAACTGCCGTTTCGGGCCTCACCACCGCTGCCGTTGCGCAGGATGCGAAAGAAAAGTGCTACGGCGTTTCGATGGCCGGCAAGAATGATTGCAAGGCTGGCCCGGGCACGACTTGCGCCGGTTCCTCGACCGTTGATTACCAGGGCAATGCCTGGACCCTCGTCCCGAAAGGCACCTGCGTGTCCATGAGCCTGCCGGATGGCCGCGTCGGCTCGCTGGAGCCGCTTGAGCGCGACCTGCCGAAGTCCTGATATGTGATCCTGTGGCTGCCTGGGCATTGGTCCGGGCAGCCATCCTTTGATACTGTCTTTTTTATCTGCTTTATCTGCCGCGACCTCGGGACCCCAGTCATGACCCTCACGACCGACCTGCGCATCGCTGCCGCCCTGCCGGCCCGGGCCGGTGTCGGGCTCAAAGGCGAGCATGTGCCGGACATCCTCGGCAGCCGTCCAGATGTTGGCTTCTTCGAGGTTCATGCCGAGAATTATATGGAGGCAGGCGGGGCGCCGCATCGGCATCTCGAGGCGATCCGCCGCGACTATCCCCTGTCGCTGCACGGGGTTGGCCTATCTATCGGTGGGGCAGGGCCGCTGGACCGGGATCATCTGGCGCGCCTGCGCAAGGTTGCCGATCGCTATGAGCCGGGCCTCTTCTCCGAGCATCTGGCCTGGTCGACCCACGACATCACCTATTACAACGACTTGCTTCCCGTGCCTTATACCGAGGCGACGCTGGCTCTCGTCAGTGCCCATATCGACGAGGTCCAGGAGGTGATGGGCCGGCAGATGCTGCTGGAAAATCCTTCCACCTATGTCGCCTTTGCCGAAAGCACGCTGTCGGAAACCGATTTCCTGCGTGAGATCGTTCGTCGCACGGGTTGCGGCCTGCTGCTGGACGTCAACAATGTTCACGTCTCCGCCACCAACCACGGCTGGTCGGCCGAGACCTATCTCGCCGAGTTTCCACTCGAGCAAGTGCGCGAGATCCATCTCGGCGGCCATGCGCCTGACATCGACGATGACGGCCTGCCGCTGCTGATCGACGCGCATGACCGGGCCGTCGACCAGGAGGTCTGGCGGCTGTTTGCACTCGTTGCCAATCGCCTTGGTCCCTTGCCGACCCTGATCGAGTGGGACAATGACGTTCCCGCCTGGCCGGTCCTTCTGGACGAAGCCCGGTCAGCCGACCGTATCCTGACAGCTGCTGCCAGCCGGGAGCCCCGTCGTGCCCTCGGCTGACGGTCGGCCCTGGCCACCCGGACCCGTCCCGGGACGCGATGACTTTGCCGCTGCCCTGTTCGCTCCGGACCTTCCGGTGCCGGCTGGCGTGGTTGGTCCGGGCGGCCGTCCTGCCGGCAAGCGCTTTGCCGTCTACCGCAACAACGTGGTCGTCAGTCTTGCCGAAAGTCTGAAGGCGACCTACCCGGCTGTGGCCGCTTTGCTGGGCGATGAGTATTTTTCCGCGCTGGCTCGGCTGTTTATGTCCGCGCATCCGCCAAAGTCTCCGATCTTGTCGCGCTATGGCGGTGATTTGTCGGATTTTGTCGCTGGTTTTGCTCCCCTTGCAGCCTACCCTTATCTTGCCGATGTGGCCCGGTTCGAATGGGCCTGGCTGGAGAGCTATCACGCGGCAGATGCCGTGCCACTTGACCCGGCAGAGTTGGCGGTCGTTGCGCCGGAGGTCCTGGGCGACGTGCGTTTCCGCGCGCATCCGGCAGCCCGCCTGCTGGCATCGGGTTTTCCGGTCTTCGATCTCGTTGTCGCGAACCGGTTCGAGCCGGAAGTCTCTGTCCCTATTGATCTTTTGGAAAGCCAGACCGTGCTTTTCTCGCGTCCGGACATCGACGTGATGTTCAGGGTACTTCCGGCTGGAACGGCTGCGCTCGCCAAAGCCCTGCTTGCAGGGCAAGCCCTTGGCGAAGCAGCAGAACTGGCTTTCGTTGCAGATCCAGATTTCGATTTTCCGCAAGGGCTATCGGTTCTGCTTTCCGCCGGTGTATTCTGCGGGCTCGACAGGGGCACGGCCTGATTTATCCGTGCAAAGGATGGGGGAACGACAATGTCTGGGCTGATTGATTTCTTTGTACGACTTTATACGGCAGTATTCAGTGCATTCGAACAACTGACGCGTGGCTGGTTCCTGGGTGCTTTCGCGCGCTTCGCCTTTGCCGGCGTGTTGTTGATGTATTTCTGGAATTCGGCGCTGACCAAGATCAGCTCCGGCCCTCTCGGCTTTCTCACCCCATCAACCGGTGCCTTCGCGCAGATCCTGCCCCAGATGATGCAGGCGGTGAGTTACGACCAGTCCCAGATCCCGTTCTTCCCCTATCATGTCATTGTTATTGCTGGGACCTGGGCCGAATTCGTGCTTCCGGCCATGGTCGTCGTCGGCCTCTTCACCCGCTTCGCCAGCCTCGGCATGATCGGTTTCATTGTCGTCATGAGCTATGTCGACATCACCGGTCTTGGTGCTGATGCGACGGCCATTGGCCAGCTTTTCGATGGCAATCCCAGCGCCATGATCTCCGACCAGCGCCTTTTGTGGTGTTTCCTGCTTACGGTTCTTGTTCTCAATGGTCCCGGCAAGATCTCGCTCGACTGGGTTCTGGGCCGGTTCTATTCCCGCCGCGCCCGCTATCACTGAAGCAGCTCCTGAGGCCACTTGCCGAGCGCTGTGGTGCCTGCTTTAAAGAGCCATGATCTTTTCAAGTGACAATTGGGCCGGCGCCAGCGCGCCGGTCAGCGAGGCCCTGACGCGGCATGCGTCCGGGCTCGTTCCCGCCTATGGCAACGACCCCCTGACGGAAGCCGTCTCGCGGCGATTTTCCGAGATATTTGAACGGGATGTCGCCGTCTTTTTCGTTGCGACCGGCACCGCTGCCAATGCCCTTGCCCTGTCGGCCTATGCCCGTCCGGGCGGCGTTGTCTTCAGTCACTCCGGTGCCCATATCCAGGTTGACGAATGCGGTGCGCCGGAATTCTTCACTGGCGGCGGCAAGCTGCGGGGCCTGTCCGGCGCCAATGGCAAGATCACGCCTGCGGCCTTGTCCGCTGCGATGGCTGACCATCCGGACGGCAATCCGATGCATGGTCAGGTGAGTGCCGTCTCGATTTCGCAGGCCACCGAATGCGGTACGGTGTACCGCCCTGATGAAATCCGTGCACTGGCCGATACTGCCCGTGGCCGGGGCATTCCGCTGCATATGGATGGCGCCCGCTTCGCCAATGCGGTTGCCTTTCTGGGCCTGAGCCCGGCCGAAGTGACCTGGAAAGCCGGAGTGGATGTCCTGTCCTTCGGCGCGACCAAAAACGGATGCTGGTGCGCGGAAGCAGTCATTTTCTTTAATCCGGACAATGCGTTGCAGTTTGCCTATCTGCGCAAGCGGGCCGGCCACCTGTTTTCCAAGAGCCGTTTTGCCGCCGCACAGTTTGAAGGTTACCTTGCAGACGGCCACTGGCTCGCGAATGCCGCCCATGCCAATGCTATGGCACGCCAACTGGGCGAAGGACTTGTCGCCAAGGGGCACCGGCTGGTCTGGCCGGTCGAGGCAAACGAGGTGTTTCCGGTCCTGCCGCACAAGACCATCGCAGCCTTACGTTCTGCCGGCGCGCTCTTTTATGAATGGCCGGCAGACAGCGTGGAACAGGACCATTCGGCTGTCCGCCTCGTCACCTCCTTCGCCACCGATCCGGCCGACGTCGCTCGCTTTGTCGAAGTCGCAGCCGGTTGAGCGAGCGACCGCATGAATAGGAAATTATTTCTCTTTGGCGGTCTTGCTGTGGGGAGATTAGGACAATTTGTCTTCGCCGGACTTTGTGTTTTCGCAATTGCCTATAGCGTCGGGGTCTGGGGCTGAAGTCGACTCACTGGCTTTGCCCGATCGTCAACGGCGGAGTGAGAGGCATGAACATCCATCCCACGCCCGAAATGTGGGTGCTTTCGATTGCAAAGCGGCTACGTATTCCCGATATCCGGGCAGTGTCTGGCGATCTGGCCGCGATAATCGAGGCTGATCGTGCGGCCTCTGGACTGGACGTGGCTGGTCCCTGGCTTTTCCTGTCCAGGAATCTGCCGAAGGATGGAAAAACCGAGTTCGACTGGCGGATCTGTCTGCCAGTCTCGGGGCACGAGCGCTACGGCGGGGCGCTGGAGTTGGTTTACCTTCCCTCCACGATCGTCGCTTCTGCAGTGTACCTTGGTGGATTGCGCAGTCTCTTTACGAAGGGATATCGGCCCCTCGTGCAAGAAATCGAGCTGTCGCGGCATGAATTTACCGGCCAAAGCCGGGAAGTCTATCATGACTGGCGCGGGGCTACGGCGCCTTATGGCAAGATCGAGATCCAGTTCGAGTTGGCGCGCTAGCCCTGGAGATGCCTTCGCAAAATAAGGCGCCCGGCCAAAGGGGCCGGACGCTTTCTTGCCGACGTCAGGGGAGGGGGCGTCAGCGGGAGGTCAGTGCGTGCTGGCTTCGATCTGCTTCGGCGTGCCGGCCGCGATCTCGATTTTGCGCGGCTTCATGGCTTCCGGGATCTCGCGCACGAGATCGATGTGCAGCAGACCGTTTTCCAGGTGTGCGCCGTTGACGCGCACGAATTCTGCCAGCTGGAACCGGCGCTCAAAGGCGCGCGAGGCAATGCCGCGATAGAGCACTTCGCCGGCGCCGTCGTCGGCCTGCTTCTCGCCCTTCACAGTCAGGACGTGTTCCTTCGCCTCGAGCGACAGTTCTTTTTCGCTGAATCCGGCAACCGCCATGGTAATGCGATAGGCGTTTTCGCCGGTGCGCTCGATGTTGTAGGGCGGATAGCTCGGAGTATCCGCGTTCATCGTGTCAAGCATGGAAAGCAGCTTGTCGAAGCCGACGGTCGAACGGTACAGCGGGCTGAAGTCAAAATGACGCATGATCTTGGGTCCTCTCTTGAGCAACACGAGATATCTGACATAAACCTTCCCCTGTCTGGCGAAAGGTCTGTCTTGTCCGCAGGCCCATCTGGCGCCTGCTTTAATGAGATGGGTTTCGCGTTTGCGCCTTTCAAGAGGGGGGTTGCGACTTCGAAACATGAATGACGGATGAACATGGCCTTCCGTTTCGGTTCAACGGCGGCGGTGCATCTTCCTTTCAACAACCGGCACACACCCTGTTTCGATGCCGGAAGATGTGAAAGGAAGACTGCCATGATCAAGTCCTCGCTTCTTGCTATCGCTCTTGCCGTGACGACCCTTGCCGCGCCTGGCGTTGCCAACGCGGACACGCGATTGACCGTGCAGTTCGGCAATGGCGCCGGTTACGTCCAGGTCCAGAACGGCTGGAACGGCCAGTATCCGGATCCGCGCTGGAGCCAGCCGGGCTGGGGACAGCGCGGCGGTGACCAAGGCTATGGACGTCCTGGCCATGGCCGCCACCAGGATCGCCTCAGCCCGCGTGAGGTTCGCCGGGTGCTGCATCACCAGGGTTACGATGATATCGATGTCCGGGATGCCCGTGGCCGGACCTATGTGGTGATTGCCACCGGCCGGCGCGGGGCACCCGTGAAGCTGGTTGTCGATGCCTTTTCGGGTGAGGTTCTGGAACGTGAGCGGCTGCGTCGCTGGTAAGCTGTTGACCCCGGGGGCCGGCCCTGTATTCCTCAGGACAGGGCCGGTCTGCCGGAGGCGATTCCATGCAGTTGATTGAAGTTCCCGGAAACCCCGTTCCCACAGGTGCGGTTTCCGGCATGATCGACACGCCCGATGGGGCGCAGTTGCGCTATGCGCGCTTCCCGGCCACTGGCAGCCCGTTGAAGGGCACTGTCACGGTGCTGCAGGGCAGGGCCGAGTTCATCGAGAAATATTTCGAGGTGATCGGCGAACTGCAGGCGCGCGGATTTCACGTGGTCACTTTCGACTGGCGCGGGCAGGGCGGCTCCTCCCGCCATGGGGCCAATGCCTTGCGCGGCCATGTGCGTGATTTCGCCGAGTATCGGCTTGATCTTGATACGATCCTGACGCGCATTGTCCTGGCCGATTGCCCGGGGCCGCACTTTGCATTGGCGCATTCGACCGGCGGCGCCATCCTGCTGTCGGATACCGAAAGGCTTAGAACGCGGTTTTCACGGGCTGTCCTGTCCTCTCCCCTGGTTGGCTTGCTGGATGTGGGGTGGCGGGAAAGTCTGTCCTATCGTGCCGCGCGCTGGCTTTGCCGCCTCGGTCTCGGGCGTCTGTTCATTCCAGGCGGCAATGCCTTGCTCACACCGGATTATGCGGGCAACCGGCAAACCAGTGATCAGGCCCGCTTCGAGCGGATGAATGCAGTCATTCACAGGAGGCCGGAACTTGGTGTCGGATCACCGACCAATGCCTGGCTTGCTGCTGTCGGCAAGACGCTTCTGTCGTTTCGCGAGATCGACTATGGCCCATCCGTCCATTTGCCGATTCTGATGATCGCGTCGGGAGCCGACAGGATCGTCTCCACCCGCGCCACCGAGGACCTGGCGACGCGGATGGTGGCGGCCGGGTTTGCCGTTGTTCCCGGTGCCCAGCATGAAATCCTGATGGAGGCAGACGTTTACCGCGACCAGTTCTGGGCCGCGTTCGATGCCTTCATACCCGGCAGCGACTAGGCGGCCGGCACGCTGGACAGTTGCTTCAGAACGATCTCATGCAGCCGCTTGTCGCCGCTGGCAACGATCCGTCCGCCATTGACGGGCGAGCCGCCGGTCCAGGTGGTAACGATCCCGCCCGCGCCTTCGATGATCGGCACCAGCGCGACAATGTCGTAGGCCTGCAGGCCGGTTTCGATGACAAGGTCAGCGAGGCCGGCCGCAACCATGCAGTAGGCATAGCAATCCGTGCCATAGCGGGCGAGCCGGGTGTCAGCTTCAATCCGGTCGTAGGCAGCCAGTTCCAGCGGTTTGAGGATGCGGGGGGTGGTCGTGAACAGCACAGCATCCGACAGCGTGGCGCAGGCCCTGGTCTTCAATTGCCGTGTGCCGATCGGGCCGCTGTACCAGGCCGTCTCGCCGTCACCGGCATAGGCCTCGTTGATATAGGGCTGGGCCATCATGCCGAGGCTGGGCTTGTTGCCGGATTTCAGGCCGATCAGCGTTCCCCAGGTCGGGAGGCCCGTGATGAAGGATCGGGTGCCGTCGATGGGATCAAGAACCCAGACGTGCTCGGCATCGATGCGTTCGTTGCCATATTCCTCGCCCTGGATGCCATGCGCGGCATACTCGGCGTTGATCAAGGCCCGCATGGCCGCCTCGCCGGCCCGGTCACCGGCTGTCACCGGATCAAATCCGCCGTCCAGTTTGTTTTCGATGGCTCCGTTGCTGCGGAAGTGAGGCAGGATTGCCTCGCCGGCCGCTGTCGCCAAACGCTCCAGGAAGGGGTAGAGGGTATGCTTAATCTGCATGTCTGGTTTGCGCATTATGCATGGCTCACGGCTTTTGCGACGAACTGTCGGCGAGTCGGAAAGGAACTTGCAGCGGGATTCTTATTTATTTCAGCGTGCTAATAAAATCCCCGAGGCTTCCTGTTTACTCTTTTGTTTCCTTTGGCGTCAAAGCCAAAGCCGAGGTGCAGTGCGGCAGGTCTTGACGTTTGTGCACTGCGGTGCGACCTTATTGCAGCGCGATACAGCGTTTTGCTGTAGCCGCCGCCCTCCTTGGGCGTTTCCTCCCTAGACTCGGGCCGCCTCCATTGGAGCGGCCCTTTTTTTATACGCACGCCTTGCGGCAGTTCATTGCTGATCTGGAAAATGGGGAGTGCGGATTCTCACTCGGCAGCAAGGCGCACCGGCAGCAGGGACACGTCCGGCATGCAGGTCAGATCGCGCAGGACGTCCATCAGGTCGTCGGCAAGCCTCGCCATGCCCTCGGTCGGGACATGCAGGTGCTCGTCCATGTAGAGGCCCCGGTTGATCTCGATCTGCAGCGCATGCAGCCCTTTGGCGGGGCGGCCGTAGTGCTCGGTGATGAAGCCGCCGGCGTAAGGCTTGTTGCGGCTGACGGTGTATCCCTTGGCCTTGAGCAGGCTGGCCGCAAGATCAGTCAGTTCCGTCGGGCAACTGGTGCCGTAGCGATCTCCGAGGATGAAATCCGGGCGGGTTCCGGTGGTCTGGCAGCGAATGGTTGACGGCATCGAGTGGCAGTCGATCAGGACCGCAAAGCCGAAATTGACATGGGTCTGGGCCAGCAGGCGTCGCAGGGTGTTGTGGTAGGGCTTGTACAGTGTCTCGATCCGCTCCATCCCCTCCTCGACGGTCAGCCGGTGGGAATAGATCTCCCGCGATTCGCTGACGATGCGGGCAATGGTGCCCAGCCCGCCGGCTACGCGCAGCGAGCGGGTGTTGGCATAAGGTGGCAGCCTGCCCTCGAACATCTTCGGATCGAGCTCATAAGGCTCGCGGTTGACGTCGAGATAGACGCGCGGGAAGCGGACCCGCAGCAGCGGGGAACCCATGGGAACCACGCCGGCAAAAAGTTCATCGACGAAAGCATCTTCCGAGCGTCGAATCGTCAGCCGGTCGAGGCGCGAGGCGTCAAGGAAACTTTGCGGATAGCAGGTGCCGGAATGCGGGGAGTTGAACACGAACGGGAGGCGCTGGTCTGCGGGCGCGAGAATTTCGAACGGCGGTTCAGAGCGGAAGTCCGTTACGATCTTCATTCTTTCCCCCCGCTGTGTGCGTGCTGCGCTCTCCCCAACGCACTGTTCAAGCTTGTATCTTTCCAATGAATCGGTCGATCTGTCCACACCTGAGACGGCTCTGGCACTGACCATGCGCTTCACTCTATCTTTACGGCGACCTGAAACACTAAAATGCAGTGAAACGGTCATCCGGAAAGGGTGGCTTCGGATTGTTCGGAGTTTGACGGTTGTCCCAAATGTCGCGAATTCTTCTGGCGGAAGACGACAATGACATGCGCCGCTTCCTGGCGAAGGCGCTGGAAAATGCAGGGCACGACGTGGTGTCCTTCGATAATGGCAAGAGCGCCTATGAACGGCTGCGCGAGGAGCCTTTCGCGCTGCTCCTGACCGACATCGTGATGCCGGAGATGGACGGGATCGAGCTTGCACGCCGCGCCACCCAGCTCGATCCGGATCTCAAGGTGATGTTCATCACCGGCTTTGCCGCCGTTGCATTGAACCCGGACTCCAATGCTCCGAAGGACGCCAAGGTTCTGTCCAAGCCGTTCCATCTCAAGGACCTGGTGCAGGAAGTGGAGCGCATGCTCGCCGCCTGAGGCGAAGTTTCCACAGCCGGCATGGGAACTGAAGATTGTTTGACGGGTTCGAAAAAACGCCTCTTGCATAGTCCCCGGAACCCCGTTATACGCACCTCCACCGCAGCGTTTCGACGCTTTGTTCCGAAGATTTCGGGCGTGTAGCTCAGCGGGAGAGCACTACGTTGACATCGTAGGGGTCACAGGTTCAATCCCTGTCACGCCCACCATTCTTGCAGACGGGAAAGCGAAAGCTTTCCCCGATGCGGGTAGCGGGAAACCTCCATGGCGCATGCTTGCGCCGGGTGATTTCCTACCGCCAGTCCATGCGGGCGCTTTCGCGCCCGTTTCTTTTGAGTAGAACAGCAGGGCCCTTCCGGGGACAGAACGATGAAAATCAAGAACTCGCTCAAGGCGCTGATGGCTCGTCACCGGGAAAACCGCATGGTTCGCCGCAAGGGCCGCGTCTACATCATCAACAAGAAGAACCCGCGCTACAAGGCCCGCCAGGGCTGAGCAGGGAAGGCTCCCGTTTTCGTGAGCCGCCTTCTTGCATTCAAGGATTGACCGCCGCGTGCAGCTGGGGATACTTGGCGCATGCGGCTTTTCCTGTTTCTGACGTTTCTTGTTCCGCTCCTGCTGCCCGTTGGCGGACTGGCGCAACCTGTCCCTCCCGGCTCCGATGAGCCCCGGGCGGAGGACCTAGGGACCTTGCCCGAAGCTCCAGCGCCGGATGAGCCGAAGACGCGCAGCGTCGAGGAACCCCCAGTCGAGACGCTCTACCGCCAATTGGCTGCGGCCAACAGCGAGGGTGAGGCCAGGCGCATCGCGCGGCGGATCCAGATCGTCTGGCTCCAATCCGGCAGCGATACGGTTGATCTCTTGATGGAGCGGGCGGCGATTGCGCTCAAGGCCGAGAATTATCCGCTGGCGCTCGATCTTCTCGACAATGTGGTGACGATGAAGCCATCCTATGCGGAAGGCTGGAACCGCCGCGCCACCGTTTACTACATGCGCCAGGACTTCGGCCGTTCGCTTGCCGACATCGAACGCGTGCTGGCGCTCGAGCCGCGTCACTGGGGAGCCCTGTCCGGGCTTGCCATCATCCAGCGGCAGCTCGATCAGGAGCAGCGGGCATTGGCGACGTTCCGCAAGGTGCTCGAGGTCTATCCGCTGCTTGATTCCGCGCGAAAGGCCGTGGAACAGCTGGAAACCCAGCTTGCCGGCAAACCGACCTGAACTCTCGTTTCATGCCAGCCCAGCTATCCTGTGCCTTCAATTGCGGGCGGGGGAATGAACCTTGAGGTGATGGCCTGCGTACAGGCCGTATGACGCGACAACCGTGTCTGCCCGCCCGAGAGGCTGGCCTTCATTCCGTCCCGCATCTCCGGCTTTGGTCTTCCATGCAAGTGCTGCTTCTTATCGTCTTCTTCCTTGCTGCCTATACCGAAGTTCGGCGGAGGCAGTATGCCCGCGCCAATCCGCCAGCCGGCCGGTTGATCCTGGTGGAAGGCGCAAAGGTGCATGTGCTGGAAGAAGGTGCGGACGACCTGCCGGGAGCGCCGGTGGTCCTGTTCGTGCATGGGGCAAGCGGCAACCTTCAGGATCTCTGCATGGCCTTCGAGAGCCAGTTTCCGGACCATATCCGGCGCGTCTATATGGACCGCCCAGGGCTAGGGCATTCCGAGCGCCGCCTGGGCCGGCGTGCGAGCCCGCGTGACCAGGCACGGCGGATGCTCGCGGCGATGACGCAGCTTGGTTATTCCTCCTTTACGGTCGTCGGGCATTCCTTTGGGGCAGCCGTGGCTGTTGCCATGGCGCTGGAGGCACCTTCCCGCGTGACGGGTCTTGCCCTTCTGGCGCCTGCGACCCACCCCTGGAACGGCAAGGTCGCCTGGTACTACCGGCTGGCGGCACTGCCGATCCTTGGCTGGTTGTTTTGCCGGTTGATTGCGCTGCCCGTTACCGAGAGGGTTGCCCCTGCCTCGATGCGCCATGTGTTTGCTCCGGATCCTGTGCCGGAGGACTATGACCGGAAGATCGGGCTCGAGCTGCTGTTCCGGCCGGAGAGTTTTCGCTCCAATGCCTGCGATCTGGCGGCCTTCAACCGGCATCTGGCGAAGCAGGCTGAGGCCTATCCGCAGATTGCCCAGCCGGCCGTTATTGTCACGGGGGATCAGGACAGCGTTGTCTGGCCAAGCATCCATTCGCGCGGCCTCAAGCGGGACCTGCGCGCGGCACGGCTGATCGAATTGCCAGGCGCTGGCCACATGCCGCACCACGCCCATGCCGCAGAGATAGCGAAGCTCATCCTCGGCCTTCTCAACATCCTGCCGGCCAAGCCTAGCGCCGAGCCGGAACAGGAGAGGCAAGGTGTCGATGTTTCAAGGGGTTAAGCTCTGAGAGGCTGTGGCGCGGCGCGAAATGAAACGGCCCGCCGAAGCGGGCCGTTGAATGGTGCGTTAGGCGGGTCTTAGAGACCCGACTTGCCGTCGCTGCCGACGAAGGCGATGCGCAGCATGTTGGTCGAGCCGGGCGTGCCGAAGGGAACGCCGGCGGTGATGATGACCCGCTGGCCGGGCTTGGCGAACTCTTCCTGATGCGCAATGCGGCAGGCGCGGTCGACCATGTCCTCTTCGTCGTTGGCATCCTCGCTGACAACGCAGTGCAGGCCCCAGGCAAGAGCCAGACGGCGGGCAGTGCCCACGACCGGTGACAGGGCGATTACCGGTGTCGACGGGCGCTCGCGCGCTGCACGCAGGCCGGTGGCACCGGACGAGGTGTAGCAGACGACGGCCGCAAGGTTCAGCGTCTCGGCAATCTGGCGGGCAGCGGCTGAAATCGCGTCGGCGCCCGTTGCTTCCGGATCCGTGCGCTGCGCATGGATGATGCTGCGGAAGTTGCTGTCCTGCTCCACCTGCTGGGCGATCTTGTCCATCGTGCTGACGGCTTCCACCGGGAACTGGCCTGCAGCGGATTCAGCCGACAACATGATGGCATCGGCGCCCTCGAACACGGCGGTGGCGACGTCCGAGACTTCGGCACGGGTCGGAACCGGAGCGGTGATCATCGATTCCAGCATCTGCGTTGCCACGACCACCGGCTTGCCGGCGCGGCGGGCGGCGCGGGTGATGCGCTTCTGCAGGCCGGGAACCTGTTCCAGCGGCATTTCCACGCCCAGATCGCCACGGGCGACCATAAGGGCGTCGGACAGTTCGATGATCTCGGCAAGACGGTCGATGGCCTGCGGCTTCTCGATCTTGGCGAGAATGCCGGCGCGGCCGCGCACGATCTTGCGTACTTCGGCGATGTCGTCGGGACGCTGCACGAAGGACAGGGCAACCCAGTCGACATTGGCGTCGAGCACGGCAAGAATGTCCTTGTGGTCCTTCTCGGTCATGGCGCTGAGAGCGATTTCGGAATCGGGAACGCTGACGCCCTTCTTGTCGGAGAGCTTGCCGCCAACTTCCACGCGGGTGAGTGCGCGGCTTGCCGTGCATTCAGTCACGAGAAGGCGGATCTTGCCGTCGTCGAGCAGCAGGCGGTGCCCCGGCTGCAGGGCCTTCAGGATTTCCGGATGTGGCAGGTGCACGCGGTTGATGTCGCCCGGGGTCGGGTCGGCATCCAGCACGAAGCTTGCGCCATCTTCCAGTATGACCGGGCCATCGGCAAACTTGCCGACGCGCAGCTTCGGGCCCTGAAGATCGGCGAGAATGCTGATCGGCCGCTTGACCTTTTCTTCCACGGCGCGGATCCGCGCCACCAGTTCGCGCATCAGGTCATGGCTCGAATGGCTCATGTTGATGCGGAAAACATCCGCGCCCGCACGAAACAGCTTCTCGATCATCTCCGGATCGGAAGAGGACGGGCCCAGAGTTGCCAGAATTTTTACCCGTCGATTGCGTCTCATCGCCCGCCTGTCCCCTGTTGTACCGGTTCCGTCAGTTGAACCGTCCAGTTGCTTTGTTCACCTGTGTCGATCTCGAAAAATCCGGTGCGCTCATAGCCACGCGCGACACAGTCCTCGATCCCGCGAATCGTGAATTCCTTTTCGCGGGTACACATGTACGCGCGTCCACCCCATTCGCCAAACTGATCGTAGTCGACAGCGTAAATGTAATAGAAGCGTGACACGAGGGCCCCGGGAACCAGAACCTCACAACTGTTTGGCCCGAGGTTCCACCAGCCCTCGGTGACCCAGTCCGTCTTGTCCTTGTATCCGATCGCAACGCCAACCTTGCTCTCGGTCTTGTTGCAGAGCCGAAGATCCGCCTTGGCGATATCTGGCAGTAGAGCAAGGCACAAGAAGCCAAAAACGAAGAGCAGGATACGGCTTGAGAACCGGCAAGACACAGCCGGCTCGCGCTCGTATCGACGATACTCTTCTTTTTTCATCTGGTTGCTCGTCTTCCGGCGTTCGGCTTGCTCGTTTTGTAGGTCAGCTCACGGCTTGTCAACGATCACAGCTCGGAAGTCGTTGACATTCGTGTAGGTCGGTCCTGGCGTCAGCAGATCACCCAGTCGCCTGAAGAAGCCGGTACTGTCGTTTCTGGCGAGAAATGCGGCAGCATCAAGACCCATGGCTCTTGCGCGGGCAAGCGTCTGCGGGTCGATCATGGCGCCGGCCGGATCGGTCGCTTCCCCTTTGCCGCCATCGGTGCCATCCGTATCTCCAGCAACCGCAGCGATGCCCGGCTTGCCATCAAGGGCAATCGCCAGTGCCAGCGCATATTCCTGGTTCGGCCCTCCGGTGCCATCGCCGCGAATGGTGACGGTGAGTTCCCCGCCTGACAACAGCACGGCCTTGCGGCCATTTTCTGTCAGATGGCGGGCCATCGCGGCATGCTCTGACGCTCGGTCACGGGCCTCGCCCTCCAGGCTGTCGCCGAGCAGGTGAACATCGTAGCCGGCTGCCCGCGCGACATCGGCGGCACGATCGAGCGACAGGCCGGGGCGCGCGACAAGCCGGTAGACGGCTCGGGCGAATATCGGATCCTCCGGCGTCGGCGTCTCGTTGCCCGGATTGTTCAGGGCCGCGGCGATGGCGCGGGACAAGGTGATGCCGTGCTGGGCGCAGGCTGCGCGGGCATCGGCCAGCGTTGTCGGGTCGCCGACGGTCGGGCCGGAGCCGATGACGGCCGGATCATCCTGAGGCACGTCAGATATGGCAAGTGTCGTCAATTGGACGCCGTCTGGGACGGCACGGGCCAGCCGTCCGCCCTTGATGCGTGACAGATGCTTGCGAATGCAGTTGATCTCGCGGATCGTCGCGCCGGACCGCAGCATCTGCCGGGTCAGATCCTGCTTGTCAGCCAGACTGATGCCGGCAGCTGGAGCAATCCAGTTGGCGGATGCGCCGCCGGAAAGAAGCACGACGACATGATCGTCGCTGTGTGCCGATGCCGCAAGGTCCAGGCAACGCAAGGTAGCTGAAACCCCGGCCGCGTCCGGTACCGGGTGCCCTGCCTCGATCAGTTCCAGATGCCTGGTCGGCCTCGCGTAGCCATGGCGGGTGACCCCCAGGCCGACGAGCCGGTCTGCCGGCAGACCGAGTGTTTCGAGGTAGTGGGTCTCCGCCACCTGCAGCATGGCACCTGCCGCCTTGCCGGCGGCCAGCAGAATGATCCGGCCTGCAGTGCCCGGATTTGGCAGATGCGGCGGCAATGCCGTTTCAGCCTTGGCTGCTGCGACTGCGGTGTCGAAGAGTTTGAGCAGCAGGGGCGCAAAACGGATGTCTATAGCCATGCCTTGCCTGTTGGTTGATGCGGCGAGTTGATCTATTCCTTACGCAACGTGGTGTTCTGCGTCACCTGAATAACGATCCTCATCCTGCAAAGTCCCCCGAACAATGCCTGATTTTCCGCCCGCATCCGGGCCATTCGAGACTTTAGCCGGCAACATGGCAGGTGGCCTGTTGCTGCTGTGCGATCACGCCCGCAATTCCATTCCTCCGGAGTATGGTGATCTCGGCGTGCCGGCGGCGCAACTCGAGCGCCACATAGCCTATGACATCGGTGGCCGACCGCTGACGCTGGAACTGGCACGCCGCCTGACGGCCCCCGCCTTGATGACCACATATTCCCGACTGCTGATTGATCCGAACCGGGGCGAGGATGATCCGACCATCGTCATGCGCCTGTCGGACGGGGCTGTGGTGCCGGGAAATGCGAAGATCGATGCTGCGGGGCGCCAGGAGCGGATCGAGCGGTATCACCGCCCCTACCATGACCTGATTACCCGGACACTCGACGAGATGGCAGCTCTGGCGCCAGCGCCGGTCATTGTTTCGATCCACAGCTATACGCCCGTGTGGCGCGGGACGCCGCGTCCCTGGCATGCTGCCGTCTTGTGGGATAGCGACCCGAGGGCTGTTCAACCGGTTATCGATGGGCTTCGCGCCGATCCTGCAATCGTTGTCGGGGACAATGAGCCCTATGACGGCGCACTCAAGAATGACACGATGTACCGGCACGGAACACAGCGCGGACTTGCGCATGTCTTGATCGAGGTTCGGCAGGATCTCATCGCCGACGAGGCCGGGGTCCAAGCCTGGGCTGACCGGCTGGAGCCGATCCTGGCGCGTCTGCCCGGCTTGCCCGGTCTGCGCGAAATCCGGCACTTTGGCTCACGCGCCGACAACTGACCTTGGCCCCGAGCCTTGCTTGACACGACTGGAGACTGTTCCATGGCCCTTGACGACACGACCCGTACCGAGCTGGAAGCCGCAGCGTTCCGCCGTCTGGTGGCGCATCTTCAGGCACGCACCGACGTCCAGAACATCGATCTGATGAACCTTGCCGGCTTCTGCCGCAACTGCCTGTCCAACTGGATGCAGGCGGAAGCGGAATCCAGAGACCTTCCCATGACCAGGGAGGCAGCACGCGAGGCGATCTACGGCATGCCGTATGAGGATTGGAAGCGCCTCTACCAGAGCGAGGCGAGTGCTGAGCAGAAGGCGGCCTTTGACGCCCGAGACGGCGGCCATTGAAGCGGCGTGCCGTGCCCCGAACCGGCTTGACCGGCGGGTGAGAAACTGGCACGGCAGTGCACCCAGATTTCATCGGCCGGATGCCTGGCCAGGATACTTCAGCAACAGGAGAGCGATCCCATGACCACAGATCCGGGCGGCGTCGCCGCGGACCAGCTCCGCGCTTTCGTCGAGCGCATCGAGCGTCTCGAGGAAGAAAAGAAAGTCATCTCCGATGACATCAAGGACGTCTATGCCGAAGCCAAGGGCAACGGGTTCGACGTCAAGATCCTGCGCAAGGTGATTTCCCTGCGCAAGAAACAGCCGCATGAGCGCGAGGAGGAAGAGGCGATCCTCGACCTCTATCTCCAGGCGCTCGGCATGCATGGCTACATCGGCAACGAATAAGCCCGGACGCCTTGAAGTCAGTCAGAAAGCGGCCCATGTGGCCGCTTTTTTTGTTGTTCGGGCTGGCTACGTGTTTGCTGGTGCCAAACAAAAAAGGGCGGCCAGTGGCCGCCTTTGGCTTGATGAAAAACCACAACTACTCCGGCGTCATCCCGGCCAAGCGAAGCGCCGAGCCGGGACCGGAGAGGCATGGTCTCGATTTTTCAATGAGTTGTATCTGGAAAGCCTGGGCTCTCCGGTCCCGGATCTCCGCTTCGCTGCGTCCGGGATGACATCTGAGGGTCTATCAGCGGACAAAGGGCGGCCAGTGGCCGCCCTTTGAACTGTTTTCTGTCGATGCTCGGATCAGCGGGAGTAGACCACCGGAAGAACCGAGATCGCTGCGCCTGTGAAGCTGTCGGTCCGCAGGTTGTCGTAAGGCTGAGCGGCGAAGCCATGCTTCAGGAAGCGGTTGCCGGTCTGCAACAGGGTGCCGATCTTGCGCTGGTTCGGATGGCTCATCTCCGCGAAAGTCACGCTGCGCAGCGTCGACGTACCCGAAATGATCTGCGGCACTGACTTGTCCGGCAGGCTGGCAAAGCCCGCAAGCGGATCGATGATGACTGCCGGCGGCACGTTGCCCGAGACGGTCGGCGCTGGCTTTGTTGGCTTCTTGCGGTCCTTTGCCATCTGCGCTGCAGCGGCTGCGGCCTTCATCTGCAGCAACTGGCGCTGGGTCAACTGCGGGCTCGTGGCGGCAGAAGAGGCATAGGCGAGCGTTGTCTGGCCGATCTGCGGCTTGCGGGCGGGCTCCGTACCGGTGACAGCGGCAATTGCTGCGATCGGATCCGTTGCCGGTACGTTTGGAGCCGGACGCGGCGGCACGACATTCGCTGCAGCGATTGCAGTCAGCGCTACCTTCGGCTTTGCCGTGGGGACTACATTGATCGCAGGCGCGGCTGCCTGGAGAAGGGCAGGGCCAGTCCTTGCAGACTGTGTTTCCTCGGCCGTGCGGGCGTTGGGATCGATAGCGGCGATCTGGAACGGAATGGATGCCGGCACCGGATCGGTTGTCTCGCGCGGCTTGGCAGGCGGCGGGGCGGCGGCAATGATGGTTTCAACCGGCGCTGCTGCGGAAGCCGGCTTCTGCGCTGCAACAGCAATCGGAGCGGGCGGGGTCTTTACGCCTGGCGCCTGTTCGGTTGCGACCGGGCGTTGCTGGCGCTGTGGCGCGGGTCTAGCCGGCGCGGTCTCACCGCGAGCAGAAGCTTCCTCAACATCGTCGTCTTCACCCGAGAACAGGCTGGCGAGGAAGCCACGTCCTGTGCCCGCAGCCGGCCGGACCAGATCACCATTGTCACCAGACGTCAGGACCTGGCCACGGGTTCTGGAACTGCCGCCTTCATCTTCGTCGTCGCTGCCAGATGCAATAACGATGTTGGAACTGCCACGGCGGCCGGATTTGATGTCGGCAAGGGCAAGCTGATATCCAGCCATCGGCTTGCCGTCAGACGGAATATGTACGGTCTTGCCATCGGGGAAGACCTGCGCAAGCTGCTGCCGGCTCATCTTCGGCCAGTGGCGGACGCTGCCGGTGTCGAGGTGGACGAAAGGCGAACCTGATGTCGGATAGAAGCCGACGCCGCCGACCTGTTTGCGCAGGCCGGTGGCGCGCAGGTTGGTCAGATTGACGCCGGGGATGAAAAAGTCCATCGCCTTGCCAAGCGAATGCTGGCTGTTCTTGGCAACACCGCGCGAGCGGGAGCGCAGCATGTTGTTGGTCGCCGGCGAGCGATAGCTCGACACGACGTGAATGTAGTCGCTGCCACGAACCTGCTGGTACACTTCCCAGACCAGGTCGAGCAGCTTGGGATCGATGTTGGTGATCTCGTTGCGGCGCCAGTCGCGCAGGAAGCGGTTGGCATCCCGCAGGCCCGAGGGAATGTAGCGACCATCCTTCTTGAAGGTGATCTGCACCCGTTCCTTGGTGTGCGTATTGTAAAGCTTCAGTGTACGCGTCTCGGCCTGGGCGGCCGAGAGTTCCGGTGCGAGGACCGACGGACCAATGAAGAGCGCAGCCAATACAAACACGAGGGCAGCAATGCGCTGTACCCCGGAAAAGGCGCTGCTTCGGACTAACCGTTCACGCAAATCACATCTCGCAGTCTGAAGGCCTTGCAGCCAATACCCACCCCCCGGTGACAGGGATGAGACTAGCCGCCTCAGGTTAAAAACTTTTTACCGTGTTTTCATCTGGGTCGGGAGAGTGGCGGAAATACAACGACCTGTCCAGTATGTGATTGCATGGGGCTTGAAAATGGTAAATATCTGAAAAATATCATTTTTTCTTAGATTCCCTCTTCTGTCGGCTTCCGGCAGGTGGGGGTTTGCTCCTGTTTCACCCCTAAAAAGTCGTTTGCTTTGAAGGCTTGAAACAGAAAACTGTGCACAACTCCGTTATTCCGCCGCGTCCTGGGCCTGTCCGTCGTCGAGGCCATAGTCCTTGAGCTTGCGGTAAAGCGTCGAGCGGCCGATACCCAGGCGCCGGGCGACTTCCGTCATCCGGCTGCTGTAGTGGCTGATGGCGGAGCGGATCATCTCCTCTTCCACTGCGGCCAGTGTCCGCATGTGGCCATCGTCATCCAGGCTGCGCATGAAGCCAAAGGGGGCCGTTCCGCCCGGCCCCGTGAAGGCCGGCTCCGCCGAGGCCGGTGCCGATGAAATTGCCGATGGAATTGCCGATGTCTGACGTGTCTGCCGGTCCAGTTCTGGCGGCGGCAACGGATGGTCAATGGCGGCGGCGACCTGCGGAAAGTCTTCGGCAATCAACTGGTCTCCATCGCACAGGACGACGGCACGGAAGACGGTGTTCTCGAGCTGGCGAATGTTGCCCGGCCAGGAATAGGCCTGCAACATCTCAAGCGCCTCGGCGCTGATGCCAGAGACCTGGGTCTTGCCTTCTTCCGCAGCGAAACGGGCAAGGAAATGCCGGGCGAGGGCAGGGATGTCCTCCCGGCGGTCGCGCAGCGGCGGGATCCAGATCGGGAACACGTTCAGGCGGTAATAGAGATCCTCGCGGAACCCGCCTTCCTTGACGAGGTCGATCAGCCGGCGATTGGTCGCGGAAATCAGGCGGAAGTCGACCTTGACCGGGCGGCGCGACCCGATCGGGTCAATCTCGCCTTCCTGCAACGCGCGCAGCAGCTTGACCTGCACATCCATCGGCAGTTCGCCGACCTCGTCCAGGAACAGCGTGCCGCCATGGGCTTCCTGGAACTTGCCGACATGCTTGTCGACAGCACCGGTGAAGGCGCCCTTCTCGTGGCCGAACAGGATGGATTCGACCAGATTGTCCGGGATCGCGCCGCAGTTGACCGTGACGAAAGGACGAGACTTGCGTTCGCCGGAGCCCTGGATCGCCCGGGCGATCAGTTCCTTGCCGACGCCGCTTTCGCCCTCGATGAGGATCGGAATGTTGGAGGAGGCCGCGCGCTGGCCGAGGCGCAGCACGCGCTCCATCGCCGGCGACCTCGTGATGATGTCATTGAAGGTCAGCGTCCCGGTGGTCCGCTTGCGGATCCGGGTCAGCTCGCCCTCAAGCGCGGAGACCTTCATCAGGTTGCGGATCGAGACTTCGAGCCGCTCCGGCGCGACCGGCTTCACGACGAAATCCTGTGCCCCGGCGCTCATGGCGTTGACGACCGTGTCGATGCCGCCATGGGCAGTCTGCATGATCACCGGCACGGCGATGCGCTCGGCCCGGATCTTGCGCAACGCGCCGATGCCGTCCAACTCGGGCATCACCATGTCCATGATGATGAGATCGATGTCGGCCCCTTCCGGCCCGGTCATGAGGCGAACGGCCTCAGTTCCGTCCTCGGCGGTCCGGGCGCGGTAGCCGAAACGCGTCACGGCTTCCTGCAACAGCCGGCGCTGGATCGGATCATCATCGACAATGAGAATGCGCCCGCTGGCTGACTGCATGACTTTACCGCCCGGATACTGCGTGGGTGTCTCAATTCGGGTCATCTTGATCGGTAACGGGTAAACAAATCGTCCATGGTTCTGAATGTCCCGGGGATAAGGGCGATTGCCCGACACCCGTCTTCCGCCCTAAAACAGGGAATCTGAACGGAACGAGACGGGCGGGTTGGCCCGTCTGCAGGACAGGGAACCGCCCGGCGCAGGCCGGTTCCAACCGGAGGAGTCATGAACCGCATCGAAATCGCCCGCTCTCCAGCAACCTCCGGCGCCGCCCTTGGCGATCTGCCGGAGTGGGATCTGAGCGATCTTTATCCGGCACCAGATGCGCCGCAGGTCCAGGCCGACCTGACAGCAGCGCTCGAGCGCTCGCGGAGTTTCGAAAGTGCGTACAAGGGGCAACTTGCGCGGCTGGCGGCGGAGGATGTCGAGGCCCTTCTGGCGGCTGTGCAGTCCTTCGAGGATCTGGAAGATCTGCTGGGCCGGCTGATTTCCTATGCGGGCCTGCTCTACGCCGGCAACACCACCGATCCGGCGCGGCAGAAGTTCTATGGTGACATCCAGGAAAAGATCACCACGGCGAGTTCCCACCTCCTGTTCTTCACGCTGGAACTGAACGGCATCGATGACAAGGTCATCGAGACGGCGCTGCAGGACCCCGGTCTCCGCCACTATCGCCCCTGGTTCGAGGATCTGCGCAAGGAAAAGCCGTATCAGCTGGAAGACCGGGTCGAGCAGCTGTTCCATGAAAAGTCGATCAGCGGCCGCGGCGCCTGGAACCGTCTGTTCGATGAGACCATCGCTTCGCTCCGCTTCTCCGTTGACGGCCAGTCGCTGCCGATCGAGGTGACGCTGAACTACCTGCAGGACAGCGATCCCGCCAGGCGGAAGGCTGCCTCGGACGCCCTGGCGGAGACCTTCAAGGCGAACCTGCGCGTCTTCACCCTGATCACCAACACGCTGGCCAAGGACAAGGAAATCTCCGACCGCTGGCGCAAGTTCGAGGACATCGCCGACAGCCGGCATCTGGCCAACCGGGTCGAGCGCGAAGTGGTTGATGCCATGGTGGCAGCGGTGCGCGAGGCCTATCCGCGCCTGTCGCACCGTTATTACGCGCTGAAGGCGCGCTGGCTCGGCATGGACCAGCTCAACCACTGGGACCGCAACGCGCCTCTGCCGCAGTCGGACAACCGGGTCATCTCCTGGGATGAGGCGCGCGGCACGGTGCTTACCGCCTATGCCGGCTTTTCGCCCGACATGGCCGAAATCGCCGGCCGCTTCTTCGAGCGCGGCTGGATCGATGCCCCGGCCCGTGAAGGCAAGGCCCCCGGGGCCTTTGCCCATCCGACCGTGCCGAGCGCGCATCCTTATGTTCTTGTGAACTACCTCGGCAAGACGCGGGACGTGATGACGCTGGCGCATGAGCTGGGTCACGGCGTGCATCAGGTTCTGGCCGGGCCGAACGGTCCCTTGATGGCGCCCACGCCGCTGACGCTGGCCGAGACCGCCAGCGTCTTCGGCGAAATGCTCACGTTCCGCTCGCTGCTCGACAAGGCCGAGAGCCCGAAGGCGCGCAAGATCCTGCTCGCCGGCAAGGCCGAGGACATGATCAACACGGTCGTGCGCCAGATCGCCTTCTATACCTTCGAGCGCAAGGTGCACACCGAACGCAAGGACGGCGAACTGACGGCTGAACGCCTGGGCGAGATCTGGCTCGAGGTACAGCGCGAGAGCCTTGGACCGGCCATCCGGCTGGGCGAAGGCTACGAGACTTTCTGGACCTATATCCCGCACTTCATCCATTCGCCCTTCTACGTCTATGCCTACGCGTTCGGGGATTGCCTCGTAAACTCGCTCTATGCGGTCTACGAGGACGCCGACGAGGGCTTCCAGCAGAAGTACTTCGATCTCCTGAAGGCGGGCGGCACGAAGCATCACAGCGAGCTGCTGGCGCCCTTCGGCCTTGATGCGACGGATCCGGGCTTCTGGAAGCGCGGCCTGTCGGTGATCGAACGCATCATCGACGAACTCGAGGCGATGGACGCGTGATGCAGGCGGTGGAACCGGGCCCGGCGGACCCGTTCCGCCACACGCCCTATGACGGATCGAAACAGCCCTTCACCATTGGCCTGGCTCCGGTGGAGGAAGCGCGCTGGTTCGATCCGGATCCGCTGCTGGTGCACCATCTGCAGCTCAAGGATGCGCTGTTCCGTGACCATCTGGACCGTGTGTTCCGGGCGGAGCCAGGCACAGAGGCAGCGCAGGCGGAAACCTTCCGTCTCATGGCCGCGCATTTGCCGGTCGTCCACCCGGCGCTTTATGGCGAGGTGGACGGCGGTGTTCTCGTGCGTGCGTCCGGCGCGGTCGTCGGGCTTTGCGGAACGGACACGCCCGGTCTTTTGTCTGCGGCCCGTCTGGTGCAGGACGATCTGGTGCTGATGCGCAAGGGGGAGGGCGGGTACAGGATTGCCGCCGCCGCGCTTTGCTTCCCCTCGTCCTGGTCCCTGGCCGAAAAATTCCGTCAGCCGATGAGTGAGATCCACGCCAAGGTGCCGGGTTTTGCCGGGCGCATGGGGCAGACCGTGGACCGGATCTTCGACAACCTGCGCGATGGTCAGATCATCGAGCGGTTCAACTGGTCGGTCTATGATGACGCCGAGCTGCATCACCCGGAGGCCAAGCAGCTGACACCGCAGGTCGGGGATGTGGATGGATCGCTGCTGGCGGCGCTGTTTGTCCGCGTCGAACGCCAGACCCTGCGCCGGCTTCCTGCGTCCGGTGACATTCTCTTCACGATCAAGATCCATCAGGATCCGCTCGCTTGGCTCGCCCGCCATCCCGGGGGGCGTGCATTGGCCGCAGGTCTGGCGCGCCAGCTGCGTGCGATGGAACCGGCCCAACTGGCCTATAAGGGGCTGACAGGTCATCGGGACCGGTTGGCGGCCGATCTGGAGGCGCTGGCCCACTCGTAAGACCGCCGACGACAGACGCGCTGCCACGGGGCAGGGCGAGCCGAAGGACAGGACATGGCCGGGACAGGCAACAACGGACAGGACCAGGAAGCCAACCGCTTCAGCGCCCGCGTGGGGCGCTACGCCAAGGTGGGCACCAACATGGGCGGTATCGCCGCCAAGCTCGCCGGGGCGCGCCTGTTCGGGCTGGACCTCGACAACCAGAAAGGCGCGGCGGAGCTGGCGGCGGCGCTGGGCGGCCTCAAGGGGCCGTTGATGAAAGTGGCGCAGCTCCTGTCGACCATCCCGGACGTTCTGCCGCCCGAATATGCGGCGGAACTGGCAAAGCTGCAGTCCAATGCCCCGCCGATGGGATGGGCCTTCGTCAAGCGCCGGATGCGGGCGGAACTGGGCGACGGCTGGCAAGGCCGCTTTGCCTCCTTTGACAAGGAACCGTCGGCTGCCGCATCCCTTGGTCAGGTGCACAAGGCGACCGGGCACGATGGACGGGCGCTGGCCTGCAAGCTGCAGTACCCCGACATGTCCTCGGCGGTGGAGGCGGATCTCAAGCAGCTGGCGCTGCTCTTCTCCGTTCACAGGCGCATGCAGTCCGCGATCGATACCCGCGAGATTGCAAAGGAGATTTCGGAGCGGGTGCGCGAGGAGCTCGACTACACCCGCGAGGCACGGCAGATGGCGATCTACCGGCATGTGCTGGCCGATGAGCCGCGAATCCGGGTGCCCGATGTGGTGGACGAGCTGTCAACACAGCGGCTTCTGACCATGGGCTGGCTGGAAGGCTCGCCGATGCTGAGCTGGAAGGACGCGGACCTGACCGTCCGCAACCGGCTTGCCGAGACGATGTTCCATGCCTGGTGGCATCCGTTCAGCCATTTCGGCGTCATTCATGGCGATCCGCACCTGGGCAATTACACCGTGTTCAGCGAGGCAGGCGAGCCGGGCGGCATCAATCTGCTCGACTATGGCTGCATCCGCATCTTCCCCGCGACCTTCGTCGGCGGCGTCGTCGATCTCTACAAGGGGCTGCTGCATGACGATGACGCGCGAATTGTCCATGCCTACGAAAGCTGGGGCTTCAAAAGTCTGAGCAAGGATCTCATCAATGTCCTCAACATCTGGGCGAGATTCATTTATGGTCCTTTGCTGACAGATCGGGTGCGCGCCATCGCCGATGGTGTGAGCCCGGCCGAGTATGGACGTCAGGAGGCGTTTCGAGTGCAAAAGGCTCTCAAGGAGCTTGGTCCGGTCACGGTTCCCCGGGAATTCGTGTTCATGGACCGGGCGGCCATAGGTCTTGGTGGTGTTTTTCTTCACCTGCGCGCGGAACTGAACTTCTATCGTCTATTCAACGAACAGATCGACGGCTTCGAGGTGAAAAAAATCTCAGATAGCCAGAGAACTGTTTTGGCCAAAACTGGGCTAGTCAGCCCTGTTGTGGCAGCGTAAGGACAGGTTCGGAGCGGCAGTCTTCCAGATGGAGACTTCCGGGCCGGATCACATTGCCGTGCGGGGCGCTTCCGTTGTATGGGGCAGCCCTTCACCACTTGTGAGAAACAGTCGGGGTACTATCGATGTCTAGCAACTCTTCTACCAGCATGGACTATGCCGAGCACGAGCGCACTTACGAGGGGTTCATCAACTTCTCGAAGATCGGCACCATCGCGGTTCTGACCATTGTCATCACCCTGGCCATGTTTGCCTTCGGCGGCACCGCCGCTGTCGTGTTCGGCTGGATCCTGACCATCGCCAACCTCGTTGCCATCGCTGCCGGCATGGCGCTGGGCGAAAAGGGCTGGATCCCCGCTGCTGGCGTGTTTGTTCTCGCAGGGCTTCTGGCTCTGGTGACCATCTGACCGAGCGCCGCCTCCGGGCGGCGTTTTCGTCTCGCCATCTCGTTTACCGCTTAATCTTCCCTGGGAGGGTCTGGAATGAGGATAGCTGTGCCGCGCGAAAGCGACGCGGTGGAAACCCGTGTCGCCGCCACGCCGGAGACCGTCAAGAAGCTGAAAACTCTCGGCTTTGAGGTGACCATCGAAACGGGAGCGGGCACAACTTCTCGCATCCTGGACACTGAATACGAGGCGGCTGGTGCCGTCATCGCCAAGGACGCTGCCTCGACGTTCGCCGATGCCGACGTGGTGCTGAAGGTTCGCCGCCCCAACGCGGACGAGCTGAAGCTGATGAAGGCCGGTGCCCTCGTCATCGCCACCATGGACCCCTATGGCAAGGAAGCCGAGGTTCAGGCCATGGCCGAGGCCGGCATCGCCGCCTTCGCGATGGAGTTCATGCCGCGCATCACCCGTGCGCAGGTCATGGACGTCCTGTCGTCCCAGGCCAACCTTGCCGGCTATCGCGCCGTGATCGACGCGGCCGCCGAGTATGACCGCGCCTTCCCGATGATGATGACGGCTGCCGGCACCGTTCCGGCGGCCCGCGTCTTCGTCATGGGTGCAGGCGTTGCCGGTCTTCAGGCGATCGCCACGGCCCGCCGCCTTGGTGCGGTCGTGACCGCGACGGACGTGCGTCCGGCCTCGAAAGAACAGGTCGAATCGCTCGGCGCCAAGTTCATCGCCGTCGAGGACGATGAGTTCAAGCAGGCCGAGACAGCTGGCGGCTACGCCAAGCCGATGTCGGAGGCCTATCAGGCCAAGCAGGCCGAGCTTGTCGCCGCCCACCTGACCAAGCAGGACATCGTCATCACCACGGCGCTGATCCCGGGCCGTCCGGCTCCGCGCCTGATCACGGCCGCTATGCTGGCCAGCATGAAGCCGGGTTCGGTCGTCATCGACCTCGCCGTCGAGCGCGGCGGCAACGTCGAGGGTGCCAAGGCTGGCGAAGTCGCGACCGTTTCCGGCGTGAGGATCGTCGGTCACCTGAACGTGCCGGGGCGCATCGCCGCCTCCGCGTCCTCGCTTTATGCGAAGAACCTGTTCGCCTTCCTGGAGACCATGGTCGACAAGACGAACAAGGTGCTGAAGCCGAACTGGGACGATGAACTGGTCAAGGCGACCGTGCTGACGCGCGATGGGGCAGTGGTTCACCCTGCCTTTGCGCCGGCGAAGTCGTAAGGGGGACGAGATGAGCGAAGTCAATCAAGCCGAAGCGCTGGAAAAGGCCCGCGCTGCTGCCGAGGCTGCGGCTGAGGCTGCTGAAACGGCCAAGGAAGCCGCCGCCGCGGCGCAGTCCTATGCGGACCAGATCGCAGGCGGCGCCGTGGATCTGGCCATGCGCGCCAGCGAAAGCATCGGGGCAGGGGCTATCGAGCCCTTCGTGTTCCTGCTTTCCGTGTTCGTGATGGCGATCTTCGTCGGTTATTACGTCGTCTGGTCGGTGACCCCGGCCCTGCACACGCCGCTGATGGCCGTGACCAACGCGATCTCCTCGGTGATCGTCGTCGGTGCGCTGCTGGCTGTGGGCGTTGACCTGTCGCATGGCGACGGAGCGCTGATGGCGCGGATCTTCGGCTTCATCGCCCTGGTCCTTGCCAGCGTCAACATTTTCGGCGGGTTCCTCGTGACCAGCCGAATGCTCGCCATGTACAAGAAGAAGCAGCGCTGAGGAGGCCGTATCCATGTCTGCCAACATCACGGCCGTTCTCTACCTGATCTCCGCCGTTCTCTTCATCATGGCCCTGCGCGGCCTGTCGCATCCGGAAACGTCTCGCAAGGGCAACACCTATGGCATGGTCGGCATGACCCTCGCCGTGGTGACCACGCTGCTGGCGACCGGTGTCACCTTCAGCTCCGCGCTGATCATCCTTGCTGGCGTCGGCATCGGTGGTGGTGCCGGTGCGATCATCGCCCGCCGCATTCCGATGACGGCAATGCCGCAGCTCGTCGCCGCCTTCCACTCGCTGGTCGGTCTGGCTGCGGTGTTCGTGGCCGCTTCCGCGCTCTATGCGCCGGAAGCCTTCGGCATCGGTGAACCGGGGCACATCCACGCACAGGCCCTGATCGAGGCCTCCGTCGGTGCCGCCATCGGCGCGATCACCTTCACCGGTTCGATCATCGCGTTCCTGAAGCTCGACGGACGCATGTCCGGCAAGCCAATCATGCTGCCGGGCCGCCATGCCATCAACATCGGTCTTGCCGTTGCAGTTGTGGTTCTGGTCGCCATCCTGGTGGCGACGGAAAGCGCTCTGGCCTTCTGGCTCGTGGTGCTCGTTGCCTTCGTGTTCGGCGTGCTGATCATCATCCCGATCGGCGGCGCGGACATGCCGGTGGTCGTGTCGATGCTCAACTCCTACTCGGGCTGGGCTGCGGCCGGCATCGGTTTCACGCTCGGCAACATGGCCCTGATCGTGACCGGTGCCCTCGTCGGTTCGTCCGGTGCGATCCTGTCCTACATCATGTGTAAGGGCATGAACCGCTCGTTCATCTCCGTCATCCTTGGCGGCTTCGGCGGCGAGACATCGTCGGCGGCGGCAGCAGGCGGCGGCGAGCAGCGCCCGGTGAAGCAGGGCTCGGCTGAAGATGCAGCCTTCATCATGAAGAACGCGTCCAAGGTCATCATCGTGCCGGGTTACGGCATGGCGGTTGCCCAGGCCCAGCACTCCCTGCGCGAGATGGTCGACAAGCTGAAGGCCGAAGGCGTCGAGGTGAAGTATGCGATCCATCCGGTCGCAGGCCGCATGCCGGGTCACATGAACGTGCTCCTGGCGGAAGCCAACGTGCCTTACGACGAAGTGTTCGAGCTGGAAGACATCAACTCGGAGTTCTCGCAGGCTGACGTTGCCTATGTCATCGGCGCGAACGACGTGACCAACCCGGCCGCCCGTGACGATCCGCAGTCGCCGATTTACGGCATGCCGATCCTGGACGTGGACAAGGCCGGCACCGTGCTCTTCATCAAGCGCGGCATGGGCTCCGGCTATGCCGGCATCGAGAACGAACTGTTCTTCCTCGACAAGACGATGATGCTGTTCGGCGATGCCAAGAAGATGACCGAAGAGATCGTCAAGGCCCTCTGAAGGCCTGATGGACGAACTCTCTCGATGAAACAATGCACGGCCCCGGAAACGGGGCCGTTCTGCTATGTGAATGGTCCCTATATCGTCATCCCGGCCCAGCTGAGCGATAGCGAAGCGCCGAGCCGGGATCCAGACATCAGGACGCGCGAAGCGCGACAAAGCTGTCGGCTGCACGTCCCATCGCGCTGAATTGTTTATGAGCTCGCTGGCGCTCGCACAGACGCGCTGGATTCCGGATCTGCGGTTCGCTCGAGGCTCACCTTGTCCGGAATGACGGCAAGCTGACGAAATCGTAAGTTTGCCAGTCGCCGGGACGTTCCCGAAAGCGGCTCCGCCTCGCGCCGCAATGCACGGACTAAGCCTGTTTGCCGCGTCTTGTCAGTCTTGCCCGAAGCAACTGCCACAATTCGCGGCCGCTCTGGAACAGGGGCAGTTGCGGGGCGTTTTCGGGTTCCTCTATGGACAGGCCGACTTCCGAGATTGCGCCGTCCGCATCGAGGTCACGAACAATCAGCTCCACCCCGCTGCATGTGATCCGGTCGCCGACTTCGGCAGTGCCGCCAAGGCGCTGGGTGATGTAGTCGCGGATGGAAACAGGCGGCTGCTGCGGATCAACAACACCGGTCAGTCCATAAGCCTCGGCAAGGGCTGCCATCGGCTGGCGCGGGTCGATGAGGAACTTGCCGTAAAAGTCCTCGTCGTCCAGCGTCAGGCGCACGGGGCTGGCAAACAGACGGTCCAGCAGGCGAATATATTGCGGGGCGACGAACATGTAGACAAGGTCGTCCACTTGCAGCCGTCCGGCATACTGGTAGCGCATCGAATGGCCATCCCGCACCACCAGCGACGGCCGCGCCCAACGGGGCAGGCGCTCATCGCCAAGGGCAACCGGGCTCTCCGCCGCCACCTTGTAGACAACGAGTTCATGGTCGCCGCTGCCACCGGGAAGCTCCAGTTCCAGACGCTCCGCCGGCCCGATACGCGCCGGAACGATCAGGCCCAGCCAGCGGGCCATCGGCGCAATGGTCCAGCCCTGCAGCAACAGCGACACCAGCACGACGATATAGGCGGTGTTGAACAGCAACTGGCCGCTTTCCATGCCTGTGGCAAGCGGAATGATGCCAAGCAGGATCGAGACGGAGCCGCGCAGGCCGACCCAGGAGATGAAAGCTGTCTCGTTGCGCTTGTAGCCGAAGGGCATGAGGCACAACCAGACCGCCAGCGGCCGGCAGACAAAGGTCAGGGCTAGCGCAAGGATGATGGCAGGCAGCGCGAGGCCGAGAAACTGCGAGGGCGTCGCCAGCAGGCCGAGCGTCAGGAACATGGCGATCTGCGCCATCCATGTCAGCCCTTCGAGAAACCGTCGCAGGCTGACCTGCCCCTGGATCCTGTTGTTGCTGGCAATGATCCCGGCGACATAGACCGCGAGGAAGCCGCTGCCTCCAGCAAGGCCGGTGAAGCCGAACAACAGGAGCGAAAAGGACAGGATACTGATGGGATAGAGCGTTCCCTCCAGCCGGATTACCTTTGCGCCAGCCAGGATGACATAACCGCCGAAAATGCCAAGCGACAGGCCGAGGCCCATCTGGATGCCGAAGCCCTTGAGCAGTTCGGTCCAGGCATCACCAACACTGCCACCGCTGAGGATCAGTTCAACCAGCACGATGGCCAGGAAGATCGCCATAGGGTCGTTGGACCCGGACTCGACTTCGAGCAGGGAGCGCACCTGGTCGCGGATGTTGATGCCGCCCACACGCAGCAGAAAGAACACCGCAGCGGCATCTGTCGAGCCGATGATTGCGCCGAGCAGAAAACTTTCCAGCCAGGGGAGGCCGAACAACAGACGGGCGACAGCGCCGACCATGCCCGCAGTCATAATCACACCGAGGGTTGCCAGCACGATCGCCGGCGCTGCGGCCTGGCGCACCGATCTCAGCCTGGTGTTGAACCCGCTATCGAACAGGATGATGGCAAGAGCCAGGCTACCAATGAAATAAGCTGAACCGGCATCATTGTAGCGGATGCCGAGGCCGTCCTCGCCCGCCAGCAGCCCGACGCTCAGGAACACGAGCAGCAGCGGCGCGCCAAAGCGGAAGGCCAGCGCGCTGGTCATGACCGACACGAGGACGAGGCCGGCGCCGATCAGCGTGACGGGAAACAGCAGATCCAGCATGCGATGGTCCTCGTTGCCCCGCGGTTGGTGTTGGTTGTCAGTCTCCTAAACTAGGTAGCCCAACAGCCTTAAGAAACCGCAGCTTGCTCGCCCATTGCGTTTTGGGGGGCGAAAGGCGATACGCGTGACATGCATGACACACAGCCGATCCCTTTTGACTATACCCCGCCCGAAGGCCCGCTTCAGGTGCTGCATGTCGATGCCGATGTCATCGTCGTCGTGAAGCCTTGCGGCTTGCTGAGTGTAACGGGACGCGGCGAGGATCGTCAGGACAGCCTCGTGACGCGGTTGGCGGCACAGATATCGGGCGCGCGAATTGTGCATCGTCTGGATCTCGACACGTCCGGCGTCTTGGTTCTCGCGCGCAACGCCGAGGCGCACAGGCGTCTGTCAATGCAGTTTGAACGGCGGGAGACCGGCAAGGCCTATGTGGCGCGGGTCTGGGGCCATGTGCAGGAGGAGAGCGGCGAGGTCAACTTGCCGCTGATCGTCGACTGGCCGAACCGGCCCAGGCAGAAGATCTGTTTCGAGGAAGGCCGTCCCGCCCGCACCCTTTGGCGCGTCTTGCGGCATGAGGAAGACACCACGCTGATGCAGTTGGAGCCGATCACCGGACGCTCACATCAGTTGCGGGTTCACATGCTGAGCCTTGGCCATCCGATCGTCGGCGACAGCCTCTATGCCCATGCAGTGGCACGGGCTTTCAGCCCGCGCCTCGAACTGCACGCCAGGGATCTGGCCTTCACCCATCCGATGACCGGCGAGCGGCTGCAGTTCACTGCCGAGGCGCCCTTCTGACACGTGGAAGGCTCAGCTGCCGCGGTTGACCCGGGCAAGCCCGTCGCGGGCCACCTGGTTGTTGGCGTCGAGACCAAGGGCGCGGTTGTAATTGCGCACCGCATCGCTCTTCTGGCCGGTCATTTCCAGCGCAACACCGCGATTGGCCCAGGCGATGGACGAGTTCTTGTCAAAGTTCACCGCTTCCGACAGATCCGCCAGCGCTGCCTGCGGGTCATTGGCCTTCAGATATGAAATGCCGCGAGCGATATAGGGCTCGGAGGCCTTCGGGTTCAGCACGATCGCGGTCGAGAAGTCCTCGATGGCGAAGTTGTGCTGGCCCTGCGCCTGATAGATCAGGCCGCGGTTGTGGAACGCGCGCGCATCGTTGGAGTTGCGCCGGATAACGGCATCAAAGTCGCGCAGGGCCTCCGGATACCGGCCTGCCAGGCGATAGGTGTTGCCACGGCCAACAAGGGCGGCGTCGTAATCCGGCTTGATGCGCAGGGCGCGGTCATAGTCGGCAACGGCATTGGCCATGTTGCCCCGTCGCCGTTCCACCAGAGCCCGATTGGCATAGGCCTGGTAGCTGTTGGGGTCGATTTTCAGCGCGGTGTTGAAGTCCTGCATCGCCAGCTCGAGCTTTCCGGCCTTGCCATAGGCGACGCCACGCGTGTTGTAGGCATTTGCGTCGCCGGGGCTGACCTTGATGACTTCCGAGAGCGAGGCAATGTTCGCGCTCGATCCTGCCGCTGAGTCAATTGGTACGCCGCTGTAGATGTCTGAAGTCTGGCATCCGGCAAGCAACAGGCCTGTTGCTAATGTCAGCGCAAGGATTTTATGCCGGCACTGCGCCGGGGTGTGGGAAAGACAGGAAAAGCGCAACATCTGGGTCATTTTTCATCCACACGGGGAGAATCACTTGGACGGTGCCGGTTTGCGGCGAAATTGGCAATGGCAGAACCCTGCAATCTTATCACAATATCTGGTGTCTCGTTGACCCGGCAGGAGATTTGTTTCCGGCATGCCCGCATCCGGCGCTTCGGTGAGGTGAAACACAGAGTGCCTGCACGCCGCTGGACAGCGCATTCCAAACGATCTACCTGTGATCGCCCCGGACATTTTTTGTCCCCTTTTGGTGTGTTGTCCGCTTGCCCGCCCCCTTGGCAATTGCCGGACCCATCGGATGGTCTTGTCGGCCAGTTTCTGTTTGCCTGCCGATAGGTTCGCCCGGTGCCGCGCATCCGCCTGCTTTCTGGAGCCCGCGAGTGTCCACGAAACCCGCCCTCACCCTGTCTTCGCTCTGGCGCAGCGACATTGCCCCGACGCTTGCCCTCGGTCTGCCCCTGGCTGGCGCTCAACTGGCGCAGATGGCGATCAACACGACTGACATCATCATGGTCGGCTGGCTCGGTCCTGTCGAGCTTGGCGCGGTCGTGCTGGCCAACAACCTTTACATCCTGTTCTGGTTCTTCGGCATGGGCATGACCCAGGCCATCATTCCGCTTGCAGCACAGGCGCTTGGACGAAAAGCGCCGCGTGACCTGCGCCGGACGGTCCGCATGGGCCTCTGGGCTGTTGCGCTTTATTGCCTGCCGGTCTGGGCCGTGCTGTGGTTCACCCGCGATATCCTGATCGCGCTCGGCCAGACGCCGGAACTGGCAGAACTCGCCGCAGGCTACATGCGGATCATGCAGTGGATGCTGTTGCCGTCGATGGCGATCATGGCGACGCGCGCCTTTGTGACCGTGATGAACCGGCCGCAGATCGTGCTGTGGGCGACGCTTGGCGCAGCCGGGCTCAATGCGATCCTCAACTATGTGCTGATCTTTGGACATTTCGGCTTCCCGCGGCTTGAGCTGCAGGGCGCGGCAATCGCCTCCTTCTGCACTCAGATGCTGGCCTTCTCGATCCTTGCCGCCTATGTGGTCACCCAGCCGCGCTTGCGCCGGTTCAATGTCTTCGGACGCCTCTGGCGCAGTGACTGGCCGGTGTTCTTCCAGATCTTGCGCATGGGCGCGCCGATCGGCCTGACCATCGTGGCCGAGGGCTTCCTGTTCACCGGCTCGACGATGATGATGGGCTGGGTTGGCACCTTGCCGCTGGCCGCCCATGGCATTGCCCTGCAGATCGCCTCGATCACCTTCATGGTGCCTCTCGGCATTTCGCAGGCCGGCATGACACGGGTGGGTCTGGCAGCAGGGCAGCGGGATCTGGACGGGATTGCCCGCGCCGGCTGGACGGCCCTGTGGCTGACCCTTGGCTTCATGACGCTGGCGGCCATCGCCTTCTGGACCATTCCTGGTCCGATCGTCTCGCTGTTCCTCGACTTCGACAATCCGGCTTCGGCTGAAGTCCTCGCCATTGCCGTCAGCCTGCTCGGGGTCGCAGCCGTGTTCCAGATTGCGGATGGGGCGCAGGTGGCCGGCGGCAGCATCCTGCGCGGTCTGGGCGACACGATGACGCCGCTGCTCTACGCGCTGGTTGGCTACATGGCCATTGGCATGACGCTGTCATACGTCCTGGCGTTTCCGCTTGGTCTGGGCGGCGTCGGCATCTGGTGGGGTCTGGCTGGCGGGCTGGCCTCGACCGCGATCATGGCGATCTGGCGCTTTGCCCGCCGCAAGGAAGCGGGGCTTCTGCCGGCCGTCTGAGCGGCCGGCCGCAAGACCAGTCTCAGCGCTTTGGCGTGATGCGGTTGACGTGGCCCATCTTGCGGCCCGGGCGGCTCTCCGCCTTGCCGTAGAGGTGCAGGCGCGCATTGGGTTCGGCCAGGATCTTGGCCCAGTCGTCCGCTTCCGCGCCGATGAGGTTCTCCATCACCACGTCGCTGTGCCGCTCCGCCTTGCCGAGTGGCCAGCCGGCAACAGCGCGGATGTGCTGCTCGAACTGCGAGACCAGGCAGGCGTCCTGTGTCCAGTGGCCGGAATTGTGCACACGCGGGGCGATCTCGTTGACCAGCAGGTGCTCGTCCGCGCCTGTTCCAACCACGAACATTTCCACACCGATGATGCCGACATAGTCGAGCGCCGTGACAATGCGTCCGGCGATCTCCCGCGCGCTATCGGCAGTCGCCATCCCCACATTCGCCGGAACGGTGGAGGTCTTCAGAATGTGGTGCTCGTGGTGGTTTTCGGTGATGTCATAGGCAACGACCTCGCCCGTCACGCTGCGCGCGGCCACCACGGACACTTCGCGCACGAAGGGGATCAGCGCCTCGAGAATCAGGTCCTTGCCGCCCAGTGCCGCGAATGCCTCAGCGGCCTTGGCGGCATCGCGGATCATCGCCTGTCCCTTGCCGTCATAGCCGAACCGCCGGGTCTTCAGCACGCCCTGGCCGCCAAAGCGGGCGAGCGCTGAGTCCAGATCAGCAAGGCTGTCGATGCGGGCATAGCCAGCCAGCGCGATGCCGGCGGTCGACAGGAAGTCCTTCTCGCCGAGGCGGTCCTGCGCCACGGCCAGTGCCTTCGGACCGGGGCGGACCGGCAGGCGCGCCGCAAGATGCGCAGCCGTGGGGCCGGGCACGTTCTCGAACTCGTAGGTCACCACATCGACCTGAGCGGCAAAGGCGTCGAGCGCTGCGGTGTCCTCATAGGCGCCAAGCGTGTGGGCCGCTGCAACGTCGAAGGCGGGGCTGCCTGCTTCCGGGCAGAAGACATGCACCTTCAGGCCGAGGGCAGAGGCCGCTTCCGCCAGCATGCGGCCGAGCTGCCCGCCGCCGAGAATGCCGATGGTGTCACCCGGGGCGAGGACGCGCGCTGCACGGTCTGTCATGGTCGGATCATTCCTCGTCGGTCGGGAAGTCGGCGACTGCCTCGGTCTGGGCGGTGCGGAAGGCATCGAGCCGGTCAGCAAGGCCCATGTCCGTCAGAGCCAGGACAGATGCGGCCATCAGGGCGGCATTGACGGCCCCGGCCTTGCCGATGGCGAGCGTGCCGACGGGAATGCCGGCCGGCATCTGCACGATGGACAGAAGGCTGTCCTCGCCTTTCAGGGTGCGCGACTCGATCGGCACGCCGAACACCGGCAGCGGTGTCAGGGCGGCGGTCATGCCGGGAAGATGCGCTGCGCCTCCGGCGCCGGCGATGATCACCTTCACGCCATTGCCGCGCGCGGCCTTGGCGAAATCGAACATGCGCTCCGGCGTGCGATGGGCGGAAACGATGCGGGCCTCATATGCGACGCCTAGCCGGTCGAGGGTTTCGGCGGCATGTTTCATGGTGGGCCAGTCGGACTGGCTGCCCATGATGATCGCGACTGGCGCGGCGGCCTCGGCGCTCCCGTTTGCCATTGCATCTCCTTCGCTTGACGCGGGTTCCGGAAAGGCGCGGATTATAGGGAGTGGCTGGCGTGGCGCAAGGGCAGGGGCACTGCTGCGCTGCAAAAAGCCGCCAGCCGTGTCAGGCGATGATGTCGGGAAAAAGCTGATCCTCGATCGCGGCGATTCGGTCGCGGATCATCAGCTTTTTCTTTTTCAGGCGCTGGAGTTGCAAGGCGTCGGCGCTGCCGGTGCCGGCAAGCGCCTGGACGGCCATGTCCAGGTCGCGATGTTCCTGGCGCAGCTGGGCGAGTTCCACCCGCAAGGCTTTTTCATTGGCTTCCGACATTGCACTCCCCAGACACAATTCACGTGCCGCGCAGTCAGTGCCGGCCGGACTGAAGTCCTTCTCCGGCGAATTACACGTGGCTGTGCTGCCATTCACAGCGAAACCGTACACCGCAGGCCGACATCGGGCGAGCCCAATTTGTCGAACCTGTGGCTAACACATGGTTATTGAACACAAGGTGGCGCAACGCGTTTGAACGTTACGTCATTTACAAGGTCAAAATCATCGCGTGATCTTAAACCTTACGTAATCGTTCGGTTCGTTTTGCAGTGCGATATGCAGCAAATGCGGGGCTGTCCCTCATTAATGCATTCGACAAGCCGGCAAAATATGTGGCACCATCTTGTTGTTAGAGCCAATAAGACAAGGAGCATCATCCATGTCAATGCAGTCGCACATCGCAGAACTGGAACGCCGTCATGCCGCCCTCGAGCGGGAAATCGAGACTGCCCTTCTGCACCCGAGTGTCGATAATCTCGAAGTGGCCGATATGAAGCGCCGCAAACTCCGGCTCAAGGACGAAATCAAGAAACTGCGAGGCGATGATACGGTGCACTGAGGCGCACCTCTGCCGATCCCGGCGCCGCCGATCATGCGTGTCGAGCGCGCCACGTTTTCACTCACAGTCGCTTTCTGAAAACCCCGTCTGGCCACAGGCGGGGTTTTTCCGTCTCACGCGCCTGGTCTGGTGCCACGTCGAGGCCACTCCGCAGACAACAAAAAACCCCCGCAACATCGTTGCGAGGGTTTTTGAAACTGCTCTGGCGATGCCGCCGGCAACAGGCTTACGAACCGAGGAAGCCCGCAAACTTGTTCTTGAAGCGCGAGACGCGGCCGCCACGGTCCATGATCTGACGCTCGCCACCGGTCCAGGCCGGGTGGGAGATCGGATCGATGTCGAGAGCCAGGGTGTCGCCTTCCTTGCCGTAGGTCGAGCGGGTCATGTACTCCGTACCATCGGTCATGACGACCTTGATGGCGTGGTAGTCGGGATGGATGTTCGCTTTCATCGCCGGTCCTTTCCAGCACCTGCCCTTAGCCCCGAACGGCCGGCCGGCGAGATGCGTGTCTTGAGTGCTGAGCTGACCGCGCGCGTGCGCAAGGGCAGCCCTTTGAAACATGAGGCGCTGCTATATCGTAAGACGGCTGGCAAAACAAGGGCGCGTGTTTGCGCAATTCGGCCTTTTTCCGCTTGGAATTCCGCGGCCGATGCGCCACCTCTCCAGCCAGAGACAAACAGCGTTGAGTGGAGTGTCCCGTCTTGGCCACCGCAGACCCCGCAGCCGCGACGGCGAAGCCAGATCAGAAGTCTGATCCGAAGACCGAAAATCGCAGCCGGTCCCTGCGTCCTCTGGCCCAGTTGCTGCCCTATCTTGGCCGCTACCGGCTGATGGTCGCGGGTGCGCTCGTTGCCCTTGTCGGCGCTGCAGCGACGACCCTGGTGCTGCCGATGGCCGTGCGCCAGATGATCGACCACGGGTTTGGTGCGGATGATCCGCAGCTGGTGAACACCTATTTTCTTGTTCTGATCGGCGTTGCGGCCACGCTGGCCCTGGCCAGCGCCAGCCGGTTCTTCCTGGTGATGTGGGTCGGCGAGCGGATCGTCTCCGACGTTCGGGCCGATGTCTTTGCTCATCTCACGCGGCTCAGTCCGGCGTTCTATGACAGCGCCCGGTCCGGCGAGATCCTGTCGCGGCTGACGGCGGACACGACGCAGATCAAGGCCGCGTTCGGGTCGAGCGCCTCCATTGCGCTGCGCAACTTCGTCATGTTCGTCGGGGCGGTATCGCTGATGGTCTACACCAGCCCGCGCCTGTCGGTGATCGTGCTGGCGGTGATCCCGATCATCGTGCTGCCCCTGATCGGCTTTGGCCGCATGGTGCGCAAGCGCTCGCGTTTGGCGCAAGACTCGCTGGCCGATGCCTCGGCCTTTGCCTCCGAGATGCTGGGCTCCGTCCGCACGCTGCAGGCCTTCACGGCCGAGCGTCTGGTTGCGGCTCGATATGGATCGGCCATCGATACCGCCTTCCGCGCGGCACGCGGCGCGCTCGGCGCGCGAGCATTCCTTACTGGCTTTGCCATTCTCGTCATTTCCTCCAGCGTCGTCGCCGTGCTCTGGATCGGAGCGGGTGACGTCTTCTCCGGCCGGATGACGGGCGGTCAGCTGGGGCAGTTCCTGCTGTATTCGATCCTGGCTGCCGGCGCGCTCGGGGAACTGTCGCAGGTCTGGGGAGAAATCTCCCAGGCTGCCGGGGCTGCCGAGCGTCTGGCGGAGCTGCTGCGCATCCAGCCAGCTATCGCCGCTCCGGCGCGGCCTTTGCCGCTGCCGGTGCCCCCGCGTGGGGAGATCCGCTTTGAAGCCGTGGCCTTTGCCTATAACCGGCAGGACCCGGCCGCTGAGGATCTGGGCACACCCACGGCCATTCCGGTGCTCCGCCAGATCGATCTCGACATCCGCCGCGGCGAAACGGTTGCCGTCGTGGGACCGTCCGGGGCTGGCAAGTCGACCCTGTTCCACCTTCTGATGCGCTTCTACGATCCAACCGGCGGCCGCATCCTGCTCGACGGCGTGGATCTGCGAGAAACGGACCCCGAGGCCGTGCGGGCGCGCATTGCGCTGGTGCCGCAGGACACGGTGGTCTTTGGTGCCAGCGCCGCCGACAACATCGCCTACGGCCGGCCCGGGGCGTCACGGGCAGAGATCGAATCTGCCGCTCGCCTCGCCCTGGCACATGACTTCATCGCGGCACTGCCGCAGGGCTATGACACGGTCCTGGGGGAGCGCGGCATCACGCTTTCCGGCGGCCAGCGTCAGCGGATTGCCATCGCCCGCGCTGTGCTCAAGGACGCGCCCGTGCTGCTGCTGGACGAGGCCACCAGCGCCCTGGATGCGGAAAGCGAGACCCTGGTGCAGCAGGCGCTGGAGCAGCTCATGCAGGGCCGCACGACGCTTGTCATCGCGCACCGGCTCGCCACCGTGCTGAAGGCCGACCGGATCATCGTCATGGATCAGGGCAGGATCGTCGAGAGCGGCAGCCACGCCGATCTGGTGGCGCAGGATGGCCTGTACGCGCGGCTCGCCCGTCTCCAGTTTGAAACGGGCGCACGCGCCTTGCAGGAAACCTACTGACCCTCGACTGCCATGAAGGTCAGTTGCCGCACCCCTGCGCGACGCACAGGGGACAGCAAGACGGGACGCCGGATCAGTCGGCGTCCGGCACTGCGACCGTGTAGTTGAGCGGCAGACGGCCACCATCGACAAAGATTGTCTGGCCGGTGATGTAGGACGCATCGTCAGAAGCAAGGAACGCGGCAACCGACGCGATTTCCGAGGGCTCGCCGACGCGGCTCAGCGGCGTGCGCGACAGGATGCGGTTGCGCGCCGCCTTGTCGGAGTTCACCGAGGCCAGCATGTCGGTCATGATCGAGCCAGGGCCGATGGCGTTGACGCGGATGCCATGCGGGGCAAGCGCCAGCGCGGTCGCCTTGGTCAGCTGCGACATGCCGCCCTTGGAGACGCAATAGGGGATCTGCGAGGGGATCGCGAGAACCGCATTGACCGAGGACATGTTGACGATGGCGCCCGCGGTGCCGCCGGCCTGGACCTTCTCGACCATGTGGCGGGCAACGGCCTGCGACACCAGGAAAGCGCCTTTCAGGTTCACCTGCAGCACGCGGTCAAAATCAGCCTCTTCCAGCGTCAGGAAGTCGGAGCCGATGGCGATGCCGGCGTTGTTGACGAGGATGTCGATGTCGCCGAAGGCATTCAGCGTCTCGGCAACAAGATTCCGCACGTCCAGCTTCTCGGCAACGTTGCAGCTGACATAGATGATGTCGCCAAGGCGCTTCAGTTCCTCGACTGCGGCCTCGCCCGCGTCGTCGTCCACATCGGCAATCACGACCTTGGCGCCGTCGTGCAGGAAGCGTTTGGCAATGGCAAAGCCGATGCCGCGGGCTGCGCCGGTGATGATGGCGACCTTGTTGGTGAGGGACAAGGGGATTTCCTCGTAGTTGACCAGGGTTCGGGGCGGGAGCTGCATGGCAGCTTTGCCGGAACAATAGGGTCAAGCGGCGGGCCTGTCGATGGCCCGCCGTGCAGTGTCCTCAGGCCTTCGTGCGGACCCCATGGGCATTCAGCGCCGCTTCGATTTCCGTCAGGATCGCCGGATCGTCGATGGTCGCCGGCATGCGGTAATCCTGGCCATCGGCGATCTGGCGCATGGTTCCGCGCAGGATCTTGCCGGACCGGGTCTTGGGCAGCCGGTCGACGGTGATGGCGATCTTGAACGCGGCCACCGGTCCGATCAGATCGCGCACGCGCTTGACCAATTCCGTCTCGATCTCTGTATGGCTGCGATGGACACCGGACTTGAGCACGACAAAGCCGCAGGGCAGCTGGCCCTTGAGCTGGTCCGCAATGCCGATGACGGCGCATTCGGCCACGTCCGGGTGGCCGGACAGGACCTCTTCCATGGCGCCCGTCGACAGGCGGTGTCCGGCGACATTGATGATGTCATCGGTCCGCGCCATGATTGACAGGTAGCCCTCGTCATCGATCAGCCCTGCGTCTGCCGTCTTGTAGTAGCCGGGGAACTCCTCGAGATAGGCCGAGCGGAACCGGGCATCCGCGTTCCACAAGGTCGGCAGGCATCCCGGCGGCAGCGGCAGCTTGACGACGATGTTGCCAAGGGTGCCAGCGGGCAGGGGATGTCCGGCATCGTCCAGCACGCGCACGTCATAGCCGGGCATGGCGACCGTCGGCGAACCGTGCTTCACCGGCAGCTGGCCGAGCCCGACAGGATTGCCCACGATGGCCCAGCCGGTCTCGGTCTGCCACCAGTGGTCAATCACCGGCACCTGCAGCTTTTCCTCCGCCCAGCGGATTGTGTCGGGGTCGGCGCGTTCACCGGCCAGGAACAGGGTGCGGAAGCGGCTGAGATCATAGTTGCCTATGAATGTGCCGTTCGGATCTTCCTTCTTGATGGCGCGGAAGGCCGTCGGCGCTGTGAACAGGGCGACCACCTTGTGGTCCGAGATCACCCGCCAGAACACGCCGGCGTCCGGGGTTCCAACCGGCTTTCCTTCAAAGACCACCGTCGTGCAGCCGTGCAGCAGCGGGGCATAGACAATGTAGGAGTGCCCGACGACCCAGCCGACATCCGACGCGGCCCAGAACACCTCTCCGGGGGCGACGCCGTAGAGGTTCTCCATCGACCATTTCAGCGCCACCATGTGGCCACCGGTGTCGCGCACCACGCCCTTGGGCTGGCCGGTGGTGCCGGAGGTATAGAGGATGTAAAGCGGGTCAGTCGCCTCGACGGGGGTGCAGGGCACCTTGCGCCCCTCTTCCAGCGCCTTGCCCATTTCCACACCGAGATCAACGTCACCGGGCCGGTCGAGTCCTGCGGCGAGCTGCGGGCGCTGGATGACCAGAACATGGTCCGGCTTGTGGGCAGCCTGATCGATGGCTGCGTCGACCAGAGGCTTGTAGGCGATGGTACGGCCTGGCTCGAGACCGCAGGAGGCGCAGATGATCGCTTTCGGGGTCGCGTCATCAATGCGGGTGGCCAGTTCATGGGCCGCGAAGCCACCAAAGACCACCGAATGGATCGCCCCGAGGCGCGCGCAGGCGAGCATCGCCATCACGGCCTCGGGGATCATGGGCATGTAGAGAATGACCCGGTCGCCCTTGCCGATGCCGCGATCGGCCAAGGCAGCAGCCATGGCCTGAACGTGGTCGAGCAGTTCTTCATATGTGTATGTGCGCCGGGTCTGGGTGATGGGGCTGTCGTAAATCAAGGCCGCCTGATCCGCCCGTCCTTGTTCGACGTGTCGGTCGAGGCAGTTGTGGCATGTGTTGGTCGTGGCGCCGGGGAACCAGCGGCCATAGACGCCGAGTTCCGGGGCGAACACCTTGTCATGGGGGCGGAACCAGTCGATGCCCCTGGCAGCGTCCGCCCAGAAACCTTCCGGGTCTGCCTGCCAGGCTGCATAGGTCGCATGGTAACGGCTGCTCATGTCCCTCGTGTCCTCCCCGGACTTTCCGGGCCTGCACCGGCTGGCACATGTTACGACCTGCCGAAGCGGCATGCTTGTATTTAGGCAAGAGTGTGCCTGCCCGCGATCAGGCGCAAGGGGCAAAAAGGGGTGATGCCCTAAGACATTCGCAGGGGCGGGCCTTTACGTAGCCCCTTTGGATATGCTGCAAGGATCAGGGCCCTCATGGCCCTTTTCTCCGCCTGGCGTGCTTTCCCGGACCCCCTTGATGCTGCCTCTTGCCGATCCCCTGTTCTATGCCGTCGCCGTTCCTGCGGTTGTCCTCGCCGGCCTGTCGAAGGGTGGCTTCGGCGGATCCATCGGCATGCTTGCGGTGCCGCTGATGGCGCTCGCCATTCCGCCGGTACAGGCGGCGGGGATCCTGCTTCCGATCCTGGTCGTGATGGACCTGATCGGTCTGTTTGCCTATCGCGGTGTTTATGACCGCCGTTCGCTCGCCCTGCTGCTGCCCGCCGGGGTCGCCGGGGTCGCGGTTGGTTGGGCCACGGCCTCGCTGGTCGAGGACGCCCATGTGACCCTGCTCGTTGGCGTGCTCTGCCTCGTCTTTGTGGCCGAACGCTTCCGGCCCAAGCCAGAAGCTGCGCAGGTGGCGCGGGGCCATCGCCCGCTGGCCGGAGCCTTCTGGGGCGCGGTGTCCGGTTTCACCAGTTTCGTCAGTCACACCGGCGGTCCGCCGTTCCAGCTCTACATGGTGCCACTGCGCCTGGCGCCGATGCTGTTTGCCGGCACGGCCGTCATTTTCTTTTCCGCGATCAATGCGGTGAAGCTGGTGCCCTATTTCTATCTCGGCCAGTTCGATGCGCGCAATCTTACCACCGCCGCCGTGCTGCTGCCGCTTGCGCCCCTGTCGACGCTCGCCGGCGTCTGGCTGGTCAAACGCGTCAAGCCGCAAACCTTCTATGGCGTCATCTATGCCGCAATGACCGTGATCGGATGCAAGCTCGTCTATGACGGGATCAGCCAGCTGATCGGATGACATCAGCCTGATGGCGGATTGCGCGGTGAGCCCGGGGGCGCTTTGATGGCGTCAACACCCGGGAGGAACAACCATGCATGCCACTGGCAGCCCCTATGACCGCGACCTCGACAGGACGCCGGCCAATTACACGCCCCTCAGCCCGCTGAGCTTTCTCGCCCGCGCCGCTGATGTCTATCCCGATCGCATTGCAGTTGTACATGGGCACCAGCGCCTGACCTATGCCGAGTTCCTTGCGCGCAGCCGCCGTCTTGCGTCCGTGCTGGCCCGTCTTGGCATCGGCAAGAACGACACCGTCACGGTGATGCTGCCCAATGTGCCGCCGATGCTGGAGGCCCACTACGGCGTGCCGATGGCGGGCGGTGTGCTGCATTCGCTCAACACTCGCCTGGACGCGGCCGTTCTCGCCTTCCAGCTCGATCACGCCGAGACGAAGGTTCTGATCACCGACCGGGAGTTCGCCCCGGTGATGAAACAGGCGCTGGCACTGGCCCGGGTGAAACCCGTCGTCATCGATTATTCCGATCCGGTCTATCCGCAGACCGGCGAAAGGCTCGGTTCGCTGGACTATGACGAGCTGCTGGCAACCGGCGACCCGGACTTCGCCTGGTCCCTGCCGGGCGACGAATGGGACGCCATCGCGCTCAACTACACATCGGGCACCACCGGCAACCCGAAGGGCGTCGTCTATCATCATCGCGGCGCCTATCTGCTGGCCCAGGCCAACATCCTCACGGCGGCGATGGGTCGGCATCCGGTCTATCTCTGGACCCTGCCGATGTTCCACTGCAACGGCTGGTGTTTCCCCTGGTCCCTGTCGGTGGTGGCCGGCACCCATGTCTGCCTGCGCTGGGTGCGGGCCAAGGCGATCTGGGACCTGATTGCCGACGAAGGGGTGACGCATCTGTGCGGCGCGCCGATCATCATGTCGACGCTGCTGGGAACGCCGGAGAGCGACAAGCGGCCACTGCCGCGCGTGGTCGAGTTCTTCACGGCCGCCGCGCCGCCGCCAGAATCGGTGCTGGCTGCCATGCAGGACGCCGGCTTCAACGTCACGCATCTCTATGGCCTCACCGAGGTCTACGGACCGGCTGTGGTCAATGACTGGAAGGGCGAATGGGAGGATCTCGCCCCGGATGCTCGCGCGGCGCTGAAGGCAAGGCAGGGTGTGCGCTACGTTGCGCTTGAAGGTTTGACGGTCATGGATCCGGCGACGATGGTCGAGGTTCCGCGCGACGGCCAGACGCTGGGCGAAGTCATGTTCCGCGGCAATGTGGTGATGAAGGGCTACCTGAAGAACCCCGAGGCCACCGCGGAGGCCTTTGAAGGCGGCTGGTTCCACAGCGGCGATCTCGGCGTCATGCACCCGGACGGCTACATCCAGCTCAAGGACCGCTCAAAGGACATCATCATCTCGGGCGGGGAGAACATCTCCTCGATCGAGGTCGAGGACGTTCTGTACAAGCATCCAGCCGTCCAGGCCGCTGCTGTCGTGGCGCGCCCGGACGAGAAATGGGGTGAGACACCCTGTGCCTTTGTGGAACTGAAAGGGTCGGCGAGTGTCAGCGAAGCGGAGCTGATTGCCTTCTGCCGCGAGCGCATGGCCCATTTCAAGGCACCGCGCACCGTTGTCTTCTGTGATCTTCCCAAGACATCAACGGGCAAGATCCAGAAATACGCCTTGCGGGAACGCGCGAGAGCGCTCTGAGAGCCTTCTGACCGGCTGCCACTCAGGCTGCAGCCTCGTCAGCCGGCCCGGCGCGAATGGGAAGGCGTCGACCATTCGCACCGGCAGGGCCGGCTGTCGGGCGTTCGTTTAGCCGGCGCGGCCGAAGGCGGCGAACAGCTTGTCGATCTGCTGGGCGACCGGGTTTTCCGCCGGCGCATCCTGGACCACGGCGTCTTCACGCGGGTACAGCATGGCGTCCAGATGCTGGACACGTTCCTGCAGGCGCACGGAACGCACGACGAGATCCTGCAGACGCTCCGGCAAGTCATTGAAAGCATTGCCGCCCGTCGAGGAGCTGAGGCGATCAAGGCGAACCTTGTTCTTCTCGCTGCCAGCCTGGACCGGGGTCATTTCGCCTTCATTCACGGCGCGCTGCAGCAGCAGCCAGGAGGCCAGCTGCATCAGACGGGTGGTCAGGCGCATGGATTCGGTCGCATAGGCCAGCGAAGCCGGCCGGTCGAGCGACTTGGATTCGGAACGGCCGTCACCGTCCAGGTAGCACGCTGTCTCTTCAACGAGAGCCATGCCTTCCTGGAACAGGGCCTGGAACTTCTGCGATGCGGCAAGCCGGTCGGCAAAGCTGACTGTTTCCGGCACGGGAAAAAGCTTCTTCGAGTCGTCGGTCATGGGTTTAACGCCTTCTACTGAAACCCGGCTCCTTTCGGAACCTTCTGCCACCTAGTCCTGATATGGGACGGATGGACCTATCGGCTCATGAATTGCAACTGCCGTGCCAGTTGTCGTGCCAGATGCCGCGAAACGTCGCCGGTCATGTGGCAGCCGGCTCAGGATCGTCGCTTAACCGTACCTTGCCAGTAGCGCAAAAAAAAGAGCCGCGGAACCCGCGGCTCGAAGTCGTTAACAGGGAGGCGTCAAACAGAGTGGACAGGAGCCACTCAAAATCCAGATGACTGGATACCCATAGTTATCTCTTGGAAAGCTTAATAATAAGTAAATAACTAAAATTCTAAGCAAAAACTGACCCAAAATGGCTCACATTTGCTTCGTCATCTTCATCATTCGCAGATTTAACTAGATTTCTTGGAGAAGAGTGCTTCCGCTGCTGACCGGACCCCGTCCCGGCGCTCCAGTTCGCTGCGCAGCCTGGCAATCTCTGCCGTAAATATCTCAATTCTTTCAGTCAGTTCGGTCTCGGACAGACGTGCGAGATCATCGCCCGCGCGTGGGCGTTCCGTTGACAGGCTCTGCCTTGGTTCCAAGTCTTCCATGTCGCTCCTCCTGCCGTCATCCTGATCCGTGTTGTCCCGGTTCCGGCCGTGCTGCATTCACGAGTTCGTGAGCTGCGCCCAAAGCCTGAGAGGGTTTGGCATGGCACAAGCTTGCCCCGGCTGCTGACGGAAGGCTAGATGGGGCTCACTCACGACTTGCGGAGATGACGCATGACCAGCATTCCGGCCAGCCTGCCTGAGATGATGACCGCAATTGCCATCACCGCCCCTGGTGGCCCGCACGTGCTCGCCCCCGAACAGCGGCATGTTCCGGTTGCGCAAGCCGGAGAGATCCTGATCAAGGTCGTCGCCGCCGGGGTCAACCGTCCCGATGTGCTCCAGCGCATGGGTCTCTATCCGGCACCGAAAGAGGCATCGGACCTCCCCGGGCTCGAGGTTTCCGGTTGGATTGCCGACATCGGTCCGGGCGTCACCGGTCACAGCATCGGGGATGCGGTCACGGCGCTCGTCGCTGGCGGTGGCTATGCGCAATATGTGACGGTCGACGCCCGCCATGCGCTGCCCATTCCCGCCGGCCTCGGCATGGTCGAGGCGGCCGCCCTGCCGGAGACCTTCTTCACGGTCTGGAGCAATGTCTTCGACCGGGTCGGCCTGAAAAACGGCGAGCGCTTCCTGGTCCATGGCGGCACGTCAGGCATCGGCACCACGGCCATCCAGTTGGCCAAGGCCTTCGGCGCGGAGGTGTTCACCACCGTTGGAAGCGACACCAAGGCGGACGCCTGCCGCGCGCTCGGTGCGGACCATGCGATCAACTACAACACCCATGACTTCGTCGCCGAGATCGCCCGGATCACCGGCGGGGAGGGTGTGCATGTCATTCTCGATATGGTGGGTGGCGACTATGTCGAGAAAAACTGGCAGGCCGCAGCCGTCGAGGGGCGCATCTGCCAGATTGCCAATCTCAACGGCCAGGCCGAGCAGATCAACTTCAACCGGCTGATGATCAAGCGACTGGTGCACACCGGGTCGACCTTGCGTCCGCGTGACGGGGCTTTCAAGGCGGCGATTGCCGAGGCCTTGAAGGAAAACGTCTGGCCGCTGATCGAATCGGGCCAGGTCAAGCCGGTGATGGATTCCACTTTTCCGTTCGAACAGGCCAGCGCGGCACATCTGCGGATGGAGAGCTCGGGCCATATTGGCAAGATCGTTCTGACGGTCAGCTGAGCCGGCGATTTGCCGGAAGGATGTGTCTGAGATGGTTTGGCCGCCGCTGCGCGACGGAAAAAAGATGACCAATCGGTTACAAAATCGCACACGTCCCCTCGCCGGTGTTTGCGTTTCCCGGCGTCACCACGTATATTGTCGGTAATCTCCAATCATTCACATAGCACTATCGCTTTTTCGCCCGGCCAGGCGAGGGAGCCGCCAGGAGGACTTTAGCCGATGTCGAACACGCCGCTTATGCCGAAGGCGACCGCCGTCTGGCTCGTCGACAACACGTCGCTGAGTTTCACACAGATCGCCGCCTTCTGCCGATTGCATCCGTTGGAAGTGAAAGCCATTGCCGATGGCGAAGCCGCCCAGGGCATCAAGGGGCTGGATCCGATCATCACCGGCCAGCTCAGCCGTGATGAAGTCGAGCGGGCGCAGCGCGATCCGGCCTATCAGCTCAAGCTCCAGGGCTCGAAGGTCGTCGTTCCGGAGAACAAGCGTCGCGGCCCGCGCTACACGCCGGTGTCGCGTCGTCAGGACCGTCCGAACGCGATCCTCTGGCTTGTCCGTAACCATCCGGAACTGAAGGACGCGCAGATCATGCGTCTTGTCGGCACGACCAAGCCGACGATCGCTGCCATCCGTGACCGCACCCACTGGAATTCCAGCAGCCTGACGCCGTCCGACCCGGTGACGCTTGGCCTGTGCTCCCAGCTGGAACTGGATCTCGAGGTCGAGCGCGCCTCGAAGAACGCTCCGCCGCGTCCGGAAACGGATTACAGTGAACTGCTCGCCCCCGTCGAAGAGACCACGAGCGACGAGGCGATTGCTGCCGCCTTCACCCGCGACCGTCGCCCGCGCGAAGAGGAAGAGGCGATCGACGCCGATGCCGTCTTCGCCAAGCTCAACTCGCTCAAGAAGTCCCGCAAGGACGAGGATGAGGAAGAGGACGACTTCCGCTTCTGAGTGCACTCGCATCCAGACATTGAGAAGGCCGCCGGTTTCCGGCGGCCTTCTTCGTTGCTTTTGACATCCTCTCCGATGTCACCCCGGGCGCAGCGCAGCGGAGACCCGGGGTCTACTCGTTCGCAGAGCGGTGCTCGCTGCTCAACCGCACTCCGCACGAGGCGGGGATGACGCCAGTGCGTGGTTGCAACGCATAACTTGCTCTCGATCAGTCCTGGAAGCTCTCAGCGCTCGGTGAGCTTCAGTTCGATGCGGCGGTTGCGGGCGTTGATTTCCGGCGTGTCACCCGGCTCCAGCGGCTGGAATTCGCCAAAGCCTGCAGCCACCAGCCGCTTCGGGCTGACGCCCTTGTCGATCAGGTAACGCACAACGGAGATGGCGCGGGCGGCGGAAAGCTCCCAGTTGTTGCGCAGCCGTCCGGTGCCGGACAGCGGGACCGCGTCGGTGTGGCCGTCGACGCGCAGCACCCAGTTGATCTCCGATGGGATCTGGCTTTCCAGTTCGAGGATCGCCTCGGCCAGCTTGTCGAGTTCGCCGCGGCCATTGGGATTGATGTCTTCGGCTCCAGAGGCGAACAGCACCTCGGACTGGAACACGAACCGGTCGCCGACAACCCGGATGTCGGAGCGCTGCGACAGGATCTCGCGCAGGCGACCGAAGAAGTCGGAGCGGTAGCGGTTCAGTTCCTGCACCCGTTGCACCAGCGCGGCATTCAGGCGGCGGCCGAGGCTGGCGATCTTGGCCTGGCTTTCCTGCTCCTTGGACTCAGAGGCTTCCAGTGCAGCGTTGGCGGCGGCCAGTTGGCGGCGCAGGGCGGCTATCTGCTGGTTGAGAAGCTCCACCTGCGCCATAGCACGTTGGCTGATCTGACGCTCATCGTCCAGCGCGCCTTCCAGTGTCGCAAGCTGTCCGCCAGCGCTGGCGGCAGCGCCGTCACGGGCTTCCAGCAGGCCGGACAAGCGGTCACGATCAGCAGTCAGGTCGCCAAGGCTGTTCTGCAAGGTTGCGATTGTGGTTTCCAGCTCGGCGCTGGAGGCGCGCTCGAGGGCCAGAAGTTCCGTCAGCTCGCTGATCTGGGCATTGAGGCGGGCAAGGACGCTGTCGCGGCCGGAGAGCTGCTGGCTGAGAAAAAACTGCGCCACCATGAAGATGGACAACAGGAAGATCAGCACCAGCAGCAGCGTGGTCAGGGCGTCCACGAAGCTCGGCCAGTAGTCCATCTCCTGGACGCGCCGGCGCCCGCGCGACGAGGCCATCGGCTTACTCCTTCGCCCGGTCGAAGGCGGCGGAAATCGAGGTCAGCAGGGTTTCGATCCGCTTCTGCTGTGCCGATTGTGTCTCGGACCATTCGCGCATCATCTGCTGTTCGGAGCGCACATGCTTGACGAGGCCCTGGATGCCTTCGGCGAGGTTTGCCATAGCCTGGTTCGCCGCCTTGCCGCCGCCTTCCTCGATGGCCCGGTTCAGTCGCTCGAGGGTGAGTTGCAACTTGTCGAGATCACCCGCTGTGCCACCGGTCGGACCGGTGCGATCTTCCGGCTCGATGGCGGTAACGGTCGACAGCCAGTCTTCCAGTTCGGTGTAGAAGCGGTTCTGCGCCTGACCGGCCTGCAGGTCGAGGAAGCCGAGCACGAGTGAACCGGTGAGGCCAAACAGCGAGGATGAGAACGCGATGCCCATGCCCGACAGCGGTGCTTCGAGGCCTGCCTTCAGGTCGCTGAAGATCGTGTTGGCATCGCCCGAGCCGACATCCAGCGACTGGATGGTGGAACTGACGGAGCCCACGGTCTGCAACAGGCCCCAGAAGGTGCCGAGCAGGCCGAGGAACACCAGAAGCCCGGTCATGTAGCGGGCGATCTCGCGCGCTTCGTCCAGGCGCATGCCGATGGAATCGAGAATTGAGCGGGCCGTCGCCGGGGTGAGCGCCATTTCCCCGACCTTGTTGCCCAACAGCGTTGCCATCGGTGCCAGCAGCACCGGAGGGCGGCGCACTTCAATACCAGGGTCACCGATCCGGAAGCCGTTGACCCAGTGGATTTCCGGGAACAGGCGGATGACGCGGCCGAAAGTCAGGAAGATGCCGAAGACGCCGACGAGCACGATCAGGCCATTGAGGCCCGGGCTGCTCATGAAGGCGACGATGATCTGCTGGTTCAGGATGAAGGCGAGGAAGGCGATGATCACCAGGAAGATGATCATGATCGACAGGTATGCCTTCGGGCTGGACAGGCTGTAAGGGTCGAAATCACGGGCCATGAGCTGCCAAGCTTTCGCCTGTTGCGGGTGGCCCCTGTGATAGCGCGATTTCAAAGCGGTTGAAAACCGTTAATCGCGCGATGACAAAAGGTTAATCACGGGTAATGCCCGCCCGAGCGGTCGGACGGGCGGTTTGGCCTGGCTATCTGCAGCAAGGAGCCGCTACTGGTTCAGTCGGCGGCGTTCTTCAGCAGCTTGTAGAGCTGACCGCGGACGAACTCGTTGCCGGCAATAATCGAGCCGGTTTCCAGCATGGTGTCCTTGCCGTTGATGTCACTGACGAAGCCACCGGCCTCGCGGACCATCAAAAGGCCTGCCGCAATGTCCCACGCATTGAGGCCGTGTTCCCAGAAGCCATCGAGGCGACCGGAGGCAACGAAGGCAAGGTCAAGCGCGGCGGCGCCGCAGCGGCGGATGCCGGCGACTTCCGGCATGACATAGCGCAGTTCCTTGAGCGCCCGGCCATGGTCGCCCTTGCCGAGGAACGGCAGGCCGGTGCCGATCAGGCAGTCAGGCAGGGCGGAACGGGTGGCAACGCGCAGGCGGCGGTCGTTCATGAACACGCCGCGCCCGCGTTCGCAGGTGTAGAGTTCGTCCATGACCGGATTGAAGATGACGCCCGCGACGATCTGGCCCTGACGTTCCAGCGCGATCGAGATGGCGAACAGCGGAATGCCGTGCAGGAAGTTGGTGGTGCCGTCGAGCGGGTCGACGATCCAGCGATGCTGGCCGTCCTCGCCTTCGATCTCCCCGCTTTCTTCCATCAGGAGACCATAGCCGGGGCGCGCCTTGGTCAGCTCGGCCCGGATGATCTCCTCGGCGCGCCGGTCGGCAGCGGACACGAAGTCGCTCGGGCCCTTGCGGGAGACCTGAAGGTTTTCGACTTCGCCGAAGTCGCGAACGAGGGCACGACCGGCCTTCATCGCTGCCTGGACCATCACGTTGAGGATAGCTGTACGTGCCATGGGGATCTGCCAGATAAAATTGGTTCAGCGCCAGAATGGCGCTGAACACTGAACAAATTGAAACCGGAAAGTGGCTGCGTCACTCGGCGCGGCGCACATACTCCACGGTGGTGGTGTCGACGATGATCTTTTCGCCGGCGGTGATGAACGGCGGAACAAGCACGCGCACGCCATTTTCGAGGATGGCGGGCTTGTAGGACGAGGACTGGGTCTGGCCCTTCACAACGGCATCCGCCTCGGTGATCTGAAGCGTCACGAACTGCGGCAGGTTGATGCCGATCGGGCGCTCCTCATGCATTTCCACGGTGACCATCATGCCGTCCTGCAGGAAGGCAGCGCGGTCGCCGACAAAGTCCTTCTGCAGTTCAAGCTGCTCGTAGGTCTCGGTGTCCATGAAAATCAGAACGTCTTCCTGGACGAACAGGAACTGGAAGTCCTTCTGCTCCAGGCGAACGCGCTCGACCTTGTCTTCTGACCGGAAGCGCTCGTTGAGCTTGCGGCCATCGATGAGGTTCTTCATTTCAACCTGGGCGAAGGCGCCGCCCTTGCCGGGCTTGACATGGTCCACCTTGACCACAGCCCACAGCGTTTCCTGGTGCTGCAGAACGTTGCCGGGCTTGATCTCGTTACCGTTGATCTTCATTTGACGACCGATTGCTTGGGGCGTGAATACGGAGCGGCTGCCGTTGCGCTGGCCTTGCAGCCACGCCGGTTCCGACGAGCCGCCTGTCCACCACAAAACGGCACGGGTTTCAAGGGAAAAAGCCAAGGAGACGCCGGATCAGGGGGATGCAGCTGCCGGATCCTGCTGTTTCGGCAGCAGGGACGCGCTCAACGCCTCTGCCCGCTTCATGGCCTTGCCGACGGTTTCCTTGTCGAGCGATCCGACATAGCCGTCGAGTTGAAGATCCGAGAGGCCGACGGCCCGGGCCACATAGTGCCAAGCGGTGGCTTCCACTGGGTCGATTTCGCGTCCGCGGCCAAAGGCATAAATCCGCGCCAGCCGGTTCATGCCAACCGGATTGCCGGCAATGGCAGCGCGCTCGAACCAGTCGGCAGCTTCCTTCTCGTCCGGCTCGACGCCGCGCCCCTGGAAGCGCAGGATTCCGTAATAGACCTGCGCCGACAGATGCCCGCGCCGCGCGGCGCGGCCAAGCCAGTTCGCCCCCCGGATCGGATCGCGAACGGTCTCGTTGCCTTCGAGGAACTGCAGCCCGAGGGCGTATTGCGCCTCGACGTCCTCCAACTCGGCGGCCTGCTGCAGCAACCTGTTGGCTTCGGCCTCGTCATAGGGCCGGCCTTCACCGGACTGGAACAGGATGGCGAGATTGTACATGGCGGCGGGATTGCCGGCCTCAGCGGCTTTCTCGAACAGGTCAGCGGCTTTCTTCTTGTCCGCCGTCACGCCATCCCCGGTCAGATACATCTGGCCGAGCCGATAGGCGGCGCCCATGTCGCCGGCAATGGCCGCGAGCTGGTACCATTCGGCCGCCTTGGTCTTGTCCTGGGCAATGCCCAGACCGGTTTCATGCAGGACGCCGACGAGGGTCTGTGCTGCCTTGTCGCCTTCTTCTGCCAATGGCATGGCGACGGCAAGGGTGGTCAGATAGAGGCCACGCTGGAATACGCCATAGGCGAAATCGGCGGTCACCGGCTCGCCCGGTTCCATGAAAGGTGCTCCGGCGTCGAGCAGCATCGGCAGCGGCGCGATCGCTGGCACCGGATCGGCAGCAGCGCCCTCGGCCAGAGGCGGGCTGGTGGCCGCTCCCTGGACGGGAGTTGAACCGGCTTCAAGTGACGGGGCGACCGGCTCCGCTTGCTGGGGAGCGGAAGTTGCCGGGGCGTCCGGCGCAGGGTTTGGCCGGGGTGCTGCTGTTTGCGCAAGGGCGGGCAGGGCTGCAACGGCCAAAATGGTTGCTGCCAGCATATGCCGGATCGGCAACCGCCAGGCTTTCACGTAGCCGGACTGCAGCACGCTGCCAGTCAGTCGGACTGCCTTACCTGTCTTTGCAAACAGCACGGCCATCAGCTTTCCTCTTCGAAGGGATGCTGCTCGAGAATCAAATTGGCCGCGCGTACGGCTGCGGCAGGACCATCTGGATGGTGCCAGACAGCATCCTTGAGGGCAACGAAGTCCGCGCCGGTTGCCGCTGTCTCGTCGAGGGTTGCAATGTCGTTGCCGCCGAGCGCGACACAAGGGGTGGAGAACAGCTCCGCCCACCACTGCGCCCGCTCGAGGGTTTTTGCATGGGCTCCAGGTTGTTCTTCCAGATCCAGGCGGCCCAGCATCAGATAGTCGACGCCGGCTTCGGCGATCTCCATTTCCTCATGCTTCAGCTTGGTGCCGCCGGCGCCGACGATCCGGGCCGGCTGCAGGCTTTCCAGCGCCAGCTTGATGTCCTCGAAGGTGGTGTCGACATGCGCGCCATCGGCGCCGGTGCGCCCGGCCACCTGGGTGTCGCGGTAGACGAGGGCGGCCGCGCCAGCCTTCTGGATCACCGGAACCAGCTTGGCTGCCGTCTCCTGCAGGTCACGGCTGTTGGCGTCCGGCTGGTAGATGAGCACGCAGGCGACATCACCGCCGCTGAGTGCGTCTTCAAGGCGCGGCAGGAACTCGGCGACGTCAAACTGCGGCGGAGTGATGAGATAAAGGCGAGGGCGGTTCACGGCGTCATCCGTCAGTTGGCACCCCTCATCGGGGCGCAGGGATCATACCTATGTCCCTAAAGACGGCAAAAGCGCGACGCAAGCACGGGTTCTGCGTTTGAACCGCTGGACGGGCGAAAAGCGTCTGTGAGGGTAAGTGTATGTCGAGTTTGTCTGCCCGGGTCGACGCACGGAAATGGAGTTGCTGGGCGGCGTGAAGCGCTGGCAGCCTCGCCGTTGTCACCCCGGGCGGCGCGTAGCGCAGACCCGGGGCCCACTCGTTCGCAGAGCGGAATTAATATTCACTGCGCTTCCAAACGACTAGAAAGTCAGATGGCTAGCATCATCACGGTGCTCCGCTCTTGGCTCTGGAAGCGAGTAGGCCCCGGCTCGCGCTGCGCTTGGCCGGGGTGACGCCGAACGGGACGCGAACGGCAATGCCCTCGAAAACGAAAAGGCCGGAGCACTGCCCCGGCCTTCATCACTGTCTGACCTTCGCGCTGACCGCTTACGCGATCTTGGCGTCGAGCGCGCCGCTCTTGTAGCGGGCGGCCATTTCCGAGAGGGTCAGGACCTTCTTGATCTTGGAGGCCTGGCCGGCGGTGTTGAAGGCTTCGAGACGCAGCTTGCACAGCTTGGTCATGGCGTCGCGGGCCGGCTTCAGATACTTGCGCGGATCGAACTCGCCCGGATTTTCGGCCAGGATCTTGCGGATCTGGCCGGTCATCGCCATGCGGTTGTCTGTGTCGATGTTGATCTTGCGCACACCGTTCTTGATGCCGCGCTGGATTTCCTCGATCGGCACACCCCAGGTCTGGGGCATCTTGCCGCCGTACTGGTTGATGATGTCCTGCAGGTCCTGCGGCACCGAGGACGAGCCGTGCATGACCAGGTGGGTTTCCGGCAGGCGGCGGTGGATTTCCTCAATCACATGCATGGCAAGGATCGCGCCATCCGGCTTGCGAGTGAACTTGTAGGCGCCGTGGCTTGTGCCCATGGCGATGGCCAGCGCGTCAACGCGGGTCTCGCGCACGAACTTCACTGCCTCTTCCGGATCGGTCAGGAGCTGGTCGTGGCTGAGCTGGCCTTCGGCGCCATGGCCGTCTTCGGCTTCGCCCATGCCGCTTTCCAGGCTGCCAAGCACGCCCAGTTCGCCCTCGACGGAGATGCCGCCCAGATGCGCCATGTCGGTGACGGTCTTGGTCACGCCGACATTGTAGGTCCAGTCGGCCGGGGTCTTGCCGTCGGCCTTCAGCGAGCCGTCCATCATCACCGAGGTGAAGCCGGCCTGGATCGCGGTCATGCAGGTCGCCGGCTCGTTGCCGTGGTCCAGATGCACGCAGACCGGGATGTGCGGGTAGATTTCCGTGACCGCGTCCATCATGTGCTTCAGCATCACGTCATGGGCGTAGGAGCGGGCCCCGCGCGAAGCCTGGATGATCACCGGCGCGTCAAGGGCATCAGCCGCTTCCATGATCGAAAGCGCCTGTTCCATATTGTTGATGTTGAAGGCCGGTACACCATAGTCATGCTCTGCAGCATGATCGAGCAGCTGGCGAAGCGTAATACGTGCCATGATTAACTCCCGTCGTCCGGCGACTGATGGTGTCTGCAGTAAGCCTGCCCACCATCCTGATGTCGCTCTGCGTCAAAGCCCTGCGTGGTTCTAACAAAACACTCCGGATTTGGAAGATGGCCCCCGGAGACATAAATCAATTAAAATGCTGAAACTTGAGCGATTTTTGGCAACAGATTTAATTTGATGTTTGAAATATATGGGCTCGCCAAGGCGAAAAAGTGACGCGCTTCGGCTCATCTGGGAGGCGGCTGATCGCCCCGCCGGTGTCACCCCGGGCGAGCAACGCGAGACCCGGGGCCTACTCGTTCGCAGAGCGGTGGTTCACGCGTGGGATCAGGGCGTCAACATGAGCGTTCCTGTCCATCGTGTTGTCAAAAGGCTCTGGAAGCGAGTAGGCCCCGGCTCGCGCTACGCTTGGCCGGGGTGACTCTGAACAAGGGATGGGCAACATCGAAGTCCCCCCAAAAAAGAGGCGGCCCGATGGACCGCCTCTCCAAAGTTCCCGCTCAGGCGCCGAGTGCCTTGACGCCCGGCAGGTCCTTGCCTTCCAGCCACTCGAGGAAGGCGCCGCCTGCCGTCGAGACATAGGAGAAATCGCCTGCTGCCCCGGCGTGGTTCAGCGCTGCGACCGTGTCGCCGCCACCGGCGACGGACAGCAGCTTGCCGTCCTTGGTGCGGGCGGCCGCGTGCTGGGCGGCGGCAACCGTGGCGCGGTCGAAGGGCTCGATCTCGAACGCACCGAGCGGGCCGTTCCAGACCAGCGTGGCAGCGCCGTCGATCTTGGTCTTGACCGTCTCGATCGAGGCAGCACCCACGTCCAGCATCATTGCATCCGCCGGGATCGCGTTGAGGCCGACGGTCTCGTTGGCAGCGCCTGCCTTGAACTCCCGGGCAACGACCGCATCCACCGGCAGAACGATCTCGCAGCCGGCCTTTTCGGCAGCGGCCATGATCTTGCGCGCGGTCTCGGCAAGATCATGCTCGCACAAAGATTTGCCGACGTTGACGCCCTTGGCGGCGAGGAACGTGTTGGCCATGCCACCGCCGATGACGAGCAGGTCAACCTTGCCGACGAGGTTTTCGAGAAGGTCGATCTTGGAAGACACCTTCGCGCCGCCGACAACCGCCAGAACCGGACGCTTCGGCTGGCCGAGCGCAGCGCTGAGGGCCGTCAGTTCTGCCTGCATGGAGCGGCCGGCGAAGGCCGGAAGCAGATGGGCCAAACCTTCGGTCGAGGCATGGGCGCGGTGGGCAGCGGAGAAGGCGTCGTTGACGTAGGCGTCACCGTTTTCGGCCAGCGCCTTGGCGAAGTCCGCGCCGTTCTTTTCCTCCGCCTTGTGGAAGCGGGTGTTTTCCAGCAGCAGGATGTCGCCGTTGGCCAGCTTTGCAATGGCGTCAGCAGCAGCGGCGCCGATGCAATCGCTGGCGAAGGCGACCGGACGGCCTACGACGGCGGCAACAGCGGGGGCAACCGGCGCAAGGCTCATGTCGGCCACGACTTCGCCGTTCGGACGGCCGAAATGGGCGAGCAGGATCACCTTGGCGCCCATGGCCGACAGGTCACGGATCGTCGGAGCAACGGCGCGGATGCGGGTGTCGTCGGTGATCTTGCCGTCCTTCATCGGGACGTTGAGGTCAACACGGACGAGAACGCGCTTGCCGGCGGCATCCTTGATGTCGTCGATGGTCTTGAAAGACATGGAAAACTCCTGTTGCGGGGCCATCACGGCCGGGAGGAATTGGTGGAAACGGCAAGCCCGATGCCGAACAGCGTCAGGAGGACGCCGAAGGACCGCTCCATCCAGAGCTTCATGCTCAGGAAGCGGGCCCGGACCGGGGCAAGGGTGAAGAACAGGGTGACCAGCACGAACCAGGCGAACACGCCGCTCGCCATGATCACGCCGTAGCCGATCTGGGTCCAGAGCGGGGTCTCCGGCGAGGTCACCTGCAGGAAGACGCTCAAGGCGAACATGGTCGCCTTCGGGTTGGTCACGTTGGTGAGAAAGCCCCAGCGCAGCGCGGTCAGCGGCGCCATGCCGGCCTTCGCCCCGCTTGTCGGCACATCAGGCGAGGCGCCGCGATACATGCTGATGCCAAGGTAGACCAGATAGCCGGCGCCGATCAGTTTCAGCAGGTTGAACAACAGGATCGACTGGGACACCAGCAGGCCGATGCCGGCCAGCGCGTAGGTGACATGCACGCCAAGCGCCAGGCCGATGCCAAGCGCGGTCATGATGCCCGCCAGACGCCCGCCGATCAGCGCGTTGCGCAGCACCACGGCAAAGTCCTGGCCGGGAACGACAGCGACCACAATGGTCAGCGAAATCACCGCAAGAAGTTCAATCATCAAATGCCCCCGCATCGCGCAAAAAAGGCGGGTGCCGCAATCGGCACCCGCCCTCGCATCACGTGAGATCAGCCAGAACGGCCGTCATCCTCAGATCAGCTTGGCCAGCGCCACCGCCGTGTCGGACATGCGGTTGGAGAAGCCCCACTCGTTGTCGTACCAGCTCATGACGCGCACCAGGGTGCCATCCATGACCTTGGTCTGGTCCATGTGGAAGATGGACGAGTGGCTGTCATGGTTGAAGTCGATGGAGACCAGCGGCTCGTCGGTGAAGCCGAGGATGCCCTTGAGGCGGCCGTTGGCAGCATCACGGATGGCGCTGTTGATCTCTTCGACAGTGGTGGCGCGCTTGGCGATGAACTTGAAGTCCACGACCGAGACGTTCGGGGTGGGGACGCGCACGGACACGCCGTCGAGCTTGCCGTTCAGTTCCGGCAGCACGAGGCCGACGGCCTTGGCGGCACCGGTCGAGGTCGGGATCATCGACATCGCGGCAGCGCGGGCGCGGTACAGGTCCTTGTGCATGGTGTCCAGGGTCGGCTGGTCACCAGTGTAGGAGTGAATGGTGGTCATGAAGCCCTTCTCGATGCCGATGGCGGCATTGAGGACATAGGCGACAGGAGCCAGGCAGTTGGTGGTGCAGGAGGCGTTGGAGACCACCATGTCGGAAGCGGTCAGCGCGTCATGGTTGACACCGAACACGATGGTCTTGTCAGCGCCGTTGGACGGAGCGGAGACCAGCACGCGCTTGGCACCGGCGGCCAGGTGCGCCTCGGCCTTCGGCTTGTCGGTGAAGATGCCGGTGCATTCCATGGCGACATCAACGCCAAGGGCTGCGTGCGGCAGGTCCTTGGGATCACGGGTCGCGGTCACCTTGATCGGGTTGCCGCCGTTGATGCGGATACTGTCGCCTTCGACCGTGACGGTCGCCGGGAACTTGCCATGGACCGAGTCATAGCGCAGCAGATGCGCGTTGGTCTCAACCGGGCCCAGGTCATTGATGTGCACGACTTCAATGTCGGTGCGGCCGGACTCGGCGATCGCGCGCAGCACGTTGCGGCCGATGCGGCCAAAGCCATTGATAGAAACCTTCGTCACCATGAGACACTCCCGAGCAAGCATGGCGCCATTCTGTCAGGCGCGCAGTTACCGGTCCCGCGACCGGGCCGGCAGTCCGAGGGATGGAGGGCTCCACCCCGCATGAGGGACGTGCCCACGCAGGGCGGGCACGTCAGTCAACTTGTGATGCCGTCAGCCTCAGCCGGCCAGACCCGCCTTTGCCGCAGCCGTCACAGCGTCCGCCGTGATGCCGAAGTGGGCGTAGAGTTCCTTGTAGGGACCTGAGGCACCGAAGCCGGTCATGCCGACGAACACGCCGTCATTGCCGATAAAGCGGTCCCAGCCCATGCGGATACCGGCTTCAACCGCGATCTTGACCTTGGACGTGCCGATGACGGCCGCCTGGTAGTCGGTCGACTGCAGCTCGAACAGCTCGAAGCACGGCACGGAGACGACACGGGCGGAAACGCCTTCGGCTTCCAGCTTGGCGCGGGCGTCCATGGCAATCTCGACTTCCGAGCCGGAAGCGAAGATCGTCACGTCTGCGGTCTCTTCCGTGTCGGCCAGAACATAGGCGCCACGGGCGCAGAGGTTCTCTTCCTCGAAGGTCTTGCGCTGCGCAACCAGACCCTGACGGGTCAGGGCGAGCACCGACGGCGTCTTCTTTGCGCCAAGGGCCAGCTGCCAGCACTCCAGCGTCTCGGTCACATCGGCCGGACGGAAGAAGTTCAGGTTCGGGATGGCGCGCAGCGAGGCATAGTGCTCGACCGGCTGATGGGTCGGGCCGTCTTCACCGAGGCCGATGGAATCGTGGGTCATCACGTGGATGACGCGCTGTTCCATCAGGGCGGCGAGGCGCAGCGACGGACGGCAGTAGTCGGCGAACACGAGGAACGTGCCGGAGTAGGGGATCATGCCGCCATGCAGCGCCATGCCGTTCATCGCGGCGGCCATGCCGTGCTCGCGGATGCCCCAGTGAATGTAACGGCCGGAGAAGTCGTCCGGAGTGACCGGCTTGGTCTGGGCCGTCTTGGTGTTGTTCGAACCGGTCAGGTCGGCGGAGCCGCCGATGGTCTCCGGAACCACCTCGTTGATGACGGTCAGCACGTTTTCAGACGCCTGGCGGGTGGCGAGCGTCGGGCGCTCGTCGGCCAGTTTCTGCTTGTAGGCCATCAGCGCCGGCTTCAGCGCAGCCGGAAGGTCACCGCGGTTGCGGCGCTCGAACTCGGCACGGGTCTCTGCGTCAGCGGCGGCAAAGCGCTTTTCCCAGTCCTTGTGGGCGTGGGCGGAGCGCAGGCCGGCAATGCGCCAGGCGTCCAGCACGTCGCTCGGGATCTCGAACGGCTCGTGCGACCAGTTCAGGGCCTTGCGGGTGGCCGCGATCTCGTCGGCGCCAAGCGGCGAGCCGTGCACCTTGGCGGTGCCGGCCTTGGTCGGCGAGCCGAAGCCGATCACGGTCTTGGCGGCGATCAGGGTCGGGCGGTCGCTGTCCTGTGCCTTGCGGAAAGCGGCGGCGAGGGCAACCGGATCATGGCCGTCAACGCGGATCGTGTTCCACTGCGAGGCCTCGAAGCGGGCAACTTGGTCGGTGGAATCGGTCACATCGATCTTGCCGTCGATGGAGATACCGTTGTCGTCCCAGATCACGATCAGCTTGTTCAGCTTGAGGTGGCCGGCCAGCGTCAGGGCTTCCTGGCTGATGCCTTCCATCAGGCAGCCGTCACCGGCCAGAACGTAGGTGTAGTGGTCGACAAGTGCTTCGCCGAAGCGGGCAGCCTGCAGCTTCTCGGCAATGGCCATGCCGACGGCGTTGGCGAGACCTTGGCCGAGCGGACCGGTGGTCGTCTCGATGCCGGCGCCGTGGCCGAATTCCGGGTGACCTGCGGTGCGGGCCCCGATCTGGCGGAATTTCTTGATCTGGTCGAGCGGGAAATCCTCATAACCGAGCAGGTACAGCGTGGCATAGAGGAGCATCGAGCCATGGCCGGCAGACAGCACAAACCGGTCACGGTCGGCCCAGTGCGGCGCGGTCGGGTCAAACTTCAGGACTTGCGTGAAAAGCACCGTCGCAATGTCCGCCGCGCCCATCGGCAGGCCGGGGTGACCGGACTTGGCCTTTTCCACCGCGTCCATGGCCAGGAAACGGATCGCATTGGCCATCCGGTGGTGCTTTTCGAGATCGGTCATGTTCATCCCGTTGCTTAGGAAGCGGCGTGCGACGCCGGCTTGAGAGGTTCGCGTCCTTCCGGCCATCGCGCGCGACTCACAGCCCTGCAGCCATGAGCCGGTCCGGGAGGACGGAGCACGCCTGGCGGCCTGACTTGTCCGGGCAGCCTTGGGAGGCCGGTTTAGGGAGCCCGACAAATAACAGGAACCTTGTTCGTGTCAACAAAGGCGAACAAAACCCTAACGCATGGGTAAGCACAGGGGAGAACCCCAAAAACCCCGTGAATGCGCCATTGACGGCGGATTCGCGCCTTGCGTAAAGTTACGAGTGCGGCGGCAAGCGATTTCAAAAGCGTTAAGTTCGTTCATGACCTTATTGCGGTGCGCTCGCAGTTTGCTTTAGTTTTTGCGCGCTTGGTGGCAATCCGTGCTTTCGCCGGATATGTCTCGGGTGTGGAGCTGCATTTCGTCTCTCGAACGGTCGATGTAGGTGGAGATCGTTTGCGCGACATGGGCGCTGCCTTCAATCGAAGGCCGTGACAACGGGCGTTGCGCAGCCGGGCCCTCTCCCGACTGGCTGTGAAGGTGGATCAAAGCGGATGGCGGATTACGGCTCGGGGCAGAGCCATTCACTGGAAGCGGCCTTGGCGCGCCTGACGACGGCTCTGGGACACCTGGAGACGGCGGTTGGTCGTCGGCTCGACAGTGATCGTTCGCTGAACGCCCTGCAGGAAGATCTGCAGCGGCTGGGGGAGGATCGCTCCGAACTCGCCGCCGCGCTTGATCGCGCCGAAGGCCGCGCCAACGGATTGGAAGAAGCCAACCGCGACGTGTCGCGTCGGCTCGTTTCTGCAATGGAATCGATCCGTTCCGTTCTTGAAGCACACGGAGGCTGAGCGGCAGGCATGGCGCAGATTTCAGTCACCATCAACGGCCGGGCCTTTCGAATGGCCTGCGACGACGGCGAGGAAGAGCGCCTGATCGGCCTTGCCGGGCGTTTCGACAGCTGCATCGAGGACCTGCGCCGCAGTTTCGGCGAGATTGGCGACCAGCGCCTGACCGTCATGGCCGGCATCATGGTGGTCGATGAACTTTCCGAGATGGAAAAGAAGATCCGCCATCTGGAGCAGGAACTGGCGAGCGCGCGCGAAGCCCGCATGCAGGCGCTGGAGCATCTCAACCGCAGCGAGGCCAGCGTGGTGGCGCGGATCGATGAGGCCGCCCGGCGGATCGAAAACCTTGCCGACGGCCTGACCCGCAGCCTGCGGGAAGAGTGACTTATCCAGATGCTTCACCGGCTTTGCAGCTGCCGGGCTGGTAATGGCGGCATCCTGGGTCTATATCTGATCAGCGTGGCTGCGCTTCTCGTCAGGAACCATATCCCCGGGGCCTTACGCATTCCTTAGGGAGCTGTACTTGTCCAGGCTCGTGGGCCTGGGCACACGGCGCCCACCTACTTAGTAGGTTTCCCGGGATTGCGACTTCCAACGGATGTTGTGGCTACGCACTTTCCATCGTCTTGCGTCATACCCTGTCGCTTTGCCGCCTGGAGGCAGCTTGGCTCCCGTTTCCACGTCCCAAACCCGGGCTGAAACCGAAATGGCCGAACGCAAGGCCGCCGTGCGCAAGCTTGCGCTGGACCGGCGCAGCGCCCTCGCCGTTGCCGATCGCATCGAGGCCTCTCTGGCACTCTGCGACACGGTGGATGCGCTCCAGCTTCAGCCCGGCGCGATTGTTGCCGGCTTCTGGCCCATCCGTGACGAGATCGATCCGCGCCCGCTGATGCATGCGCTCGGCCAGCGCAGTCACGCGCTCTGCCTGCCGGTCGTCGTCGGCCCGCGCCTTGTCTTCCGCCGGCTCGACCGGGAGACGACGCTGGTCAAGGCCGGTTTCGGCACCATCGTACCGGACGAGGCTTCGCCCGAACTGCGCCCGGATGTGCTGCTGATGCCCCTGTCGGCCTATGACGCCAATGGCTGGCGTCTTGGTTATGGCCGCGGCTTCTATGACACGGCGATCGCTGATTTCGAGGCTGCAGGCCACGCCGTGCGCAGGATCGGACTTGCGTTTTCCGCGCAGGAGGTGGATCACGTGCCGACTGAACCGCATGACCAGAAGCTTGAGGCGATCCTGACGGAGCGTGGCCTCACCTGGTTCAACGAGCGCGAGGGCGCATGAGACTGCTTTTCCTGGGGGATCTGGTTGGCCGCGCCGGACGCAATGCGGTCATTGATGCCCTGCCGGGCCTGGTGTCGGACCACCATCTCGATTTCGTCATCGTCAATGGCGAGAACTCCGCTTCCGGCTTTGGCATTACCGAGGAAATCCTGCAGGATGTGCTGGATGCCGGGGCTGACGTTGTCACCACCGGCAACCACATCTGGGACCAGCGCGAAACCCTCGTCTACATCGAGCGCCAGCCGCGCCTGCTGCGCCCGGTCAACTATCCCGCCGGCACGCCCGGCCGGGGCGTCAACCTCTTCAACGCCCGCAATGGTGCCCGTGTTGCCGTCGTCAATGTGATGGGCCGGGTGTACATGGATGCGCTCGACGATCCCTTCGCCGGCGTCGAGAAGGCCATCGCCGACTGCCCGCTCGGCCTTGTCGCCGATGCCATCGTCATCGACATGCATGCGGAAGCCACCAGCGAAAAGCAGGCGATGGGTCATTTCCTTGACGGTCGTGTCAGCCTTGTTGTCGGCACGCACACCCATGTTCCGACGGCCGATCATCAGATCCTGCCCGGCGGCACCGCCTATCTGTCCGACGCCGGCATGTGCGGCGACTATGACAGCGTGCTCGGCATGGAAAAGGATGAGCCGCTGAACCGGTTCCTGCGCAAGGTGCCAGGTGCCCGCTTCACGCCGGCCCTGGGCGAGGCGACGATCTGCGGTGTTGCCGTGGAGACGGACGACCGCACGGGGCTTGCCACTGCCATTTCGCCCCTGCGCATCGGCGGACGTCTGGATCCGGTGTTCCCTTCGTTCTGGCTGTCCTGACCGACGGCGGACCACCGCCCCTGTGCTCTGCGGGCGTGGGTGGGGTGGCTGGATTTTCTTGCGCGGTTTCCCTATAAGCTGCGCATTCTCCATATGTGAGCCAAGCACAACTGCCGGGAAGATCATGGCCGGACATTCACAGTTCAAGAACATCATGCATCGCAAGGGCCGCCAGGATGCGGTCCGGTCGAAGCTGTTTTCAAAGCTTTCCAAGGAAATCACCGTTGCCGCCAAGCATGGTGATCCCGATCCGGCTGCCAACCCGCGCCTGCGTCTGGCCATCCAGAACGCCAAGGCCCAGTCGATGCCCAAGGACAACATCCAGCGGGCCATCAACAAGTCGCAGGGCGGTGATGCCGAATCGTATGACGAAATCCGCTACGAGGGCTATGGCCCCGGAGGCGTTGCCATCATCGTCGAGGCGATGACGGACAACCGCAACCGCACCGCCCCGAACGTGCGCTCCTATTTCGCCAAGTGCGGCGGAGCGATGGGCGAAACCGGTTCGGTGTCGTTCATGTTCGACAAGGTCGGCGAGATCATCTACCCGGCCAAGGCCGGTGCTGCGGATGCCGTGCTGGAAGCGGCCATCGAGGCCGGAGCGGAAGACGTTCAGTCGGACGCCGAAAACCACACCATCATCTGCGCTTTCGAGGATCTGGGCGATGTGTCCAAGGCGCTCGAAGCGACGCTGGGCGAGCCTGAGTCCGTCAAGATCATCTGGAAGCCGCAGAACCTCATCCCGGTCGATGCCGAGAAGGCCCAGACCCTGATGAAGCTCGTTGGTCTCCTCGAAGATGACGACGACGTCCAGAACGTCTACGCCAACTTCGACATCGACGAAGAGACCATGGCCAGCCTCGCCGGCTGACGGCCTTTTCATGCTTGTCCGACCCCGGCCGTCTGCCGGGGTTGGACTGGTGCTATACCTAGCCCCACCCACGTCATCCCGGCCAAGCGCAGCGTTGAGCCGGGACCGGAGGGTCGAGGTGCCGATGTTTGAATGAGTCAACGTCGCAGACGCTTTGGCTCTCCGGTCCCGGATCTCCGCTTCGCTGCGTCCGGGATGACCAAGGAGAGCCAGGTAGCACTCCTACCCTGGCCACGTGCCGGTCTCCGCAGCGCCAATCCTCGAAAAACAAGCCGTCTTCCTCCCCTCTGACCGTCTGTGCTGGCGTCGGGGCGCGAGTTTTGTTACCGCTTTGTTCTATGATACATCCGATTCGAATCCTCGGGATTGATCCCGGTCTGCGCCGCACCGGCTGGGGTCTCATTGAGGCGCTGGGCAACAAGCTCACCTTCGTGGCGGCCGGAACCGTGACCTCCAGCGAGAAGAACGATCTGGCCGAGCGGCTGGTTCAGCTTCACAACGGCCTGCAGCAGGTGATCCATGCCCAGTCACCGCATGAGGCCGCCGTCGAGCTGACCTTCGTCAACAAGGATGCCGGCGCGACGCTGAAACTTGGTCAGGCGCGCGGCATCGCGCTGCTGGTGCCCTCGCTGCATGGGCTCGCCGTTTCGGAATACGCGCCGAACCTTGTGAAGAAGACCGTGGTCGGCACCGGCCACGCGGAAAAGGACCAGATCCGTCACATGGTGAAGATCCTGCTTCCCAAGGCGAGGTTCGACAGCGACGATGCGGCGGATGCGCTGGCGATTGCCGTCTGTCACGCCCATCACCGGGGAGCCGCCAGCATGGAATCGAAAGTGGCGGCAAAGATCGCCGCAGCCACGAGAGGTGCAGCATGATCGGCAAGCTCAAGGGCACCATCGACAGTTTCGGCGAGGACCACCTGATCCTCGATGTCCATGGCGTTGGCTATCAGGTCTTCTGCCCCTCGCGCGTGCTGCAGCAGTTGCCGCGCGCGGGCGAGGCGGCCGTGCTGTTCATCGAGACCATCGTTCGCGAGGACATGATCCGTCTCTACGGCTTTGCCTCAGAGGCCGAGCGGGAATGGTTCCGGCTTCTCATGACCGTGCAGGGCGTCGGTGCAAAAGTTGCCCTGGCCGTCCTCGGCGTGATGAAGGCGAGCGATGTGGCGACGGCAATTGCGCTCGGCGACAAGACCGCGCTGTCCCGCGCGCCGGGCGTTGGCAAGCGTGTTGCCGAGCGTCTCGTCATCGAGCTGAAGGACAAGGCGCCGGGATATTCGGCGCTGGACGCTGATACGCTGGCCGTCGCCCAGACGGTCAGCGAGAATGTTGCCGCCCGTCCGGTGGCCGAGGCGGTATCGGCGCTGAGCAATCTGGGCTATGCCCCGGCGCAGGCGAGCGCGGCGGTGGCCAAGGCCGTGAAATCGGCCGGGGAGGGGGCAACAACGGAAACCCTCATCCGCCTTGGCCTCAAGGAACTGGCGGTCCAGTAACCGGTTTGCCAGCGGCGCGCTGCCGCGGCGTGGAGAGTGAAGGCGTATGGACGACAGCGAACGGCTGGTCAGCCCGCAGATCCGGGGCGACGAGATCGACACCACCATGCGGCCGCAGTCGCTGGACGAGTTTGTCGGCCAGGCGCAGGCGCGCGCCAACCTCAAGGTGTTCATCGGCGCGGCCAAGGCGCGTGGCGAGGCGCTGGACCATGTGCTGTTTGTCGGTCCTCCGGGTCTTGGCAAGACGACATTGGCGCAGATCATGGCGCGCGAGCTTGGCGTCAACTTCCGTGCGACGTCTGGTCCCGTCATCGCCAAGGCTGGCGATCTTGCCGCACTCCTGACCAATCTTGAAGAACGCGACGTGCTGTTCATCGATGAGATCCATCGCCTCAGCCCGGCGGTGGAGGAAGTGCTCTATCCGGCGATGGAGGATTTCCAGCTGGATCTCATCATCGGTGAAGGCCCGGCCGCCCGCTCGGTGAAGATCGACCTTGCCAAGTTCACGCTCGTCGCCGCCACGACGCGTCTCGGCTTGCTGACCACGCCGCTGCGGGATCGCTTCGGCATTCCGGTCCGGCTGGAGTTCTACACGGTCGAGGAACTGGAGCACATCGTCAACCGAGGTGCCCGCCTGCTGGGCATCGGCATGGCACCGGACGGCGCCCGCGAGATTGCCATGCGCGCGCGCGGCACACCGCGTATTGCCGGCCGTCTGCTGCGCCGGGTGCGCGACTTTACCGTCTATGCCGGCATGGAAACGGTCGACCGCGCCATGGCCGACCGGGCTCTTTCGCAGCTCGAAGTGGACAGTGCCGGTCTCGACAGTCTGGACCGCCGATACCTCACCCAGATCGCCGTCAACTTCGGTGGCGGCCCCGTCGGGATCGAGACAATTGCGGCCGCTCTCTCTGAGCCGCGCGATGCGATTGAGGAGATCGTGGAACCGTATCTGATCCAGAATGGATTCATACAACGTACACCACGTGGACGAATTTTGACGCCGCAGTCCTTCCGGCATCTTGGATTGGCTGTTCCGCCGCGCCCGGATGCGCCGCAACTTGGTCTTTTTTCAGAGGAACCCGAAGCCTGACCCAGTAACGTCAAGTTACGGGGAATGCTTGGATTTTAGGCATGTTCTTGCCGGTCGATGCAATTAATCCAGACTAACTGTTTCTGGAACTAGTGAGAATTCCGGATACTGCTGCTTCGAGTTAAGGTTTTTTTTGTGACTTTCCGCCACCGTCTAACAAAACCGGAGGGCGGGAACGCTGCTATGATCCTAAATCGCTTGTCTAACAAGATGGCTCTGATGTTCTTCATCGGCGCCTCTATCATGTGCGCAGCCACTGTGCTGGTCACCTCGCAACTCGCTGGCCGTGTCGCTGATGAACAGGCCGCGCGCGCCCTGAACAGTGCAACACTGGGCAAAAGCCAGACACTCGCTCTGGCTCTGGCCCAGCGGCAGGACAGTGCCCGCTTCTTCGCGTCGGTTTCCGACGCCAAGGACGCAATGATGAAGATGACGGCTGGCTGGAAGGTTCTGAAAGAGAACCACACGGAACAGCTGCGCAAGATTTTCGTGGACGACAACCCGCACTCCGCCGGCGAGCGCCACAAGCTGATCGAGCCGCAGGTCTCCAACTTCTACGCCAACAACCACAAGCCAATTCATCAGTCGATGAGCAACCTGATCGGTCAGGGCCTGTTCAGTGACCTGATGCTTGTCGATGTTGATGGCAACGTGATCTACAGCTACCAGAAGGGTGAAGAGTTTGCGCGCAACCTGAGCGCTCCCGAACTCAGCGAATCTGCGCTCAAGGCTGCAGTCGCGCCGCTTCTCGCCTCGTCCGACCGGACTGCGACCAGCATGCCTGCGATCACGACATCCGGCTTCCGCGTTAGCCCCGAGGGCAACGTGGAACTGCTGTTCGCTACGCCGGTGTTCTCGCATGACCGGTTCTTCGGCATCATCGGCTTCCAGATCGCGATGGACAAGCTGATCCCGCTGATCGTCAAGGAAAGCGGTGTTGGCCGGACGGAACATGCGCTGCTGGTCGATCCGAAGGGAACTGCGGCGATCTTTGATGCCGGCGATGTACGGGGCACAGCTGCTCCGCTGGCCCAGATCGCTACAGGATCCAATACGGTTGACATCACTGGCACGTCCTATCAGTACTCGACAGAGACCGGCGACCTGATGGGCACCAGCTATGCGGTTGGGTCTGCTGTCTCTGTGTCTGAACTTGCAGAAGCTGCCCGCGAGATCACTTTGGGTGCGATCATCACCGGCGTTCTCGCCCTGTTGCCGATTGTCGCGGTGATCTGGTTCCTGACCGCCCGCATGTTTGCCCCGTTGCAGGCACTGGCAGGCGGCGCCCGCAAGATTGCCGATGGCGATCTCACGGTCGTGGTCAATGCGCTCGATCGCAAGGATGAGATCGGCGAAATGGCTCGCTGCGTCGAGGTGTTCAAGGACAATTCCATTGAGCGTGAGCGCCTTGCTGAAGAACGCCGCGCCGGTCATATCGCCCGTGAACAGCGCGAGCAGTCGATTGACGCCATGATCAATGCCTTCCGCCACGAAGCACAGACGGTGCTGAGTGCGGTGGAGGAAAACCTCGTACATGTCGAGGAACTCTCGAGCGTGCTGAATTCACGGGCTGCCGAAGCGGCGCAGCGTGGGTCGCAGGCCGTGATGGACTCCGAGAATGCGTCTGGCAACGTGCAGGCCGTCGCCTCTGCCACGGAAGAGCTGAACGCATCGATCTCTGAAATCGCGCGTCAGGTCGCCACCACGGCGGAAGTCGTCGGTCGGACCACTGCCAACGCCCAGTCGTCCAACGTCAAGATTGCCGGCCTTGCCCAGGCCGCAAACAAGATCGGTGAGGTGGTCGACCTCATCCGGGCGATTGCCGAGCAGACCAACCTGCTGGCGCTCAACGCCACCATCGAGGCAGCTCGCGCCGGTGAAGCCGGCCGTGGCTTTGCGGTCGTTGCCGCCGAAGTGAAGGAACTGGCCAACCAGACGTCGAAGGCGACCGAGGAAATCTCGGCCCAGATCGCCGCGATCCAGGCCTCGACCTCCGATGCCGTGGACGAGATCGGCGAAGTGTCCCAGTCGATGGAAGAAGTAAACAGCTACACCGCCTCGATCGCAGGCGCCGTGCGCGAGCAGGGTGCGGCAACCGGCGAGATCTCGCGGAACGTGTCCGAGGCAGCACGGGGCACGATGGCTGTGACCGGCGCGATTGCGACCCTCAACTCTGACATCACCGACAATTCGACAGCTGCCGAGACCATGCGCGAGGCGACCATTTCCATGAAGCGCCAGGCTGATACCCTGCGCCAATCGGTCGAACGCTTCCTGGCACAGGTTGCCGCAGCCTGATCAGGGCTAGCCTTGCCGTCAACGAACTTTGAGACCCCGCTTCGGCGGGGTCTTGCATGTCGGGCACCTTGCGCCTAAGGCAGGGGCACCGAGCCGGAGAGGGCTGACATGCCGCAGGACTGGACTGATCTTTCAGGTCGTCTCATTTCGGGGAGCCATGTGCTTCCCGTTCGCGTCTATTACGAGGACACGGATTTCACCGGCCTTGTCTATCACGGCTCCTACGTTCGCTTCTTCGAACGCGGCCGTTCGGACTTCCTGCGTCATTGCGGGATCCATCATGCCGAGCTTGCCGACGGGGCGCATGGTCCATCCATTGCTTTTGCTGTTCGGCAATTGAACGTCAGCTACCTGCGTCCGGCACGGATTGACGATGTTCTCGAAATTGTGACCACTCTGGTCGAGGCGCGCGGTGCGCGGATTGTGCTGCGCCAGCAAGCCCTGCGGGAAGGCGAAGTCCTTGCCGGGGCTGACGTGACCGTTGCCGTTATCACAGCGGATGGCCGGCCTGTCCGGTTGCCGCCGGCGCTGGCAGCGCGGCTTGCTGCGATGGGTCATCCGGCAGTCTAAGGCAGTCAGGGGCAGAGAGATGTCAGCAGGGGCCGCTTTCGCAAGGGTGCCCATCCTTGTCTCTGTCCAGCTTGCCGCCCCAGGGGCAGTTCTGAAGATACCACCGGGCCTCCTCGCAAGTGGCAATAACCTTGCAGGTGCGCGCTGGCGTACAGGAATAGTTCTGCGCCAGGCGCATTGCGGGTGCGTCTGAAACGGCCATCGCTTCTTGCTGCGTTTCCGCGTTGACGGATGCCTCTACAGCAAAAGCCGGCACTGGAATAAAGCAGGCGAAGAGAAAAACTGTCACTAATCTCATGACTTGATCGATCTTTATTTTTGCTTTCAGAGACTTTGTCGTGCGGAAACCGGCTTTGTCAATCCGGTGATGTGGTTGATTGTTCGCGGAAAATTCACGCGATTAACATCGTGGTAACCATAATTCGGTCTTTCTAGGGCGAACTGCATTGCAGCATGCAGTCCCAGTTTTGCCAAATTCAGCCGTCAGGAAGGCGAAGTTCCGGGGCTTGCCGAGCGGCGGCAAAGTGACTGTCTTCAGCTGCAGTCAAACACTTAAAACAACTTCACGGCCGAGAGGTCCTTTATCGATGAATGAAATTGCCCAGACGACCATGGCGGCGCAGCATGGCGACATGTCGTTTCTCGGCCTGTTCCTGCAGGCCCACTTTGTCGTCAAGCTCGTGATGATCGGCCTGCTTGCGGCGTCGGTCTGGACATGGGCGATCATTGTCGACAAGGCGCTGCTCTACACGCGCACCAAGCGGCAAATGTCGCGGTTCGAGACCGTGTTCTGGTCCGGCCAGTCGCTGGAGGAACTTTACAAGACGCTGTCAAGCCGGGCGAACCATTCGATGGCGGCGCTGTTCGTTGCGGCGATGCGGGAATGGAAACGCAGCCATGAAGGCGCGCGACCGGCCCTGCACAGCTTGCAGCAGCGCATCGATCGGGTCATGGACGTGACGATCCAGCGCGAAAGCGAGCGCCTGGAATCGCAGCTTCTGGTGCTTGCGACCGTTGGTGCAGCTGCCCCGTTTATCGGTCTGTTCGGCACGGTCTGGGGCATCATGACCGCCTTCCAGGCGATTGCGCAGTCCGAGAACACGTCCCTGGCCGTTGTCGCGCCGGGTATCGCGGAAGCGCTTCTGGCCACGGCCATCGGTCTGGTTGCGGCCATTCCGGCGGTTATCGCCTACAACAAGCTGCAGACGGACGCGAGCAAGCTGGCGTCCCGGATGGAAGGCTTTGCCGATGAGTTCTCCGCGATCCTGTCGCGGCAGATTGACGAGCGGATGTAAGCCATGGGGATGAGTGTTGGAAAAGGCGGCGGAGGTGGCGGTGGCCGCAGACGCCGTGGACGACGGGCCGCCCCGATCGCCGAAATCAACATCACGCCCTTTGTGGACGTGATGCTTGTGCTTTTGATCATCTTCATGGTGGCCGCGCCGCTGTTGACGGTCGGCGTGCCGATTGATTTGCCGGAGACGGCCGCCAAGCCGCTGCAGGGCGACAAGGAGCCGATCACGATCTCGGTCAATTCGTCCGGTCAGATCTACATTCAGAACACCGAAATACCGCTCGACGAAGTGGTGCCGAAGCTCACTGCCATTGCCGCCAACGGCTATGAAGAGCGGATTTACGTGCGCGGCGACCAGAATGCCGATTACGGCACCATGATGAAGATCATGGCCCGGATCAATGCAGCCGGTTTCAAGCGCCTTGGGCTTGTGACGATTGAAGAAGGGTCCTGACGCCTCATGCGTGCCGGCCTGATTACATCGCTGACGGGTCATGTGGCCATCTGCATCTGGGCGCTCGTCGGGCTCCCGGCCGTGGAGGGTTTTGAGACCAAGCCGGTGGAATCCTTGCCGGTGGATCTGGTGCCTATCGGCGAGTTCACACAGCTCAACAAGGGCGAAAAGACGGCAGAACTGAAGGAAAAGCCGAGCGAATCGACGTCCAAGGAGACGAAGAACACCAAGGCTGAGCCGGATAAGGCTGCAGGAGAATCAAAGGTGGAGTTGCCGACGCCGCCGACGCCACGCCCGACGCCGCAGCCCGTGAAGGCCCCCGAGCCGGCCTCCCCGCCGCCACCGGCTCCGACGCCGCCCGAGCCGACACCACCCAAGCCTGAGCCGCCGAAGCCGGTCGAAACGCCTCCGCCGCCGACCCCGGCACCGGAAAAGCCGAAGGTTGCTGAAGCCAAGCCCGCCGAAGAAGCGCCAAAGGCTGTACCCTTTGAGCCTGTGAAGGTGACGCCGAAGTCCAAGCCAACGCCGCCGAAACCTGCGACGCCGACGCAGACCGCCCAGGCACAGCCGACCAAGCCGCAGGATTTCAATCCGAACCAGATCAGTGCACTTCTGAACAAGGTGGATCCCTCCGGTGGGGGCTCGGCCGCCAACAAGGAAAGCGCCTCGCTGGGCAGCCGGGACGGGAACAACAACGTCAAGATGACGGTTTCCGAGCTGGATGCATTGCGCGGCCAGATTTCGCGCTGCTGGAATCCGCCCGCCGGTGCTGTGGGTGCCGAGGATCTGAAAGTTCGTGTCCAGTTCAACCTCACCGAGGCAGGTGAGGTGCAAGGCGCGCCGAGGATCCTGAATTCCAATGGCAATCCGTCGTTTCGTGCAGCCTCTGACAGCGCCATCCGGGCTGTCATGCGCTGCGCGCCTTACTCCTTGCCGGCCGAAAAATACAACGCCTGGCGGGAAGTCATCATCAATTTCGACCCCCGTGAAATGCTGGGGGGCTGAGCGTGAAACGTGAACCTGGAGCCCTGTTGCCCATGAGAAACCTTCGCACCAAGACCGGGTGTGTTGCCTGGATCAAGGCAGCTGCGGCCGGCTGCCTGTTCGCTCTTGCCAGTCTCGCTCCGGTTGTCCCGGCGCAGGCTCTGATCGAGATCGACATCACCCAGGGCACAGTCGAGCCGCTGCCGATCGCGCTGCCTGATTTTGCTCCGGAAGGCGCGGATGCGCAGCTCGCGCGTGAACTCACCGCCGTGATTGCCAATGACCTGCGTCGTTCCGGCCTGTTCAAGCCGCTTGATGCGGCCAGCTTCATCGAAAAGGGCATCACCGCCAATTCCTCGCCGCGCTTCGGTGATTGGCGCATCATCAACGCGCAGGCGTTGGTTGCCGGTTCGCTGGCCCGTCAGGCGGATGGTCGCCTGCGGGCCGAATTCCGCCTGTGGGACGTTTTCGCCGGCGAGCAGATGCTGGGCCAGCAGTTCTTCACCACCCAGGAAAACTGGCGCCGCCTTGCCCATATCATTGCCGATGCGATCTATGAGCGCCTGACCGGTGAGAAGGGGTACTTCGACACGCGCATCGTATTTGTCGACGAGAGCGGCCCGAAGAACAACCGCGTCAAGCGGCTGGCCATCATGGATCAGGATGGCGCCAACGTGCGCTACCTGACCCGCGGCGACGAACTGGTGCTGACGCCGCGCTTCTCGCCGACGACCCAGGAAATCACCTACATGGCCTACACAGGCAATGATCCGAGCGTGTTCCTGCTCAACATCGAGACGGGCCAGCGCGAGATTGTCGGTAACTTCCCGGGCATGACCTTTGCCCCGCGCTTCTCGCCCGATGGCCAGCGCGTCGTGATGAGCCTGCAGCAGGGTGGCAACGCCAACATCTTTGTCATGGATCTGCGTTCTCGCGCGACCACGCGTCTGACCAACACGCCGGCCATCGACACCAGCCCGTCCTATTCGCCGGACGGGGCCCGGATCGTGTTTGAGTCTGACCGTGGCGGCACGCAGCAGCTTTATGTAATGGGCTCTGACGGCTCTAACCCGCAGCGCATCAGTTTCGGTCCCGGCCGCTATTCCACGCCCGTGTGGTCGCCGCGCGGCGATCTGATCGCCTTCACCAAGCAGCACCAGGGCCGCTTTATGATTGGCGTCATGAAGCCGGACGGCAAGGGTGAGCGCATCCTGACCGAAGGTTATCACAACGAAGGCCCGGCCTGGGCGCCGAACGGCCGCGTGCTTACGTTCTTCCGGGACGCGCCGGGCGCCAACGGCGGGCCAAAGGTCTGGACCGTGGATCTGACCGGCTATAACGAACAACTCATCGCAACGCCGGCCTTTGCCTCGGATCCGTCCTGGTCGCCGCTGATTGATTGAGGGCCCGGACGGGCCAGACGAAAAACTGCCGCCTCGGCGGCAGCTCTTGAGTGCGGCAGGAATGCCGCAGGAATGCTGGTTGCAGGCGCGGCATTGACAAAGTCTTTACCGTGATCGCGTACCGGCTGTTAACCAACCCAATATAGATTGCGTTCACCCTGTCGGGGGACGGTGGGGACGAGGAGCAGAGAGATGTTGAATTCGGGTATCATGACTCGCGGGGCGCGCATTGCGGCGGTCTTCGGCTTTGCCCTGACGCTGGCCGCTTGCGCACAGACCAAGCCGGACGGCCTTGACGGCAATGCTGCTGCCACTCCGGGCTCCAGCCAGGACTTCGTCGTCAATGTCGGCGACCGTATCTTCTTCGAGGAAGACCAGTCGACCGTCAACGTCCAGGCACGCGCCACGCTGGACAAGCAGGCCCAGTGGCTGAACACCTATGGCAAGTACATGGTCACCATCGAAGGCCATGCCGATGAGCGCGGCACACGCCAGTACAACATCGCCCTGGGTGCCCGCCGTGCCACTGCTGCCCGCGACTACCTTGTGTCGCGCGGCGTCGCCGGTTCGCGCCTGCGCACCATCTCCTACGGCAAGGAGCGTCCGGTCGCCGTCTGCAACGACAACAGCTGCTGGTCGCAGAACCGCCGCGCTGTTACCGTGCTGAACAGCGCCGGCTCCTGATCCGGCAAGGTCTTCCGGTTACTTGCAAAAGGGCGCAGCTGCAAGGTTGCGCCCTTTTGCATCTGCGGTGCAACGTCAGCGCAGCGCGTCAAAATTTGGCCGAAGTCGGCGCGCCCTGTGCTATCCATCGGCTGCCATGAGGCAAACCGGAGGTGAAGCATGGTGAATTGGAAGACGCTTGTTGTGGCGCTTGCCGCCGTTTGCATGGTCAGCGCGTTTGCGCCCCAGGCAAATGCCCAGCTGTTTGGCGGGAGCAGCGGAGGCGGTGATGCGCAGGTGCGCCTCAACGACATGGAAGATCAGATGCGCCGGCTGAATGGCCAGATTGAGCAACTGACCTTCCAGATGCGTGAGCTGCAGGAGCAGCTTCGGCGCATGCAGGAAGACAACGAATACCGGTTCCAGCAACTCGAGTCCGCGCCGAAACCCGGCAAACGCTCGGATGCAGCCCCTGCGGTTCAACCGCAGGGCGCTGTCCCGGCCACGGGTCAGGTGCAGGGCCAGGATTTGTCCGCGAGCAGCGGGCTTGCCCCGGCCTCCGGGACCTTGGGCCAGCTTCCAGCTGATCAGGTCACGCAGGGTGAGATCGTCACGCTGCCTGGGGCCGGTGGTCCGCTCGATCTTTCAGCCCTCGCGCGCGGCCAGACATCGGTTATCGACCCTGCATCCGGCGGGGCACGGACCCTGACCCCTCCCGGTGTTGCCGCGCGGCCGGATCCGCTTGCCGGGCAACTGGCCAGCCTGAGCCTGACCGGCGATCCTCGTGCCGACTATGATGCAGCCTACTCGCATGCGCTAAGCGGCGATTATGTCGCTGCGGAGCAGTCGTTCCGTGCGTTTCTCGACGCCTATCCCAAGAGTGAGCTCGTCCCGAATGCCCAGTACTGGCTGGGAGAGAGTCTCTATGGTCAGCAGGACTACCGTCAGGCGGCAGATGCGTTCCTGAAGACCTATACTCAATATCCGAACACGACAAAGGGACCAGAAAGCCTTCTCAAGCTCGGCCTGTCGCTTGAAGGCCTCGGCGAGGGAACAGCCGCTTGCGCGACCTTTGCCGAACTCCTGTCCAAGTATCCCGAAGCACCAAAGGCCGTGCGGGATCAGGCCCGTGCCGAACAGCAGCGTGTCCGCTGCTCCTGACGTCTCCGCGCGTCAGCCGATTGACGCTGCGGAGGCTGATCTTTTGCTGGCGCCGCTCGCCGGCATGCCCGCCGTCGCGCTCGCAGTCTCGGGTGGTGCAGATTCCACCTGCCTTCTCTGGCTGGCTGCTGACTGGTTGAAGCGCCGCCGAGCCGCAGACGCCCCGGCCCCCGATATTGTTGTTTTCACAGTTGATCATGGCCTGCGCCCTGAGGCGTGCGCAGAAGCGGAAGCGGTCCTGTCACTCTGTTCCCGGCTCGGCCTTCCGGCCGAGCTGCTGACCTGGTCTCCACCTTCAGACCTCACTAATCTTCAGGCTGAGGCCCGCCGCGCGCGTTATGCGCTCTTGGGCGCGGCCATGGCCCGGCGCGGCATTGAAGCACTGGCAACGGCGCATCATCGCGACGACCAGATCGAGACCTTTCTCGACCGCCTGACGCGTGGGTCCGGTGTGCATGGCCTTTCCGCCATGCGGCCCGATGCTGCGGATGGTCCCGGCGGTCTGCGCATCCTGCGGCCATTTCTGTCTGTTCCGGGCGGACGTCTGCGCGCGACCCTGGCGGTCGCTGGTATTGCCCATAGCGATGACCCCTCGAACGAGAATCCGAAGTTCAAGCGCGTCCGCTTGCGCCGGCTGATGGCCAGCCTTGGCAACGAGGGACTGGACCCGGATCGGCTTCTGGCAACCGTTCAGCGCATGGCTTCGGCCGCCGAGGCGCTGGATGCCTGGGGCAGTCAGGTGTTGAAACAGCACTTCTTCCAGCATCCAGCAGGGCCCGGTCGGCTTGCGCGTTCAGCCCTTGCTACCCTGCCAGCTGAAGTGCGGTTGCGGCTGCTGCAGCGGGTTCTCGGTCACATTGGCGGCGAGGACTATCCGCCTCGGTTCGAACGGCTGGAACGGCTGGACACTGTTCTCTTCTCCAGCGGGACCAGCCGCCAGACGCTCGCCAGATGCGTGATTGCCGCCGATCCGGTCTCCATCGCCTTTTGGCGCGAGCCGGGCCGTCAGTCATCAGAAGCTGTCGATATACAGCCGGGCGGCTCCCTCTTGTGGGACGGCCGTTTTCGTTTGAGCCTTTCGGCTGCCGCAGACGCGCTGCACATCGGTCCGGCGGGCGGTCTACTCTCCGGGTTGGACCGCGACCTGCGCGCGGGGTTCCCGGCCGAAGCCTTCGTCCGGTCGCCGGTGCTTGTCAGTGCCAGCGCAGCGGATGATACGCCGGCCGTTGTGCCGGGGTTTTCGCCCTTGCCTTCTGGTGTAAGTCTCGCTCACCTGCCGCTGCGCCTGTGACTTGCGGGGATAGTTGTGCCCTTGCCTGCCAGTTGTTTGCAGCCTTTTTGGTCAACGGATTCGGAAACCGGCCTTTTGCCGTTCTTTCGCCAGCTTTTTTAAGAAAAAAGTGAGCCCGGCTGCGCAAGACTGCCACACCGCCTTGGCAGGGCCTGTCCCGCGACCTATCTTGGGATCAAACAGGGGACAAGGTTCTCCGCGTAACTGGCCGCCGGGTGGCGGACAAGGGATCGAAATGAACGCAAACTTCCGCAATTTCGCACTCTGGGTGATCATCGCGCTCTTGCTGATCGCGCTGTTCCAGCTATTCCAGGGCCCGGGACAGAAAGCGCCGAGCAACGAGATACCGTTCTCGCAGTTCCTGAACCAGGCGGATCAGGGTGAAATCCGCGAGGTGACGATCCAGCAGCAGCTGATCACCGGCCGGACCACCAACAACACGGCCTTCACATCCTATGCTCCCGATGGAGCCCAGTATGTCGACGAGTTGCGCAACAAGGGTGTCCTGATCAATGCCCGTCCGCCGTCGGAGAATTTCTCGCTCATCGGCGCGCTGATCTCCTGGTTCCCGATGCTGATCATTCTTGGCATCTGGATCTTCGTGATGCGCCAGATGCAGGGCGGTGCCGGCGGCAAGGCCATGGGCTTTGGCAAGTCAAAGGCCAAGCTTCTGACCGAAGCGCATGGCCGCGTGACGTTTGACGACGTCGCCGGCATCGACGAAGCCAAGGAAGATCTCCAGGAGATTGTCGAGTTCCTGCGCGACCCGCAGAAATTCCAACGCCTCGGCGGCCGCATTCCGCGCGGCGTGCTCCTCGTCGGCCCTCCGGGTACCGGCAAGACGCTGACGGCCCGCGCCGTCGCAGGCGAAGCCAATGTGCCGTTCTTCACCATCTCGGGTTCCGACTTCGTGGAAATGTTCGTCGGCGTGGGCGCCTCGCGCGTCCGCGACATGTTCGAGCAGGCCAAGAAGAACGCGCCTTGCATCATCTTCATCGACGAAATCGATGCCGTCGGCCGTCACCGTGGCGCAGGCCTTGGCGGTGGTAACGACGAGCGTGAGCAGACCCTGAACCAGCTGCTCGTCGAGATGGACGGCTTCGAGCCGAACGAAGGCATCATCATCATCGCCGCGACCAACCGTCCGGACGTGCTGGATCCGGCGCTGCTGCGCCCCGGCCGTTTCGACCGTCAGATCGTTGTTCCGAACCCGGACATCACCGGCCGCGAGAAGATCCTCAAGGTCCACATGCGCAAGGTTCCGTTGGCGCCGGACGTTGACGTCAAGACGCTGGCACGCGGCACCCCGGGCTTCTCCGGCGCGGACCTCATGAACCTCGTCAACGAAGCTGCGCTTCTGGCCGCCCGCCGCTCCAAGCGTCTGGTCACCATGGCCGAGTTCGAGGACGCCAAGGACAAGGTCATGATGGGTGCGGAACGCCGCACGCTGGTCATGAGCGAGGAAGAAAAGCGCTGCACGGCCTATCATGAAGCCGGCCATGCGCTGGTCGCCCTGGTTGTTCCGAAGGCGCATCCCGTGCACAAGGCGACGATCATCCCGCGCGGTCGTGCGCTCGGCATGGTGATGCAGTTGCCGGAGCGCGACGAAATCTCCATGAGCTACACCCAGATGACCTCGCGTCTGGCGATCATGATGGCTGGCCGCGTGGCCGAGGAGCTTATCTTCGGCAAGGAGAACATCACCTCCGGCGCGTCGTCCGACATCAAGCAGGCCACACGCCTCGCCCGTGCGATGGTCACCCAGTGGGGCTTCTCCGACAAGCTGAGCAAGGTAGCCTACGGCGACAACCAGGAAGAAGTGTTCCTGGGTCACTCCGTTGCCCGCCAGCAGAATGTCTCGGAAGAAACCGCCCGCATCATCGACGCCGAAGTTCGCCGTTACGTGGACGAGGGGTACGAGGAAGCGAAGCGGATCCTGACCGAAAAGGCCGATCAGCTCGAAGCGCTGGCCAAGGGGCTGATCGAGTACGAGACCCTCTCTGGCGAAGAGATCAAGAACCTGCTCGAGGGCAAGCCGCCGGTCCGTGACAATGGCGATGACACCCCGGTCGGCCGGTCCTCCGCTGTTCCGTCCACCGGCGCCAAGCGTAGTGGTGAAGGCGGTGCGCCGTCCGGCATGGAACCGCAGCCGAGCGCGTGATCCCGCCGCTCCCGATCGAGTTCGAGACGCCCGAGCCTTTGTGCCGGGCGTTTTGCTTTTCGTTCGGTGATCTGTGTTGTGCCGTAACACTCGCTCACAGTTTTTGAACGCTCCTATGCTTCTCTATGCGCTACACGCACACTTGAACGCATTCCAGACAGGCAGTGATTCCCCATGCGCAAGTATTTCGGCACCGATGGCATTCGCGGCAAGGCCAACACCCATCCGATGACGGCAGAAGTCGCACTGAAGGTCGCAATGGCCGCCGGGCTGATGTTCAGCAACGGGGGGCATCGCAGCCGGGTCGTCATCGGCAAGGACACGCGCCTGTCCGGCTACATGCTCGAGAATGCCATGGTCGCGGGCTTCACATCGGTCGGTCTGGATGTGTTCCTGCTCGGCCCGCTGCCGACACCGGCTGTCGCGATGCTGACCCGTTCGCTGCGGGCAGACCTCGGCGTGATGATCTCCGCCTCGCACAATCCCTTTGCCGACAACGGCATCAAGTTCTTCGGTCCGGATGGCTTCAAGCTGTCGGACGAGATCGAGCTGGAGATCGAGGGGCTGCTGGAAAGTGATCTCGCCCCGCGCCTTGCCGGTTCGCACGAGCTTGGGCGCGCCAAGCGGATCGATGGCGCACAGCAGCGCTACATCGAGTTCGCCAAGCGCGCGTTGCCGCGGGACATGAGCCTGGAAGGCATGCGGATCGTTGTCGACTGCGCCAACGGTGCCGCCTACAAGGTCGCCCCCGATGCGCTCTGGGAACTGGGGGCCGAAGTCATCTCCATCGGCGTGAATCCGGATGGCTACAATATCAACAAGGACTGCGGCTCCACGTCGACCGACGCCCTGTCGCGCAAGGTGCATGAAGTGCGTGCCGACATCGGCATCGCGCTGGATGGCGATGCAGATCGGGTCATCATCGTCGATGAACGTGGTCAGGTCGTTGATGGCGATCAGCTGATGGCCGTTGTGGCCGAAAGCTGGCACGCTGCTGGCCGTCTGTCTGCGCCGGGCATTGTCGCCACCATCATGTCCAACCTCGGTCTTGAGCGCTTCCTGGCTGGCAAGGGTCTGTCACTGGCTCGCACCAAGGTTGGTGACCGCTATGTGGTCGAACATATGCGCAGCCATGGCTTCAACGTGGGCGGCGAGCAGTCTGGCCATCTGGTGCTGTCGGATTACGCCACCACCGGCGACGGACTGATTGCCGCCTTGCAGATCCTTGCTTGCGTGCGCGAGGAGGGGCGTCCGGTCTCCGAGGTTTGCGCCAAGTTCACCCCCGTGCCGCAAGTGCTGAAGAATGTCCGCTACCGTGGTGGTGCGCCGCTGGAAAACGACAGCGTCAAGACGGCGATCGATGCCGGCCGCGACCGTCTCGGCTCCTCCGGCCGCCTCGTCATTCGCCCGTCAGGCACTGAGCCGTTGATCCGAGTCATGGCGGAGGGCGATGATGCGGCCCTCGTCAACGAGGTTGTCGACGAGATCGTCGACGTGGTTGCCCGCAGCGCCGCCTGACAGCGAACATACTCTGCGTCATCTCGGCCCAGCCGAGCGTTCGCGAAGCGCCGAGCTGGGGCATGTCCCGGGCCTGACCCGGGATCCAGATGACAGCCGCGCGGAGCGCGACACAACTTAACGGGCCCAAGTTGATTTGTCTTTGCGCTCGCTGGCGCTCGCACTGATCCGCTGGATTCCGGATCTTCGGTTCGCTTTTCGCTCACCTTATCCAGAATGACGGCAAATTGTTGAAACTCCGCAGTTTGTTCGCAGTCTGAGCCCCAGCCTTCGTGCTGGGGCTTTTGTTAATGGCTGCTTACTGTGCTTCAGGTTGATTAGTAATTCATTAAGGTAAAAATTTCAGGTTAAAGAACACGGTTAAGTTGCCCTTAATTGTTTACAGCCAAAACTCTGTCTGTGTTTCCCCAACGCGACCCACCCTGTTCGGTGCGGACGCTTGTTTCGAAGGACCAGGACATGGGCAACGTGTTCAAGCAATTGTCTTTGGCCGGTGTTGCGATGGCCATTTCCACGTCGGTTTTCGCAGCTGATATGCCGGCGCCAATCATTGAGCATATCCCGGAAGTGCCCGCTGTCGGTGGCTGGTACCTGCGTGGTGATATCGGCTACAAGATTTACGAGAACTCCAAGGGGTCCTTCAGTGATCCGGTCATCGGCAACCTGCGCTTCCAGCGCAACAAGCTCGACGATGCCTGGATGTTCGGTGCCGGTGTCGGTTACAAGTTCAACGACTACTTCCGCGCTGACATCACTGTCGACTACGAAACCCCGGCCAAATACACCGGCTATGCTGTTTGCAACCCGTGCACTGGCGGGTTCTCCAAAGAAAGCACCAAGATCGACGTCTGGACCGTCATGCTGAACGGTTATGTTGACGTTGGTACCTGGAATGGCCTTACGCCGTATGTCGGCGCCGGTGTCGGTGGCGCCTGGGTCAACACCTCCGGCACCACCTCGGTCAACCCGGGCCAGGGCACGTTCAAATATGACGGCTCGCATAGCAAATGGAACCTCGCCTGGGCCCTGATGGCTGGTGCGTCCTATGCCATGAACCCCAACTGGAGCCTCGATGCCGGGTATCGCTACAAGAACCTGGGCGATGCCAAGTCGGTTCGGCTTTATGACGTCGGTACCGGCCAGTCGCGCATCAAGTACAAGGACCTGACTGCACACGAGATCCGTCTCGGCGTACGCTACAACTTCGACAGCGCCCCGGTTTCCCAGCCGATGCTGTACCAGGGCGACGCGATTTCCCGTCGTTTCTGATTCAATAACGATCTGCAATGTGAAAGGCCCGCCCCAAGCGGGCCTTTTTGTTGTTCCGGGGCACCACATGCGGGGCGCAGGGCCTGCGACAGTTTCTTGCGCTTGCGGCGCGCATTTGGTCTGAATGCTGCAGCGCCTGGTGTGGCGCTTTCCAGTTGTTGCCTTGCTGCAGCTTTCGCCTTGACGCCAGGGGCCGCAGTCATTACCACCGTCCGTGGGACACCCCTCCCCAACGAGGGGCACCTATCTGAGAGGGTAGCTACATGACTGCGACTGCAAAGCCGGCGCTCCGCCCGGCCAATCCCCATTTTTCGTCTGGTCCTTGCGCCAAGCGTCCCGGCTGGTCTGCCGCCGCGCTTGCCATGACTTCGCTTGGCCGCTCCCACCGCGCCAAGATCGGCAAGAGCCGGCTTGAACTTGCCATCACCATGACCCGCGACGTGCTGAAGGTTCCGGCGGATTACCGCATCGGGATCGTTCCGGCCTCCGACACCGGCGCGGTCGAGATGGCGCTGTGGTCGCTGCTCGGCGCCCGCGGCGTCGACATGCTCGCCTGGGAAAGCTTCGGTGCCACCTGGGTGACCGATGTGGTCAAGCAGCTGAAGCTCGACGCGCGCGTGCTTGATGCCCCCTATGGCGAGCTGCCGGACCTGTCGCAGGTCGATTTCAGCCGCGATGTCGTCTTCACCTGGAACGGCACCACCTCCGGCGTCCGCGTGCCGAACGCCGACTGGATCCCGGCCGACCGTGAAGGCCTGACCATCTGCGATGCCACCTCGTCGGCCTTCGCCCAGAACATGGATTTCTCCAAGCTCGATGTCGTCACCTTCTCCTGGCAGAAGGCCCTCGGCGGTGAAGGCGCGCATGGCATGCTGATCCTCAGCCCGCGCGCCGTCGAACGGCTGGAGAGCTACACCCCGGCCTGGCCAATGCCGAAGATCTTCCGCCTCACCTCCAAGGGCAAGATCAACGAAGGCATCTTCAAGGGCGAGACGATCAACACCCCGTCGATGCTCTGCGTCGAGGACTATATCGACGCGCTGGAGTGGGCCTCGTCCATCGGCGGCCTCGAGGGGCTGATCGCCCGCGCCAACGAAAGCACGGCACAGATCACCGGCTGGGTCGGTCGCACATCCTGGGTCGACTTTCTGGCGGTCGATCCGGCAACCCGGTCCAACACCTCCGTCTGCCTCAAGATCGTCGATCCGGCTGTCACTGCGCTTGACGAGGCCGGCCAGGCTGCCTTCGCCAAGGCGATGGTCGCGGCGCTGGAGGCCGAAGGCGTTGCCTATGACATCGGCTCCTACCGCGATGCGCCGACGGGCTTCCGCATCTGGTGCGGTGCCACGGTCGACCCGGCAAGCGTAGCAGCGCTGCTGCCCTGGCTCGACTGGGCCTTCGAGATCCAGAAGGCCAAGCTGCAGATCGCAGCCTGAGGCACTCGCCCGCCTTGTTTTCGCAACTCCGGCTGCCGGCCTACCCGGCAGCCTCTTGCAACCTCATCGCCGGTTGAGCCTGAACGCCAAGCCCTCATAGAGGCACCCGCGTTGCTCCCGGTCGCAGGAGACAGAACTGTCATGGCTCCCAGAGTTCTCATTTCGGACCAATTGTCCGACGCTGCCATCCAGATCTTCAAGTCGCGCGGGGTCGAGGTCGACTTCCGCCCCGAACTCGGCAAGGACAAGGACGCGCTGCTCGCCGTCATCGGCCAGTATGATGGCCTTGCCATCCGCTCCGCCACCAAGGTGACCGAGAAGGTCATCGCGGCGGCCACCAACCTGAAGGTGATCGGCCGGGCCGGCATCGGCGTCGACAATGTCGACATTCCGGCGGCCACCGCCAAGGGCATCATCGTGATGAACACGCCCTTCGGCAACGCCATCACCACGGCGGAACATGCAATCGCGATGATGTTCTCCGTCGCCCGTCAGATCCCCGAAGCCAATGCCTCGACCCAGGCCGGCAAGTGGGAAAAGACCCGCTTCATGGGTGTCGAAATCACCGGCAAGGTGCTCGGCCTTATCGGCTGCGGCAACATCGGCTCGATCGTCGCCGAACGCGCCATCGGCCTGAAGATGAAGGTGATCGCTTACGATCCGTTCCTGACGGCAGAGCGTGCCCTGGATCTCGGGGTCGAGAAAGTCGATCTGGACGCGCTGCTCGCCCGCGCCGACTTCATCTCGCTGCACACGCCGCTGACCGAGAAGACGCGCAACATCATCTCTGCCGATGCCCTGCAGAAGACCAAGCGCGGCGTCTATCTGATCAACTGCGCCCGTGGCGGTCTGGTGGATGAACATGCCCTGCGCGCGGGCCTCGACAGCGGCCACGTTGCCGGCGCTGCCTTCGACGTCTTCGTCGAGGAACCGGCCAAGGAGAACGTGCTGTTCGGCGCGCCCAACATGGTCTGCACGCCGCATCTGGGCGCTTCGACCACCGAAGCCCAGGAGAATGTGGCACTGCAGGTGGCCGAGCAGATCTCGGACTATCTTGTCGCCGGCGCCGTCACCAACGCCCTCAACATGCCCTCGATCACGGCCGAGGAAGCCCCGCGTCTGGTGCCATTCGTGCGTCTTGCCGAACAGCTTGGCTCCTTCGCCGGCCAGCTGACGGAAACCGGCATCAAGGCCGTCCGGCTGGAATATGCCGGCGCCGTGGCAGACATGAACACGCGTGCCCTCACAGCCGCCGCCCTGACCGGCGTGCTGACACCGCTGCTGCAGACTGTCAACATGGTCTCTGCCCCGTCCATCGCCCGCGATCGCAACATCCAGGTTGAGGAAGTGCGCCGCGGCCAGACCGGGGCCTATGAAACCTACATCCGCCTCACCGTCGTCACCGACCGGCAGGAGCGATCGGTCGCCGGCACCGTGTTCGGTGATGGCAAGCCGCGCATCATTCAGGTGAAGGGCATCAACATGGAAGCGGGCGTCGGTCCGCACATGGTCTACATCACCAATGAGGACAAGCCGGGCTTCATCGGCAAGTTCGGCAGCCTGCTGGGCGATGCCGGCATCAACATCGCCACCTTCAACCTCGGCCGCACCGGGCCGGGCGGCGATGCGATCGCGCTGCTTGAGGTCGACGGCGAGGTGCCTGCCGCAACGCTTGCCGCAATCTCTGCCCTGCCGATGGTCAAGCAGGTCAAGTCCCTGCGCTTCTGAGCTCTCCCAAGGCAGGACACGTTCCTTGCCTGAGCGGGCGGTGGCCGGAAACCTGGCCGCCGCCCTTTTGCTTTATGCTTTGGCCTTGCGGCGAAAGGGCGCGAGGATCCGTCCATCCAGCATCGCAAGTCCGGTGAGCAGAACGACAAGCCCGGCAAACTGGATCGGGTAGAGCCTTTCTCCCAGCAGCAGGTGCCCGAACAGAAGCGCGCAGACCGGGATCAGCAGGGTGACCAGCGATGTATTGGTTGCCCCGGCGCGGGCCAGAAGGCGGAAGAACAGCAGATAGGCGAGGGCGGTTGCAAAGACCCCAAGGGCCGCCACATTGGTCCAGACCAGCAGGCTGACGTCTCCGGGTGACCAGTCGCCAGCGGTCATCAGGGCGACCGGCGCCATGATCAGGGTCGAGGCGGTCAGCTGGCCGGTGGCCGTTACCAATTGCGGTGTTTCGCGGAACCTGCGCCCGAAGGCGCCGGCAAAGGCATAGGACAGGGCCGCGCCAAGACAGGCCGCCTGCGCCCAGAGCGGGTCGGAGGTCAGCCCGGCAAGCCCTGCCGACAGCATTGCCGCCACACCGGCGAACCCCAGCAGCACACCGGCGGTCCGGTTTGCCGCCACCGCTTCCTGGCGCAGGATGATTGCCGCGACCAGAAAGGTGAACATCGGTGTCGTGGCATTCAGGATCGAGGCCAGGCCTGCTGCGATGCCCGTCTGACCCCAGAAAATCAGCGAGAAGGGGATGACATTGTTGAGCAGACCCATGACGAGGAATGCGGCAAGGCTCTTGCGTTCCAGCGGCAGCCGATGGCCCGACAGCCGCAGCACGACGTGCAGAAGTGCCGCTGCCAGCGCCACTCGCAGGAACACCAGAACAAAGGGCGGGATTTCGCTGACCGCAACTTTCGCAAACAGGAAGGCACCGCCCCACAGGGCACTGAGGGCTGCCAGCAACAGCCAGTTGATGAGGCTCATGATCAGGTCCAGTCGGTAGGGACAGGCCGTGCAGGGGGGGCATGCCGGCCCCCTTCGCCTAGCATGGGGCGCTTCTTCTTCCCACCCGAAAGGCGATCTGGCCGGCAAAGGCAAAAAACTGACGTTTCGGCTCGCAACATGACGCGCAAGTGGCTATAGTCCGCCGCGTTTGCCCCGGGTCTTTCCGGGGCTTTGTATGTTGGGGGCATTCGGGGCCTCCGACCTGTTTTTCCTTTTCAAGGAGGGCTTGGCACCTATGGCCAATGTGGTTGTCGTCGGTTCCCAGTGGGGCGATGAAGGCAAGGGCAAGATCGTTGACTGGCTGTCCGTCCAGGCTGACGTGATCGTCCGGTTCCAGGGCGGGCACAATGCCGGCCATACGCTCGTCATCGATGGCGTCAGCTACAAGCTCTCCCTGTTGCCCTCGGGCGTCGTGCGTCCGGGCAAGCTCTCGGTCATCGGCAACGGCGTTGTTGTCGATCCGCATGCGCTGGTGGCTGAAATCGGCCGTCTGCGTGACCAGGGCGTTTCCGTCGAGCCGGAAACCCTGCGCATCGCTGAAAACGCGACGCTGATCCTGTCGCTGCACCGCGAACTGGACGCCCTGCGCGAGAATTCCAACACAGGCACCCGAATCGGCACCACGGGCCGCGGCATCGGTCCGGCCTATGAGGACAAGGTCGGCCGCCGCTCGATCCGCCTGATGGACCTTGCCAATCTAGAGACCCTTCCGGCCAAGATCGACCGGCTGCTGGCGCATCACAATCCGCTGCGCCGCGGACTGGGCCAGGCCGAGATTTCGGCCGAGGCGATCTACCAGGAACTGGCCTCCGTCGCCGAAACCGTCCTGCCGTACATGGACTCGGTCTGGCGCCTGCTCGATGGCCAGCGCCGCGAAGGCAAGCGTCTGCTGTTCGAAGGCGCACAGGGCGCGCTGCTTGACATCGACCACGGGACCTATCCTTTCGTGACCTCGTCGAACACCGTCGCCGGCCAGGCCTCGGCAGGTTCGGGTCTTGGCCCCAACGCCATCGACTATGTCCTCGGCATCACCAAGGCCTACACCACCCGCGTCGGTGAAGGCCCGTTCCCGACCGAGCTGAACGACGAGATCGGCACGTTCCTCGGCACCAAGGGCCATGAATTCGGCACCGTCACCGGGCGCAAGCGCCGCTGTGGCTGGTTCGATGCGGTTCTCGTCCGCCAGACGGTCTGCACCTCGGGCATCACCGGCATCGCGCTGACCAAGCTCGATGTTCTGGACGGCCTCGATGAGCTGAAGATCTGCGTGGCCTATGAGCTCGACGGCAAGCGCATTGATTATCTTCCGGCCTCGCAGGGCGCGCAGGCCCGTGTCGTTCCGATCTACGAGACCCTTCCGGGCTGGAAGGAAACCACCAAGGGCGCGCGCAGCTGGGCGGAACTTCCGGCGCAGGCGGTCAAGTATGTCCGCTATGTCGAGGAACTGATCGGCGCTCCGGTTGCCATCCTGTCGACCAGCCCGGAGCGCGATGACACCATCCTGGTGCACAACCCGTTCCAGGATTGAGACAAGGGGCATGCCCCAAGAAGGGGCGGTGGCAGCACCGCCCCATTTCTGCCTTTACGGCAGGTCAGAAACGGCACTTGCGCATGACGGCGATGCGCCTACAAATGGTTGATGTCTGAGGTCCCTGATTTGCGGGACACTGGCGGCACCGGAGCCCCTCACGAGCGAGCCAATGGCTGATTACTATTCGATCCTGAAGAAAACGATCGCCTCGTTGCCGGAAAACAACGGTGCGGCCCGCAGAAATGTCTACAGCCGCGCGCGCAACGCGATCGTCAATCAGCTCAAGGCCTATGAGCCGCCGCTTTCCCCGTCCGAGATCACTGCGGAACAGCTTCGGCTGGAAGAATCAATCCGCAAGGTTGAGGCCGAGGCGGCGCGCGAAACCCTGATGGCGAGCCGTCCTGCTGCACCGGTTGCCGCTGATGCGCCGCAAACCGCTGCCCCGGTCTCCGCCCCGGCCACTCCTCGCCCCTCTGACACGTCGCCTGCGGCTTCCACCGCGCGCACGCCTTTGGGCGCCACTGTTCAGGAAGCCGAGCGGCTGGGCCAGGCTTCTGCCCGTGCCGTCCAGACCGCCCGTGATGCTTTTGCGCCGGATCCGGTGGCTCCTGCACCGGCCGAGCCGGTGCAGCGCCGGGAGCCGAGTTTCGGCGCCGAACCGGTTGCTCCTGGTCCGGGTAACGGTCAGGCCGGCGCGGCTGGCATGGGCGCGCCCCGTGCCTCTTCAGCGGCCTCCTATGATGCGTTGTCCCCGGCTGCTTCGCGCCCAGCCGAACCGCGCCGCGATCGCCGCATCGAGCCGGACTTTGTTCCGGAGCCGGTCTCGACCGCTCCCCATGCCGACCGCAAGCCGCCCCGTGCCCGCAATATGGAGCGTGGCGGTGGTGTTCCTGTGACGCGCTACGCCCTGCTGGGCGGTCTCGTCCTGATCATCATTGGGCTTGCGGCTGTTCTGTTTGGCCAGCGCGATCTGATTGCCAGCCTGTTTTCCGGCAGCGATGCCCCGGCTGTCGCCATCTCGCCGGCAGATCCGGCTGGCTCGACAGCTCCGGCTGCATCTGCGCCTGCCGAAAATGGCAAGGTCGAGAAGACCAATGACCGCCTTCTGACGGACAGTGGCGAGCCTGCCGTTGCGCCTGACGCACGCACCGTTACCACGACACTCATCACCCCGTCGCAGCAGCCGGCGGTGGCTGAACAGGTGCCCGCAGTCCCTGCGGTCGAGACGCCAGTCGCGGTTGCCCCGATAACGCCGCCGGCACCGGTCGCGGAAGTCCCGGTTGAATCCATCGTTGCGCAGCGGTCCATCCTTTACGAAGAAGGTGAGGATGCCTCCGGCTCTGGCACCGCGTCCCAGGGCCGGGTTGCCTGGAGCGTCATCGAGGAAACCGACAGTTCCGGCAAGGCGGTACAGGTCCTGGCGGCCCAGGCCGAAATTCCGGACCGCAACATCGCCGTCTCCGTGCGCATCAAGCCGAACACCGATGCCTCGCTCCCTGCCAGCCATCTGGTCGAGATCCAGTATCAGCTCCCGGACGGCTTCACCGGCAAGGACGTTGCCAATGTGCCCGGTCTGGTCATGAAGCCGACTGAGGAAGCCCGCGGCGATGCGCTGATGGGCGCTTCGGTCAAGGTGGCTCCGGGCTTTTTCTGGATCGCCTTGTCGAGCATCGACAATGAGCGCGACCGGAACCTTGCGTTGCTACGCGAGCGCGGCTGGATCGACATCCCGATGCTGTATGAAACCGGCAAGCGCGCCATCCTGACGCTCGAAAAAGGCACGCCCGGTGCCCGCGCCCTGGAACAGGCCATGGCCTCCTGGACCAAGGGCTGACATCTGCGGACATCGCGTTTTGACGGGGCCTTCGGGCCCCGTTTTTGTTTTTTGGCGGACTGGTCAAGTCTTGCTCCGTGTCACCCCGGCCAAGCGCAGCGCGAGCCGGGGCCTACTCGTTCCCAGAGCGGAACTGTGGCACTGCCATCGTCCAGCAGAACGCTGCTGCCGATGCGGCCTCCGGAACACGGCGGCCATAGTTGGCGCTCTGGAAGCGAGTAGGCCCCGAGTCTCGCGTTGCTCGCCCGGGGTGACTTCGGTGCTGCCATATTGGCGACGAAACCGTCCCGTGCCCCCATTTCCCTCCCCCACGCAAACATCCTGATTTTCCATCTTGCCAAGGCCGGCGCAAACACGCATGTTCGGTCCCGGTCCGAGGGGTGCTCCATAGTGAGCTGAGATGGCGTTCGACGCCGAACCCTTAGAACCTGATCCGGGTCATGCCGGCGAAGGGACGGAAGCCTTTAGCCTTATCCCGGGTCTCCATGCGCGTTCGGTTGTACCGATGACGGGAGATCCTTGTCGTGTCGATTGCCTCAGGCCCGCTCGGGCCCTTGTCTCGTTCTGCAGCCGCCCCTGCTGTGGCCAGCCGCCCGCGCGGCTTCCTCCCCTCCGCCCGGTGGAAGGATCTGGCCGGCGGCCTTGTGACCGCTGCCATACTGGTCCTGGCCTGGGACCTGCTGGTCCGTCTCGCCGAAATCCCGCCTTACATGCTGCCAAGGCCATGGGCCGTGGTCGAGGCTTTCGCCCGCCAGCCCTCGTTCCTGCTGTATCACGCCAGCCTGACCCTGACCGAGACCCTGCTGGGCTTTGTCTTCGGCGTTGCTGCGGGCATGCTGGTGGCGCTGGTGATGTGGCTGTCACCGCTGGTCCGGCGCGGCCTGCTGCCTGTTGTCCTTGTCACCCAGGCGCTGCCCGTTTTCGCCATCGCCCCCATTCTGGTGCTCTGGCTCGGCTTTGGCCTTGCGTCCAAGATCGTGATGGCGGTGCTGGTCATATTTTTTGCCGTCACATCCAGCTTCTTTGATGGTCTCCGCCGGATGGATCCCGGACTGGCCGACCTCTCAAGGCTCTACCGCGCGACGCGCTGGCAGGAAATGACCCTGCTGCGCATCCCCTCGGCGATGCCGGCGCTCGCCTCCGGCATCCGCATTGCAGCCGTCTTCGCCCCGATTGGTGCGGTTGTCGGTGAATGGGTGGGGGCCAAGGGCGGCCTGGCTTTCATCATGCTGCAGAGCAACGCCCGCATGCAGACCGATGTGATGTTTGCAGCCCTGTTCCTGCTGGCCACCATGGTCCTGACCTTGCGTTTTGCCGCCGACCGGCTCACCCGCCGTCTGGTCTCCTGGCAACCCGAAGACTGATCCAGCCTTTCGCCAGACCGTCTTGTTCTTCCCCGTCCCGGCGCTTCTGCCGGGCTTCAACCCAAGGAGTATCCGCTTGTCCCGTCTTGCGTCCCTCGCGCTTGCTGCTGCGCTGTTCACAACGACACCGGCCCTTGCCGCCGAGAAGATCACCGTCCTGATGGACTGGTTCACGAACCCGGACCACGCGCCGCTGGTCGTGGCCAAGCAGAAGGGTTTCTTCGCGGCCGAAGGCCTTGAGGTCGAGCTGATCGAACCGGCCGATCCGTCCATGCCGCCGAAGCTGGTTGCCGCAGGCCAGGCCGAGATCGCGGTCTCCTACCAGCCGACGCTGCATGCCCAGATTGATGAAGGACTGCCGCTCAGCTGGATCGGCACGCTGGTCGAGACACCGCTCAACTCCTTGATCGTGCTGGAGGATGGTCCGGTCAAAACCCTCGCCGACCTGAAGGGCAAGAAGATTGGCTTCTCCGTCTCCGGTTTCGAGGATGCGATGCTTGGCCAGATGCTGAAGTCGCAGGGGCTTGCCATCACCGATGTCGAACTGATCAACGTCAACTTCGCCCTGTCGCCGGCGCTGATGTCGGGTCAGGTCGATGCCATCATCGGTGGTTACCGTAATTTCGAGCTGACCCAGATCGAGATCGAGGGCAAGAAGGGCAAGGCCTTCTACCCGGAAGAGAACGGCGTTCCCGTGTTCGACGAGCTGATCTATGTCGCGCACAAGGACAAGCTGGACGATCCGCGCCTGCCGAAGTTCCTCGCTGCCATCGAGAAGGCAACGATCTACCTCACCAACCATCCGGACGAGGCTTGGCAAGCCTTCATCGCGGCACATCCGAACCTCGATGACACGCTCAACCGCCGCGCCTGGGCCGATACGCTGCCCCGCTTTGCCAAGCGTCCGGGCGCGCTGGACGCCGCCCGCTACACCCGCTTCGCCACCTTCCTGAAGGACAACGAACTGATCAAGTCCGTTCCCCCGGTCGAAACCTACGCCCGGGAAGTGAACTGAATGTCCTGACCCTGCCGCTCCTGCAGTCTGGCCGGAGCGGCAGCGTCAGCAGCGTGTGCTGAAATACGGAGCTGAAACGGTCCAACCCTGTCGAAGCCTCGAAGCTCCCCTCCCCCTCGTGGGGAGGGGTTTGGGGGTGGGGGACTTCTCTGGACCGGAAGGACAACCTCGCCCCGCGCCGTCCCGGCCTTGTGCCGGGACCTGTCAGAATGGCGCTTCCTCTGAAGTTGGATGCAACGCGGCGGGACCATTACGGGTCCCGGCACAAGGCCGGGACAGCGCGGAGTTTGTTCCGGTGTGTTAGTTCTGGCGTGTTTGTTCCGGGGCGTAACCGCTGCGCCTACTGCGCTGCCATCGCAAGGCCGGCCACGCGTTCGGCCATCTTGTCGTAGAAGGGCGTGAGCGACTGCGGGGCCAGCGCGCGGCAGGCGGCGAGCGCCTCGTCCGCCCGCCGTGCGGCGCCTTCATCCAGGGCCTCGACCAGCGCCATATGCTGGCGCTCCAGCGTCTGGAACGCTTCGGTGCGTCTGTGGTCTTCATCGCCGACCAGCGCGAACAGCTTGACCGGCAGCGACTTGCCCTTCAGCGGGATGGCGCCTGCCTCCAGATAGGCGAAATCGGGCGCCTCGGTCCGGGTGTCGCCGGACACCAGCAATTCCGCCCCGACGCCCTTGCAGCTCGATTCAATCCGGCTGGCGACGTTGACCGCATCGCCGATGACGGAATAGTTGAAGCGCCGGCTTGATCCCATGTTGCCGACGCAGGCCTCGCCGGTGTTGAGGCCGATGCCGATCTGCACTGTTTGCGCCCGGAGGCCCCGCGCCTTGAACGCGAATGCGTCAGTCTCGTTCAACTGCTCGACGATCCGCAGCATCTCCAGCGAGGCGGCACAGGCGAGGGCGGCATGGTCCTCCTCGGTCACCGGCGCATTCCAGAAGGCCATGATGCTGTCGCCGATGTATTTGTCGATGGTGCCGCCATGCGCCTGGATGGCGTCGGACAGCGGCGACAGCAGCGTGTTGAGGAAATGCACCAGCTCCGTCGGCGTCAGCTGCTCCGAAATCGGCGTGAAACCGCGCACGTCCATGAACAGGATGGTCATCGGCCTGAGTTCCCCGCCCAGCACCAGCTGATCTGGCCGCTTTTCCAGCTGATGCACCAGATCCGGCGACAGGTACTGGCTGAAGGCCTGCCGCACGAAGCGCTTTTCCTTGTCGGTCAGCACGTAAAGCAGCGCCATGCCCACGGCGAAGACCACGAACGCCGTGACCGACGGATAGAGCGGATCGATCAGCAGGTTGCGGGTCAGGTAGAGATAGATCGCCCCGCCGGTGAGGCCGACTGCGATGAGCAGCGAAAACAATCCGGTCGCAAGGCCACCGGCGAACGGCAGCAGCAGCACAAGCAGGAAGCCGCCTGCGAATGTGGCAATCAGCTCCAGCCCATCGGCCCAGTCCGGCCGGACGAGAAAATCATTCGTGATGATCTGTTCCGTCGCCTGTGCATGGATCGACACCCCCGGCACCAACTGGCCAAGCGGCGTTGCGCGGATATCGAACAGCCCGGCGGCGGATGTCCCGACGAAGACGATGTTGCCTTCGATCCGGCTGCGCAAGGCGGCGCGTCTGGCCGGATCCAGCACATCCAGTGCCGAGACATAGCGCTCCGGCCGGTCCTTGTCGTAATGCACCCACAGCTCACCGATGGCGGTGGTCGGCACGGCAAAGGATCCGACCTTGAGGTCAGTCAGCGCGGGCCGCTCGCCTGTGGTCTCGCCGCTGGCGGTGCTGCTGCGCGCGATCAGGCCGCTTGCGCCTTGCGCAACGCGCAGCGCCTCGATGGCGAGGCTCGGAAACACGGTCTTGCCATCCGAGAACAGCAGCGGGATCCGGCGCACCACGCCGCCGGTGTCGCTGGCGGACAGGGACACCGAGCCGGTGCCGCTGGCAGCCTCTTCCAGCACGGGCAAGGCCGCCAGGGCCGAGGGGAATGCGGGCAGGATCGTTGCCGGATCGGCGCCACCAAAGGCGATGCCGGCCTTTTGCGCCGGCAGGCGCGGTGCGGTCGTTGGCAAAACCGCAAAGCCGAGCACGGTAGGCGCACTGGCCAGTGCTTCGGCCAGCACCTTGTCCGTGTCGGGCAGGCGGGCGAGGGCGGCGCGGATTTCGGCCTCGTCGGCCCGGCCGCCAAGATCCAGCGTCTCGGCAAGGCGCACGGGGGAAGAGCGGTCGGCTTCGGCAAAGATCACGTCAAAGGCGATCACCGCCGCGCCCAGCTCGTTCAGCCCGGTGACAAGCTCCGCGATGCGGCTGCGCGGCCAGGGCCACTGCCCGTAGGCGGCAATCGACGCCTCGTCGATGTCGACGATGCGCACCGGCAGGTCCTGGTAAGCGCGCGGGGCCAGACGTTGCAGGTAATCGAAGGTCAGTTCCCGCACCGAGACGAGAAAATCCGGGTTCAGCGCACGGATCGCCGTCATGAGGCCAAGCGTCAGGGCAGCGCAAAAGCCCACCACAAACCGCTTTCCCGTCAAACGTCTGAGCGTCACGGTGCTCCCCACAAAGTGCTGACAATGCAGCACCCTAGATCAGAATGATCCGGGACGAAACACGTTTTGCGGGAGGGGAAAGCACAGCGATCGGGCGGGGGTCAAAGACCGCACAGCCACGCCGTCCCGGCGGGGTGCCGGGACGCGGGGAGGGGAAGCAACAGCTCAGTTCAGCGTCGAATGTTCCAGGGCCCGGGCGCTCTTCTGCACGGCCTGCTGCACCTTTTCGAACGCCCGCACCTCGATCTGGCGCACGCGCTCGCGGCTGACGCCAAACTCGGCGGACAGGTCTTCCAGCGTGACAGGTTCTTCGGCCAGGCGGCGGGCCTCGAAGATGCGCCGCTCACGCTCGTTGAGCACCTCCATGGCGTCAGACAGCAGCTTGCGGCGCTGGTCCAGTTCTTCCTGGTTGGCGAGCAGGGTCTCCTGGCTGTCGCTTTCGTCGACGAGCCAGTCCTGCCACTCGCCGCTTTCGGCTTCGGCAGAGCGGATCGGCGCGTTCAGCGAAGCGTCGCCGCCAAGGCGCCGGTTCATCGACACGACCTCTTCTTCCGACACGCCCAGCTTGGTTGCGATCTCCTGCACCTGCTCCGGCTTCAGGTCACCTTCGTTCAGGGCCTGGATCTTGCTCTTGAGGCGGCGCAGGTTGAAGAACAGACGCTTCTGGTTGGCGGTCGTGCCCATCTTGACCAGCGACCACGAGCGCAGGATGTACTCCTGGATCGCAGCCTTGATCCACCACATGGCATAGGTGGCAAGGCGGAAGCCGCGTTCGGGTTCGAAGCGCTTGACCGCCTGCATCAGGCCGACGTTGCCTTCCGATACGACTTCGCCGATCGGCAGGCCGTAACCACGGTAGCCCATGGCGATCTTGGCCACGAGGCGCAGGTGAGAGTTGACCAGTTTCTCGGCGGCGGCAGGGTCATCATGCTCTCGGTAGCGCTTGGCGAGCATGTATTCTTCCTGCGGCTCCAGCATCGGAAACCGGCGGATTTCATCGAGATATCGGCTCAGGCCGCCTTCACCGGCGACAAGCATCGGTACATTCCGGGCCATGACATGCGCCCCCTTCCTGGCTGGCGTCCCCCGACCGGCAGGCCGCTCCCTGTCCTCTTCGGACGCTCGGGGATGAGCCTTGTGCCAGTCTTTCTGTGGCAACGCGATTCACCGGCGTCCGGTTCCCGGCTCGCCGATGCAGAAGGATATAAGCAGCATTGCGGCAAATACAGGACCCGGCCGGCCCGCTCGAACCTAAAATTTTCGTAATGCGTCCAGCAGGGCCTTGAAGTCGTCCGGGATGTCACTTTCGAAGGTCATGGTCTCGCCGGTGACCGGATGTTCGAAGGCCAGCAGTCCGGCATGCAGTGCCTGACGCGGGAAATTCAGCACTTCCGAGCGCAGTGGCTCGGGCAGGGGATTGGCCTTGGTCTTGAACCCGGCACCGTAAACATGGTCGCCGATCAGCGGCAGGCCGACATGGGCCATATGCACACGGATCTGATGCGTCCGGCCGGTTTCCAGCATGCATTCGACCAGGGCGGCCAGCGAAGGCTGGTCGGCCGGGCCGAAGCGTTCCTGCACCTGCCAGTGGGTCACGGCATGGCGTCCACTGGTTCGCACGACGTTGATCTTCTGCCGATTGTGTTCCGACCGAGCAAGGTTGGCATCGACTGTGCCGCGCAGGCCCGAAGGCGCGCCCCAGACCAGCGCCTGATAGGACCGCTCCAGCGGGCCGGTCCGGCCATGATCGGCAAACTGCTCTGACAGGCCCTTGTGCGCCTGGTCCGTCTTGGCCACCACCAGGAGGCCGGAGGTGTCCTTGTCCAGCCGGTGGACAATGCCGGGTCGCCGCACGCCGCCGATGCCCGACAGGCTGTCACCGCAGTGATGGATCAGCGCGTTGACCAGCGTGCCGGTCCAGTTTCCGGCGCCCGGATGCACCACCAGTCCGGCGGGCTTGTCGATGACGATCAGCGCGTCGTCCTCGTAGACGATGTCGAGCGGGATATCCTCGCCCTGCGGCTCCGGCTCCTCGGGTTCCGGCAAGGTCAGTGTCAGGCTGTCGCCGTCATGAACCTTGTACTTGGCTTCCTTCACGGTCTTGTCATTGACCGAGACTTCGCCAGCCTTGATGAGGTTTTGCAGCCGGTTGCGGCTAAGATCAGCGAAATGAGCAGCCAGAACCGCATCCAGCCGCTTGCCCGCGTCGTCCGGCCCGGCTACGAAGCCGGAAACTGCGTCGTCGTGCCCGTCTTCGCCTTCGTCCACGAACGTCGGCTGTACTGGAGTTCTGTCTGTCATGACCAAGTCTGCCTTTGATGATCGCGAGCCGGGTAACGCTGAAGAAGCGCCGCTGGATCCTGCGGTGCTGCGTGTGCAGTCGCGTCTGCGCCGGCTGGTGGCCGGCTCGACCCTGATCATGATCGCCGGCATTGGTGCCCTCTTGGCAGCAATCATCTACAAGGTCAATTCCGTCGGCAAGGTGCCGGGTGGAAACTGGCCGGAATCCATTGCCCTTGAAGGCGCAGGCGAGGTCCGCAGCCTGTCGGTCTCCGACGGCGTGCTTTACCTGCTGGTTCAGGACGGCACCACGACGGTCATCCAGCGCATGGACACCGCCACCGGCAAGGCGCTCGGCCGGACAACGCTTGCAAGGCCCTGAGCTGGAAGGCGTTTCAGCAAACGGCTGTTCGCCACCAAGCCTTCGCGCCAACTCCGCGCGCCGGTTCGGGGTACGCGTCGCCGCAGCCGCAGCGCACCCTTTGCCGCAGCTCATCCACCCCCTCCGCGCCGTCCCGGCCTTGTGCCGGGACCTGTCATGGTCGCGAAATGCTGAAGCCGCAGGAAACGCAATCGTGTCCCTCACAGGTCCCGGCACAAGGCCGGGACAGCGCGGAGGAGACGGCGCCACAGCCGGTTTCGGCCCCGAAAAACCGCTTGCCTTGCAGCCGGCAAACAATTATACGGGCGGTCTCGCAACGATAAGGCTTTGCCCGTTGCAGCCGCTCCCATCGTCTAGCGGTCAGGACGCTGCCCTCTCACGGCGGAAACAGGGGTTCGATTCCCCTTGGGAGTACCATTCCTTCCCTGAAAACTCAGTGCGCAGGCGGGCTTGACCCGATATGCACCTGTATGTCCGCATCGGCAGCGCACTTGCGTCTCCGGGCAGTTTCCCCTTCAGGCGACAACCTGTTTCTTTCCCGAGCGGCCATCCCGCGGGGATTGCTCCTGATTGGCTTGCCCCGATTTTTCGGGGCTGACCGGATCCGTTGCCTTTGCCGTGCGCTGTGGCTTTGCGATGATAGCCGGTTGGTCTGCTTGCGGGGCGGTTGACACCGACAGGGCCTCACGCGCTGCTGTGCTGGCGCGCACGATCCGTCCAGCGATCTCGACTGCGGACAATCTTGCCGCCGTTGCGGGTGTCGTCGGACCTGTCGTGGCTGCCGTTGCGTCGGTTGGCGTCGCAGCCTTGCTGGTCGCTTTCCGGCTGCGTGTTGACTTTGGCTTTTCAGCTTCGGACTGTTCCCCCTGCGCGGCAACCACTGTTCCGGCGAGGGCCTTCAGTTCGTCCCGCAAGGCTGTCACGGCCGGGCTGGTTGCCAGTTCGTTGGTCAGGCGGGCGATTTCGGTGCGGGTCTTGGCGAGGGCCCGGTCCTGTGCGGCTGCGCGGGCTGCCAGCCGCGCATTCTCGCGTGCGGCTTCCTTGAGGTTCTGGTCCATCTGCGCCACGAGACCGTCAGGCAGGCCGCCGGCCAGGTCGAGTTGCAGGGTAAGGCGGGCGACATCTGCCTGCGCAGCGATGAAGTCGGTCTCCTGGTCCATCAGTTCGCTTTCGAGCCGGGCGATGTTGCGCCGCAGGTTGACCGTATCGGCGTCCGGCAAAATCTGGGCGGCCAGGGCGTCCGCCGACGTTGCGGGCACCTGGGGTGCTGCCGGGGTACGGCTAGCCAACTGGCGCTGCAGGCTGGCGATCTGGGCCTCAAGCGCGGAAATCGTTGCGGCGGCAAGAGGGTCGGAACTGGTGCCGCGCCGCGAGTCCAGCAACTGGCGCAACTCGGTAACTTCGGTCTCAGCCTGTTTCAGGCTCGCGGCCAGTTCGTGTGCCTCCGTCCGGGCGAGGATCAGATCTTCACGCAGTTGCTTGTTTTCGTCTGTCTGCGCTGCGAGCAAGGCATCCACTTCGCGGCGATGCTCGGACAGTTCGCTGCGCTCGGCCTGCAGCGCGAGACGTTCCGGCAGATATTTTCCTGCCTCTGCCCGGGCTTGTGCGGCCTGTGCCTTCAGCCGGGTCAGTTCGCGTTCCAGCCGGCGATGGGTCAGAGCTGCTTCAGCGCGCAAGACATCCTGTGCGGCCTTGACTTCGCGATAGGTGGAGGGGTGTGTCGCCAGGACAGCATCACGTGTCAGCCGTACGGCCCGGCGCCAGACAGCAGGCAAAATCAGGAGTGCCAGCAGCCCGGCTGCCAGGAACCCCAGGAATGCATACATCGCCGCTTCGATCACGCGCTGCCTCGCCGGCTCGTCCGGGCCCGGTACCGGACCGACCCGCTGCGACCCATGATTACCCGAGGGCAGGGCGCAGGCCAAGGGGGCGAGGCGGCTAATTGTGGGCCGCCGCGCCGGTTCCTGTTCTATCAGAACGGGTTCCAGGTCGGTTGCTGGGTAAACTTCAGATAGCCGATATTCAGCCCAAGGCGTGCGCCGACCCCGGCCTTTACCGGGACGACAAGGGTATTGTTGTTGTTTAACACCGTCATGCCAAAGCCGCCGATGAGATAAGCCGAACCATTCACGCCAGCGTAGCGCTGGTACATGGCTTCGACGTTCGGCAGATTGTATATCAGCATCATCACGCGGGCACCGTCGCCGCCGAAATCCCAGCCGATTGACGGGCCTTGCCAGAATACCTTGTGGTTGCCCGCGTTCCGGGTGAAGAGGTCTCCTTCGCCATATCGCGCGCCTGCGATCAGGGCGCCCGACCCTTCTTCGCCAAGAATGTAACCGTTCGGCTGGCCGTAGCTCTTGAAGGCATTCTCGATGACGGAGGCAAGGCCGCCGGAGACGGAGCCGAAGAAGCGGTGACCGGCGTCGACAATTTCCTCCTGGCTGTAGTTGGTGTTGCCCGGAGTTGTCGACTGCGCCATGGCCGCCTGGAACCCGAATGCCAGGCACAGCACATAAACGATGGCTGCGAGCGGCCAGAACGGCCGTGTCTGGCGGTCCTTCACGGTGCTGGTGGTTCCGGTGCCATTGATTTTCGCCACTTTGGCAGTGTCACGTGTGGTCGGGTGGCGCATCCTTGCAAGTCTCCTACTGGTGGCTCTGCTTCGGCGTGCGCCGGACCAGAGCCAGGACATCTGTACGCCCTGTGCCGGGTGCGTGCAGACGGTTGCGGGGCCTTTTGCCTGGCCGGGGCTGAACAACGCATGGCTACCTTGCTGCGGCCTTGCGTGACTTGTTCCGGCCCGGTCCGTTCCGGCATGCTATGTTCACTTTGCTGCGAGTCGTGATGGCTCTTTGGAAATTCAGACCCGAATCAATGCCAGAGTGTAGACGAATTCTGACCAACCTGTGGCCGGCGCTCCGTAATCGCGGGCACTGCGGTGTCCGGTTGCGTGCTACCGTTTGGTTTCTGGCGACCGTTATCGCTGCGGCGTGGGGCCTTCCCAGCATCGCCGACGCCCGTCCAGCCTATTTCCTCGCGGACCCGGTTACAGGCTATGCCATCGGCGGATATGATCCTGTTGCCTTTTTTGTCGACAGGCGACCGCGTATGGGGCAGCCGAGGCTGGAATACTCCTGGCGTGGCGCGCGGTGGCTGTTTCTGAACGAGGGCAACAAAGCGGCCTTTGAGCGCGCGCCGGAGGTCTATGCACCGCAGTTTGCCGGATGCGGTGCCTATGCGCTGGCGGAGGGCTATGCGACGGCCGGTAACCCGTCGATCTTCGTGGTGATTGAAGACCGGCTCTACTTCTTCCACACTGTCGTCAATCGTTTCCTGTTCCTCGTCGAACGGGAAACCGCGATTGCCGATGCACAGGCAAATGCCGCGAAGACTGGCTGTCTGCCGCGCAATTAGGGCCTTGCGCTTGGCAGGGCGCGCAGGGCTGTGTAACCCTCTGCACAGCAGCAGCGAATCACCCTACGGCTTTCGCAGACCTGGAGACTGACCCGCATGTCCGAACTCAAAGACCTCACCTCGCTCGACCTTGCGGCGCTGGTCTCCAGCCGGATCTGCCATGACATCATCTCGCCGGTTGGCGCCATCATCAACGGGCTCGAAGTGCTCGACGATGACAATGCCGGAGACATGCGCGAATTCGCCATGGACCTCATCCGCAAGAGCGCGCGTCAGGCGTCTGCCAAGCTGCAGTTTGCCCGTCTTGCTTTCGGTGCTGCCGGATCCGCCGGCGCGGAGATCGATCTGGGGGATGCCCAGTCGGTTGCGACAGCGCTGATGGAGAATGAGAAGTCCAATCTCAACTGGCAGGTCGACCGGCACCTGATGCCGAAGAACCTGGTTAAGCTTTTGCTAAACTTGCTCTTGATTGCCAACCAGTGTGTTCCGCGCGGCGGCGAAATCGTCATTCGCATGACCGGCGAGCCGTCCAAACCGAACTTTGAACTGACCGCAAAGGGCGTAAACCCGAGGATTCCTCTCGGGATGCAGGCCACGTTGGGCGGTGAAGAACCCGAACGTGTCGATGCGCATTCTGTTCAGCCTATTTACACACTTTTGCTTGCACGCGAGTGCGGGATGACGATTGACCTTGTGAAAGACGAGGACCTCGTCAGGCTTACCGCACGTCAGTCATGACAAAAACAGGTTCATGGCGACCTGTTTGTTTCAACCTATCTTAACTGTTTAAGGCCAACCTCCACTCATGGACATCCCGGTCCAGCCGTCCTTCGGGGCGCGGAACCAGTAAACGTCGGGTGAGTGCAGGCTATGGACGACCTCCTCAGAGAATTTCTGACCGAGACCAGCGAAAGTCTCGATGTTGTAGACGTTGAGCTCGTCAAGTTCGAGCAGGAGCCGAACAACGCCACCATTCTGGATAACATCTTCCGACTGGTGCACACCATCAAAGGGACGTGCGGCTTCCTCGGTCTGCCCCGCCTCGAAGGGATCGCGCACGCTGCCGAAACCCTGATGGGCAAGTTCCGCGACGGCGTACCGGTGACCCCGGAAGCGGTTTCGCTGATCCTCAATTCCATCGACCGGATCAAGGAGATCCTGGCTGATCTGGAAGCTGCCGAGGGCGAGGAACCGCAGGGCGATGACAGCGACCTGATTTCCGAACTGGAACGCATGTCGATGAGCGCTGAGAAGCCGGCGGCAGCTCCCGTGAAGGCGGCGGCACCAGCACCGGTCGTAGCCGAACCGGCCATCCAGGTTCCCGACCAGTCGCTTGAGCGCGCCCTGCGCCCCGGCGAGGTTTCCCTCGACGAACTGGAACGTGCGTTCCGGGAAACGGAAATCGAGGTCGAGGTTGCAGAGCCGGTTGAGGCCGTTGTGGAAGCTCCGGCTCCGAAGGCCCAGAAGGCCGCGCCACGCGCAGCCGCCGCGCCGAAGGATGACGATCACGACGACAAGGCCGACAAGAAGGCCGCCGCCGGTGGTGGTGTCTCCAACCAGTCGATCCGCGTCGCCGTCGAGACCCTCGAACACCTGATGACCATGGTCTCCGAGCTGGTGCTGACCCGCAACCAGCTCCTGGAAATCGTGCGCCGTCATGAAGACAGCGAATTCAAGGTGCCGCTGCAGCGTCTGTCCAACGTGACGGCCGAGCTGCAGGAAGGCGTCATGAAGACCCGCATGCAGCCGATTGGCAACGCCTGGCAGAAGCTGCCGCGCATCGTCCGCGACCTCAGCCAGGAACTCGGCAAGCCGATCGAACTGGAAATGATTGGCGCCGAGACCGAACTCGACCGCCAGGTCCTTGAAATGATCAAGGACCCGCTGACCCACATGGTCCGCAATTCGGCCGACCACGGCCTCGAAATGCCGGCCGTGCGCCGTGCAGCCGGCAAGCCGGAAAAAGGCTTCATCACCTTGGCAGCCTACCATGAAGGTGGCCATATCATCATCGAGGTGAAGGACGACGGCAAGGGTCTCGACGTCGAGAAGATCAAGGCCAAGGTCATCGAGCGCGGGCTCGCGACTGAAGCTGAAGTCGACAAGATGACCGATGCGCAGATCCACCGCTACATCTTCGCGGCTGGCTTCTCCACGGCCGCCGCTGTCACCAGCGTTTCCGGCCGCGGCGTCGGCATGGACGTTGTGCGCAACAACATCGAGCTGATCGGCGGTACCGTTGACCTGCGTTCGACGCCGGGCAAGGGCTCCAGCTTCATCATCAAGATCCCGCTGACCCTTGCCATCGTCTCGACGCTGATCGTCGAGGCCGGGGGTGACCGGTTTGCGATCCCGCAGCTGTCGGTGGTGGAACTGGTGCGCGTCCAGACCAACTCCGAACATCGCATCGAGCGGATCAAGAACACGCCGGTCCTGCGCCTGCGCAACAAGCTGCTGCCGCTGCTGCATCTGTCCCAGCTTCTGGGTACTTATGAAGGCGAGGACGCCGAGAAGGCGATCAACGACGACAATGGCTTCATCGTTGTCATGCAGGTTGGCAGCCAGACCTTCGGCGTTGTCGTCGATGGCGTCTTCCACACCGAGGAAATCGTCGTCAAGCCGATGTCCTCGATGCTGCGCAACCTCAACATGTTCTCCGGCAACACCATTCTGGGTGACGGCTCGGTGATCATGATCATCGATCCGAACGGCATCGCCTCCGCGATGGCAAGCCAGGCCTCCAGTGCCGTTGCCGAGCAGAACGAGGAAGCCGATGAGAACCGCCGCGTTGCCGGCGAAGGCCAGAAGCCGATCTCGCTGCTGCTGTTCCGCGCCGGTGCGCCGGAGCCGAAGGCCGTGCCGCTGTCCCTGGTCACGCGTCTGGAAGAGTTCGAGGTCTCCAAGATCGAACGCTCCAACGGCCGCGATCTGGTCCAGTACCGCGGTTCGCTGATGCCGCTGGTCTATGTCAACGAAGGGGACCATCACAAGCTCGAAGGCACCCAGCCGATGCTGGTGTTCTCCGACAGCGGCCGCTCCATGGGCCTTGTGGTCGACGAGATCGTCGACATTGTCGAGGAGCGCCTGCACATCGAGGTTGGCTCCGAGCGTCCGGGCATCCTCGGTTCGGCAGTCATCAAGGAACGCGCAACTGAAATCCTCGACCTTGGCTACTACCTGCCGCAGGCCTTCGAGGACTGGTTCATGCGCAAGGAGATGGATATCCGCTCGCTGACGAAGAAGATCCTCTTCGTCGATGACTCGGCCTTCTTCCGCAACATGCTGACGCCGGTGCTGAAAGCAGCCGGCTATGACGTCACCACCTGCGATGGTCCGGACGAAGCCTTCGAAGTGCTCGAAAGCGGCGTCGAGTTCCAGGCCGTGGTCAGCGACATCGAGATGCCGCGTGTCAACGGCTTCGAGTTCTGCGAAGCCCTGCGCCGCGATCCGCGCTTCCGCAAGATGCCGGTCCTGGCCCTCTCGGCCATGGTCACGCCGGCCTCGATCGAGCGTGGTCGCCAGGCAGGTTTCGACGACTATGTGGCGAAGTTCGACCGTCCGGGTCTGATCGCTGCTCTCAAGGATGTGTTCTCGGGTGAAATGGGAGTTGCCGCATGAGTGTCATGGACCATAGCGTCGCCTCGGGCACCGACATGATCCAGTACGTCACCGTTGTGATCGGTGGCCAGCTGTTCGGTCTGCCGATTTCCCAGGTGCATGACGTGTTCGTGCCGGAAAGCGTGACCCGGGTGCCGTTGTCGGCCCCGGAAGTCGCAGGAGTGCTGAACCTGCGCGGGCGTATCGTGACGGCGATCAACATGCGCCGCCGCCTGCACCTGCCGCCGCGCCAGGACGGCCAGATGATGGCCGTCGGCATCGAGTACAAGCATGAATCCTACGGGCTTGTGATCGATACGGTTGGCGAGGTCCTGACCCTGTCCGGCAAGACGGCGGAGCCGAACCCGCAGAACCTTGACAAGCGCTGGGCCGAAATTTCGGCCGGCGTGCATCGGCTGGATGGCCAGCTGATGGTCATTCTCGACGTGGAGCGCCTGCTCGGTGCCATGATGACCGACGCGATGGCCGCCTGACGCCATCGCCGTCCGCGGCTCCGGCAATGTGGAGATGAAACAGATGAAACAGTGTCTCGTGGTGGATGATTCCAGCGTCATCCGCAAGGTCGCCCGCCGGATCCTCGAGGATCTTCAGTTCCAGATCACGGAAGCCGAGGACGGTCAGCAGGCACTCGATGCATGCCGCAAGGCCATGCCGGATGCCATCCTGCTCGACTGGAACATGCCGGTGATGGATGGTCTTGAGTTCCTGACCAGCCTGCGCCGGGAACCCGGTGGCGAGAAGCCGATCGTGGTCTTCTGCACCACGGAGAACGATGTGGCCCACATCGCCCGGGCGATCCGCGCCGGGGCCAATGAATACATCATGAAGCCGTTTGATCGGGAGATCGTGGAAGCGAAATTCCAGGAAGTCGGCCTCATCTGATCTCTCCTGAATGGGTGCGCCACATGGCCTTTGCACAAATGAACCCGAGTACCGGGTCATCTCCGAATACGGACCCCATCCGTGTCATGGTCGTTGACGACGCCGTCGTCATCCGTGGCCTTTTGAGCCGGTGGCTCGACGCTGATCCGGCGCTCGCCGTCGTCGCTTCACATCGCAACGGCAAGCTGGCGGTGGATGACATCCTGCGCAGCAATCCGGATGTCGTCGTTCTCGACATCGAGATGCCGGAGATGGACGGCATGACCGCCTTGCCGCTGATGCTGGCCAAGAAGCGTGACCTTGTTGTCGTCATGGCCTCCACGCTGACGCGTCGCAACGCTGATATCTCGCTGAAAGCCCTGACCCTCGGCGCGGCTGATTATGTCCCGAAGCCGGAGTCCACGTCGGAAATCACGACTTCGGTCGATTTCCGCCGCGAACTGATCGACAAGGTCAAGATCCTCGGGGAACGTGCGCGCCGCCTGTCCGGCCGTGGCAAGACCATGCGGGCCGAGACCAATGCCGGCAAATCGGCATCCCAGGCTCCGGTCGGCGCGCTTGCCAACCGTCCGATGATGCCTGGTGCCCGGGCAGAAGCTGCCAAGCCCGGCTTCCAGCTCAAACCTTATTCCTCCGCGCGGCCGCGCATTCTTGCAATCGGATCGTCGACCGGCGGGCCGCAGGCCTTGCAGCAGCTGATGAAGGACATCGGCTCGACTGTGACCGACATCCCGGTCGTCATCACCCAGCATATGCCGCCGACGTTCACAGCCATTCTTGCCGAGCATATCGGCAAGGCCGCCATGCGCCCGTCGAAGGAAGCCGAGACCGGAGACGTGCTGCAGCCGGGTCACATCTATGTGGCGCCAGGTGGCAAGCACATGATCCTTGAAAAGGATGCCGGTGCGGTCAAGGTCCGCCTGACCGACGACGCACCGGTCAATTTCTGCAAGCCGGCTGTCGATCCGCTGTTCGACAGCGTCGCCAAGGCTTATGGCTCTGCCACGCTCGCCGTGGTCCTGACCGGCATGGGCTCGGATGGCGCCAATGGCGTCAAGACGATCTCGGCCGGTGGTGGCAGCATCATCGCCCAGGACGAGGCCTCGAGCGTCGTCTGGGGCATGCCGGGTGCCGCCGCAAACACCGGTCTTTGCAGCGACGTGCTGCCGCTGACGGACATCGGTCCCAAGATTGTTCGTGTGTTGAAGGGGAGTGCCCGATGACCCCGACTGAGTATGATTTTCTCAAGCGGTTCCTCAAGGAACGCTCGGGCCTGATGCTGTCCGACGACAAGCAGTATCTCGTGGAAAGCCGCCTGGTTCCGGTGGCCCGCAAGAATGGCATCGACACCCTGTCGGGCCTCGTGCAGGCCATGCAGCGCGGCGGCAACGCTGTCTTGTCGAATGCTGTTGTCGAGGCAATGACGACGAATGAGTCGTTCTTCTTTCGCGACAAGACACCGTTCGAACACTTCAACAACATCATGCTGCCGGCGATGCTGGAAAAGCGCGCCAGCTCGCGCAGCGTGAAGATCTGGTGCGCTGCTGCCTCGACCGGGCAGGAACCATACTCGATCGGCATCTGCCTGAAGGAAGCCGCGCACAAGGTCGCCGGCTGGCGTTTCCGCATTCTTGGGACTGACCTGTCATCCGAGGTTCTGGAAAAGGCGAAGGCTGGCATCTACAGCCAGTTCGAGGTCCAGCGCGGCCTGCCGATCCAGATGCTGCTGAAGTACTTCGCCCAGCAGGGGGATCTCTGGCAGATCAATCCTGACCTGCGGGCCATGATCGAATGGCGCAAGCTGAACCTGCTGGAGAATTTCAGCCACCTCGGCGAGTTCGACATCGTATTCTGCCGCAACGTGCTGATCTATTTCGACCAGCAGACCAAGATCGACATCCTCCAGCGCATCGCCAAGATGATGCCGGAAGATGGCTTCCTGGTTCTGGGGGCGGCCGAGACCGTTGTCGGCCTGACCGATGCCTTCCAACCTGTTCCCGGCCAGCGTGGCCTCTATCAGCTGAAGCAGGCTGCCAGCGCGACCGCCGCTCCGCGTCTTGCCATGGCAAGCAGTTTCGGACTGAAGTGAGCCGTGCGATCCAGAACCTGATTGAGGGCCGGTCCAGTGACTGGCCCTTTTGCTTTCTCGCTCACGCAGTGATCACAAAGCCGTCAGATGCGGCCGACCTCCGGTTCTGATGCAATCCTCGCTGTTCCCGCAGGCGTAGGGAAACCGATCCGGCGACCAGCCGGAGACTGCGTCATGAACAGGTGGGCCATGTGCCCGAAGGAGGCAAAATGACGGACCAGACCATTTCCATTTCCCGGCGTGGCTTGTTGGCCGGGGCCGCCGGGCTTGGGCTCGCCGGAATCTCGGGCGTGACCCTTGCTCCGGGTATGGCACATGCAGCCGCACCACAGCAGTCCGGTGTCCTTCCTGTCATCAGCCGGTATCGGCTCGGTGATTTCGAGGTGACGACGCTTCTGGACGGGGCCGCCGTCAGTGAAGAGCCGCAGAAGACCTTCGGCATGAATGTCCCGGCCGAGGAGTTCAATGCGGTGTCGCAGGCCAGTTTCCTGCCTGTCGACAAGTTCCGGAACTCCTTCACGCCGACCCTCGTCAACACCGGCAATGAGCTGGTGCTGTTCGATACGGGTGTCGGTGAGGGTGGGCGTCCGGGGCGCGGCAACCTGCGTGCGGCAATCCTCGCCGCCGGATATACACCGGAGCAGGTCGATATCGTCGTCCTGACCCACATGCACCCGGACCATATCGGCGGCATGATCGAAGCTGGCGCTCCGGCCTTCCCGAATGCCCGTTATGTCACGGGCCAGGGAGAGTTCGACTTCTGGTCCAAGCAGGATCCCGCCAGCAACGGCGTTGCCAAGCTGATGACGACCAACATCACGCCCTTTGCCGAGAAGATGTCCTTCATCGGGGAGGGCGGCAGCGTCGTCTCCGGCATCACCGGTATGGCGGCTGTTGGTCATACGCCGGGGCACATGGTCTATATGCTCGAATCCGCCGGGCAGCAGCTCCTGATCACCGCTGACATGACCAACCACTATGTCTGGTCGCTGGCCTATCCGGACTGGGAAGTCCGGTTCGACATGGACAAGGCTGCTGCGGCTGCGACCCGTCGCAAGGTGCTGGGCATGCTGGCGACCGATCGGATCCCGTTCATCGGCTATCACATGCCAGCGCCGGCCCTCGGCTTTGTCGAGGCGGCTGGTTCGGGCTTCCGCTACGTCCCGGCGACCTATCAGTTGAACCTGTGACGGTCACTGGCGTGAAATGACGAAAGGCCTCGCCGGGGTTACCGGCGAGGCCTTTTCAATGAAGCGAAGCTTTGAGACGGGCAGGCGAGCGGGATCAGGCCGCTACTTCCATGTCCGGCTCGCGCAGCACGTAGCCGCGGCCCCAGACGGTCTCGATGTAGTTCTTGCCGTGCGTTGCAGCCGCCAGCTTCTTGCGCAGCTTGCAGATGAACACGTCGATGATCTTCAGTTCCGGCTCGTCCATCCCGCCATAGAGATGGTTCAGGAACATTTCCTTGGTCAGGGTCGTGCCCTTGCGCAGTGAGAGGAGTTCCAGCATTTGGTACTCCTTGCCGGTCAGGTGCACGCGCTGGCCAGACACTTCAACGGTCTTGGTGTCGAGGTTGACGCGCAGGTCGCCGGTGACGATGACCGACTGGGCGTGGCCCTTCGAGCGGCGCACGATGGCGTGAATTCGGGCAACCAGCTCGTCCTTGTGGAACGGCTTGGTCATATAGTCGTCGGCGCCGAAGCCGAGACCGCGCACCTTGTCCTCGATGCCGGCAAGACCGGACAGGATCAGGATCGGTGTCTTGACCTTGGACACACGCAGTGTGCGCAGAACCTCGTAACCGGACATGTCCGGGAGATTCAGGTCAAGCATAATGATGTCATAATCGTACAGCTTGCCGAGGTCGATGCCTTCCTCGCCAAGATCTGTCGTGTAGACGTTGAAGTTTTCGGACTTGAGCATCAACTCAATGCTCTGCGCCGTGGCGCTGTCGTCCTCAATCAACAATACACGCATGCCAATCCCCTTGTGCTGCCTATCCTGGGCAAGTCGCAACGGCTCTGTCGGTGCCTGCTACGAAGGACTGCTGTTAACCCCGACTCAAAGCTAATGGTCAATGGTTAACAAATTCTGATTCGTAGCAGCAAGCCTTATGAGAACGAATCTGTGAAGAACCCGCCAAGGAATTGAGAATCAAGAAAATTCTGACCTCAAACCTACTTAACGTTTCACATGAAGAAATCGAGCTAGCCGATTCCTTACAGACTCATTTCACACAGTCCCGCTCCGCCCTGAAATGGCTCTCGCCTCTCAACGCTTCGTTCATTAACATTAAGCAGAGACGTAAACGTTCGGTTACCGACAGCCTGTTTCCGAGGAGATGCAGCCCTGAAATCGCTCTTTGCCGAGATCGAATCGCTTATGGCCACGGAAATCTGGGGGCGGGTCGTCGCTGTCCAGGGCCTCCTGGTGGAGATCGCCGGACCGATCCATGAAATGAGCGTCGGCGCGCGCCTTGCGATCGATATTGGCGAGGGAATCCAGCCAGTCTTTGCCGAAGTCGTGGGGTTCCGGTCGGGGCATGCGCTGTGCATGCCGTTCTCCGGTCTGGAGGGGGTGCGCATGGGGTGCCGGGCAGTGATCGCGGCGCGTGACAGCGTCGTGCATCCTGCAACGGGTTGGCTTGGCCGAGTTATTAACGCGATGGGCGAGCCGATCGACGGCAAGGGTGCCTTGCCGGGCGGGGAACTTGCGCGCCGGTTGCGCTCTGCACCGCCTCCGGCTGCCGACCGGGCTCGCGTAGGCGGGCCACTGGACCTGGGCGTCAGGGCGCTTAACACCTTCGTCACCTGCTGTGAGGGGCAGCGCATGGGTATCTTCGCCGGCTCCGGCGTCGGCAAGTCCGTGCTGATGTCGATGCTCGCTCGCAACACCGACTGCGACGTCTCGGTGATCGGCCTCATCGGCGAGCGTGGCCGAGAGGTACAGGAATTCATCGAGGACGATCTGGGCGAGGAGGGCCTCGCCCGTTCGGTGGTCGTTGTCGCCACGTCCGACGAAAGCGTGTTGATGCGCCGCCAGGCGGCCTATCTCGCCATGACCGTCGCGGAGCATTTCCGCGACGAGGGCAAGCGCGTGCTGTGCATGATGGATTCCATCACACGCTTTGCCATGGCGCAGCGCGAGATCGGCCTGTCGATCGGCGAGCCGCCGACGTCGAAGGGCTATACGCCGACCGTTTTTACCGAGTTGCCGCGTCTGCTGGAGCGCGCCGGACCCGGGCGGGTCGGCAGCGGCTCCATCACTGGCCTTTTCACGGTTCTCGTCGAAGGCGACAATCACAACGAGCCTGTCGCCGACGCCGTTCGCGGCATTCTCGACGGCCATGTCGTGATGGAGCGGGCGATTGCCGAGAGGGGGCGCTATCCGGCGATCAATGTGCTAAAGTCCGTGTCGCGGACGATGCCGCGCTGTGTTCCGGAAGCCTATGTGCCGATCCTGCGGAAGGCGAAGGCCCTGATGGCCACCTTTACCGACATGGAAGAGCTGATCCGGCTGGGAGCCTATCGGCGCGGATCCGATGCTCTTGTTGACGAGGCCATTGGCCGGCATGAGCCGATGGAAGCCTTTCTGACACAAGGCAAGGGCGAGGCGACGAGCCTTGATGAGGGCTACGCGATGCTCGCCAACCTTTTGGAAATGAGTCCCGGTTAATGTAGGTGGCCAAAGGGGAGTACTGAGTCATGAAGTCCCGAGAAAGCCTCATTCGCCTGAAGCGCTTCCAGGTTGACGAGAAGCGCCGTCATCTGATGCAGATCGAGTCCATGATTGCGGACTTCCATCGCATGGCGGACGAACTGGATGATCAGATTCGTTCCGAGCAAGAGCGTGTCGGCATCACCGATGTGGCGCATTTCGCCTATCCGACCTTTGCCAAAGCCGCCGCAACCCGGCGCGACAACCTGCGCAATTCGGCGCTGGAGCTGAATGACCAGCTGGAGCGCGCCCGCGATGAGCTGACCCAGTCCATCGAGGAACTGAAGAAGTTCGAGCAACTCGAGGAACGTGATCACCAGCGCGAGCGTGAGGCCCAGGAACAGGCCGAACAGGCCTTGCTGGATGAGGTTGCCAGCCGGGCCCGCGCCCGCTGAAGCGAAGCCGGGCTGTCCCCGCCCGGCCTTTCCTGCCCCTTGTCGCCGACTGCCCGTGTTCGCCGACTGCCCCGGTTCGCCCACTGATGGTGTTCGCCGGGTCCAGGGCCCGCGCCATCGCGCGGGCCTTTTTATATCGGCAGCGCGGAACTCTTTTCTTCAGGCTGACGCGCGCCGCGCTGCAAACCCGCTCGACCGGCGTTTGACTTCGAGGGGATCATCCTGGCGCTGCGTGTACTGACGCAACAAGGCTGCGGCCTGGCTTTCCGGAATCCGCAAATAACGGCATCGGGCCCGGGCGAGGGCCTCGAAGGTTGGCTCCGCGAGCCGCGCCTGCCGCGCGGCGGAGATGATTTTGGCCGTATCCCCGGAGAGCACGGAGTCTTTCAGCTTCTGCCGGTTGTCCTTGATTTCCAACGCGATCAACTCGGCTGCATGGCCCAGCCGGTCGTCTTCCAGCAGCAGCGTGAGCATGTCGTCGAGCGTCGCGAAATTGCTTTCGACGATTTGCCACAGCTTGCCGATCTCGAAAGTGTCGAGACGGATGCCCAGTGCCCGCCTGAGGGACCGCCGCCGGGCGATGCCATCCAGTTCCTCCGGCGTGATCTGTCCGGAGGCCACTGCCTTCAGCCTTTCCCGTGTCACCGGGTTCACATGCGGGATCAGGAAGCTGCAGATCTTCGGGGTCAGGTCGCAGCGCATGGTGAGGTCTTCGCGCAGGACAGCATCGTTGATGGCCCCTTCGGCGAGGTTCCGCATTGCCCATTCCGACAGTCGGACATTGCGGTTGCTGGCCACCCGCCGCATCACCTTGCCGCTGCCGCGCCGGACGAGCGCATCTGCCGCCCGGCTTGGCAGGTCGCGCCGGCCGGCCAGCACTTGCAGATGGCTGTCCTCCAGCTTGCGCGCCAGTGAAACGATGTCCGTCGCCGTCAGCGCCTTGGAGCGCTCCAGCATCGGCTTTGCCACAGCGAGAACATCGGCGGCGAGGCGCAGGGCGAGGGGGGAAGGGGTCTGCGGGCAACCGGCAAGGGTCTGTGACAGCCGGGCGCGCGCCTTTTCTTCGGTCTGGTCGACCAGATGCAGCAGGATGTCGCTGAACAGGGCGAGTTCAGCGGGGGTATGTGTCCCAACGCCTTGCAGGAAGACCTCGGCAGTCTTCTGCATCAGCGCCGCGCGCGAGTCCGGTGATGTCTCCTGCGCCAGCGCAAGAAGCTTCTTCAGCATGGCCCCATCCGTATATTTGACTGATCGTAACGTCATTACGGTTAGGGTTTCGTTACAGGATGCCCTGATTGCGATGATGTTTTTGCGCCGGATGTCGTGCAACTTGCTCCGTCGTTTGGTATCTGATGCCCATGATGGAAACTACGAAGACGTCCTCCTGTCCAGGTATCCGCCCCCGCCGCATGCGCCAGCGGCTCCTGTCGCTGGCAAGTGCTGCTGCCTGTCTTGTGCTCGCGGCCTCTGGCATGGCACATGCCCAAAGCCCGGCCCAGACTTCTGCCCAAACTTCGGCCCAAACTTCTGCCCAGACCTCTGCGCAGACCCAGCCGACTGCCCCGGCAGCGCAAGCCAGCCCTGCCGCGGCTGTGGAACCAGCCAAGGCCGCGCCAGCAGCTGCGTCCAACGGCACGGCAGCCAGCGCATCATCCGATGCCTCGCCAGCCGCTGCATCGCCCGCCCCTGCCTCGCCAGAGACACAGAAGGACATCGCGGCCGCGCGGGACGCCCTGGTCCAGGTGCTGCAGGATCCGGTCGGTCGGGCGGCGCTCGTCGGTCTGCTCGAAGGCCTTGGCAAGAGCGGTGTCGTTGGAGAACAGGCGGCACAGCCTGCGACGCAAGTGCAGGTGACCCGGCCGATCTCTGCGGCCGAGCAGATCCTGTCCGGCCGGATCGGGGATTTTTCACGGCAGGCCTTTGGCGATGTCGTCTCGGTGTTCAAACGCATTTCCGTGTCACTGAAAGGGCTGCAACTGCTATTTACGGGCCAGATCCAGGTCAAATGGGACAAGGTTCAGGAGAGTGCGCTCCAACTTTCGGTCGCGCTCGGCGCGGCAATAGGCACCTATTGGTTGTTGCGGCTGGTTGGACGTTTCGGCGCCGAGTGGCTTGTCAGGCACTTCAGTGCGCGGGGCTGGTACTGGCGCATTGGTCTGTTGCTGGTGCTTGCCCTTGGAGATGTGGTTGCTCTCCTGCTGGGCGTGGTCGTCGCTGTCGTGGTGGTCGGGATCATGCATCTGGGCCAACTCGGCGGTGAGATCACAGTGCTTGAATCTCTTGCCCTGGAGGCATTTCTTGCCGCCGGTGTTGCACGGGTCCTGTTGCGCCTGTTGTTGTCGCCGGACTATCCGTCCCTGCGGCTGGTGCCATTTTCCACGACCACGTCGCGCTACTGGGCAATCCGGATCGGCGCACTTCTGTCGCTGCTTGTCTATGGCGTAATACTGGCCGTGCCGATCGCGAACATCACCATGTCACTGGCGATCGGAAATGCCCTGCGGGTGATCGTCATTCTTGCGGCTGCCGCTATCGCCATATCGCTCGTTGTCCGCAACGCGGTCCCCGTGCGTCTGGCAATCCAGTCCTATGCGACAACGCTCGACGGCGAACTTGGCCGAAGCGTCATGCATCTTCTGGGCAGGGTGTGGGCGTTTCTGGCGATCCTGTACACGCTCGTTGTGCTTGGCATCTGGATTACGCGGCCGCTGGAGGCCATGGAAGTCGTCGTCAATGCCACGTTTTTCTCGATTGTGACCCTTCTCGCCGGGGGCGTCAGTTCGATGCTGCTGACGCGCAAGATCGCCGGCGGCATTCGCATGCCCGAGCATATATCCGAAGCCCTTCCTGCGCTGGAGGGGCGGATCAATTCGGTCGTGCCTCATATGCTCAAGGTCGTGCGGCTGGTTCTGTTCATCGTGACGGCAGCCGTCCTGCTCGACATCTGGTCCGTCATTGATCTTGCAGACTGGCTGAAGGCGGGGGCTGGTACGGAAATTGTTGGCCGGTTTGCCTCGGCGGGTTTTGTGGTTCTGCTTGGCTGCCTCGTCTGGCTCGCCGTGATGTCCTGGGTCGACCTGCGCCTTCGTCCCGCCGGAGACATGATTGTCTCGGCACGCGAACGGACGCTGTTCCAGTTGTTCCGCAATGCCTTCACCGTCGTGGTCATCGTCATGACAGGGATGTTGACCCTTTCCGAGCTTGGCCTCGACATCGGGCCGCTGATTGCCGGTGCTGGCGTGCTCGGTCTTGCGGTGTCCTTCGGTGCCCAGACCCTGGTGAAGGACATCATCACAGGCGCCTTCATCCAGATCGAAAACGCCATCAACGAAGGCGATGTCATAACCGTTGCCGGGATCACTGGCACAGTAGAGCGCCTGACGGTGCGCTCGGTCCGGATCCGTGACATCAATGGCACGACGCATATCATCCCGTTTTCCAGCGTCGACATGGTCTCCAACTTCATGCGAGATTTCTCCTACCATGTCGCGGTGATCGGGGTCTCCTATGCGACTGACATCGATCTCGCGAAGGCTGCGCTGAAGGAGGCATTCGACCGTCTGAAGGCGTCGCCGGCGGGAGGAAGCATCATCGGGGATCTTGAGATGCAAGGGGTCATCGCGTTCGGTGATTCCGCTGTTAGTATCCGGGCACGGATCAAGACGTTCCCCGGCGCCCAGTGGGCCACCGGGCGTGCCTATAACGAGCATATCAAACGGGTGTTCGACGAGAAGGGCATCGATATTCCGTTCCCGCAGGTCACCTATCACGTGGCGTCTGATTCCACGAAGTCTGCGCGGCCGGGCGAGGTGAAGCCGGTTGATGCGCTCGCCAAGGATGCAGGGTCGGCTCCCGGGGCGGCCTCATGACAGGATTTCTGGAGTAAGGGCTGTCGGAAGAAAGTTTCCCTGATTTCGCCTCCAGGGAAAAACTTTTAATCTCTTACGTATTAACGCGTAACTTGTCCGTTGTGCTCGTCGCTTGCTGCACTGCGATAAACGGCGGTGGTGACACTGTCAGGTGCTGCTGCGGAAGGACGGTCGCAACATATTGAAATTAAGGCGATTTTGTGGCTTGATTTGGGATATGTTGCGGTGCGACAGTGTGTGTCAGGCTTTTGTGATGCATAGAATAGCATCGCTTGCCAAGCTCATAGGTCAGTAAATATGACCGAGTTAAAAAATTTCGTTTTAGGCCAGAAGATCGAAATCTTTTGTCGGTTGCTTTCGGCGCAAAAACGGTCCTTATTTCGCTGCAAGCGGATCGATAAACTTTCGCACAATCTCAAAGTTGCGAGATCCGCTTTTCTCATCAAGGGGAGAACAGTTTTATGATTATCCGCACCACCCTGAAGGCCGCGCTTCTCGGGGCCAGCCTGATCGCGATTGCTGCGACCGGCGCTCAGGCCAAGACGCTGGTCTATTGCTCGGAAGGCTCGCCGGAAGGCTTTGACGCCGCGCTCTACACTTCGGGCACCACGTTCGATGCGTCGTCCAAGGCCATCTACAACCGTCTGGTCGAATTCAAGCCGGGCACCACGGAAGTCATCCCGGGTCTGGCTGAATCCTGGACCGTTTCCGACGACGGGCTGGAATATACCTTCAACCTGCGCAAGGGCGTGAAGTTCCACAAGACCGACTACTTCACCCCGAGCCGTGACTTCAACGCCGACGATGTGATCTTCTCCTTCGAGCGTCAGGGCAAGAAGGACCATTCGTGGAACGCCTACACGGAAGGCGCAAGCTGGGAATATTTTGACGGCATGTCCCTGCCGACCCTGATCAAGGAAATCGTCAAGGTTGACGACAACACGGTCAAGTTCGTGCTGACCCGCCAGGAAGCCCCGATGCTGGCGAACCTTGCCATGGACTTTGCGTCCATCGTCTCGGCTGAGTATGCCGATCAGCTCGACAAGGCCGGCACCAAAGCCAACCTGAACCAGCAGCCGGTCGGTACCGGTCCGTTCTCCTTCGTTGGCTACCAGAAGGACGCCGTGATCCGCTATGCGGCCAACCAGGACTACTGGGGTGGCAAGCAGCCGGTCGACAACCTCGTCTTTGCCATCACGCCGGACGCAGCCGTTCGTCTGCAGAAGCTGAAGGCCGGCGAGTGCCATGTCATGCCGTATCCGGCCCCGGCCGATATCGCTGCCATCAAGACCGACCCGAACCTGCAGATCATGGAACAGCAGGGTCTGAACGTCGGTTACCTCGCCTACAACAGCACCCAGGCTCCCTTCGACAACCCGAAGGTCCGCAAGGCGCTGAACATGGCGATCAACAAGGACGCCATCCTCTACGCCGTGTTCCAGGGCTCCGGCCAGGCCGCGACCAACCCGATCCCGCCGACCATGTGGTCCTACAACACCCAGATCAAGGACGACGCCTACGATCCGGAAGCATCGAAGAAGATGCTTGAGGAAGCTGGCGTGAAGGACCTGAGCATGAAGGTCTGGGCGATGCCGGTGCAGCGTCCGTACAACCCGAACGCCCGCCGCATGGCCGAACTGATCCAGGCTGACTTCGAGAAGGTCGGCGTCAAGGTCGAGATCGTTTCCTACGAGTGGGGTGAGTACCTCAAGCGTTCGAGCGCCAAGGACCGTGACGGTGCCGTTCTCCTCGGCTGGACCGGTGACAATGGTGATCCGGACAACTTCCTCGCCGTTCTGCTCGGCTGCGACGCTGTAGGCGGTTCCAACCGCGCCCAGTGGTGCAACGACGAGTTCGAAGCTCTGGTGCAGAAGGCCAAGGTCGTGACCGACAAGGCCGAGCGGACCAAGCTGTACGAGCAGGCTCAGGTCGTGTTCAAGGACCAGGCTCCGTGGGCAACCATCGCTCACTCCGTCGTGTTCATGCCGATGTCCAAGAAGGTCTCGGGCTACGTCATGAACCCGCTCGGCGGCCACTCCTTCGAGGGCGTCGACATCGCCGAGTAATCCTTGCATTCAGCGGCACCGGCGGATAATCCGCCGGTGCCTTCGCTTTTGGCGAACCGGCCGTAGCGGGAGTTTCCCCCTGCGCGCCGGTTCTCTCAAATCCGGACATCGCCATGTTTCGCTTTCTTCTCGGTCGTCTTGGCCTGCTGATCCCGACCTTTCTCGGTGTGACCCTGGTCGCTTTCAGTTTCATCCGGCTCCTGCCCGGTGATCCGCTTGAGCTGCTCGCCGGCGAGCGCGGGATTGCTCCGGAACGCAAGGCGGAACTCATGCGCCAGATGGGCCTCGACCTGCCCTGGTGGGAGCAGTACCTCGTCTACCTGGGCAAGATCTTCCAGGGCGACCTCGGCACGTCCTTCTCTTCAAAGAAGCCGGTGCTGGACGAATTCCTGCAGCTTTTTCCCGCGACCGTTGAACTGGCCGTCTGCGCCATCCTGATCGCGGTCGCCATCGGCATTCCTCTCGGCATTCTTGCTGCCGTGAAGCGCGGTTCGTTCATTGACCAGACGGTCATGGGCACGGCGCTGATCGGCTATTCCATGCCGATCTTCTGGTGGGGCCTGCTGCTGATCATCTTGTTCTCCGGCATCCTGCAGTGGACGCCGGTTTCGGGCCGTATCTCGCTGATGTATTTCTTCCCGCAGGTCACGGGCTTCATGCTGATCGACAGTCTGCTGTCGGGCGAGAAGGGGGCGTTCCTGTCGGCGGTCCGGCATCTCATCTTGCCGTCGATCGTTCTGGCGACCATCCCGCTCGCTGTGATCGCACGTCAGACCCGCTCCGCGATGCTTGAGGTGCTTGGTGAGGATTATGTCCGCACGGCCCGGGCCAAGGGCCTGCCGCCGCACCGGATCATCGGCCTGCATGCCCTGCGCAATGCGCTGATCCCGGTCATCACCACCATCGGCCTGCAGGTCGGTGTGCTTCTGGCAGGCGCGATCCTGACCGAGACGATCTTCTCCTGGCCGGGCATCGGCAAGTGGCTTGTCGACAGCATTTCCCGCCGCGACTACTTCGTCGTTCAGGGCGGCCTGCTGCTCATCGCCGGCATCATCATGCTGGTCAACCTGATCGTGGACATCCTGTACGGGCTCGTAAACCCGCGCATCCGCCACAACTGAGCGGAAGGACCTAAAACCCATGAGCACCTCTCCCAAGGCGGATGCTTCCGTCATCGCCGAAAAGCTGGAACGTGAAAGCCGTAACGCCACCCGGGCGATGCTGACCGAGTTCTGGTATTATTTCTCGCAGAACCGCGGCGCCGTCATCGGCCTGGCCGTGTTCCTTCTGCTGGTCTTCGCTGCCGTCTTCGCGCCGCTGATCGCCCCGCATGCGCCGGACATGCAGTATCGCGACAGCTTCCTCGTCCCGCCGGTCTGGGAGGAAGGCGGCAAGTGGGCCTTCCTGCTCGGCACAGATGCCGTTGGCCGCGACATGCTGTCCCGTCTCATCTATGGCGCGCAGTTCTCGTTGTTCATCGGCTGTGTTGTGGTCGTCATCGCGCTGACGGGCGGTGTCATTCTCGGCCTTGTCGCGGGCTACATGCGCGGTGCGGTTGATACCTTCATCATGCGCATCATGGACATCATCCTGGCGTTTCCGTCCCTACTGCTCGCCCTGGTGCTGGTGGCAATCCTCGGGCCGGGTCTGATGAATGCCATGATCGCAATTGCCCTCGTGCTGCAGCCGCATTTCGTTCGCCTGACCCGTGCGGCCGTGCTATCTGAACGCTCGCGCGATTATGTAGTGGCCGCCCGCGTTGCCGGCGCCGGCCATATGCGCCTGATGTTCAAGACGATCCTGCCGAACTGCCTGGCGCCGCTGATCGTCCAGGCGACCCTGTCCTTCTCCAGCGCCATCCTTGATGCGGCCGCCCTTGGCTTCCTTGGCATGGGTGCCCAGCCACCGACCCCGGAATGGGGCACCATGCTGGCCGAAGCGCGTGAGTTCATCCTGCGCGCCTGGTGGGTCGTCACCTTCCCGGGCCTCGCCATCCTCATCACGGTACTTGCCATCAACCTGATGGGCGACGGCCTGCGTGATGCGCTCGATCCCAAGCTGAAGCGGAGCTGAGACCATGGCACTTCTCGATATCCGCAACCTTCGGGTTGAATTCGACACCGCCAAGGGCCCCTTCCGGGCGCTCGATGGGGTCGATTACACGGTTGATGCCGGTGAGGTTCTGTCCATCGTCGGCGAAAGCGGCTCGGGCAAGTCTGTGGCCATGCTGGCAACCATGGGCCTTCTGCCCAACACCGCGACGATCACGGCCGACAAGATGGAGTTCGAAGGTCTCGACCTGCGCACCCTGTCGGCCAAACAGCGCCGCAAGGTGATCGGCAAGGACATCTCCATGATCTTCCAGGAGCCGATTGCCAGTCTGAACCCGTGCTTCACTGCCGGGTTCCAGCTGGAAGAGGCGCTGAAAGTTCACACCAGTCTCACCGGGCGCCAGCGCCGCGAGCGGGTGCTGGAACTGATGCATTCGGTCGGTATCCCCGAGCCGGAGCGGCGGATGAACTCCTTCCCGCACCAGATGTCGGGCGGCCAGTGCCAGCGCGTCATGATCGCCATGGCGATCGCCTGCGCGCCGAAGCTGCTCATCGCTGACGAGCCGACCACCGCGCTCGACGTGACGATCCAGAAGCAGATCCTCGACCTCCTGATGCAGTTGCAGCGCGACAGCGGCATGGCGCTGATCATGATCACCCATGACATGGGTGTCGTGGCCGAAACCGCCGACCGCGTCATCGTGCAGTACCAGGGCAAGAAGATGGAGGAGGCCGACGTGCTCTCCCTGTTCGAGGCGCCCAAGCACCCCTACACCCGCGCGCTGCTCGCCGCGCTGCCGGAAAACGCCACGGGCGACCGGCTGCCGACCGTCAGCGACTTTGCCAAGTCCTTCGCTGCCGAGGAGGCCCGCGCATGAGTGATCCCATCCTGAAGGTGCGCGACGTCACCCGTGAGTATGTGATCGGCGGCGGCCTGTTCTCCAAGCCGCGCGTGCTGCAGGCGGTCAAGGGCGTCAGCTTTGACGTCGAGCGCGGCTCGACGCTCGCCGTCGTCGGTGAAAGCGGCTGTGGCAAGTCGACTCTGGCCCGCATCCTGTCAATGATCGACCCGCAGACCGCAGGGACCGTCGAGATCGACGGGCTGAACATCGACATCAGCAAGACCGGCATTTCCAGAGAAATGCGCCGCAAGGTGCAGATCGTGTTCCAGAACCCCTATGGCTCGCTCAACCCGCGCCAGAAGATCGGGCACGTGCTTGAGGAGCCGCTGCTGCTCAACACCGACATGAGCGCGGCCGAGCGCCGGGATACGGCCCTCGCCATGCTGGAAAAGGTTGGTCTCAAGCCGGAACATTACGGCCGCTATCCGCACATGTTCTCCGGTGGCCAGCGCCAGCGCGTGGCCATTGCCCGGGCGATCATGCTGAAGCCGAAGCTCCTGGTGCTCGACGAGCCGGTCTCCGCGCTCGACCTTTCGGTCCAGGCGCAGATCCTCAACCTGCTCAAGGACCTGCAGGACGAGATGGGCCTCACCTATGTCTTCATCAGCCACGATCTCTCGGTCGTGCGCTACCTCGCTGACAAGGTGATGGTGATGTACTACGGCGAGGTGGTGGAATACGGCACGCGCGAGGACGTCTTCGACAATCCGCAGCATGCCTATACCAAGACGCTCTTCGCAGCGACCCCGGACGCCGGCGTTGAGGCGATCCGCAAGCGCGTTGCTGCCAAGAAGGCTGCCTCCGCGGCCTGATCCGGCAAACCCTTGCCCCCAATCAAAAGGCCCGCCCGGTTCCCCGGCGCGGGCCTTTTGCTGCAGAGGGCTTTGGCTTGCTGTTGACTTGGCACCGATTGCGGCGCCCCTCTCCCCCCTTGAGGGGGAGATGCCCCCGTCAGGGGGCAGAGGGGGGTAGCAGTGGTGCGGCTGGTCGAAGTGCCGTTGTCTTGCAGGACTTCGCTCGTCTCACAGGTCCGGGAACAACGAGCGCTCCGGCGTGTTGCGGGAGATCGGCGGCAGGCTCACATGCCGGTCCTGCGCGGCGAAGCTTGCCACCACCAGACCGTCGCCGCTGAAGGATTCCTGCACCGAATGCTCCACCAGGATGCGGGCGCCGAGGTCCGACAGCGCGGCGACGCAATCCTGATGCGTCGTCGTCGATCCCGAGATCGAGCTGTGGTGGGTGGAGGCAACGACAAACCGCACCTTGCCCGCCTGGCCTGCCGCGCCGATGGAGCGCAGGAACGAGGTCTCCGCGCCCTGCACGTCAAGATGCAGCATCTCGAGCGGCTCCCCGCCGGCGAGGCGCATCACGCTGTTGAAATTGTAGCAGGGCAGGGTCACGTCCTGGCGCAGGCTTTCGGCATGCAGCGTCATTGCGGCAAGGTCTTCCCCGCCCACCCAGGCGCTGTGGAATGCCATGCGGCTCGCGCATCCGTTCAGCGCCGCGTTGGTCTCGCCGATGCTGCGGTTATGGGCGTCCGGCTCGACGCAGATCGTGCGCGATCCGGGGATCTCGGCGAGATACCAGAGGCTGTACCAGGCCCAGAAACAGCCCAGTTCCACCATCAGCGTATTGTGCCGGCACAGGCGCAGCAGGGCACTGAAGGCCAGTTCTTCCTGCGGTTCATGATGTCCGCGCAGCGCCCGGATCACTTGTGCCATCCAGTCGCCGTGATAGCCGCCTGCGCGCACCTTCACCCCGTTATGCATGATCTGCACGGGAAACCCTGGCCCATCGACGATCCGTCCGGCATCGGCCACCTTCGGCAGGCTGTCGCAGTCGCCACAGCTGATCGTCATCAGGGTTCGTTCAAGCGCATCCATCGGATCAAGGTCCTCCATCTCGCCCTGTCATAGCCGGATGCGCGCGTCTGTGAAACCGGGATTGATTGAGACGTGCGCCGGGCGGCAAAACCCGCTATTGCCTTCAGCGAACGAAACGGGAATCGCACGGATGCTCTGGTCGCCCCAGCAGGAAAAGGCCTTGATGGATGCCGCGCAATGGCTGAAGCGCGGCGACAAGCAGGTGTTCCGCCTGTTCGGCTTCGCCGGAACCGGCAAGACCACGCTGGCCCGGCATCTGGCCGAGGGCATTGATGGCGACGTCTGCTTCGGTGCCTTCACCGGCAAGGCTGCCCATGTCCTGCGCCAGAAGGGCTGCACCGATGCGGGTACCATCCATTCGCTCATCTACCGTCCGCGCGCCTCGAAGGAAGAGGAGATCGTCGAGGAGGGGGAGGATGCCGGGCCGCAGTTTGCCCTGAAGCGCGACAGCGCCGCCGCGCGGGCCTCGCTCATCGTCATCGACGAGTGCTCGATGGTCGACGAGGATCTTGGCCGCGACCTCCTTTCCTTCGGCACCCCGGTTCTGGTGCTGGGCGACCCGGCGCAGCTGCCGCCGGTCAAGGGCGGTGGCTATTTCACCGAGGCCGAGCCGGACGTGATGCTGACGGAAGTGCACCGCCAGGCGCAGGACAATCCGATCGTGCGCATGTCGATGACCATCCGCGAGGGCGGCGCGCTGGACTATGGCGTCTTTGGTGCCAGCCGCATCATCCCCCGCCGCGACATCGACAAGGACCAGATCCTTGCCGCCGACCAGGTGCTCGTCGGCACCAATCGCACCCGCCGCCTCTACAACAACCGCATCCGCGAGCTGAAGGGCTTCCTGACGCCGATGCCGGCTGTCGGCGACAAGCTCGTCTGCCTGAGGAACGACAAGGCCCGCGGCCTGCTGAATGGCGGCCTGTGGCAGGTCAAGCGCCTGAAGCCGCCACGCGGCAACACGCTGCGCTTCGACATCATGCCGGAAGACGAGCCTTCCAAGCAGTCCGTCGAGGTCAAGGTGCTGCCGGCGATGTTCGAGGAAGGGGCCGAGCAGATCCCCTATGCCCTGAAGCGCAAGGCTGACGAGTTCGACTTCGGCTACGCCCTCACCGTGCACAAGGCGCAGGGCTCGCAATGGGACAGCGTCGTCCTCTTCGACGAAAGCTTCGCCTTCCGCGAACACAGCGACCGCTGGCTCTACACCGCCGTCACCCGCGCGGCCGAGCGGCTCACGATTGTGCGGTGAGTTGCGGTATTGGAGGGCATGCCTGGACCTTCCAGTCGTGTCATTCCAGTCCGCCCAGGGTTATCGACTTCAGCTCGACGTAATCATCCAGTCCGTGGCGTGAGCCTTCCCGGCCGAGACCGGATTGCTTCACGCCGCCAAATGGCAGTTCTGCATTCGATATCCGCCCGGTGTTGGCTCCGACCATGCCGCACTCGAGCGCCTCGCTGACCCGGATCAGCCGGCCCATGTCACGCGTGAAGACATAAGCGGCGAGCCCGGCCTCGCTCGCGTTGGCGGCGAGGATCGCATCCTCTTCGGTGCGGAAGCGGAACACCGGTGCAATCGGTCCAAAAATCTCTTCCTGCGCACAGCGCATCGCGTGGCTGGCTTTGGACAGCACTGTCGGCGCAAAGTGCCGTTGCCCGATCCGCTGTCCACCAGTCTCAAGCATTGCCCCATGACTGAGCGCATCGGTCACGACCGTTTCCATGCGGCGCAGTGCCCGCTCGTCGATCAACGGGCCGATCTGCACGTCCCGCTCGATACCATTGCCGCAGCGAAGGCTCGCCGCCCGCTCGGTCAGGCGGCTGACGAACGCGTCGTGAATGCCGTCCTGAACCAGAAACCGGTTTGCACAGACGCAGGTCTGGCCGGCATTGCGGAACTTGCTCGCGATTGCGCCTTCGACAGCGCTGTCCAGGTCGGCATCATCGAAGACCAGAAAGGGGGCATTGCCCCCCAGTTCCAGGCTCAGGCGTTTCACCGTCGTAGCCGACTGGCGCATCAGCAGACGGCCAATGTCCGTTGACCCGGTGAAGGACAGATGCCGGATAACCGGACTGGCGCACAAGGCCGCTCCGATTTCTGCAGCCCTGTCGCGCGCGGCCGGAACGACGTTGATCACCCCGTCAGGAATCCCCGCACGCACCGTGAGCTCGGCAAGGGCCAGCGCGGTCAGCGGCGTCTGTTCCGAGGGTTTGAGCACCACCGGACATCCCGCGGCGAGCGCCGGGGCGACCTTGCGGGTGACCATCGCGAGCGGAAAATTCCAGGGGGTGATCGCGGCGCAGACGCCGACCGGCTGCCGCAACACCAGCGCGCGGGTTGCCGTGTCTTCCACCGGAACGATCTCACCGTTGAGCCTGCGCGCTTCTTCGGCAAACCATTCGACATAACTAGCGCCGTAGCGCACCTCGGACAGGCTTTCACCCAGCGGCTTGCCCTGTTCCGCCGTCAGGATCCGGGCGAGATCGTCTTCGTGCCGCCTGATCAGGTGATACCACTCCATCAACAAACGCGAGCGCTGCCGGGCCGATGTGGCGCGCCACCTTGGGAATGCCGAAGCCGCCGCTGAGATCGCAGCCTCGACATCTCCCTCGTCCAGGTTTGCGACCTTGGCCAAGGGCTCACCCGTTGCCGGATTGCTGATGTCATGGCGTACCTTGCCGGCGGTCCAGCGTCCGCCGATCAGTCCATCGGTGCGCAGCAGCGACGGGTCGTCGAGAGGCTGGCCAGCGCCAGCCTCCCACAGGGTCATGACCGGTTCCGTCCTCATCGTCCCGCCACCGCCGCGATGAAGGCCTCGATGCGATCGACGAGCTCGACCGGTGTCTCCACCATCGGATAATGACCGGCCGAGGCAATCGTCTCGAACTGCACCCGCTTCAGCTGCCGCGACATCGGCTCCCGGATTGTTTCCAGGTCGAGCGCGCCGTCGTGCTGGCCCGTGATGACAAGGAAGGGCGTGTCCAGCCCACTCAACTCGTCGCCAAAATCCGACAGCGTCCAGGTGTCGAGATATCCAAGCAGGGTGCTTGCGCCCGTAGATTCCCGGGTCGCTGCGACCATGCCGGCGAGAAAATTACGGCTGTGCCGCTGGCCGGTCAGCGCGTTGAAGATCTCGGCCAAAGCCGTGTCGTCTTCCGCCGCCTGTTCAAAGAACCGCCGCGTGCCTTCGTCCAGGGCGTGACCACTGGCAGGAACAGGCGTAACCGCAATGCCGCACGCCACCAGCTCAGGGTGCCGCAGCGCCGTCTTCAGGACGGCAGTTCCTCCCATCGAATGGTCAACCAGATGGCAGCGCTGCCACCCCAGTTTCCCGGCCAGCGCCGCCACGTCGTCGGCCATCTGATCGCTTGTATAGTCGGCGTTCATCCCGCGCGAGCGGCCATAGCCGCGCCAGTCGGCAAAGGCGACCGTGAAGCGGTCCTGATCAAAATGCCGGAACGCCGGCTCATAGACCTGATGATCGCTGAGCCAGCCGTGCAGGGCTATGATCTTCTGCGGTCCACTGCCGAGGGTATGGTGATGGATGGTCATGCGTGCTCCTCCCATTGAGCGTTGCGCTTGTGCTGGCCGGCCCGGGTTCAGCCCGGGCCGGTCCCTGTTGCCTCAGAGCATCTTGAGGAATTCCGGATTTGCTTCCGGGTGGGTCAGGTGGTTGCTGTAGTTCGACAGCGTCTTGATTGAGAGGATCAGCACCACTTCAAAGATCTGCTGACGGGTAAAACCGGCCGCGAGGAACTGGCCGATGGCAGCTTCGCTGGCTCTTCCGCGCGCGCGCACCATCTCCCTCGTGAAGGCTGCGAGCGCGCTGTCGCTGGCATTCTCGATGGGCGTGCCAGCGACAATGGCCGCCAGTGTCTTCGGGCACGCGCCCTTTGCCTTGCCCAGGGCCTGATGCGCCACCTTGCAGAAATCGCAGTCGTTCTCGGTGCTGGCCGCCAGGAGGGCGATCTGCTGTTGCGCCGGTGTCAGGCTGGTCTTGCTGATCAGGTCGTTCAGCGCGAGATAGGCCTCGATGGTCTCGGGAGCCTCGGCCATGTAGGCAAACAGGTTCGGGACGAAGCCATAGGCCTTCTGGATGCCTTCCAGCAGCGTCTTGGCCTTGCCGGTTGCGGTTGCCGCTGTGTAGCTGGTGAATTCCGTCATGTCTGACCCTTTCGGACTGTCTGCGCCTTGGTTGCGCTGGGTCAGGATTAGAGCTAATGTATCGGACTATGAATGCTTCAGAGTTCGAGATTAATGCTCAATCGTCCGATCAATGCGGACTATCTGCGGTTCTCCGGTTGCTGGACGTTGAGGCGCATGTCTATTTCAACGCCAAGGTCTGCGGCAACTGGCGGCTGACAGAGCGTCTGGTCGGGGTCACCTGCTTCCACGTTGCCACCACCGGCAGTTTCATCCTGGATGTTCCGGGCGTGTTTCATGGCGCGTTGGGGGCGGGGGATCTGGTCATCTTTCCGCGCGAGCTGCCGCACAGCATGGTGCCGGCCGTGCCGCAGGAGGGCCCGCAGCGGATTGTCGACTTCCGGCTCGGCCGCGAGGTAGAGGGGACTGGGCTCCTCTGTGGCGAGTTCCGGTTTGCGCATCGGGCTAGCCACCATGTTCTCGATGCTCTGCCGGAGATGTTCATTGTCCGCTTCGATCCGGCCAATTTCTGGCTGCGCTCCCTCCTGGACATCATCATCGGCGAAAACATGAACGGCGGGATCGCGTCGGGCGCGATTCTGGACAAGCTGTCGGAGCTGCTCTTCGCCTATGCGCTGCGCCACTACATCGCGACCGCGCCGGGCGGGGCCGGTGTCCTGTCGCTCTACGCAAACCCGCGTCTGGCACGGTCTGTCAGCGCCATGCAGGCGCAGCCGGCGCATGACTGGACGCTTGTCGAGCTGGCGCGGCTCTCCGGCATGTCCCGCACGTCTTATGCCGATGCCTTCCGGGCCAGCAGTGGCTGGACGCCGTTGCAGTATTTGGGCTGGTGGCGCATGCAGCTGGCCTGGTCGCATCTGACCCGGGGGGAAACGGTGGCGGAGGTGGCCGCCCGCGTTGGCTACAGGTCCGAGGCCGCCTTTTCGCGCGCGTTCCAGCGCCAGTTTTCCCAGTCGGCGGGACATGTGCGCCGTCATGCCGCCGTTGCGCCTTCGCCCATGCCAGCATCCGGCTGATCCACCCTCCGCCGGTTGCCGTATCTTCTCCATGAACCGACCTGGCCTTGCCCTCCGGCAACGCGCCCTGCAGGAACGGGGAGATCCTGTGCCGGACGTTGCCGACACTCTTGCCGCCGAGATGGCCTTCGACCTCGCGCCGCTGATCAGCGCGACGGCGCGGGGTGATCGGTCGGCCTTCCGTGCGCTTTATGATGCAACCTCGGCGAAACTTTTCGGCGTGGTCCTGCGTATCTGCAGGGACAGGGACAAGGCGCAGGAGGTGCTGCAGGAAGCCTATGTGAAGGTCTGGCAGAACGCTGCCCGCTACGACCCGGCAAGCGGCCGCCCGATCACCTGGCTCGCTGCCATCGCGCGCAATGCCGCCATCGACCAGATCCGCCGTGGGCGGGTGCAGTCGCTGGAGGTTGTGCAGGAGGAGGGCGAACTGGAGGCGATTGCCGATCCGGCCGCCGGGCTCATGGGGCATGCCGACCGCAGCACCTTGCGCGTCTGTCTCGGTGAACTGGAGGATATCCAGCGCGATTGCGTCGTTCTTGCCTATTGCGAAGGCTATTCCCGCGAGGAACTGGCCGTGCGATATGACAAGCCCGAGGCCACGATCAAGACATGGCTCCGCCGCGGCCTGATGCGGTTGAAGGATTGCATGGACCGCGAATGACAGGACGCTCCACACCGCCAGGACCTGCCCCCACCGGCCCCGATGACCGGCTCGAGCTTGACGCTCTGGCCGGTGAATTCGTGCTGGGCAGCCTGTCTGAGCGTGAGCGCCGCGACGCCGACCTGCGGCTGGAAACCGATCCGGACTTCGCCCGGCTGGTCGCGGACTGGCGCCGGCGCCTTGCTCCGCTGGACGACAGCGTGCCACCCGTCGCCCCGCCGGCCGATCTCTTTGCCCGCATCGAGGCCCAGATAGCAGGCCAGATCGAAAGACAGAACGAGACCGCCTCTGCGCCGGTTCTGGCCGCTGCATCGATGTCACCGGCGTCGGACCTTCTCCTGCGCCGCCTGAACCGCTGGCGCGCGGCCGCGCTTGCCGCTGCCGCCACCAGCACCGCGCTGGCCGCCAGCCTTGCGGCCCTGCTGCTGGCCCCGCTGCCAGAGACGGAACCTGTCGTGGCCGGGCAGAAGTATCTTGCCGTCGTCAACCGCGACGGCGCGCAGCCAGCGATTGTCGTCAGCGTCGATATCGAGACCGGGATCGTGTCGCTGCGGGATCTCGGCGCCGAGCAACCGGCCGACCGCAGCCTTGAAGTCTGGTATCTCGCCGGTGATGGCAGCCGTCCGCCGCTATCTCTCGGCGTGCTGGCCGACAGCGCGGATATCACGCATCTGCCGGTCCGCGATGCCGACTATGGCCGCACCGATGCCGCCATCGCCATCACCCTCGAACCCAAGGGCGGCTCCCCCAACGGCGACCCGACCGGCCCCGTCGTCTACTCCGGCAAACTGATCCCCGAACCGCGTTGATACTCAGTCACGAACTCCTCCCCTTCGTCGCTCCTGCGCAGGCAGGAGCCCAGTAACCGGGACGGCCTCGGCTGAAACACCCAACATCCACCGGGACTACTGGATCCCGCCTTCGCGGGGATGACGACCGTGGGGAGAATGGCGGAGCGGGGACAGCTCGCGGCGCGGTAAAGCAGCCTGAGCCTCTCCCCACGTCGCTCCTGCGAAGGCAGGAGCCCAGTAACCGAGGCATCAAAGCCTGAAACTCTCAACGTCCACCGGGGCTACTGGATCCCCGCCTTCGCGGGGATGACGACCGGGGGAGGATGGCGGAGCGGGAACGGCTCGCGGCGCGGCAAAGCAGCCAGGCCCTTCCTTCGTCGCTCCTGCGCAGGCAGGAGCCCAGTAACCGAGGCATCAAAGCCTGAAACTCTCAACGTCCACCGGGGCTACTGGATCCCCGCCTTCGCGGGGATGACGACCGTGGGGAGGACGGCGGAGCGGCGACGGCTCGCGGCGCGGCAAAGCAGCCTGAGCCTCTCCCCTCGTCGCTCCTGCGCAGGCAGGAGCCCAGTAACCGAGGGGCTTTCGGCTGAAACTCCCAACATCTACCGGGGCTACTGGATCCCCGCCTTCGCGGGGATGACGACCGGGGGAGGATGGCGGAGGGGGGATCTGTCTCTAACCTACCTTGCCCTTTCTGCCTGACCGTGCAGGAGTGTCGGCGGACGCGATCAACCTGAGGGCAGGAGTGCCCGATTCCCGCAAGGAGCCGACATGCGCCGCGAAACCGACAGCATGGGCGAGATCGATGTTCCCGCCGACCGTTACTGGGGTGCGCAGACCCAGCGATCCCTGACCTATTTCGACATCGGCATCGAGAAGATGCCCATCGAGCTGATCCATGCCTATGGCGTGCTGAAAGAGGCTTGCGCCGAGACCAATCGCGACCTCGGCCTGCTGCAGCCGGATCTGGCGGCGCTCATCATCGCGGCGGCGAAGGAAGTCACCGCCGGCACGCATGATGACCATTTTCCGTTGCATGTCTGGATGACCGGCAGCGGCACCCAGACCAACATGAACGTCAACGAGGTCATCTCCAACCGCGCCATCGAGATGGCCGGCGGCGTGCTCGGTTCCAAGAAGCCGGTGCATCCCAATGACCATGTCAACATGTCGCAATCCTCGAACGACACGTTCCCGGCGGCCATGCACATGGCAGCCGTGCTCGAGGTGACGGGCAAGCTCATTCCCGCTGTCCGGTTCCTGCGGGACGGCCTGGATGAAAAGGCAAAGGCCTGGGATCACATCATCAAGATCGGTCGCACGCATCTGCAGGACGCAGTGCCGCTGACGCTGGGCCAGGAGTTTTCCGCCTATGTGACCATGCTGGACGAGAACATCGCCCGCATCGAATGGGCGCTGGGGGATGTGTACAAGCTGGCCCTCGGCGGCACGGCGGTTGGCACGGGCATCAACGCGCCGAAGGGCTTTGCCGAGGCGGCGGCAGCCCGGATCGCGGCCCTCACCGGCCTGCCCTTTGTCAGCCATCCCAACAAGTTCGCCGCGCAAGGGGCCCATGACGGGCTGGTGATGCTGCATGGCGCGCTGAAGACGCTCGCAGGCTCCCTGTTCAAGATCGCCAACGACATCCGGCTGCTGGCCTGCGGTCCGCGTTGCGGCTTGTTCGAGCTGATCCTGCCGGCGAACGAGCCGGGCTCGTCGATCATGCCGGGCAAGGTCAACCCGACCCAGTGCGAGGCGCTGGCCATGCTCTCGGCGCAGGTGATGGCCAATGACGTTGCCGTGGGTTTTGGCGGGGCCAGCGGCTATCTCGAGATGAATGTCTACAAGCCGCTGATGATCAACGCGATCCTGCAGTCGGTGCGGCTGCTTACGGACGGCTCGCGCAATTTCCAGAAGTTCCTCGTCGAGGGGCTGGAGGCCAATGAGCCGCGCATTGCCGCCTATGTCGAACGCTCCCTCATGCTGGTGACGGCGCTGTCACCGGTGATCGGCTACGACAAGGCCAGCCACGCCGCCCATCACGCCTTCGAGCACGATCTCTCCCTGCGCGAGGCCTGCCTTGCGCTGGGCTTCGTGGCGGCAGAGGACTTCGACCGGCTGGTCGATCCGAAGCTGATGCTGGGGCCGTCGTTGTAGCGCCACCGTTGGCAATTTGCCCGGTATCGCTTTCGCTCGAATGCGTTCGATCGCCTGCCCCCCGAACGAGGCGCCCCTCTCCCCCCTTGAGGGGGAGATGTCTGCGCCAGCAGACAGAGGGGGGGTATCTGCATCTCGACAAATACGGCGCAATGCCGTCTGGACAGGTTTTACCCCCCTCTGCCCCCTCCCGGGGGCATCTCCCCCTCAAGGGGGGGAGAGGGGCGCCTGCGAAACCGGCCAGGCACAGCGTTATGCTCGTGAGTTCGTCCTACAACAAACAAGAGCGGCGCGAGGCGCCGCCCTTTATCCTCTCGGTGTGATCTTACTTGCGGCCGCGGTTCATGGCGGCGGCGAGGGCGGCGGCCATGGCGCTGTTGCCGCCGCCGCTGGGGGCCGGCGCACCGCCCGGCTTGCCGCCACCACGCGGACCGCCACCACCGCCCGGACGCGGGCCGCGCGGACCATCGCGATCAGGACCGCGTGTGTCGGACCGCTCGCGGCCGGCCTGATAGTCGGCGGCCTTCTTCATCGTCAGGGCGATGCGCTTGCGCTTTACGTCGACCTCGACCACGGTGACGGAGACGATGTCACCGGCCTTCACCACCTTGTGCGGATCATCGACAAACTTGTCGGCCAGCTGCGACACATGCACGAGCCCGTCCTGGTGCACGCCAATGTCGACAAAGGCACCGAAGTTGGTGACGTTGGTGACCGTGCCTTCCAGCTTCATGCCCGGCTTGAGGTCCGAGACCTCCTCGACACCGTCCAGAAGCGTCGCGGTCTTGAACTCCGGGCGCGGGTCACGGCCGGGCTTTTCCAGCTCGGCAATGATGTCGCGCACGGTCGGCAGGCCGAAACGCTCGTCGGTGAACTGGGCCGCATTCAGCGTCTTCAGGAAGGCGCTGTCGCCCATGATCTGGCGCACATCGCGGCCGCAGGCCTGCACGATGCGGGCGGCAAGCGGATAGGCTTCCGGATGCACGGAGGAGGCATCGAGCGGATTGTCGCCATCGCGGATGCGCAGGAAGCCGGCGCAGAGCTCGAAGGCTTTCGCGCCAAGACGCGGCACATCCATCAGCTGCTTGCGGCTGCGGAAGCCGCCGATCGTGTCGCGATGCTCGACGATGGCTTTCGCCAGACCCTCGCCAAGGCCTGAGATGCGGGCGAGCAGGGCCGGCGAGGCGGTGTTGAGATCAACGCCAACGGCGTTCACCGCATCTTCCACCACCGCGTCCAGCGCACGGGCAAGCTTGGTCTGGTTGACGTCATGCTGATACTGGCCGACACCGATGGACTTCGGCTCGATCTTCACCAGCTCGGCCAGCGGATCCTGCAGGCGGCGGGCGATGGAGGCCGCACCGCGCAGCGACACGTCGACGCCCGGCATTTCCTTCGAGGCAAGTTCGGAGGCCGAGTAGATCGACGCGCCAGCCTCGTTGACGATGACCTTGATCGGACGCATGGCGACCGGAATGTCGGCAATCACCTCGGCGGCAAGACGGTCGGTCTCGCGGCTGGCGGTGCCGTTGCCGATGGCAATCAGCCCGACCTTGTGCCGGGCGATCAGCGCCAGCAGCGCGTTCCGGGCGCCCGCCACGTCGTTCCTCGGCTGGAACGGATAGACCGTTGCCGTCTCCACCAGCTTGCCGGTGGCATCGACGACGGCAACCTTCACGCCGGTGCGGATGCCGGGATCAAGACCCAGCGTGGCGCGGGCACCGGCGGGAGCGGCCAGCAGCAAGTCCTTGAGGTTGCGGGCAAAGACCTGGATCGCCTCCTCCTCGGCCTTGTCGCGCAAGGTGCCCATCAGGTCGAGTTCGAGATGCAGGGCGAGCTTCACCTTCCAGGTCCAGCGGGCGACATCCATCAGCCACTTGTCGGCCGGGCGGCCCTGATCGGAAATGCCGGCAGCATGGGCGACCATGCGCTCGGCCGGCTTCAGCCCCTCGGTGACATCGGCGTCCACCGTCAGCTCCACCGCCAGCACGCCTTCGTTGCGGCCACGGAACAGGGCGAGCGCGCGGTGGCTCGGGATCTTGGCCCAGGTCTCGGTGTAGTCGAAATAGTCGGCGAACTTTGCGCCGGCTTCCTGCTGGCCGTCGATCACCTTGGACGTGACGACGCCCTTGGCAACCAGATGCTCGCGCAGACGGCCAACCAGTTCGGCGTTTTCCGAAAAGCGCTCCATCAGGATCTGGCGGGCCCCATCAAGGGCGGCCTTGCCGTCGGCAACGCCCTTTTCCTCGCTGACGAAGGCAACGGCCTCACTCTCCGGCGACAGCATCGGATTGGCCAGCAGCGCATCGGCGAGCGGCTCCAGTCCGGCCTCGCGGGCGATCTGGGCCTTGGTCCGGCGCTTCTTCTTGAACGGCAGATAGAGGTCTTCCAGCACGGCCTTGGTGTCGGCCTTGGCGATCTTGAGCGCCAGATCGTCGGTCAGCTTGCCCTGTTCCTCGATGGATTTCAGGATCGCGCCGCGCCGGTCTTCCATCTCGCGCAGATAGATCAGCCGCTCCTCGAGCTTGCGCAGCTGCGTGTCATCCAGCCCGCCGGTGACTTCCTTGCGGTAGCGGGCGATGAAGGGAACGGTCGCGCCTTCATCGAGGAGCTGGACCGTTGCATTCACCTGCGCCGGCTGGCAGGCGATTTCCTCGGCAATGCGCCGGGCGATGCGCAGGGCCACCTCGGGCGCGACCTGGGTCTTCCGGGCTGCGGCGGGCGTTGCGGCAAAGCCTTCGGGGCTTTCGCTGAAATCGGACATGGGCGGCGCTCCAGTGATGTCGGTCATGATCGGGCGGCGACCATAAAGCGGAGCGGTGCGGCAATAAAGCGGCATCCCGCAGGCGATTCACAGTTGCCGCTGCTGCCAGGCCCTTTGCCGGGTGAAAACGCCGCTGCCAGAAAAATGCAAAAGCGCCTGAAACTTTCCGGCAAGGCCCGCCGTAACTCCTCCTGAACGCCCCGACAGAGGGTGCTTCGTCACGCAAGAGGAGACTTTCGATGCAGACCCTGATCAAGACCTCGCTTCGTGCCGGCATCGCTGCTGGCGTCCTGGCTCTCATGGGTGTCACCGCCATCGCGGCCGGCATGACCAAGGAAGTCGGCGGCGCTCCGATGTATCCGGAAAAGAACATCGTCGAAAACGCCGTGAACTCCAAGGATCACACCACGCTGATCGCCGCCGTCAAGGCCGCTGGCCTCGTCGACACCCTGGCTGGCACCGGCCCCTTCACCGTTTTCGCCCCGACCAATGACGCCTTCGCCAAGCTGCCGGCCGGCACGGTCGACACGCTGCTGAAGCCGGAAAACAAGGCCCAGCTGACCAAGATCCTCACCTGCCATGTGGTGGGCGCTGAAGTCATGTCCGACGCCCTGTCGAAAATGATCACCAGCGGTGAAGGCAGCGCCAAGATCGAAACCGTCGGCGGCTGCACCTTCACGGCCAAGGCCATGGACGGCAAGATCATGATCGAGGATGGCCAGGGCAACATGTCCACCGTCACCATCGCCGATGTCGACCAGTCCAACGGCGTCATCCACGTGGTCGACACCGTCCTGCTGCCGGCCAGCTGATCTGCGTCTCCCCTCGCAGTAAGCCCCACCCCCCGGCGTCCTGCGCCGGGGTTTTTTTTGTTCGTAAACTGCTCCACCATCCTCCCCTCGGCGGTCATCCCCGCGAAGGCGGGGATCCAGTACCCTCGGCGGGCGTTGGGTGTTCTATCCGAGGCCGCCCCGGTTACTGGGCTCCTGCCTGCGCAGGAGCGACGAGGGGGGGGATGCGGACGGCTATTGCCACCCTCGCTCTGCAACGCCGCCATCCCCCCTCCGCCGTCCCCGCTCCGCTATCCTCCCCCCGGTCGTCATCCCCGCGAAGGCGGGGATCCAGTACCCCCGGTGGGCGTTGGGTGTTCCATCCGAGGCCGCCTCGGTTACTGGGCTCCTGCCTGCGCAGGAGCGACGAGGGGAGGGGTGAGGCGCGGACGGCTATTGCCGCGCCGCTTCGCAACCCGCCATCCCCCCTCCGCCATCCCCCCTCCGCCGTCCCCGCTCCACCATCCTCCCCCCGGTCGTCATCCCCGCGAAGGCGGGGATCCAGTAGCCCCGGTGGGCGTTGGGTGTTCTATCCGAGGCTGCCCCGGTTACTGGGCTCCTGCCTTCGCAGGAGCGACGAGCGGATAGGTGGGATGCGGACGGCTATTGCCACCCTCGCTCTGCAACGCCGCCATCCTCCCTCCGCCGTCCCCGCTTCACCATCCTCCCCTCGGTCGTCATCCCCGCGAAGGCGGGGATCCAGTATCCCCGGTGGATGATGGGAGTCTCAGGCTTTGATGCCTCGATTACTGGGCTCCTGCCTGCGCAGGAGCGACGAGGGGGGGCCTGGCGCTGGGTGCGCTGCCATCCCGCGTCGCGCCTCCGCTCCATCGCCCGCGTCTTGCACTCCCGCCCAGCCAGCGACGTTGCTCATTTCCCCTCTTGCAACTCATTCGCAATTGCATCATCTTTCTTGCAAGTCATTCTTAAAAGCATTTGCCTTTGTTGCGCTGCCGCGCGACAGTGGCAGGGAAGGGGTCTGAGACATGGTGTTCGCTCGACGGGGAATTCTGAAATCGGCGTTGATCGCCGTCACGGTTCTGCTCTCCGGCGGGGTGCCAGTTCTTTCGGCGGCGCCCCTGTCGGTTGTCGCCACCACCGGCATGATTGCCGATGCGGCCCGCGCCGTAGGCGGCGAGGCGGTAACGGTTACCGCACTGATGGGCCCGGGCGTTGATCCGCATTCCTACCGCCAGACCCGCAGCGACATTGTCGCCATGACCAAGGCCGATCTGGTGCTCTGGCACGGTCTCTATCTCGAGGCGCAGATGGAGGACTTCTTCGCCGATCTGGCGAAGAAGCGCCGGGTCGTCGCGGTTGCCGATGCGGTCGACACGTCCCGCCTGCTCGGGCACCAGGACTACGCCGGGCGCTATGACCCGCATGTCTGGATGGACCCGGCCCTGTGGACCGAAGTGGTCGTCGCAGTCCGGGACGCGCTCACCGAGGCACAGCCGTCTGAAGCGGCTGCATTCAAGGCCAATGCCGAGGTCTATCTGGCCGAGCTTGCCGCGTTGGATACCTACAGCCGGGAGGTTCTGGCCAGCGTGCCGGAGGGCTCGCGGGTGCTGCTGACCGCGCATGATGCCTTCAGCTATTTCGGCCGGGCCTATGGCTATGAGGTGATCGGCATCCAGGGCATCTCGACACAGAGCGAGGCCGGCCTCAACCGTGTGTCCGAGCTGGTTGACCTGCTCGTCAGCCGCAAGATCGCGGCGGTCTTTGTCGAGAGCTCCGTCTCGGACCGCAACATCCGCGCCCTGATCGAGGGGGCTGCGGCGAAGGGCCACGAGGTGCGCATTGGCGGCGAGCTGTTCTCCGATGCGATGGGTGAAACCGGCACCTATGAAGGCACGTATTTTGGAATGATCGACCACAACGTCACCCTGATCGCCAGGGCATTGGGCGGGACCGCGCCCGCGGGTGGCAGGACCGGACGGCTTTCCGCCGGGCTTTGAACCAGGGGCAACACCGATGTGCGGCAACAGGACAGGATCATGACATCTCCCTCGCTTGAACTCGTTGCCTCCGACACGTCCGGCCAGCCCGCCTCCCAAACGCCCGCGACAGCGCTGGCCCTGTCCGAAATGACCGTTTCCTACGGCGGCAAACCGGCGGTCTTTTCCGTCGAAGCCAGGATCCCCGAGGGGGCAATGGCCGCGATCATCGGGCCGAATGGCGCCGGCAAGTCCACCTTGCTCAAGGCGACACTCGGCATCATTCCGCGGCTGTCGGGCCGGGTTGAGGTCTTCGGTGTTCCGCTTGCCCGCGCCCGTCACCGCATTGCCTATGTGCCGCAGCGCGCCTCCGTCGACTGGGATTTTCCCACCACCGTCGAGGATGTGGTGCTGATGGGGTTGTCGCGCGAACTGGGGCTCCTCGGCTTTGTTCGCAGCCGGCACCGGCAGTTTGCTGCCGCCTGCCTTGACCGCGTCGGCATGGCCGATTTCGCCAGCCGGCAGATCGGGCAGCTGTCCGGTGGCCAGCAGCAACGCGTCTTTCTTGCTCGCGCCCTGGCGCAGCGCGCTGATCTCTATCTGCTCGACGAGCCTTTCGCCGGCGTCGATGCCGCGACCGAGCGCGCCATTGTCGATGTGCTGAAGTCGCTGAAGGATGAGGGGCGGACAGTGGTCTGCGTCCATCATGACCTTGCCACCGTGACGGACTATTTCGATCATTGCCTGATGATCAACCTGCGCAAGATCGCCGAAGGGCCGGTTGCCACCACCTTTAGCGAGGCCAACCTGCAGGCGACCTATGGCGGTCGGCTGGCTGGCGGCCATCTTGAACAGCTGCGGCTGCCGGCCTGATCCGATGAGCACGCTCCTCTCCGTCCTGCCACCCGAATTTATCGGCTTCCTCGATGCGCTGGCACTTGGGGCTGGCTACAACGCCGCGCTGGTCGGCATCGGTGCGGCCCTGCTTGGCGGGTCCGCCGGTGCGGCGGGCACCTTCCTGTTCCTGCGCAAGCGCACATTGGTAAGCGATGCCATTGCGCATGCGACGCTGCCGGGTGTCGGCCTTGCCTTCATGATCATGGTCGCCTTCGGCGGCAGTGGCCGGTCCCTTGTCGGCCTTCTGATCGGCTCTGCGCTCTCCGCCGGGCTGGGGCTGCTGGCTGTCACGGCCATCACCCGCCGCACGCGCCTCGCCGAGGACACCGCCATCGGCGCCGTGCTGTCGGTGTTCTTCGGCTTCGGCATTGTGTTGCTGACGGTCATCCAGGTGATGGACCGCGGCCGGCAAGCCGGGCTTGAGGGCTTCCTGCTCGGCTCGACCGCCGGGATGCTGTTCGCGGATGCGCTGCTGATTGCCGCCGGCGGCGCGCTCTGCGCGTTGCTGATCCTCCTGTTCCGCCGGCCGCTGACCATCGTCTGCTTCGATCCCGGCTATGCCGAGGCGACAGGCATTTCAGTCACCCGCATGGATGCGGTCATGCTGGGTCTGGTGCTGGCGATCACCGTCATCGGCCTGAAGCTGGTCGGCCTCATCCTTATCGTCGCGCTGCTGGTCATTCCCCCGGTGACAGCCCGGTTCTGGAGCGAGCGGACGGGAACGGTCGCCCTGCTCGCCGGGGTGTTCGGTGCGCTTGCCGGGTATGTCGGCTCGGCGATTTCCGCGTCGGCGCCCAATCTCCCCACGGGCCCGATCATTGTCCTGGTGGGCGTCGGGCTCTTCGTCCTGTCGCTGCTCGTTGCGCCCCGGCGCGGCGTGCTGGCGAGCGCAGTGGCGCACCGCCGGTTCCAGCACAAGGTTCACCTCAGGCAGGGTTTGCTCGCGCTGGCGCATGGCGAGCCAATCCACGACCGGCTTACGCTCCGCGTTCTCGCCCGGGCCGGGTATCTGCGTGCCGACCGGCAGCCGACGGAAGCGGGCAGGGCGGAGGCCGCACGGGCCTTGCTGGACGAAAACCGCTGGCGCATTGCCCGGCAGCTGCATCCGCAGGAGGCCGTCACCGGGCGCTATGACGGACTGACCGGGATTGCCGAAGTTTTGACCGCTGACGAGATTGCCAGTCTCGACCGTCATCTTGGCCCCAAAGCCGCAGGAGCCTGACCGATGGGTGCGGAATTCGTCCAGCTCAGCCTGACCCCGTTGCTGATCGGCGTGCTCGCGGCCATCGCCTGCGCCCTGCCGGGCAATTTCCTCATCCTGCGGCGCCAGGCTTTGGTGGGCGATGCCATCTCCCACGTGGTCCTGCCCGGCATCATCATTGCCTTCCTTGTCACCGGGTCGCTGGAAACCTGGCCCATGCTACTTGGGGCGGCAGGGGCGGCGCTGGTGTCGGTTGTGATGATCGAATTGATCCGGCGTCTTGGCCGCATCGAACCGGGCGCCGCCATGGGCGTTGTCTTCACTGGCCTCTTTGCCGCCGGCGTCCTGCTCCTGGAGCAGAGCAACACCAGCCGGGTTCATCTTGATGTCGAGCACGCGCTCTACGGCAATCTGGAAAGTCTCATCTGGCTGTCGGCGGAAAGCTGGAACTCGCTGCTTGATCCCGTCGCGCTTGCCGACCTTCCGCCGGAACTGACCCGGATGGCCATTGTCGCCGGTCTGATCGTCGTGCTGACCGTGATCTTCTGGCGCCCGCTCAAGCTGTCGACCTTCGACGAGGGCTATGCCGCCGCGATCGGCCTGCCGGTCGGGCTGATCGGACTGGGGCTGGTCATGGCGGCGGCGCTGGCGGCGGTTGCGGCCTTTGACGCTGTCGGATCGATCATCGTCATCGCCATGTTCATCTGTCCTCCAGCCGCTGCCCGACTGATGACCGACAGCCTCGTGCGCCAGATCGGCTGGAGTGTCGCGTTTGCCGCGTTTTCGGCAGTGATTGGCTATGTTTTGGCAGGTTATGGCCCGATTTTGCTCGGCTATGACAACGCCGTCAGCGCGGCCGGAATGATCGCCACAGTGGCCGGTGTTGTGCTCCTTGTTGCCTGTCTCTTCGGGCCGCGCCGGGCACGGATCGGGATGTCGAAAGCAATCGGGAGTTGAAGTGTTTCGCTAAGATTTCATTCACCCTAGTCGCAAAACCTCCGAAACGTTAGCAAAGCTTTACGACCACCTGATGTATTGCCTACAGGTCGTGAGATGTAAATGCTTACGGTTCTGTCCTGTATAGCTGTTGCGCATGATCTGCGCTACGTCGCGCTCGCAGCGCTCATCTGCGTCATGGGGTCTGTACTCTCCATGCGGCTCTTTGCGCGCGTGCGCAGGAGCGAGGGGTCGCGCCGGTTGCTTTGGCTGTTCCTCGCCTCGCTGGTTGCCGGCAGCACCATCTGGACAACGCATTTTTCTGCCATGCTCGGTTACATCGTCCCGTTCGAGCGGACATTCGAGCCAGGTCTGACTTTCCTCAGCCTGGTCATGGTGATGGCGTCAAGCGCCGCCGGCTTTTTCATCGCAGCACGGACGGCTACCAGCTATCTCATTGAAATTGGTGGATTAATCTTCGGGCTTGGCATCGCTGCCATGCATTACACCGGCATGGCCGCCTTCCAGGTTCCCGGTGTTATCGAATGGAACTCCGGCTACATCGTCGCCTCGATTTTGCTTGGAGGCGCATTTGGTGCGCTGGCGATGAACCGCATTTGCCGGCCAGTGACCCGCTTCTGCCGCTACGGTGCCGCGGTTTCAATGATTTTTGCCATTGTTTCCATGCACTTCACCGGCATGACCGCGATTACCATCACTCCCGGGTTTGTCACTGACGTGCCTGTCCAGGCGTTGCCGGACGGGTTCATGCTAGCAGCGGTGATTGGCATCACGCTCCTGATCCTTGCAACCGTTGGATCTGCTTATGCCATTGATGTTGATAGCACAAATGAGGCTTCAGCGACGCTCCAGCGGCTTGCGCTCTATGATGCACTGACTGGCCTTCCGAATCGGGCTTATGCGGAGCGGCAACTGAGCGACATGATTGCGGCCAACACGCAGACGGCGGCGCGTGTTGCGGTCCTTGCTATCGATCTAGAACAGTTCCGAAATATCAATGGTGCGCACGGTCAAGATACTGGTGATGCAGTCCTGCGTCTTCTCGGTTCAAGACTTCGCGAAATATTGCAGGGTGATGAGTTTGTCGCTCGTATCAGTGGTGACGAGTTCATCGCGCTGAAGCCGAATGTCTTTGGTCGCGGGGAGGCACGGCGTTTTGCTGAGCGGCTTCATCTTGCGATTATTGGTCCGCATCGCGTTGCCGACAGCAATATTACACTTGGTAGTGGGATCGGCATTGCCCTGTCACCGGACAATGGAATTCAACCGCAGGTCCTGTTCACCCGTGCTGAACTTGCTGCCGTACAGGCCAAGACTTTCGGGTCGAACCAGATTTGCCGCTACAGCGAAGGGATGGACGAGGACAATCGCAGCCGCGCGGTGTTGTCGATTGACCTGCGCTCGGCAATCGCCGGTGATCAGCTTGAGATCTATTATCAGCCACAGAATGACACGAGCACCCTGGAGATTGTCGGGTTCGAGGCGCTTGTGCGTTGGAACCATCCGACCCTCGGGACAATTTCTCCCAATGTTTTCATTCCATTGGCCGAACGCACCGGGTTGATCCTGGACATCGGTGACCACGTGTTGCGCCAGGCCTGCCGGGATGCGGCCAGCTGGCCTGAGCGCTATCGGGTTGCAGTCAATGTCGCGCCCTACCAGCTGACGCAGGCTGACCTTCCGGCTAAGGTCGCTGAGGTTCTGGCTGAAACAGGCCTGGATCCGGCGCGGCTGGAGATCGAGCTGACGGAAAGCGGTCTGATCGAAGATCAGTCCCGCGCCCTTGCAACCATAAATGGGCTGAAAAGCCTCGGTGTCACGGTTGCGATGGACGACTTTGGAACCGGGTACTCATCCCTGTCCCTGTTGCAGAATTTCCCCTTCGACAAGATCAAGATCGATCGCAGCTTCATCCAGAGCGTTGTTGAGAAACCCCAGGCGGCGGCGATTGTCCGGGCGACCTTGCTGATCGCTGACAGTCTCAACATTCCCGTGCTTGCCGAAGGTGTTGAAACGCAAGAGCAACTGAACTTCCTGCGTTCCGAAGGTTGCCCGACGGTGCAAGGTTTTCTGTTCGGCCGGCCCATGCCCCTTGCCTCCGCTCAGGTCCTGATGCTGCGCGATGGCCTGCATCTGGCCGCTCTTGCCGAAGACCGGGTCGAGGAAAAGCCCAACGCCCGCGCCATCGGAACCTGACGCAAGCGGGTTGCCATGCTAGAGACTGGTGCTCAATCCGGCGCCCGGACCGGGAGCCTTGGGTCAAGCACTGGATGGTGTCATGCGTCCTGTCATTCCCTTCGTCACCCGCATCAGCCTGGATGAGCAGGCGCATTGGCTTTCGGTGTTCGCCGTCCATCTGCCTGACATGGACATTCGTCCCCTGACGGCTCTTTCGGAAGCGGAGCGGCAGGCGGCGTCCGTCGCGATCATTGCCAATCCGGAACCGGATGAACTGCGCAGCCTGCCATCGCTTGTCTGGGTGCAGAGCCTGTGGGCCGGGGTTGAGCGGCTTGTTTCTGAGCTTGAAGACATGCCCCTTGCCATCGTCCGGATGACGGATCCGCAGCTTGCCGAGACCATGGCCGAGGCGGTGCTGACTTTCACGCTCTATCTGCACCGGGATGTTCCGGCCTACCGCCGCCAGCAGGACCAGCGCATCTGGGCCGAGCGTCCGCACAGGCTGCCGCAGGAGCGAACGGTCGGCATTCTCGGGCTGGGAAATCTTGGGGCGCTTTCCGCGCGGCGGCTGCGGGCCAATGGATTCAACGTGACCGGCTGGAGCCGGACACCGCAAATAGTCGAGGGCGTCGCCTGTCACTCAGGCCCGGACGGGCTCGATGCCGTGTTGTCCTTGTCAGATATTCTTGTTGTCTTGCTACCCCTGACCAGCGAGACGCGCGGTCTGCTCGATGCCAGACGCCTCGCCTTGCTGCCCAGTCAAGCTGGACTGATCAATTTTGCCCGAGGAGCGATTGTCGATACAACGGCGCTTGTTGCGGCCCTTGATGCGGGGCGACTGTCCCACGCCGTGCTCGATGTCTTTGCCCGCGAACCCTTGCCGGTTGATGATCCCTTGTGGGAGCATCCGAGCGTTACGATCTTGCCGCATGTCAGCGCGCCGACGACGCCCTCGACCGCAAGCCTGATCGTCGCAGAGAACCTCAGCCGGTACTTTTCCACGGGCGAAGTCCCGGCGGCCGTTGACCGGCAGCGCGGGTATTGACCGGCTTTGCCGCGACATTTCCGCTGCCATGTCGCTTTCCTGTCAAACATCGGCATTATGAGAAAGTGCGCGAGTCATTCGCATGAATTTTCTCTCCCGCCTTTTGACGCCCGGCCGAATGACCGGGTCCCGCCCTGAAGGATCTGATTATGAGCACTCTTCCTGTCGTTGGTGCGGCGCTTACGCTCGATGCCTATGAGCGCCATCGGGCGCTGATGACCGAAAAGCCGCGCGATCTCGAACTGCAAGACTTCGTCAATGCAGACGTCCTCAATGGCGACTGGAAGCCGCTGGTCGAACGGGCAAAGAAGGTGCTGGATGGTCACACCGGACGCATTGGTATCCATGGCCCGTTCTGGGGCATGAACATCGCCAACCCGGATCCGGATATTGCAGCGGTTGTCACCCGCCGCCTGCTGCAGGGGCTTGAGGTGTGCGAGGCGCTGGGCGCCACCCACATGGTCGTGCACAGCCCGTATTCCACCTGGGACTACAACAACTTCGACAACTACGCCTCGGCCCGCCAGCGGGTGATGGAGCGCTGCCATGCAATCATGGCCGAGCCGGTGAAGCGCGCTGAAGCCATCGGCTGCGAACTGGTGATCGAGAACATCGAGGACAAGGACCCGAAGGACCGGGTCATCCTGGCCGACAGCTTCCAGTCCAGCGCCGTTGCCGTATCCATCGACACAGGCCATGCCCATTACGCGCATGGTTCCACCGGCGCCCCCCCGGTCGACTACTACGTCCGCGCGGCGGGCAACAGGCTGCGCCACATCCATCTGCAGGACGCGGACGGCTATGCCGATCGGCACTGGAGCCTTGGTCAGGGCACAATCCGCTGGCATTCGGTGTTTGCCGCGCTTGCCGATCTGACGAGCCAGCCGCGCCTCATCATCGAGTTGCGCAATCTGGATGAGGTGCCTGCCTCCATCGCCTGGCTGCAGGCGCAGGGTCTGGCACAATAAGCATCTGACTTTACTTCTATTTTCAAGGATTGACCACATGACCCGAATGGACCATCCCGTCGCTGCAAGCGCGATTGAAACGGTGTTTGACAACGCCCGCCTCGTGCTTGCTGACCGGGTGATCTCGGGCCATGTGGTGCTGCGTGGCAACCAGATTGCCGAGGTTGGCGAAGGCCGTGCGCCGGCCAGGCTTGGTGCAGTCGATCTCGACGGCGACTATTTGCTGCCGGGTCTTGTCGACATTCACACCGACCATTTCGAGAAACATGTCTTCCCGCGCGCGCATGTGAAGTGGAACCCGTTCCGGGCGGCGCTTGCGCACGACAGCCAGATCATCGGGGCGGGTATCACGACTGTCTTTGACAGCTTGTGTGTCGGTGCGACCGTCAAGAACCCGGAGCGGCTGGAAATTCTTGTGCCGATGATTGATGCACTCGAGGAAGCGCAGATGGCTGGCCTCCTGCGCGCCGAGCACCTTGTGCATCTGCGCTGCGAACTCGTGGATACCAACACGCCGCGCCTGACCGAAGCGTCGATCGCGCGCGACATCGTGCGTGTTGTCTCTGTGATGGAGCATCTGCCGGGGCGTCGCCAAAGCCGCGACGTGGCGGCTTACATCCAGCGCCGGATGGCCGAGACGGGACACGCGCAACAGGTCGTAGAAGCCGAGATGGCCGACATGCTCGCCGTGGCCGATGGAATCAGCGCAGGGGTTCGTCCGGTGGTGATTGGCTTGGCGAAGGCGCATGGCAAACCGCTGTTGTCGCATGACGACACGGAACTGGCGCATATCGATGAAGCCGTGGCCGACGGCATCCTGATTTCAGAGTTTCCCTGCACCATCGAAGCAGCCCGCTATGCCCGGGAAAAGGGCATGCTGAATGTGGGAGGCGCGCCCAACATCCTGCGTGGCGGCTCCCAGTCGGGCAATGTCTCCATGGGTGAATTGCTGGATGAAGGTATTCTCGACATGCTCGCCTCGGACTACGTACCGCGATCCATGTTCGATGCGGCGTTCCTGATCGGCCTCGACGGGGCCGATGACAGCCGCCTGCCAGAGGCCGTCCGGCTCGTCAGCAAGTCGCCTGCGGAGGCAGCCGGGCTTGTGGACCGAGGTGAAATCGCTTCCGGACGCCGGGCCGACCTGCTGCAGGTTCGCTTGCACGCCGGACACCCGATCCTGCGCCGTGTGTGGCGCGCGGGCAATGTTGTCCATTGAGGCTCTGGGTCCTGTAAGGACCGGAACGGCTTCCCGTAGCTCTGGTGGAGACGCGTTCGCTGCTTTGTGTCGCGGCGTCTGAGGACAGGCGGTGCAGGCTGCACATCACATCCGGCGAAATTCTGGAAAAGCCCTGAGAAACTGCACAGTATGAAATTTGCCGGCTAATGAATTTCAAAAAGCTGTAACAATCGGTCAACAAAACTGTCATCAAACGCTGTTAGAGCCGCCCCAGCTGCGCCGCATGGGCGGCGCGCGAATGACAGGGATCCATCATGAAGAAGCTGCTCATTGCCGCCACTGCGCTGCTTATTGCCGGTCAGGTCCAGGCTGCCGACGTTTCCGGCAAGCTGGTGCTCTACACGTCCCAGCCGAATGAAGATGCCCAGCAGACGGTTGACGCGTTCAAGGCCAAATATCCGGCAGTTGACGTCGAGTGGGTCCGTGACGGCACGACCCAGGTGATGGCCAAGCTGCGCGCCGAGATCGAAGCCGGTGCACCGAAGCCTGACCTGCTGCTGATTGCCGACACCGTCACCATGGAAAGCCTGAAGCAGGAAGGCCGCCTCATGAAGCATGAGGGCGCTGACGTGTCGGCCTATGACCCGGCGATCATGGACACGGACAAGACCTATTTCTCCACCAAGCTGATCACCACCGGCATCATGTACAACACCAATGCCCCGGTGAAGCCGACGTCCTACAAGGACCTGCTCAAGGCTGAAGTGAAGGACAAGCTGGCGATGCCGTCGCCGCTGACTTCGGGCGCTGCGACCATCCACATGGTTGCCATCACCGGCAACCCGGATCTCGGCTGGGCCTATTACGAGAAGCTGGCAGAGCAGGGCGCGAACCCGCAGGGGGGCAACGGCGGCGTCTACAAGGCGATTGCCGGCGGCGAGAAGCTCTATGGCTTCATGGTCGACTACATGCCGATCCGTGGCAAGGCGCAGGGCGCTCCGGTGGATTTCGTGTTCCCGGAAGAAGGCGTCTCTGCCGTGACCGAGCCGGTGGCGATCCTCTCCACCGCCCAGAACCCGGCCGCTGCCAAGGCCTTTGTCGACTTCCTGATCTCCACGGAAGGCCAGGAACTGGCGTCCAAGCAGGGCTATCTGCCGGCGCATCCGGGCGTGACCCCGCCGGCTGGCTTCCCGGCCCGCGAGACCATCAAGCTGCTGCCGTTCGACCCGGCCAAGGCGCTTGAAGGCGATGCTGCCAACAAGGCGAAGTTCACGGAAATCTTCGGCGGCTAAAGGTCAATGACCGCATTTTTCCGCAAGGTGCTTCCGGACGGCGAGGGGATTACCCTCGCCGTTCTCGTTGTGGTGGTGACGCTGATTTGCGGCCTGCCGCTGGTGCTTCTGTTCAAGGTTGGCCTAACCGGGCCAGGCGGGCTTGATCTCGGGCCGCTGATTGAGGCCATGAGCAACAAGTCGGTCCAGAGGGCGCTCTGGAATTCCTTTGAAAGCAGCTTCTTGTCGGCATTGATCGCGACGGTCATCGGCGCCGGGCTGGCGCTGGCGATCGGTTTGACAGACGTGCGGTCCAAGGGCCTCCTGGTGTTCTGCCTGCTGCTGCCGATGATGATCCCGCCGCATGTCATCGCGATTGCCTGGATCCAGGCCATGGGGCCGGGCAGTCCGGTCCTGAAGCCACTCGGCCTCGCCCCGGAGATGGGCGTGACGCCGGCGATCTATTCCTTCACCGGCCTCGTCAGCCTGCTGGCCTTGCAGCATGCGCCGCTGGTGTTCCTGATCCTGCGTGCAGCGCTTCGATCTTTGCCGCGTGAACTCGCCGATGCGGCGCGGGTGTGCGGGGCCGGTGGTTCACGCGTTCTGATCCGCATCACTCTGCCCTTGATCGGGCCGTCGTTGCTGGCGGGCTTCATGCTGGCTTTCGTTGCGGCGCTTGGCAATTTCGGCATCAACGCGATGATCGGCATTCCGGCGCGCTACACAACGCTGCCGGTGCTGATGTGGCGGCGGCTGGCCAGTTTCGGGCCGGATGTGCTGCCGAATGTGGCTGTGATTTCGGTGGTGCTGGCGGTGGTCACGTTGATTGCGGTGGGCGTGCAATCACTGTTGCAGCGGCGGATGCGCTCGACCCTGATCGGGTTGCCGCAGGCACCTCTTGCCTATGCGCTCGGTAAAGGGCGGTTGCCGCTGGAAGTCGGGCTGTGGGGTTTTGTTGCCCTGACGCTGGTCCTGCCCTTTACCGCGCTGGTTGCAACATCGCTGGTGCCGACCTACGGCCTGGTCCTGGGGCCAGAAACGATCACCTTCAACAATTTCGTCGAGGTATTGTGGCGGCAGAGTGTGACGCTCAGGGCCTTTGCCAATTCGACATTCATCGCTGCTGTTGCCGCACTTGTCATCGCGGCTGTGGCCATTGGCCTTGGGCATCTCATGGTGCTGCGGCAAGGACGCAAGCGGCAGGCAGCGAGCCTTGCGGCGGCGCAGGCCGATGTTGCCTTTGCCGTTCCCGGGCTGGTGGTGTCGATTGCCTTCATCCTGGCATTCCTCAAGCCCCTGCCGCTGATCGGTGTCTCGCTCTATGGCACGCTCTGGATCATTCTGCTCGCCTATGTGGCAGTGTTCCTGTCGGTGGGGCTGAAGCCGGTCACGGCGGCCTATCTGCAGATGGACAAGAGCCTTGAAGACGCGGCCCGGGTCGCGGGGGCTGGCTATCTGACCCGTCTTCGCCGGATCTTTGCGCCGCTGGTTGCGCCGGCAGCGGCTTCCGGGGCGATCCTGGTGTTCCTCACCGCCTATAATGAGGTGACGGTGTCGGCGCTGCTGTGGTCCTCGGGCACCGAAACCATTGGAACGACGATCTTCAACTACGAGGATGGAGGCTCCACGACACTGGCGGCTGCAATGTCCACGGTCGTGGTGCTTGCCACCGTTCTGGTAATGATCGCCATGAATGGCCTGGCTCGCCGGGTTCCCGCCGGGTGTATTCCCTGGCGGGACTGATCCTCGGCCATCCGGTCAGGCTGGCAGCACCCAGCCTGACCGGATGGAAACGCCAATCTCGGCGCCCGCTTGCGGCTTCATTGGCACCCTTGCCAGCAGCGGCGTCTCGCTTCCCGGCAGGCTGATCTCGGCCTCGTGGAAGCCGCCGCGATAGACCGTGCGGCCGATCCGCCCCATGAGACGGGCATCGGCGGCACCGACTTCAAGATCCTCCGGACGCAGCAGCAAGGCGGCTGTGCCCGTCGGCGTCCCGGGCGTTGCGGACACGGTGAACTCGCAGCCGGCAAGCCGGACGTTGGCGTTGCTGCCCTGCGATCCAAGCACAGCGACCGTTGTGATGGCACCCTGGCCGATGAAGCCGGCGACCTGACGGCTTTTCGGGCGGCGATAGATCACCTCGGGCGCATCGGCCTGCAGCAGCCGGCCTTCCCACAGGATGGCGATCCGGTCGGCGAGCGCCATCGCCTCGCGCTGATCGTGGGTGATGAACAGCGTCGTCGCGCCGCTTGCCTTATGGAAGGCGGACAGTTCCTCCTCCATCGCGCCGCGCAGATGCGGGTCGAGATTGGCGAGAGGTTCGTCCATCAGGATCGTGGACGCGCCCTGGGCAAGGCAGCGGGCCAATGCAACACGCTGGCGCTGGCCTCCGGACAGATCGGCGGGCTTGCGATCAGCAAAGCGCGTCAGTTCCACGGTCGACAGGCACTCATCGGTACGCTGCGTGATCTCGGCCTTTGTCTTGCCTGCTGTTTCGAGCGGGAAGGCGACGTTCGCCGCCACGCTCATGTGCGGCCAGAGCGCATAGGACTGGAACACCACGCCGACGCCCCGCGCTTCCGGTGGCAAGTGCTGTGTGCCTGAGGCCACTTCTCGGCCGTTGATCTCGATCCGGCCGCCGTCGAGCGGTTCAAGGCCTGAGATCAGGCGCAGCAATGTGGATTTGCCGCAGCCGGATGGGCCGAGGACGACAAAGAACTCGCCCTCCGCGATGGTGAGTGAGACGTCATCGAGCACGCGCTGCGCGCCGAAAACCTTCGTGACTTGTTCAAGTTTGATCGACATGCCTGCGGCTTAAGCCAGCTTGATGACGGTTTGTTGAAACCCGGCGGGAACATCGGCGGATCGGTGAAGGCGGCATTCGCGCTTGCGCCGCACAACCCAGCTCGGTATAAATGTAATGTAATAACATTTATAGGAGTTCCAATGTTCAGACGGACAACCGCGCTGGCCCTTTTGTTCAGCGCCGGCCTCACTCTTCCCGTCATCGCGGACGAGGCAGGCAAGACCCATTGGCGCGTGTTCATTGGCGACCATGCGAGCGGCAAGATCACCGCGCTGGACCTGGACCAGCCTGAAAAACGCTGGAGCTTCGACGTCGAAGGTCCAGCCCGCATCTATGCTTTCGGTGATGGACAGGGCATCGCAGCCGTGCAGGGCGACAAGAACCGGGTCGACTTCCTGAAGACCGGTGTCGTCATCGAGAGCCACGGCGACCATTCCGATATCGAGGTCAGTGAGCCGGCCAAGCTGCCGACGGCGTTGACCGGCGGTTATCCGGTGCATGTGGTCGAGCATTCCGGCCTTCTGGCCGTGAACTTCGACAAGGATGGCCGTGCCGCATTGGCGGATGTGAAGGGCCTGCTCGCCGGTGATCCGGTGCTGAAGGACTTCCCGCAGTCGGTGCCGCACCATGGCTTTGTCGCCGTCATGGGGAACTATGTACTCTCCACGGTGTCGGCGACCGAAAAGCCGGCTGGCGCGGAGAACCTGCCGCGTCTTGGGCTGCAGGCCTTTGATCAGGCTGGAAAGCCGGTGTCGGAGCTGGCGTCCTGCCCGGGCATCCACGGTGAAGCCTTCTCGGGCGCTTATCTGGCGGCAGGCTGCGGCGATGGCGTGCTGGCGGTGAAGGCCGATGGTGCCAAGCCCGAGTTCAAGCTGCTGCCCTACGGTTCAGATCTACCGCAGGGCAAGACGGGCACGCTGCTCGGCGTGAAGGGGATGCAGGCCTTCCTTGGCAACTACGGTGCCGATGGGCTCGTCGTCGTGGATCCGGCCGACGCGCCGCATTTCACCTATGCCAAGCTGCCGGCCCGGCGCGTCGACTTCATCCTCGATCCGGCCCATGCAGAGCACGCCTTCGTCCTGACGGAGGATGGCACCTTGCATCGCTTCAACATGCTGGAAGCGAAGATTGAAGCGAGCGCGGCTGTCACGGAAGCCTATTCGATGGACGGGCACTGGGCCGACCCGCGGCCGCGTCTGGCGATCGCAGGTGAGACGGTGCTGCTGACCGACCCGCGCGCGGGCGTCATCCGCAAGATCGACGCCGATACGCTGAAGGAAGCCGGCACGATCAAGGTGGAGGGCATGCCCTACACGATCGTCAGCGTCGGCGGATCGGGCGTCTCCCACTGACGCGTTAAAAAAGATCTCGCCGCGCGATCAGCGGGCGGCGAGATCGGCCAGAAGGGCAGGCAGGGCCGCCAGGTCGTCGAAGGCGATCGTATGCGTAAGCGCCTCGACCGGCTGCTTGCGGTAGCCCAGCGTGAAGAGGGCAAAGCGGCTGCCAGCGCGCTCGGCTGTCTCTGCATCGACCTCGCTGTCGCCGACATAGGCAAAGCCCGGTGCGGTGACGTCGGTGCCAAGACGGCGGGCTGCTTCGATCAGCGGTGCCGGATCCGGCTTGCGGGTGGCCAGACTGTCGCCGGCGATCACCACCTCGAACAGATCGCTCCAGCCAAGTGCTGCCAGGAGGTTGGCGGTCGGGATGCCGGGCTTGTTGGTGCAAAGCCCGATGCGGACACCTTCGGCCTTCAAGGTCTTGAGCGCCAGCTCGGCACCGGCAAACGGCGGGTTGGCCGAGCCTGGCGCCGCGCCATAGATTTCCTCGAAGCGCTCGACGTGATGGGCAAGCGTGGCTGCATCGGCGTTGATGGCGCGGGCGGCAAGCGCACGCTCCACAAACTTCGCCGCGCCGTTGCCGATGTAACCGCGCGCTTCTTCGACGCTGAGGGCGGCAAGACCGAGTTCCAGCATCAGGCTGTTGCCGACATCGGCGATGGCCGCGACGCTGTCCACCAGCGTCCCGTCCAGATCAAAGACAACCGCTCGCATTGCGCGGCTCACGAGCGGGTGGCGTCGGCCGCCGTTCGGATCGCGGCAATCTGCGCGGCATAGATATTCGATGTTTCCGGCGTGCCGCCCTTGAACACCGCAGACCCGGCAACCAGCACGTTCGCGCCAGCGGCAGCGACGAGCGGGGCGGTGTCCGGGGCAATGCCGCCGTCGACCTCGATATCGATCGGCCGGTCACCGATCATCTTGCGGATGCGGGCGACCTTGTCGACCATGGCGTGAATGAACTTCTGGCCGCCGAAACCGGGGTTCACCGTCATGACCAGGATCAGGTCGAGCCGGTCGAGCACATATTCGATGACGCTTTCCGGGGTACTCGGGTTGAGCGAGACGCCCGCCTTCTTGCCAAGCGCCCGGATCGCCTGCAGCGAGCGGTCGAGATGAGGTCCTGCCTCGGCATGAACGGTGATGATGTCCGATCCGGCCTTGGCGAAGGCCTCCAGATAGGCGTCGCAGGGTGCGATCATCAGGTGCGTATCGAACACCTTGGTGGTGTGCGGCCGCATGGCGGCGATCACGTCCGGTCCATAGGTGATGTTCGGCACGAAATGGCCATCCATCACATCAAGATGGATCCAGTCGGCGCCAGCAGCGTCAACAGCGCGCAGCTCATCGCGCAGACGCGAGAAATCGCTGGCAAGCATGGAGGGAGCGATCAGGGTGTGCGGCTTCGCGGACATCAGGGCCTCCGGCACGGAAATGACTGCGGCAGGCTGTAGTCCGCCCGGCGTGCCTTGTCAGCCGTTTTTTTGGCGGATGGGCCGTGTGCCGCAGGCGCGTTGCCTCAGCCTTCGCCGCAGACCACGACCTTGGTGCCCCAGCCTTCGCAGCGGATGGCGAGGGGGCTGGGCAGTGGGTAGTCCGTGAAGAAGGTGTCGATGCGCGCCAGCGAGGTGATGCGGGCCGGGGCCGTGCGCTGGAACTTGGAATGGTCTGAGACCAGGAACGTCTTGCGCGCCTGACGGATGATGGTCTGGCTGACGCCGACTTCCTGGATGTCGAAGTCGAGCAGGTCGCCTTCCTCATCAAGGGCGGAGCAGCCGATGACGGCAAAATCGAACTTGAACTGCTCGATGGTGCGGGTCGTCAGGTTGCCGACAAGACCGCCATCCGTGCGCCGCAAGGCCCCGCCGGCAACGATCACCTGGCAGTCCGGGTTTCCGACCAGGATGTTGGCGACATTCATGTTGTTGGTGACCACCATCAGGTTGCGATGGTGCAGCAGCTCGCGGGCGACCGCTTCCGTACTGGTGCCGATGTTCAGGAACACCGACACGTCGCTCGGAATGGCCCGGGCGCATTGCGTGGCAATCGCTGTCTTGGCGTCGCGATTGAGGTTTCTGCGGTCCTCATAGCCGATGTTCGTCACGCCGGATGGCAGGATGGCGCCGCCGTGGACACGTTCCAGCTTGCCGCTGTCGGACAGCTCTGACAGGTCGCGGCGGATGGTCTGGACGGTGACGCCGAAATGCTCGGCAAGGCCTTCAACAGTGACCTTTCCCTGCTGTCGGGCGAGCTCGAGAATCTCTGGCTGGCGGAAGGTCTGTGACACGGTCATATTCCCTTGGGGCATGGGTACTATGTTCGCTTTGGCTCCCTTTTTCAAGTTTTTAGCGCAAGTGCGAACATACGATCGAAATGTGATCGACTATTGCAGCGCAAAAGTTCGATACCGCAACGCACAAAAAGTCCTTTATTTCCGGCAACATGGCCGCGAAAGCGCGGGCTGCGGCGGTTTGCCTCAGCTAAGTGCTTGGATTGACGCGAAGAATCAAAAACGAACACAAACGAAAATCGTTCATTGACTGTGAATGGGGTTTTGTGGTTCGTTTGTGTTCACAAAAGACCGGTTCCGGGAGGTTCGTGTCCGTGGCATTGCAGCAAGATCAGGTGGTCGATCTGTTCATCATCGGCGGCGGCATCAATGGCTGCGGCATCGCCCGTGACGCGACCGGACGTGGTCTGACCGTCTCGCTGGCGGAGATGAATGACCTTGCCTCCGCAACCTCATCCGCCTCGACAAAGCTGTTCCATGGCGGCTTGCGCTACCTCGAGTACTTCGAGGTGCGGCTGGTGCGCGAGGCGCTGATCGAGCGCGAAACGCTGCTGACGGCGATGCCGCATATTTCCTGGCCCATGCGCTTCGTGCTTCCTTACCACAAGGACATGCGGTTCGAAGGCGAGACGCCGACCTCGAAGTTGCTCAACATGGTGATGCCCTGGATGAAAGGGCGTCGTCCGGCCTGGCTGATCCGGTTTGGCCTGTTCCTCTATGACAACCTCGGCGGCCGCAAGATCCTGCCGGGCACGTCGACGGTCGATCTGAAGGCCGGCCCTGAAGGCAAGCCGCTGCAGGACCGCTTTGCCAAGGCCTATGAATATTCGGATTGCTGGATCGAGGACTCCCGGCTCGTGGTGCTCAATGCCCGTGATGCGGCCGCCCGAGGCGCCGAGATCATGGTGCGCACCAAGGTGCTGTCGGCCGAGCGCGTCGACGGGCAGTGGCAGATCCTGCTTGAAAACCGCGACACGGGTGAGCAGTTCCGCCGCCATGCCCGGATGCTGGTCAACGCCGGCGGCCCCTGGGTCGGCGACGTGATCCGCAACACGGTGCGCTCCAATTCGCAGGAAAGCGTGCGCCTGGTGCGCGGCAGCCACATCGTTACGAAGAAGCTCTACGATCACGACAAGTGCTACTTCTTCCAGGGCGAAGACGGCCGCATCATCTTTGCGATCCCTTACGAGACCGATTTTACCCTGATCGGCACGACCGATGCCGACCATCCGGAGCCGGGCATCAAGCCGGTCTGCACGGATCAGGAGCGCGACTACCTGCTGAAGTTCGCCTCGGGCTACTTCAAGAAGCCGGTCACCGTGGACGACATCGTCTGGAGCTATTCGGGTGTTCGCCCGCTCTACAACGACGGTGCCAAGTCTGCGACAGCCGCGACCCGCGACTATGTGCTGAAGGTGGACGAGACCGGCGGCGCGCCGCTGCTCAATGTGTTCGGCGGCAAGATCACCACCTATCGCAAGCTCGCCGAGCATGCGCTGGAAAAGATCGTGCCGCATTTCCCGGCAGCTGGTGCTGCCTGGACCGCGCGCGTGCCGCTGCCGGGTGGCAACTTCCCGGTTGATGGCGTCGAAGCATTGGTGCGTGAACTGATGAGCGCGCATCCGTTCCTTGATGAGCGCTGGGCTCGTCGTCTTGTGAAAGCCTATGGAACCGAGGCGCTGGAGATCCTGAAAGGTGCGACCCGGGTGGAGGATCTGGGTGCTCACTTCGGCTGGAACCTGACCGAACGTGAAGTCAACTGGTTGATCGACAAGGAATATGCGCGCAGCGCCGAGGACGTCGTCTGGCGTCGCTCAAAAATGGGCCTGCGCCTGAGCGCCGCTGAAGTGGCAGCGCTGGATCAATGGATAAAGAATGCCTGCACGGCCCGGCACGGGGCGGCCGCGGCGCAGTAGCAGGAATGGGAGGACGAGAATTATGACCCTGGTCCTGGAGAATGTCTCCAAGGTCGCGGGTGGGGCAACCCATATCCACCCGACAGACCTGACCTTGCGTGAGGGCAGCATGAATGTGCTGCTCGGACCGACGTCGGCTGGCAAGACATCGCTGATGCGGTTGATGGCTGGGCTCGACAAGCCGACGACCGGCCGCATCCTCTGGAACGGCAAGGACGTGACCGGCATGCGCGTGCAGGACCGCGCCGTTGCCATGGTCTATCAGCAGTTCATCAACTATCCGGCGATGACCGTTTACGACAATATTGCCAGTCCTTTGCGGCTGATGGGCAAGTCGTCGGCGGAGATCGACAAGGCCGTGCACAAGACGGCGGAGCTGATGAAGCTGACGCCGATGCTGAAGCGCAAGCCGCTGGAGCTGTCCGGTGGCCAGCAGCAGCGCTGCGCGTTGGCGCGCGCACTGGTCAAGAACGCCGGCCTGGTTCTGCTCGACGAGCCGCTGGCCAACCTTGATTACAAGCTGCGCGAAGAGCTGCGCGTCGAGATCCCGAAGATCTTCGAAGCCTCAGGATCGATCTTCGTCTACGCGACGACGGAGCCGGAAGAGGCGCTGCTTCTGGGTGGCAACGCGGCCACGCTGTGGCAGGGCCGGGTGACCCAGTTCGGGCCGACGCCGGAGGTCTATCGCCGGCCCGTCGATGCAACGACGGCACGCGTGTTCTCCGATCCGCCGATGAACTTCCTGCAGATCGCCAAGGCAGGTGCCAAGCTGATGTTCGGGGACGGACAGTCGATCCCGGCCGCCGGCAAGCTCGCCGAGCTGCACGATGGCCGCTACATCGCCGGCTTCCGGCCGAACCATCTCGAACTGCACCGGCACAGCACGGATGCGATGGAGTTCACCGCCCAGCTCGCGGTGACCGAAATCACCGGATCGGAGACTTTCGTGCACCTTGAACATCATGGCGAGCGCTGGGTTGGCCTGATCCATGGCGTGCATGACCTCACCCTGGGGGCCGCGCTGAAGGTCTATCTCGACCCCTCGCATGTCTATGTCTTCGGCCAGGACGGCGCGCTGGTGGCTCCGGCCGCCTATGCGCTGGCAGCGTGAGGAGGGACCCATGGCCAAGATCACGCTCGACAATCTCGCCCACTCGTACAATCCGCGCCCGCAGAGCGAAGACGATTTCGCGCTGAAGGAACTGAACCACGTGTGGAATGACGGCGAGGCCTATGCGCTGCTCGGTTCGTCCGGCTGCGGCAAGTCCACGCTGCTCAACATCATTTCCGGTCTTCTGGTGCCAAGCCAGGGGCGGATCCTGTTCAACGACGTCGATGTGACGGAAAAGCCGACGGCGGAGCGCAACATCGCGCAGGTGTTCCAGTTCCCGGTCGTCTACGACACGATGACCGTGCGCGGAAATCTCGCCTTCCCGCTGAAGAACCGCGGTGCGGATGCAGCGTACATCGCCGACCGGGTGCAGAAGATCGCCCACATGATCGGCATGGAGGCCGTGCTCGACCGCAAGGCGCAGGGCCTTACCGCCGACGCCAAGCAGAAGATCTCGCTCGGCCGCGGCATGGTGCGCGAGGACGTCAACGCGTTGCTGTTCGACGAGCCGCTCACCGTCATCGATCCACACATGAAGTGGGAACTGCGGACGCAGCTGAAGTCGCTGCACCACGAGTTCGGCCACACCATGATCTACGTCACGCATGACCAGACCGAAGCGCTCACTTTCGCCGACAAGGTGGTGGTGATGTACGACGGCCGCGTGGTGCAGATCGGCACGCCGCAGGAGCTGTTCGAGCGCCCGGCGCATACATTCGTCGGCTACTTCATCGGCTCGCCCGGCATGAACCTCATGGATGCGCAGGTCGAGGGAACGACGGCCTATGTGAACGGTGCCACCATTCCGCTCGGCCACGGCTATTCAAAGCTGGATGGCAAGGTGCAGATCGGCGTGCGTCCGGAATTCGCCCGCCTGTCCGACAGCGAGGGCCTGCCGGTCAAGGTGCGCCGCGTCGAGGACGTGGGCCGTCACAAGATCGTCCGGGCCGAGTTCTTCGGGTCCGACATCAACATCATCGCGGGCGAAAGCGACCGCATCACGTCCGACATGACCCGCGTGGTGTTCGATCCCTCGCGCGTCAATGTCTATGCCAACAGCTGGCGCGTTTCGGGGGAGGCCGCCTGATGGAAAAGACCGTCAATCACAAGGCCTGGTTCCTTGTCCTTCCCGTTCTCGTGCTCGTCGCCTTCTCGGCGGTGATCCCGCTGATGACGGTGGTGAACTACTCGGTCCAGGACACGTTCGGCAACAACCAGTTCTTCTGGGCTGGTGTCGAATGGTTCGATGAAATGCTGCATTCCAAGCGCCTCTGGGATGCGCTCGGCCGTCAGCTGATCTTCTCGGCCGTGATCCTGGCCATCGAGATCCCGCTCGGCATCTTCATCGCGCTGAACATGCCCAAGCGCGGCTTCTGGGCCTCGTTCTGCCTCATCCTGATGGCGCTGCCGCTGCTCATTCCGTGGAACGTGGTCGGCACCATCTGGCAGATCTTTGCCCGCGTCGACATCGGTCTGCTGGGTGCCACGCTGCATGCCCTCGGCATCTCCTACAATTACACGCAGGACGCTGTCGCCGCCTGGGCCACGGTCATCGTGATGGACGTGTGGCACTGGACCTCGCTGGTGGCGCTGCTCGCCTATGCCGGTCTGCAGTCGATCCCGGATGCCTACTATCAGGCGGCGAAGATCGACCAGGCCAGCCGCTGGAGCGTGTTCCGCTACATCGAGCTGCCGAAGATGCAGGGCGTGCTGATGATCGCCATCCTGCTGCGCTTCATGGACAGTTTCATGATCTACACCGAGCCCTTCGTGGTCACCGGTGGCGGGCCGGGCAACTCGACGACCTTCCTGTCGATCGACCTCGTCAAGATGGCACTCGGCCAGTTTGACCTCGGTCCGGCCGCAGCCTTCTCGATCATGTACTTCCTCGTGATCCTGCTGATTTCCTGGGTGTTCTACACCGTCATGACCAACCTCGACAAAAGGCAGGGCTTCTGATGGGCGCCGCAACCATGACCGCTTCCACCCCGGCGAGGAGCCGCAGTGCCGCGCGTGTCGGCATCAACTCCCGCGCCGTCGTGATGGCCGTGTACCTGATCTTCCTGCTGTTGCCGATCTACTGGCTCCTCAACATGAGCCTGAAGACCAACACGGAAATCCTGTCGACCTTCAGCCTGTGGCCGCAAAGCCCGACGCTCGCCAACTATGCAACGATCCTCACCGATCCAAGCTGGTACATGGGCTACGTCAACTCGCTGATCTACGTGGTGATGAACACGGTGATCTCGATCACCGTGGCGCTGCCGGCGGCCTACGCCTTCTCGCGCTACACGTTCCTCGGCGACAAGCACCTGTTCTTCTGGCTGCTGACCAACCGCATGGCCCCACCGGCCGTGTTCGCTCTGCCCTTCTTCCAGCTCTATTCCTCGGTCGGGCTGTTCGACACGCATATCGCCGTTGCCCTGGCGCACTGCCTGTTCAACGTCCCGCTGGCGGTCTGGATCCTGGAAGGCTTCATGCGCGGCGTGCCGAAGGAAATCGACGAGACCGCCTATATCGACGGCTACTCGTTCGGCCGCTTCTTCGTGAAGATCTTCATGCCGCTGATCGCGAGTGGCATCGGCGTGGCTGCGTTCTTCTGCTTCATGTTCTCCTGGGTCGAGCTGCTTCTGTCGCGCACGCTCACTTCGGTGAATGCCAAGCCGATTGCAGCCACGATGACCCGTACGGTCTCGGCCTCGGGCATGGATTGGGGCGTGCTGGCTGCTGCCGGTGTGCTGACCATCATTCCCGGCGCGCTCGTGATCTATTTCGTCCGCAACTACATCGCCAAGGGCTTTGCCCTGGGCCGCGTCTGATCTGAGGGAGAACAGATATGGACTGGATGGCCTGGACCGCGCCGACCGCGATCTTCTTTGCCACGATTGCGACCTTGCTGGTGGTCTTCACCACTCTGGCAATCCGCTTTCCGGAGACGCCCCGTGTCGGCGTGCTGCGCATCGAGACGACGCGCGGGGACCGTCTCTTCATCACCCTTTTGGGCTCAGCCTTCATCACGCTTGGCTGGCTCGCCGCCTTCGGCGCCCCCCTCTGGGGGGCTCTGATCGCCTGTCTCGTCTACGCCTTTGCGGTGTTCCGCTGGGTCTGAAGACGAAAGGCAACCTGATCTTCGGATCAAATCACTCGGGAGGAAACTGAATGAAAGTGTATTACACTTCGACGGCCATGGCCCTTGCCATGCTGGTTTCGACCGGAAGCGCCTTTGCCGACATGGAAGCGGCAAAGAAGTTCCTGGACGCTGAAATCGGCACGCAGTCGGCCCTGAGCCGCGCGGACCAGGAAAAGGAGATGCAGTGGTTCATCGACGCTGCCGCTCCGTTCAAGGGCATGGAAATCAAGGTCGTCTCCGAGACGATCACCACCCATGAATACGAATCCAAGGTTCTGGCTGACGCCTTTACCAAGATCACCGGCATCAAGATCACGCACGACCTGATCGGTGAAGGTGACGTCGTCGAGAAGCTGCAGACCCAGATGCAGTCCGGCGAGAACATCTACGACGCCTATATCAACGATAGCGACCTGATCGGTACCCACTGGCGCTACCAGCAGGCTCGCAACCTGACTGACTGGATGGCTGGTGAAGGCAAGGACGTGACCAATCCGGGTCTCGATCTGGCCGACTTCATCGGCACCAAGTTCACCACCGGTCCGGACGGCAAGCTCTATCAGCTGCCCGACCAGCAGTTCGCGAACCTTTACTGGTTCCGGTATGACTGGTTCAACGACGAGAAGAACAAGGCCGACTTCAAGGCCAAGTATGGCTATGAGCTCGGCGTACCGGTCAACTGGTCTGCCTACGAGGACATTGCCGAGTTCTTCACCGGCCGTGAAATCGACGGCAAGAAGGTCTATGGCCACATGGACTACGGCAAGAAGGACCCGTCGCTTGGCTGGCGCTTCACCGATGCGTGGCTGTCGATGGCAGGTGCCGGTGACAAGGGCGAACCGAACGGCCTGCCGGTCGACGAGTGGGGCATCCGCGTCAACGAGAACTTCCAGCCGGTTGGTTCCTGCGTTGCCCGTGGCGGCGACACCAACGGCCCGGCTGCTGTGTACTCGATCACCAAGTACATCGACTGGCTGAACAAGTACGCTCCGCCGGCTGCTGCCGGCATGGTGTTCGGCGAAGCCGGCCCGGTTCCTGCCCAGGGCGAAATCGCTCAGCAGATGTTCTGGTACACCGCCTTCACCGCCGACATGGTCAAGCCGGGCCTGCCGGTCGTGAACGAGGATGGCACGCCGAAGTGGCGCATGGCTCCCTCGCCGCATGGCGTGTACTGGGAAGAAGGCATGAAGGTCGGCTATCAGGACGCTGGTTCCTGGACGCTGATGAAGTCCACTCCGGTTGACCGCGCCAAGGCGGCCTGGCTCTATGCCCAGTTCGTCACGTCCAAGACCGTGGACGTGAAGAAGAGCCACGTTGGCCTGACCTTCATCCGCGAGTCCACCCTTGCGCATGACAGCTTCACCGAGCGCGCACCGAAGCTTGGCGGTCTGATCGAGTTCTATCGCTCGCCGGCCCGTCTGCAGTGGTCGCCGACCGGCACCAACGTTCCGGACTACCCGAAGCTGGCCCAGCTGTGGTGGCAGAACATCGGCGATGCGTCGTCCGGTGCCAAGACCCCGCAGGCAGCAATGGATGCACTCTGCGCCGAGCAGGAGAAAGTGCTTGAGCGCCTGGAACGTGCCGGCGTGCAGGGCGAGTTCGGTCCGAAGCTGAACGAAGTCCAGACCGCCGAGTACTGGTTCGACCAGCCGGGCGCACCGAAGGGTCCGATCCCGGATGAAAAGGAACAGCCGATCACCGTCTCCTATGACGACCTGATCGCTTCCTGGAAATAAGCACGTACCCATCGACAATCGGGGGCGGGGCCGCAAGGTCCCGCCTTCGGGCTGACCTGGTGAGCGCAATGTCCATTGTGCCGACGCCTGTCTTCCGGGGGAGGATTGCGGCGAGCCATTGAGCTGACCAGGTCAGCCTGTTAAGCGGAATGACCAGACGCTGACAGCAAGATCAGGCGCAATCGGGGAGGCCGACGTGACGCATATTCTCGCCATCGACCAGGGGACGACATCCAGCCGTGCCATTCTGTTCGACAAGTCGCTGAAGATTGTCGCCAGCGCGCAGGAAGAGTTTCCGCAGATCTATCCGCATCCGGGCTGGGTGGAACACGATCCGGCCGACCTGTGGTCCACGACCGCAGGGGCTTGCCGCGCTGCTATCGAGCGTGCCGGCAAGAGCGGGCACGACATTGCCGCCATTGGCATCACCAACCAGCGCGAGACCACCGTCGTGTGGGATCGCGCCACCGGTCAACCGGTCTATAACGCCATCGTCTGGCAGGACCGCCGCACGGCGGATCTCTGCCGCCGCCTCAAGGACGAGGGCCATGAGGCGATGGTCGCGGCCAAGACCGGCCTTTTGCTCGACCCGTATTTTTCCGGCACCAAGCTGAAGTGGGTGCTTGATACGGTCGAGGGGGCTCGGGGGCGAGCCGAACGCGGGGAACTGCTTTTTGGAACGGTCGACACGTTCCTGATCTGGCGGCTTACCGGTGGCGCGGTTCATGTGACTGACGCGACAAATGCCGCGCGCACGTTGCTCTATGACATCCACAAGGGTGAGTGGAGCACGGAGATCTGCAACCTCCTCGATATTCCGATGGGCATGCTGCCAGAGGTGAAGGACTGCGCCGCCGAGTTCGGTCATACACGCGCCGACCTGTTCGGACGTGAGATCCCGATCCTCGGCGTTGCCGGCGACCAGCAGGCGGCAACTGTGGGACAGGCCTGCTTCCAGCCGGGCATGATGAAGTCCACCTATGGCACCGGTTGCTTTGCTCTGCTCAACACCGGCGACACACCGGTGACGTCCAAGAGCCGCCTGCTGACAACCATCGCCTATCAGATCGCCGGCAAGCCGACCTATGCGCTGGAAGGCTCGATCTTCATCGCAGGGGCCGTTGTGCAGTGGCTGCGCGACGGGCTGAAAATCATCCGTGAGGCAAAAGAAACGCAAGCGCTGGCCGAGACGGCCGATCCCGGTCAATCGGTCATTCTGGTGCCGGCCTTTACCGGTCTTGGTGCTCCGTACTGGCGCCCGGACTGCCGCGGTGCCATTTATGGCCTGACGCGAAATTCCGGGCCTGGCGAGTTTGCCAAGGCGGCACTGGAGAGCGTTGGCTACCAGACGCGCGACCTGCTGGAAGCCATGCAGGTTGACTGGACGAATGCTGCCGGACAGCCCGTGTTGCGCGTCGATGGGGGCATGAGCGCCAATGACTGGGCGATGCAGTTCCTGTCCGACATCATCGGTGCGCCGGTGGACCGGCCGACTGTGCTGGAGACGACAGCCCTGGGCGCAGCGTGGCTTGCCGGGATGCAGGCCGGGGTCTATCCGGACATGGATGGTTTTTCCGAAAGCTGGGCCATCGAACGGCGTTTCGAGCCGGCCATCGGCGAAGACGAGCGCCAGCGCAAATACGGCGCCTGGAAATCCGCCGTCGCCGCGACCATGAGCCTTTGAAGGCTGGCTGGGATAGATGGTTTAGCCTCTGGCAAAGGTCTTCAGCCTCTCACATGGGTTGAGGCGGTAGCCCGCAGTGACACATCTGGTTTATGACAGGACGCTTCCGCCCCCCTCCCCCTGGTGGGGAGGGGTTAGGGGCGGGGGGGTCTGAAGCAGCAAATATCTGAAAGATAGACGTTTTCTATACAGACTATCAGAAATAACAGCGTCGGGATTATTGGGTTCTTTGCCCTCCGGAAAGGCATTTCCCCCCACCCCCTTGCCCCTCCCCACCAGGGGGAGGGGGGCTGAAAGGCCGTGCTGGAGCAACCCAAATGCCGCCCTTCCCCACGCCGTGGACGGCTGCAGACAAGATGTATGCATGCAGTAGCTGAAGGTGGGAGAGAATCTGATGCCCAGCCGATCTTGTCTCAATTTGCGCGCTTGTGATGTTGCGCTGCAGCGTCTGCCGGGTTAGGTAAAATCCCATAAGTCATCAGGACCCGGTGCAATTCCGGGTGGCTCTTCCGGCCGCCGATCCGCCGGACAATTCACGTGATCCCGCATCCATACAGTTTGAACTGGCCGGTTTTCCGCCAGTGATGCCCCGATCATCTGAACGGATTTCCCATGATCTCACTCTCCGCATACCGGAACCAGTGGTTCGGCAACACCCGCGCCGATCTCGTCTCGGGCCTGCTTGTGGCCCTTGCCCTCATCCCCGAGGCCATCGCCTTTTCGATCATCGCCGGGGTTGATCCCAAGATCGGCCTCTATGCCTCCTTCTCCATTGCCGTCATCACCGCCATTGCAGGCGGGCGTCCGGGCATGATTTCCGCCGCGACGGCGGCAACGGCCGTGCTGATGGTCACACTGGTGAAGGAGCATGGCCTGCAATATCTGCTGGCGGCGACCATCCTCGCCGGTGTGCTGCAGGTGGGGGCAGGGCTGCTGCGGCTGGGCCATGTCATGCGCTTCGTCTCGCGCTCGGTGATGACCGGCTTCGTCAATGCGCTGGCGATCCTTATCTTCATGGCGCAGCTGCCGGAACTGATCGGCGTGACGCCGCTGACCTATGTGATGACGGCGGCCGGTCTCGGGATCATCTATCTGTTCCCCTACATCACCCGTGCGGTGCCATCGCCGCTCGTCTGCATCTTCGTGCTGACAGGCCTTGCCATCTGGTTCGGCCTTGATGTGCGCACGGTCGGCGATATGGGCGAACTGCCCTCAACCCTGCCGGTGTTCCTCCTGCCGGATGTGCCGCTGACGCTGGAAACCTTCCTGATCGTGCTGCCTTACTCGGCGGCTGTTGCGGCCGTGGGCCTGCTGGAATCCCTCATGACCCAGCAGCTGGTCGATGAGCTGACCGATACGCCCTCCGACCGCAATCAGGAGTGCATCGGCCAGGGCCTTGCCAATTGCGCAACAGGGTTCATCGGCGGCATGGCGGGCTGTGCCATGATCGGCCAGTCGATGATCAATGTGAAATCAGGCGGGCGCGGGCGGCTGTCCTGTTTTGTCGCGGGTGTGATGCTGCTGTTCCTGATCGTGGTGCTTGGTGACTGGGTGCGCCAGATCCCGATGCCTGCTCTCGTGGCGATCATGATCATGGTGTCGATCGGAACCTTCAGCTGGTCGTCCATCCTCAACCTGCGCAGTCATCCGCGCAGTTCCTCGGTGGTCATGCTGGCGACGGTCGCTTTTGTCGTCTTCACCCACAACCTTGCAATTGGCGTTCTCGTCGGGGTGTTGTTGTCCGGTATCTTCTTTGCCTGGAAGATTTCCCAGATCTTCCGCGTGACATCGGATCTGTCCGCCGATGGGCGTGAGCGGGTGTATGTGGTCGAGGGGCAGGTGTTCTTTGCCTCGGTCGAGGATTTCACGGCCGCGTTCAACTTCAAGGAAGTGCTGGAGCGGGTGATCATCGACGTGTCGAAGGCACATATCTGGGACATTTCCAGCGTGGCTGCGCTCGACATGGTGGTGTTGAAGTTCCGTCGTGAGGGAGCTGAAGTCAGCATCGTGGGCCTCAATGAGGCGAGCGAGACCATCGTCGACCGCCTGGCCTTGCATGACAAGCCGGGCGGGCTCGACAAGCTGATGGCCCATTGAAGGAGAGCCAAGGATGAGTAGCAAAATCGTCGCCCTGGTGGATGCCTCAGTCTATGGGCGCAGCGTCTGCGAACATGCGGCCTGGATTGCCGGCCGGTTGTCACTCCCAGTTGAACTCGTACATGTGTTGACCCGCCCTGCGGTGGAGAGTGCCGATCTTAGCGGTTCGATTGCGCTTGGTGCGCGAACGGCATTGCTGACCGAACTCACGCGGCTGGATGAGGAGCGCTCAAAACTGGCGCAAAAGCAGGGCAGGGCGCTGCTTGAGGATGCCAGGGGCATTGTTGCGGCCAGTGGCGTCAGCGTGAGTGAACGGCTGCGTCACGGCGAAGTTGTGGAGGCGATTGCAGATCTGGAAGCCGATGCCGAGATGATCATAGTCGGCAAGCGGGGCGAAGCGGCAGATTTCAACAAATTGCACCTTGGCTCGAATCTCGAGCGTCTCGCCCGGGCAAGTCACAAGCCGCTGTTTGTGGCCTCGCGGGCGTTCAAGCCGCTGCAGCGTTTCCTGATTGCCTTCGATGGCGGCACAAGCAGCCTGAAGGCGGTGGATCACGTTTCGCGCAGTCCGCTGCTCACCGGGCTTGAGGCCCGGCTCCTGATGGCGGGCAGCCCAAGCGATGAACTGAAGCGGAAGCTGGAAGGCGCAAAGGCACAGCTGGAGACTGCGGGCTTCACCGTGAGCGCCGAGGTTCGCGAAGGCGCGCCGGAAACCGTGATTGCCGAGGCAATCGAACGTGAGGCTGTCGATCTTCTGGTCATGGGCGCCTATGGCCATTCCCGGATCCGGACGTTGCTGATCGGGTCGACGACGACGCAGATGCTGCGCGCCTGCAAGGTGCCGGTCCTGTTGTTCCGTTGATCCCCGGCAGGTTGTGTATCCGCCTTTGGCAGCGGTTGCCATGAGCGGGGCGCTGGTCTAGCCTTGTCCAAGATGGTTCCTTCCGCCGCCGACTGGCGACGGGAGGATGAAAAGGGAATCCGGTGCGGCGGATGTGAGCATCTGCCAACTCCGGGACTGCCCCCGCAACTGTAGGCGGCGAGCAAACCTGTCAGAACCACTGGCCTGAACGGCCGGGAAGGGACAGGGGCGCTGTGACCCGCAAGTCAGGAGACCTGCCATCATCCCTTGAACCAAACCGGGCGGGGTGCCCCGGCAGGAGGCAAGATGGCACGCGCAGTTTCCGGAAGCAGATCCGGCCGCATCCAGCTTTGCGGCCCCGCCCACCCCGCGTCCGTTCGCGGAGGGCGACACGGTGGACTCCACTTCCTCACATCCTGATAGCGTTTCACAATCACCGACATCCGTGCCTGGCAGAGCCGATGGCTTTTCGACAATGTGCCGGCGAACGGGGCGTCCCTGCATCATGGCGCGCCTCTTGGCGCGGCAGATTGCGTTGGCCGGTGACGTGGCCGAAGCCTTTGATCTGACAGACTCGCATCTGACTGGCCGGGTGCGCAGCGGCTGCCCGCAATCCGCTGGATCCAACGACGGATGCCTGATGGCTTTCACAGTCCGCGACGGGCTTGCCTATGTCTTCGGCGGACTGGAGGGGCGCGAGCGGATCGACGATCTCGTCGGCTTTGCTCGCAGCTCGTATCCCGCCGTTGCAAGACTGGAACAACGCGATGATGCGGCTGAGCCGGACCGCGTGCGGTTTGGCCCGGTGCTGGTCCCCGCGCTCGTGCAGGTAACTGACCTTGCGCGGGTGGCAACCGCCGCCGCAGTTGCGCAAGGGCGACGGGGCGGACGTCAGGCGCGTCTCAAGGCCGCGCGTCGCGCCGGCTAGCTTCTGTGTAGCTGGCAGTTTGCGCCGCGCCGTTCCCGACGGGATCGACGCGGCCGCTTTCTCAGGCAATGCTGATGCGACGACCTGTGCGTGCGCTTTCGGCGATGCCATGGATCACCTTTTCGAACTCCAGCGCCGCGGCGAAATCCGGGTGCGGCCGGGTGCCGTTCGTGATGGCGGTGAGGAGTTCCGCCGCCTCGATGACCTTGAGGTCATTGAAGCCGACCTGATGGCCGGGAGCGGGGCAGAACGCGCCATAAACGCCGTGCTCGGGGCCCGACAGGATGGTGCGGAAGCCCTGCTCGGCCTTCGGTCCCTCGTTCACATAGAGCTGCAGCTCGTTCATGCACTCCTGATCGAAGACCAGCATGCCCTTCGTGCCATGCAGTTCGAAGCCGAGGCGGTTCTTGCGGCCCCAGGCGGAGCGCGAGGTGGACAGGGAGCCTTGCACGCCGCTGGCGAAACGCAGGAGGGCGGTGGCGGTGTCCTCGTTCTCCACCGCGCCGCGACCGGAGCCGTCGGCGAGGGGGCGGGTGGTGTGGACAGTCTGCATGTCGGCAACAAGGCTTTCGATCGGACCGCAGAGGCCCATCAGCATCGAGACGAGATGACAGCCAAGGTCGCCGAGCGTGCCGAGGCCGGCTTCCTCCAGGCGCGCGCGCCAGGTCCAGGCCAGATCTGGATCTGCCTGATAGTCCTCATCGACAATGCCGCGCACATGCACGAGGCGGCCGATCCGCCCGGCTTCAACCAGCTTCTGCGCGTGACGGAAGGCCGGATTGCGGATGTAGTTGTAGCCGACCATCGTGGTCTTGCCGCTGGCTGCCGCGGCTGCCGCCATCTCCTCGCCGTCCGCCAGCGTCAGGCCCATCGGCTTCTCGCACCAGACGTGCTTGCCGGCGGCGAGAGCGGCAAGGGCCATCTCCTTGTGGAAGCGGTTCGGGGTCGTGATGGAGACGATGTCCACCTTTGGATCGGTGACCAGGGCCTTCCAGTCATCGGTCGAACGGGCGAAGCCGAACTGGTTGGCAAAGCTTGCTGCCTTGTCGGCCGGCGTGTCGCAGAGCAGTTCCAGCCGCACGTCGGGAACGGTTCCCAACACCGCGCGGGCGTTGCGCCAGGCCAGGGCATGGGCCTTTCCCATGAAACCTGTGCCGATCAGACCTATCCCCAGGGTCATTCAAAATCCTCCCGATACGAAATGGAATTTTTGTTCCAATTCTGTCATCGCGGCGCTATCGTGTTTTGTCAAGCAAGAACAGATGCCTGTAAGGAATCACGATGTCCCAGCGTCCGGCCCCGCGCACAGTTGAAGCCTTCCACGCGCGTCTGCTGGAGGCTTCGGAAACACTGCCGAAGCGGCTGCGCCAGTGTGCGGAATATCTGTCCGCCAACACCGACCGGATCGCGGTCTCCACGGTCGCGGACATGGCCCTGGCCGCCGGAGTGCAGCCTTCGGCGCTGATGCGCTTCTGCAAGATCCTCGGCTTCTCCGGCTACACGGAAATGCAGCGGCTGTTCCGCGATGCCTATTCGCAAGGCTGGCCGGATTACGCGACGCGGTTGAAGAACCTGCGTGAAAGCGGGGCCGGGAGCCCGTCGGCGCTGCTGGCCGAATTCATCGATGCTGGACGCATGTCACTGGAAAATCTGGCAAATACGGTTGATAGCCGCAGTCTCGACAAGGCCGTCAAGCTGCTCGCCGAGGCGGAGATGGTGCATATCATTGGCCTGCGCCGGACCTTCCCCGTGGCGGCCTATCTTGCCTATGCCTTCGAGAAGATGAGCGTGCCGGCCCTGTTGCATGATGCTGTTGGAAAGCTCGACCGCCGCCATGCCCTGCGGCCTGGGGATGCGCTGATCGCGATCACATTTGCCCCTTACAGCGCCGAAACGGTGGAACTGGCAGAAGTCGCGAGGGGGCTCGATCTGCCGGTTATTGCCATCACGGATACGGTGATGAGTCCGCTGCAAAAGCTTGATGCTACGGTGCTTTCCGTTTCGGAAGTGGACTTCGGATCGTTCCGTGCGCTCTCGGCCACCTTGTCGCTTGCCATCGCTTTGGCGGTTGCTGTGGGTGCAGGGCGTAGAATCGAGCCATAAAAAAGTTGTTGCATTGAATCGAAAAATAGAATGAATATTCCATAGCGACTGGCGATGGGTTTACTCAGACGCCGCGCGGCCCGGACGGAGGGAGCCTCCGGGACAACCGATTTGGGAGGAATTCATGAGAAAGACCCTGACCGCCATTGCTGCGGCGGTGTTTGCTGTCGCCGGTTTTGCCGCTCCGGCTTCTGCTGAAGGCGAAAAGTTCGTCCTCGTCAGCCATGCGCCAGACAGTGACAGCTGGTGGAACACCATCAAGAATGCCATCGCCGTCGCCGGCGACCAGATGAAGGTGTCGGTCGAGTACCGCAACCCGCCGACCGGTGACCTTGCTGACATGGCTCGTATCGTCGAGCAAGCCGCTGCCTCGCGGCCGGATGGCATCATTGTCACCATCGCCGACTACGATGTTCTCTCCGGTCCGATCACCGAAGCCGTCGCGCGCGGCATTCCGGTCATCACCATCAACTCCGGCACCGTCGAGCAGTCCAAGAAGCTCGGCGCGCTCACCCATGTGGGCCAGCCCGAGTATGACGCAGGCTTTGGCGCCGGCGAGCGTCTGGGTGCAGCGGGCGCAAAGAAGTTCCTTTGCGTCAATCACTACATCACCAACCCGGCTTCGGTCGAACGCTGCCAGGGCTTTGCCGCTGCTCTCGGCGTCGAGCTGGGCAACCAGATGATCGACGCGGGCCAGGACCCGGCTGAAATCCAGAACAAGGTCTCGGCCTTCCTGCAGAGCAACCCGGACACCAACGCCATCCTGGCGCTCGGTCCCACCTCGGCCCATCCGACGCTTGCGGCGCTCGAGCAGTCCGGTAAGGCTGGCAGCATGATGTTCGGTACGTTTGACCTGTCCGGCGAGATTGCCGCTGGCATCAAGGCCGGCAAGATCGACTTCGCCATCGACCAGCAGCCGTACCTGCAGGGCTACCTGCCGGTCGTGTTCCTGACCAACCTCGCCCGCTATGGCGTGATGCCGAGCAACCCGGTCAACTCCGGCCCGGGCTTCGTGACCAAGGACAACATCGAACTGGTCGAAAAGCTGGCTGGTCAGTACCGCTAAGTCTCCTCCCAGACGACACGTCCGCCTGCCGGGGCGGCCTGCTGCCCCGGCTCTTTTTTGACCGATCTTTCCTGACAATCGAGGCATTCATGACGGACGAGCGCATCAAGCAGGTCTCGGCCCTGCGCCGTGCCATGATCCGGCCCGAGCTGGGCGCAACCACCGGCACCCTTCTGGTCTTCCTGTTCTTCCTGCTGATCGCCGGCGATTCCGGCATGTTCTCGCCGGAAGGTATTCGCAACTGGACCGTCGTCTCCGCCCAGTTCGCCATCATCGCCGTCGGCGCCTGCCTGCTGATGATCGCGGGTGAGTTTGACCTTTCGGTCGGCTCCATGATTGGCTTTGCCGGCGTTGTCATCGCCATTCTCAGCGTGCAGATGGGCTGGCCTGTCTGGGCCGCGATCCTGGCTGCCTTTGCGATCTGCCTGGCACTCGGCTGGGTCAACGGCATGCTGGTGATCAAGACGGGCCTGCCGTCCTTCATCGTGACCCTCGCGTTCCTTTATATCCTCCGCGGCCTGACCATCTGGCTGTCGATCCTGACCACGCGCCAGACCATCATTGGCGGCGTCAAGGACGTTGCCCAGAACGACTGGCTTGCCTTCCTGTTCGGCGGCGTGGTGCTGAAGGACCTTTTTGCTTGGTTCGCTGACATCGGTCTGATCGAGAAATTTGTTGCCGGTACCCGCGCCGGCCAGCCCGTGGTCGAAGGCGTGCCGATGCTGGTGATCTGGGCGCTGCTGTTGGTGGCTTTCGGGCATGTCCTCCTGACCCGGACCAAGTTCGGCAACTGGATCTTCGCCGCAGGCGGTGATGCCCAGGCTGCCCGTTATGTCGGCGTGCCGGTCGCTCGCGTGAAGGTGACGATGTTCATGTTCACCGCCTTTTGCGCCTGTGTTTTCGCCACCTGTCAGGTGATCGAATTCGGCTCGGCTGCTGCGGATCGTGGCTTGCTCAAGGAATTCGAGGCGATCATCTGCGTGGTGATCGGCGGCGCTCTGCTTACGGGCGGATATGGCTCGGTGATCGGGGCCGCGCTTGGGGCCATCATCTTCGGCGTGGTGCAGCAGGGCCTGTTCTTCTCCGGTGCTGAAAGCTCCTTGTTCCGGGTGTTCCTCGGTACGATCCTGATCCTGGCCGTGATCCTCAACACCTACATCCGCCGCATGATCACGGGAGAACGCTGATGTCCGCCCCGCTCATCGAACTCAAGAACATCCAGAAGCACTTCGGCCCCGTGATCGCCCTGGCCGGTGTCAGCTTCGAGGTCAAGGCCGGGGAATGCCATTGCCTCCTCGGCGACAACGGGGCCGGCAAGTCCACCTTCATCAAGACCATGTCGGGCGTGCACAAGCCGTCCTCCGGCGAGATCCTGATTGACGGCAAGCCGGTCACCTTCGACAGCCCGCGGGACGCCATGGGGGCCGGGATTGCGACGGTGTACCAGGATCTTGCGATGATCCCGCTGATGTCCGTCACGCGCAATTTCTGGATGGGCCGCGAGCCGGAGAAGCGCTTCGGACCGTTCAAGTTCATCGACTTCGACAAGGCCAACAAGGTCACGCTGGAAGAGATGGCGTCCATGGGCATCCACTTGCGTGGAGCCGAACAGGCTGTTGGCACCCTGTCGGGTGGTGAGCGCCAGACGGTGGCGATTGCCCGCGCGGTCTATTTCGGTGCCAAGGTGCTGATCCTCGACGAGCCGACCTCTGCCCTCGGCGTGCGCCAGACCTCCAACGTGCTCGCCACCATCGACAAGGTGCGCAAGCGTGGCATCGGTGTCGTCTTCATCACCCACAATGTGCGCCATGCCATGGCAGTGGGCGACCGGTTCACGGTGCTCAACCGTGGCAAGACGCTCGGCACCGCATTACGCGGGGAAATCAAGCCGGAGGAATTGCAGGACCTGATGGCAGGCGGCAAGGAACTGGCGGAGCTGGAAGGCTCGCTCGGCGGAACGATCTGAGTTGCGACGAAACTGATCTCAATCTTGGGAAACAACTGACATGACCATGCGATTTGCAGTCCTGGGCGCTGGCCGCATCGGCCGGGTACACGCCAAGGCGATTGCGTCGACCGACGGGGCGGTGCTTGTCGCCGTCGCCGACCCGGTTGCCGCTGCTGCCGAAAGCCTTGCAGCTACTCACTCCTGTGCCATCCGTACGATTGACGAGATCGAGGCCGCTGGCGACGTCGATGCCGTCGTCATCTGCACCCCGACCGACACCCACGCCGACCTGATCGAGCGCTTTGCCCGCGCCGGCAAGGCCATCTTCTGCGAGAAGCCGGTGGATCTGGATGTTACCCGGGTGAAGAACTGCCTCAAGGTGGTGAAGGAGACCGGTGCGACGCTGATGGTCGGCTTCAACCGCCGCTTCGACCCGCATTTCGCAGCGCTCAAGGGCGCGATCGATGCTGGCAAGATCGGCAAGGTGGAGATGGTGACGATCACCTCGCGTGATCCCTCGCCCCCGCCGTATGAGTACATCTCCCGCTCGGGCGGCATCTTCCGCGACATGACGATCCACGACTTTGACGTGGCCCGGTGGCTGCTGGGCGAGGAAGTCGAGACGGTGATGGCGTCGGCCTCTGTCCTCGTCGATGCCGAGATCGGCAAGCGCGGCGACTATGACAGTGTCAACATCATCCTGCGCACGGCCTCGGGTCGTCAGGCGATCATCACCAACACCCGCCGCGCGGTCTATGGCTATGACCAGCGCATCGAGGTGCTGGGGTCGGAAGGTCTGGTGGCGGCGGAGAACCTGCGCGAGGCGAACATCGAGATCGCTAACGCCAGCGGCTATCACAAGCCGCCGCTGATGGACTTCTTCATGACCCGCTACACGGCGGCCTATGCGGCGGAGATTGCCGCCTTCATCAAGGCCGTGGGTGAGAAGTCGGTTCCGCCGACCACGGGCGACGACGGGCTGAAGGCGCTCGCCCTCGCCGAAGCCGCGCTGAAGTCCGTGGCCGAAGGCCGGGCGGTCAGCTTGAGCGAAGTTACAGGCTGAGGACTTGAGGCGGATGAGCAAGACCCTCGATCTCATCACCATCGGCCGTTCGTCGGTCGATCTCTATGGCTCGCAGATCGGCGGCCGGCTTGAGGACATGGCGAGCTTCCAGAAATACATTGGCGGCTCTCCAACCAACATGGCGGCCGGCAGCGCCCGCCTGGGCCTCAAGTCGGCGCTGATCACCCGCGTCGGCGATGAGCACATGGGCCGCTTCATCCGCGAACAGTTGGTTCGCGAGGGGGTTGACGTGACCGGGGTCAAGACTGACCCGGAGCGTCTCACCGCCCTCGTGATCCTCGGCATCCGTGACGACAAGCAGTTCCCTCTCATCTTCTACCGCGAGAACTGCGCCGACATGGCCTTGTGCGAGGCGGACATCGATCCGGCCTTCATCGCCAGCGCCCGCGCCGTGGTGGCGACCGGAACGCACCTGTCGCATCCGCGCACCGAGGCAGCTGTGCTGAAGGCCCTGCGCATCGCGCGGGAAACCGGTGGCCAGACCGCGCTCGACATCGACTATCGTCCAAACCTCTGGGGCCTGTCCGGGCACGGCGACGGCGAGAACCGCTTCATCGCGTCTGATCAGGTGACCGCACGGCTGCAGCAGCATCTGCCGCTGTTCGACCTGATCGTCGGCACCGAAGAGGAATTCCACATCGCCGGCGGCACCACGGACACCGTGGCGGCGCTGCGCCGGGTCCGCGAGCTGAGCCGGGCGACGCTCGTCTGCAAGCGCGGGCCAATGGGGGCTGTCGCCTTCACCGGTGTGATCCCCGACAGGCTGGATGACGGCGAGAGCGGTCCCGGTTTCCCGATCGAGGTGTTCAATGTTCTTGGAGCCGGCGACGGTTTCATGTCGGGACTTCTCAAGGGCTGGCTTGACGGCGAGACCTGGGTGCGGGCGCTGACCTATGCCAATGCCTGTGGCGCCTTTGCGGTGTCGCGGCACGGCTGCACGCCGGCCTATCCCTCCTGGGACGAGCTGCAGTTCTTCCTCAAGCGCGGCGTCGTCACGCCGGCGCTGCGCAAGGACGCGGAGCTGGAGCAGATCCACTGGTCGACCACCCGCAGCGGCGACTGGAGCGAGATGCATGTCTTCGCCTTCGATCATCGCAAGCAGATGGAGGAACTGCCGGGGGCAACGGCCGAGAAGATCGGTGCCTTCAAGGAGCTGTGCCTCGATGCCGTCGAGCGGGTGGCCAGCGGACGCAAGGGCTACGGCCTTCTGTGTGATGGCCGGCTCGGCCGCTCGGCGCTGCACAAGGCGGCCGGCAAGGGTCTCTGGATCGGCCGTCCGGTTGAATGGCCGGGATCGCGGCCGTTGACGCTGGAGCCCGACATCGGGCCCGACTATGGCGGGCTCAACGAGTGGCCGCTTGATCATGTGGTCAAGGTGCTCTGCTTCTGCCATCCGCAGGACGACGCCGCGATGTGGGCCGAGCAGGAGGCCGTGATCCAGCGGCTTTATGCGGCCGCCCGCCGCAACCGGCTGGAGTTCCTGCTGGAAGTCATTCCCTCCAAGGTCGCCCCGGTGGACGATGACACGACCGCGGAGATCATCGACCGGTTCTACCGGCTGGGGATCTATCCGGACTGGTGGAAGCTCGAGCCGATGCGCTCGGCCGAAGCCTGGGCCAGGACCTGCGCCATGATCAAGGGCCATGATCCGCATGTGCGCGGCATCGTGGTGCTGGGGCTGGACGCGCCGGAGGCCGAGCTGATGGCCTGCTTCGAGGAGGCCGCGCGGCATGACCTCGTGAAGGGCTTTGCGGTCGGACGCACCATCTACAGCGAGGCCGCGCGGGCGTGGCTCGCCGGAACCATCGACGACAAGGGCGCCGTCGCGCTGATGGCGGCGAATTTCGCGAAACTGTCGGCTGCCTGGGACAAGGCGCGGGCAGCGCAGGGAGTGGCAGCATGAGCAAGATCCGACTAACCGCCGCGCAGGCGATGGTCCGCTGGCTGACCCGGCAGATGACCGAGGACGGCGTGCCCTTCATCGCCGGCGTCTGGGCCATCTTCGGGCACGGCAACGTGGCCGGGATCGGCGAGGCACTGCACGGCATTCGCAGCGAGCTGCCGACCTATCGCGGCCACAACGAGCAGGGCATGGCCCATGCCGCCATTGCCTATGCCAAGCAGCTTGGCCGCCGCCGCGCCATGGCCGTCACCTCGTCGATCGGACCGGGCGCCACCAACATGGTGACGGCCGCAGCGCTCGCGCATGTCAACCGTCTGCCGGTGCTGTTCGTGCCCGGCGACGTGTTTGCCAACCGGGGCCCGGACCCGGTGCTGCAGCAGATCGAGGATTTCGGCGATGGCACCGTCAGCGCCAATGACTGCTTCCGTCCGGTGTCGCGCTATTTCGACCGCATCACCCGGCCGGAACAGCTTCTGACCGCGCTGCCGCGCGCCATGGCGGTGATGACCGATCCCGCCGACTGCGGTCCGGTGACGCTCGCCTTCTGCCAGGATGTGCAGGCGGAAGCCTATGACTGGCCGGAGGAATTCTTCGCGCCGCGCGTCTGGCGCCAGCGCCGGATCCGGCCGGACGAAAGCGAACTGGTCGAGGTCATCGGTCTCATCTGCGCCGCCAGGCGGCCCGTCATCGTCGCTGGCGGCGGCGTGCATTACTCCGGCGCCACCGCGGCTCTCGCCCGGTTTGCCGCCCGCCATCGCATTCCCGTGGTCGAAAGCCAGGCCGGCAAGTCAGCCCTGCCGTGGGATCATCCGATGAACCTCGGTCCCGTGGGTGTCACCGGGGCGGAAAGCGCCAATACCGTCGCGGCCGAGGCTGATCTGGTGATCGGCGTCGGCACGCGGTTCCAGGATTTCACCACCGGTTCGTGGGGCCTGTTCCGCAACCCGGCGCGCAAGCTGGTGTCGATCAACGTCGCGGCCTATGACGCGATGAAGCATGGCGCGGTGCCGCTCCAGGGCGATGCCCGCGCCTGTCTCGATGAACTGAGCGCCGGTCTCGGCCAGCATCAGGGCCCGGAGGTGTCGGCCGGGCTCAAGCAGGCGTGGTTTGCTAAGGTCGATCCGTTAACGGCGGCGCCGGTGGGAGAGGCCAACGGCCTGCCGACCGATCAACAGGTGATCGGCGCCGTGCAGCGGGCGGCCGGACCCGACACGGTCGTCATGTGCGCGGCCGGCACCATGCCGGGCGAGCTGCACAAGCTGTGGAAGGCGTCGCGTCCCATGTCCTATCACATGGAATACGGCTTCTCCTGCATGGGTTACGAGATCGCCGGGGCGCTCGGCATCAAGATGGCCGAGCCTGAGCGGGACGTGATCTGCATGGTCGGTGACGGCAGCTACATGATGATGAACTCGGAGCTGGCCAGCGCCGTCATGCTCGGCCAGAAGATCACCGTCGTGATCACCGACAACCGGGGCTATGGCTGCATCAACCGGCTGCAGATGGGCACCGGCGGGGCCGAGTTCAACAACCTCCTCGACCATACGATCCACGCCAATCCGAGCCAAATCGATTTCGTCGCCCATGCCGGCGCCATGGGGGCGAAGGCCGTGAAGGCCGGTTCGATCGCCGAGCTGGAGGCCGCGCTTGCCGAGGCCAAGACGGCGACCGGTCCATTCGTGGTGGTGATCGACACCGACCCCTATCCGTCCACCCCGCATGGCGGCCACTGGTGGGATGTGGCGGTTCCGGAAGTTTCCCCCCGCGCCGAGGTGCGGGCGGCCCGCGAGAATTACGAACGCAAGCTGCAGGAAAGACACTGAGCCATGATCCTTTACGGCACCAATCCCATCGCCTGGTCCAACGACGACGACCAGACGCTCGGCGCGCATATCTCGCTCGAGCAGTGCCTGGATGAAACCGCGAAGATCGGCTTCGACGGCATCGAGAAGGGGCACAAGCTGCCCGTGACGCCCGAGGGCATCGCAAAGGAACTGGGCGGACGCGGCCTCAAGTACATCTCCGGCTGGCACTCGCTCAATCTTCTGACCAATTCCATCGCGGACGAGAAGGCGGCGATGCAGCCCTTCCTTGACCTGCTGAAGGCTGTCGGCTCCAAGGTGATCATCACCTGCGAGACCTCCAACGCCATCCATGGCAATGACGCCGTGCCGGTGAACAACAAGCCGGTGCTGGCGGCTTCCGAATGGGCCGATTTCGGCCATGGCGTCGAGGCGCTGGCGGCCTTTGCGGCCGAGCAGGGCATCACGCTGGTCTATCACCACCACATGGGCACGGTGGTGGAGAGCGAGACGGAAATCGACCTGTTCATGAAGCACACGGGCCCGGCCACGAAGCTCTTGTTCGACACCGGCCACTGCTACTTCGGCGGCGGCAACCCGGCGGCGGTGGCCGAGCGCCACATGGCCCGCGTGCGTCACCTTCATGCCAAGAACGTGCGTCCGGCGATCATGCGCCAGGTGCGCGAGGAGGGGTTGTCGTTCCTCGAAGGCGTGCGCCGCGGCGTTTTCACCGTGCCGGGTGACCCGGAGGGCGGCGTCGACTTCCGCCCGGTTCTGGCCACGGCGGCGGCGCATGGCTATGAGGGCTGGCTGGTGATCGAGGCCGAGCAGGACCCGAGTGTCCGCATCCCCTTCGAGTACCAGAGCATGGGACTGAAGGCGCTGAAGGCGCTGGCCAAGGATGTGGGGCTGGATCGCCGAATGTGAGGTTTGCGCATGGATGAAGCCGCAGCACCTCGGCTCCCCTCCCCACGAGGGGGAGGGGGGCTGACAGGCCCGGCAAGACAGTCGAGCTGGTATCTTCATTGAGGTCGCAATGCTTCTAGCGGCTCATGGGCTCTGGGCCGTTTCAACGGGAAATGTGAAGCGTACGGCCTCGCGTGTTGCTATAGCCGGAGCACTCTGTCGCCGTGTTCCCTTCCAACAAAGAGACCCTGATGAAGATTATCGACCCGGATCATCCCTTTTACCGGCCCCTGTGGCGCCGCCTTGCCATTGTCGGGGTGACACTGGCCTGGGCCGGTGTGGAGGCCTGGACCGGGGCGACCGGCTGGGCGTTGTTCTTCGTCGCGGTCGCTGCCTATGCGGCCTGGATGCTGCTGGTGAGTTACCGACCCAAGCCGGATGACGCTGGAGACAAGTCATGACCAATCTGTTGCGCCGGCCGACCGGCACCCGTGGCAAGGTTCACGCCATCACGCCCGAGGCCGCAAACTGGGGCTATGTCGGCTTCGACCTCTACCGCCTGGAGGCGGGCGAGGAGGTGCGCGAGGCGACCGGCGGCCGCGAGGCGATCCTCGTTCTGGTCGAGGGCAAGGCCGAGGTGAGCGCCGGAGGCCAGTCCTTTGGCGAGCTTGGCCTGCGGCTCGACGTGTTCGAGAAACTGCCGCCGGCCTGCGTCTACGTGCCGGACAAGTCGGAATGGCAGGTGCGGGCAACGACGGCCTTGACGCTTGCGGTCTGCACTGCGCCGGGGCAGTCCACCCATCCGGTGCAATTGCTCGGTCCCGAAGGGCTGACGCTGGAAAGCCGCGGGCAGGGGACCAACACCCGCTACATCCACAATATCGCCATGGAAGGGCGGGATGTGGCCGGCAGCCTGCTGGTGACGGAAGTGTTCACGCCGTCCGGCCACTGGTCGTCCTACCCGCCGCACCGGCATGACGAGGACAATTTCCCCGACATGACCTATCTGGAAGAGACCTACTACCACCGGCTCAACCCGGCACAGGGCTTCGGCATCCAGCGGGTGTTCACGGAAGACGGCTCGCTGGACGAGACCATGGCTGTGAGCAACCATGACGTGGTTCTGGTGCCCAAGGGGCACCACCCCTGCGGCGCGCCCTATGGCTACGAGATGTACTATCTCAACGTCATGGCTGGCCCCATGCGCAAGTGGCGCTTCAAAAACCATCCCGATCACGACTGGATCTACCAGCGGGATCTGGCGAAGTAGGCCTGCGGGCGAACTGTCCGCATCACGGGCAGGGCAAAACCTGGATCGGGTCCGAGGCTGTGGTGCCAAGGTCATGGCAGGTGCCGTCCGCACAGAGGCGCCAGCCGCTGCCGGTTGCGCCGGATGCGGCGAGGGTCAATGCGGTCTGCGGCGGTAGGGATGGGGTCCAGACCCACCAGCCGTCAACAAGCCGCGCGCCGTCGCCGGGGTCCATGCCCGCGCCAGAACCTCGGACACGGGCCTCGCGGGCAACGAGGCCGGCCGGGGTCATGTCCCAGGTTTCCTCCCAGACGGTCTTTTCCACCGAATGGGTCCAGCTCAGGGTGAAGGTGCCGGAGATGGCGAGCATCAGCGTGCCCGCCATCAGGCAAGTGCTCATGCCGGCTTGCCCGCCTTGCGGTTGGCGAGCCAGGTGACGACGACAAAGGCGACGCCCAGGGCGAAGCCGATCTCATCCGTGATCGGCAGGGCGGCGACGAGTGTAAACGCTGCTGCCATGGCAAGGGCGCGCTGCCAAAGAGCCAGCGGGACGCCCAGCCAGCCGATAACGGCGGCTCCCCACAAGCTGATGGCAAATGCCACTTTCACCACGACATAAGCGACGGCTGGTCCGTAGCCGATTGCGGCTGCCAGAGCACCGCCGTCCTGCAGCATCAGGGCCGGTGTATAGACGGCCATGAAGGGGATGACGAAGCCGGCCGCCGCCACCTTGATCGCCTCGAAGGAGATCTTGAGGCCACTTTCCTTGGCAATCGGGCTGGCGGCGAAACAGGCAAGAGCAACAGGCGGCGTCAAATCGGCGAGAATGCCGAAATAGAACACGAACATGTGGCTGACGATCAGCGGTACGCCAAGTTCCAGAAGAGCAGGTCCTGCAATGGACGAGGTGATGATGTAGTTCGGAATGGTGGGAATGCCCATGCCGAGCACGATGCAGGTGACCATGGTCAGAAGCAGCGAGAGGAACAGGCTGTTCTGGCCGACGCTGACGATAAACTGGCCGAAGGTGTTGGCCGCTCCCGTTAGTGTCATGGTGCCGATGATGATGCCGACCAGCGCGCAGGCGACGCCAACCGGAAGGGCGGAGCGGGCGCCATCTGCAAGGCTGTCACGGCAATCTGCCAGCGTTTGCCGTCCGCCGCGCGTGAAGGCGCAAATGGTAATAAGGATCGCGACGGCAGCCAGGATCACCTTGATGCCGAATTGGAAGAAGGCGGCGGCGACGAGTCCGAGGCCGATCCAGAAGAGGATCCTGATGAGTTGCGAGGGAAGCCCGAGAGCGACCGAGCCGCCAAGGATGAGCAGGACCGTGAGGCCAAGGCCGATGGTGCCTGCGTAAAGCGGCGTGAAGCCGCCGAACAGAAGATAGACCAGAACCGCAAGCGGCAGGATCAGGTACCAGCCCTGCCTGAGGGCCTTGGATACCGAGGGCAGTTCGGATTTCGCCATGCCGCGGAGGTTCCGCTTGCCGGCTTCCAGGTGGACCATCCAGAAGGCCGAGGCGAAATACAGGATGGCCGGAATGAGCGCTGCCTTGACGACCTCGAAATACTCGACGCCAAGCGTCTCGGCCATGATGAAGGCGACCGCGCCCATCACTGGCGGCATGAGCTGGCCGCCCATGGATGAGGTGGCCTCGACGCCGCCAGCGAAGGCCGAGCGGTAACCGAAGCTTTTCATCAGGGGGATCGTGAACTGTCCGGTGGTCACCACATTGGCAACGCCTGACCCGGATATCGTGCCCATCAAGCCGGAGGAAATGACCGATACCTTGGCAGCACCACCGGTGGCGTGCCCAACGAGGCCAAGGCTGACATCGGTGAAGAGCTTGATCATGCCTGCGCGCTCGAGGAACGAGCCAAACAGGATGAAGAGGAAGATGAAGCTGGAACTGACGTAGACCGGAATGCCGTAGATGCCTTCCGTGCCATAGGCCATGTGCTCGATGACCTGGGCGAAGTCATAGCCGCGATGGTCGAGTGGGGCCGGCAGGTACTCACCGAACAGGCAATAGGCCAGAAACAGACCTGCAATAAACGGCAGGGCCGCGCCCATCATGACCCAGGCCGCCGCGAACACTATGGTGATTGCAATAACACCGAACACAATATCGCGCGGCAGGGGATCGCCGGCACGAATGAGCAACTCCGTATAGTCGAACCACTGATAGGCAGCCACACTGACGCTCGCGGCAGCAAGCAGCCATGCAAGGCCCCTGAAAGCGGGAGCGGCATGACGGGCCGCAGCGATCAGCGGAAAAGCCAGCAAACCCAGAAAGCCGACATGGACCGCCCGGACGACCTGGCTCGGCATGTCGATGACATGGGCGGCAGTGGCAATCTGGAAGGCGGAGAATGCGACGGCGATCCAGAACAGCAACCGGCCTTCTGTCGTCTTGGGAAAGCCAATGGAATGCAGGTCATGCGCCGTTGGCGCGGTGTCGGTCTTGCTGGTCACGCTGGTGTCCGTGAATGGGGTCGTTGAGGATCAAGACGGAAAGACATGCCCGGCCACGCGCTTCAACGACAATTCCCTCCCCCCGGCGGGCGCCAGGGGAAGGGAATGACACGTTCGCGTTCGTGTCCGAAAAGCCCGGTTACATCAGGCCCTTTTCCTTGTAGTAGCGCTCGGCACCCGGATGCAGCGGGATCGGCATGCCGTCCTGGGCCTTTTCCAGGTTGATCGCCTTGGCGGCTGCATGGGCTGCGACCATGTCCGGCAGGTTTTCGAACAGCTGCTTGGTCATCTGGTAGGCGGTTTCTTCCGACACATCCTCATGGGTGACGAGGAAGTTGATGACCGCGACCGAGGAGACATCTGCTTCCTGGCCCTGATAGGTCCCGGCCGGGATGGTGGCTGCGACGTAGGGTGCGCCGAGGTTGGCAACGATGTCCGCAGGGACGGCCACGACGTTGATCGGCACCGAGGTGGCGAGGTCCTTGATCGAGGCAACGCCGAGGCCGGCGGACTGCAGCGTGGCGTCCAGCTGACGGTTCTTCATCAGCTCGACAGATTCTGCGAAGGGCAGGTACTCGGTCTTGGCGAGGTCCGTGTACATCAGGCCGGCAGCCTGGAAGATCGCACGGGCGTTCAACTCGGTGCCCGACTTTGCCGCGCCGACGGAGAGGGACTTGCCCTTGAGCTGGTCAAGCGTGGTGATGCCGCTGTCCTTGGACGCGACGATCTGGATGTAGTTCGGATAGACGGCGGCAATGCCGCGCAGCTTGTCGAGCGGAGCCTTGAAGCCCGCATCGGCATTGCCTTCCCAGGCCAGCTTGACGCTGTCGCCGAGCGCAAAGGCCAGCTCGCCCTTGCCCTGCTGCAGCAGGTTGAGGTTTTCGACCGAAGCCTTGGTGGCCTGGACCTGCGGACGCGCGCCCTCGATCTTTTCGCCGTAGATCTTGGAGAGCGCAACACCAAGCGGATAGTACACGCCAGATGTACCACCGGTCAGGATGTTGATGAATTCAGCCTTGGCCGGAGCCATGGCACCGGTGAGCGCGGTGGCGGCAACGGCGGCGACGGCGAGCGTGCGCGACATGAAGCGCATGGATAGTCCTCCCTGTTTTCCTCAGAACCGCGCCATTCGGCGCGTTGGTTAGGATGCGGGGTCTGCTACAGAGACCCCGTCTCGTCCGGGCGACAGGGTGCTGTGGTTTTGCGTCGTGAGCAACCGTGTTTCTACGCAGACCCTTGCGGCAGCTGCGAAGGCGGATTGGCCGCAATCCACGCAATTGACACCGGGGCAGCCGCGCATTATCGTTATTGCTTGTCCGGATAAATACCGGGCCCCGGCACCGGCGCCGGACGAAAACGCAGGCAAAAAGGCCTCCTCATGTCTCCTTCTACGGAGCCATGCGGAGGCCTTTTTGCGTTTCTGGGTCTGAAGAACCGATGCCGGGGGCGAGGAAGTCGTGCCCGAACGAGCCTGGCTGACCTCGCCGCAATTTGGCTTGTGACGAACAGGAAGAGGGGAGTCGCATGTCAAAACTGACGCAGAATGTGGAAGCCGTGGAAAGCGAAGTCGACCACGTGCTCGGAGCGGAATACGAACACACCGCAGTGCCCATGGCGGCGCGGCGCAGCATGTTCTCGGTCACCACGGTGTGGATCGGGTTTCCGATGATCATCACCGGGGCCATGACGGGCTCGTTGCTGGTGCTGGGCATGGGATTTGCCAATGCGCTGACGGCGATGATCGTCGGCAATCTCATCATGCTGGTCTATGTCGGGCTGTTGGGGCTGCTTGGGACCAAGACCGGTTTCAATTTCGCGCTGATGGCCAGTGTCGTCTTCGGCCGCAAGGGATATGTGCTGGCGTCGGGCCTTTTGTCGACGCTGCTGCTCGGCTGGTATGCCGTGCAGACCGGGATCACCGGCGCGCTGATCAGCACCGCCTATGAACTCAACTACGTGATGATGACGGTGCTGGCCGGCGTGCTCTACATCGGCATCACCTTCGTCGGGGTACGCGGATTGCATGCCATCGGCCTCGTGTCGGTGCCTGCCTTCATCATCCTCGGCCTTTACGTGATGTTCGACGCGGCATCGACGACGAGCTGGGATGCGATCTACGCTTACGCTGGCAACAATGGCGTGGCGACGATGTCGATGGGTGTCGGCCTCACGGTCGTGATCGCGCTCTTCATCGATGCAGGCACGGTGACGGCCGACTTCAACCGCTGGGCCGCCGACAGCAAGAGTTCGCTGGTCGCAACCTTCAGTGCCTTCCCCTTCGCCAACCTTGTAGCGATGCTGGTGGGCGGCGTGACGACGGCCGCGCTTGCCGTGCCGGATGCCAATCCGTTCGGGGCCGACAACATGTTCGGTTACATGAATGCCAAGCAGATCGGCTTCCTGAGCGTGCTGGCCTTCCTGTTCCTCTACTGCAACCTCGGCTCGGTCTGCGCCCACTGCCTCTACAATGCGGCGACGGGCTGGTCGCGCATCCTGTCGAGCCATATGCGCATCATGGCCGTGGTGCTTGGCATCATCGGCATCGTGGTCGCCGCCGGCAACGTCTGGGCCTTCTTCATCGAATGGCTGTCGCTGCTTGGCATTCTGGTGCCGCCGATCGGTGCCATCATCATCGTTGACCAGTATGTCCTGCGCCGCCCGGCGGTGATCGACCAGGATTGGCGCGGTCAGGCGTTCCTCGCCTGGATCATCGGCTCGCTGGTGGCCTTCGTTGTCGAGTTCTACGCGCCGTATCTGTCGACCGCGATCTGCGCCGGTCTTGCCGGCGGCATCGCCTACGCGGTGATCGGCCAGGCAAGTGCCGCGCAGAAAGCTTCGGCCTGACAAAGCGGCAGCCGGGGGGCCGAATTGGCGCTCCCGGCTGCCACATCAAGAAAGACCAAAGGGGACTGAGTTTCATGAGCGTCGATTACAAGCTGTACGATCTGGGAGATTTCCGCCTGCAGCGGGGGGCGACCTTGCGGGGCGCCAAGCTCGCCTACAAGACCTTCGGCACGCTGTCGCCGGCCAAGGACAATGCCATCGTCTATCCGACCTGGTATTCGGGCCAGCATCCCGACAACGAATGGCTGATCGGCAAGGGCATGGCGCTCGATCCGGACAAGTATTTCATCATCATTCCCAACATGCTCGGCAACGGCCTGTCATCCTCGCCAAGTAACACGCCGGAACCTTACAACGCGTCGCGGTTTCCGCAGATCACCGCCTATGACAACGTGCGCGCCCAGCACCAGCTGGTGACAGAGCATTTCGGTATTACCAAGCTGCCGCTGGTGACAGGCTGGTCGATGGGGGCGCTGCAGACGTTCCACTGGGGCGCGATGTATCCCGACATGGTGGAGCGGATCGCGCCGTTCTGCGGCTCGGCCAAGTGCTCGCGGCATAATTTCGTGTTCCTGGAAGGCGTCAAGGCCGCACTCACCGCAGATGCGGCCTTCAACAACGGCTGGTACGGCGACAAGAAACCGGAAAGGGGCCTGCGCGCCATGGCGCGCGTCTATGCCGGCTGGGGCTTCTCGCAGGCATTCTATCGCCAGGAACTTGATCTGAAGGCGCTGGGCTATTCCTCACTGGAAGACTTCCTCGTTGCCTTCTGGGAAGGCTTCTTCCTGCCGAAGGATGCCAACAACCTGCTCACCATGCTGTGGACCTGGCAGAATGGCGACATCAGCGACAACGAGCTTTACAACGGCGATTTCCGCAAGGCGCTCGGGGCAATCAAGGCCAAGGCGTTCGTCATGCCAAGCCGGACCGATCTCTACTTCCCGCCGGAAGACAGCGAGTTCGAGGTGGCGCATATGCCCAATGCCAAGCTGATCGTGTTTGAATCCGTCTGGGGGCATTTTGCCGGCGGGCCGGGAACCAGCCCGGTCGATGTAAAGTTCCTTGACGAAAAGCTGAAAGAGCTGCTCAATTCGTGATCATGTTAACGAATTGGCGGGTGAAGCTGGTTCATCCGCCAGTTTGCGGCAGCTGGAATAAAAAACAACCCGAAAAACGGGTGCCCAACAAAGGGCGTTGAGGGGAATAGAGTGCGCGTAATGTCTCAGACATCGCTGATCTGGCGGTCCTGATCCGCCATTGACGCCTGCGCAAGGTCGCAAGCTGGCAGGACTTGTTCTGCTGGTTCAGCGTCTTTCGTTCCGGCTGTCATCCTCGCCGGGGATCAGGCGAAGTGACGACGAAACTGGCTTTGCAATGGCCAGTCAGTCGCGGGGCGTTGGCCAGATGCGGCAGCGCAGGGCTTGGATGACTTGGCGAAGCAAGGCAGGACCAGCAGACGAGGGGATCGAGGTGAGAGGATCTGAACAGACGTCCGCCCCATGGCGCGTCGGGGTGTTGTTTTCCCAGAGCGGTTTCATGGCCGTCATCGAGGAAACGCAGCTGCGCGGCACGCTGACGGCCATCGACGAAATCAACGCAGCCGGCGGCATCAATGGCCGTCCGATCGAACCGGTGATCTATGACCCGGGCTCCGAAGCCCGCGCCTTTGGCCGTTGCGCCAAGAAACTGATGATCGAGGACGGCGTCACCACCATGTTCGGGTGCTATACGTCCTCCAGCCGCCGGGCGGTGCTTCCGGTGGTCGAGCGGCTGAACGGCCTCTTGTGGTATCCGACGCTGTACGAGGGCTTCGAGTTCTCGCCGAACGTGATCTACACGGGCGCCGCGCCCAACCAGAACAGTGTCGAGCTGTGCCGCCTGCTGATGGACATGTATGGCCGGCGTTTTTTCTTCATTGGCTCGGACTATGTCTATCCGCGCGAGAGCAACCGCATCATGCGCGAGCTGGTGGCCAACAGCGGCGGCGAAGTGGTTGGCGAGCGCTATGTGCGCCTGTCTGCGGACCGGTCAGAGTTCCAGCCGCTGCTGCGCGAGGTGAAGGCCGCCCAGCCGGATGTGATCTTCTCGACCGTCGTCGGCGACAGCACGATTTTCCTGTATCAGACGTACCATGACATGGGCTTTGATCCGAAGATCATGCCCATCGCCAGCCTGACCACGACGGAAGCGGAGATCCAGGCCATGGGCTTCGACGTCGGTGAAGGCCACATCACTGCGGCCCCCTATTTTCAGGGGATCGATGGCGCCAGGAACTCCTCCTTCGTCCAGCTCTACAAGAAGCGCTATGGCGAGGACCAGTCGACCAACATGTGTCTGGAGGCAGCCTATTTTCAGGTGCACGTCTTTGCAAAGACGCTGGCCGAGACCAACTCGCTGGACACCGAGGTCCTGCGCAACACCGTGATGGGCTCGGAATATGACGCCCCGCAGGGCAACATTTCCGTCAATCCTGTCTGCGGTCACACGGACTTGTGGACCCGGATCGGCAAGGCGAACCGGCAAGGCCAGTTTGATCTTGTCTACGAATCTCCAACCCGGGTGAAGGCTGATCCCTACCTGATCGGCTACGCGCGGAACCTTGCCTATGCTTGAACCGGAAGAGCGGATCTGATGAGCATGAGACCGACTAATGGCTTTGACAGGGGACCGAGCCTGACAGACGGGGATGGACGCGGACGGCGCAGTCTGCTGTCGCTGTCCTCATCACGCGTTGCGGCACCGGTGCCCCAGGGGCGTCCGGTCGCCCGTCCTGGACAGACGACATTTCCATTTGCCGATGTCAGCATCGGCGTCATAACCGAGCGGACCGGTGAGGGCGATGCCCTGATCCGTGAATTGCAGAAGCTGCGGGCCCGGCCGCAGCATGTCTGGCCGGTTCCGGCGACCTTGCCGACCGGATACGACATGCTGCTGTGCGATCTGGTCGAGGATCTGCCGACCCGCGTGCCCTGGTTGCCGGGAGAACCGGAGTCTGCGCTCGTCGCTCTCCTGCCAAAGAATGCGCCGTTCCGGCCGGACCTGCTGCGGGACACGGCCGCCCATGGTGTTCTGGTTCTGCCGGCCGATCCCCTGACCCTGCAATGCACGCTGGCCCTGGCCCGCGATCATTTCCGCTATGAACAGCGGCTGCGCGGACGGATCGACAAGCTGGACGAGAACCTGCGGAACATGCGCAGCGTCGAGCGGGCCAAATCCATCATCATGCATCGCAAAGGCATGAGCGAAGAGGATGCCTATCAGTTTCTGCGTCGTCAGGCGATGTCGAAACGTGTTTCCATCGGCGCAATCGCCAATGCAATTGTTGACTCGCAGGAATTGCTTGGTTAACATTTAATCGAGCGTAAGAAACGCTCGGCGGATGGCAACGAGGCCGTCCCGAAATGCAGGCATCAGTGCCCCGCAATTGACCTTCAGGGTCGGTTTGCGGGGTTTTTTATTTTGACGAACCTGTGTCGTCAGAACTCGGTCCTGCATGTCCGCGGCGTTGTCCGCCCACAAAAAAGCGATGGCAAGGGAGCCTCGACGCCGTCCGCCTGCAAGGCGGTCAGCGCGGGGCTTTTCGCATTTCCGACCGGAGGGTTGCATGACCATGAAAAGACGCAGTTTCCTGAAAGGCATTGCCGCCACCGGCGCCTTTGCCGCGACCGGGTTCCCGCACATCTGGAACAAGAACATGTCGCTGGCGCGCGCCGCCAATGGCGAGATCAAGGTGGGTGTCCTGTTCTCGCTGACCGGTACGACGGGCATCATCGAGGAGTCGCTCAACAAGGCGACGCTGCTGGCGATCGAGGAGATCAACGCGGCTGGCGGCATTAACGGCATGAAGATCGTGCCGATCGTCGAGGATCCGGCGTCCGATCCGGCTACCTTTGCCGAAAAGGCCCGCAAGCTTGTCGTCGGCGACAAGTGCGTGTCGGTGTTCGGCTCCTACACCTCGGCCAGCCGCAAGGCCGTACTGCCGGTCTTCGAGAGGCGCGATAATCTCTATTGGTATCCGACCCTCTACGAGGGCCGCGAATGCTCGAAGAACGTGATCTACACCGGTGCCGTGCCGAACCAGCAGCAGGACGAGTTCATCCCCTGGCTGGTGCAGAAATTTGGCAAGAAGTTCTACCTGATCGGTTCGAACTACATCTATCCGAAGGAAGAGAACAACTACTGCAAGAAGCTGCTTGAGAAGCTCGGCGGTGAGGTGGTGAACGAGGAATACGTGCCGCTTGGCCATTCCGAGTTCTCCTCGGTCATCAACAAGATCCAGAGCACGCAGCCGAATGTCATCTTCTCGACCGTTGTCGGCGATTCCGTCGTGGCCCTGCATCGCCAGTACCGCGCGGCCGGTCTCGATCCGGAAAAGATGCCGATGGCCAGCCTGACGACGTCGGAAAACGAGGTCGCGGCCATGGGTGGTGAAGCGGCAGCCGGACATTTCACGTCCGCGCCTTACTTCATGGTGCACCAGTCGCCGGAAAACGAGAAGTTCGTGGCGGCCTACAAGCGCCGCTGGGGCGACGACAAGGTCACCCATTTCGTGTCCGAGCCATCCTACTTCCAGGTCTACCTGTTCAAGCAGGCTGTCGAGAAGCTGGCCGGCAGCGAGATCGACCCGCCCACCATCCGCGAGGCCGTCAAGGGCCAGGAACTGATCGCTCCGCAGGGCCGCATCCGCATCGAGCCGGAGAACCTGCACACTTACCTCTGGCCAAAGATTGCCATGGCGAAGTCCAACGGCCAGTTCGAGGTGCTGGAGAGCTTCCCCGAATGGATCGCGCCGAACCCGTACGCTGCCTATCCCGGCCAGATGTGCACGGCGGACGGCCTCAAGGAAAGCTGATCGAACGTTCTCCTGCGAAAGACAAGCCCCTGTTTCCCCGGCGCTCTTCAGCGCCGGGGAAACAGGGGCTTTCGAGAGGCAATGCGGCTGGCGAGGGAGCACGCCCGTGGATTTCATTCTTCAACAAGTCATCACCGGCCTCAGCATCGGTTCCATCCTGCTGCTTGTCGCGCTGGGTCTGGCGATCATCTACGGCTCCATGGGCGTCATCAACATGGCCCATGGCGAGTTCGTCATGCTCGGGGCCTATGGAGCCTGGGCGCTCAACAGCGTGTTCGGGCTGGATCTCCTGTCCAGCCTCGTCTTCATCTTTATCGGGGTTGGCGCCTTCGGCTGGGCGACTGAGCGCGGGGTGATCCGGTTCCTGTACGCCCGGCCACTCGACACGTTGCTGGCGACCTGGGGCATCGGCGTGGTGCTGCAACAGGTCATCCGCCTGACGGCGGGCGGAGAGCTGCGCTACGTCGGCATGCCGGAGATTTTCTCCGGGACAGTCTCGATCCTTGGCGTCGGTGTTTCGTCCTACCGCGTCTTTGTCTTCCTGTTTGTCGCCGCCTTGTTTGCCGCGACGTGGGCACTGATGTTCCGAACCTCCTTCGGCACGCGGTTGCGTGCTGTCGTGCAGGATCGCAACACCGCCATGTGCTTCGGCGTCAATGCCGACAAGGTCTACAGCCTGACCTTTGCCTACGGCGCGGGCCTTGCCGGTCTCGCTGGTGCGCTGGTGGCGCCGCTGAAGAGCGTGAGTCCGGAAATGGGCGCAGCCTATGTGGTCGATGCGTTCTTCGTTGTCGTCCTCGGCGGCGTGCAGAGCCTGTTCGGAACGGTAGCCAGCGCTGCGTTGCTCGGCCAGATGTCCGGCTCGCTTGCCTATGTGTCGAACGACACGATCGCCAAGGCGCTGGTGCTGCTTGCGATCATCGTCCTCATCCGTTTCCGCCCGCAGGGCCTGTTCGTCACCAAGGTCCGGAGCTGATCCCATGACACGTGTGTCTCTTTCTCCCTCAAGACGATCGGAGTCCGTCCTCAACGGCCGCCTGCAGATTGCCGCCTATGCCGTAGTCTGCCTGCTGATCTTCGTGGTGCCGCTCGGCATAGACGACGACTTCCTGCTGAACCGCATCGCCCGTTATCTGGTGCTGGGTATGGTGGCGATGGCGCTGGCCCTGTCCTGGGGCTATGCCGGGATCCTCAACCTCGGTCAGGCGCTGAGCTTTGGGCTTGGTTCCTATTGCATGGCCATGGCGCTGAAGCTGCGCACGGTTCCGGTGCACACCGGCTCCGAGGGCCTGCCGGACTTCATGGTCTGGAACAACGTGGAACGACTGCCGCTCGCCTGGGTGCCGTTCCAGTCGATGACATTTGCGATCATCGCCGGGATCCTCGTTCCGGTGCTGATTGCGGCGCTGCTTGGCTGGTTCATGTTCCGCGGCCGCGTCACCGGCGTCTTTGTAGCCATCATCACGCTGGCCGCGCTGGTCGTTGGCAACCTGCTGATCATCGACCTGCAGAGCTACACGGGCGGTTTCAACGGCATCACGGACCTTGCTCAGCTGGAACTCTTCGGCTTCGTGTTCGATTCCTACTCGGCCAGTACCTACTATCTCGTGGCCACCTGCCTGACCGTGTCGCTGTTTGCCTGTCTGGCCGTGATCCGCAGCAAGGCCGGGCTGATCTTCCAGGCGATCCGCGATGACGAACGGCGGGTGCGCTTCTTCGGCTACGACGTCGCGGCCTTCAAGATCCTCGCCATGTCTGTTTCGGCTGCCGTCGCCGGTCTGGCAGGCATGCTCTACACCGTGGTGATGGAGTTCGCCTCGCCGACATTCCTCGATGTGCCGCTGTCGCTGTCCATCGTCATCTGGTGTGCCGTGGGTGGTCGCCAAAGCCTCGTGGGAGCCCTCATCGGCGCAATCCTGATTGCCGGGATGCAGGGCGCCCTCTCCGAAAGCGAAGCCTTCCTCGACAGCTGGACGCTGGTGATGGGCGTGACCTTCGTGCTGGTCGTGCTGTTCCTGCCCAATGGCCTTGCCGGCCTTGTCACGCTCATTCGCAATCGCCTCGCGCAGTCATCCCGGCGCAGCGAGGGCGCTGCCCTGCGTCCTGCGCTCGCCGAGGTGTCCGCCACCAAACCGGGAGACAAGTCATGAGCGCCGTGCATCTGCAACTTGTCGATCTCTGCGTCAGCTTCAACGGCTTTCGCGCGGTCAACAATCTCAACCTGAGCGTCAACAAGGGTGAGCTGCGTTGCCTGATCGGCCCCAATGGTGCGGGCAAGACCACTGCGCTCGACCTCATCTGCGGCAAGACCCGGGCAGTCAGCGGCGAGATCCGGCTGGGCGACAAAAATCTGACCACAATGGAAGACTTCGAGATCGCGCGAGCCGGGGTTGGCCGCAAGTTCCAGGTCCCCAGCGTGTTCCGCCAGCTGTCGGTGCGCGAAAACCTGGAGGTTGCGCTGTGCCGTCAGCCCGGTGTTTTCGCGAACCTCTTCCGGCGCGGGCGCTCCGGCGACGGACTTGAGCATCTGGCGGAGTTCGTGGGGCTTGCCGACCAGCTCGACGAGCCGGCGGCCAACCTGTCGCATGGCCAGACGCAGTGGCTCGAGATTGCCCTGCTGCTGGCCCAGGACAGCGAGCTCATCCTGCTCGACGAGCCGACTGCCGGCATGACGGCGCAGGAAACGCGCAAGACGGCCGACATCTGCAACCGCCTCAAGGGCAAGCACACGATCATCGTCGTCGAGCACGACATGGGCTTCGTGCGCGACATCGGCGACGTCCTCTCGGTGATGCACCAGGGCTCGCTGCTGGCGGAAGGCACGGCGGACGAGATCAGCGCCAACGAGCGCGTGCGCGAAGTCTACCTCGGTTCGATGGGGATCCACGGTGCTTGAGATCAGCAAACTCGACGGCTTCTACGGCAACTCGCGTGCCCTGCAGGGTATCGACCTGAGCGTCGGTACGGGCGCCTTCCTGTCGGTGCTTGGCCGCAATGGCGTCGGCAAGACGACGCTGATGCGCGCCATGCTTGGCCTCCTCGACCGGACCGAGGGAGAGATCCGCCTCGATGGTCAGGACATCAACCGGATGGCGACCCATCAACGAGCCCGCGCCGGCATTGGCTATGTGCCGCAGGGACGAGGCATCCTGCCGCGTTTCACCGTCTACGAGAACCTGCAGCTCGGCGGCTTTGCCCGCACCAGCGACCGAGGCAAGGAGCTGGAGGCGCTCGTCTTCGACATGTTCCCGATCCTGCGCGAGTTTCGTGGCCGCGCCGGAGGCAACCTTTCGGGCGGCCAGCAGCAACAGCTGGCCATCGCCCGGGCGCTGATGACCGACCCGCGCATCATCCTCTTGGATGAGCCGGCGGAGGGCATCCAGCCCAACATTGTCGAACTGATCGAGGAGGCGATCCTGTCGCTGAACCGGCGTTTCGGCATCACCATCGTGCTCGTGGAACAGAACATTGTGTTCGCACGGCGCGCCAGCACCGACTTCGCGATCCTGGAAAAGGGACGCGTGGTCGCATCCGGACCTATCGCAGGGCTGACCGACGACCTCATCCACCGCCACATGGCGGTGTGAGGCGACCAGGCCCATTCAAGCAAGACGCGAGGGTCCCAACCACTCCACCGGAGGAACAAACATGCATCACGGCGATATTTCCAGCAGCAATGACACCGTCGGCGTGGCGGTGGTCAACTACAAGATGCCGCGCCTTCATACCAAGGCCGAAGTGCTCGAGAATGCCCGCAAGATCGCGGCGATGGTCGAGGGCATGAAGATCGGGCTGCCGGGCATGGATCTCGTGATCTTCCCGGAATACTCGACCCACGGCATCATGTACGACAGCAAGGAGATGTACGAGACCGCCTCGCAGGTGCCGGGCGAGGAAACCGCCATCTTCGCGGAAGCCTGCCGCAAGGCGAATGTCTGGGGCGTGTTCTCGCTCACCGGCGAGCGACACGAGGAGCACCCGAACAAGGCGCCCTACAACACCCTCATCCTGATGAACAACAAGGGCGAGATCGTCCAGAAGTACCGCAAGATCATGCCGTGGGTGCCGATCGAGGGCTGGTATCCGGGCAACTGCACCTACGTGTCGGAAGGCCCGAAGGGCATGAAGATCTCGCTGATCATCTGTGATGACGGCAACTATCCGGAAATCTGGCGCGACTGTGCCATGAAGGGCGCCGAGCTGATCGTCCGCTGCCAGGGCTACATGTACCCGGCCAAGGAGCAGCAGATCATCATCTCCAAGGCCATGGCCTTCGCCAACAACGTCTATGTGGCGGTGGCCAATGCGGCCGGCTTTGACGGCGTCTATTCCTACTTCGGCCATTCCGCCATCGTCGGCTTCGACGGCCGGACGCTCGGTGAGTGCGGCGAGGAGGATTACGGCATCCAATATGCGCAGCTCTCCGTCTCGATGATCCGTGACGCGCGGCGCAACATGCAGTCGCAGAACCACCTCTACAAGCTCGTTCACCGTGGCTACACCGGCATGATCAATTCCGGCGAAAGCTCCAAGGGCGTCGCGGCCTGCCCCTATGACTTCTACCAGAAGTGGATCAGTGATCCGGAAGGCACCCGCGAAATGGTCGAGGCCATGACCCGGTCCACCGCCGGAACGTCCGAGTGCCCGATCGACGGCATCCCGAACGAAAAGACCCCTGTCCACCGCTGACGGACTTGCCGGCGGCGTCCCATCCGCCGCCGGCCTCTTTTTTCCAAAGATTGCATCCAGAGTGAGCCAGACGATGGTCCTTGCGCCGTATTTCCTTGCCGACGAACCCTTCTACGCCCCGCAGGCGGACGAGATCGACCTCTTCACAGCGGCCCATGCCCTGCGCCAGCCGGTCATGATCAAGGGGCCGACCGGCTGCGGCAAGACGCGGTTCATCGAGCATATGGCCTGGCGGCTCGGCCGGCCGCTGGTGACCGTCGCCTGCCACGAGGACATGACCGCTTCCGACCTTGTCGGGCGGTTCCTGCTCGATGCGGACGGCACCGTCTGGCACGACGGTCCGCTGACGCTGGCCGTGCGCCACGGCGCGATCTGCTATCTCGACGAGATCGTCGAGGCGCGGCAGGACACGACCGTGGTCATCCATCCGCTCACCGACGACCGGCGCATCCTGCCGCTCGACAAGAAGAACGAGCTGGTGCGGGCGCATCCCGACTTCCAGCTCGTGATCTCCTACAACCCGGGCTACCAGAGCGTGCTGAAGGATCTGAAGGAATCCACCAAGCAGCGCTTCGTTGGCCTCGACTTCACCTATCCCGATGCCGCACGCGAGGCCCGGATCGTGGCGCGCGAGGCCGGCATCGACGAGGCCACGGCCACGCTTCTCGTGAAGGTCGCCGACCGCTCGCGCAACCTGAAGGGCCATGGCCTTGATGAAGGCGCCTCGACGCGCATGCTGATCCAGGCCGGGCGCCTGATGGCGCGCGGCATCTCGCTCACCGCCGCCTGCCAGATGGCGCTGGTCCTGCCGATCACCGACGACCCGGATCTGCGGGCCAGCCTGACGGACGCCATTGCGGCGTGCCAGTAAGAAGGTGGCCGGGATGACCCAACTGGCAGAGGCGGACAGGCCAGGCCCGCTGACCCTTGCGGCGTCTGCCGGATCCGCGACGGATCGGCTGCTGCCCGGATTGACGGCGCGCATGCCGGCGGAGGATCGGGCCGCGCTCGAGTTGGCTGCCGCCACCTTCTGCGACCGGTTCCAGCCTGCGAGCCTGCAGCGGCGGGCGCTGGCGGCGGCGGCATCGGCGCTGTTCGACCGGGCCGGTGCGGAGCCGCTGATCCGGCTTCTGGAGCAGGCCAGCGACCTTGGCCAACGTGGGCGTGGCGGCGATGCAACGCTGGTCCTTGCAGCGGTGCCGCGCGCGCTGCGCTGGCTGAGCGATGGCGATGATCTCTCGGCCTGGCTTGCGGTGGTCGCCGATGTGGCCGAGCGCGCGCCGGAAAGCCTCGCCGCGTTTGCAGGTGAGACCGATCATCTGCTTGGCCGGCTGGGCGCTCGCGGTCTTGCCGGCTTTGTCGGGGCGCTGATCGACCTGGCGGCAGGCCGGGAAGACCTGCGGCAGGCCCTGTTTTCCTTCCGCGATCCGCGGGCCGAAACGCTCCTCCTGCGCGAGGCGGCCGATGTGCCGCTCGCCCGGCTGGAGCCACGTCTCAAGGGTCTGGTTACGGCGCTCTGGTCGGTCGAGCCCGTGATCCGCCCTTCACCGGCGGGCGGGGCCCAGACCGCCCGCCGGTCCAGCTTCGATGGTCGCATCCTGTTCCTGCCCGATGCCTATCGCGGCGTGCGGGGGGAGGCGGCCGTCACCCTGATGAAGGCAGCAGCGCTGCACATCGGCGCGCATCTGGCCCATTCCGGACGACCCCGTCCGGCCAAAGCGCTGAAGCCGTTGCAGATCGCGCTGATTTCGCTCCTTGAGGATGCGCGGGCCGAGCATCTGGCGCTTGCCCAGTACCCTGGGCTCAACCGGCTGTGGCTGCCGTTCCATACCGCGCCGGCCGAAGGGGGGACGGCGGAGGCGCTGCTGGCCCGGCTGGCACGGGTCCTGGCAGACCCCGACCACGAGGACCCCGATCCCTTCGTGCAGAAGGGACGCGCGGCCTTCCGCGAGGCGCGGGACAGCTGGGACGATCCGGATGTGCTCCGGCGGATCGGCAGCGGGCTCGGCAATGATCTCGGCCAGATGCGGCTGCAGTTCAATTCCAAGACCTATGCGGTGCAGCCGCTCTACCGCGATGACAATCAGGGTCTGTGGCAGTTCGACCTGCCGGACCAGGAGCAGGGGGCTCCGGACGAAATCTCCATTTCCGTGCGCATCGAGCAGCGGGAAACGCAGACCGACGAGCCAGACCGCCGCCGGACCGAGGAGGGCGGTGACGATGTCAGTCCGGTGCGGCTGACCGAAGCCGATCCCGAGGCGGCGTTCCCGCTGTGCCGGCTGCCGGAATGGGATGCGGTCAGCCATCGGCACCGGCCGGACTGGGTGCAGGTGATGGAGCATCCGCCGAGAATGGCGCCGGCGGCCATCATCGACCGGCTCCTCTCAGAGCGTCCGGACCTGGTGCGGCGTACCAGCGCGCTGATCCGGCAGGCGCGCGCGGGCCAGCCGGTGCGGCTGCGCCGTCAGGCCGAAGGCGACCGGCTCGACCTGGAGGCCGCCCTGCGCGCGCGCATTGATCTCGCCGGGGGGCACGCCCCCGACACGCGGGTCTACGAGACCCGCACGCTCAATTCCCGCGATCTTTCGGTTCTCGTGCTCCTGGATATTTCCGAATCCACCAAGGACACGATCGACGGTTCGCCGGTCTCGGTATTCTCCATCCTTCGCGAGGCGGCAGCCCATCTGGCCGCTGCGATGGCCGAGGCCGGCGATCCTTTCGCCCTTGCCGCCTTCCACTCCGATGGTCGGGAGGACCTGCGCTATCATCGCATCAAGCGGTTCGGAGAGGCCTTCGACACGCGGGCCAAGGCGCGGCTGGCGGGGCTGAGGCCGGGCCTGTCGACCCGCATGGGCGGGGCCCTGCGCATGGCGACGCGCGACATCCAGCCGATGGCGACGCACCGCCGGCTGGTGCTGATCATCACCGACGGCGAACCGTCGGACATTGACGTGAGCGATCCGAAGCATCTTGTGGAGGATGCGCGCAAGGCGGTGCAGGAAGCAGCCGGTGCCGGGATCGACGTGTTCTGCGTCGGGCTGGACCGCACGGGAGACACCTATCTGTCGCGAATTTTCGGACGCCAGAACGTGATCCAGATCGACCGCGTCACCGCGCTCCCCGACCGGCTGCCCAAGCTCTACCTGCGGCTGACACGCTAGCGAAAGAGGGCGCAACACCGGCGTTGCGCCCTCCCGTGCGGTTGCTCAGTGAACGCCGGTGATCATCGAGACGATCTCGTTCTTGTCGGTCTTTGCCGTCTCGCGCACGCCGATCTGCTTGCCCCGGCGCAATACGCAGATACGATCGGAGAGGCGGAAGACCTGATCGAGGCTGTGGCTGATGATCAGGATGGCGAGGTCCCGGGCGCGCAGGGCCTCGACGATCTTCTCCACCTTGGCCGTTTCCGCAACGCCGAGCGCGGCCGTCGGCTCGTCGAGCAGCACCAGCTTCTTGGCCCAGTGCGTGGCCCTTGCGATGGCGATGCCCTGGCGCTGGCCGCCGGAGAGATCCTTGATGGTGGCCCGGGCGGAGGGGATGCGCACGTCCAGTTCGTCCACCAGTGCCTGCGTTTCCTGCATCATCGCCTTGCGGTCGAGAAGGCCGAAGGGGGGCTTCGTCTTCTCGCGGCCGAGGAACAGGTTCATGTAGACCGGCTGATGGTCGGCCAGCGCCAGATCCTGATAGACCACCTCGATGCCGCTCGCTCTTGCAGAACTCGCATCGGAGAACTGCACCGGAGCGCCGTCCAGCGCGATGGAGCCGGAGGTGGGCGTGTAGACGCCGGAGATGATTTTGATCAGCGTCGACTTGCCGGCGCCATTGTCGCCGACGAGAGCCACGATCTCGCCGGCGCGGACGGTCAGGGAAAAGTCCTCGATGGCGACGACGCCGCCAAAGGCCTTGTGGATGTTGGTCAGTTCCAGCATCGGCCGGCCATGGGTGAGGGAAGTCTCGGTCTTGTCTGTCATGGCGGTCAGCTCAGGTTTGGCCAGGGCTCGGCCTGACCGAAGATGTTCTGGATGGTCTCGACCGTCGGCGTGCCGGAGGCGATGCCTCGAACGCCGACGATGTAGCCGCGCTTGACGAAGGCCTGGCCGCGGAAGCCGAAGACGACGGTGTCGCCGCTCCTGGGTGCCGGATGCCCGGCACAGTCGATCATGCCGTAATAGTCGATGGCCGAGGGCGGGGGGATCTCGACCGGGCGCAGCGCTGCGTCTGCCACTGTGGGCTCTGCCGACACAAGGGCCTTGAGGCCGTAGTCCGGGAAGACCGGATCGATATAGAGACCGCCGCCGAAGCAGTAGGCGCGGCCCTGGTGCAGATGCGAGACCTCAGTAAGGTAAAGCACGGCCGGACGCTCCGGCAGGTCTTCCAGCGCATGCAGCGGCGTGGTGCCGTGCAGGCCGTTGCCCGGTTCGCACTGGGTTGCGCCGGCATTGGCCAGGTGGTGCAGCACGGCGGAAGAGGTGGTTCCTGGCGCGTTGATCTCTACCTCACTGCGGCCGCCCTTGCGCAGGGCATCCGCAGCGCGGGCGAGGGTCGTGAGATTGTGTGTCGGGTTCACCGTGCGTGTGGCGTTGTCATAGAGCAGCGCCGGGAAGGAGGTGAGGCCGGCGAAGCGGGCGCCGTCCAGCGCGTCGATGCGGTCAGCCACAGCGGCAATATCTTCGGCCGGGAAGCCGCCTTCATGCCCCTTGTAGAACGTGTCACCTGCGGTGTGGATGCGCGCCATCAGGTTCTGCGTGCGACCGGCGGCCTTGGCGGCGGACGCAGCTTCCACCGCCTTGTCGTCGCTGAAAACCGTCCAGTAGTCCGGCTGAAGGTCGCGGGCGGCCATGGCGGCCTCGAAGCGCGGCACCTGGACGAGGTGGCCGAGGTGCCCGGTCTTCAGGCCCGCCTTGTGGCAGGCGATGGCGCAGGCCATGTCGACGGCAACCGCCCGGTCGATGCCGCCGCGCAGGACGGCGCGCGAGAAGCCGCTGTTGCGCCCGACCTGCTTGGTCATGGCGAAGACCTTCAGGCCATGGCGGTCGGCTTCTGCCTTGAACAGGCGGGCATTGTCTTCCACCGTGTCGAGGTCGAGCACATAGGCGTTCGCGGGGATATGTCCGGCCCGGTGCAGGGCCATGGCCGCTTCGACGAAGGCCGGGTTGCGGCGGCGCAGAAGGTCGAGAAACATGATCCGGGTTCCTTCTATCGGGTTGTGTCGCGCAGCGAGATGGCGACGGCAACGAGGATGATGAGGCCGCGCACGATCATCTGGTCGGACACGGACAGGCCCATGAGGATGAGGCCGTTGTTGAGCATGCCCATCAGCAGCGATCCGACGAGCGCACCGACAACAGTTCCCTTGCCGCCATTCAGCGCCGTGCCGCCGACGATGACCGCGGCGATCACCGTCATCAGGTCGCTTTCGCCGAGCGTGTATTTGGCGGCCTGCAGGCGGCCGGCATAGAGCAGCCCGGCAAGGCCGGCGCAGAGCCCGCTTAGCATCAAGACGGTGAGGCGCAGACGCGGCACCTTGATGCCGGAGACCTGGGCGGCGCGGGCATTGTCGCCAGTGGCCACCACATGCGCGCCGAAGCGGGTCTGGCGGTAAATTATGTGGCCAACGATGACTGCGCCAAGCGTCCAAAGGATGAGTGACGGAATGCCGAACAGGCTGCCTGAGCCAAAGAAGCCGGTAAAGGCGTCGTCGACAACGGGGATTGAGCGCAGGTTCGTCATCGAGCGTGCCAGTCCCGCAAACAGACCCATGGTCGCCAGCGTGACCAGGAAGGACGGCAGGCCAAGATAGGCGACGAGCATGCCATTGAGCCAGCCGATGGCAAGTCCTGCGCCGAGCCCTGCAAGCACGCCCAGGAACAGCGAGTGTTCCTGCATGACGACAGCGGCGGCCAGCGCTGAGACGGCGACGATGGAGCCGAAGGACAGGTCGATCTCGCCGGCGGAGAGCACGAAGACGAGGCCGATGGCCATCACGGTGGCCGGCGCCGTCTGCAGCACGATGTTGGAGAGATTGCGCGTCGTCAGGAAGCCGTCATCGGCCAGAGTGACGGCGAAGAACAGGAAGATCGCGGCAAAGCCGAGGTAGAGCACGAATTGCTGCGGCTCCAGACGCGACAGGAGCGGCACCCGGGCGACCGGCTTCAGGGACGTATTGGTGGACATGGGTGTTCCGTTTCCGAACCGGCCTTGCCGGGCCCGTTGAAGGCCTGTTGTCAGGGATGGGACATGCACCCGACCGCGCGACGGTGGCCGGGCGCAGTCGTGAGCTTACTTCGCGGTCAGCACGCTCTTGGGAGCGTCCTTGCGCAGCGACTGCTGCCAGGCTTCGGCGACCGTGTCGGCATTGGCGGTGACCGCCGGGGCGACGATGAAGGCCGGGGTCTGTTCGCCCAGCAGGGCCAGCGCGCCGGTGGCCGCCATGGCGCGGCCGAGTTCATAGGCCTCATCGGCGACAATGGCGGCGACATTGCCGCCCTTCACCATGTCGAGGGCGATCGGCTCGGACAGGTCGAGGGTGACGATCTTGGTGGTCTTGTTGCCGTTGGCGCGGAGCGCTGCGAGCACGCCTTCGGCCGGACCGGCCCAGGTGACATAGATGCCGCCGAGATCCGGGTTCTTCAGAAGCATCGCGTTGGCGATTTCCTCGGCGCGGGCCGGGTCGGAAATGCCCTCTTCCGCGACGATCTTGATGTCCGGATAGTCCTTCTCGATGGTCGACTTGAAGGCGTTGTCGCGCTGGTTGGTCACGTAATAGTCGGCGTCGTGATAGATCCAGCCGACCGTGCCCTTGCCGCCCATGGACTTGGCCAGCGCGTCGGCGGCCTGCTTGCCCATCTGGAACAGGTCGTCGGTGACGATGGCCGCATAGTCGGCCGGATGGACGTAGTCCTTCGGCAGGTTGGAAAGGAAGACAAGCTTCACGCCCGCATCCTTGGCTTCCTTGAAGGCAGCAGCCGAGGTGACCGGATCCAGCGGCAGGGCGAGCACGATGTTCGGCTTCTTGGCGAGCGCCGTCTCGATGTCGGAGCGCTGCTTGGCCGCGTCGAAACCGGCGCTGGTGGTGGCGACGACCTCGATGCCGAGGCGGGCGAATTCGTCCGAGGCACCGGCGGTGACAGCGTTCACGAAATCGGACTGGTCATGCCAGAGAAGCGCTGCCTTGTGGCCGCCCGTCTTCAGCTTGGCCGCCTGGGCATCGCTGACAGTGACGGTGCTGGTGGCGACGGCGGCTTCGCCTTTTGGTCCCGTGGTCTGGGCCAGGGCCGGCGTGGATGCAAGAAGGGCGGCTACGGAGAGCGCGCCGAGAAGCTTGGTCAATGTCATGTCAGTTCCTCCCGTTACTGTACGACTGGGCCCATATGGCCTGGGGTGGTGTCAGGTGCCCTGAACACCGCAATAGGCGGCAATGAAGCTGGCAAAGGCGACGATGCCGCTGAGGTAGTCCGCCACGTTCACTCGTTCCTCGAGGGTGTGGCAGTTGCTGATGTCGCCCGGGGCGCAATAGATCGCCGGGCAGGAAAGGCGGTTGATCAGGAAAGGCGATTCCGACCAGTAGGGTGCTCCGGCGATGGCACCCTTGCCCTGCATCTCCGCGCCAATGGCTGCGGACATGAGCAGGGCGGCCGGGTGTTCGGGATCAATCTCGGCGGGGGAACCGCCAAAGGCGTGGTCCCGGCCTGCCGGATAGCGGATGTCGAGGTGGACAGTCGTCCCTGTCAGGCTGCCACGGGCCGCGGCCTCGAACTCCGCCACCGCCGTGTCGAGGCTTTCGCCGGGCAGCAGCTTGCGGATCAGGGAGAGCCGGCAGGTTCCCGGAACGGCAATGTATCCGCCGGCCTCCAGATGCGTGATCAGCAGGAAGGCGCGGCCAACAAGCGGATGCTCCGACCGGATGGCGATTGCATCCGAATGGGCAAACAGGGCCGTCTGCAGCCGGTGCGCGGCCTTCAAGGCGTCGATCCCTTGCTCCGGCACGCCGAAATAGGCTGATCTTCCGGTCAGGGTCAGATCGGCGATGAAGAAACCCATCTGGGCGGTCAAGACATTGAGTTGCGTCGGTTCGACATAGACGGCAAAGTCCGGCCGGGCGACATCGCCCGTCTCGACCAGCCGCGTGTAGGCATTGACGCCCGCGCTGACGCCGGTGCCTTCCTCTCCGCTTTCCTCATCGCCGACAAAGGCATAGGCGACATCGCCGGCAAGCTTGATCCCTGCACGGTCGAGGAGGTCGAGGGCGGCGAGGCTGGTGCAGATGCCGGCCTTCAGGTCACCGGTGCCGCGGCCCCAGATCTCGCCATCGACCAGCGCACCGCCAAAGGGGTTCTCGCGCTCGGTCCCGGCCCATTTCTCGGCCCAGCCTTTCACATGCACCGTGTCCGTGTGCCCCATGAAGAGGAGGCGCGGACCGGTGCCCGTGCCCTTCCGCTCGCCCCAGATGTTGGGGCGGCCGGGCTGGAAGTCTGCCGTCTGTGGCGCGAGGCCCAGCCGCTGCATTTCGGGCTTCAGGTACGCGACCATGGAGGCCTCGTTGCCCGTGATTGAATTGCAGGCGACTGCGCCGCGCAGCAGCGCAATGACCTGATCACTATCAAGCGCGGCGCGCAGGCGCTCGGCAAGGGCAGCAACGTCCGTCATCTTGGGTCGGTTCCCTCGGGTTCAGGCCAACGGGCCGGATTGAAGCGTGACTGATGAGCCAGCAACGATGCTGACCCGGGCCGGGGGCAGGCTGATCTGCGCGCCCGGAACGCCGCCTGAAAACAGGGCGGAATGAAGATGGCTGAGGCCGATGGCGACGCCTCCGACCAGTGTGACCCGCGAGCCCAGCGACGACACACCGATCTCCACCGGCAACGGCACGCACAAGGGCAACAGGGCACGGATCCGTTCGACCAGTTCCATCCGTCGGCCAATCGAACCACCCAGCACAACGCGCCTTGGATTGGTCACGGCACTCAGAACGGCGATGGTGAGAGCCAGATGGTGTGCCGTCTCGTTCAGCACGCGTCCGGCCTCGGCCTGGCCTCCCGACGCGGCAGCAAAGATCGTCGGGACATCGGCGTTGCGTCCGGTCAGGGCCTGATACCGGGCACAGATGCCGGCGGTCGCCGTTGCGCGCTCGAGAGCGCCAACCTTGAGCGACTCGGGCTCAAACGGGTCGCTGCCGAAGGGTAGAAACCCGAGTTCGCCGGCGGCGTTGCCGGCTCCGCGCACCAGCTCCCCGCCCACCATGACACCGGCGCCGATGCCCGTGCCGATGGCGATATAGGCGAGATCATCGATCCCGTTTGCGCTTCCCGCCCAGCGTTCGCCGATCACGGCAAGATTGACATCGTTTTCCAGAACAACGTCCGTGCCGAGCAGTTCGGCAAGCGCGCTGCTGACATCGAATTCATCGAGGCCGGGAATGTTCGGTGCCATCAGGACGCGGCCGGTGGTGCGGTCCGGCGCGCCTGGAACCCCGACGATTGCAAGGCGAACCTTCTCAAACGGGATGCCGGTATGTGCACTCGCCCGGTGGGCAAGGCTTGCAATCTGCTCGACCACATGGCGGCCGCCGCGCAGGTCGGTCGGCTCGGTGACTTCCGCCAGCACATTGCCGGCGAGATCTGCAATGGCGGCGCGCAGCTTGCGTCCACCAAGATCGATGGCAGCGATGCAGGAGGCCTCGGGGACGATTTCATAGGTGATGGCGGTGCGGCCGACGTGACCGCTGGTGCGACCAGTCTCCCGGATCCAGCCGTCTTCCTCGAGCTGGCGGGCAATCTCGGAGATCGTCTGCTTTGACAGGCCGGTCTGCTTGGCGATGCTGGCCCGCGAGATCGGCCCGCAATGCACGATCGTCTCCATGACCGTGCACAGGGAAAACTGCCGGGAAATGCTCGGGCTGTCGCTCAAGGGGAGTGCCTGTTCCGCTGCCGGGTTATTTATTCGTTCTGTGATCGAACTAATTACGACGCGGTGATTTTGTCAAGTCATTGGCGTGAAAGCCGGATGGTGCAGTGCGGAAGAGGACGGATGCTTTTTGCGCACTCATTGCCTTTGCTGTTGGGGCGGCTTAGGTATTTGCAGAAACGGGGGGAGACCGGGTGAGCGAAAAGCGGCGGGGCATCCAGTCGGTTGAAATCGGCGGGCGGATCCTCAGTGCCTTGATGCGGCATGCAGGACCGATGATGCTGAAGGATCTGGCAGCAGAGGCTGACCTGGCTCCTGCCCAGGCGCATGCCTATCTGGCCAGCCTGAAGCGGGCCGGATTTGTCGAACAGAGCCCCGAGACCGGCCGGTACCTTATGGGGCCGTTCGCGGTTCGTCTTGCGATGGCGCGGCTGCGTACCGTTCCAGCCTATCGCGAGGTGATCGCAGCGGCCACACGGCTTGGAACGGAACTCGGCCTCATGGTGACGGTGACAGTTGCCGGACCTCAGGGCGCCACGGTCATTCATCGCTTCGACGGCGGCGAAACCCTCAACGTCAACATCCGCATGGGCACCGTCTATGCTCCGGGTGACACGGCGACGGGGCGGGTCTTCGCGGCTTTTTCAGATGTGGGTTCGAAGGACGAGAGTGTTCAGCGCTGCGGTTATGCCGCCGTCAGCGATGAGCCTGTTCCCGGCGTCAGTGCCATTGCAGCGCCGGTGCGCGCGGCGTCCGGGGCGTTGTTTGCTGCTTTGACGCTCGTTGCCTCAAGCACCAGACTGGCGCGCGAGGAGGATGCCGGCAAGGCAGCAAGGGAGCGGCTTCTGGACATTTGCGCCGAAGCGGAGGCGGCACTGGTTGCCGCTGAACTTGCGGGAGTAAGGGACGATTCGCTCGGGCCCCTCAGGAGGCGGCGGTCGTGACGGACAAGGGGCGGGGCGTCAATTCGGTTGAGGTCGGAGCCGGGCTGCTGGAAATCCTGGCCGGTCATGACGAGCCATTGATGCTGCGTGACCTTGCAAGGCTTGCCAGTCTGTCGCCGGCGCAGGCGCATGCCTATCTCATCAGCCTTGGCGCTATCGGCCTTGTCGAGCAGGAACCGGGTTCGGCGCGCTATCGGCTGGGACCGGCGGCGCTGGACTTCGGCATCACGCGGATGCGCAGCGTTGATCCGATCCGGCTGGGACAGGCGGCTGCGCTGGAACTCTCCGAGGAGACCCAACTGGCTGTGGCGATCGTTGTCTGGGGCGGGTTCGGTGCAACCGTCATCCAGGTGCTGGAAGGCCCGGATCAGGTCCATATCAACACCCGCGCAGGTACTGTCTATTCGCTGACAGGAACAGCCAGCGGGCGGATCTTTGCGGCCTATCTGCCGCAAAGCCTAGTCACGCAGGCGATCCGCCGGGAGCGCGAGGAAAAGCCGGGCAGTGGCCGTGTCGGGCGGCTGATGGACCTGTCGCCGGCAGAACTGGCCGGAATCCGCCAGGCCGGTTTTGCCACTGTTTTTCCCACGCCGGTGCCGGGCATCAATGCGCTCTCCTCTCCGGTCCTGGACCATGCCGGGCAGATACAGATGGCAATCACCTTGATCGGTGCTGCCCAGTCTCTTGATACGTCCGCCGACAGTCCGCATCTGCGGCTGCTGCAGGAAACGGCCTTGCGCGTTTCCCGAGGGCTCGGCTTTGCCGGCCAGTCGCTGGCGCCAATGCGCGTCTGACGCCACGCTTCGGTTCAACCTTTACCTTCGCAGCCCCGCCCGGTGCCCTCGTTTTGTCGAGGGCAGGCGGCGCGTATTGTCTCCGGATGCGATTTTGCTGCCGACACGCGCGCTGGCGGCCTTGCACATGAATTTGTTATATGCAAAGTTATTTGCCAATAATAAATTTAATGGGAGGCGACATGCGCGGGATCGAGGGGCGTGTCTGTGTTGTCACAGGCGCCGGGCAAGGCAATGGCAGGTCTATTGCCGAAGGCCTCGCGAATGCCGGGGCTGTTCTGGCCCTGTGCGATATCAACGAGATGGCTGTGATGAACGTGGCTGCCGATCTGGAGAAGCGTGGCGCGGTCGTTCATGCGGCTGCAGTGGATGTGGGGGATGCCGCAAGGGCGACCGCGTTTGCAGCCGATGTCCGCAACCGGCTTGGGCCAGTCGCGGTGCTGGTCAACAACGCGGGCGTCATTCGCCGCCAGAGCGTGTTCGAGGACGGATTCGAGGAGTCCTGGGATCAGGTCTTCCGGGTCAATGTCGACGGGGCACGCAACATGGTGCGGGCGTTTTTGTCCGACCTGACGCAAACGCGCGGATCCATCATCAACCTGGCATCGATCATGGCCTTTTCGGCCGGACCGGGGCTCGGTGCCTATGCGGCCAGCAAGGGCGCCGTTGCCCAGTTCACCAAGGCGATGGCGCATGATCTTGCGCCCCATGGCGTACGCGTCAATGCCATCGCTCCGGGTGTGATCGCGACGCCCATGACCGAAGCGACACGGGCCAATCCGGCCGCCATTGACCGCTTCATGGCGCATACGCCGATGGGACGTGTGGGGCAGCCCGAGGAACTTGCCGGTCCGGTGCTGTTCCTTGCCTCGGATCTCGCCAGCTACGTCACCGGTGCCGTCCTGCCCGTCGACGGCGGCTATCTCTGCGCCTGAACTTTCAAGAATGCCCGGACAGGAAGACGACAAGATGCAAGACACCACCTATGTCTGTGATGTGCTCGTGGTGGGCTCGGGCGCCGGCGGCCTGTCGGCCGCAGTAGCTGCCGCCCATCGCAACCTGAAGGTTCTCGTGGTCGAGAAGGAGCCGGTCTTCGGTGGGACTTCGGCCCGCTCCGGTGGCTGGATGTGGATCCCGGGCAATGGACCCGCCCGGCGTGCTGGGGTCGAGGACAGCGCAGCGCGGGCGCGCACCTATCTGCAGCATGAGACCGGCAAGCATTTCGACGCCGCGCGCATCGACGCCTTCCTGGACTACGGGCCCAAGGCGGTCGAGTTTTTCGAGCAGAACACCGAGCTGAAGTTCGATCTGGGGCCGACCTTCGCGGACTATCATCCCGATGCGCCTGGCGGCATGCCGGGCGGGCGGTCGATTGTGGCGCGGCCCTTCGACGGACGCGAACTGGGTCCCGAGATCCGTCGCCTGCGCCCGCCGCTGGCGGAGATCACCTTTCTCGGCATGATGATCGGTTCGGGCAAGGAACTGCTGCACTTCTTCAACGTGACCCGGTCGCCGGTTTCGGCCTTCTTTGTCAGCAAGCTGTTCGCGAAGTTCCTGCGCGACAAGCTGTTCCATGGCCGTGCCATGCGGCTGATGAACGGCAATGCGCTGGTCGCGCGGCTGGCGAAGTCCTGCTTCGACAAGGGCGTGCCGATCTGGACGCGCGCGGGCGTCAAGCGCCTCACGCATGATGACAGCGGCCGTGTGACGGGGGCCGTAGTCGAGACCGAGACCGGCGAGGTGACCGTGCAGGCAAGCCGGGGCGTGGTGCTCGCCTGTGGCGGCTTCCCGCAGGACGTGACCCGGCGCAAGGCGCTGTTCCGTCACGCGCCAACCGGCAACGAGCATGTCTCGCCGGCCCCTCCGGGCAACACCGGGGATGGCCTGCGGCTGGGAGAGGCGGTCGGGGCCAGCATCGATGACAGCCTGCCGCATCCGGCGGCCTGGGTGCCGGTGTCGCGTCCGCCGAAGCCAGATGGCACGCTGGGCGTGTTCCCGCATTTCGTCGACCGCTCGAAGCCGGGCATCATTGCGGTGACCCGTTCGGGCCGGCGCTTTGTCAACGAGGCCGACAGCTACCACGACTTCTGCCAGGCGATGTATGACCGCTGCCGGGAAGAGGGCGGCGAGATCTGCGCCTATTTCATCGCGGACCACCGCACTTTCCGCAAGTATGGCCTCGGTTACGCCAAGCCCTCGCCCGTGCCCTTCAAGCAGCACATCAAGTCCGGCTATCTCTTCTGCGGCAAGACCCTCAGCGAGCTGGCGGCGCAGATCGGTGCCAATCCGGCGCAGCTGGAGGAAACGGTGCAGGAGTTCAACAAGCATGCTGTGCATGGTTGCGATCCGGCCTTCAACAAGGGGTCGACCGCCTACAACAGATCGCTCGGCGATCCGGAACATGGTCCCAACCCTTGCGTTGCGCCGGTCGCCAAGGGACCGTTCTATGCGGTCAAGCTGGTGATCGGCGACCTCGGCACTTTCGCCGGACTGAGGACGGACGAGAACGCGCGGGTGCTGGACGAAGAGCGGCGGCCGATCGCCGGGCTCTATGCCGCCGGTAACGACGCGGCCAGCATCATGGGCGGCAATTATCCGGGCGGCGGTATCACGCTTGGACCGGCAATTACCTTCGGCTACATCGCTGCGCGGCACATGTCGGGGGCCAACTCGTGACGGTGGCGAGCGGCATTGGCAAGGCATCTGGTCCTGAAGCCGGTGCCGTTCTCGCCGGAGCGGGGTTTGGTCTGGCCGCGTCCGTTTTCTGGGCATTCTACAATACGGGGACGGATCTTGGCCGCAGCTGGGGGTTCTCCAGCCTGGATCTGATGACGCTTCGCTTTGTCGTGGCTTCAGGTCTGTTTTTGCCGTTGCTGATGTTCGGGCACGGGCGGCTTGCCGGCGGTGCGGCGGAAGCAACGGGTCGTTTGCCGCTGGTCAAGCTGGCCGTGCTGACGATCTGCATCGGCCCGCCCTTCACCCTCCTGATCAACACCGGATATGGCATTGCGCCGCTGGCGCACGCCGTGGTCATTGGTCCCGGCATGACAATGCTGACAGCCAATGCCCTGTCGGTGATCCTTGATCGGCGCCCGATGCCGATGGCGCGGTTGCTTGGCTTGTTGCTGGTGTCAGGAGGTCTGGTTGCCATGGCACTGGAACAACCGACCTCAAAGACTCCTGGCGTCGAGGTCTGGCTTGGAGATCTGTGTTTCATCGGCTCGGGGATGTTATGGGGGATCTTTACCTATCTGTCGGCCCGCTGGCAGCTTGATCCGGTGCGCGCCACGGGTGTGGTGACGATCGTTTCCGCACTGATCGTGCTGCTGCCGTTCTGGCTGTTGCTGGCGGAGGAGACCCCGCCCGTATCCGCCTGGCTTTGGCAGGGCGTGTTCCAGGGTGTTCTTGGGGGCTGCCTGGCAATCCTCGCCTACACGCGCTCCGTCGCCCTGCTCGGGGCAGGGCGATCGGCCATTTTTCCCGCACTTGTGCCGCCACTTGCCGTGCTTCTGGCTATTCCGCTGACTGGAAACTGGCCATCCGTCACACAATGGAGTGGCATTGCCCTGGCAAGTATAGGTCTGGTTGTGTCGCTCGATCTCTTGAAGAACGGCTGGTGGGCAAAGCCCGGAAAGGGACATTGAAAGCTGGTCGTGATTCATCTATGACAAATCTATTAGAAAATATCTAATGATCGGTCGTGCGTTGTCGGCGCGCCCGGGACAGAGATGGAGCCGCAACGACGGTTCCAGTTTGGGAGGAGGACAGAAATGAAATCAGTATTTGCAGCAGCCCTGATGGCTGGCGTTGCCCTGACCACCGGAGTGGCTCAGGCAGCGAGTTTCGATCTCCAGAGCGTGTTCGGCCTCAACGTGCCGTCGATCGGGCCGAGCCCGCAGCTGTGGGCCGAGCGCGTCAAGCTGATGACCAATGGCGAGATCGACATCAAGGTGCATGGTGCCGGCGACTTCGTGCCGCCCTTCGAGGTGTTCGGTGCGGTCAGCTCCGGCGCCATTCCGATGGGCTTCGACTGGATCGGCTATTGGGCCAGCACCATCCCGGTCGCAAACCTTGTCGGCTCCATGCCGTTTGGTCCGAGCCCGGACGTCTCGCTTGGCTGGATGTTCGAGGGCGGCGGTCTGCAGATCATCCAGAAGGCCTATGACCCCCATGGTGTGCAGATCATCCCCTGCCACCTGGTGGTGGGCGAGGCCGGCGGCTGGTTCAACAAGGAAATCAACTCGGTCGAGGACTTCAAGGGCCTCAACATGCGCATCGCCGGCCTCGGCGGCAAGACGCTGGCAAAGCTCGGCGCAAACACCCAGCTGGTGCCCGTCGGCGAGATCTACGTGTCGCTGGAAACCGGCCGCATCGACGCGACCGAATTTTCCGCGCCGCAGCTGGATGTGGGCCTCGGCTTCCAGAAGGTGACCAAAACCTATTACTTCCCGGGCTGGCACCAGCCGTCGAGCTGGGACTCCATCATCATCAACAAGGATGTCTGGAACGGGTTCACCGGCGATCAGCAGAAGATCATGATCGAGGCCTGCAAGGCGAACATCGCCTACAACCTCGGCAACCAGATCCATGCCCAGGCCGACGCCATTGCCACCATCCGTGAGGCTGGCGTGACGGTGAAGCGCTTCCCGGATCAGGTGCTTGTCGATCTGAAGGCCGCAGCCAACGAGGTGCTGACAGAAGAGGCGGCGAAGGATCCGATCTTCAAGGAAGCGCACGATTCCCTGACCGCCTATATCGCCCGTGTCGGCGAGTGGAATGACCTGCAGGCTCTTCCGCGCTAGGATTGGCCGGTCAATAAGCCGGGCGGCACCGATGGTGCCGCCTTTCCTCTCCTGCGGGGATCCTTGCCATGTCACGCCTTTTGCAGGCCATGACCGCCGTTGCCGTCTGGCCGGGACGCGTCATCGGCTGGCTTTTGCTGCCGCTAATTCTCTTTGTCTGTCTTGGGGTGATCGCCGCCCAGCTCGGGCTGAACCGGCTGGCGGAATGGCAGACGACAGTGCCGCTCCTTGGGACGGGCATCACGTCGAATACCCTGCTGGACCTGCAATGGTCCGCCTTTGCCCTGATCGTGCTCTTCGGCGGCGTTCTGGCCTACAAGGACCGGGTGCATGTGAATGTCGACTTTCTGTCAGCGCGCTTTTCCAGCCGGACGCGGGCGTGGGTCGATCTTGTCGGAGACATTCTGTTCCTGTTGCCGTTCTGCGCCGTGGTGGTGTGGTTCGGTACGAGGTTCGCGATGACCTCGTTCAACACCGGTGAAGCCTCGACTTACGGCGGCCTGCGCGACTACTGGATCGTCAAGGCCTGCATACCGCTGGCTTTCCTCCTGCTTGGGCTGGCGGCCCTGGCGCGTATCGTTGCCACACTCGGGGCGCTCTTGCGTCGCCGGACGCAATCAGGAGAGATGGAATGACCTCCGAAGTGATCTGGCCGCTGTTCATGCTGGCCGGTCTCGTGGCCGGCATCTTCGTCGGCTATCCGGTTGCCTTCGTCCTGGCCGGGATCGGGATCCTGTTTGCAGTGGCTGCGAACGTCCCCTTTTTGTTTCTGTCCACCTCGGTCTCGCGGATCTACTCCGGTATCCTGACCAACTGGCTGCTGATCGCGATCCCGCTCTTCGTCTTCATGGGGCTGATGCTGGAGCGTTCCGGCGTTGCCGAGCGGCTGCTGAAATCGCTGGCCGGCGTGTTCCGCGGCGTGCCGGGCGGCTATGCCTTTGCCGTTGCTATCATTGGCATTGTCATGGCGGCCTCCACGGGCATCATCGGAGCGTCGGTGGTGCTGATGGGCATGATGGCGCTGCCAACCATGCTGGCCAACCGCTATGATCCGAAGCTCTCCTGCGGCCTGATTGCGGCCAGCGGTACACTGGGGATCCTGGTGCCGCCGAGCATCATGCTGATCGTGCTGGGTGACCAGTTGCGTGTCTCGGTGGGCGAACTCTTCATGGGCGCGGTCGGTCCCGGCCTGCTGCTCGGCCTGCTCTATGTTCTCTATCTTGTGGGGGTCGCGATCTTCCAGCCGCACCGCATGCCGGCGGCCGAGACCGGCGAGGCGCAACCATTCTGGCAGGCCTTCGGTACGCTGGCCAAGGATCTGCTCGCACCCGCGCTGCTCATCATCGCTGTTCTCGGCACGATCGTTGCGGGAATTGCGACGCCAACGGAATCAGCGGCCATCGGTGCGGTTGGCGCCACGATTCTTGCGATCACCTCCGGCGGTCTCAGTCTCGGGGTTTTGCGTTCAGCTCTGCTCGATACGACGAAAACCACGGCCATGATCATCTTCGTGATGATGGGCGCGACGGTTTTCAGCGTGGTGTTCCGGAAGCTCGGCGGCGACACGCTGATCCTTGACATGTTCTCCAGTCTCGGCACCAGCCCCTACGTGGTGCTGTTCGTGATCATGGCGCTGGTGTTCCTGCTCGGGTTCTTCCTCGACTGGGTGGAAATCACGCTGGTCGTGGTGCCGATTGTCGCGCCGGTCGTCATGGGCCTCGATTTCGGCCTGCCGAAAGAGCAGATGATGATCTGGTTCGCCATTGCCCTGGCGGTAAACCTGCAGACCTCGTTCCTGACGCCGCCTTTCGGCTATGCCCTGTTCTACCTGCGCGGGATCGCGCCGAAGGGCGTGACCATCGGCATGATCTATCGTGGCGTCATCCCCTTCGTCGTGATCCAGGTCGCAGCGCTGCTGTTCGTGGTCATCTTCCCGCAGATCACCCTGTGGCTGCCCGGCGTGCTCAGGTAAGCCGGGCGCTGGTCTGCAGGAAATGGCCCTCGGCGCGGCTGGCATCGACAAAGCCCTTGAGAATGGTGGCAGTCACATCATGCTCCGGAAGGGAAAACACCAGGTCCCTGCCAGCTGTCAGCGCGAAACGGGTGCCTGGCTTCGGGTTGTAGGCGGGCGTGGTCGGTCCAAGGCCATGTTTCAGATGATGCGAGATGTCCCAGTGATGCGGTGCGCTGGCGGCATTGACCACGAACCAGCAGTGGCCCGGCGCGGAAACATCCGCGCCTTCGGGGAAGAAGATGCCGCTGACATAGGCCGCTTCGATCCCGCCGGCGCGCATCGCGGCAACAGCATAGCTGTGCGTGTCGACGCAGGTGCCCAGATGCGTGTCGCAGGCAAGGGCGGGCATGGCGTCGGTGTCATCGGCAAGGCCAATGTCGCGGACACCATATTCGAACCGTTCGTCGACATGGCGGACAATGGCCGAGACGTGTTCGGCGGGTGTTGCATCGGCGGCTAGCAGGGTGCGCATGAGGGCTGCGAGGTCCTGTGAGGGTGTTTCATGCGCCCCGCCGGTTGATGTGAATAGCCACTGCGGAAACGCCGAGGCCTCATCCGAAAACTGCACTTCGACTTCGGCTGCCCCGTCGTCCGGTGCAATCAGCAGCGCCATCTGGCCGCTGTTGCGGGCGCGGACAAGTCCGAGGTTCTTTCCCCGGTTTACCCGGATGGCCTGCACTGTCTGTTCGGGCGTGTCGAACGGGATGCCAAACAGCAAGTGACTTGCGGAATTCGCGGGCTCTGTCAGGGTAAATGTCACATGGGGCATGATAGTCATCCGGATGTCTGTGCTGGCTGGTTTCTATCCCCACCCTGCGACACAGGCCCGTCAGTCCCGTGACGATGCCATGACAGCCCATGACGCCCGAATGCCCCTGACCAAGCCCTGAGAGGCGATACTATGACCGTTGTTCCGAATCCGTCCGAGAACGGTGATCGCCGCGGGCTCGCTGGGCTGAGCCCGAACCTCGTTGCTTCCGGTCTAATGATCCTGGCGTTCTTCGTCTTCTCGATGATGGCCGTGTTCATGCGCGAGATCGGCGACACGATCCACGTGCTGCAGGTCATCCTGATCCGGCAGGCGGTGGCCATGCTGCTGATGACGCCGTGGTTCTGGCGTGACCGGGCTTTCATCCTGAGACCGCGCGGGTTTCGGCTGCATCTCACCCGAGGCATTCTGGCCGTGATCGCGATGGCCTGCGGCCTGACCTCGATCCTCTACATTTCCTTTGCCGATGCGACGGCGATCCAGATGAGCGAGGTGCTGATTGCCACGGCTTTGGCGGCATTGGTGCTGAAGGAGCATGTCGGCTGGCGCCGCTGGACAGCAACGGCCGTCGGTTTTGTCGGTGTTGTGATCATGACCAAGCCCTTCGGTGGCGGCTTCGAACCCTATGCCCTGGTGGCCCTTGTGGGGGCGGTTGCTGGCGGGGCGGGGATGATCGCTGTTCGACTTGGTTCTGCCTATGACCGGACCACGACGGTGCTGTTCTGGCAGGCCGTGGTGGTCATCGCGCTGGTCAGTCCGGTTGCCGCAATGGTCTGGGTGACGCCGACGCAGGAAGATGCGGTGCTTCTGATTGGCATGGCGCTGATCTTTGCCGCCGGCAACTGGCTCTTCACCTCTGCCCTGCGTCTTGGCGATACGGCGGCCATCGCACCGCTGCATTACCTGCGGCTGATCATCATGGCCGGTCTTGGTTGGTGGATCTACGCCGAGGTGCCGAGCCTGACCACCGTGATCGGCGCCGTTCTGGTCCTCGGAGCCGCGTCCTATACGATTGGACGCAATGCCCGCAAGAAGTCCCTGGCCGAGCCGGACGGCCCTCCCTCCGCCTGAAGGACCCGCCGTCATGAGGTGAGTGATCAGGGCAGCGCGGGCAATGGTTCCACGAGTTTCTGCACCTTGAAGTCGTTGATGAGAACGTCGAGCCGCAATACCCAGCCCTCAGTCAACGGCAGTGCGACCGGCTGCGACACATAGGTTCCCTCGGCCTGTCGGGCGAGCGACAGTTTCAGCCCGGCAATTCCGGCCTCCGGATTGGAGAGGGACCCGGTCAGGTCCTTCGGGAGCAAGGGCGCGCCGTCTGCATCCATCAGCACGACAGACAGGGCAAGCAAGCCATCGTCCTGCCGGGAGAGGCGAACATCCGCCATTGCGGCGGCTCCATGCAGATGCAGGCTCACAGCGGCTGGAGCCGGGGAGGCGAGAGCACGCGGCGGCGGCGTCAGGCGGAACCCGGCGACCAGAACGAGAATGGCAACGATCAGCAAGATCTCTGCGCCAAGGGTCAGGCGGAGATGACGCCTCGCCGCCAGTTGCAGCGCGGGCGATGCTGCGGCGAGGCGGGGCGTCAGGCGGATGCGATTGACGAGCGCGAGGACGAGAAGGCCTGCCACCAGGCCAAGCTTCACCATTAACAACGTTCCGTAACTCGAACCGAAGAGCCGCTCTGGCCCCCCAAGCTGGACCGCCGCCATAACCACGCCGGTCGCCAGGAGGACGACGATCAGCGGGAGTGCGAGGCGGGAGTAGCGGGTGAGTTCGGCGGCCGACAGCGTTCCGTTCAGCGCACGGTACAGCAGCACCGGCAGGGTTCCGGCCCAGAACAGGGCGATCATCGCATGCAGGGCCATGGCGGGAGCCATGAGCGCGCGCGGGTCAGCGCCAGCGGCATGGCCTGACAGGGCAAAGCTCAGTCCGGCAAGAGCGAGGGCCAGTGTGGTCCCCGGCAACGACGTGCCGCTTGCGACTGCCAGCACAGCCGAGGCTGCAGCGACGAATGCAGTCAATGCGAGTGGCGTTGACAGGGCGGTTTGCCACAGAGCGAAGTCGACCAGAGAGCTGACGGGACGTCCCGTCAGGTCCAGTCCGTAGGCGGCGACAAGGCCGATTGCCGCGGGCAGCGTCAGCCACGCACAGACCCCGGCCAAGCTACGCTTGTCCTGCCGCAGCAAGGCCGCGCCAAACAGACTGGCGGTGCCGAAGGCCAGGGTGAGATTGAGGACAGCGCGGGCCGCGACAACTGCGGCAGAGCTGGCATTGGTGCCAGACGCGGCGGTTTGGGCTGCCTGGCTTTCACTGCCGAATGAAAAATGCAAGGTGCCAGCGACGGGATGTCCATCCGCCGATACGACACGCCAGCTGACGAGATGTGTGCCTTCAAGCGCTCTTGCCGTCGAGGGCACCGGGATTGTCAGGCGGGTGTTGGCGCTGGTCGCCTCGGCATCGATCTGTTGTCCGTCCGGAGTGATCCAGAGAATGCGAAGCGGCGAAACCGGTTCGTTGAAGACCAGCATCAGCTCGGCCGGCATCTCGGCGACGAGGCTTGCCTCCTGCGGGCTCGCGGTCTGCAATTGCGCATGCGCCAGGGCCACGGCTGGCATGAAGACTACAGCGAGAAGCAGGAGCAGGCGGGCAAGCATAGGACGGTCCGGATTGCGCGAAGGGAATTCGGTTGAAGCTCCCCAGTCTCTCCGGGGGGCCTCAGACTGCTGACAAACCCTCCATCGTCATCCCAGACGCAGCGAAGCGGAGATCCGGGACCGGAAAGCCTAGGTCTCTCCGGAGGGAATTCATTGACATGTCGAGACCTCGACTTCCCGGTCCCGGCTCGGCGCTACGCTTGGCCGGGATGACTTCGGTAAGGTTGAGGTTTGTCATCAAGCTCAGGCTCCCCGGTCTCTCCGGGGAGCCTCTGGTCGATCCTTCAGGGGCAGGCTCAGTGAGCCGGCTTGCCCTTGATGATCTTCACGCCGGGAGCCGGCATGTCGAGCTTGTTGGCGTCCTGGCCCTCAGCCGGAATTTCGATCCAGCGCTCTGCCTTGGTGGCACATTCCTGCACTGCCGGAATGTAGAGCACCTTGTCGGCCTCCAGTTTATCGGTAAACCGGCCGCGGAAGACGAATTCGTCATAGTGCTCGTCCAGCAGCTCGCCGCCCGACCAGATGATCTCCTTCACGCCTTCGGTGACCTTGGCGCCGTGGTTTTCATAGGTGTTGGCATAAGCTCCGGTCACGGTTTCGAGCTTCCAGCCAGCCTTCGGCATCGGCTTGACGGCGATGATGCCTTCCGGGATCTGGACGCGGACGACGTTGGTCGCCTCTCCTTCGCAGCCGTGCGGCACGCGCAGCACCATCTTGGCCGTCGTGTTCTGGGCGACTTCCTTGTTCTCGAAGGTTGCATGGGCAAGGGCGCCGGTGGCGGAGACGGCTACCATGGCAGCGGCAACGACAAACTTCTTCATGGGTCAGTTTCCTAGATGAGCGGCCTGCAGGATGCATGGCCGCATAAAAGGCTGAAAACGAGGGCGCTCCGGCGTCAGCCTGGCATCCGGACACCCGTTCCGCGCGGCAAGGATTTGCCACGGAATCGACTGGCCTTCGGTCAGAGGCAGCGCAGATTTCGCCTGGGATGGGCGCGTAGGCCTGTTCAGGAAAAAGGGCCGAGAGAAGATTGACGTCTTCCGCAACCGTATCTGCGCTGTCACTAAAGGACAGGCATCATCGCTCCGGCGTCAGGCGCGGGGCGATGTCAGGCGATACGGAGCTGCGGAGGGCCGCGCGCCGGAGGCGCACGCGGAGAATGGCCATCACTGTTCGGGTCCGAGTGGACCGGAGCATCGATGATGGCAAAGCCGGGGGTCAGGTTCGGCAGGGCAGGCGGGGTTGCAAGGCCGAGCGTCTTGGCAAGCATGCAGGCCGGGCAGCCCGGGCCGCTCTTGCCGTCTTCGTCCATCGCCGAGGGATTGCAGAGATCCGGCAGGGTGCCATCGGGCAATATGTAGGCCGAAAGATCGACATCCTGATAGGCGGAAGCCTGAGCCATGCCGGATGGCATGCGGTGCGCCGCGCCCAGCAGCACGAAGGACAGTGCGGCGAGCACCATCACGACGAGCTGTAAATGCGGGCGCCGAATTCTGACCATGGAGTACCGATTAATCTGCCTTGCGACGCCGGGCAAGAACGAACTTCCGGATCATTCGCAGGAGTTGCGAAGGAACTGAGTGTTCCAGCGTAACTCCTCGGCCTACTTCCGTTTCAGATGATCCAGCAACGAGGTCTTGGCACCGAGAATGTGGCGGCGTGTGAGATCGGCGGCGAGATCCGCTTTGCCGGCCTCGCAGGCTTCGAGAATCCCTAGATGCTCGTCATGGGCCCGGGCGCGGCCATTTGACAGCATCAGCTGGGCGCGCAGGTAGCGGTCGATGCGGTCGAGCGCGTTGTTGACGATGCCGAGGTGATAGGGCAGCCCGCTGTCCTGATACAGCGTGTAATGGAACTGGCGGTTGAGATCGCCCCAGGACATTGGGTCTGTTGAGGACGAGAAGGCCTCGTGGCACTGACGCGCCATACGCCGAGACTCGTCACTCATCCGTTCGACAGCGGCCTTGATGACCGTACCCTCGACCAGTGCCCGGAAATCGAAAATCTCGGCCACTTCATCCGGCGCAATCGAGGCGACGACCGCGCCCTTGTAACGCTGCGTCGTCACCAGCCCCTGCTGCTCCAGCATGGTGATGGCCTCGCGGACGGGGATGCGGCTGGTGTTGAAAAGGCGTGCGATCTCGTCCTGGCGCAAGGGTTCGCCATCCTTGAGGTCGCCCTCGATGATGGCCTTGCGCAGGGCCTCGAACACGATGTCGGCGACCGAAGCGGTCTTCGAGATATCAACGGGTTGCAGCTTCACGGCATCAGTCTCCCTCATCGCTCACCTAGCATATTCGCGGGTGTTTGTGCCATCTGATAATTTCATATTGTAAATTGGATCCAATATCTGCATAGTCGAGTCACTCCGGCAGGGAGGCCGGCGGAACGAGAACTCTGGGAGGAGTTGAGATGAAGATTTTGAAGCTGTTTGCGGCCGGTGCCGCGTTCGCCATGCTCGCCGTGCCGGCGCAGGCCGACCGCCTGGATGACATCATCGCGTCCGGAAAGCTGCGCTGCGCCGTCACTTTGGACTTCCCGCCGATCGGCATGCGCGATGCCAACAACGAGCCGGTCGGCTTTGACGTTGACTATTGCCGCGATCTCGCGGCAGCGCTCGGTGTGGACGCCGAGATTGTCGAAACGCCGTTCCCTGACCGCATTCCGGCGCTGATCTCCGGCCGTGCGGATATCGGCGTGGCCTCCACCTCCGACACGCTGGAACGCGCCAAGACTGTCGGGTTCTCCATCCCGTATGTCGCCTACAACATGGTGGTGCTGACGAAGGAAGGCTCGGGCATCAACGCCTACGAAGACCTGAAGAACCGCCGCGTCGGTTCGACCTCGTCCACCTTCGAGGCGCTGGCCCTGGAAGCGGACATGAAGAAGTGGGCTGACCCGGCCGGCAAGTTCCAGTCCTACCAGAACCAGGCGGACGTGTTCCTGGCGCTCGACCAGGGCCATATCGAGGCCACGGTCGTGACCTCCACGGTCGCCTCTGATGCTGTCAAGTCGGGCAACTATGCCGGCTTCAAGATCGTCGATGAAGCGCCTTATGAGACGGATTTCACGGCGCTGATCACCCTGCGCGAAGACTTCGGCCTCATCAACTACCTCAATCTCTTCGTCAACCGTCAGGTCCGCTCCGGCCGCTATGCCGAGCTGTGGGGCAAGTGGGTTGGTGGTCCGGTTCCGGATCTGACTGTCCCGGGCGTCTATCGCTGAGGCGACACATCTGATCCCTGCGGCCTGCCTCCCACCGGCAGGCCGCATCGCCCGCACCCGGCGGTCCGGCCATGGCCTGACTGACGGTGTCGATCGGTCCGGCGACAGCCGGATCCTCAGGGGGATGCAATGAATTATACCTTCCACTGGAACCAGGCGCTGCGGCGGCTGCCCGAGATGCTGGACGGGGCGCTGGTGACGCTGCAGGTCGCAAGCCTTGCCATGGTGATCGGCGTTGCCATCGGTGTTCTTCTTGCCTATGGCCGACTGTCTTCCAACCGCGTCTTGCGCACGTCCGCTGCTGCCTGGGTCGAGACCGCCCGCAACACGCCGGCGCTGTTCCAGATCTACTTCTTCTACTTCGGGCTCGGGTCCTTCGGCCTGAGGCTCGACCCCTTCATGGCGCTCCTGGCGGGCATTGCTTTCAACAACGCGGGCTATCTGGCTGAAACCTTCCGCGGTGGCCTACAGGCAATCCCGCCGAGCCAGACCCGCGCGGCGCGCTCGCTCGGCCTCAGTGCCCTGCAAACGTCGGTGCATGTGGTGCTGCCGCAGATGTTCCGGATCGTCTTCTATCCGATGACGAACCAGATGGTCTGGTCGATCCTGATGTCGTCGCTCGGCGTGATTGTCGGCATGACCTCGGACCTGACCGGCGTGACGCAGGAACTCAATGCCCGCACGTTCCGAACCTTCGAATTCTTCGCCCTGGCCGCCGTGCTCTACTACGCCATGGCCAAGCTCACCATCCTTGCGGCCCGGCTCATCGGCTGGCGCCTGTTCCGGACCTGAGGAGGCGGACCATGTTTGACACTGCTTTCTCGTCCAACGACCTGATGTTTCTCCTAAAGGGGGCCTGGCTCACCATTCAGCTGACGGTGGTGGCGGTTGCCATCGGCACGGTGCTGGGTGTCGTCTTCGGCTGGGCCCGGGCGTCGCTGCCCGGCTGGGTGAATGTCCCCATCGGCGCGGTGCTGGATGTGCTGCGCTCGGTGCCTCTCCTGATCCAGCTGGTGCTGGTCAATTCCGGCAAGAGCATCCTTGGGCTGTCCTGGTCGCCCTTCGTGGTCGGCGCTGTTGTCCTTGGCCTCTACACGGCGGCCTACTGCACGGAGATCGTGCGCGGCGGCATCCTGGCCGTGCCTGCAACCACCCGCCGTGCCGCCCGCTCGCTGGGCATGACCTACTGGCAGGACCTGACCAGCATCGTCGCCCCCATGGCCCTGCGCGTTTCGCTGCCGGCCTGGATCGGCCTGACGCTCGGCGTGATGAAGGACACCGCGCTGGTGATGTGGATCGGCATCGCGGAACTGCTGCGCTCGTCCCAGATCGTCATCACCCGCATCCAGGAGCCGCTGCTGGTGCTCGCGATTGCCGGCCTGATCTACTTCGTGATCAGCTTCCCCGTCTCCCGTCTCGGCGCGCTGCTGGAGCGGCGCTGGGCCGACGACAGCCTGAAGGCAGACCAATGATCGAGATCGAAAACGTACACAAGTCCTATGGTTCGCTCGAGGTCATCAAGGGCGTCACCATGCAGGTGGAGAAGGGCGAGGTCGTCTCCATCATCGGCGGATCGGGCTCCGGCAAGTCGACCTTGCTTCAGTGCATCAACGGTCTGGAACCGATCCAGAAGGGCCACATCCGCGTTGATGGCATCGATGTCCATGCCAAGGGCACCGACCTCAACAAGCTGCGGCGCAAGATCGGCATCGTGTTCCAGCAGTGGAACGCCTTCCCGCATCTCAACGTGCTGGAGAATGTGACGCTCGCACCGCGCAAGGTGCTCGGCCTGTCGGCCCGCGAGGCGAACGAGATCGCAGAGAAGCATCTCGTTCACGTCGGGCTCGGCGACAAGCTCAAGGTGATGCCCTCGCGCCTGTCCGGCGGCCAGCAGCAGCGCATGGCAATCGCCCGCGCGCTCGCCATGTCGCCGGACTACATGCTGTTCGACGAGGTCACCTCCGCGCTTGACCCGCAGTTGGTCGGCGAGGTGCTGGACACGATGCGCATGCTCTCGGCCGAGGGCATGACCATGATCGTCGTCACCCATGAAATCCGCTTCGCACGCGAAGTGTCGAACCGCGTCGCCTTCTTCCACAAGGGGCTGATCCACGAGATCGGCGCCCCGGAAGAGGTGATCGGCGCCCCGAAGAAGCCCGAGACCATCGACTTCCTCAAATCCGTGCTGTGAGCGTGATCGCCGCAGTGCCCCATCCCTGAAAATCTTATGAAAGACAAGGACGAGAGATCCATGTGGACTGGTGTTTTCCCTGCCGTCACGACCAAGTTCAACGCTGACGACACGCTTGATCATGCCGAAATGGAGCGCTGCTTTGCGCTGCAGATGGAGGCAGGCTGTGATGGTCTCATCGTCTGCGGCTCGCTGGGCGAAGGCTCGATGCTGTCGCAGGACGAGCGGCTGGCCGTGCTCAAGACCGCGCAGGGCGTGGCTGGCGGCAAGCCGGTGCTGATGACCATCGCCGAAGCTGCAACGCGCGATTCTGCCAATCTGGCACGCAAGGCCGCAAAGGCCGGGGCCGATGGCTTCATGGTGGTGCCGAGCACGATCTATCATACCGATCCGGCTGAGACGGTTGCCACCCTGAAAGCCGTGGCAGAGGCCGGCGACCTGCCGGTGATGATCTATTCCAACCGCGTCGCCTACCGGGTCGATGTCACGGTTCCGATCATGGAAGAACTGGCCAAGGACGCTCGTTTCGTGGCGGTGAAGGAATCCTCCGACGACATCCGCCGCGCCACCGAGATCCTGACCCATTTCGGCGACCGGTTCGATGTCTTCACCGGCGTCGACAACCTCGCCTTTGAAGCATTGGCTGTCGGCTGCAATGGCTGGGTTGCGGGCCTCGTCGTGGCCTTCCCGAAGGAGACGGTTGCGATCTACAAGCTGATGCAGGCCGGCCGCACGGCCGAGGCGCTGGCGATCTACCGCTGGTTCCGTCCGCTGCTCGATCTCGATGTTTCGACCTATCTCGTCCAGAACATCAAGCTGGCCGAAGTCCACGCGCTGGGCTCCAACGACCGCTGCCGCCTGCCGCGCATGCCGCTGTCGGGCGAGCGCCGTGCGAAGGTTGAGAAGATCATCCGCGACGCCATCGCCTGCCGCCCGGCGCTGCCGGCCGTGTAAGCAAGGTGTGGAGCAATGGCCCCCCACCCCCACCCCCTCCCCACGAGGGGGAGGGGAGCGGTCGGCACTGAGTTCATGCGCAACAGTCGTAAGCACTAGGCCTTCGAGCCCCCCTCCCCCTCGTGGGGAGGGGACGGGGGTGGGGGGAGCCTCGCTGGTCAAGGCGCTCTGCCACAAGGCTTGATGCTCGACGTGGCGCAAACGAAACGGATAGGCTGGCAGGATCAGCAGTTCCAACAGGATAGACAGGTCAGTCCCATGACGGAGTTCAGGAATTTCATCGCTGGCAGCTGGAGCGAAGGCGCGAGCCAGTCGCCCAACATCAATCCGTCGGACACCCGCGATGTGATCGGCGCGTCAGCCCGGGCCTCGCGCGCCGAGGCCGACGCGGCGGTCGAGGCGGCGCATGCCGCAGCACCGCTTTGGGCGGCCTCCACACCGCAGCAGCGCTTTGATGTCCTGGACCGGATCGGCACCGAGATCCTGGAACGGCGTGAGGAGCTGGGCCGGCTGCTGTCGCGTGAGGAAGGCAAGATCCTCGCCGAGGGCATTGGCGAGGTGGTGCGGGCCGGCCAGATCTTCAAGTTCTTTGCTGGTGAGGCGCTGCGCCAGACAGGCGATGTCCTGGCGTCCGTCCGCCCCGGCGTGACGGTTGATGTGCGCCGCGAGCCGGTCGGCGTCGTCGCCCTGATCACGCCGTGGAATTTCCCCATCGCCATCCCCGCCTGGAAGGTGGCGCCCGCGCTTGCCTATGGCAACACCGTGGTGCTGAAGCCGGCTGAACTCGTGCCGGGCTCGGCGCATGCGTTGGCCGAGATCATCTCCCGGTCTGGTCTGCCAGTGGGTGCCTTCAACCTGGTCGGCGGCAAGGGCTCGGACATCGGGCCGGTTCTGACCTCGCATCCGAAGGTCAAGGCAGTGTCCTTCACCGGCTCCGTTCCGACCGGTCGGGGCATTGCGCGTGCCTGCGCCGAGAACCTCAAGAAGGTGCAGCTCGAAATGGGCGGCAAGAACCCGATGGTGGTTCTGGATGACGCCGATCTCGAAATTGCGGTCGCCGCCTCGCTCAACGGGGCCTTCTTCTCCACGGGTCAGCGCTGCACGGCCTCCAGCCGCCTCATCGTCACTGAGGGCATCCACGACCGCTTCGTCGCCAGGATGACCGAGGCGCTGAGGAAGCTGGTTGTCGGCGATGCGCTTGATCCGGCAACGCAAATCGGCCCTGTGGTCGACGAACGCCAGCTCGCCCAGGATCTCGATTATGTCGACATTGCGAGGGGCGAGGGCGGCAAGGTGGCCTTTGGTGGCGAGCGGCTTAACCGCGAGAAGCCCGGCTTCTACATGGCGCCGGCGCTGATCACGGAGACGACGCCCGGCATGCGTATCAACCGCGAGGAAGTGTTTGGTCCGGTCGCCAGCGTGATCCGGGTCAAGGACTATGACGAGGCGCTTGCAGTCGCCAATGACTGCGAGTTCGGCCTGTCTTCCGGCATCTGCACCACCTCCTTGAAATATGCGAGCGATTTCAAGGCGAAGGCGCAGGCGGGCATGGTCATGGTCAACCTGCCGACGGCGGGCGTCGACTATCACGTGCCGTTCGGCGGCACCAAGGGATCGAGCTTCGGTCCGCGGGAACAGGGCCGCTATGCGGCCGAGTTCTACACCACGGTGAAGACCGCCTACACCCAGCCCTGAACGCGGAAACGGGAGGAGCCGCGATCATGACCGCGGAGCATATCGAAACCGATGTCGTGATCGTCGGCGGCGGCATCATCGGCCTCTCGGCCGCCTTCCGTCTGGCAGAGGCCGGGCGGAAGGTCGTGCTGGTGGAGCGGGGTGAGATTGCCAACGAGGCAAGCCGCGGCAATGCCGGGGCCTTCGCCTTTTCCGACATCCTGCCGCTTGCCTCGCCCGGCATCCTGTTCAAGGCGCCGAAGTGGCTCCTCGATCCGCTGGGGCCGCTGGCGATCCCGCCGCGCGAAGCAATCTACCTGCTGCCCTGGCTGCTGCGCTTCTTCCGCGCCAGCCTGCCGGACCGGGTGGAGGCCAGCGCGGCGGCACAGGGCGCGCTCAACACGCTGGCGGCGCGGGAGTGCGACAGCCTCGTTGCCGCAGCCGGTCTGGGTGCCTTCGTGCGCGCCGACGGGTCGCTGCAACTCTATGAAAGTGATGGCGAATTCCGCGCCTCCCTGGAAGGCTGGGCCTGGCGGGAGCGCTATGGCATCGCCTTCGAGCATCTCGATCAGCGCGGGCTCGCCGAGCTGCAGCCCGGCCTGTCGCTTCAGTTCATCCGGGCAACCTTCGTGCCTGGCTGGAAGACGGTGACCGATCCGCGCGACTACGCGCTGGCCGTCGCCCGGGCTGCGGAAACGCTCGGCGTCAAGGTTCATCGCGGCGAGGTCATCGCGATCACCGGCGGCGGTGACTTGCAACAGGTCCGGCTCACGGGCGGTGCGACCCTTTCCGCCCGCCACGTGGTGCTGGCGGCGGGGCCTTGGTCCAAAGGCCTTGCCGCCAGCCTTGGCGCGGACGTGCCGCTGATCGCCGAGCGTGGGTACAACACGACCCTGCCGGCCGGGGCTTTCGATCTGAAGCGCCAGCTGATCTTCGGCGGGCATGGCTTCGTGGTGACGCCGCTTGCACAGGGCGTCCGCGTCGGCGGGGCCTCGGAACTGGCGCGGTTTTCAGCACCCGTGAACTTCAGGCGCTCGCAGCACATGCTGGCCAAGGCGGCGCGGTTCATGCCGGGCCTCCGGACCGAAGGCGGCGTCGAGTGGATGGGGTCGCGCCCGTCGATGCCCGACAGCCTGCCGGTGATCGGCCGCAGTCCGCGGGCGCGCAACGTCATCCTCGCCTTCGGGCACGGCCATCTTGGCCTCACCCAATCGGCCGCCACCGCGCGGCTTGTCACGGATCTGGTGCTCGAGCGCCAGCCGCCCATCGACCTCAGCCCGTTCCGGCCTGACCGGTTCTGATCCTCTGGAGACTGCCATGGCAGTGAGCACCTTTACCTGTATCGACGGACATACCTGCGGCAACCCGGTGCGTGTGGTGGCCGGCGGCGGACCGCTGCTCTCCGGCAAGACCATGCTGGAGCGGCGGGCGCATTTCCTGGCCGAATTCGACTGGATCCGCACCGGACTGATGTTCGAGCCGCGCGGCCACGACATGATGTCGGGCTCGATCCTCTACCCGCCGACGCGGGAGGATTGCGATGTCGGCATTCTCTTCATCGAGACGTCCGGCTGCCTGCCGATGTGCGGCCATGGCACTATCGGTACCATCACGATTGCCATCGAAAATGGCCTGATCCGGCCAAAAACGCCGGGTGTCGTGCGGCTGGACACGCCGGCAGGACTGGTGATTGCCGAGTACGAGCAGGTTGGCCGTTTCGTCGAGAAGGTGCGCCTGACCAACGTGCCGTCCTACCTGCATGCCACGGGCCTTACCGCCGAGGTGGAGGGGCTGGGCGAGGTGACGGTGGATGTGGCCTATGGCGGCAATTTCTACGCCATTGTCGAGCCGCAGGCCGTTTTCAGGGACATGGGCGATTTCACGGCCGGGGAGCTGATCGGCTTTAGTCCGAAGCTCCGGGCGGCGCTCAATGCCAAGTATCAGTTCGTGCATCCGGAAAAGCCGGACATCAAGGGCCTGTCGCATATCCAGTGGACCGGCAAGCCGACGCAGCCTGAGGCCCATGCCCGCAATGCGGTGTTTTATGGTGACAAGGCGATCGACCGTTCCCCATGTGGAACAGGCACGTCCGCCCGGATGGCGCATCTGTTCGGCAAGGGTGAACTGAAGGTCGGCGACAGCTTCGTGCATGAGAGCATCATCGGCTCGATGTTCGAGGGTGGGGTTAGGCAAGCGGTCAAGGTGGGGAGCCATGACGGCATCATCCCGACCATCGCCGGCTGGGCCCGGGTGACGGGCTACAACACCATCATGATCGACGACCGCGACCCTTATGCCCATGGTTTCGTTGTGGTTTAAGGCATTTTCATCCGGAGGGACTGACCCATGCGCATTACAGCCATTCGCGCTTATCAGGTGGATCTGCCGCTGAAGGAGGGCCGGTATTCCTGGTCCAACGGCAACTATGTCGAGGTTTTTGACGCCACCGTTGTGGCCATCGACACCGATGCCGGCATCACCGGCTATGCCGAGTGCTGCCCGCTCGGATCGGCCTATCTGCCCTCCTATGCGAAGGGTGTCCGGGCGGGACTGGAGGAGTTGGCGCCGAAGCTGATCGGGCTCGACCCGACGGATCTGGCCACCTTCAACCGCGCGATGGACGCCAGTCTCAATGGTCATCCTTACGTGAAGGCGCCGCTCGACATTGCCTGCTGGGACATTCTGGGCAAGGTCGCGGGCATGCCGCTGGTGAAGCTTCTGGGTGGTGTGGCGCAGGAGAAAGTGCAGCTTTATCGCGCCATTTCGCAGCAGTCTGCCGACAAAATGGCGCAAAATATCGCCGGCTATCGCGCCGAGGGCTACACCAAGTTCCAGCTCAAGGTCGGCGGCGACGCCAACGACGACATTGCCCGCATCCGGGCCGCACGGGCGATCCTGGAGCCGACCGATATCCTCGTTGCCGATGCCAACACCGGCTGGAACCGGCATGAGGCAACGCGGGTGGCGGCAAGCGTTGCCGATCTCGATGTCTACATCGAACAGCCTTGCCTCACCTACGAGGAATGCCTCTCCATCCGCCGGCGGACGGCACGGCCGTTCGTGCTGGATGAGAATGTCACCGACGTGAACATGCTGGTCCGGGCCATCGGCGATGATGCGATGGATGTCATCAACCTGAAGATCTCCAAGGTCGGCGGGCTGACCAAGGCGCGGCAGATGCGGGACCTGTGCATTGCCCATGGCATCGCCATGACGATCGAGGACACCTGGGGCGGGGATATCGTGACGGCGGCGATTGCCCATCTCGCCCAGTCGACGCCGGAGGAGTTCTGTTTCTCGGCGACAGACTTCAACTCCTACGGCACGAATCGTATTGCCCATGGGGCGCCGCAGCGGGTGAACGGGGCCATGACTGCACCGGTCGGGCCGGGACTGGGCATCGAGCCGGACTTCGAGGCGCTGGGTGAACCGGTACTACGGTTCGCCTGAGGAGCCTTGAGATGCGGACGAGCAAGATCATCCACGTGGTCACCTGCCATGCCGAAGGCGAGGTCGGGGACGTGATCGTTGGCGGCGTCGCACCGCCGCCGGGGGAGACGATCTGGGAGCAGCGCGGCTTCATCGCCCGCGACGGGGCGTTGCGCAACTTCGTGCTGAACGAGCCGCGCGGCGGGGTGTTCCGGCATGTGAACCTGCTCGTCCCGCCGAAGGATCCGAGCGCGGCGATGGGGTGGATCATCATGGAGCCGGAGGACACGCCGCCCATGTCCGGGTCCAACTCGATCTGCGTGGCAACCGTCCTGCTCGACACCGGCATCGTGCCGATGCAGGAGCCGGAAACGCGCTTCGTGCTGGAGGCGCCGGGCGGGCTGGTGGAGGTCCGGGCGGTCTGCCGCAATGGCAAGGCGGAGCGGATCTACGTGACCAACGTGCCGTCCTTTGCCGGCAAATTGTCCGTGCCGCTGGAGGTGGAAGGGCTCGGAACGCTCACCGTCGACACGGCCTATGGCGGCGACAGTTTCGTCATCACCGACGCGCGCGCGCTCGGGTTCGAGATCGTGCCGGATGAGGCGCGCGAACTGGCGGAAACCGGCGTGCGCATCACCCGGGCGGCCAACGAACAACTCGGCTTCACGCATCCGCTCAACCCCGAATGGAGCCATATCTCGTTCTGTCAGCTCACCTTGCCCGTGGAGCGGCAGGGCGACCGGCTGGTCGGGCGCAACACGGTGGCGATCCAGCCGGCCAAGCTCGACCGTTCACCGACCGGCACCGGCTGCTCTGCCCGCATGGCGGTTCTGGCGGCAAGGGGCGAGATGCAAGTGGGGGATCATTTCACCGGCATCTCGGTGCTGGGCTCGACCTTTGACTGCCGCATCGCCGGGACGACGACTGTCGCGGGCCAGCCCGCAATCCTGCCGGAAATCTCCGGCCGTGGCTGGGTGACCGGCACGAGCCAGCTGATGCTCGACCCGGACGACCCTTGGCCGGCTGGCTACCGGCTGTCGGACACCTGGCCGAAGAAGCTGACCTGAGGCGGCTGATCTGAAGGTGTGAACCTCATCCAAGTTTCGTGCTGAAGAAGTGCAGCGTCTCGGTTGGATGACGATGGAGGAAGCAAGGACTGTCTGCGGCAGTTGCCGCTACGAGAGTTGCGCGCGGTCGGCGAAACAGGCTAGGGTCTGGCCATGGTCAATGCTGTCAAACAGGGCTGGATTGCGTTTCTGCTGGCCACCGGTCTGGTGCTTGCGCTGGTCTGTTTGTCGTTTCAGGCAGGGCAGGCTGCGGGACCAGGCAGGCTCGCCGGGGATAGCCCTGCCCATGTCGGCATGGATCATCTCGGCATGAGTCATGCCGACCTGGTTTGGGCGCCAACAAGCCTGAGCGGTGCCGAGGCATTGCAGGCTTCGGCCGGCCATCCGTGCTGTCCGCCGGCGCAGATGGATGATGTGTGTGTCACGCTCTGCATGATGGCTTCCAGCTTTCTTGCTCCGTCATTTTTGGCTGCTGACGCGCCTGCCTGCTATGAATTGGTCAACTGGCCGGCAGGCAACTCCGACGTGACCGGCCTTGGCGAGGCTTGTGAACCGCCGCCCCCCAAATCCCTCGCCTGATCTTTTCTTGAGCCGTGGCCAGAGCCACGGAGTTTCTGCTCAATCCAAAAGGATCATCGAGATGATGAAGATTTATGCCGTGACCGCCCTTGTAATTGGTCTGGGTGCCTTTCCCGCGCTTGCTGATGGACCTGCGCCCGCGCAACCTGTCGTGCAGGACCATAGCGGCCATTCCATGCCGGCTGCCGGATCAGAAAGCGCCAGTGCGTCCACCAAGGCCTATCAGGCCATCAACGACGCCATGCACAAGGACATGTCCATCGCCTTCACGGGCGATGCGGATATCGACTTCGTGAAAGGCATGATCCCGCACCATCAGGGTGCGGTCGACATGGCCAAGGTGGTGCTGGCGCATGGCACGGATCCCAAGATCCGGGCGCTGGCCGAAGCCGTGGTGAAGGCGCAGGAAGAGGAAATCGCCTTCATGAAAGCCTGGCTGAAGGAAAAAGGCGCGGAGTAATCGTGGCCTGACAGCACCCGGGGTCCCGGCATAAAGTCGTGGCCCCGGATCAGGTGCCTGTCTTCATCGCCGCGCCACTTGATGTCACCCCGGCCGAGCATCGCGAGAGCCGGGGCCTACTCGCTTCCAGAACGGCGATGCGGGCATTGCGTTGCCTCTTCTGGAAAACGAGCATTTGCAGTGCCGCGACCATTTCTCCCGCTCTGCGAACGAGTGGGCCCCGGGTCTCCGCTGCGCTGCGCCCGGGGTGACGGCGGAGGGGATGATGCTGGGAAAACTCTGCCGCGGTGGGGAGGAGGCCGGGAAAGGCCTGCCGTTATGGTGAGGACTTGGACCCGCGCGGGCGCGGGTCCGTTTGTGCCTTGCTTCTATACCTGATCAGAACGTCTTCTTGACCGTGAACAGGAAGCTGCGGCCTGGTTCCTTCAGCTGCTGGACGCTGGTGTATTCGCCGCCGTAGGTGCCGCGGTCGGCGTAGTCGGCGTCGAAGATGTTGTTGGCTTCAAGGCGCAGCTGCAGGCCGGCGAGCTGGACCGGCTCGTACTGCAGGAACATGTTGAAGACGTGATAGCCCTTGAGGGTCTTCTTGGCGTCTTCGGCCCCGACCGGGCCGTCGTAGTCGAGGGCCATGTCAAGCCGGCTGCCGACAGTAACGCCATAATCCGCGAACTTGTGCTGTGCCTCGACCGCGATGACCTGGCCGAGCGGTGCGCCATAGTCGAGCGCCTCATAGCTGCCGGTCTTCTTGCCGTTCACCTCGACCTCGGTGTTGGAATAGGTCGCCTTGATCGAGCCATCGCCCCAGCTCCAGCCACCGCCGAGATTGAAGCCCTGGGTTATGAAGTCGTCATTTTTGATGCCGTTGCGGGCATTGTCGAAGTCGGTGCGGAAGATTTCTGCATTGGCGAAGAAGCCGTCCTGACGCCACTCGATGCCGCCGACCACGTTCTGGGCGCGGGCCGGGCGCAGGGCCGAATAGGTCCAGCGCGGCGAGTAGGTGTAATTGTCCTCGATCACCAGACCGCCGAAGACATTGGAATAGCCAGCCTTGAGGAACAGGTTGTCGATGACCTCGTAGCGCACAGAGGCATTGCCGCTGATGCCGGATTGATCCCGCTTTTGGCCGTTGACGCCTTCGAAGGACTGGAAGTCCGCGCGGCCGCCGAAGGACAGCTCGATCCGGTCCGTGACGGACAGGCGCTCCTGGACGTAAAGGCCGACGTTCTGTGCCTTTTCGGTCAGGCGGCTGGTCGGATCCGAGTAGCGGCCGGTCTTGGCGTAGAAGTCGAGGCCGGCGGTGAGAGCGTTGGTCTCGGTGAAATGGAAGGTGTTCTCCACCTTGCCGTTGAGCGTGTTCGACTTGCCCTTGCTGCCGTAGGGCTCGGGCACGTCGATGTGGTTCTCCGAAAAGCCGATCAGAACGGTCGGGTCCCACAGGCCTGTGTTGTCCGTGCCCTCGTATCGGATGGAGTAGTTCTGCCGGTCGGTGTCATAGCGGCGCAGCAGCGGCGTCGGGCGGCCGCCGATGAGCGCGCCGAAGTTGGCGCGCCAGGGGCGCAGGGCATCGTCGATCATGCGCATGCCGGAGAGTTCGAGACGATGTCCGTCCTTCTCGTAAGCGCCCTTGACGAGGAAGCTCTGCAGATCGGCGCCCGTTCCGCGCACGCGGCGGCCATTGCCCGCCTCGTAATCCTGGCCCTTGGCATTCTTGATGTAACCAAGCAGTTCGAAGCCGGAGTGCCGGCCGTAAGCGGCGCCAGACTGGGTGAAAGTGTTGCCGTTGGTGTCATAGGACAGGCGGCCATAGGCGCCGATGTTGCGTTCCGGCGACAGCAGGTCGCCGACATCCACCGTGTCGAACTGGACGGCACCGGCCATGGCATGCGGGCCCGCATCTGCCGGAGCGACGGTCGGATCGACGCGGACGGACTTCAGCAGTTCCGGGTCGATGGTGGTCGCGGTGGTGTGGTGGAAGGCGCGGTTGTTCTGGGCGACACCGTCGACGGAAACGGCAAGGTTCAGAAGGTCGACACCGTTGACGAAGATCTTCTGGGCAATCGGGATACCGCCGCCGACAGTGACGGAAGCCTGGCCGGCGAAGAGGTCCTTCATGTTGCCGGTGGCGCTGGCCTCGATGTCCTTTTCGCTGATGTAGATCGAGTTGCCCCGGTCTGCCGCGCCCGCGTGCTTGTCGTTCTTCGTGTTGCCTTGCAGCACGACGGTCGGCAGGTCCTGAACCGGGGTGTTGTCGTTGGCCAATGCCGGCCCGACGAGCCCGGCGGCAAGCGCGGTGCCGACAAGGAGATGGCGCAGGAGAGTGGCGGATCTGGTCATGTGCGAGGAGCCCCTATCTTTCGCAAACGTGCCGTTACGGGAATTTTGTTCCGGGAAAGCGACGTGATTTTTGAGGCATCCCTATGATATTCAATAATCTCTCAGCAAGAAAAATATGAATCTTTGATTCATAAATTTCGTGGGTGTTGCGATCCTGCATCGCGCCCTGTCAGCGGTGGTGGATGACAAAGGGGCGGCGATCCAGCTCGATGACATTCAGGTTCATGCCGTAGAGATCACCGAGCAACGGAGCGGTCAGGACCTCGCGCGGGGTGCCTGCGGCGAAGAGACGGCCATCCCGGAGCGCAACCACATGATCGGCCCACTGTGCGGCATAGTTCACATCATGCACGACGATGACGATGCTCTTGCCGGACTGGCGCAGGCCATCCAGCCGCTGCATCAGGGCGCGCGCGTGCGGCATGTCGAGGTTGTTGAGCGGCTCGTCCAGCAACAGCCATCCGGTGTCCTGGGCGAGGGTCATGGCAAGGAAGGCCCGCTGCTGCTGGCCGCCGGAGAGCTGATCGAGGAAGCGAGTGGCCAGATCTGTCAGGTCGAAGGTGGCAAGGGCGTCAGCGACGATGCGCCGGTCAGCCTCCGTCTCGCGGCCCTGGTTGTGCGGCCAGCGGCCGAAGGCGACGAGATCGCGCACCGTGAGGCGGCTGGCGACCGTGTTCGACTGGCCGAGGATGGCCACATGCTGCGCGAGTTTGGCGGAGGGGGTGGCGCGGATGTCCATGCCGTCGATCCGAACGCTGCCCTGCTGCAGGGGCAGAAGCCGGCCGATCAGGTTGATGAGGGTCGACTTGCCGGCGCCGTTGGGGCCGATCAGCGCGGTGATGGCGCCCGCCGGCAGGGTCGTGCTGATGTCCGACAGGATGGCGGCCGGGCCGATGCGGTGGCTGAGGCTGTCGATGCGGATCATCGCACGCGTCCTTTCAGGAGCAGCCAGAGGAAGACCAGGCCGCCGATGCACTCGACGACCACGCTCAGGGTGGATTGCTGGCCGATCAGGCGCTCGAAGATGAGCTGACCGCCGACCAGGACAATGCCGGCGATGAGCGCGGCGGCAGGCAGAAGCCTTGCATGGCGATCCGCGCCGACCAGCGCATGGGCAAGGCCGACGACGATGAGGCCGAAGAAGGCGACCGGGCCGACGAGGGCTGTGGAGACCGAGACGAGCAGGGCCACCAGCGCCAGGACCAGCAGCATCAGCTGCTCGTAGCCGAGCCCGAGCGAGACGGCGACGGGACGGCCAAGCGCCATGACATCGAGGCGGCGCGACAGGGCACAGGCGACAGCAATGGCGGCGAGGGCGGCGCTGCCGCCGATGAGGAGCAGCGTCGCGTCGATGCGGGTGAAGCTGGCGAAGGTGACCGACTGGACGACCGAATAGGCGTTGGGATCCAGCACCCGGGCGACGAAGCCGGAGAGCGAGCGGAACAGGACGCCGAGAATGACGCCGGTCAGGATCATGCGGGCGATGTCGCGCGGGCCGCGGCCGAGCAGCGTGCCGAACAGCAGCACGGCGGCGGTGATCATGACGCCGACTTCCAGCCCGAACTTCAGCGCCTTGGGCAGGCTGGTGAAGCCGACCGCGCCGATGACGGCGACCAGCGCCGTCTGCATCAGCACATAGAGCGCATCGAAGCCCATGATCGACGGGGTGAGGATGCGGTTCTGCGCCACGGTCTGGAACAGCACGGTGGCGACCGCGATGGACGCGCCGACGACCAGCATGCCGCCAAGCCTCGTCGCGCGCAGCGGCAGGATGAAGCCGGCGTTGGGACCAAGGCCCGCGAAGAGATAGGCGGCGCCGAGGCCGAGAAGGCAAAGGGCGAGCAGGGCAAGCGGATGGGCGCGGACGAAAGCCATCATCGCGCCGGCTGCCGGTAGAGAAGCCAAAGGAACAGCGCCGAGCCCAGCACGCCCAGCACGGTGCCGACCGGGACCTCGTAGGGGTAGCGCACCGCGCGGCCGAGGATGTCGCAGGCCAGCACCAGCGCCGCGCCGCCGGCGGCGACCACGGGCAGGCTCTGGCGCAGGTTGTCGCCCATCAGCCGCGAGACGAGGTTGGGCACGACAAGGCCGACGAAGGGGATCATGCCTACCGTGACGACGACGAGCGCAGTGACGATGGAGACGACGGCAAGGCCCAGATGCAGCACCCGCTCGGTGTTAAGCCCGAGGTTGGTCGCCGCGTCCCGGCCAAGGCCCAGGAGGACGAAGCGGTCGGCGTAGACATAGGCGAGGGCGGCCGCGGCACCGGCGATCCAGAGCAGTTCGTAGCGGCCGGCGATGACGCCGGAGAACTCGCCCGACATCAGCCAGGTGCTGATGTACTGCATCAGATCGGTCTGCCAGCCGATGAAGGTGACGGCGGCCTGCAGCACGCCGGCGAGGATCATGCCGACCAGCGGCACGAGCAGCACCTCGCGCGGGGGCAGGCGGCGGATGAGGCGCAGGAACAGGAAGGTGGTGGCAAGAGCGGCGGCACTGGCCACCAGCATCTTGACCACGATTGGCGCGCCGGGGGCGAGCAGCGTGATGGCCAGAAGGCCAAGGGCCGCGCCCTCGCCGGTGCCGGTGGTGCCGGGCTCGACGAAGCGGTTGCGCACGATCTGCTGCAGGATGACACCGGCAACGGCAAGGGCCGCGCCGGTGAGAAGCACGGCCAGGGTGCGTGGCAGGCGCGAGACCCAGAAGATCAGCGCCGCCTGCGGATCATGCCCGATCGCGGCCACATCGACGCTTGCCGCGCCGAGCATGAGGCTCAGCGCGGACAAGGGGATGAGGGCGAGGGTCAGGAGGGCGGCGAGGCGCATGAGCGTCTGGAACCTGGAACCTGGAACCTGGCGTTGGCTGGGCGTTGGCAGGGCGTTGGCTGGGTCGCGGCGGGCTTACTTCGCCAGCGCGGCCTTCAGCTCGGCGAGGGTGCCCATCAGCGAGGTGTAGCCACCGCCAGCGATGTAGATCGGCGCGGGCGACAGGTAGACGATCTGTTCGGCCTTGGCGGCCTTGGTGCCCTTGACCAGCGGGTTGTCGAGGGTGGCGGCCGCCGAGCCGGCTTCGCCGATGGCAGCGCCCCGGTCGATGACGAAGATCCAGTCCGGGTTGGTCTCGGCGATGAACTCGAAGGAGATCGCGTCGCCGTGGGTGTCGGTCTTGAGGCCCTCACGGGCTTCCGGCAGGCCGAGGGTCGAATGGATCCAGCCAAAGCGCGAGCCGGCGCCATAGGCGGAGAGCTTGGTGCCGTTGGTGAGCAGGACCAGCGCGGTGCCTTTGCCCTCGGCGGCCTTGGCGACGGCGGCCAGTTCAGCGTCGAGCGCAGCGGTCAGCTCGGCGGCCCTGGCTTGCCTGCCGAAGGCCTTGCCATAGGCGGTGAGGCGGGCCTTGGCTTCCGCGACCACGTCGCTGCCGATGGTCATGTCGATGACCGGGGCGATGGGCGCCAGCGCTTCGCCCTGGGTGGAGGAGCGGCCGCCGATGACGATGAGGTCTGGAGAGAGGCCTGCAACGGCTTCCAGGTTGGGCTCGAACAGGGTGCCGACCTTGGGGGCCTTGGCGATGTCCTCGCCCAGATAGGCGACGTAAAGCTTGTCCGGCACGCCGGCGGGAACGATGCCAAGCGCGAGCAGGGTATCAATCGCGGCGATGTCGAAGACGGCGACCTTCTCCGGGGTGCCGGCCAGCGTGACCGGGCCTTTCGCGGTCTCGATCTCGACAGCGGCGGCAACAGCCGGAACGGCAAGGGCGATGGCGGACGCCACCGCAGCAAGGCGGGCAAGGCGAAGCATGGGCAGACCTCGTGAGAATGAAACGGGAAATGGCGCGTGGCTGGCATGGCTGGCTGGCGCGATGCCCGAGGTCTAGCGCCGGAGGGGGGGCGAGGTCCAGAGAAAAGTTGAGCTTCATTCTCATGTATCTATACGTGGTGTCGCCTTCGCCGCGTCGTATCCGCAACGCTCGGGTGTCAGCGATCCTGCACGGCGCTGGGCGGCAGGCCGAAGGCGCGGCGGAAGGCGGTGGCGAAGTTGGCCGGGCTGTTGTAGCCGACCATGTAGGCGGCCTCCGCAACGCTGATGCCGTCCCGTTCCAGTGCCATCCGGGCGCGGTCAAGCTTGTGGGCGCGGATATGGTGGGCGAGCGAACAGCCATGCGCCTGCCGGATCAAGCGCTGCAGGCTCGTGGCACTCAGACCAAGCGCGCGGGCCATTTCAGACGTGTTGATCGGTTCGGCGAGGTGGGTCTGAAGGTAGCTGTCGATGGCCTGAAGGCGCTGGCGCTCCCCGGCCTTGAGCGGCGGACGGGTTACGGCCTTGGCCGGTTGATCGGTCATCACCTGCAGCAATGCCTCCTCGATCAGGCCCAGAACGCGGCCTTTCAGATAGAGCTGGAACAGGAACGGCGGAAGGGTGGGTGGGGCAATGATCTGCTCGGCAAGGGAAAGGGCATGGGCTCCCGGCGCCCAGACCCTGCGTGCGAGGTGCTCGCGCATGAAGTGCCGGACCGGGTCAGCGTCGCTCGACGCAAAGCCTGAATGCTGTTCGAGCCATCTTGCTGAAATTCCGATGGAAACCTTGCGAAGCCGGCAGCCACGGCGGGCCTGACGCAGGAATTTTTCAGGTTGCGTCATGGCATAGATGGTGGCGACCGGTGCGCCGGGGCAACCGTCTGCATCCCGGCCTGGCACGGGAATGCGCATCGGACCGATCCAGGCTTCGACCTCGCCTTCCAGAAACACTGAAACGGTGATTCCGGGCGGGGCTTCTGCCTCGGTATGCAGGTCGTGCAGGTCAACCGCATTGGAATAATGCACCGACAAGCCCTCCTCGATGTCGAGAAAGCCGATCCGGCCGCGCAGGATCTGGTCGCTCCGCTGAAGGGAGGGGGCAACCCAGGTCGTGTTGCGGCCCCCACCAGCCCGGTTGAGATCTGCCTTGGTCAGATAAGTCCCGGCGGATGAATGCATCTTGTTTGCCTGAGGTGGGGATCGGAACCGTCGATCCGAATGCAAAGGATTTTGGATGGATCGCAAAGGCCGCAGCAATTGCCGCCATCGCCTGCGCTCCTGTATTCAATACCTGAATTAATTGGTCAAGTTTTGCGAATGCCGTGTCTGGACCCGGGACTGCCGGTGCGATGCGGCCGCAACATGGAGAAACCCAACGATGCACTGCGACAGCCGTCTGCTGACCCGACTGGCGGGATCGGCCAGCCTTCTTGTTTTTCTGGCGCAAGGTGCGCTGGCCCAGACGCCGGTGACACTGGACAAGGTCGTTGTGACCACGGCCGGCGCGAAGACCAAAAGCGAAGCGGACCAGAACGCTGCGGCCGATGTGGAGATCAGCCGCGAGGAGATCCAGGCTACGCAGCCGCAGGACCTGAAGCAGCTGTTCTCGCAGACGCCGTCTGTCAGCGTTGCGGGTGGATCAACCGCCTCGCAGAAGTTTTACGTGCATGGCATTGACGAGTCCAAGCTGAACGTCAAAGTCGACGGAGCCCGGCAGAAAAACAACGTCTGGCACCACAATGGAAATACCGGCATCGATCCGGTCTTCCTGAAGTCGGTGTATGTCAATGAAGGCGTGGCGCCGGCAGATTTCGGGCCTGGATCGCTCGGCGGTTCGGTGCTGTTCCAGACCGTGAGCGCGCGGGATCTTCTGGAAGACGGCCAGACACATGGCGGCTTTGTCAGTCTCGGCTATGACACCAACTCGGAAGCCTTCAAGACGACATCTTCCGGCTATGCGGCCGTCAATGGTTTCGAGATGCTGGGTGGCCTGACGCGGCAGGAGGGCCAAGACTACACGACGGGAGCGGGCAAGCGCGAGGTCGGCACCGCTGCGGACATGTGGAGCGGGCTCGGCAAGCTGGCCTACCAGAGTTCCGAAGGCCATCGGATTGAAGGGTCGGCGGAGTATTTCCGCGACAACGGCTTCCGCCGCATGCGCACCAACATGGGGCCGGTCACGGCGGAAATGAACAAGAACCTCTACGAGCGGTTCACGGCGACGGCCAAGTACACCAGAGAGAACGCGGATGGCCTGTTCGATCCGGAAGTGCTCTTCTACTACAACCTCAACAGCCTGAAGCGGCCCAATAATTCAGGCTACACGCGGCCGGTGGGGGACTTCAATTCGACCGTTGAATCCGTCGGTGGTCATGCGCAGAACCGGTTCAACTTTGACCTCGGCAGCATTACGGTCGGCGTCGACTTCTACCGCGATCATGTCCATGTCGACCGCTTCCACTTCCCGAGCGATGTGTCGGAAACGATCTGGAACGTGGGTGCCTACACCCAGGCACGACTGACGCCGGTGGAGAAGCTGGAGATTTCGGCGGGCTTGCGGGCTGACTTCCAGTCCTATCGGGCCGTAGACGGCCAGACCTTCGACAATGCCGGCGTGTCGCCGAACATCGACCTGTCCTACGAAGTGCTGCAGGGGCTGAAGCTGCAAGGTGGATATGGCTATGTGTTCTCCGGGCTGGAACAGGCCGAGGCCGCGCTGTTCCATGCTGGCAACTACACCTATTCCAAGTCGCTCAAGCCTACCTATGCCCATAATGCTAAGGTTGGCCTCGACTACACCATCGGCGGACTGAACCTTGGGGCGAAACTGTTCTACATCAAGGTCGTTGACCCGGTGGATTACAACTTCACCACTCGGACCCGCATCAATGGCCAGGATCTGGTGTCCAAGGGCTTCGACCTGACGGCCCGCTATTCGATGGCCAATGCATCGGTGTTTGCAGCCTTTACCCATGCTGAGGTGGAGTATGGCAACCGCATTGCCCTGTCGGGGGACTACAACAACGGCGTGCCGGTTGGTGACACGCTGAGTGTCGGAGGAAGCTATCTCTTCTCCGACTACAACATCGAAGTCGGCGCCAATGCGGAGATCGCCTTCCAGTACAGCAATGACGATCTGGCCAGGAACGGCTATCGCAACCCCATTAAAGGCTATCAGGTGGTGGACGTTTTTGCCCAGTGGAAGACCCAGCTGGCCAAGACTGACCTGACGCTGCGGGCCGAGGTAAATAACCTGTTCGACGAGGAGTATTACAGCCGCGGCAGCTACAACCCGACTAGCCGTATCCCGCCAGCCTATTCGCCGGGCCGTAGCTTCTATCTGAGTGCTTCGGCGAAGTTTTGATCAAACGGACAGATACGGGAAAGGCTGAGGCCTTTCCCTGATCCTCGGAACCCCGGTCCATGTGCATGCCACGCCGTCATTCCGGACAAGGTGAGCGAAGCGAACCGAAGATCCGGAATCCAGCGTGTCAGTGCAAGCGTCAGCGAGCCCGGAACCAAACCGGTGCAGGCCGCGGACCACAGGTCAGTTTTGGCGCGCTGTGCGCGGCTGATTTCTGGATCCCGGATCAGGTCCGGGACGGGTCCCGGCTCGGCGCTTCGCTGACGCTCAGCTTGGCCGGAATGACGCGTCTGGGGCAGCGTCGGTTTTCAGTCGGGCGCCCGGAGGTCGCGGGCAAACAAGCACGGAACGGACCGCACGTGGCCCGTTCGGGACGCGCATTTGAAGGAGAGGGACATGTTCAGATCCAGCGCCGAGGCGGTGACGCCGGCGGCTTCGAAATATCTGCAGCAGTTGTGCAAGCATTTCGCCCACAAGGTAACCTGTGAATGGACGCCTGAGATGGGCCGGGTCGATTTCCCCTTTGGTGATTGCCGGATGACCGCCGAGGGCGACCGTCTGACGATTGCCTGCGAAAGCGCCGAGGAAGAGGGGCTGAAGCGGATGCAGGCCGTCATCGATGTGCATCTGGAGAAATTCGCCTGGCGGGAGGAGCTCAAGCTGGAGTGGCGTGGTTTGGCTCCACAATCCGTTTGAGATCAGGGGCTTGAGGTGCCAATCGCATCCTGGGTCCCCGACACACAGGGCCATGTCCCGATGCGCTGGACATTTGCATGTTGCGGTGCGATTAATTTCTTGTCATTTGCACTCAGGTTTATTCGGTGCGCCTGCCGCAACCTTTGCTGAGCGCACCTCCTACCGGGATCTGGTCGATGTTGTCCGAGTTGTCTCTTTCGCTGCCCGCGTTCCTCCTGCCCGTTGCCGATCTGATCGCGCAGGGTGGAAATGTCGTGGCGATCCAGGTTGTCATGTCGGTGGTGGCGTTGGCACTGGTGTTTGCCAAGGTGTTGCAGTTCGCCCTGTCCGGGGCGAGCCGCTACGCCCGCTCGCGGCAGGCGCTGGGCCTTTATCTGGACGGTGATACTACCGGCGCGCTCGCCCGGGTGACCGGACAAAAAGGCATGATGAGCGAGGTCCTGGCCCTGCTGCTGAAGGCGCAGACGCGGCCGGGCGGGGCGCGGCCGGACCTGCTGCGCGAGGACATCGAGCGCATATGCATGGGCAAGATCGCGGCCTTGCGGTCGTGGCTGAGGCCGCTGGACCTGATCGCGCAGACGGCTCCCTTGCTGGGTCTGTTTGGGACGGTGCTGGGCATGATCGAGGCGTTTCAGGCCATGCAGGGGGCAGGGGCGGCTGTTGATCCGTCGGTTCTTGCCGGCGGCATCTGGGTGGCGCTGCTGACGACGGCCGTGGGTCTCGCCATTTCCATTCCGGTCTCGGCGGCCGTCAGCTGGTTCGATGGCCGGATCGAGCGGACGCAGCAGGAGATGGAAGCGGTTGTGACCGCGTTCTTTACCGGCGCTGCGGCTGAACGCGCCGCCGTGCTTCCAGCCCATCTGGATGTCATTCAGGGTGGATCCCGCCATGCGGTTTGAGCCGAGGGTCAAGCGCAGGCCGGTCAGCCTGACGTCGCTGATCGACGTGATCTTCCTGCTGCTGCTGTATTTCATGCTGGCCTCGTCCTTCTCCCGTTATCATCAGTTGCCGGTGTCGAGTGCGGCGGCGGGCGCGGGGGCAGGGGCGCGGCCGGCGCTGCTGCGCCTGCATGGCGAGGGCAAGATGGACCTGAATGGCCTGCCGCTTGAAAGCGCTGCCCTGGAGGCGGCGCTGGCGCCGTTCGCCAATGATCCGCTGAAGATCGTTGCCGTGTGGACCGGGCCGGGCGCTGCGGTGCAGGATTCGGTCGCGGTGCTGGCCGCCGCGCGCAAGGCGGGCGTCAAGGCCGTGCTGGTCAGCGGCCTGAACTGAGGAGCGGGCGATGAAGTTCCGGACACCGCCGCGCCGTCAGATGACGGACAACACCATTCCCCTGATCAACATCGTGTTCCTGATGCTGATCTTCTTCCTGTTCGCAGGATCGGTCGCGCGTGACGACGCCCGGCGGATCACGCCGCCGGAGATGATCCAGGACGACGAGAACATCCGCTCGACCGGCGCGCTGATCATCGCCGGCGAGCAGGAGCTGTATCTGGAAGACAAGCCGGTGACGCTGGAGGCGGCGATTGCGGCGCATCTGGCCAAGGGCGGCGGGCTGATGCGCGTTGCCGCCGAGGCGACATTGCCCTCCGATCAGCTGGAGGCGGTTCTGTCCGCGCTGACGGCGGCCGGGATCAAGGACATCGTGCTGATCACGCGCAAGGGGCAGCCGGCATGAGGCCCTGGCACTACCTGGCGGCAGGGCTCGCGCTGTCGCTTGCCGCCCATGCGGCCGCCTCGGCCTATATGGTGCCGGACGAGGAGGCGCCCGAGATTGCAGCGTCCGCCGGCGGGGCTGTGGCCGTGGTCGGATCGCTACAGGATCTCATCGAAGGGGCGGACGAGACCGTGATCAAGCCCGTCGAGATGCAGATGGAGACGGTGCAGCCGATCCAGCCGCTGCAAGCGGTAGAGACAGTGACGGCGGCGGTGGTGCCGCCTGTGGCCGAGCTGACATCGATTGCTCCGGTTGATCCGATGCAGCCGATCGTGCCTTTGCTGGCACCGGAGCAGACGCCGGTCGAGCCGGAGCAGGCTCCGGTGGTCACGGCGATGCCGGAGGTCAAGCCGGTGAAGCCCGAACCCCAAAAACCCGAAACCCAGAAACCCGAACCCCAGAAACCTGAGCCGAAAAAGCAGCCGGCCAAGAAGGTTGCCAAGGTCGAGAAGAAGGCCGGGGCCGAGATCAACAGCCAGCGCGGCGGCGAGGTCGTGACCAGCACGGCGGTGCAGTCGAACGCCAACGGCACGGCGGACGGGTCCGGCGACGAACAGGGCGAGGGCGCACGCACCAACTACAAGGGCAAGGTCATCGCCAAGCTGCGCCGGGCCAAGCAAGCCGCCCGTGGTGGCGGCCAAGGCACGGCGACGGTGGAGTTCGTGGTGGCACGGGATGGCAGCGTTTCGAGCATCAAGCTGGTGCGCTCGGCCGGCGATGCCGCGCTCGACGAGGCGGCGCTGGCCATGGTTCGCCGCGCTGCGCCGATGCCGGCGTTTCCCGATGACATCCGCCAGCCGAGCCTGTTCTTTCGTGTGCCGGTGGAGTTCAGGAACTGATAGGGGACGCATGGCGGTTGTCCGTCGTCGGGCAACTGCGTGAAAAGATCTTTCCGACTTGCGACAAAGAAGGGAACCGGATACCTCGCAGCTTAGGGTTCGACGTGCGAAATATCCGGCAACAAGATGAGTAACCGGGTAAAGCGCTGCCAGACCGGATGTACCGGGGACTGTTTTGGGCTGTGCCGTCAGGTGTTGCCCTGCCAATGGAAAATCAAGGCGTTGGGAGGCGCCGGGACAACGGGTGAAACTGCCATGCGCATGCTGATGTGTTGCTGCTGATCAAGTCCGGACGGACGAGCGTTTCCTGTTTTCCTCCCCCCAGCATAAGTTCCTGACATGCCCATTTTCCAGACAGGCGGCGCGGCCGCTGACCCTCTCGTCGTCTTTGACGGCGTGACAAAGCGCTTCTCTGCTGCCGGTGGGGCAGGGGAAGTCGCTGCCCTTGATGGCGTTTCCCTTTCGGTTCCGCGCGGCCACATCACGGCGATCATCGGTCGGTCCGGTGCGGGCAAGTCGACGCTGATCCGCCTCGCAAACGGGCTTGAGACGCCGACATCCGGCAAGGTCCTGGTCGATGGCGTCAATGTGGCCGGGATGAGCGAGGCCGGTTTGCGCGGTATCCGGCGCGAGGTCGGTATGGTGTTCCAGCATTTCAACCTGCTGGCGTCGCGCACGGTGTTCGACAATGTGGCACTGCCACTCGAGATAGCCGGCGCGGGAAAGGCAGAGATCGCCAACCGGGTGAGTGACCTTCTGGATCTCGTCGGCCTGTCCGACAAGCGCAATCGCTATCCGTCGGAGCTGTCCGGTGGGCAGAAGCAACGGGTGGGGATTGCCAGAGCGCTGGCAACCGAGCCGAAGCTCTTACTCTCCGACGAGGCGACCTCGGCGCTGGATCCGGAGACGACGCGCTCGGTGCTGACGCTTCTCAAGCAGATCAATCGGGATCTTGGGCTGACCATCCTGCTCATCACCCACGAGATGGATGTGGTGAAGCAGATCGCCGACGACGTGGCGGTGATCGATGGCGGGCGCATCGTCGAGCAGGGCAGCGCCTTTGACATTCTGGCGACGCCGCGCCATGCGACGACCCGGGCCCTGCTGGCCGGGCAACCCGGACACCGGCTGCCCGATGCAATTGCCGGGCGACTGCTGGCTGCTCCCGTGGACGGTGGACGTGCGGTGCTGCGCATCGTCAGCGCAACGGAAACAGGCGGCACGCTGCTGGCCGATCTCGTGCGCCCGCTTGGCGAGGCTGCCGAAGTGATCGCCGGCTCCGTGGAAACCGTGGGCGAACGCAGCTTTGCCGCGCTGGTTGTAAGCCTGCCGCCGTATCAGGCCGAGCAGATCGTTGCATCCGAGCCGTTGCCGGATGGTCTCTTGAGCGCGGAGGTGTTGGGATATGTCGCCTGAGATTCTCTGGCTGATCGCGAAGGCCACGGGACAGACCCTGCACATGGTCGGGGTGGCTGCGCTGGTTGGTTCACTGCTTGGCGTGCCGCTCGGTGTGTTCCTGGCGACGTCCGGGAAGGGCGAATTGTTTGCCGCGCCGATGGCGAACCGGTTGATCGGTCTGGTGGTCAATGCCGCCCGGTCAACGCCTTTCATCATCCTCGTCGTGGCGATTATCCCGTTTACCCGGCTGGTGGCTGGTACGTCCATCGGCACCACGGCGGCAATTGTGCCGTTGACGGTGGCGACGGTTCCCTTCGTTGCCCGGCTGGTGGAAGCCGCCGTGCGTGAAGTCGATCCGGGACTGGTGGAAGCTGCGAGGGCCATGGGCGCGACACCCCTGCAGATCGTGCAGAAGGTGTTGCTGGCGGAAGCCCTGCCGGGATTGACGCTGGCGCTGACGCTGACGCTGGTCAGCCTGATCGGCTATTCGGCCATGGTCGGGGCTGTCGGGGGCGGCGGGCTCGGCGACCTCGGCATACGTTACGGTTATCAGAGGTTCATGCCCGATGTGATGCTGGCGGTCGTCGTCGTGCTCATCGTGCTTGTGCAAGTTGTCCAGTCGGCCGGCGACCGTCTCGCCCGCCACTTCGACAAACGCGGCCGGCGCAGCTGACCGCATTTTCCAGAAGAACAGGAGTTGTTCACATGCTGAAGTCCCTTCGCTCCCTGCTGACCGCCGGCCTCGTGCTGGCCGCCGTGCCGGCCCTTGCCGAAACGATCAAGATCGGCGTCACGCCCGGCCCGCATGCCCAGATCATGGAAGTCGTGCGCGAGGTCGCCAAGGCCGATGGCCTCGACATCGAGATCCTCGAGTTCTCCGACTATGTCGTGCCGAACCAGGCGCTGCATGACGGCGAGCTGCAGGCCAATTCGTTCCAGCACAAGCCCTATCTCGACAATCAGGTGAAGGACCGCGGGTTCGATCTCGTCGAGGTCGCCCAGACCGTCAACTTCCCGATGGGCCTCTACTCCAAGAAGGTGAAGAGCTTCGACGAGTTGAAGGACGGTGCCATCATCGGCATTCCGAACGACCCGACAAACAGCGGACGTGCGCTGCTGATTCTGCAGGACGCCGGCTTCATCAAGCTGAACCCGGAGAAGGGCCTGAAGGTTGGCCCGGCCGATGTGACCGAGAACGCCAAGAACTTTTCGTTCATCGAGCTGGATGCAGCGCAGCTGCCGCGTTCGCTTGACGACACGGATGCCTCGGCCATCAACACCAACTATGCGCTGGAAGCCGGTCTCAACCCGACCCAGGACGCGATCCTGAAGGAAGGCGCTAAGGCTCCGTACATCAACCTGATCGCCGTGCGCAGCGCCGACAAGGACGCCGAGTGGGTGGCCAAGCTGAAGAAGGCCTACCACTCGGACAAGGTGAAGGCCTTTGTGCTGGAGACCTTCAAGGGCGCGGTTGTCCCGGCCTGGTAATCCAACTGGCAATCTGACATGTGAAACGCCCGGCCATGTGCCGGGCGTTCCTGTTTTTGCCGTGATCTGGCAGCATGTAGGGGCCGAGTCCGGGCTTGCGCTGGCTCTATAGTGCAAATAGATATGTTATACAGTTACACAAATCGAGGTGTGCGTGGCTTCCCTTTCGACCGATCCGCTTGAGCCGATCCCTGTCCTGCTGCTGACCGGCTTCCTGGGGTCGGGCAAGACGACGCTGCTGTCCGATGCGCTGCGGTCGGTTCTGGGTCCAGATACGGGTGTCGTGATCAATGAGTTCGGCACGGTCGCGGTGGATCATGATCTGGTGCAGGTCGGGCGCAGTGAGGTGATGCAGACGACGACGGGCTGCCTGTGTTGTCATGCAGGTTCGGATGTCGAGGAGAGCCTCACCAAAATTGTCGAGGCGATGGGGCCGGACGGGGAGCGGCGCTTGACGCTGATGGTCGTCGAGACGACAGGGCTTGCTGATCCCGCGCCGGTCGTCAACCAGATGCGGGCGTTTCCGCCTCCCGCCGAGGGGCGCGGGTTCCAGCTGGCCGGTGTGATCACGACAGTGGACGCAGTGACAGCGCTTGCGAGCCTCGACGGCTATCTGGAAGCCTCGAAACAGATTGCCTTTGCAGACGCGGTGGTGCTGACGAAAACGGACCTTCTGAGCGAAGGTGACCGTGCAAGCTTCGATGCGCTGATCGAGGAAATCCGTGCTCTCAATCCGACGGTTGCCGTGCATGACCGGCACGCGGACGACTTTGATCTCCATGCGGTGTTCTCGCCGCGTGGCTATGACGTCGCCGCGCGCGGGCAAGATGTTCTCGGCTGGCTGGCGCTCGAAGACGCACTGGCGCCGGACACGTCCAAGCCTGGCCATGCGGCACACAACACAGGCGACAGCCGCCACGCGAATGGCGTGCAGAGTTTCGTGCTGACCAGCGACACGCCGCTGACCCGCGACGGCTTCTACCGCTTCCTAAGGACATTGCAGCTTTCTGCTGGGCCCAAACTACTGCGGATGAAAGGGCTGGTGTCCTTCACCGAGGAGCCGGGTCAGCCTTACTCGGTGCATCAGGTGCAGCATCTCCTGTCCATGCCGAAGGCGCTGGGTGAATGGCCGTCCACGGACCGGCGCTCGCGCCTCGTCTTCATTGTCGAGGGCCTCGACCCAAAGCCGCTGCGCGAGCTGTTCGAGGCGACCGTGCATGACACGGGGTCGTTCTTTGACAGCATCATGCCGGAGCGTTTCGGCAAATGGCTGAAATCCGGAAAGGACCGGACATGACATTCAACAATCCGCTGGCGCCCAAGGCGCGGGCCATTCCGCAGAAGCTGCGCGAGATCAAGGCCTGGGTGCGGGACCTGTTCGAACTGGATGACGACACCGCCGTGACGGTGAGCGAGCTGGCTTGCCGCGATGAAGGGTGCCCTGATATCGAGACCGTCATTGGCCTGCTCACAGCTGGTCATCCGAGCGAAGTGCACCGCCTGCACAAGCCGCTGGCGGATGTCGAGCGGGACGATGTCGCAGCGCTCGCCATGGTGTCCCGGCTCGCCAAGGCCGCTGATCCGCATGGCTGAGGCCGCCAGCTGACGGCCAGCCTGATGGTGGACTGGCAAGGTCCGGCAAACGGGCGTATCAGAGTTTGGCAGTCAACTTTTCGAACAGGTCCCAATGCCAGACACGCGTGCTGCCCCGCCCCTGTCGCCGCACCTGAACCGCTGGACCGGCGAATTCACTGAACTGGCGCACGAAGCCGCCTACGGCGCGGCCAATTTTCGTGCGACGCGGGCGACAGCGCGGATCGGAATGATTGCCTCGACGCTGGCCAGCGTGTCGTTCCTGCCGCTCGATCTGCAACTGATCGCACCGCCGGACCTCTACCTGTTCATTGGCATCCGGCTGTCACTGCTCGTGATCTGTGTCGGTGCCCTGGTTGTCATGCAGCACGCCAGCACTGAACGGGGTGTGATCCTGGTGACCTATGCGCAGCAGGCCCTGTTCTATTTTCTCAATGCGGTCATCTTCGATCACCCGGCCCTGACCCGGCATGGGGGAATGTTGCTGCCTCTGATGGCCCTGGCGCTGCCGGTTCTGTTGCCTGGCCGGCTGTGGCAGGCTGCCCTGATGAGCGCCTATGCGGCGCTGGTCAGCCTGCTTTTCTGGGGTGTGCTGCGGGAGGTGCCGGAAAGCCTGGCCGATCTTGGCGTCATCCTGCTTGTGACTGGTGTCGGCTTCTGTGTCGGCGTGGCGGCCCGCGCGCAGCTGAACCGGATGCGGCGCGAGGAGTTCCTGCATATCGAGCGGGAACGGCAGACCAATCTGGAACTTCTGGCGGCCAAGGACGCAGCGGAGGCTGGTGCGCGGGCCAAGTCCGACTTCCTTGCCGTCATGAGCCACGAAATCCGCACGCCGATGAACGGCATCCTCGGCATGGTGCGGTTGATCCTGGATGAGCCGGTTTCGGACCGTCAGCGGGAACGCCTGTCGGTGGTGCTGCGCTCGGCCGAAGCCTTGCGCGTGACGCTGGATGATGTGCTGGACCTGTCCAAGCTGGAACAGGGGGCGGCGAACTATGACCGGACCGCGCTCGACATTGCGCATGTGATGGACGACGTCATCGACCTGATGCGGCCGCGCGCAGATGAGAAGGGGCTCGTGCTTGGCCTGCAGATCCTCGCCGGGGTGCCGTCGCATGTGCTGGGCGATCCGGCAAGGCTCCGGCAGATCCTGCTCAATCTGGTCGGCAACGCGGTGAAGTTTACCGAGACGGGGCATGTGCTGCTGCGGGTCAAACCGGCAGAAGGTGGACTGCGCTTCGAGGTGGAGGACAGCGGCATCGGCATCAGTTCGCGGGAGATGGCGCGCCTGTTCCAGCCTTTCGTGCAAGCGGACCCCAGCATCCAGCGCCGCTTTGGCGGTTCGGGGCTGGGGCTCGTCATCTGCAAACGCCTGATCGAGGATATGGGCGGGCGCATTGGTGTCGACAGCAAGCCCGGGCAGGGAAGCCTGTTCCATTTCGAGCTGCCGCTGCCCGCTGTCGCAGCGCCCGCGGCAGCTATGCCTGTTCCGGCGGCAAAGCCAGTGCGGCGCTTGCGACTGCTTCTGGTCGAGGACAACGAGATCAACCAGCAGGTTGCCTCGGCGATCCTCGAGCGGGCCGGTCACGGCTGCGTTGTTGCGGAGACTGGGCGGGCGGCACTGGCGCTGGTGCAGGAGGAGGCATTCGACGCCATCCTGATGGACCTGCAGATGCCGGAAATGGACGGCTTCGAGGCAACGCGCCGGATCCGGGCGTTGGGAGCCAAGGGGCGCATGCCGATCATCGCGCTCACCGCCAATGCCATGCCCGAGGACGTCGCAAGGGCACGGGCGGCCGGGATGAACGGCCATCTGGCGAAGCCGATCCGCCCGCAGGAGCTTTCCGAAACGCTGGCGGCGATCGCTGCCGCCGGTACACCGTCAGTTAAGGGGGTATTTGCCGAAGGGCAGGTTCAGCCGGGGACAGTGGCCGAGGGGGCCGATGTCCTGCTGGTCGGTCCGGCAGATGTCGCGTCGCAGCGCCGGCTGTCGCGCATCGGATTGCGGGTGTTTCCGATGCCAGACGTGAAAGCAGCTGCAACCCTTTATGCCAGCCGGGCGTTTCCTGCCGTGCTGGTGCGTGGTGCAGACGGGCTTGCAATGGCCCGTGTGCTGACGACGCCTGAGGGCAACCGGCCCTTGATTGTGATCTGGCAGGACGGCGAAGCAGTGCTGGACCTGCAGCCCGGTGAACTGGAGCTGCCAGCGGCTGCAGATGATGACGAGCTGCGCCGGCGACTGTTCGGAGGGACGGGGCCAACCGGTGCGGCCGCAGATATCGGCAGCCTGTTTGATGATGTGAAGGTGAAGGCGCTGCAGGGGCTGTTTTTGCGCAACCTCTTGGAACAGCGGCAGGCACTGAAACCGGAAACTCTTGATCTGCAGCACATTTTGCAGATTGCGCATCGTGTTAAGGGAAGTGCGGCTAACATGGGATATGCCGACCTGGCCGCGCGCGCCGAAGCGGTGCTGGCGGAGCAGAGCGGCCGTCAGGGACCAGCTGTCCGGGCGTTGATCGAGATCCTGGACGAGACAATCGACATGCTTGGTGCGGCGCTGATCGGCGGATCGTCACCGGATGGGGCAAGGCGGGCGGAATGAGTGCGACGGTTCTGATCGTGGAAGATGCGCCCGAGAGCCTGGCGATGATCGCCGGCTATCTGGCGGAGAACGGCTTTCGCACCCTTTGCGCCGCCTCCGGCGCAGAGCTGCGCAACCGTCTGCAATCGGCCCAGCCCGACATCATCCTGCTCGACGTCAACTTGCCCGACGATGACGGCATCACGCTGGCCCGGCAACTGCGGCTTGGCGAGAGATTCGGCCTGATCTTTGTCACCGGGCGGGATTCGGACGAGGATGTTCTGGCCGGACTTGAGGCCGGCGGGGACGACTATGTCACCAAGCCGATCAACCTGCGCACGCTTCTGGCCCGCATCCGCAGCGTGTTGCGCCGCTCGCGCGAGCCGGTGATCACCTTCGATGGCTGGATCCTGGATGTGGTGCGGCGCGAGTTGTTCCGCCCGACGGGGCAACTGGTCGAACTGACTTCGGGCGAGTTCAACATTCTCGTGGCGCTGGCCTCACGCCAGATGCAGCCGGTGTCGCGCGATTTCCTGCTGGACGTGATCTCGAACCGGGACCCGAGAGAAATCTCGGGTCACACGGTCGACAACCTGATCGCACGGCTGCGCAAGAAGATGCTGCATGAAGGCAAGGACGCGCCGATCGTCACGATCCGTGGCGTCGGTTATGCCTTGATGCCGGAGCAGTCGCGCGGCGACACACCAGCCGGTTAAGCCTGATTGATTGTCTTGGAACTGCTGACGAGATGGTCGGCCCACAGGGCATAGGGGCGGAAGTGGCGGTCGAGGAGGGTGCAGACCCTGTGGCCGTTGCGCTGCGAGGGCTGCAGGATCAGCGTCGCGCCGGGACCGCCATGATGTTCCAGATCGCACAGCAAGTGGTCCATGGCCAGTAACATGTGGCTGGCGTCCGTGCTGCACCATCCGAGCGGGACGGACCAGCGGGTGAACCCCGGCTGATATTCGCCGAGAAGCCAGCCGCAGAGCCTGCCGTTCTCGTCAAACAGCAGCTGACTGACGGCCGGGTCGCAGTGCTCGAGCCAAGGCGCAGGGTTGGCCCAGGCTGGCATGGCTCCTGCCCGGGCGAAGGTGGTTGCGGCGGCGAGCATCAGGTTGCGCGGTTCGTCGGGCATCGCAGCCATGGGCCGGCTGGACAGACCATGTCGGCGGGCCGATGCCATCAGGGGCCGGAATGTCCGCAGGGCATCCTGTCGCTCGCCGACATTGAAGCTCATCCGCAGGCGTGCCGGTTCTGGTATGTCCCAGCCCTCACGAGAGAGGAGGGCTCGGAAACTCTCCAGTTGGGGCAAGCGGTCGGACCAGCTGGCAAGGAGATGCGTCCGCCCGGCGGAGGCCATGGTGATTTCGAGCTCGGCCAGGAGCGCACGGGCAAGGCCTTGGCGCCTGAACAGCGGCGTTACCATCAGCGACAGCAGCTCCTGGGTACCGAAGCGGTCCAGGCTTCGGCGTGATAGCAGCAGACCGGCGGGAACGTTCTCGATCCAGGCGACCAGATTGCAGTTGTCCGGTCCGCCTTCAGGATTTGCCAGTTGGCTGCGCAGGTTCTGGGTGGTCAGTCTCGACAGGGCCGCGAGATCCTCACGGTCCACCGGGCGAATTTCGATGTTCGCGCAGATGGATGCTGTGCCCTTGTGGCGTTGATCGGGGCGCATCGGTCAGGTCTCGCTTCCATCGGAGTGCAGGTTGAACTGGCTTTCGAACAGGAAGTCCGTTGCAACCGTATGGCTGCCGAATTGTTTGTACAGCATCCGTTCCATGCCGCCTGGAATTCCGGCCGGTGGCTGGGCAATCAGGATGGCATCCGGTCCGGCCTTGGCCTCCAGGCGCTGGCAAAGCGAGGCAATGCCACCAACGAGCCACCCGAGCGGAACCTTTTCCGCCACGACCCAACCTTGCGGAATGTACCAGCGACCAAGTGGTTGTTGAAGGACGCAGATCATCCAGCCGGCAACCGCGCCGGCCTGATCGGTCAGGACGACAGTGACATCCGGGTCGGCGGCCTGAAGCCAGCCCTCGGTGCTCGACCATTCCGGGGCGCGGCCGTTGGCAATGAGCACGGAACTCTGTGCCTGAAAGTCCGCAACGCCATCCGGGCCGAGTTCCGTCAGGGAGCGCACCTGAAGCCCCCGGGCGGCGATGCGGGCGAGAATGCGGTCGCGATCGGGAAATCCCAGTCGCCAGTCACCGATGCGCCAGGTCATGCGGCGGCGGGTGACTTCCGGCTGGTTCCAGCCGGCCACGGCAAGCAGCCGGGCGAATTCTGTCGCGCGTGGCAACTGGCTGGACCAGCGGGCAAACAGGCCGCGTCGTCCGGCCTTGCGCAACCGCGCGGTCAGCTCGACGAGGAGCATCGTGGCGATGCCGCGTCCTCGCCAGGGTTGCGCCACCATTACCGAGGTGAGTTCCTGCTGCTCATCCGGCCCCTTGCAGGACAGGATGAGGCCGACCGGTGTGGTCTCGACGAAGGCGGCAAGGCAGCAAAGCCCGAGGTCCGGCCGGCTCTGGTTCGCCAGGTCCGGGTTTGTCGGATCAGATGCAAGCATCCAGCGCAACGAGGCTGCGGTTAGCGAGGCAAGCGCTGCGGCGTCTGTGTTGCGGACCTCACGAATGTGAGGCAGTGGATTGCACTCAGTCCGGGATGTCATGTCGTTCATTCGGGCGTCCGCCATGTTCCGATCACGCCCGGGCGCGCGCCCGGTCTTCTTCCATCTCATTCCTAGCGTAGCCCTGCAGGTTTGGTTTGGAACTTTTCAGGTCCATTCAGCCCCGGTCAAATGCTTCGCCCTATAAAGGTCTCGTCAGAGATTTTGTGGAGATGAATCAAATTCATCTTTTTTCATCTGGCGTGATTTTGTGAATTGCTTTTAGCGGGCAGATTTTCTGGAGATTTTTCAGTCAATTTGCCTGACATTTCCGGCGCGGTGTTTGCGGCTGACGTTGCAGGGCTGTTCCGCCGGAATCCAGAACAACCGGGAGAGTTCCATGGCTGGTTCCACTGATCCGATGACATTGGCGCGTCAGCACGTCGAGCGTGCCCTTGTGGCTCGCGCTTCGGAAGACGCCGAGTTCCGCGCCCTGCTCGTTCGCGAGCCGCGCGCTGCCCTCAAGCAGCTGCTTGGCGTTGACCCGATCCCGGGGTTCCGCATTCGCGTGATCGAAGAAGTCCCGGGTGAAGTGACGCTTGTGCTGCCGCGTGACATCGCCGCGGACGAGCTGCCGGACGAACTGCTCGATCTAGCCTCTGGCGGCACGACGTTCCAGGACCTCGGCTGCAAGGATCCGCGCGCCGGTTGGGCGAAGCCGATCACGAAGATCGTGCGCACGGATTGAGGCGTCTGGACCTATCCCGGTCGAGTGTTTTTAGAAGGAAGGAGATTGCAAATGACCGAGTTTGTTGAAGGCATCAACAAGGCGCGCGCGCATATCGAGGCGTCGTTGATTGCAAAGGCGATGGAAGACAGCGTGTTTCGCACGCTTCTGAAGTCCGATCCGCATGCGGCGCTGAAGCAGCTGATGGGCAATGATCCCATCCCGTCGCTCAAGATCCGTGTGATCGAGGAAACGGCTGGTGAAGTGACCCTGGTGCTGCCGCGCTCGATCGCCGAGGACGAATTGCCGGATGAACTGCTGGATCTGGCGTCCGGCGGCGTTTCTTTCGGTAGTTTTGTCGAGATTACTGCCGAGCTGAACCGGGCCAGAGGCGGCAGCGCCGGCCCTATCTGCCCGCGTTGATCTGCCACAGATTCCATTGTTGAAAGGTGAGGGAATGAGTGACTTTGCTGATAACTTGAGTCGTGCTCGCACGCATATCGAGGCAGCTCTGATCGCCAGGGCGATGGAAGATGCTGCATTCCGCGAGATGCTCAAGGCCGACCCGCATGCGGCGCTGAAGCAGCTGATGGGCAATGATCCCATCCCGTCGCTCAAGATCCGCGTGATCGAGGAGACGGCTGGTGAAGTGACCCTGGTGCTGCCGCGGTCGATTGCCGAGGACGAGCTGCCGGATGAGTTGCTGGATATCGCCTCGGGTGGCATCAGCTTCACCGCGTTCTTTCCGCCCGGTGGTGACTTCTATAACGAGCCCGGCTGGCGGACCTCCTGCGCGAAGAAGTAAGGCCCTTAAGTGCCCGGGCCCGTTTGGCGCCCGGGCATCGGGCAAATATCAGCGGTCGCAGGTTTTAAGCAGTAGTGACTAGGAGAATTTCGATGAGCGATTTCAGCAAGACCATGGCGATTGCCCGCGACACCATTCAACGGGCCCTGATCGATAAGGCATCGGAAGATGCGGCCTTCCGCCAGAAGTTGATCGACAATCCGCATGCGGCACTGCGCGAGCTGCTGGGTAATGATCCGATCCCGTCGGTCAAGATCCGGGTGATCGAAGAACAACCGGGCGAAGTGACGCTGGTGCTGCCGCGCAACATTGCCGAAGACGAACTGCCGGATGAACTGCTGGATCTCGCCTCGGGCGGCATCAGCTTCAGCTCGTTCCTGCCGCCCGGTGGCTTCCATGGTGAGACCAGCTGGAAGAACCTCTGCCCGAATAAGTAAGGCGCAATCCAGACCGGAGCCCGGGTTGAATGCCTGGGCTCCGGTTGGTCCCTGGCGGGGCATGACCCGCGCGTGACAGCGACTTACCGCACCATTCCCAAGCCGGATATTGAAGAAGAACGATGAGTGATTTCAGCAAGAACATGGCGATTGCCCGCAACAACATTCAGCGGACCCTGATCGACAAGGCATCGGAAGATGCAGCGTTCCGCGAGCTGCTCAAGGAAAATCCCCATGCAGCACTGCGCGAGCTGCTTGGCAACGATCCGATCCCGTCGCTGACGATCCGCGTCGTCGAGGAACAGCCCGGTGAGGTGACGCTGGTGCTGCCGCGCAACGTTGCCGAAGACGAACTGCCGGACGAGTTGCTGGATCTGGCTTCGGGCGGGACGCTGTTCCATGCCTTCCTCGAGTATCCATTGACTGACAAGGCAAAGGGTTGCCCGAAGAGCTGATGTGCCAGGGGCGAGGCTGGTGGCTCCGCTCCGTTTTCCCCTTTGCTCAGGAGTTTCCTGATGACCGAGAACAATCACGGTTGGGCACTTGCCGGGGCCCACATGGAAGCAGCGCTGGTTACCAAGGCAAGCGAAGACGCCGCCCTTCGCGCGCTGCTGAAGAGTGACCCGCACGCTGCCTTGAAGCAGCTTCTGGGCGTGGATCCCATTCCCGCGATGAAGATTTCGGTCATCGAGGAAGGTGCCGGCGAGGTCGTTCTCGTTTTGCCGCGCCAGATCGCCCAGGATGAATTGCCGGACGAACTGCTCGACTACGCAGCGGGCGGAAACAACCGCGAGTGCTGGGAGAAGTTCAGCAATGACTGGTTTTTCGGCCGCCTGACGAAGAAGTCCTGATTGCGCCACTGTCGTCCAGTGCGCCAACTGATGGAAAGATGCGATGTCTGAATTCGTGAACGGTCTGAGCCAGGCGAGAGCTCATATCGAAGCAGCCGTGATCAAGCGGGCCACTGAGGATCCGCAGTTCCGTGCCCTTCTGCTCGCCAACCCGCATGCCGCGCTCAAGGATCTGCTCGGGAATGACCCGATCCCGTCCCTGACGATCCGAGTTGTCGAGGAGGCCGCGGGTGAAGCGGTGCTCGTGCTGCCGCGCCAGATTGCGGAAGATGAACTCCCGGATGAACTGCTTGATTTTGCCGCCGGCGGCAATGCCAAGGAGTGCTGGTGGAAGTTCAACCAGTGGGCCTACAAGCAGGACTGGATGCCGTAAGGCGACGACGGCTGAGTGCTGTCGCCAGGGCTCAAGACGAGCCAGCCGTTTTAGGCTGGCGCGTCCTTTGGGAGGAACATTGCCATGACCGACTTTATCCAGACGATCGGAAAAGCCCGCGCCCATATCCAGACCGCGCTGCTGGAACGGGCTGCGGCAGATGCGAGCTTTCGTGACCTGCTGAAAAACAATCCGCATGCCGCCCTGCGCGAGCTGTTCGGTTCTGACCCGGTCCCGTCGATGAAGATCACTGTCGTCGAGAAAGCCGCCGGTGAAGTGACCCTGGTGCTGCCGCGCCAGATTGCCGAAGACGAGCTGCCGGACGATCTGCTGGACTATGCTGCTGGCGGGGCGTTCAAGGGCTGCAAGGGCGACGGCTGGACCTACCAGAAAGTAGAGCTGCCGGGCGTTCGCTGATCCTCGACCGGTGATTGGCGGGCAAGCTCGGAGTGGTCCGGAGCAAGGCATGCCGGCAGCTCCTTTGAGCCTGTGATCTGGTCGTATCTTTCCGCACACCCCCTCTCCCCCCTTGAGCGCGCGCTATCGCATGCGAAGCTTGGCGCATTTTCTAAGTGAACGACTGCGCTCGGAGCTTTAAACTCTGCTGGGCCTCTCTGCTCCCCTCCCCCTCGTGGGGAGGGGTTGGGGGTGGGGGGAGCGGACTTAAATCCAGATAGCTTACGTTTTTGGCCAAGCTGACTTCAGACGCTATGCGACCTGACGACCTCCTGTGCCCCCCACCCCTCACCCCTCCCCACGAGGGGGAGGGGGGCTGAGAGACCTCGAAAACTGTCTTGCGACACAAGCGATAGCACTGTCCTCAAGGTGAAGATGGGTGCTGTGGCAAAATCACACGTCATCAAAGTTCGCTGGCTCCCTGCCGAACACCCCGGAGTGATCCGGGGTTTTTTGTTGGGTCAGTGGATGCGGCGGGGCAGGAGGCGGTCGAGGGTGAGGACGGCCATCAGCCGGTCACGGACGCGGGCGACCGCATGGACCGGCAAGCCGCTCTGCTCGGCAACCTCGTCGAGGTCTTCTGCCGCAACGTCTTCGATGCGCAGGACCTGATCGACGGCAAGACCGGCGGTGGAGCCTTCCAGCTGCAACAGAACGCAGGGCGGCGTGTCGTCCGGTGAGGGCTGACCGGTGAGCCGCCGCCGCAAATCCAGAACCGGAACCACTTTGTCACCCGCGTCAGCCAGGCCATCGAAGCCGTTGCCGCCATCCGGCAAGGGCGAAAGGCGCACGGTGGACAGGATGCTGTCGACGCGGTCGAGGTCGATGGCGAAGAACTCGTCCCGGATGCGCAAGGTGAGGAACCGGTAGCCGGGCCGGGCGGCGGCGGTTCGTGCTGCCGCCACATCCGGCATGGGCATCTGTGCCAGGCCGTGGTGCTGGCCTTGGGGTGTCAGACGCTCGACATCGGCCAGACGTTCGCCGACGAGCGCAAGTGGTTCGATGATTGCCAGGATCCGCTCGTCGACGACGGCATAGCGGCTGATCCCGGCAATGGCGTCATCGGTGGAGAAGATCTCGTCGGGGCTCAGGGACAGGAGCCCCGGGGCGCGGTCTGCCAGAAGCGCGAAGGCGCGGCCGGTGGCAGGGTCCAGGATGCGCAAGGCGATGCTGTCGGCGGTCGTTGTGACGGCGACGTGATCTGCCGGGGTGTCCGGCGACAGGAGGGCGTCGGCGCGCACCACCAGCAGAGGCGTTTCCTGGTGCTGCATCAGGCCTGCAACCCAGGCCGGGGCGGCGGGCATGTGGCGCAGGTCAACCGGTTCAAGAACTTCTGAAATGATCGCCGTGGGCAGGGCAAAGCGGTCTGCGCCGATGTCGATCAGGAGATGGGCGATACGGTCCACCGCCGTCTCCTCTGTCCTCTCCTCCAGATCGGCAAGACCGACCGGATCGGCCGGAACAAGGGCGCCATCTTCGATGAGGCCTTCGGCATCCATCCGCGTGTCCGTGGCAAGGCGCACGTAGTCGAGCACGAGCCAGTTTTCGCCGCGCGCGCTGAGGCGCTGGGCCAGGAAAGCCGTTGCCTTCTCCGGTTCAGCTGGCGTTTGCACGGTCGCAGCATCCACCGCGACCATCGCGACGACATGGTCGACTTCCAGCGCCCGGACGTCGTCGCCATTGGCGAGGATGACAAGCGAGGTGGCGCTTGCCGGCGAGCGGGCGGGCAGGCCGAGCAGGCCAGCCAAGTCCATCAGCGGCATCACCCGGTCCTGCACGAAGACCAGCCCCTGCACGTGGCGCGGGCAGAAGGGCAGCGGCGTGATCGGAGCCGGCTCGTTGACCGACAGGACGAGATCCAGTGGCAGGGCCAGCCGGGTGCCAGACAGGGTGGCGAGGAGATACTCGATGTGCTCCACCGGTTATTTCTCCTTCAGGGACCAGACGCCGTCCCAGGGCATGGCGAAAGTTTCCGGATCCCGCGCCAGCGCGCGGCACCGGGTCAGCAGCGTTGCACTGGCAAGGTCCTGGGGGGCCAGTTCCAGCGCACGGCCAAAGGCGGCTTCGGCCATGGCGAAGGAGCCGATGCGGTAGGCGCTGAATCCGGTTGCGTGGGCGTCGAGCCAGTTGGCCTCGCTGGCAGCCGGGGCTTCGACGAAGATTTCGTACACCTCCGTCGGCCGGTCCTGCCCCTTGACGCGCACGACATCGACGAGGCGCATCGGGACGGGGCGGCTGAGCCGGGAAACGGTTTCGCCGCAGGCGAGGATGGAAGCGCCGTAGGTCTTGGTGATGCCTTCGAGGCGGGACGAGAGGTTCGCCGCATCCCCGATGACGGTGTAGTTCATGCGATCCGGCGAACCGATGTTGCCGGCCAGAACCGTGCCCGTGGCAAGGCCAATGCCGATGCGCAGGGGCTCCGGCAGGCCATCGCGGCGGCGCTCATTGACGAGATCCAGCGCCCGCAACATGACGCGGGCGGCCTCGACGGCCCGGTCAGCGTCGCCGCCGGTCGGTTGCGGCACGCCGAAGAGGGCCATGATCGCGTCGCCGATGTACTTGTCGATAACGCCGCCCTGATCGCGCAGCACATCGGCCATGAACGAGAAATAGTCGTTCAGCAGCCGGACGGTTCCCTGTGGTCCGAGCGCTTCGGCGAGCGAAGTGAAATTGCGGATGTCGGAGAACAGGATGGTCGCTGGCAGCATCGCCCCGGCGAGAGCATCGGGACCCTGGTCCATCATAATGCGGGCGACGGGATTGGACTGGGTGCGGGCAAGCACCGTTTCGAGGTCCTTCTGGCGCGAGATGTCCTCGAAGGAGACAACAAGCGACTCAGAGGGCGCCGCGAGCAGCCGGGCGTTGAGGCGCAGCGGGATCCAGTCGCCGCCCGGCGTTGCAAATTCGCAGTCTAGTGCCTCAAGAGGCTGGTGGGTGGTCTGGACGGCGGTGAGGTCTTCGGCGAGATCCTCGTTGTAGTCGGCAAAGACGGAGCGCAGCGGCAAGCCTTTCGGAAGGACTTCCATGCGCAGGATGGTGTGGGCGGCACGGTTTGCGGCAACAAGACGTGATGCGCTGTCAAACACGAGCACGCCGCTGCCAAGGGCCTCGATGAGACCGAGGGCGGAGGGCGCGACGTCAGCCGTGCCGCTGACCGCAGCCGTGAGCACGGGAGCATCCGCCTCGGTGGCATCGACGAGCACGGCGGGCAGGCCGAGGACGCGGCGGGCGGTGGTGACGATCTCCGAGGCACGCTGCTGCTTCAGGTCGAGACTGACCGCACCGGACGGCTTGGCGATGATGGCAGCGGCGCCCAGGCGCAGGGCCTCGAGCCGCTCGGCGGAATCGGCTGCGCCCACCAGCGATGACAGGATGATCACCGGGCAGGGCGAGCGCAGGCTGAGACGGCGCAGGGTTTCCAGCCCGGACATTTCCGGCATCTCGATGTCGAGGAGGATGAGGTCCGGGTTGAGCTTGCGCACCTGTTGCAGGGCGATCTTGCCGTTCTCTGCTTCGCCGGCAATTTCGAGCATGGGATCGCTGGCGATGATCTCGCTGACAAGGCGGCGGATGATGAAACTGTCGTCGACGACGAGGATGCGGCGGCGCATCACGCCGGCGGCCGGGGCTGGCTGATCGGTCATTCCAGTTCCTCCCGCAGCGGCGAAGGATCGACAGCGGCCGCGCGCAGGTGACGCAACAGGGTGAAAGGCGGGATCACAGGTTCGGCACGCAGGACGCAGACGGCAGTATCGCTTGCCGGGTCGACAATCACGCCGGACAGCCAGCGACGCAGCGCGCCAAGGGCAGGCGGCAAGGGCAGAACCTCGGTTGCGCCGTGATCCTCGATCCGTTCCACCCGATCGACAAGGCAAAGCCAGCCGGCGTTCTCGTCCGCAGACGCCATGCGAAGGCCGGTCGGATCCGGGCCGGCAACGTGGCCGAGGCCGAGCAGGCGGGCGGCATCGACGACCAGGCGGCTGTGCCCGGTCTTGCCCCGTGGCCGCGGCGTCTTGCCTGCCAGCGGCAGGACGGAACCGGACAGGCCACGGACGGATTGCACGGCCTCACGCGGGACCAGAACCGGCGTGCCGGCCAGATGAACGCGCAGATAGGCGGTCAGCGACTGCGTCATGGCCGCGGGTTCCCGGCGCTGCGCAGGCCGCGGTTGACCGCCCGGGCGGCAAGGTCAAACAGCTTGTCCGGATCGAGCACCAGGACAATGCGGTCGGCGCCCAGAATCGAGATGCCGCCGACGCCGGGCAGTTCGGCGACGCGCAGATGCGTTTCGCGGATGAGCAGTTCGGCACGGCGCAGGATGCGACGGGTGCGGAAGCCGACGCGGCGGCCCTTCCAGGAGCAGATGACGACGGACAGATCGGCGCCGGCATCGTCCTCGGGCGCAGGCAGCCGCATCAGCTCGCAGATGTCGAACAGCGGCAGGAAGCGGCCGCGCAGCAACAGCGACGGCTGGCCGTTGACGGACTGGACGCTGGCGGCCGGGAACACGGCGGTTTCGGCGACCATCGTTTCGGGGAAGCCGATGGTCTGCCGGCCGGTGTCGGCCAGAAGCATAGGGCGGATCGCGGCCGAGAGCGGCATGTCGAGGCGGAAGGTGGTGCCCTTGCCGGCCTCTGTTTCGATGTCGATGCGCCCGCCGAGACGGGTGACATTGACCAGCACGACATCCATGCCGACGCCGCGCCCGGAGACAGTGCTGGCTTCGCTGCGGGTGGAGAAGCCGGGTGTGAAGATGAAGCGGGCGATTTCCGCGTCGCTCATCCGGGCCAGATCCTCGACACTCGCCAGGCGCTGCGCGACAGCCTTCTCGCCGACACGGGCGATGTCGATGCCGCGTCCATCGTCGCTGACGGTGAGTACAAGGCGGTTGCCGTGCTGCTCTGCCGTCAGGCTGAGGCGCGCGGTGGCCGGCTTTCCGGCAGCGGCGCGTGCCTCTGGGGCTTCGATGCCATGATCGATCGAATTGCGGATCATGTGCATCAAGGGATCGAGCAGCATGTCGGCCATGCCCTTGTCGATCTTGATCGTACCGGCGCTCTGCTCGAAGCGGACGGACTTGCCGAGTTCCCGCGCGGCCTCGCGGACCATGCGCGGGAAGCGGGCGATGATGTTCTCGAACGGGATGACCCGGAGCCCCAGCGTGGCTTCGTGGATGAGGCTGATGAAGTGGCTGACCTCGGCTTCCAGCGTCAGGAAGTCACGCCGGTCGGCCATCAGGGCTTCGACCTCGGGCAGCATCTCGGGTGCTCGGGAGGACGCGTAGTCGTAGAGACGGCGCAGGGCCTCGCCGGAGCGGCTTTCGCTGGCCAGCACGTTGAGACGGCTGCCGAGCGTGAAGAAAGACCCGATGCGGCCGAACAGCCGGTCGAGCACTTCGACCGGGACACGGACCTGCGTTTCCTCGACCGCTGCCATCCGTGACGGGGCGGGCGCATCGCCGAAATGGGCCGGAGCGGTGGTGCCATCGAGCCAGGTCACCGACCAGGCCGACAAGTCCGGCCCGTTGACCAGATCGATCCCGGGCAATGCCGTGCCTTGACCGGCTGCCTCAAGGCCTTCCGGCATGTCCGCGCTGGTCACTGCAACGAGGAGGGCGAGGTGCGGCCGGCCGTCGACGGTCAGGCTGCGCGAGGCAACGAGGCCAGGCAGGGCCGTGACAAGGGGCCCGAGCGCTTCCGGCTCCGGCATCGGCAGGACGACTTCCGCCAGTCGCGCGGCGGGATCGGACGAAAAGCGCTCGAGCGCTGCGCCGGCAACGGCAGGGAGATGCAGCGGCGAGACTTTCCAGTAGGCGAGCCGGCTGATGAGGGCGGCAGGCAGGGCGGTGTCGCTGGCGAGGTCCAGTGAGGTCCCGGCGTCGCTCTCGAGGCCGAGCGACATGCTCACTTCTGCCCAGCCGGTTTCGGTGCCCGTCAGCGCTTCCAGCGTGCGGGCCTGGGCCACGATGCCGGACAGGATCGGTGCGGCCTGGTCAAGCGCGGCTTGGGCGAGAAAGCGGGCGCATCGTTCCAGCCCCGCCAGGCCGGTCTTGCGCGCTGCGTGGGCGAGAACATCTGCCGCCTCGTGCAGGGCAGCCTCGTCCCGGTCGGACAGGGCCTCCGACAGTTCCGACAGGAGTTCGGCGAGCAACTCGGCGAAGGCCCGGCCCATGTCGGGCTCCAGCCCAAGGGCATCGCGTGAGGCCGGAACACTCGCCTCAAGGCTTGCGGCCTGGGTGGGGCCACTGACCGAGAGCGCCTCGAGCTGGGTGGACAGGCCATCAGGTTCGGCGAAGCTGGTGAGGTCGCCCGTTGCCTGCGCCGAGCGGATCGCATCGACCAAACGCAGCAATGCGTCGATGACGTCAGGCGTCAGATCGCGTGTGCCGTTGCGGACCGGATAAAGGCAGGCCTCCGCCAGATGCGTGACCTGTTCCAGGCTGGCAATGCCGGCGACCCGGGCGAGGCCCTTGATCGAGTGGAAGGCCCGGAACAACACATCCACATCGGCGCGGGAGACGGCTGCCGTTTCGCTGGCCACAAGAATAGGCTCGATCACGCCGAGATGCTCGCCCGCCTCGGTGAGGAGATCGGCGGAAAAATCAGCTCCGGCCATGCGTGGTCTCCACGGGCGGGCGCGCAAGGGGCATCCTGCGGGCAGGGTCGCGCGCGAGGCGCTGGAGAGCGGAAAGAAGTGCTTCGCCTTCGGGGCCGGCCAGCGCGATGTCCGCCGTGCCGCACGCCTTGGGATGAACAAGGCTGGCGCCCCGGCTGCGGCACAGATCAGAGGTGCGCAGGTCGGCGCTGACATGAAGACCAATGACGGCGACGGGGGCCGGCTGGATCAGAACCGCCGACCCGACGAGCCGCGCAATATCCGTGACGCTGTCAGCGTCGATCAGCACGACATCCGCCGTCAGGCTGCGCAGGCCCGTCAGCACATCGGCGCTGCCGGTGACGGTGACACGGGCCTGCGGATCAGCCAGCAGCAGGGCGCGGATGGACAGCGCCAGTCCGGCGTCATCGCTGACGAGGGTCAAGTGCCAGTCATCCGCATCGTGCTGCGTGCTGTCCTCATGCGTGGCCATCGGTTCGTCTTTCCGCTGCCTCAAGGCATCTTGAAGGCGTCGATCCGCTGACGGGTCTCATCGGCCAGACGGGCCAGCTGGACCATGGTCGCGGTGATTTCCTCCGCGGCGGCCGAGTTTGACGTGGCGATGGACTTCAGTTCGCTGACGGTGCCGTCGATCTGGGTGATCGAGGCGCGCTGCTGCTCGATCGCCGCAACCGAGGCGTGGATCATCTGGGTGGTCTGGCGTGCCTCGCCCGAGATGCCCACGATGGCTGCGCGAACGGTGTCGGCCGCCTGCTTGCCTGCGAGGCTGTCCTCGCTGGCCTGCTCGACGATCTCGGCGATCTGGTTGGCATTCTGGCCGGCGCTTTCTGCGAGCTTGCCGACTTCCTGCGCCACCACGACGAAGCCCTTGCCGTGTTCCCCGGCGCGGGCTGCCTCGATGGCGGCGTTGAGCGAGAGGATGTGCGTGCGGTTGGCGATCTGGGCAATTACCTGGGTGATCTGGTTCACCTTGCGGCTGTTCTGGGCGATGCGGTCGACCAGCGTTCCCATGGCTTCAACCGAGGCGAGACCTTTTTCGACCAGACCTGTCGCGTTATCCGCCTTTTCACTGGCAAGTCTTGTGTTGTCGGAGACCTCGCGAATGGCGAGCATTGCTTCCTTGACCGCCGTCGCCACCTGGGCCAGCGATGAGTTCTGCATGCGGGCACCGTCCGCCACCTGGGACACGGCCATGCTGGCTTCACCCACGGACAGTGCCGTGCTGCGGGCCTTCTCGCCGAAGTCGCGGAACGAGGAATGCGAGACGTCCAGCAGCCGGTTGACCTGCTCGCCGATGTCGCGCAGGAAGCCGGTCTTGCCCTCAAGGCTCACGCGCAGGGTCAGGTCACCGGCCGCAGCCTTCGAGATGACCTCGCCGATCTCGCGGGTGGTTTCTTCCGCCTTCAGCATGGCCGCAATCTGGTCGGCGTTCTGCTTGAACACGTCCACCGCAGCAGCCATCTGGCCGATCTCGTTGGTGGAGCCGAGGCCAGGAATGGTGACGTTGCCATCGCCCTGGGCGAGGCGCGTCATGGCATGCGTCATCTGCTTCAACGGCGAGATGATGCCGCGGGCGATGACGACGGCGATGAAGAGACCGAACAGGATGCCACCGCCGGCAAGCATGGCGAGCAACTGCTGTGCGCTTGCCGTCTGGGAGGCGACAGTCGTGCTCAACTCGGCGATGCGCTCCTGCAGACGGTCGCGGAAAGCTGCGATGCTGTCCAGCAGCCCGCGTTCCTCGGGGGTGATGACGTCAGGGCCGCCAAGGCCAGCGGCAGCGATCAAGGCTTCTTGCCGCGCGACCAAGCTGCGGGCGGCTTCAACGAGCGACTGTTCCCGCAGTGTCAGCGAAAGAGACTGGAGCTTCGAAAGAGCGGTGGATGCGGCCGAGACCGTTTCGGGAGAGAAAGTCCCGGAGGCAAGAACGCTTGCAGCCACGGCATCGGCCACCGTCGGGGGAATTGCAAACTGGGCGTTGCCGGCCTTGAGCGCTTCGGAAAGTTCGCCGCTGCTGGCGACGATGGCGAGACGCTCCTGCATCAAGCTTTCGGCCCGCTTGCGGAAGGCGTCGAGGTTCTGGCGGATGTCCGAGACAAGCCCGGCTTCGGGATGACCGGCAATCAGTTCCTCCGCGCGGGAGATGGACTGCTCGATCAGTTTGGCCTGGGCCTGGGATCGGTCGAAATCCGCAGTGCGGCCAAAGGACAGGACGGCATTGGTGCGCAGACGGAAGCCTGTGAAGTTCCGGTCTGCAAGAAACATCTCGCCGACGGCGCGATAGAAGCGGTCCATCTCGGAAGACAGCCGGGAAAGATCACGGACCGACGTGTATCCCACCGCAGACAGCAGGCCGAGGAGAACAAGCAGAACGGCGGCAAGGCCGTAGATGCGGGTCGACAGAGTAATGTTCTTCAAGTTGCCCCCCGGAGGAAGACCGACGGATGCCAATCGCATCGACGGAAATTTACAAGCACGTGCGGTCTTTAGCCTTCGCGCGCGCGACCGCGACCGATCCACCCGGAATGTTCCAGGGCAAGGGCTGGAACTGGTGCCGAGACGGGTGGCAAGGTCACCCGCGCGTGGCTAATGACTAGCCATTGCAGATGCTTCACAGTTCCGGGGGAAACAGTGGCGATACCGGATCAAGTTCCCGTCGGGCTTTTGAGCGCCCTGTTTCTTGCGTTTCTGGCCAAGCATTTTCTGGCGGATTTCCTGCTGCAAACCTACTGGATGGCCGCCGGCAAGGAAAAGGCGCGGCACTGGTTGGTCCCGCTTTCAGTCCATGCGGGCATTCATGCGGTCCTGACCGGCCTTGTCTGCCTCTGGTTCGCACCCTGGCTGGTCTGGCTCGCTCTTGTGGATTTTGCCGTGCATTTCTGCATTGACCGGGGCAAGGCAGGGGCGGTGCGGGCCATTGGGGCGACGCCGGCGCGGGCGTCTTTCTGGTGGCTGCTGGGACTGGACCAGAGCCTGCATCATTTGACCCATTTCGGGTTCAGTCTTCTCCTGGCCGGCGCGAGCACAGTCTGACGAAAGACGGAGGCGGGGCCGAGGGATCCAGCCGCAGCGCGGACGGAAACCGGGTGAGCGCTGCGCCCGGCATTCCCGGGACTATGCAGGTGGCGGGCTCCTGTACATAAACCGGATTCTGCGCTTGCCCCAGAGCTGCGGCTCCCCTCGCGCCGTCCTCGCCCATGCCGCTGAGCACCAGGGCCATGGCCGGAATTCCGGCAGCCGCAGCCGATTGCATCAGGTGATCGGCATTGGGATGGAAGGGGCTTGCCACAGCCGGGCAAGGGCGCAGGGTGAGCATTCCAGCTGGTGTATGCGACAGGGTGAAGTCCTGTCCGCCCTTGAGGACATAGATGCCGCCGGATGCGAGGCGGGTCTGGCTGCCGATTTCGCTGACCGCATGACCGCTGACATCGGCAAGATGAGCTGCGAAGGCCTGCGTGCCGTGGTCCGGCATGTGCTGGGCGATGATCCAGGGCAAGGCCCCGACGGGGATGTGCTGCAACAGGCGCGCCAGGGCACCCGGGCCGCCGGTGCTGCTGGCCACCAGCAGGCAGGCCGGCGTTGCGTGTTTCGTTGCGGCTGCAAGTGAGGCAAGCGCCGGCGATGCTGGCAGCTCGGCCGGATCCGTAGTGGCTCCGACGGCGAGTGCCTGGTCAGCAACGGCCCGTCTGACACGATCCGGCAGGTCCCGGGCCCATGTGCCGACAGGGGGGCCGGGGACGGATGTATCGCGTGTGAGCGCAATCAGCCGAGGGCCCAGCCGGGCAAGGCCGGTCTGCAGGGCTGGCGTTGGCATGGCGGCCGCTGTCAGGGCCTCATCAAGCACCAGAAGGCCGGAAAACCGCGCTTCCAGCCGCTGTTGCAGATCAGCCGCCGTGATGCACTGGCTGAGCGGCGATGCCGGGAAGGCTTCGGCCAGGATACGGTGCAGGGCGGATCGTTCGAAGGCACCAGGGGCGGCGATGAGGATCGGGCGTTTCACGGGCGTGGCATGGCTCCTGCCATCGGTGTAGCCGTGACGGCGGGCCGGCCGGTGCGGCGCCAGAAAATGGCGCTTGCGGTCTCCACTGGCTCGAACAGGCCATTATCGCGCATGGTTTCCGAGGCTCCAAGAACGAGGATTCCCCCGGTCCGCATCGCGCTTGCGATGTTGGCGAGGGCCCTGTTGACGGCATCTTCGGTGAAGTAGATCAGCATGTTGCGGCAGAACACAAGGTCAGCTGGACCACCGAGTTCGGAGGACAACATCGGATCCAGCACATTGTGCACGCAAAATCTCGTCATGCTGCGCAAGTTGCTTGGCGCGTCCCAGACCTCGCCGCTGGCAAGCGGGAACGCCGGACGCGCAAACTCCGGCAGATCGCGAAAACTGCCCATGGCCTCCAGCCGCGTGTAACGGCCGAGGGTCGCTGCCGCGATGGCCGACGGGCTGATGTCCGATCCGATCACCCGCGACCTGCCCTTGCCTTCGGACTGGAGCAGGAAAGCCAGTGACCAGGCCTCCTCGCCGGTGGCACAGGCCGTGCTCCAGACCCGCAGCGCCGATGCTGAAAGCACGGGGTCTTCGCGCAGCATGTTGCGCAACATCGTCCACTGACCTGCATGCCGGAAGAAGGAGGTTTCCTGCACCAAAAGGCGTTCGATGAGATCTGCCGGGGTGTTCTGGAACGGAAACAACTGGTGCGTGCCGAGCCGTGCGCCGATGTAGGACGGGGCGATGCCGGTTTGCCGCGAAAGGCGCTCGATCAGGGATGGAGTGCCTGGCCGGGTGGGCGCGACCTCAGTCAAGGGTAAGGACGAATGCCATGAGATCGGCGAACCAGGCATCGGCAGCCTGATGCAGCGCCGGAAGGACCTCGACGTCGCGGCCACCTTTGGCGTGGAGCTTGATGAAGCCGCTGGCTTCGGCCTGTTCCATCAGCAAGCGCGCATGGGTGCGCGAGACGCCGGTGTGGCTGGACAAGGTCTCGAAGGGCAGGCAAAGCCGGGCGCAGCCAGTCTGCTCGACCTCGCCGAGCAGCAGCAGGAAGGTGAGGTAGCCCCCGTCACGCGCGGCAAGACCCTGGATCTGAGGATGAGCTGCGCGCAGCGCAAAGTATGTGTCGATATGCGGCGAAAGCGCCCGATGCCAGGCACGATGGCCGGCGCCTGCGGTTGCAAGATCCCTGTTGGACCAGGCGGGAACTTGCGGATCAAAGCCTGGCCCCGTGTCAGGGGGGGCGACAAACGCCGATCCGCCGACGCGGGTCCGGGTCAGGAGGCTGCAAAGCGCGGGGCCCGGTTGATGAATATCGCGGAACAGGGCCAGCGGTTGGACCATCGCCTCGGCCAGCACCGCATCGCAGCCCCAGAGCCGGGGTGTCGGCAGCAGCAGCGTGACGCGCAGGTCTTCCTCCGCCTTGCGGCGTTCCAGAAAGCTGTAGCGCTCCAGGATCGCGACGAGCGCTTCTATCCGGTTGCGGCTTGCCAGTTCTGATCCTGCAAGTCTTGCCTGCAGCCGCCCAAGGGTCAGCCACGTCTCACGCTCTTCGGCCTGCTGGCCGGCAGCCAGATGCAGCAGCGTCTGGATTGTCAGGTAGCGGCCTTCCTCCAGCAGCAGCCGGCTCAGAAGATAGTCGCCGCGAAACAGCTGGGTCAGGTTGGCGATGATGGCCTTGCGCGCGTCGCTGAAGGCTGGATGGGCCAACAGGTTCGCCATGACCGCCGTCCGGTCCGGGCGCGCGGTGCTGCCGGTCGCGATGCACCCGCCGGCGGGCTTGGCCGGCTGTGCAGTCGTATCCAGTCTGTCCGGTCGCTGAACCAGGGCGTTCATGCAGGTCCTTCATTTCGGCTTGCGGCGACTTGCTCGCTCGAATGGATCGAGACTGGCGCCGGGGCGGTTCAGGTGTTGCCCGTTCTTGCCTGAAGCTTGTCGTGTCGGCTTGCGAGCTGCGTTTTGTCGAGGTCCGACGACGAACCCTGAACGATACTTACCACGCCGGCGGATCATATAAAGATGTGAACCATCAACGGGCGTTGATGCACTCACTTGCGCGGGTCGACTATTGTCCCGGTGGTTTGATGAGCGAGTTTATTTTCAATATTCATTTCTGTGAATGATTGCTGGTCAGGAGGATTCTTGGCCTTTTGTTCGGTGAGTTTTGTTGGTGGTTGGAAAAGATAGTCGTTTACTTTCTTTAAAATGCATCGAGGGGTTGCTTGAGTGGGCAAGTGCAAACCTGTCAAGCCGGGCCGGAGAGATCATCGGCAGGCGATGACAAAAACGGGGTCTATCCGAGATAACCGGACAGACAGGGCGTAACAGGGGAAATGGGGCGGCAGGTTTGCCGGCAAGCGCGGGCGTAATTCAGGTCATGTGTCGAGTGTCGTTTGCCCGTGTTCGCGATTTGGGGCGCAATGTCGCGGCTATGTTTCTGGTCGGCACTTTGGCCGGCTGTGCTGCAATGGGCGAAGCCTTGACGCCGGAAACGCCGGGCGCAGTTGCGTTGCCAGAGCGTTTTGTCCATGCAGGCGGACTGGCGCAAGCCAGCATGACCTCGCCCGAGTTCTGGACCGCGTTCCGGTCTCCCGACCTTACCGACTTGATCCGCCGCGCGGAGCTGGGTAGCCGGGACATTACCGTTGCGATCGCGCGCTTGCGACAGGCAGAGGCGGGGGCAGACGAAGCCTTCGGCGGGTTGCTGCCGAGCGGCGGTCTTGGCGGCACCCAGACCACATTCAAGGCATCGGCAAACACGGCGGGCTTGCCAGCCGGCGTCAGCATGCCGGTGCGCCAGCAGCGCAAGGTCGGTCTCAACGCCAGCTGGGAGCTGGACTTCTGGGGCAAGGCCAGCTCGAACTTCGAGGCCGCCAGCAACCGCGCCGATGCTGCGGCCTTTGCCGTTGCCGCGACCCGGCTGGCGGTGACCTCTGAAACGGCCTTGTCCTATGTCCAGATCCTGTCCCTGCGCGACCGGCTGGCGCTGGGGCGCGAGAACCTGACCTTGGCGCGCAAGGTGCAGGACAACGTCAAGGCACGGGTCGAGGCGGGATCTGCGACGCAGATCATGCTGGCGCAGCAGGAAACGGTTGTTTTGCAGCAGGAGGCCACGGTGTTGCGCCTGCAGCGGACCCTGGCGCAGGAAGAGGTGACGCTTGGCCTGTTGATCGGGGCAACGCCCGGCGAGGTCAGGATCACGCGCGGCAGCCTCGGCAAGCTCGCGATTCCGAAGCTTGGGGTGGGAACTCCGGCTGATCTTCTGCGCCGCAGGCCTGATGTGCGGCAGGCAGAAGAGTTTGTCGCGGCTTCGGCGAACAATGTCGCCAGCGCCCGGGCGGCGATGTTGCCGAGCCTGACGCTGTCGTTGCAGAAGGGCTTCGAAAGCCTGACCACGGGGGCCCTGTTCTCCGGCGCGGCCGGTGTCTTTTCGGTGGCCGGACAACTGACGCAGCCGATCTTCGACGCGCCGCGCCTTCTGGCGCAGCTTGAGGGGACGCAGGCGCGGCGGCAGGAGCTGATCGCCACCTATCAGCAGGCGGTGATGACCTCGCTGTCCGATGTCGAGAAGGCGCTGATTGCCTATGGCGGACTGGCCCGGGAGGAGAAAGTCGCCGGACGGGCCACCGCAGCTGCGCGCCGCGCCTATGAACTGACGCTTGAACAGCTGGATGCAGGGCAAGTGGACATGACCACCGTGCTCAACACCCAGCGCGACTATTTCACCGCTGTCGACAGCCTGCAGCAGGTGCGTCTGGCGCGGTTCCAGTCCGCGATCGCACTCTATCGTGCGCTCGGTGGCGGCTGGACCGACGAGGACGTCGCCAGACTGATTGCCGAACGTGAGGCCATCGACGCGGCGGCCGCGCCCGCCAGCAAGACGGTGGCCATTGCCCCTGGATCTGCCGGGGCGGTGAATTGACCTTTCGAAAGACCGTAGATGTCGACTGACGCCAACGCCTCCAGCTCCTCCCCATCCGCATCGCAGCCGCCGGTCGAAAACCAGGCGGCCCGCCTGTTCCGCAAGTCCGCGCTCGACCGGTTGTCCTCGCCCGAGCAGCTGGACCAGTTGATCCGGCTCACCCGGCCACGCGACTGGGTGGCAACGCTCGTCGTTCTGCTCTTGATCGGGCTCGCGGTGACGTGGTCCTTCCTCGGCCGGGTGCCGGAGCGGGTTAAGGGGTCAGGCATCCTCATTACGTCCGGCGGCCGTGTTGTCGATGCCGTGGCAACAGGTGAGGGAACGCTGGCGGAAATTCTGGTGCCGGTCGGCGGGCGTGTGACGCAGGGCGAGGAAGTTGCCCGTGTGATCCAGCCCGGCTTGCGCCAGCAGTTGGAGAACATCCGGGCGGTGGTTGCCGAGCGCAGCGGCCAGCTGGAAATCCTTCGGGGCCAGATCGACGAAGGCAGCCGGGCGACGAAAGACACGCTGGAAGCCCGCGCGAAGATGCTCGACCTGCGGGTCAAGGACGCGCTGGAGCGGGTGTCGGTGCTGGAAAAGCAGGCAGCGCAGGATGCCTCGCTGTTTGATCGCCGTCTCATCACCTGGCAGCAGCTCAACGAGACGCGTCAGGCCCTGGCGCAGGCGCGCCAGACCGAGCTCGAGGCACGCAGCCAGATATCGCAGCTGGAAAGCGAGGACATCACCCAGCGCAATGCCAACCTGCGCGATATCCGCAGCGCCGAGGAGCGGCTGGCTGATGCACGCCGCCAGATGGCTGAAGTCGAGATCCAGCTGCGCCAGCAGGAGACCATCGTGAGCCCCGCCTCCGGCCGTGTGACAGAATGGAAGGCCATTCCGGGCACGCGCATTGCGCCGGGACAGCCGCTGATCAGTGTCGAGAGCGGGGCGAGCGGACTGGAGCTGCTGCTGTATCTGCCGCCCAACGACGGCAAGCGGGTGAAGCCTGGCATGAGTGTGCAGATTGCCCCGTCCACCGTGCGCCGCGAGGAATACGGGATGATGGAAGGTCAGGTCAGCGACGTGTCGGACTTCCCGTCAACGGCGCAGGCGATGCAGGCGGTGCTGCGCAATGACCAGCTGGTCCAGAGCTTCTCGGAGAAGGGGGCGCCTTATGCCGCACGCATTGCCCTGACGCGGGATCCGGCAACGCCGAGCGGCTTTGCCTGGTCGGGCGGGTCCGGGCCGTCGCAGCAGTTCACCAGCGGGTCGCTGGCCGCTGCCGAGGTGACCGTGGCCTGGCGCCGGCCGATCAGCTACGTCATTCCCTGGCTGCGCAAGCTGACGGGTCTGGCCGGGTGAGCGCGTCATGAGCGAGCAGAAAACCCCGATCAAGCCGCAGCATCGCCGGCGCAAGCAGACCCCGTCCATCCTGCAGATGGAAGCGGTGGAATGCGGCGCGGCGAGCCTTGCGATGATCCTGGCGCATTATGGCGCGTGGATCCCGCTGGAGGAACTGCGCATCGCCTGCGGCGTCTCGCGCGACGGCTCCAAGGCCAGCAACGTGCTGAAGGCCGCCCGCCGTTACGGGATGACCGCCAAGGGATACCGCAAGGAACCGGAGGGTCTGGTTGACCTGCCCTGGCCGGCGATCCTGCACTGGAACTTCAACCACTATGTGGTGTTCGAGGGCATGAACGCGACGCATGCCTTCATCAATGACCCGGCGACCGGCCCGCGCATGATCACGCGCGAGGAACTGTCGGAAGCCTTCACCGGCGTGGTGCTGACCTTCGAGCGGACGCCGGAGTTCCGCCGCACGGCCAAGCCCGCCGGTCTTCTGGCTGCCTTCCGCAGCCGGGTTGCCAATTCCAAGAAGGGGCTGGGGCTGATTGCGCTGCTCAGCCTTGCCATGGTGATCCCGGGCGTTGTCCTGCCGGTCTATGCCAAGCTGTTCGTCGACGGCGTCTTGATGATGCAGCAGGAGCACTGGGTAAAACCGCTGTTCATCGCGCTGGCTGCAACGGCGGTGATCCGGGCTGCGCTGACCCATCTGCGGGCCTCGCTGATCCTGAGGCTGCAGACCAAGCTGACCATCACCGGGGCGAGCGCCTTCATCTGGCGGGTGCTGCACCTGCCGATGGCATTTTTCTCGCAGCGAAGTCCCGGCGAAATTGCCGAACGCATCGAGGCGAGCGGCCGGGTGGCCGAGGTGATCTCGTCGGACATGGCCAATGCCATCCTGAACTGGGGCACGCTGGTGTTCTTTGCCCTGGTCCTGATCGGCTACGATCCGGCGCTCGGCCTCATGACCGTTGCCCTCGGACTGCCGAACCTGTTCGTGCTGCGCCTTGTGCAGAAGCGGCTGCGGCAGGATTCGATCCGCCTGTCGGTGGAGCAGGGCAAGCTCGGCGGGGCGACTGTCGGGATCATCTACAACATCGAGACCATCAAGGCGTCGGGGCTGGAAACCAGCTCGTTCGGGCGCTGGGCCGGCATCCACGCGCGAATGCTCAACACATCGCAGGCGCTGGGGGCCAAGTCGATGATCACCTCGCTTGCGCCCACGCTGCTGAGCGGCCTGATCGATGCGGCGATCCTTGGTGTCGGGGCAATGCGGGTGATGCAGGGCGGGCTGACGATCGGCGATCTGGTGGCGTTCCAGCTGCTGGCGGCGAGCTTTACCGCACCGCTGGTCAGCCTGGTCGAATTGTCGCCGAAACTCGCCAGTATCCGCGCCGATCTCAACCGGGTGGATGACGCCATGCGCAATCCGCCGGATCCGCTGACCGAACCGCCGGCGGACGGAGGGGTCGGCGGGCCGGTGCTGCTCGGTGGGCAGCTCGAGGTCAACGCGATCCGCTATGGCTACAATCCGCTGGACGAACCGCTGTTTGACGGGATTTCCCTGTTTGCGGCGCCGGGCGAGAGGATCGGGCTGGTGGGGCGATCGGGCTGCGGCAAGTCTTCGCTCGGCCGCATCATCTGCGGCCTTGTCGCGCCGTGGTCCGGCGATGTGCGCATCGACGGCATTCCCCTCAACGATCTCGACCAGTACCGGCGTGCGGCGAATATTGCTTATGTCGACCAGGAAATTTTCCTGTTCGAGGGAACGGTGCGGGAGAACCTCACGCTCTGGAATCCGGATGTGCCGGACAATGTTATCACGCGGGCGCTGGAGGATGCGGCGATCCTTGATGACATCGTGGCGCGGTCCGGTGAGTTGGACGCGCATGTCGAGGAAGGCGGGCGCAATTTCTCTGGCGGTCAGAGGCAGCGGCTGGAAATTGCAAGGGCACTGGTCGGCGACCCGGCGGTGCTGATCCTCGACGAGGCGACGGCGGCGCTGGATCCGCAGACGGAAAAGCTGATCGACGACAATCTGCGCCGGCGTGGCTGCACCACCATCATCATCGCGCACAGGCTCAGCACCGTGCGCGACTGCAGCGAGATCATCGTCATGGACACGGGACGCATCGTCGAGCGCGGAACCCATGACAGCCTGATGGCGGCAGACGGCGACTACGCCGAGCTGATCCGCTCGGGCGGACATTGAGGAGGCGGGACGATGCATGAGACCCGGCCATCCCCCGATGAGAACGGCGCTGACGCCGGCCTTGCGCCCCTTGCAGCCTCGGGCGGCGAGGACTGGCGCGAGCGCCGCCGCCGGCGTGGTGAGGCGATCACGACCGACGCGCTGGCTGAACTGGCCGAGCGCGGAGGAGCGGCCGCAAGGGGCAGCGCGCTCGCCCTGACCGCCGGCACTGATCCGCTGAAATCCGCGCTCGTCTGCGTGCTCTCGGCCATGGCCGTGACGCCGCGGCTTGAGGCCTTCGAGATGGCTGCGGAGACCCGTGACGCGGGCGCACGGCTGCAGGCTGTGCTGGCGCGGCACCAGATGATCTCGCGCAGTGTCCTGCTGCGGCCGGGCTGGACGCGCCAGCCGGGACCGCCGATGCTCGGCTATCTCGGGCCGGAACGGCGGCCTGTGGCGCTGATCTGCATCAAGGGGCAGTGGGTGATGCGTGACCGGGGCGTTGCCCGCCCCGTCGCGCGCGACGCCATGGAAGGCAGCGGCGAAGGCGGACTTGCGGCCGATGCGCTGCAGCTCTATCCGGCGCTGCCCTCCCATCCGCTGCGGTTCCGGGACCTGTTCTTCTTCGGATTTGCGACGCTCGGGGCCGACCGGGTGCGTCTGGTGGCCTTGATGCTGGCAGCGGCCTTGCTGGCCATGCTCGTGCCCTATGGCTCCCGCTTCCTGATCAGCAATGCCATTCCCTATGGCGACATCGGGCTGACCGGTGTCATCGTCGGCGGGCTGGTGGCGGCGGCACTGGCGCGCACCGTGTTCGAGGCCGGCAAGGCGCTGACCATGTTGCGGTCGGAACTTGGCTTCGAGGGCCGGCTGCAGCCGGCGCTGCTGCTGCGGCTCCTGCGCATGCCGCCGGCGTTTTTCCGCGCTTTCTCCGTGGGCGATATCACGGACCGTGTGCTGGGTATCCAGAGCGCGCGCCAGGTGATCACCCAGAGCTTTTCGAGCGCTGCGGCGAGCAGCGTCTTCAGCCTGATCAGCCTCATTCCGATCCTGACGGTCGACTGGCGGCTGGCGCTGCTGGCGCTGGGACTGGCGCTGGTTCTGGGGGCTGCGAATGGTTTTGTCAGCTACCGGGGCCTGTTGCACGAGCGCCGGCGCCTGACCGAGAAAGGACGGCTCGACAGCTTCGTCGTGCAGATGCTGATGGGGCTCGGCAAGCTGCGCGCCTCGGCCAGCGAACGAATGGGCTTTGCCCGCTGGGCCAGCCTGTTTTCGCGCAACATCGGCCATACGGTCGCCGCTGGGCGCTGGGCGAACTGGCAGGCGACGCTGGATGCCTTGCTGCCGCAACTGGCGACGCTGACCCTTTATGCCACCATCGTCTATCTGATGAAGGCGGATGCGCTGAAAGGCGGCACCGCGCCGGCGTTCTCGCTGGCAGACTTCGTCACCGTGACAACGGCCTTCGCGCAGGTTCTGGCGGCAATCTCGGCGCTGGCGGGAGCGCTGACGCAATCGCTGACGGCCATTCCGCTGATCGAGCGTGCTGAGCCGATCATCTCGGCCGTGCCGGATACCCCGCCGGTCGACAGCCGTCCGGTGACGCTCGCCGGGGCCATCGATATCCGCAACGTGTCGTTCCGCTACAGCGAGATGGCACCGCGCGCGCTCAGCGAACTGACGGTGAAGATCGAGCGGGGGGAATTCGTCGCCATCGTCGGGGCCTCGGGCTCGGGCAAGTCGACGCTGCTGCGCCTGCTCCTGGGCTTTGACCGGCCGGAGCTGGGCGACATCTTCTATGACGGGCATTCGCTAAACCGGCTCGACCTGTCGGACCTGCGCCGCCAGATCGGCGTGGTGCTGCAGCATGGCCGGATCATGGCCGGCAGCATTCACGCCAACATCGCCGGCGAAAGCGGCCTCGGCCTTGATGAGGCGCTGGAGGCGGCGCGGCTGGTGGGGCTGGACCGGGATATAGAGCAGATGCCGATGGGCATGCATACGGTGCTGCTCGATGGCGGTGGCACCCTGTCCGGCGGACAGCGGCAACGCATCCTGATCGCGCGCGCGCTGGTCAGCAAGCCTGCGATCCTGCTGCTGGACGAGGCCACCAGCGCGCTCGACAACCGCACGCAGGCCATCGTCACCGAGACGCTGGCGAACCTGCCCGTCACGCGCGTCGTCATCGCGCACCGGCTCAGCACCATCGAGAAGGTGGACCGGATTGTCATGCTGGACCGTGGCCGGGTGGTCGAGACCGGATCATTCACGGAGCTGATGCAGGCGAACGGGGCCTTTGCCGCCCATGCCCGCCGGCAGCTCGTCTGAGATTTTTTGAGGGAGTTATTTCATGCGCAAGGTGCTTTACATCCTTGGTCAGCTCGATGATGCGGACATCGCCTGGATGGGGCAGGCCGGCCGGCGGGTGAGCCTCAAGCCGGGCCAGGTGCTGATCGAGGAAGGGCGCGCGACGGCGCATCTGTTCATCGTGCTGGACGGGCAGGTGGATGTGCGCGTCAGCGGCGTCGGCGTGGTGGCGAGCCTGTCGAGCGGTGAGATCCTGGGTGAAATGTCCTTCGTCGACAAGGCCCCGCCCTCGGCAACGGTCGAGGCGGCGCGCGAAACCCGCGTGCTGGCGCTGGAGAAGGCGCTGATCGAGAAGCGCCTCGCCGAGACACCGGCCTTTGCGGCGCGGTTCTACAAGGCCCTGGCTATTTTCCTTGCCGACCGCTTGCGCACGACGACGCTGCGCGGCAAGGGCGGCAGCGCGCCGGCCGAGGACGAACTGGACGACATGGTGCTGGACGGAGTGTCCATGGCGGGCCTGCGGTTCCAGCAGTTGCTTGAGCTGCTGGATCGGCCCGAGGCTGTGTGAAGCAGCCTCAGGCTTCAAGCAGGGGCGCGATGAAGGGCGAGGCAAGCAGTGTGCCCGCATCGAGCATCTGCGGTGTCACCATGCCTGCTGCAGGCAAGAGACCGTCTGCGAGCGCGCAGATAAGGCTGGTCGCATAGCCTGTTGCAAGTGATGTCAGCGCATTGAACGGGCCAACATCGGGGTTGGGGGCAAAGCTGTAGCGGAGGGTTCGCTCACTTGGCTGTCGCCCCCGTGTCCCGCGAGCGGTCAACAGAACATGCAGCACATCGTCCTCGATCACCGGCAACCCGTTCATCAGCAGAGACCGCAGCATGTCCCGGCGATGGCGCAGGCCCAGGTCATCCAGCAGGAAGCGCATGTAATCGAGATGACCGGGGTAACGTATGGTCTTCACCGTGACGTTGCGCGGCGCAAAGGGGGCAAAGACGTCGAGGTCGCACATGCCGCCGGAGGTGGTGAAGGCCTCCAGCGCCATGCCGTCGACGGTGAGGCGCTCATAGTCCTCGAGCGGACTGACGTTCACCCGTTGGCTATCGCGGATCGCGGCGCTCGGACGGGTGTATTCCTCGATCAAGCCGTCAACATTCCAGATCTGGCCGTAGCCGAGCCGGTTGGTCGGGTAGCGCGGGATGGCGCCGACCCGAATGATCAGATCGCCGACCGGTGAAAAGCCCTGAAGCAGGGAGGCGGCCAGTGCACCGACGAACCCGGGCGACACACCGCTCGCCGGAAGAACGGTTCGTGTGCGCGCAAGATCGGCGAGAATCGGTTTTAGCGGGTCGGGTGTCGAGACGAAGTCGAGATAGTGGCAGCAAGCCTTGAGAGCCGCCGAGGCGACCATGGGGAGTGCCTGGTCGGGAACTGCCCCAATGACGAGGTCACAGCCGGGGGCGAGCGCCTGATGCTCTTCCCCGCGCGGCAATCGCAGCAGCCGAACCGCCGGGGAGTGCGCCCGCAAGGGCTCAAGCGCGTCCTCGGAAACATCGCAGACGGTCAGTTCAAAACGGCCGGTGCGGGCAAGGAGTGTGGCAAGGGCGCTGCCGATGTTGCCGGCTCCGAAAATGGTAATGCGCTTGAGGGTCATTCCGGTGTCCTCGTACCAAGGCTTGCGGACGCGGCTGCATCCCGCCTTGAAAATGCTTGTGCATCGCGCAGGTCCGACCGGATCCCGATGGCTGGATTGCACCGGGGTCCGAGCTCAGGCCTTGAAACGGGCAACAAAGGCCTGCAGGCGCGGATTGGCGGGATTGAGAATGACCTCGGCCGGACTGCCTTCCTCGGCGATGACGCCCTGGTCCAGAAAAAGCACGCGGCTTGCGACCTCGGCGGCAAAGGCCATTTCGTGGGTGACGATGGCCATGGTCATGCCAGCCTCGGCGAGCGAGCGAATGACCGCCAGCACCTCACCGACCAGTTCCGGATCGAGCGCACTTGTCACCTCATCGAGGAGCAGGACATCCGGCTGCATGGCAAGCGCCCGGGCAATGGCGACGCGCTGCTTCTGGCCACCTGACAGGTGATTGGGGAAGGCTGCATGCTTGTCGGAAAGACCGACCTGGGCCAGGAGGTCCTTGGCCAGCTCTTCTGTTTCCCGACGCGGGCGCTTGCAGACGACAATTGGCCCTTCAGTGACGTTCTGCAGCACGGTCTTGTGCGGGAACAGGTTGAAGTGCTGGAATACCATGCCGACGTGACGCCGCAATGTGCCGATGCCGATTGCAGCTTCGCTGTCGCGAAAGGATTCGCCTACCGGCTTGTCACGGAAACGGATCTCGCCGCCGGTCGGGTGCTCCATCCGGTTCAGGCACCGGATGAAGGTCGACTTGCCCGAGCCGGACGGACCAATGAGGGCGACGACCTCGCCGCGAGCGAGACCGAGGTTGAGGCCTTTCAGCACCTCATGGGTGCCAAACGTCTTGCGCAGGCCGATTGCCTCGATGACAGGTGCGGTGGCCGTGGATGTGGTGGTCATCTGGATCTCCTCAATCACTGACCCGCAGGCGCTTTTCCACCCAGTCGGCGATCTGCGTCATGGGAAGCAGCAGGGCGATGTAGAGCACGGCCATGAAGGTGTAGGATTCCAGCGGCCGGTAGGTCTGGCCGTTGACCACGGCCGCCATGTAGGCGAGGTCCGCGACCGAGATGACCGAGACCAGAGATGTGTTCTTGAACTGGATCACCGACTGGTTGATGAAGGACGGCAGCATCCGCTTCAACGCCTGCGGCAGGATGATGCGATGCATGGCCTGCCAGGAACTCATCCCGATGGCAGCTGCGGCCTCGCGTTGTCCCTTGTCGATAGAGACGATCCCGCCCCGGAAGATCTCGGCGTAGAAGGCGCCGACATAGAGCGACAGGGTGAGCAGCGCCGCGACGCGGTTGTCGATGGACGCGCCGATCAGCAGCGGGAAGGCGTAGTAGAACCACAGCAACTGCACCAGAAGCGGGGTGCAGCGGAAAATCTCCTGATAGACCCTGGCGATGAAGCTCAGGATCCGCCATCCGGATAGCCGCATGGCGCAGGTCAGGAAGCCGATCAGGATGCCAAGCACGATTGACCCGACGGTGTAGACGACGCTGATCCAGAGCCCCCACATGAACAGGTCGCGGTATTGCCAGACCGAGTGAAAATCCCAAGTGTATGTCACGAGGTGCCTCCCCGCGCCTGGTGACCTCTGGCCACTGTCATTGTTCGCATTGCTGTTCCCCTGGATTCTGGCTCACGCGTCAGGCACGTGAGGGATCCTTGATATTGGCCCGGCCGCAGCGGGCACGGACGGGCAGTCTGACTGTTTCATGCCGTCTCGCTCTGCTGCAATGCAAAGCAAGGACGGGGCCTTAGCGCATTTCTTGGAAGGCTGCGGCCGCATGGGTGAAGCGGCCGAGGATCGCTGCAATCTTCTGGCGGCTGGCGTCGCTGACCGGCACCATCGGCAGGCGAAGTTCCGGTCCAGCCAGGTTGGACAAGGCAAGCGCTGCCTTCACCGGGCCCGGATTGGACTCAATGAACATGCCATCCGTGAGTTCGGCAATGAGTTCGTGCAGCTCAAGCGCCCGGGCTGTGTCGCCGGCTTCCCAGGCCCTGACCAGCTGGACCATCTCGCGGGGGGCAACATTGGATACCACCGACGTGACGCCGATAGCTCCAACAGACAGGAAAGGCAGGGTCAGTCCGTCGTCGCCGGAGTGGATGATGAGCCGGTCGCCGCAGGCCTGGCGGATCTGGGTGACGCGGGTGGCCGTGCCGCCAGCTTCCTTGATGGCGACGATGTTGGAATGGCGTTCCGCAAGAGTGGCGCATGTTTCCGGCGCTATTTCGACCCCGCAGCGCCCCGGCACGGAGTAGAGCACGACAGGGAGCCTTGTCGCCTCGGCCACCGCGCTGTAATGCGCGACCAGTCCGGCCTGGGTCGGCTTGTTGTAGTAGGGGGTGACGACGAGGACGGCGTCAGCGCCGGCGTCTTCGGCGCGCTGGACCTTCTCGATGGTCTTGCGCGTGTCATTGGCCCCGGCGCCAGCAAGGACCATGGCGCGCCCTGCCGCGAGCTTCACGGTGCGGGCGATGAGATCCTCGGCCTCTTCCTCCGACAGGGTTGCCGCCTCCCCGGTTGTGCCTACTGGGACGAGGCCGGAAACGCCCGCTTCCAGCTGGCGTTCGACAAGCTCGGCAAAGGCGACATGATCAACGGCGCCATCGCGGAACGGGGTGATGAGGGCTGTGAAGACGCCGCGGAAATGGCTGGTCAGATCGGTCATCGGAAAGGTCTCCGGAGTGGTCAGACGGTCTTTGTGTCTGCGAGGGAATAGCGGCCATGGGCCGGGCGACGGGTGTGCAGCCAATCGGCCGCCGCCAGTGCGCCTTCGGCGTAGGCAGCTAGCGTGTGGACACGGTAGGACATCAGGAGCTCAGCCGACCCGAGATCGAAGCGAACCTCGTTGATCCCGACGGTATCGCCTTCGCGTTCCACATGGATCTCCGGGGTCGGGGCTGCAAAGCCCATCACCGCCGAGCGGGCATCGCGGACCGTGCTTGCAAGCCAGCGGGATGTGCCGGAGGGATCAACCTTCTTGCGGGCGTGATAGACCTCGCCGACGCTGGCTTCGCCGCCCGGCATCAAACGCGCGAAATGTTCCGCCGCCTGCCGGAAGGCCTCGAAACCGAGGGCGAAGTTCGCGCTCACCACCATCGGACGATGGGCCGCAAAACCGGTCAGGGCCGCATCTTCTTCAGCTGTGAAGCCGGTCGTGCCGATCACCATCGGCATGGGCTTCAGGCCGACCTGCTGCTGGAGGGCGAGCGAGGCGGCTGGCGAGGAGAAGTCGATCAATAGGTCGCAATGGCTGTTCATCGCCGCTTCGGCTGGCCGATACTCGATGCTGCCGCCGGCGACCGGCGTGCCGACGAGCACTGAGCGCGGTGAGACGAGGGCAGCAGCGAGTTCCAGGCCGGGATTGGCGAGGACCAGTTCCACGAGCCGGGTGCCGACGCGGCCGGACGCCCCCATGATGGCAATGCGCATGGTGGTCTCCTTCAGTCGATAACGACCTTTGGCTCGCTCATTTCGCGCAAGGTGATGCGCACGCCCTCGCGACCGAGGCCGCTGCGCTTGACGCCGCCAAAGGGCACGTGTTCGGCCCGGAAGTCGGGGCCTTCGTTGATCATGACGCCGCCGACGATGAGCTCGCGCGAGAACAGCTTCACCATGGCGTGGTCGTTGGTGAACACGCCGGCCTGCAGGCCGTAGGCGCCTGCGTTGACTTCCGCGATGGCGGCCTGCGCATCGGTGAAGGTGCGGATGGCAATGACCGGACCAAAGGTCTCGTCGGCAATGACCGGGGCGTCTGCCGCCACATTGGCAAGGACCGTCGGGGCGACCAGTGTACCCTCACGTGTGCCGCCAGCCAGCAGGCTGGCACCGCCGGCAATCGTCGCCAGGATCCGGTCCTGAACGAGGCGGGCACCGGGCTCATCAATGACCGGCCCCATATCGGTTGCCAAGTCTCGCGGATCGCCGGTCGTGACCGCCGCAACGGCTGCAAGAAGCCGTTCGGTGAACTCGGCCGCGATGGAGTGATGCAGGTACAGCTTCTTCACCGCAGCGCAGCTCTGGCCGGCGATCTCGAAACGATGGCCGATGGCCGTGGCGACGGCGCGTTCGAGATCGGCATCTGCAAGGACGAACAGCGGATCATTTCCGCCCAGCTCCATGAGGCAACGGACAAGTCCGCTGGCGTTCTTCAGGGCGAGACCGGCAGCGGGGCCGCCCGTAAAGGAGAGCAGGTCGATGGGCGCGCGGGCGAGGGTCAGCGCAGCGTCTGCACCGCCATGCACGACCTGGAAGAGGTCGCGCGGCCAGCCAGCGCGGACGGCCAGCTCGCAGAGCCGGGCTGCAGCGAGCGGGGCCTTGGGGGAGGGCTTGGCAACGACGGCATTGCCTGCGGCGATGGCGGGGCCAAGCTTGTGGCACAGCAGATTGAGCGGGTAGTTGAACGGGGTGATCGCTCCGATGACGCCGACCGGCTGATAGGTCACGGTGGCCAGGCGGTCGACGCCGCCTTCCACAATGGCGCAGTGCAAGGCCTCGCCATCAAGGAACGTGGCTGCGTCGCCGGAGAGCTTCAGGGTGTTCTCGGCCCGGCGCACCTCATTGCGCGCCTCGCAGATGGTCTTTCCCATCTCGGCGCAGATGAGGGTGGCGAGTGCATCGGCGTCGGTGGCAATTTCTGCTGCCAGGGCATTCAAAAGAGCCCGTCGCCGGGCCGGCGTGGAGTGGCGGAACTCGGCTTGTGCCTTGCGGGCGCGGGTTAGCGCTGCGACGATCTCCGACGACGTGCTTTCTGCCACGCGACCGGCCTCGACGCCGTCGAACGGATTGCGGACGACGATTTCGTCGTGTCGCAAGACGGCTGCAGTGCTGAGCTGGGTCATCTGATGTCCTTGTCGTCTTTGGTGGAGGAGCCCGGCTGCGGCGCATCGGCGACGGCGGCGGCGAGGGCGGCAATGGAAACGGGGCGCAAGGGCCAGCGCTGGCCCGTGAGGGCGGAGACAGGTACCTGATCCGCGCTGTGCGAGAGTTCGCCAAGGAGCCTTGCGGCGTTGCTGGCACAGAAGCGGCCCTGACAGGCGCCCATGGCGAAGCGGCCATTGAGCTTCAGTTCGCGCGCCGACAGGCCTGGTGACTCGGCCACCAGTTTCTTCAGGTCCGCGAGAGTGCGTCCTTCGCAGCGGCAGATCACGGTGTCATCGGGCAGTTGCGTTGCCAGCTCTTGTCCCCGGCGCGGTGCAAAGGCACGGGCGATGTGATGCTGGGCAGAGCGATGCCGGGCGAGCGTTGCTTCGGCCGCAATGACCTCTCCTCCGGTGAGAAGATGAGCAGCGAGATTGCGTCCCGTGGCCTCGCCTCCAGCGACGGCGGCAGCGGCACCAAGGGCCTCGCGGCAATCGCCGACCCGGATGACCAGAGGATTGCCTGCAGAAGATTTGACGCCGCCCCGTGCTTCGGCCGGGAGACCGAAGTTGTTGGGTGCCAGCCCGTCGTGCAGGCTGACATGGTCGGCTGCAAGGCTTGCGAGGTGCCCCTTGTGATCGCGCCAGGTCACGATCAGGGCCTGGTCGCAGGGATCGATCCGCTCGAACTGTGCTCCGCGATGCCAAGGCACGCGGGCAAGAGCAATCGTCGCGAGATACGAAGCAGCTTCACTGACAAGCGAGGGGTGGGCCAGCAGGGCGAGGCTCGCGCCGGGCCGGCGGATCGGATCCCCTGCCTCCAGAACCGCAAGCGGCGGGCGGCCAAGGCGGATGAGCTGGGCGGCCAGCGCAAGGAGCAAAGGCCCCGAGCCGGCGAGGACAACACGGCCCTGCGGCGCGCGGCCCGTTTCCTTCATCAGGACCTGCAGGCCACCGGCTGTCGTGACGCCGGGCAGGGTCCAGCCCGGGCGGGGCAGAACGGCTTCGACAGCGCCAGTCGCCAGGACCAGCGCACGTGGGCGGAACGGCAGGACGCGCGAGGTCTGCCGGTCCTCCACGATGGCCAACCCATCCGCGTCGAGGCCGGCGAACAGGGCGCCGTAGACACAGTGAATTCGGGCTACCTGTGCAGCAAAGTCCTTGAACAGCCTTGCCTTCAGACGTTCGGGGCCAGCTGCGAGTGCGAGCGGAGCGACCCCGTTGACCGGCTGACGAAAGATCGCGCCGCCAAGGCGGGGACGTTGTTCCACCAATGTAACGACAAGGCCTGCGCGGGCGCATTCGATGGCGACCGACATTCCGGCCGGGCCGCCGCCGATGATCAGAACATCCGGTGTCAGGTTTAATGTGTCCGGCGTGATGTCAGGCATGGTCAAGCTCCAGCGGCGTGACCGAAAGGCCGGGACGGGCCAAAGTCAGGCAGGCCTCGATGGGGCGGCCGTCGACGTTGACAAGACAGCACTGGCACGCGCCGACGCCGCAGAAATACCGGGACGGGGCGCCGGCCTGATCTCGCCCGTAGGAAACGACGCCTGCGGCAGACAGGGCTGCAGCGATGGTCTCTCCCGGGCGGAAGGGCACATCTTGCGACATCCAGCGGAAGGTTGCAGGGGTCATGCAGCATCTCCGCTGGACTGAAACCGGTTCGGGGCAAAAGGCGCCAGATCCAGGCCTGGTTCCTTGTCCAGCAGAAGACGGGCGACGGCGCGGCCCATCACCGGACCGAGGCAGATGCCATCCCCCTCGAAGCCGGTGGCGACAACGGCATTGCTGAGGCCGGGAAGCCGGCCAACCAGTGGCAGGCCGTCCCGCACGGCGGCGCGGGCTCCGGCGAAACTGCGCAAGAGCCGCAGGCGGGCAAGGTCGGGGACCAGCGCAACCGCATCGGCGAGGATACGGGAGACGGCGGAGAGATCCGTTTCCTGCTTGTTGCCGTGATCCTCGCGGGTGCCGCCAATAAGGAACTGGCCGGTGCGCAGGGGATCGATCACAAGGCCGAAACCGCGTGCCGGACCTGCCGGAGCGGGGGCTGCGCTTGCCGTCTTCTGGCTACCCTTTGACAGGAGATACCGGCCCGACATGATCGAGCCTGGCATGGCGGCGTTGAGAGCCGGATCACGCTCGGTAATGAGAAGCTGTCCCTTGCGTGGTGTCAGTACATCTGCAAGGCCAAGCAGGGCGGAGCTGCCATTGCCGGTCGCCAGCACCACCGCATCCGCGCCGAGGAAGCCCGCGGGGGTCTCGACCCCGGCAAGACGTGTTCCCGACCGATCCGGGACGAGGCGGGTGACAGGCGTCGACCGGTGGACTGTTGCCCCCGATGCGGCGATGAGCCGGTGGACCACCTGATAGCCGATGGCATGGCCTTCGCCTTGCACTTCAATGATCAGGCTGGCGGCCCTGGACAGGGCCGGGAAACGCCTGGGGATGTCGTCGCCTGCAATGGCGGTGATGACGACGCCGGCATCGGCAAGCGCGGTGGCGTGGGTCTCCAGCACCTTCTGCTCGTCCTCGCTCGCCGCGACGATGAAGGTCGAGCGGCGGTGGAACAGGCCGGACAGCGGTCCGCTTTCCTCAAGCTCGCGATACAGCGCAATGCCCGAAAGCGCGGCGGTCATCAGCGGGCCGGGGCGCTTGGAAGCAACTGATACGGCCCCGTCCGCAGCACCCGAGGCCTCTGCCGCCGGAGCGCTGGCGTCCAGCAGATGGACCTGCGCGCCGGCCTGGCCGAGGAAATAGGCGCAGGCACTGCCGACGATGCCGGCGCCGGCGACGATCACGGTCATGCGGGAGGAAGGCGTAGCAGCCACGGTCGACCCGGCCCCTTCGATTGCAGGTGATGGCCCTTGCGGGCTGGAATGGGGGGAGTGTGGCGGGGCGGGGCCGGAACCGTCGATACAAGATGACGGCCTTGCTTGCTGCGAATTTTTGTATCGGCTAAGCAAGCCTTGCGCCTTATGGCGGTGCGGCAGGGAGACACGCATGGCCAAGATCAGCCTCACGCTCATCCAGACCTTCTATCAGGTCGCCCGGCATGGCTCGTTCTCCGGAGCGGCGCGCGAGCTGAACCTCAGCTATCAGTCTGCGGCCAACCACGTACGCCGGCTGGAACAGATCCTCAATGGCAAGCTGATCGATTCCGAACAAGGTGCCAAACGGATCGCACTGACGCCGCGCGGCCGGGCGCTCTACAGCCTGCTGCATCCCGAACTCGACATCATGCTCGAGCGGCTGACCAAGCTGATCGAAAACCAGCGGTCAGCGCTGCGGGTCGGCATGCCCCAGGCGATCTTCTTCTATCTGTTTCCGAAGGTGCTGACGCGGTTCCGGGAAGAGTTTCCGGACATGGAATTCGCGGTCTATGAGCGTGACACGGTGCTCGCCGAACTGGTCAAGAACGGGAGCCTGGATGTTTGCATTTCGGAGCGGTTCTTCGGCGATCCTGTGGTGCCGCAACGGCTTCTGGGCAGCTACCGGCTGAGCCTTGTCTATCCACGCTCATGGGGTGCCGCGCCTGCGCCTGCGGATGTGCCCTTGTGGGCGCAGGGGCGCCCCTTCATCACCTATGAGCCTGGCCAGACGCTGCGCAATCTCGCGGTCGATTTCCTCGGGCGCAACGGCGCCACGGTCCTGCCGTCGATTTCCACCTCGGGCAGTTCGTCGGTCAAGCGCTGCGTCGAGGAGGGGCTCGGCTTTTCCATCATTCCGTCCTGGTGCGTGTCGCCTGAGGACGTGGTGATCAGCAGTCTGCGGCTGGAGAACCTGCCTGAAGTCCGGGTCTACTTCGGCACGGCCGGCTTCCTGCAGAAGCACCCGATGGTGCAGCGTCTCTACGAAGACTGCCAGCGCGAACTGGTGGGCCCGGTACTGGATCCGCCGCGTGGCGGCGACAGCAACATATAAAAAACGCCATAAGAGCATCGGCGTCTCTAGCATTGTTCCGCCTAGCACGGGCTCTAGGCTTGAGGGCGGCCAAGAGAGGCCGGCAGCATGGCCGGTCCGCCAGCTATCCCAGGGGAACAAGGGAGGTCATCAGACCCATGAATTTCTTCGCCAAACTCTGCGGCGTTGCCGCCATGGCCCTGTCAATCGGCGCAAGCGCCGCCAGTGCGGGCACGATCGAGGACATCCGCGCGCGCGGCGTCCTGCGCATTCCGGCCATCCTCAACGAGGTACCGTATTTCAACAAGGATCCGCGGACCGGGGAATGGCAGGGCTTCGTCATCGACATGGCCTCGGACATCGCCAAGACGCTGGATGTGAAGCTGGAAATCGTTGAATCCAGCTGGGCCAATGCGATCCTCGACGTTCAGAGCGGCAAGGTCGACATGGCCTTCGCCGTGACTGCGACGCCGGTTCGCGCCATGTCGGTCTCCTTCTCCGATCCGACCTACTACAACAGCTTCATCATCGTCTCGGCCAAGGATGAGCTGACAGGCAAGACCTGGGGCGAACTCAACGATCCCAAGTACACATTTGCCGTCGACATGGGATCGGCCCAGGATCTCATCACGCAGCAATACCTGCCGAAAGCCAACATCCTGCGCTTCAAGACCCGCGATGAAGCCATCATTGCGGTGACAACGGGCAAGGCCGATGGTCTCGTCAACACGATGCTGAACGGTCTCGTCATTTCCAAGAAGGCGCCGAACATCGGTGCCGTGAAAGTGCCGACGCCGGTCTTGTCCACGCCTTCGGTGGTTGCCCTCAACTATGGTGCCGACGAGACCTTCAAGAGCTTCGTTTCGGCTTGGGCGGAATACAACCGCCGCATCGGCAACAACCAGACCTGGATCGTCAAGAGCCTCGAGCCCTTTGGCATCACGCTGACGGACATGCCGGTCGGCTTCGGCTTCGGCGGCTGATCTCAGGCACGATCTCCCGGCTGATGACAGAAAACTCCCGCGCCGCCGCGCGGGGGTTTTTGCGTGCGGAACGGCGCAGGATGACCGGGAGGCCCGGTTGCAAGAGGTCGAACTCAGCTGTGTCGACAGGGTTACAGCGCGCGGCAAACAGGCATTCTCAGGGGACAGCGACCTTTCGACCGACCGCGAAAGGCGCTACGCAGGGTTGCTCCTGCCTCGTTCCCCGCCGGACGGTCCCATGCTTTCCAGATTTTTTGCCTATTACGCTCCCTATCGGGGGCTGTTTCTTCTCGACTTTGGCTGTGCCGTTGTTGCGGGTCTGCTGGAACTGGCGTTCCCGATTGCGGTGACGATGTTTGTCGACCAGCTGCTGCCGCAGCAGAGCGTCTCGCTGATCCTTCTGGCCGGGGCGGGGCTGTTTGTCATGTATCTCGTGACCGGCGGCCTCAATGCGGTGGTGGTCTATTGGGGGCACATGCTCGGGATCAACATCGAGACCGACATGCGGCGCAAGGCCTTCGAGCACCTGCAGAAACTGTCGTTCCGCTTCTATGACAACCACAAGACCGGCCATCTGATCGCGCGGATCACCAAGGATCTGGAAGAGATCGGCGAGGTGGCGCATCACGGGCCGGAGGATCTGTTCATCGCGGTGATGACCTTCCTCGGTGCCTTTGCGCTGATGCTCTGGGTGAATGTGCATCTGGCGCTGATGACCGGGCTCATCGTGCCGCTGGTGATGTGGGTGACGAGCCGCTACGGCGGGCAGATGACGCAGAACTGGCGCCGCATCTATGGCCGAATCGGCGACTTCAACGTGCGCATCGAGGAGAATGTCGGAGGCATGCGCACGGTGCAGGCCTTTGCCAACGAGGCGCATGAAAAGCGCCTGTTCGAGGCGGACAACCAGAAGTACCGCACCACCAAGCTCGATGCCTACAAGATCATGGCCGCCTCCACGACGCTCAGCTACATGAGCATGCGCATCGTGCAGCTTCTCGTCATGCTGGCGGGCAGCTATTTGGTGCTGCGCGGCGAGCTGACCTATGGCGGCTTCGTCGGCTTCCTGCTGCTGGTCAACGTGTTCTTCCGGCCGATCGAGAAGATCAATTCGGTGATCGAGACCTATCCGAAGGGCATCGCTGGCTTCCGCCGCTATCTCGACCTGATCGGCACCGCTCCGGACATCACCGATGCCCCGACGGCCCGGGTAGCCCCTCCTTTGAAGGGTGACATCCGCTTCGAGGATGTCTCGTTCGGCTATTCCGGTGCCCATTCCGGCGAAAGGCCCGTGCTGAGCCATGTGAACCTGGAGATCCGTGCCGGACAGACCATCGCCTTTGTCGGGCCGTCGGGTGCTGGCAAGACGACGCTGTTGTCCTTGCTGCCGCGCTTTTACGAGCCGACACAGGGAGCCATTCTTGTCGATGGCACGGACATCCGCGACTACACCATGACGTCCCTGCGCAGCCAGATTGGCATCGTGCAGCAGGACGTGTTCCTGTTCGGTGGCTCGATCCGCGAGAACATCGCCTATGGGCGGCTGGGGGCGAGCGAGCACGAGATCTGGGACGCGGCCCGGCGGGCGCATCTGGCCGACCTCATCACCTCGATGCCGGACGGGCTCGATACCATCATCGGCGAGCGCGGGGTGAAGCTCTCCGGCGGGCAAAAGCAGCGCCTGTCGATCGCTCGGATCTTCCTCAAGAACCCGCCGATCCTGATCCTGGACGAGGCGACCTCGGCGCTGGACAGCCAGACGGAACGGGAGATCCAGCGGTCCCTCGCCAGCCTGTCGCATGGGCGCACGACGCTGGTGATCGCCCACCGGCTCGCCACCATCCGCAACGCCGACCGCATCGTCGTGGTGGCCGAGGGCGGCATCGCCGAGAGCGGCACCCATGCCGAGCTGGTGGCACGCGGCGGCCTCTATGCCGACCTGCACGCGGCCCAGACGCTAGACGCGTGAGGCGTCCGGCGTCCTTTTCGGGATCGAGCGGACTTACGGCCGGATGATCGCCTCGGCCTCGATTTCCACCTTGTAGTCGCCGATCAGGCGGGCGACGGCGAGGAGGGTGTTGGCGGGCTTGATCTCGCCGAAGACGCGGCCATGGGCCCGCGACACCGGCAAGGCATCCTCCGGGTCAGTGAGATAGACGCGGGTGCGGACCACGTCCTCGGCGCTGGCGCCGAGCGCGGTCAGGGCCGACTGGATCTTGTCGAGGATATAGGTGGTCTGGGCGGCGGCATCCTGCGGGGCGACGGGGCGGCTGGCGCCGGCCGTGGCCGTGGTGCCGGAGACGAGGATGCGGTCGCCGATGCGCTGGGCGCGGCAATAGCCGGCGATGTCCTCCCACTCCGAGCCGGTCAGCACGCGCAGGCCGCCGGGGCGGTGCGGCGTCAGTTCGGTGGTGCTGGCGCGCGGCATCTCGCTGAGGTGATGGCTGAGATCCCCCGAGGCGGTGAGGAAGGGGGGCTTGCGGTATTCATCGCCGCAGTCGCCCGGCACGGGCTGTGTCGCGGCAAAGGCCGCATCGAGACGAGCGTGGTCCTCCGCGTCCAGCCTGAAGCCGAAGAGCTTGAGATTGTCGGCGGTGTGCATGGCCTCGCCGAGGCGTGCGCCGATGATGACGCCGGCGACTGCCGTCTGCTCGAGGACCCAGCGGGTGGCGACGTTGGAAATCGAGACGCCGTGCTTCGTGGCGATGGCGCCGGCAGCCGCAAGGATGCCCTGGAAGGCAGTCCAGCCACCGATGGTGTCGATGAAGCGCTTGTACTTCATCTTGCTCCAGTCCTCGATGTCGTGCGGCTCCGGCTGGCCGAGCCAGCGGCCGGACAGGAAGCCGCCGCAGAGCGTGCCATAGGCCAGAAGATGCACGCCGTGGGCGCTGCAGACCTCGGCCAGCTGGCCCGCCGCGCGCCGGTCCACCAGCGAGAAGGAGACCTGGTTGGTGGCGAGCGGAATGCCGTCGGCCAGTGCCAGATGCAGGTGGGCGGCATCGAAATTGGTGACGCCGATCTCGCGGATCAGTCCCTCGGCCCGCAGGCGCGTCAGCTCGTGCAGGGCGTCGAGCCAGCCCGGATGCTCGAAGCTCCACCAATGGAACTGCAGCAGGTCGATGCAGTCGGTGCCGAGGCGCGCCAGCCGCTCCTCGACGCCCGCGCGCACCACGTCGGCGGTCATCGGGCCGGGTTCGGGGCACCATTTGGTGAAGGCAAGCGGCCGGTCGGCGCTGCCGTTTGCAAAGCGCGACAGCAGGCGGCCGGTGATCAGCTCGGAGGTGCCGTAATGGTCGGCCATGTCGAAGGTGGTGAAGCCGTCGCGGACATAGGCCTCCAGCCAGTCCGCGCCAAGATCAGGGTCGATCGGGCCGGACTTGCGTTCGATGTCGGCCACCTGCCACAGGCCCGTGAGGGCGCGGCTGATCTCCAGCCCCGGAGCCAGCGGGAAACGGTCGGGACGAGCGGGCGTGAGCGGCGAAGCCGGGTGACGGGTCATGAACGGTCTCTTGTGTCGATGTCGATAACGGCGAAAGGAAACGGTCAGGCTGTCGGCACCAGCACGCGGAAGCTGCGCTCGATGTCATTGGCAAGCGCGGCATGGGCGGCGGCCCGGTCGCCCGCCTTCAGGGCGGCGATGATCTCCTGGTGGTGCTTGTGCTCCGGCATGCGCAAGGCTTCCTCATGCTTGATGATGAGGTTGAGATAGGCGCCGTACTGCAGCCAGAGCGCTTCGACGAGCGGCAGCAGCACCTCGGACTCGCTGGCGCGGTAGAGCGTGAAGTGGAAGTCGTAATTCTGCTGCAAGTCGGGGCCGGTGATCCCGGGGTCCGAGTGCGTGGTCAGGACCGCCTCCATCGCCGCGATGATCTCCGGCGTCATGCGGTCCATGGCGAGATCGAGCACGAGAGCCTCGAGCGCCAGCCGCGCCTGCTTCAGATCCTGCATGCGGCGTGCATCAAAGGCGGGCACCTGCAGAGTGCGGCTTGGCGTGTCGATGAGCGCGCCCTCGGCCACGAGACGGCGGACGGCCTCGCGCACCGGGGTCATCGAGGTGCCGAGCTGTTCGGCCAGATCACGCAGGCTGACCGTGTCGCCGGGGGCGAACTCGCCGCGTGTAAAGGCGTCGCGCAGCGCGAAATAGACGTTCTCCCTGAGTTTTGACTGGTCGATCCTCGCGATGCGCGGTGCGCTCATGTGCTGCTCCCCGAATGTCTCGCCCGGCTGCGGTTTGTCTCGGTTCAGGACCGCTACAGCCACTGGCTGACCTGCCTGAAGTTTAACCATGCGCGGTCGATTGACAATCTCAAGATCCCATACCTAAGATCAAATATCACAGATATCCGGACGCCGATAGGGGAGGGCTCACGGAGTGGCCGACAACAAGGCAGGGGCAGTTGGGGGTACAGAGCGCAACGGCGGGAGCGCAGGAGCCGAACCTGCTCGGCCGGCAGCCGACGACGGCTTCTGGCTCTATGACCTGAAGGTCGAGACGGTCCTTGACGGCCGCACGCCGGTCTGTCGCCACATCGAGGGCGAGAGTTTTCGCGTCGAGGGCGAGGCGCTGGTGTTCGAGCCCGGGCAGCGCGTGTCGATGTATGCGCTCGCCGCCGTGCTGCCGCTGTTGCCGGCCAAGCAGCGCGAGACCTCGCCGTATGACTGGATGTCCACGGACGCGGAAGTGGCTTGTCCGGATCCCCATTGCGGCGGCCGTTTCCGCATCACCCGGACGGGCAAGCGCCGGTTCAGCCACAGCGAGACCACCGGCCTGCCGGAGGCGCGCGAGACCCCTTACTGGAAGAAGGCCGAGGGAGGCCCTGACGAATGACCCAAGTCGAAACCGCGGACCTGCGTCCCGGCCACAGGATTTCCCGCGTCATCAAGGGCGGCTGGCAGCTGGCCGGCGACCATGGCTCGGTCGAGCGCGAGGCCGCGATCGCCGACATGGAAGCCTTCCTCGATGCGGGCATCACGACCTTTGACTGCGCCGACATCTACACCGGCGTGGAGGAGATGATCGGCAGCTTCATTGAGGATGTGCGCAAGCGCCGGGGCGCCGAGGTGACCGAGCGCGCGGTCGTGCACACCAAGCTGGTGCCGGACCTGTCGCGGCTGGCCGACATCCGCCCCGACGAGGTGGAAGCCATTGTCGACCGGTCGCTGAAGCGGCTGCAGATCGACCGGCTGCATCTGGTGCAGTTCTTCTGGTGGGATCTCAGCATCGGCGATGCAGTCTCTGCCTTCGAGGTGCTGAAGCGCTGCCAGGAGAAGGGCAAGATCGGCAGTCTCGGCACGACCAACTGGAACGAGATGCAGATGGCTCGCTTTACGGATGCGGGCTTCGACGTGGTCTCGGCGCAGGTGCAGTATTCGATCCTCGACCGGCGCCCGGCCACAGGCCTCGCCTCCTGGGCGAGGGCGCAGGACATGCAGTTGCTGTGCTACGGCACCCTGGCCGGCGGCTTCCTGACGGAGGCCTGGCTGGGCCAGCCCGATCCGGGCTTTGCCTTCGACAACCGGTCGCTGGTGAAGTACCGGCTGATCATCGACGAGTTCGGCTCCTGGGACCTGTTCCAGACGCTGCTGGAAACGCTGAAGGCCGTCGGCGACCGGCACGGCGTGTCGCTGTCGAGCGTGGCAACGCGCTGGGTGCTGGACCAGCCGCAGGTCGCCGCCGCCATCGTCGGCGCACGCTACGCCCGGCATCTGCCGAAGACGCTGGAGGTGTTCCGCCTGACGCTGGATGAGGCCGACCGGGCGCGGATTGCCGCCGTGATTGCGCAGGCGAAGGGCCCGAGCGGTCCCGTCTACGGCCTTGAAGGCGACCGGACCAGCCGGCACGGCCGCATCATGAAATACAACCTCAACACCCGGCCGGATGATCAGGTTCTCGAGGCGGCGAGCCATGGCTGAGATCCTGCTGTCGACCCGAGGCCTGTCGCGCGACTTCAACGGCTTCCGGGCCGTCGACGACGTGTCGCTGGACATCCGCGCCGGCACCATCACCGGCCTGATCGGCCCGAACGGCGCCGGCAAGTCGACGCTGTTCAACCTGCTCACCGGCATGCTGCGGCCGAGTTCCGGCCGCGTCACCCTGAAGGGGGCCGACGTGACCGGACTTGCGCCGGATGCGCTGTTCCGCAAGGGGCTGGGGCGGACATTCCAGATCCCGCGGCCCTTTGCCCGGATGAGCGTGCTGGAAAACGTGATGATGGCGCCGGTGGCGCAGTCCGGGGAAAGCCTCCTCGGGCCGCTGCTGTTCCCCGCGCGGGTCGCCGCCGAGGAGAAGCGCAACCGCGAGCGCGCCATGGCGGTGCTGGAGTTCGTGACCCTCGCCAAGCTGGCCGACCATCCGGCCGGCAAGATCTCCGGCGGGCAGATGAAACTGCTGGAGCTGGCGCGCGTCTTGATGGGCGATCCGGCGATCATCCTGCTCGACGAGCCGGCGGCCGGCGTCAACCCGACGCTGACGGGTATCCTGATCGAGAAGATCGAGGAGCTGAACCGGCAGGGCAAGACCTTCGTCATCATCGAGCACGACATGGATTTCGTCATGCGCCACTGCGACCCGGTGATCGCGCTCGCCGAAGGCCGCGTCGTCTTCGAGGGCAGCGCCGCCGAGGCGCAGGCCAATCCGGTGCTGCTGGATGCCTATCTGGGGAGCATGGCCGATGCCTGAGACGGGACCCACCGGGGCGGGACTTGAGGTGCGCGGGCTGGTGGCCGGCTATATCCCGGACCTGCCGATCCTGAAGGACGTGTCGGTGACGGTCGCGCCGCAGAGCGTGACCGTCATCATCGGGCCGAACGGCGCCGGCAAGTCGACGCTGATCAAGGCGATTGCCGGGCTGGTGCCGGTGAGCGGGGGATCGGTGACGCTGGCAGGCCGGGCCATCACCGGCATCGCACCGGACCGGATGGCGGGCGAGGGCATCGCCTATGTGCCGCAGACCGACAACATCTTCCGCACGCTGACCATCCGCCAGAACCTGGACCTGGCCCTGCGCAAGGCGGGCGGCGAGGCCAGAGCGCGGCTCGACGAGCTGTTCACCCGGTTTCCGCCGCTGGCGGCCAAACAGAAGGAAAGGGCCGGGGCGCTGTCGGGCGGCCAGCGGCAGTTCCTGGCGGTTGCCATGGCGCTGGCGGTGAAGCCGTCGCTGATCCTGATGGACGAGCCCTCCGCCGGCCTGTCGCCGAAGGCGGCGGAAGAAGTCCTGGCGCTCGCGCGCGGACTGACGGCGCAGGGCACCACCATCCTGCTGGTCGAGCAGAACGTGAAGCAGGCGCTGCGCATCGCCGACCACTGCTACATCCTCGCCGACGGGCGCAACCAGATCGACGGATCGGCCGCCGCGCTGATTGCCGATCCGGTGGTGGGCGAGATCTATCTGGGCGGCAAGAGGCTGAGGGCATCATGATCCAATCGCTTGCCGACGGCATTCTCGTGGGTGCGGTCCTGTCGCTGGGCGCAATCGGGCTGACGATGGTCATGCACATGCTGCGCTTTGCCAATTTTGCCCATGCGGAGCTTCTGACCATCGGCGCCTATGCGGCGCTGGTGTTCGACCGGGTCTTCCAGGGCGTGAATGCCACGCTGGGGGCAAAGCTCGCGCCGCTGACCCTGACCGGATCGCTTGTCGTGGCGATGGCCATTGCCATGGCGATCACCGGCGCCTCCGCCGTGCTGATCGACCGGTTCGTCTTCCGCCGGGTGCGGGAGAAGGGCGGCGAACTGTCGATGGTCTTTGCCTCCTTCGGTGTCGCGCTGATCGTGCGCAATGTCATCGGGCTCATTTTCGGGCTGCACACGGAACTCTATTCCAAGGGCATCGCCTTTGCCGTGGTGGTCAGCCGGGATCCGCTGCTGCTGATCAAGCCGGATCAGGTGTTCGTGCTGGCGGCAACGCTGGTCATCATGCTGGTGCTGCATCTTGTGCTGTCGCGCACGACGCTCGGCTATGCGTTGCGCGCCGTGGCGGAGAACCCGTCGCTGGCGCAGGTCAACGGCATTCCGCTGAAGCGGATGATCGTGCTGATCTGGGTGATCGGCGGCGGCCTGGCGGCTACGGCCGGTATCTTCTACGGCCTCACCAACCACCTGTCGCCGGTGATGGGCCGCGACCTGGTGCTGCCGATCTTTGCCGCGGCCATCGTCGGCGGCATCGGCAGCATCTACGGCGCGGCGCTGGGCGGCATGATCGTCGGCATCGCCTCGAGCCTCGCGCTGCTGATCCTGCCCTCCGGCTATTCGCCCTCGGTTCCCTTCCTCATCATTCTCGCGGTGCTCCTGGTGCGCCCGAACGGTCTCTTCGGCGAGGTGCGCGCATGATCGGGATCCTGTCCTATCTGGTCTTTTTCGCCACGCTGGCCTCGATCCTGGCCATCGCCGTGCTGGGGCTGAACCTGCAGTGGGGCAACACGGGCCTCTTCAACGGCGGGGTCGCGGCTTTCTTCGGGGCCGGGGCCTATGTCACGCTGATCCTCGGCGGCCAGCCGCAGGACGAGCATCTGGGCGGCTTTGCCTTGCCCTATCTTGTGGCGCTCGCCGGCGGCATCGCGGCGGCGGCGCTGCTGGCCTGGATCGTCGGCCGTCTGACGCTGAAACTCAGGCATGATTATCTGGCGATTGCCACTTTCGGCGTGGCGGTGGCCTTTGAAAATGTCATGCGCAATGCGCTGTGGCTGACCGGCGGCGCGCAGGGCCTGCGGGGCTTCGAGCGCCCCATGCGGGACCTGCTCGGCGATGGCTTGAACTATAACTCCGTGTTCCTGGCTTTCGTGCTCGTGCTTCTGCTGCTGGTCTATGGAGTGCTGCAGCGACTGGCCGGCTCGCCCTTTGGCCGGCTGCTCCGGGCGATCCGCGAGGACGAGGACGCGGCCCGCTCGCTCGGCAAGATGCCGGCGCGGATCCGTCTCACCGCTTTTGTTACCGGCTCGGCGATCATGGGGCTGGCCGGCGGCCTCTATGGAACTTTCTATGCCTTCGTCAGCCCGCAGGACGTGCTCCCCACGCTGACCTTCCAGATCTGGGCCATGCTGATCGTCGGCGGCGCGGGCAACAACCGGGGCGCCATTGCGGGGGCCTTCCTGATCTGGGGCGCCTGGACCGCCAGCGGCTGGGCCCTCTCCCGTTTCGCGCCCGTCGAGGCGCAACTCTATACCGGTTCGATCCAGTTCATCCTGATCGGTCTGGTCATCGTCGGCATGCTGCTCTGGCGTCCGCAGGGACTGTTTCCGGAACGGCTGGTCGTATCGCAATCGGGAAAACCCGGACATTGAGCAGAGGGGACTAGAAGATGACGATGAAGCGGAGTGTTCACACAGCCGGGCTTGGGCTGGTTCTCGGACTGGGGCTGGTGCCCGTGGCGGGAGAGGCCATGGCACAGTCCTGCACGCAGAAGATCGGCGCGGTGCTGCCGATCTCGGTCGACTGGGGCCGACCCATCGCCGAGACGGCGAAGTTCGTGGTCGAGCAGGTCAATTCGGTCGGCGGCGTTGCCGGCTGCAACATCGAGCTGGTGCTGCGCGACGACCAGACCGACCCGAAGGTGGGTGTGGACGCGGCCAAGGCGCTCGTCGACATCGACCAGGTGCCGGTGCTGCTCGGATCGGTGTCGAGCGGCGTGTCGATGCCGATCCTGACCTCGGTGACCGTGCCGGGCAAGGTGATGCAGATGTCCTGCTGCTCGTCCTCGACCGCCTTCACCAAGCTCGCCGAACAGGGCAAGACCGACGGCCTGTGGTTCCGCACCTTCGCCACCTCGCGCGTGCAGGCGGCCGTCGGCGCCATGGTGGCACGCGACAAGGGCTACAAGTCGGTCGCCATCCTCTACAAGAACGACGACTGGGGCCAGGACATCGGCAAGATCGTTGCCGCCAATCTGGAGAAGCTCGGCATCAAGGTGACCGCGCAGGTGGCGCTGAACGATGCCCAGCCCTCCTACCGGGCGGAAGTGGCCGAGGCGCTGGCCGGCCAACCGGAAGCGGTCTACCTGGCGCTTTACCCGACCGAAGGGACGGCGGCCGTGCGCGAATGGCTGTCGCTCGGCGGCACGCAGAACATGATCATGGCCAACTCGCTGAAGTCTGACGACTTCCGCAAGAATGTCGGAATCGAGTATCTCGGCAATGCAGTGGGCACCGACACGTCCTCGCCGCGCACGCCCTCCGCTGAAGCCTTCGTGAAGCGCTATGTCGAGAAGTTCGGCGGCCAGCCGAATGGTCCCGGTCTCGCCAACAGCTATGACGCGACCATGATCGCGCTCCTGGCAATGCAGGCGGCCGGCAAGGACGCCAAGGGTCCGCAGATCGCGGCGATGGTCGCCAAGGTGACCGATCCCAAGGGCACGCCGGTGACGGCGGATGCGGCCGGCTTTGCCGAGGCTACCAAGATCCTCGCGGGCGGCGGCACCGTGCTCTACCAGGGCGCGACCGGCAACGTGAAGTTCGATGCCAACGGCGACGTCTCGGCACCGGCCGTGGTGTGGAGCTTCACCAACGAGGGCACCAAGGAAGACACCTACATTCCGCTGGAAGAGGTGGATGCGTTCGTTGCCTCGATGAAATAAGCAGTCCGACAGGCAATGAAACACGGCCGCCCCCGGGCAAAGGGGGCGGCCGTTTGCGTTCCGGCGGCAGGGTCAAGGGGTGCTACCGGAGCGATGCTGCGATGGCGGCGAGGCCTCAGGGGCCCTTGCGGAAGGGGCGGCCGTCACGCAGGCCAATGTCCTGCTGCAAATCGACTGATAAGTTCCTTGTATCGATCGCACGGAGCCGTTCGCTTCGTTCGGCGTCGTCCAAGGTACGGTGTGGATTGGTGAATATGGCCCTGAACATTGAGAAAACTCCGTTCTTCCAGAGATATACGGCGATGCTTGTCATGGGAGAGGTTTTCGTGCTGCTATGTCTGCAGCGTACTTAGTCCGCAAACCGGGGTAAAAACCAATCAAACGACCAACCAGAGACATAAGGTGGTTTAATGACTGATTTGCCCCCGATGGCAGCGCTCCGTGTCTTCGAAGCCGCCGCGCGGCGCGGCAATTTCACCCGCGCGGCCGAGGAGCTGGGCATGACACAGGCGGCGGTGAGCTATCAGATCAAGCTGCTTGAGGAGCGCAGCGGCGGTCCGTTGTTTCGGCGGGCGGCGCGGCACGTTGAGCTGACCGATCTTGGCCGTCAGCTGGCGCCGGCTGTGCATGACGCGTTCGATCTGATCCGTGATGCCTTTGCGGGGGTGCGGGCGCAGGCGGAGGGGGCTTTGACCATCAGCTGCGTTCCGACCTTCGCCACCCAGTGGCTCGCCCGGCATCTGGGGACATTCCAGCTGTTGCAGCCGAAACTCGCGGTCCGGGTTGAAACTTCCGGCCAGCTGACAGATTTCGGCCGTGATCCGGTCGATGTCGCGATCCGCTCCGGCAAGGGGGACTGGCCGGGACTGACGTCGGAACTTCTCTTGCCCGCAACCTTCACGCCGATGCTGCATCCAGATCTGGCGCAGGGAATTGGTGGACTTCGGGAGCCGGCGGATCTTCTCAAGCTGAAGATCATTGATCCGTCGGATCCCTGGTGGCAACTGTGGTTCGAGGCGGCCGGGGTAACTTGCACCGACCTTGGCAGTCGAACACAGACGCGGCTGGGCGCGCAGATCCTGGAGGCCAATGCGGCGGCAGCTGGGCAGGGGGTCGCGATCCTGACACCCTGGTTCTATCGCGACGAGATCGAGCGCGGCCGTCTCGTGCAACCTTTTCCGCTGACCTGTGACGATGGCAGCGGCTACTGGCTGTGCTATCCGCCGGCACGGCGCAACAGCCCCAAGATCAAGGCCTTCCGGCAGTGGATCGTCACTGCCATGTTGGAAGACACTGAGCGAGCCACCTGAGCGTCGGGCGTTCAGGCAAGGCGTGCCGTGCCGACCAAGCGGGGTGACGCACCTGAAAGCCGGCTGACTATGACAAGCTCGCCGCTGGCCGGGACGATGCCTGTCAGCGCCGTGATGTTGACCTGATGGGTCACGAGAATTCGCGGCTTGGCAGAGGTCTGCGCGGCGAGCCAGGTGTCCAACTCGCGGGTCTGAACAGATCTCCGGCCAGGATCGGCGAAGAACGAGTTCAACGCGGGCAGTTCCTTGACTTCGCCAAGGTCCAGCAGCCGCGCTGTGTCAAGGCAACGGCACCACTGGCTGGAGAAAACCCCCGCCTTTTCAAGTCCAATGTCGCGCAACCGGGCACCGATAGCGCGGGCCTGATCCCGCCCGGCGGGCGACAAGTTGCGCTGTGTGCTGCAATCCCCAAGCCGGAACCCCTCCGGATCGCCGGTTCCAGGCGCCAAGGCATGACGCAGCAGGGCCACTACCTCGCCGCGTTTTACGGCCGGTAGCCAGGAAAGCGGCTCCTGCGCTGTTGCGGGCCGGATGGCCAGAAACAGCGGCAGGGCTAGCATGGCGCGGCGCGTTATCGGCATGGCACGTCCTGGGCAAAGACATGTTCGGGAGACAAACGTTGCGGCAGAAGGACTGGATCACCCGCCAGACAGAATCAGGTCCGGAAAAATTCGGAAATGAAGTGCCGGGCCTGCTAGCCGCCAAATGCAACGAACCGGCCGGATGTTGTTATTTTTGACGGGTATACTGCATGTCCTCACCGTGGTTGGTGGCGCTGCGGTTCAAGTCAAATCCAAGGAAAACCTTGATTTGTCCGGTGTGCGGGAGTCTTCCGGCCCAGTGTGCAAGCACATCTCGGGAAGGCGTGAATTCTTTTTCTATTGAAGCTTGAAGTTCCGGTTTCCATAGGTAGTATCGCCTAAGTTTGACCCCAACGGGGATGCACATTGTTGTGTGTCCGTTGAGAGAGGAAGAAAATTCCTCCTGGGTCAGCTAAGGGGAACAAAATCTGGCTGCTTGATCCTCGGGGTCAGCAACAACAGGAAAAGTGGAAGGAGAACTCCATGAGTTTCGGATTGATGCGGTCGGCGCTGTTGCGCCGGACGACCGCCGCCTTGCTCGCTGGTGCCGCGCTGGCGCTGACCTTTGCCCCGGCCGAGGCCAAGACCTTGCGCTGGGCACGTGTCGGCGACGCGCTGACGCTGGACCCGCACTCGGCCAACGAAGGCCCGACGTCGACCCTGCTGCATCACGTGTATGAAACGCTGGTCACCCGTGCGGTCGACGGTACGCTGATGCCGGGCCTGGCGACCGAGTGGAACATTGATCCGCTTGATCCGACGGTTTGGGTCTTCAAGCTGCGTGAAGGCGTGAAGTTCCACGATGGCGCGGCGCTCACCGCCGAGGACGTCGTTGCGTCCATGGAACGCGTGCGCAAGGAAACCTCAGACTTCAAGGGCCTGCATTCCGGCGTTGTCGGCGCTGAGGCGGACGGCGACTATACCGTGCGCATCAAGATGGACGGCCCGTCCCCGCTCTACGTCCAGAACCTGACCAACTTCTTCATCATGGACAAGGACTGGATTGCGGCGAACGGTGTCGAGATGCCGCAGGACCGCAAGAACGCTGAAGAAAAGTTCACGGTGCGCAACGCAAATGGCACCGGCCCTTACAAGGTGACGTTACGTGATCCGGAAGTGCGCACAGTTCTGACCTATTTCGACGGTCACTGGGACACCAAGCCGGATGTGACCGAGATTGTCTACACCCCGATCAAGGAAGCTGCGACCCGCGTTGCCGCTCTTCTGTCGGGTGAAGTCGACTTCGTTCAGGACGTGCCGGTGCAGGATATCTCGCGCCTGCTGAATACGCCTGGCGTCGCCGTGACCACTGGTCCAGAGAACCGTTCGATCTTCTTTGGGTATGATCAGGGCTCTGACAAGCTGCGTTCGGCGAATACCCCGGACAACCCGTTCAAGAAGCCGGAAGTGCGCGAAGCCATGGCGCTTGCCATGGACCGCGATGCAATCATGAAGGTCGTGATGCGCGGGCAGTCTCTGCCGTCTGGCGTCGCAATGCCTCCCTTCGTCAACGGCTGGACCCCGGATCTGGACGCCTACCCGGAGCCTGACTACGAAAAGGGCAAGGCCCTGCTTGCTGAGGCTGGTTACCCGGAAGGTTTCTCGGTCGATCTGAATTGCCCCAATGACCGCTATCTGAACGACGAAGCGATCTGCCAGGCCTATGTCGGCATGCTCGGCCGTATCGGCATCAAGGCAAACCTGGTGTCGCAGTCCCGCACGCTGCATTTCCCGCTGATCCAGAAGTTCGAAACCGACTTCTACCTCCTCGGCTGGGGTGTGCCGACCTTCGATAGCGCCTACGTCTTCGACTTCCTCATCCACTCGCCGGAAGGCGCTCGTGGTGGCTGGAATGCGACCAAGTACCTGAACCCGGAAGTCGATGCGATGATCAAGTCGCTTGCGACCGAGATCGACACCAACGTCCGCAACTCGACCGTGACGAAGATCTGGGACCAGGTACAGAAGGACCGCGTGCTCTTGTCGGTGCACAACCAGCTGCTGGCTTATGCGACGCGCGACAACATCGGCATCGCCGTGCATCCGGAAAACCAGCCGAAGATGACCGACGTCAAGTTCAAGTGATCTTGACCTGAATGATGCCGGAGCCCCACGCAGAAGGGGGCTCCGGCTGCTTTTCCGGGGACATAACATGATTGCATTCATTCTGAGGCGGCTGGTCCAGTCCGTTCTCGTGATGCTCGTCGTCTCATTGGTTTCCTTCGTCATGTTCCGCTTTGTCGGGGACCCGATTGCCGCAATCGTCGGGCAGGAGACCTCTATTGCCGATCGCGAAACGCTGCGCGAGCATCTTGGCCTCAACGATCCCGTTCTCATGCAGTTCCTCGGTTTCATAGGGCGCGTGGTCCAGGGGGACTTCGGCATCTCTTACCGGCTGCAGCAGCCCGTGATGGAACTGATCCTGTCGCGGTTGCCCGCAACACTGGAGCTAGCGTTGGTCTCCGGTGTCGTCGCCTTCGTGGCGGGCGTCGCCCTGGGGGTCTATACAGCACTCAATCGGCGCGGTGTGGCTGCGGCGACCATCATGTCGACTTCTTTGATCGGCGTGTCCTTGCCGACCTTTCTGATCGGTGTCTTGCTGATCTGGGTTTTTGCAGTCGAACTCCAGTGGTTGCCTAGTTTCGGTCGAGGGGAAACGGTCACTGTCGGAGGTTGGACAACAGGCTTTCTGACAGGCTCCGGCCGCGCCTCTCTGGTCCTTCCGGTGATTACGCTGGGCCTCTACCAGATGACCCTTATCATGCGGTTGGTCCGGGCCGAGATGCTGGAAGTGCTGCGCACCGACTACATCAAGTTCGCGCGGGCCCGTGGGCTCAGCAACCGGGCCGTCAACTTTGGCCATGCGCTGAAGAACACGCTGGTTCCGGTGATCACCATTGCCGGCCTGCAGCTCGGCTCGATCATTGCCTTCGCCATCATCACCGAGACCGTGTTCCAGTGGCCGGGGGTCGGCGCGCTGTTCATCAATTCGGTGCAGTTTGTCGATGTGCCGGTGATGGCTGCCTATCTTTTGTTGATCTCCTTCATCTTCGTGGTGATCAACCTGATCGTCGACCTGCTCTATTACGTGGTTGATCCGCGGCTGCGCGTTGACCGCGCGTCGGCGCGTCATTGAGACGAGGCTGATGTGATGACCGACAGCCCGAAACCCGCCCCCGCAATTCCGAATTCCAGCGACGCCCGCCGGCATATGGTCTTCAACGACCTTGCCCCGGCTGTGGCCTTGCCGTTGGGAGGACGCAGATGAACAGTTTCGCCCGTGCCTGGGATAGCGATATCGCCTATTCCTTCCGCCGCTCACCCGTCGCCATCCTTGCGACACTTGTCTCCCTGGCGATCATCCTGCCGGCGATCTTTGCGCCGCTGCTCGCCCCTTATGATCCGTTCAACCCGGCAAGCCTCAACCTGATGGACGGGTTTACCCCTCCGGGGGAGCCGAATGCCTTTACCGGCAACGTCTTTCTTCTCGGTACCGACAACCAGGGTCGCGACATTCTCTCCGCCATTCTCTATGGCGCGCGGATCTCTCTGTTTGTCGGTTTCTCGGCGGTGCTGTTCGGCATGGTGCTGGGTATCACGCTGGGCCTGCTGGCCGGCTGGCGTGGCGGCTGGGTCGACAGTCTGCTGATGCGCATCGCCGATGTGCAGATGTCCTTCCCCTCGATCCTGATCGCGCTGCTGATCTTCGGCGTGGCGCGCGGCTTCATTCCGCAGGACATGCGCGAGGAACTGGCGATCTGGGTGTTGATCGTCTCCATTGGTCTTTCGGAATGGGTGCCCTTCGCCCGTGTCGTGCGCGGTTCCACCATGGTGGAGAAGAACAAGGAATATGTGCAGGCCGCGCGTGTGATCGGCGTGCATCCTGCCCGTATCGTTTCCACGCACATCCTGCCAAACGTGCTGGGACCGGTGCTGGTGATCGCCACCATTCACCTTGCGCTGGCGATCATTGCCGAGGCGACGCTGTCCTTCCTCGGTGTCGGCGTGCCGCCGACCCAGCCCTCGCTGGGCACCCTGATCCGCATCGGCCAGGGCTTCCTGTTCTCCGGTGAATGGTGGATCCTGCTGTTCCCGGCTGTCACCCTTCTGGCGCTGGCGCTTTCGGTCAACCTGCTCGGTGACTGGCTGCGCGATGCGCTCAACCCGCGCCTGAGGTGAGCCATGGCTGACGTTCTTCTGTCCGTCCGCGATCTGGTCGTGGAGTTTCCCACCCGTCGCGGCATCCTGACCGCCATCAACAAGGTCTCCTTCGACATCCACGCCGGCGAGGTGCTTGGCGTCGTCGGTGAGTCCGGGGCTGGCAAATCACTGACCGGGGCGGCCATCATCGGTCTGCTCGAACCGCCGGGCCGTGTGGCCGGCGGCGAGATCCGCCTGAAGGGCGAGCGGATTGACAACCTGCCGCCGGAGGGCATGCGCAAGATCCGCGGCCGCCGCATCGGCATGGTGTTCCAGGATCCGCTGACCAGCCTCAATCCGCTCTACACCATCGCGCAGCAGCTGACGGAGACCATCCTGACGCATATGCCGGTGTCCAAGGTCGAGGCGCGCCAGCGGGCGATTGCCCTGCTTGACCGCGTCGGCATTCCGGCTGCGGCCCGGCGCATCGACGACTACCCGCATCACTTCTCCGGCGGCATGCGCCAACGCGTGGTGATTGCGCTGGCGCTGGCGGCCGAGCCGGAACTGGTCATCGCCGACGAGCCGACAACGGCGCTGGATGTGTCGGTGCAGGCGCAGATTATCGACCTAATCAAGGAGATGTGCAGCGAACGCGGAGCGGCCGTCATGCTGATCACCCACGACATGGGCGTGATTGCCGAGACGGCGGACCGGGTGGCGGTGCTCTACGCCGGACGCCTGGCCGAGATCGGCCCGGTGCATGACGTGATCACGCGCGCCGAGCATCCCTACACACGCGGTCTGATGGGCTCGATCCCGACCTTGACCCAGGACAGTGACCGGCTGGTCCAGATCCCCGGGGCGATGCCGCGTCTCACGTCGATCCCGAAGGGTTGCGCTTTCAATCCGCGCTGCGACCAAGTGTTTGCCCGTTGCCATACGGAGCGACCGGATCCAATTGATCGTCCCGGCGGGCGGCAGGTGGCCTGCTGGCTGTACCAGAAGGAGATGGCCAATGTCTGAGGCCCTGATCCGCGTTGAAAACCTGTGGCGGCGCTTCGATGTCTCCAAGCCCTGGCTGAACCGCGTCATCGAGCGGGAAGAGCGTCAGTTCCTAACCGCCGTTGCCGATGTCAATTTCGAGATCCGCAAGGGCGAAACCTTTGCCCTCGTGGGCGAATCGGGCTCGGGCAAGTCGACCATCGCCAAGATGGTGGTCGGGCTGATCCCGGCGTCCTCCGGGCGCATCCTCTTTGACGGCACGCCCATGACCGGGACCGTCGGTGCGGATATGCGCGCGATCCGCCGCCGGTTCCAGATGATCTTCCAGGACCCGTTCGCGAGCCTCAATCCACGCTGGCATGTGGGTGACATCATCGCCGAGCCGATCCATACCTTCGGTCTGGCGAGCGGGGCGGATGCGGCCAATCAGGTCGGCAAGCTGCTCGACACGGTGGGCCTGTCGGCGAAGGATGCGGAGAAATACCCGCACGAGTTCTCAGGCGGCCAGCGCCAGCGTATCGCCATCGCGCGCGCGCTGTCGTCGCGGCCGGAGTTCATCGTCTGCGACGAACCGACCTCGGCGCTGGACGTGTCCGTCCAGGCGCAGATCCTCAACCTGATGCGCGACCTGCAGGATGAACTGGGGCTGACCTACCTGTTCATCAGCCACGATCTGTCGGTGGTGCGCCACATGGCCAACCGGATCGGCGTGCTCTATCTCGGCCGCCTCGTCGAGGTGTCGGAGGGCAAGTCGCTGTTCCGCCAGCCGCAGCATCCCTACACGCGGATGCTGCTCGACGCGGTGCCGGACCTTGCCATGTCGGGCCGGCGCCGCAAGCCGGTGGAGGGCGAGATCCCGAACCCGATCAACCCGCCCTCCGGCTGCGCCTTTCATCCGCGCTGCCCGGTTGCCATGGACCGCTGCAAGGTGGAAGCGCCGAAGGACCGCGACACGCCAATCGGCCGCGCCGCCTGCTTCGCCCTCGAGATGCAGCCGGCCTGACCGGTCGCGGATTGCTGAACACGAAAGGCCCCGCCGGGCGAACCGGCGGGGCTTTTTTCTTTGACCGAAGCGGCATCCAGTGTTCGTCATCCCTGCCAAGCGAAGCGCCGAGCCGGGTAACTGGAGCCCCTCTCGCCACAGCAAGGCACTCCCGGCTGAGATCCGGTCTGCACCATGTTCGATGTGACAGACCGTGCCGGGCTGGTCTAACACTGTCGGAGCCTCTCCGCCCCCCCTCCCCCTTGTGGGGAGGGGTTTGGGGGTGGGGGGAGCGGACTTAAATCCAGGCTACTCGTTTCTTACCAGACGCACTGCGCACACTTTGCGATCTGACGGTGGCCCGTGCCCCCCACCCCTCCCCACAAGGGGGAGGGGAGCGGAAAGGCCACGAAAGCCGTCTGGCCAAGTACGCAACAGGCCCTCAAGGGGGGAGAGGGGACTGCGGCAAGGGAGGGCCTTCTGGACCGATCAGCCTGGCCGCCAACCCGTCAGTGGCTGCGGGTGGCGCCGCCGTCGATGCGGATCATGCTGCCGGTGACGTAGCCGGCCCGTTCCGAGGCGAGGAATGCGACCATGTCGGCAAATTCCTCCGGGCGGCCATAACGGCCCATCGGGATCGACTCGGCCGAGGCCTTCGCGGTTTCCTCGACGGTCTTGCCGCTGCGCTTGGCGGCGGCGGCGTCCAGTTCGTCGATGCGGGTGGTGTGGATGCGGCCGGGCAGCACCACGTTGACGGTGACGCCGTCGCGGGCAACCTCGGACGCCAGCGTCTTCGACCAGCCGACGACGGCGGAGCGGATGCCGTTCGACAGGGCCAGATTGGGGATCGGCAGTTCGACGCCCGACGAGGCAATGGTGATGACGCGGCCCCATTTCTTCGCCTGCATCGCCGGGATCAGCCGGCCGCTCAGGTGGAAGAGGTTGGCGGCCATCGCCTCGAACTGGGCGATCCAGAGCGCGCGGTCGGTGGTGAGTGCGGGGCCCGGGGGCGGGCCGCCGATGTTGTTGACGAGGATGTCGACGCCGCCTTCCGCGAGCAGCTTGTCGAGCGCTGCGTCGATGGCGGCAAGGTTGGTCAGGTCAAGCGGCAGGGCGGTGACCTTCGCGCCGGGCAGGGCCGCGGCCCATTCGTCGATGGCCGAGGCCGTGCGGGCGGCGGCAACAACATGCGCGCCTTCACGCGCCAGCACTTCGGCAATGGCGCGGCCGAGGCCGCGGCTGGCGCCCAGCACCAGGGCGCGCTTGCCATTCAGTCCGAGATCCATGGGAGCGGTTCCTTATGCGAGTTCCTTGAGACGGCGGTCGAGACGGGCCATCAGCGTGTCGATTTCAGCGCGGGACAGGGCATCGAGGTTGGCGCCGGGCTTGCGCTGCGCCGGGCTCGCGATGATGCCGCGCTTGAACATGATGTACTTGCGGATGGCAAGGCCGGCGCCGGGCTGCTGTTCCATGCGGGCGAGCGGCAGATAGGCATCGAACAGGTCGCGGGCGCGCTCCATGTCCCCCTTGCCGTGGTGCTCGACCACGGAGACCATCATCTCCGGATAGGCAAAGCCGGTCATCGCGCCATCGGCGCCGCGCTCCATCTCCTCCGGCAGGAAGACGCCGCCGTTGCCGCAGAGGATCGAGATGCGGCGGTTCAGCGTGCCTTCCTTGCGCAGCGCCGTGATCTTGGCAAGGCCCGGCCAGTCCTCGTGCTTCAGGCAGACGGCGGTCGGCAGGCTGTTGAAGATGCGGGCAAGCGCGGGAACGGCCATCTGCACGCCGGTGGTCAGCGGGAAGTCCTGCACGACGAAGGGCGTGTCGCCGAGGAATTCGGCCACCTGGGTGTAGTAGGTGACGATCTGGTCGTCGGTGCGCAGGGAGCCGGGAGGGGCGACCATGACGCCGGCCGCGCCGGCATCCATCACCCGGCGGGTGAGGTCCTGCATCTGGGCGAAGCCCGGCGCGGAGGCGCCGACGACGATCGGCACGCGGCCGTTCACGCGCTTCAGGATGCGCGCGACGATGGTCGAGGACTCGTCCGTCGTCAGCTTCGGCGCTTCGCCCATGATGCCGAGGACGGTGAGGCCCGTCGCGCCGGCGTCGAGGTAGAAGTCGACCATGCGGTCGCAGCTGTCGAAGTCGATCTCGCCGCTGTCGGTGAAGGGGGTGGCGGCAATGACATAGACGCCACGGGCCGTTTCAGTCAGTCGGGTCATTTTCAGGCTTCCGGTTCAGGATCAGGAACAACGGGCAAGGGCGATGCGGCCAATGGCCATGGCGGTGGCCGCCTGGCATGGGTCGACCACCGGTATCCCGAGGGTGTTTTCAAGGTCAAGGCGATAGCGCGCCATCCCGGCGCAGCCGAGGATCAAGACGTCGGCGCTGTCATCGTCGCGCAGCCGCGTGCCGACGGCGGTGAGCCGAGCAAAGGTGCGGTCGCTGTCATTGAGTTCGGCGACGCCGAGGTCAATCGGACGGTCGGCCGCCAGCCGGTCGAGAAGGCCCATCGCGCCGAGGGTCTTGATGTGGCGGGCCACGGAACCGCGTTTGATCGACAGGATGCCGAAGCGCTGGCCGAGCGTCAGCGCGGTCAGATAGGCGCTTTCGCCGATGCCGAGCACGGGCTTGCGGCTCTGCTCGCGCAGGGCGGCAAGGCCGGGATCGGAGAAGCAGGCGACGACGAAGGCGGAGGCGCCGTCCTCCAATGCGCGGGCCTGGGCAAGCAGCGGCAGCACGACCCCGTCGACATGCGCCTGGGTCTCGATGCCGCCCGGACCTTCGGCGAGCAGGTGGCAGCGGATCTCCACCGGGCTGACGGCGCGCATCGGGTCGATGGCGGCGTCGATGCCGTCAGTGACCACCCGCGACGAGTTGGGATTGAGGATATGCAGCGTCATGCGACGGTCTCCGGCATGGCGGGGCGCGGGGTGCCCCAGAAATGGGCGGGCAGGGCCAGATCGGCATGCGCGCCGATGCGGTCGATCATGGCCTCGGCCTCGCGGTTGGCGTCAGCGATGATCGCTTCCTCGCTCACCTTGAGCGGCTTGCCACCCGAAAGGCAGAGTTCACCACCGACGATGACCGTGTCCACATCATTGCCATTGGCGAAGCACACGAGACGGTGAACAACCATGTTGGCGGGGGCCAGATGCGGGCGGTCGAGGTTGACGGTGATGATGTCGGCGCGCTTGCCGGGCTCGAGCGAGCCGATTTCGGCCTCCATGCCGACAGCGCGCGCGGCGTCGATGGTAACCATCTCCAGCGCCTTGCCCTGCGGCAGGACGAGCGGATCACGGAAATGGCGGCGATGATAGTGCATGGCCTGCTGCATGTGGCGGAACATGTCGCCGGAGCGGTCCGGGGCGGTCGCATCCGACGCGATGGCAACCGTAGCACCGGCCTGCATCAGTTCGATGGCAGGGCAGCGGCCAAGGATCGAGGCGATGGCCGAGGGGTTGTGGGCGATCCGGCTGTCGGTCGCCGCGACGATGGCGATTTCCTCGTCCGTGAGGTTGGTGGCGTGGGAGAGGAGCGCATCCGGGCCGAGGAGGCCAAGTGCCTCGGCGCGCAGGACCGCGCCCCGGGTGTAGCCATCCTGGGTGAAGAGAACCCCGGCCTCGCGCGACAGGGCCCGGGTGCGCTGTGCCTGAGTGCAGGCGTCCGCAAAGTCGGCCGCTGACATCTTGTCCGCATGCTCGTCGCGCAGCACCGGATAGATCAGGGCCAGCCGGATGCGGCCGTCACCCGCGCCGTGCCAGCGGGCCAGCAAGGTCTCCGACGTGGTGAGCTGGGTGGCGAAGTCGACGGATTTCGGATCCTGGCCACCATTGGCATAGAGGCGCGGATGCGGGGCGCGGGTCGGCCCGACGGCGACGATGGAGCGGGTGCCGACCTCCAGCACGCCCTCGATGTGGGCGCTGCCATAGACGGGATCGTCGCTGCGCAGGATCGTGTCACCGCCGCCCAGCAGCGAGACGCCGGTGGTGACGCCGAAGCGCAGGCGCTCGAGCGCAGCCAGCCGCGCCTCGGCATACCAGAACTCCGGCGTCGAGCCCGTGGTGTAGACCTCGCCGCAGATCTCCTCCCAGCGGTCGCCGCCATCCATGGCCATGGTCTTGATCAGGCCGTGGCCGGCATGGGCGTGGGCGTCGATGAAGCCGGGCAGAACGGCCTTGCCGGTGGTGTCGATGATCCGCTCTGCCCTATAGGCCGCGGCGATGTCGGCGGCGGTGCCGACGGCCAGCACGCGGCCGTCACGGACCGCAACGGCACCGTTCTCGATGATCTGGCGGGCCGGGTCCATCGGGATCACCCAGCCGCCGGTCAGGATCAGGTCGGCCACGCTGCCCCCGGTCATGGTCCTGCTCATGCCGGCGCTCCGTCTTCCGGCAGCAGCGGCAGGGTGGCCGGGTCGATCACGCCGTCCACGGGCATGACGAAGCCGGGGTGCGCGCCGCGCAGCGCTATGGTGCGGATCGGGTTGTAGAGCGTGAGCCAGGGCGGGTCGCGCTGCAGCTCGGCATAGGCCTCTTCGAGGATGTGCTGGCGGCGGCGATCATCGGTCTCGGTGCGCGCGGCGTCGATCAGGCGCTCCACGGCCGGGTTGCGGTAGCCCTCCCACCAGGCGCCGGCAACGCGGCTGTCGATCTTCTCGTAGAGGATGCGGAAGGTGGAGAGCGGACTGGAATCGAAGACGCAGAGATCGCGGATCTCCTTGCGCCGCACCATGTGGGCATAGGCCTCGCGATCCCTGTGATAGTGCACGTCAAGCCGCACGCCGAGCGGGGCAAGTTCGCTCCCCAGGATCGCGGTCAGCCGCTCGGCTTCATCGGGCAGGCGCGTCGGGCAATCGACGGCGAGCGTCAGCCCGTCGGCGTGGCCGGCCTCCGCCAGCAGAGCCTTTGCCGTTGCCAGATCCGGCCCCTCGACCGGCGAGCGGCCGGCACCGAAATGCAAGGGGCTGACGAAGCCGGCGAGGGGCGTGGCCGCATCGGGCACCACCTCGCGGATGATCCGGGTGCGGTCGATGGCCAGCGACAGGGCGCGCCGCACCCTTGCGTCGGCCAGCGGGCCTTTGGCGGCATTGAGCAGATAGATGATGCAGACGGGGATCGTGAAGCGCTTGAACTGCACGCCCGCCGGAGGCCCGGCATTGACCAGCGGCTGCGGAATGGAATTGGCAAGCGCGGCCCGGCCATCGGCCACCATGGCCAGCCGGCGCACGGGATCCGCCTCCAGCCGGAAGCGCAGGGTCGCGTTTTTCGCCGGCGTTCCGAACCAGTCGGGATTGCGGCGGGCGATCACCTCGCCTTCGCCGATGCTCTCGCAGATATAGGCGCCGGTGCCGCAGATCGCGGTGCGGTCCCCGGCATCCAGACGCGGGAAGGCCGAGGGCGCGACGATGAAGCCCTGCACCAGCACATCGAGAAGGTCGGCCATCGGGCGCGAAAGATGCACGGTCAGGATCTGGCCCTCGGCGTGAAGGCGTGCGCCGCCCAGATATTGCCGCCAGACAGCGGGCGAGCCCAGCGTGTAGCCCTTGTCCTCGCGGGCCATGCGCTCCAGTGAGGCGGCGACGACCGCCGCGTCGCAGGGGCTGCCGTCGTGAAAGCGGACGCCGGGGCGGATGATGAAGGTCCAGGTGCGCGCATCCGGCTCCACGGACCAGGTTTCGGCCAGATGCGGGACATAGCCTGTGTCCGTGCGGCGGATCAGCGTGTCGTAGAAGGCCTGATAGAGCGTCAGCTCGTCGTTGGCGTCGGTGCAGTCGTGCGGGTCGCCGAGCGGCAGGCGGGGAAGGGCGATGGTCGTGGTCATGTCAGGCTCTGTCGCGATCCGGTTCGTCGGTGAGATGGCAGGCAACCTCTGCGCCCCCGCCGACGGGCTTCAGGGTTGGCCGCTCGAGGCGGCAGCGCTCGAAGGCGAGCGGGCAGCGGGTGCGGAAGCAGCAGCCCGAGGGCAGGTCGAGGGCCGAGGGCACCTCGCCCTTCAGCTCGATCTCCGGCCGGCTGCGCGTCTTCTCGATGGACGGCGCGGCCGAGAGCAGCGCCCGCGTGTAGGGATGGCGCGGGGCGGAGAAGATGTGCTCGCGCGGGCCAGTCTCGACAAGAAAGCCGAGATACATGACACCGACGCGGTCGGCGATGTGATGCACCACCGACAGGTCATGGCTGATGAAGAGATAGGCGAGCCCGAACTCGTCACGCAGGTCCATCATCAGGTTGAGGATCTGCGCCTGGATCGACACGTCGAGGGCGGAGACCGGTTCGTCGGCGATGATGAGGCCCGGGTTGACCGACAGCGCCCGGGCAATGCCGATGCGCTGGCGTTGGCCGCCGGAGAACTGGTGCGGATAGCGGCCGGCGTGTTCGGTGTTGAGGCCCACCTTGGCCAGTAGCGCCAGCGTGCGCTCGGCCACCTCGCGGCGGGCCGCGGTGCCGGTCGTCTGTTCCAGAAGCGGTTCGGCAACGATGTCGCGCACGCGCTGGCGCGGGTTCAGCGAGGCGTAAGGGTCCTGGAAGATCATCTGCATGCGCGAGCGCACGGGCAAAAGCTCGCGGACGCCGTAGCCGGCGATGTCCTCGCCCTCGATGCGGATCTTGCCGCCGGTCGGGCGGTAGATGCGGGCGATGGTCTTGGCGACGGTGGACTTGCCGCAACCGGACTCGCCCACCAGCGCCATCACCTCGCCCCTGGCGATGCGGAAGCTGACGCCGTTGACGGCCTTCACCCGCTTGTCGGGGAAGGAGAGGCGCCCCTTGTCGAAGCGCATGCGCTCCAGCAGCGAGCCGCCGAGCCGGAATTCCTGGGTGAGGTTCTCGACCTCGAGCATCGCCGTCATCGGCTGTCTCCCTCGGTCAGGGGATAGTGGCAGGCATGGGCGCGGTCGCCCTGAACGACCAGCTCCGGTACCCGCTCGCCGCACAGGGCCTCAGCGCGGAAGCAGCGGTCCTTGAAGCTGCAGCCCTTCGGCAGCTTGCGGATGTCCGGCACCGCCCCGGGGATCTGCTTCAGCCGCGGCTGGCGATGGGCAGGGTCGGGAATGGAATCGATCAGGCCGCGCGTGTAGGGATGCGCCGGCCGGCGGATGACGTCATCGGTCGGGCCGCGTTCCACCACCTTGCCGCAGTAGAGGACCGTGATGTGGTCCGCCATTTCGGAGACGACGGCAAGGTCATGGGTGACGAGGATCATCGCCGTGCCGTTGTCGCGGATCTGCCGGCGCATGAGCTTCAGGATCTGGGCCTGGATGGTGACGTCGAGCGCCGTGGTCGGCTCGTCGGCGATGACGAGCTTCGGCCGGGCCAGCATGGCGATGGCGATCACCACCCGCTGGCGCATGCCGCCGGAGAACTGGTGCGGATAGGCCGACAGACGGTCGGCCGCGCGCGAAATCCCGACGCTTTCCAGCATCTCGATGCAGCGGGCTCGGCGGCCGGCAGCGTCGAGATCCGTATGCAGCTGCAGCATCTCGTCCATCTGCCGGCCGACCGTGTGCAGCGGATTGAGCGAGGTCATCGGGTCCTGGAACACCATGGCGATGTCCCGGCCCCGGATCTGGCGCAGCTCGGCCTCGGACAGGCCGGCAAGGTTGCGGCCCTCGAACAGGATGCGGCCATCCTCGATACGGCCCGGCGGGTCGATCAGGCCGAGGATCGAGAAGCCGACGACCGACTTGCCGCCGCCGCTCTCGCCGACGAGCCCCATGATCTCGCCGGGGCGGAGGGCAAAGCTGACGCCATCGACGGCCTTCACCGTGCCGGAGAAGGTATGGAACCAGGTGCGCAGGCCCTCGACGGCCAGCAGCGGGGCGCCGGTCTTTGCGGGGATCTCTTTGGGAGAGACCGCTTCAAGTGCAGGTGTTGCGGTCATTTCAGCCTCGGATTGAGCTCGTCGCGCAGGAAGTCGCCGAACAGGTTGATGCCGAAGACAAGGGCCATGATGACGATGCCGGGGAAGACGGAGGTCCACCACAGGCCGGAGAACAGCACGTCGAAGCCGTTCTTGATCAGGAGGCCGAGCGAGGGTTCGGTGATCGGCACGCCGACGCCGAGGAAGGACAGGCTGGCCTCGATCAGGATGAAGGTGCCGACCTGGACGGTTGCCACCACGATCAGCGGCGTCATGACATTGGGCAGGATGTGGCGGCGGATAATCTTGCCGTCGCGCAGGCCGGCGACGCGGGCGGCCTGGATGTATTCCTTCTGCACCTCGGACAGGGTCGAGCCGCGCACGGTGCGGGCATAGACGACCCAGCCGACGGCGGTGAGCGAGATCAGCACCTTGTCGATGCCCGTGCCGAAGGCCGACATCAGGAACAGGGCGATGAGCATCGAGGGAAACGACAGCTGGATGTCGGCGATGCGCATGATGACCGCATCGAGCCGGCCGCCGTAGAAGCCGGCGAGCAGCCCCAGGGTGGTGCCGATGACGCAGGACATGGCCATGGCGCTGAGGCCGATCAGCACCGACACGCGGGTGCCATAGAGAACGCCGGCGAGCACGTCGCGGCCCTGGCCGTCGGTGCCGAAAGGAAAGCGGGCCTCGCCGCCCTCCAGCCACATGGGCGGCTTGAAGGCATCCATCAGGTCGAGCTGGGCGATGTCATAAGGGTTCTGCCAGACCATCAGCGGCCCGGCGACGACGATTAGCGCGAAGACGACGAGGATCAGGCTGCCGGCGATGGCGGAGGCGTTGCGCTTGTAGTTGTGAACGAATTCGGAGGAGAGGAAGCCCGCTGCCATGTCATTTCACCGTGATGCGCGGGTCGATCCACGTGTAGATGATGTCGACCAGGAAGTTGATGACGACGAAGAGCACGGCCACGAGCATCAGGTAGACGACGATGACGGGCCGGTCGGCGCGGTAGATGGAATCGATCAGCAGCTTGCCGAGGCCCGGCCAGGCGAAGATCGTTTCCGTGATGGTGGCGAAGGCAATCAGGTCGCCGAGCTGCAGGCCGAAGATGGTGACGACCGGGATCATCGCATTTCGCAGGCCATGGCCGTAGAGCATACCGCGCCGCGACACGCCCTTCGCCCGGGCGAACTTGATGTAGTCCTGCCGCATCACTTCCATCATGCCGGCGCGCGTCATGCGCAGGATGATGGCCATGGTGCCGAGCGACAGGGTGAGGGCGGGCAGAAGGATGTGATGCCAGCCGTCTGCGGTCAGAAGCGAGGTGCGGAACCAGCCGAGATCGACCGTGTCGCCCCTTCCGGAGGAGGGGAACATCTGCCACTGCACGGCGAGCAGGAAGATCAGCATCATGCCGACCCAGAAGCTGGGCAGCGAAATGCCGAGGAGCGAGGCCGACATGATCGCCCGCGAGCTGGCGCGGTTCGGATTGGCCCCGGCGTAGACGCCGAGCGGAATGGCGACGACGGCGGCCAGGACGATGGCGACCAGCACGATCTCGAAGGTGGCCGGCAGACGCTCGAGGATCAGGTCCAGCGCGGGCTGGCGATAGACATAGGAGCGGCCGAAGTCCCCTTGCAGGATGCCTTTCAGGAACACGGCATATTGCTCGATGAGGGAATTGTTGAGGCCGAGGATTTCCCGCGCCTGGGCGATTTCAGCCTCGGTGGAGTCGATCGGGATGACCATGAACACCGGATCACCGGTGAAGCTCATCATCAGGAACACGATCACCGAGACGATCCACAGCACGAAGATCATCTGCAGCAGACGTTTGATTGTGTAGCCAAGCACGCGCCAGTTCCTTCATCCGGCAGGACGCCGGGAGGGCAGGGAAGGGCAGAGCAGGAGGCGTGAGGAGACGCCTCCTGCCGGACCGGAAAAGCCTGATGAGGCTTATTCCTTCACGTCGAGCTCGTAGGCCCAGATGAACTTGTCCGTCCGGGGCTTGAAGTCGACGCCGTCGCGCGCGGCGTAGATGTCCTGCTCGTAGTGGACCGGGATCATCGGAATGTCCTTCATCAGGATCTCTGTCACCTTCTGCAGGTGAGCATCACGTTCCTCGACGCGCGGGGTGCTGTCGGCCTTGTCGATGAGGGCATCCACCTCCGGATTGGAGTAGGAGCCGCGGTTGACCTGGCCGTAGCCTTCCTTCTTGCCGCGGCTGTAGAACATGACGCCATACATCGAGCCGGCATCGCCCGACGGCACATCCCAGCCGGACATGATGAAGCTGGAGTTGTCGGACGGCACGCGGATGTAGCCGAAGAAGTTGGACTTCGGCATCAGGTTCAGCTTCACCGTGACGTTGATCTTGGCGAGCATCGAGGCCAGCGCCTGGGCGATCTGGGCATCGTTGACATAGCGGTTGTTGGTGGCGTCCAACGTCAGCGTGAAGCCGTTCGGATAGCCGGCCTCGGCCATCAGCGCCTTGGCCTTCTCCACGTCGAAGGGATACATCTGGCGGAAGTCGGCGCCGTCGAGATGGCCGATGTGGCTCGCCGGCACATACTGGGCCGAGGGCGTCGACAGGCCGTTCATGATGGCGCGCGACAGGGTGGTGACGTCGATGGCGCGGGCCATCGCCTCACGCACGCGCTGGTCCGTCATCGGGTTCTTGCCCTCGATGGTCGGGCTCTTCTCGCGCATGTCGAGGGCCAGCACCAGGTTCAGGAGGCTCGGACGGGTCACGACCTCGAAGCCCTTGGTTTCCTTGACGCGGGCGACGTCGCGCACGGCCAGATCCTGCACGATGTCCAGCTCGCCGGTCAGGAGCGCCGCCGTGCGGGTGGCCGGGTTGGTGATCGGGCGGAAGGTGACCTTGTCGACCTTGGCTTCGCCCATGTAGTAGCCGTCAAAGGCTTCCAGCACGATGCGGTCTTCCTTGACCCACTCGCCGAGCTTGTAGGGGCCGGTGCCGACGGGCTGCATGTCGATGGCGTCGCCGACCTTCTTCACATGGTCTTCCGACATGATCAGGATCGCGGCGAGATCATTGGGAAGCGCGGCATAGGGGCGGAAGGTCTTGATCTCGACCGTGCGGTCGTCGATGGCGCGGAAGCTCTCGATGTTGGCGGCAAGGTTCGCCATCAGCGACTTCTTCAGGCGCTCGAGCGTGAAGACCACGTCGGAGGCCTTCAGCGTGTCGCCGTCATGGAACTTCACGCCGTCGCGCAGGGTGAAGACCCAGGTTGTGTCATCGGCCAGCTTCCAGCTCTCGGCGAGGCCCGGACCGAACTCCAGATCCGCGCTGCGGCGCACCAGCGGATCGTAGAGGTGGTAGTACATGATGTTGGAGCTGAGCTCCTCGCCGGCCTGCGGGTCCATGTGAACGGCGTCCGACGTCAGGCCGATGGTGATGTCCTTGGCGAGCGCGCCCGAGCTGGCGAGCGCGATCATGGCGGCGGAGGCAAGCAGCCTCCGGATGTTGGCATTGATGGTCATTGGCTGATCTCCACTGGTGGGTGCGGGGCGGTTGGTGCCCTCGTTCTGGGTCTGGCGGGGGCCAGGTGCCCGGCCCGCGCGGGGCCGGGACAAACGCAAGGCGTCAGGCGAGAACCGACTGGATCTCGATCTGGTAACCTTCCGGATCGTTGAAGACGAAGGCGCGGATGCCGAGCGAGGGGCTGTCCTTCGGGGCGCTGAGGCAGGTGACGTTGCAGCTCGCGGCCCAGGCATGCCAGGCGTCGACATCGCTCACCCGCAGGCAGACCTGCACCGGCTTCGGGTCGGCGGCGCGATGCGAGCCGCGGGTCTCGTCGACGAGGCCGACATGGGCGGTCCCGCCGAGGCGGTAGATCTTCGACCAGCCCTGATCAATGGCCAGCTCGACGCCGAGCACTTGCTCGTAGAAGGCCATCGCCTTGGGCAGGTCGCGGTAATACAGAAAGGTCACGGTCAGCAGCGGGTCGCCCTCGGGGCGCCGCACGGCAGTCGGTTCGGTCATGGAGGGGAAGTCTCCCGCTTGAATGCATGCCGATGGTATACCGTCAGAATGCAGAGTCAACGGGCAACTGTGATCACAGCGCCGAAATGCGCCGGCTCAGGGTGCGAGGCAGTGACGGGATCAGTAGAGGCGGTGGATCGAGGCGAGAATCGACTCGCGCACATTGTCGAGATGGCGGCGCATGCCGGCCTCGGCCCGGGCAGGGTCACGGGCGAGGATGGCGTCGAGGATCTCGATATGCTCGTTGAGGCCGGGCTCGAACCGGTCCGGGATGAAGCCCTTGTCGAAGATCCGGGTCTTCTGCTTCAGGTTTTGCACCAGGTCTGCAAGCAGCTTGGAACCGGCAATCCGGGCGATGGTGATGTGGAACTCCTCGTCCAGATCGGCGTGTTCGGAGATCGATGAGCGGCCGCGCTGCAACAGCTGTTCGGTGCGGGCGCGCAGGGACAACAGCACTTCGACCGGGGCGTGCCCTGTTGCGGCCTGACGGGCGGTCTCGCATTCAAGCAGGCGGCGAACGTGAAGGATTTCAATGATTTCCGAGATGGAGACCTTGTTGACGACCGGCACGCCGCCCTGCGCGCGGGTCACGAGCCCCTCCGAGACCAGCCGGGCGATTGCCTCGCGCACCGGCGTGCGCGACACGCCGAGACGGTCGGCAAAGGGCTTTTCCTGCAGCCGGGTGCCTGCCGACAGCTCGCCGCTGACGATCATGCGGCGCAGTTGCTCGTAGGTGCTTTCGCCAAGCGTCTGGGTCTGGTCCTGCAGTGTCATTCGTCGCCTTCCGGCTTGCTTGCCCAAGTTCGGCCTTGCGTCCGGCTGCCGGACGCGCCCAAGTGTTTACGTCAAGCGCGCCCGCTGTTGAAGGCGGAACGTGACTTTCCGTCGCGTTTTCATGCGTTTCACCGGCCGTCACGGATCCGGGAGCCGCGGATCGAACCGCCTGCGGTTGCGGGTCCGGTCCGGGGCGATGCGCAGGCAAACGCGCCGTTGTCATCTACGGTATACACTGTGTATATCAGATCGACAACAAACGGGGACATGAGGCATGACCGATATGGGCACCGGCACGGGCTTTGATCTTGTCATTCGCGGCGGGGAGATCGTCACGGCGCAGGCGCGCTTCTCCGGCGACATCGCCATCCGGGACGGCCGCATCGCCGCGCTGGGCAGCGGCCTGGCGCAAGGGCGCAAGGAAATCGACGCCAGCGGGCTTCTGGTCATGCCCGGCGGCGTCGACACCCACTGCCACATCGAGCAGCTGTCGGGCGCCGGCATCATGAACGCCGACACGTTCGAGACGGCCACCCGCTCGGCGGCCTTCGGCGGCACCACCACGACCGTGTCCTTCGCCGCGCAGCATCCGGGCATGTCGCTCGCCAAGGTCATGGCCGACTACACCGTGCTGGCCGACCGCGGAGCGCTGATCGACCACGCCTATCACATCATCGTCGCCGACATTTCCGGCACGAACCTCGACGAGCTGGCGGCGCTGATGCGCGCCGGGCACCGCTCGGCCAAGATCTTCACGACCTATGACAAGGTGCGCCTCGACGACCTGTCGATCCTGAAGGTGCTGGACACGGCGCGGGATAATGGTGCGCTGGTCTGCTTCCACGCGGAGAACGACGGGCTGATCCGCTGGTCGGTGGAGAAGCTGCTGGCCGCAGGGCTGACCGCGCCGCGCTACCATGCGCCGTCGCATCCGCGCCTTGCCGAGCTGGAGGCGCTGGAGCGCATGTGCCGCTTCGCCGAGGCGACCGGCCAGCCGGTGATGCTGTTCCACATCTCCACCCGCGAGGGCGTTGAGATCGTGCGTGCCGCGCGGGGCCGCGGGGCGCCGGTCTTTGCCGAGACCTGCCCGCATTACCTGTTCATGACCGAAGAGGTGCTGGACCAGCCCGGCATGTCAGGGGCCGCCGTGATGTGCAGCCCGCCGCAGCGCCAGCCGGCCGATCAGGAGGCCCTGTGGGCCGGCCTTCAGCGCGGCGACCTGCAGCTCGTCACCTCGGACCATGCGCCCTACCGCATGGACGCAAGCGGCAAGTTCGCGAATGGCGACGCCGCGCCCTTCAACCGCATTGCCAACGGCCTGCCGGGGCTGGAGGTGCGGCTGCCGCTGATGTTTGACGCCATGGTGTCGAAGGGGCGGCTGGGACCGGAGAAGTTCGTCGAGGTCACCTCGACCGCACCCGCGCGGCTGTTCGGCCTGACGGGCAAGGGCCGGCTCGATCCGGGGGGCGATGCCGACGTGGTGCTGTGGGACCCGGCGGCGCGGCGGGTGTTCGGGACGAACGACCTGCACGACAACTGCGGCTACAACCCCTTCGCCGGCCGGGAGGTCGTCGGCTGGCCGAAGACGGTGATCGCGCGCGGCGAGGTGATCGTCGACGAGGGCCAGGTTGTCGGCACGCCGGGGCGCGGGCGCCGGGTGGTGATGGATGTCAGTCCGGCGATGCGCCCGGTCGCGCCCGCGACCTGGACGCCGAAGGCCTGAAGCGCCATGGGCTCCGGTCCGGCGAAAAATCCGGGTGTTTCGCCTGACTGTCATGTTCGGCTCATGAAACGGGACTAGGCAGGCGTCCAGTCAGGTCCGGAGCCAGCCATGTCCCTTTCGTTTGATGCCACCGATGCGTCGCTTGATGCCCTGTTGCCGGGAACGGCCTCGCCCCACCTGCGTGCGCTGGCGATGGCCGCCCTTGCCGGCGGCGTGATTGCCCGCACCCGCCTGCGCCGGCGGTCCGCCGCTGAAATGGTGCTGAAGGGGCCGCGCGATTATCAGACCGAGGTCGATGTGGCCGTGGAGGCCGAGATCGCCGGGCGTCTGGCCGCCAGTTTCCCCGACTACGCCATCTCCGGAGAGGAACAGGCTGCCGACCGGGCCGGCGTCGAGGGCCGGCCGCGCATCCTCATCGACCCCATCGATGGCACCACCAACTATGCCTGGGGCATCCCGCATTTCGGCATCGCGCTGGCGATTGTCGAGGTGGGTGAGGTGACCTGCGGTGTCGTCTTCGACTGCATGCAGGGGGAACTCTTCGCGGGCGAGGCCGGGCAGGGGGCCTATCTCAACGGCGAGCGGCTGGCGGTTGCCCCGGCAGCCGAGCTGGAAAACGCGCTGATCGGCGCGGGCCTCCCCGTGCCGGGACAGGTGAAGAGCGTGCGCGAGGAGACCTACCACGCCGCGCTGCGCCGGGCGATGGCGACGACGGCCGGCGTTCGCCGCCTGGGTTCCGCGTCCCTGTCTGTCAGCTACGTCGCTTGCGGCCGGCTTGACGGGTTCTTCGAGGATGGCCTGTCGCTGCATGACTATGGCGCGGCCGCCCTGCTGGTGCGGGAGGCAGGCGGCGTGACCGGCGGCTTTGCCGGCGGGCCTGTCGGCCCGGCCGGCGATGTGCTGGTGGCAACGCCGTGGCTTGCCGGCTGGCTGCGCGAGGGGCTGGCCGAGTAGCCGGTTCAGCCGGCAAAGGCCGCCGACAGGGCAAGCGCGTCGTCGGTGGTGATCTGGTCCACCTTGAGGGCCAGCAGCCGGTCCACCAGCGGACGGGTGTCCGGGCCGATCTCGCGGATCGTGTAGGCATCGACCTTGCGGCCGGCGTCCTGGAACCGGGTGGCGAGGTTCTCGCCCCGGTCGGCGGCGGCCAGCACCAGACGGTGGTCGAGATAGATCATGGTCGAGCGCGGGCTGGCTGCAAGCGCGTCAGCCACGAAGCGGCGATAGTCGCCGCCCCGGAGCAGATCCAGCATGACCGCGTCATGGCAGGGATCGTGGCCGATGCCGAGCTCCGGGATCGCCTCGCTCAGCGCGGCAATGGCAACCGGATCGCCACCTGACAAGAGCATATGTCTTGCGACAGGGGCCACGTCGCGCACGAAGGCGTCGATGTCGGCGCGCGTGATCGTCGCCGAGGTGTCCTTCATGTCCAGCTGCAGCACCGCGTCGGGATGGGCCGTTTCGCCGGCGACCAGCGCCGCAAGATCCGACAGCAGCATGACGTGCTGGTCGGTGGCAGCTCCATTGCCGTCGCGCAGGATCAGTTCTCGCAGGGCGTCGGGTTGCGTGTCGCGGACGCGGCCGGAGCCAGTGGTGCTGCGCTCCAGTGTCTCGTCATGCAGCACGGCAAAGCCGCCGCCGGCATGGGCGGTGAGGTCGATCTCCACGCTCGCCCCGAGGCGCATGCCGAGGCTGATGCGCGCCGGGCCGAACTCGGCGTCGCGCGGCTGGATACGGCCGCGGTGCCACTTCAGCCAGGTGCGGTGTCCGTTCCGCTCCAGCGCCACGGCCGCCCGTGCGGCGGTGAGGCTGATGCCCGTGTCGAGGGTGTCGAGTGTGTCGTCAGTCACGATGAGCGTCTTCTCGTAATGCAGGCAGTCACGCGGCTGCCGCTGCCGTTCGGGGTTCGGTGGAGAGCAGCACGCCGTCGCGGTATAGCAGCACCTCGGCCGGGGTCACCTCCACCCGCTGTCCGGGCGCCCAGGCGATGGAGCCCGCGCCATGCGCCTTGATCCGTGTGCCGTCCTCAAGGTCCAGGTCGAGGGTCAGGTGGGTGCCGAAATCGGTGACGCGGTAGACCAGCGCATGGCCAGCCCCTTGCGCGGGCCGCACGCCGGTTGCCTCGGGGCGGAAGGCAATCTCCGCCGGTCCGTCGCTGACCTCGACGGCAAGGGCGAACTCCGGCCGGGTCGAGCGGCCGGCCTGGAACGCGGTCGGTACCAGGTTCATGTGGCCGATGAAGCCGGCAACGAAGCGCGTCGCCGGGCGGCGGTAGAGCGCGGACGGGCGGTCGGTCTGCTCGATGGCGCCGTCCTTCAGCACCACGATGCGGTCGGCGAGCGCCAGCGCCTCGTCCTGGCCGTGGGTGACGAACAGGGTTGTGATGCCGAGGCGTTGCTGGATGTCGCGGACCTCCTCGCGCAGCCTTTCGCGCAGATGCTGGTCGAGGCTGGCGAAGGGTTCGTCGAGGAGCAGGATCTTCGGCTCCAGCACCAGCGAGCGGGCGATGGCGACGCGCTGCTGCTGACCGCCCGAGAGCTGCCAGACCCGCCGGCTGCCGTAGCCGGCAAGGCCGACCAGCTCAAGCACGGCCTCGACCTTGCTGCGGATCTCGGCGCGCGACAGGTGCCGCAGTTTCAGGCCGAAGGCGATGTTGGCGAAGACATCCATATGCGACCACAGCGCATGTGACTGGAACACCATGCCGGTGGGCCGGCGTTCCGGCGGCACGGCGGTGACGTCCTCGCCGTCGATGCGGATCGCGCCGCCGCTCGGAACCTCGAAGCCGCCAATCATGCGCAGGATTGTGGACTTGCCCGACCCCGAGGGGCCGAGAAGGCAGACCAGTTCGCCGTCGGTGACCTCAAGGTCCACCGCCTTCACCACGTCGAGCCCGCCGAAGGACTTGGTCAGCCCGGATAAGGTCAATCGTGCCATGCAACGTCTCCTGTCAAACGCCGAAGCCCTTGGCGAAGCTCTGCGAGCCGATCAGGCGGCGAGAGAACAGCAGCACAAGGAAGGAGGGGACCCAGAGCAGCACGGACAGCACCGCGCCATACTGGATCACCATCTGGTTGTTGATGAAGATGATCATCAGCACCGGCATGGTCTGGAGCATCGGCGCGCCGATCAGCCAGGCGCCTTCGGTCTCGTAGAAGGTGTTGATGAAGGTGAGCAGGACGGCGGCAAACAGCGTCGACCCGGCCTGGGGCAGAGTGATGGACCAGAACACGCGCAAGGGTCCGGCGCCAGCGTCCCGTGCCGCCTCCTCCATCCGCCGGTCAACCGCCTGGAACGCGGCGACGGGCACCCAGATCATCAGCATCAGGGTGTTGACCAGCTGGATCAGCACAACGCCCCAGAAGGTGGCGATCAGCCCGAGGCTGAGGAAGATGCCGGCGACCGCGATCAGGAGGCCGAACTTCGGGAAGGCCTGGGTGGCGAGGAAGGACAGGAGCAAGGTCTGGCGGCCGGGGAAGTCCATGCGGGCGAAGGCATAGGCGGCCGGCAGGCAGATCAGAGCGGACAGGAACGTGACCGTTGCCGAGAGGCGCAGGGACAGGAACAGGGCGTTCCAGACATCCTGGCGCGATAGCGTCGCCTGCCAATAGCGCAGGCCGAAGCTCTGCGGCAGCAAAGCGGGGTAACGCCAGACCTCGGTGAAGGCCCAGATGGCCACGACGATCAGCGGCACCAGGATGACGATGGACAGGAGCACGGCAAAACCGATCCCGGTCCAGTCCGTGTGCGGCCTCGGCCGGGAGGCGGGCTGGGGCTGCATCAGCGCACCTCCCGGCTGCGGATGACGGAGCGCACGTAGAAGGCGCCAAACACGGCACAAATGGCAAAGGTGATGACCGCCTGGGTGATGGCCATGCGCGGCTGCATCAGATCGGCAAAGGTACGCTGCATGTAGGGGCCCATCATTTCCGGCGAAGCGGGGCCGAGCACATAGGGCAGGGTGAAGGACGAGAAGATCCCGAGCACCGCAAACGCCAGCGCGACGAGCAGCGCGTTGATGATCTGCGGCAGGATGATGTGAAGGAGCAGGTGACGGGGTCTTGCCCCTGCATCCCGTGCGGCCTCGACGGCATTGTCCGACACCTGGCCAAGACCGGCCGTGAGCATCAGCACCGTCAGCGGAATGTTGTCCCAGACGAGGCCGATGACCGGCCCCCAGGGGGTGAGATAGGGGCTGGGCAGTTTCGGCAGGCCGGCGGCGTTCAGCAGAATGTCGACAAGGCCATTGGGCCCAAGCGTTCGGATGAGCGCATAAGCGAGAATGACCGAAGGCACGAACAGCGGGAAGATGGCCAGAGCCTGGACATAGGCCGACAACGGCCCACGCGAGAAACGCAGATAGAGCGCGATCGGCAGGCAGATCACCAGGAGGAGCACGGCACAGACAGCCGTCGTCCAGAAGGTGAGGGCAAGGTTGTTGAGGCTGTAGGGGTCGGAGAAGAACGAGGCATAGCTGTCGAGGGACAGGACGAGGCCCTGGTCCGTCCGAAGCGTCAGCGTCGTCACCAGTGCATTGAGGATCGGATAGAGAATGAGCCAGCCCAACAGTCCAACCGGAAAGAGGACGAGGAGGAGACCTGTCAGCCCCCTCCTCTGGATGGACATGCGGACCGGCGCCGTGGTGACGGCGTCGGTCATCTGATCAGCCGCGTGTCAGTGTCGGGGCGACATTGCGATACCAGCCATCGTTGATGGCGGTTGCCCAGTCGCCCGACGGGAACACCGGGATCTCGTTCGGAACGACGGCGGCATACTTCTCGCGCAGTGCCGGGGCAACATGGTCCCAGGAAACGCCGGGGAAGCCGCCGAGGTCGGAAATGATCAGCGACTGGATCTCTTCCGACAGCATGAAGTTGGCCAGCAGCATGGCGCGGTCGAGCTGGGCGGCGTTGGTCGGGATGGTCATGGCGGAGAAGCCACCGCAGAAGGCCAGGTCCTTGAGCTGAACCAGACCGGTGGTCTCCGGCAGAACGCCCTGAGCAATAGCCTGCAGCACCTGGTCGGACCAGACAGGAACCATTGTGACAACGCCCTGGCCGAGCATCTGCAGCGACTGGCTGTTGCCGCCGGTGTAGGCGCCCTTTTCATAGAGATGCGGTGCAATGTCCTTCAGCGCGTCCCAGGCTGGCACCAGCATCTTTTCGCCCGCTTCGGCGGTGTAGTTGGAGATGGTGAAGGCCTTGGGGTCGCGGCCGTTCACTTCATGAATGGCGCGGCGGACGAAATTGCCGCCCGAACCGCCCTTGTCGGGACGGTTGTAGATGAACTGGCCCGGGTTGGCCTTGATCCAGGTGACGAGGTCGGCCCAGGTGGTGGGAGCGTCAGCGGCCTTCAGCTTGGTCGCATCATAGGCGAGCAGCACCTGGCTGCCGCGATAGGGCAGGGAGAAGTCGCTGTCGAAGGCAGCGGGGTTGATCTTGCCATAGTTGGCAAGGCCGGCTTCCTTGAAGTTCACCCACAGGTTCTGGGCGATGCCGTCTGCGGGGAAGCGCGGATCGAAGGCTTCGAAGATCTCGACCTGCGGATCGGTCTTGGTGGCCTTGGCCGCCAGCGTGCGATCGGCAATGGCGCGCAGGCCAGCGTTGTCGCCAGCGTCCACCATCTTGACCGTGCCGCCATGGGCGGCAGTGAAGCGCGGGAAGACCAGGTTGGTCCAGAAGTCGGAGATGTTCTGGTCCGACCCCGTATAGACAAAGACAGTGCCATCAGCGGCGAAGGCAAACTGCGGCAGGCTCAGCCCACCCAGAAGAGTGGTGCCAAGGGTCATGCTGCTGAGGGAAAGGAATTCGCGGCGGTTCATGGTGCTGCTCCCCGGTTGCCGATGCACGGCGGTTCGAGATGCCGGGGTCATAGTCTGACTGCGCTGCAGTTTTGTGGACGTGCCGTGACGCTTGGGTGACGACAGAGCGGAAGGACGGCATTCGGCTGCCTCTGAAATGGGCAAAGCCTGCCCAAACATCAGCCAAGGCTGCCTGACCACCTAAGCCAGCCAACCAAATATGGTTAACGAAAATTCAGCCTAACACCCTGTTGATATTGGAGAAATGGAAAAACTGGCGGAAATCTGCGGCGCATGCGGAGCTTGCCTGAAGCTTATCCACAGAGGGGCCGGAAACGGTGCGCCAAAAGTCGAAGTTTTTCAAAATTGTTGATTGACGGTTGGGTGTTTGGCCCCCTATAAGCTGGCTCAACGACGGCGGCAACGTCGCCGGCGACGGGAAGTTGCTTCCTGAAAATTCTGAAAAATGCGGCTTGACAGCCGGTGCCTAGTACCGGATAAGCGGCCTCGTTCTTTCGGACAGCTAACCAGTCAAGTGGTTAGGTTCTTTGACAATTTATGTTTTGAAGGAAGGGAAGCGTGGTCGGCGTTGTTCTTGCGCGGTCGGACTTGAGAGAGTTCGGCATGAAGCAAGGGTTACGCAGGTACGCAGACTTCTGTAAGAAGCAA